>CAWAOQ010000006.1:0-632629 GCA_963783785.1 uncultured beta proteobacterium | reverse complement strand
CCAGTCGCACCGTGATGTAGTCGTCGTTCTTGGGGATTCGGCTTTCGTGGCCGACAAAGACCAAGACCGCGCCGAAGATATTGGTCATCTCGGCCTGGAAGATCGCGGCGTCGGTGTAGATCAGGCGGTGGACGCGATCCTCCTGGACGAGTTCGTCCCAGTCGTAGAGATCGGCCGCGCTCTCGATCCGGGCCTGCGGTGGCTTCTCCAGCATGGTTTAGTCCTTCACGACTGCGGGTTCACCGCGCCAGCCTCCCGCCCTTGGTCGCATGACGATAATGCATCCGCCTCAGAAAAAATCGAAGTACTCGTTCTGCTCCCATGCGGTCGGCTCGTCGCCATGCGGCAGGCCGTGCTCCTTGAGCCATTTCTCGTATCGGCCGGCCTCGTTGCGCTTGATCTTGAGATAGTAGTCGATGAACACCTCGCCGAAGGCGTCGCGGTAGAGCGCGTCGTGTTCGAGCGCATCGAGCGCGGCCGGCAGCGTGGCCGGCAGGCGCGGCCGGTCGGCGCTGTAGGGATCGTCGTCCGGCGGACCGGGATCGCGCTGCCGGTCGATGCCGTCGAGGCCGGCCGCGATCTGCGACGCGATGTAGAGATACGGATTGGCCGCCGGCTCGCCGACCCGGTTCTCCATCCGCGTCGCCGGATCGCCCGGCCCGCCCAGCACCCGCACCATCACGCCGCGGTGGTCGTAACACCAGGTGGCGCGGTCGGGCGCGAGCGAATTCGGCCGGTAGCGGCGATAGCCGTTGACGGTGGGCGTCGCCGAACGCCGCGCAGGCCTGCGCATGGCTCATCAAGCCGCCGAGATAGTGCCGGCCGAGCGGCGACAGGCAATCGGCCGTGTCCTCCGGCATGAACAGGTTGCGCCCGCTCTTGGTGTCGACCACCGACTGGTGCAGGTGCCAGCCGCTGGCGTAGTAGCCCTTGAGCGCCGGCCGGCACATGAACGACGCGAGATAGCCCATGCGGCGGCAGATCTGCCGGGTGGCGGTGCGGAACAGGATGGCGTGGTCGGCGGCTTCGAGTGCCGGCCGCGCCGCGAACGTGCACTCCAGCTGGCCGGGGCCCCATTCGTTCTCGATCGAGCGCAGCGGCAGGCGCATCTTCTCGAACGCGTCGGCGAGCGCCGAGATCACCGGCTGCATCAGGTCCATGTTGGTTTCGGAGTGATAGGAGAACCCCGGCTCGGGCGGCTCGGTCTGCGACGGCCGGCCGCGCACGCCCGGAAAGCCGATGTGCTCGTCGCCCAGATGCGGGTCGACGATGCGAGCCAGGTACCACTCGATCTCGAGCCCGACCACGCAGCCCATGCCGCGCTCGGCGAGCCGCTTGAGCTGCCGGCGCAGCACCTGGCGCGGCGAGAAATGAAACGGCACGCCATTGTTGAAATATTCGTCGCACAGCACCCAGCCGACCTTCGGCGCCCATGGCAGCAGGCGAAAGGTGGCGGGGTCGGGCACGATGGTGAGATTGGGCGAGCCCGTCATCTCGTCGAGCCCCATGCCGCCGCCGCGCGTGAACGACGAGAAGGTGCGCGCATTGGCGGAATCGAGCGTCGTGGTCGCGGCGTTGATGTTGTAGCCGGTGGCGAGCGCGGCCGCGAAAGCCGGCACCGTCACGGTCTTGGCGCGCGAGGCGCCGTGCGGATCGGCCCAGGCGACGCGGATCAGCTGGATGTCGTTCTCGATGCGGTACTTGAGCTCCTCGGCGTGGCGGCGCTGGTCTTCCGACCACAGACCATGCTGTTCGATGAATCCCGGAGTCATCTCCACCTTCCGGCGCGATAGCGGCGCGAAATCTAGAGGATCGCGTCGGGACGATCCAGACGGCGGGCATTCAGAACTCCGAGATTTCGGAGAGCCGAGGCCGCGCACAGGCGCGCGCCGCGGAAGGATGCCGAGCTGCCAGGAGCCCGCAGCCCGAATGGTGTGAACATACCCCTTTGTTCAGAAATTGGAAGAAATATTGATTTTGTTACAAACCGCGGGTTAGCTGGAATCCACCAGGGATTCAGGAGTGGACATGACAGACCCTATAACGCTGTTTCGGCGCGCTCTTTTCCTCGGCCCTCGTTGGTTCGGCGCTCGTTCTTGCAGCCCCCGCCGGTGGCCAGGCGCAGACTTATCCTGACTAAGCCGGTTCGGCTCGTGCTGCCCTACGCTCCCGGGCGGCATCATCGATTACGTCGGCCGCACGCTGGCGCAACATCTGACGCGAAACTCTCGGCCAGCCGGTGGTGGCGGAGAACCGGCCGGGCGGCGGCGGCATTCTCGGGCACGGATTACGGTCGCCCGGTCGGCGCCCGACGGCTACACCATCGTGCTGATGGATCCCGGCGATCGTGATCAATCCGACGCTGCAGGCGACCGTGCCCTACGATCTCTTCAAGCACCTGCAGACCGTTTCGATCGTGAGCTCGTCGCCGGAGGTGCTGGTCGTCAGCGCCCAACCTGCCGGTGAAGACCTTTCCCGACTTGGTGGCATACGGCAAAGCCAATCCGGGCAAGCTCAACTTCGCCTCGGCCGGCATCGGCACGACGCCGCATCTCGCCGGCGAACTGTTCAAGCTGCGTACCGGCATCGATGCCACCCATATTCCCTACAAGGGCATCGGCGCGTCCTACACCGACATGATGAGCGACAAGATCCAGTTCGCGTTCTCGAGCATCGCCGGCGCCTTGCCGTTCACCACCGACAATCGCGTGCGCGCCGATTGCGACCACTGGGGCTCAAGCGCAGCAGCGTCTATCCCGACCTGCCGACCGTCGACGAAGCCGGACTTACGGGATTTGAGGTCGACCTCTGGCTCGGCATCTTCGCGCCGGCCGGCCTACCCGCGCCGATCCTGGCGAAGTTTGAACGGCGAGCCTGACGAAAGCGCTGGAGGCTGCCGACCTGAAGGCAGCGCTTGCCAAGGTCGGCGTCGAGCCGCGCGGGACCAGCCCGGAGGAGGGCGCCGCTCTTTCTGCGAGCCGAGTTCGATAAATGGAAGCAGGTCATCGCCGACGGCAAGATCAAAGAAGACTGATCGCGCTTCGTCCCGTCGCGGCGCATGTCGATGCCCCGCACACAGCTGCGTGAGGGGCGCATGAAGATCCGCGCACCTAAGGATTTCTGGTCGGGCGTGATGTTCTGCGGCTTTCGCCGCGATCGGCATCCTCGCGGCGCAGCGGCTATTCGCTGGGCACCGCCGGCAAGATGGGGCCGGGCTATTTCCCGCTGCTGCTCGGCCTCGTGCTCGCGGCCTTGGGCTGCTCCTGTCGCCCGCTCGCTGGTGATCGACGGCGAGCCGGTCTCGCGCTTCACATCCTGCCGCTCGCCATCATCGCGCTCGGCGGTCGTGCCTGTTCGGCCTGATGATCGAACCGCTCGGCCTCGTCGTCGTCGCTCGCCGTGCTGACCGTGTTGTCCGCCTGGGCCGGCGCCGCAGTTTCGCCTGCTCGAAACGGTCGCGCTGACGTTGGTGCTGATCGCGTTTTCGATCGGCGTGTTCGTCTATGTGCTGCGGCCTTCCGCTCGCTCTGGCCGAGCCTCTAGGATGGACGTCACTCGCCAATCTCGGGCTCGGCTTTGCCGTCGCGCTGACGCTGCAGAACCTCGCCTATTGCTTCATCGGCGTCCTGCTCGGCACCGTGATCGGCGTGCTGCCCGGCATCGGCCCGGTGACCACGGTCGCGATGCTGCTGCCGATCTCGTTCACGCTCGCAGCCGGAATCCGCGCTGATCATGCTGGCCGGCATCTACTACGGCGCGCAGTACGGCGGCTCGACCACCGCGATCCTGGTCAACATCCCGGGCGAGGCCTCGTCCGTCGTCACCACGCATCGACGGCCACCAGATGGCGCTGCAGGGCCGCGCCGGCCCGGCGCTCGGCATCGCGGCGCTCGGCTCGTTCTTCGCCGGCTGCGTCGCGACGCTGCTGATCGCGTTCGCGGCGCCGCCGCTCGCCGCGATCGCGCTGCAGTTCGGGCCGGCGGAATATTTCTCGCTGATGGTGCTGCGGCCTGATCGCCGCCGTCGTGCTGGCGCACGGCTCGCTGGTGAAGGCGATCGCGCATGGTCGTGCTCGGTCTGCTGCTCGGCCTCGTCGGCACCGACGTGAATTCCGGCGGCGCGCCGCTTCACTTCGGCATCACCGGGCTTGCCGACGGCATCGAGTTCGTGGCGCTGTCGATGGCGATCTACGGCATCGCCGAGGTCATCTGCAATCTCGAGAAGACGAGCTAGCACGCAGCATCGTCACCGACGCGATCGGCAGCGTGTGGCCGAGCCGTGGCCGACTTCCGCGCTACTGCGCCGGCTCGATCCTGCGCGGCACCGGGCTCGGCGTCGATTCTCGGCATCCTGCCGGGCGGCGGCGCGCTGCTCGCGTCGTTCGCCGCCTATACGCTCGAGAAGAAGCGTCGCGCAGCCAGCCGCGCACATTCGGCCACGGCGACATCGCGGCGTCGCGGCGCCCGAAGCCGCCAACAATGCCGGCGCGCAGACGTCGTTCATCCCGATGCTGACGCTCGGCATCCCGGCGCAACCCGACCATGGCGCTGATGATCGGCGCGTTGATGGTCCACGGCATCGCGCCGGGACCGCAGGTGATGACCGAGCAGCCCGGATCTGTTCTGGGGCCTGATCGCCAGCATGTGGATCGGCAACCTCATGCTGGTGATCCTGAACCTGCCGCTGGTCGGCATGTGGGTGCGGCTGCTGCAGGTGCCCTATCGGCTGCTCTATCCCGCGATCATCGTGTTCTGCTGCATCGGCGTCTACATCATCAACAGCAAGCCGTTCGATGTCGTTCGTGATGGCGTTCTTCGCGGTGTTCGGCTACGTCGCGCTCAAGCTCGACTGCGAGCCGGCGCCGCTCATTCTCGGCTTCGTGCTGGGACCGATGATGGAGGAGAATCTTCGCCGCGCGCTGCTGATCTCGCGCGGCGATCCCATGGTCTTCCTCGAGGAGCCGATCAGCCTCGCCTTCCTGCTGGTGGCTGCCGGGCTGCTGCTTGTGCTCGCCGCGCCCGCCATCCGGGTCAAGCGCGAGGAAGCGCTCAAGGAATAGGCTCGCCAATCGCAAAGGCGCGGGACGCGCTGTTGGTGCCGCTGGGTCGTCTGAACAGGCCGACGATCGAGCTCCAGACCACCTTCGCCATCAACGCAAAGCCTGAGATCGGCTTCGCCGCGGCCGGCGCGGCGCGCGGCGGCGATGCGGCAGGTCGTGCCGGTGCGCGATGCCGGCTCCGCCGTAGCGGACGGGGCACCCGGCGGAACGATGGAGGGTGAGGGCTGCAGCGGCGGCGGAACCGGCGCAGCCGGCTGTTCCTGTGCGAGCTTTTCCTTCAGGCACTTGGCGAATTGATTCATGATCTGCGTGGCCGTGGCCTGGATGATGCCGACGCCACGTCCGTACTGCGCTACCGAGCCGGACAGCGTGAGATTGGTGTGCACCATCACCTTCGAGCCGCTGCCGGCGGGCTCGAGATGGAAAACCGAGGCCGCATTGGCCCCGCCGCGCCCTTTCGCGTCGGTGCCCTGCGCCGCCACCCTTGCGGTGTAAGCGGAGTCGTCGATGTCCTCCAGCTTGACGACGCCGGCGAAGGTCAGGGCGACCGGTCCGAGCCGCACGCCGATTTTGCCCTTGTAGGTATTCTTGCTCACCACCTCGGTCAGCTCCGCCCCCGGCATACAGGGCGCGATGCGTTCGACGTCGAGCAGGAGCTTCCAGGCCTGGGCCGGCGGCAGCGGCACTTCGAATGAATTGTCGAATTCCATGATGCTTTCTCTAGTCCCGATAGCCAACCATGTCAGGCGAGCCGAGTTCCCGCCAAATCCAGCCGGCGCAGGCCGAGCAGCCGGCGAGCGGCGAAACGCGGCGCGACGAGCCGGATCCCGACGGGCAAGCCTCCGCGGGCCGCGGCTGCGTCGGCAAGGTGACCGCAGGCGTATGCATGTATGTGCGAGCCCCGGTCACGCGCGTCATAACCGGTTTCAAGGAGTTCACCGAAATGACGCTCAATTCTTGCCGGCGCGCGCCGCCGAGGTGCCGGCGATCTTGCCGAACACCGCGCCGGAGGTGAGGCCGGTGCCGCCGGGATAGTTGAAATAGAACATGCCGCCGACCAGTTCGCCCGCGGCGTAGAGGCCCGGGATCGGCTGCGCAGTCGGTGTTGAGCACCTGCGCCGTCGGTGTTGATGTGCAGGCCGCCGAAGGTGAAGGTGATGCCGCAGGTGACCGCATAGGCCTCGAAGGGCGGCGTGTCGATGCGTGTTCGCCCAGTTGGTCTTGTTGATCGCCAGGCCGCTCGGTGCGCGCGGCCGTCCTTGACGTTGGGATTGAACGGCACGTCCGTCTGCACCGCGGCGTTGTACTCTGCGATCGTCCTGCAGGAACTGCTCGGCGTTCGACGCCTTCGAGCTTGCGCGCGAGCTCCTCGAGCGTGTTCGCCGTCACCTTGGTGACCTGCGGATGCTGGTACTCGTCGCGCAGCAGGTGCTTGCACCTTGGCGTCGAAGATCTGCCAGGCGAACTGGCCCGGGCTGCTCCAGCACCACGCGGCCGTACTTGGCGTAGGTGTAGTTGCGGAAGTCCGCGCCCTCGTCGACGAAGCGCTTGCCCTCGGCGTTGATCAGCATGCCGAACGGATAGGAGTGCTTCTGGAACTGGTCGCCGACCGCGAGGTCGCCGAACTCCGGCGCGTTGCATCTCCCACTGCACCGCGTGGCAGCCCGACCAGTTGCCGGTGGGCGCGGCGCCGATGTCGAGCGCCATGCGGATGCCGTCGCCGGTGTTGAAGCGCGTGCCGCGCACCTTGGCGAGATCCCAGCCCGGCCCGAGATAGCGCGTGCGCCATTCCGCATTGGCCTCGAAGCCGCCGCAGGCGAGCACCACCGCTTGCTGCGCAGCTCGCTCTCGACGCCCTCGTGCCGGACGCGGACGCCCTCGACGCGAACGCCGTCATAGACAAGGCTCAGCGCGCGGGTCTCGTAGCGGATCTCGATGCCGCGCTTCGTCGCGGCCTCGGTCAGCATCTCGACCAGGCCCGGCCCGCCGCCCACCGCCTCGACCGTCAGCCCGCCCCAGAACTTGAACTTCGGGCGGTGCAGGGCATGTCCACCGGCGCCGGCATCGTCGTCTCGCGGGCCATCATCCGCGACATGTTCGCGCCGGCCGACGCGCAGCGCGTGATGAGCCAGGTGACGATCTACTTCGGCATCGCGCCGGCGGTGGCGCCGATGATCGGCGGCCTGCTGTTCGTGCACGCCGACTGGCACGCGATCTTCTGGCTGCTGGCGCTGATCGGCGCCACGCTGTGGGTCGTCAACTGGCGCCGGCTGCCCGAGACGCTGCACGCCGACCACGTGCAGCCGTTCGAGGTGCGGCACCTGATGCGCGGCTACTGGCAGCTCGGCGCCGATCCGCGCTTCCTGGCGCTGGCGCTGGCCAGCGGGGTGCCGTTCAACGGCATGTTCCTCTACGTGCTGTCGGCGCCGGCCTGGCTCGGCGGCCACCTGAAGCTCGCACCGACCGAATTCTTCTGGTTCTTCTGCCTGTCGATCGGCGGCATCATGGGCGGCGCCTGGTTGTCGGGCCGCATGGCCGGGCGCATCGCGCCGCGCAAGCAGATCCGTCGCGGCTTCGAGATCATGGTGCTGGCGGCGGGCGCCAACGTCGCGCTCAACGCCATGCTGGTGCCGCACTGGGGCTGGGCGCTGCCGTCGGTGGCGCTGTTCTCGTTCGGCTGGGCCCTGATGGTGCCGGTGGTGACGCTGAAGGTGCTCGACCTCGCGCCCGAGCGGCGCGGCATGGCGTCGTCGCTGCAGGCCGCCGTCGGCAGCGTCGCCAATGGCCTGGTGGCCGGCGTGATCGCGCCGCTGGTGATGCATTCGACGCTCGCGCTGGCGCTCACGGCGGCCGGCTTCCTCGGCATCGGCCTGGCGGCCTGGCAATGGGTCAAGCGCCGCGTCGACTAGCCAGGCTGGCGATCGCCATGGCCCATCGTGGAGGGCTCGTCAGCGTGCGGCACGGTCGAGCGCGCGCGCGGCGCCGAGCAGCGCCGGCGCGCTGGCCGTGATGACCCAGGTCGGGATCGGTTCGAGATAGGACCTGAAGCGTCCCTTGGCCTCGAAGCGCGCGCGAAACGGCAGCGCGTCGAACTGCGCGCCGAGCCGCGGCACGATGCCGCCGCCGATGTAGACGCCGCCGCGCGCGCCGAGCGTCAGCGCCAGGTTGCCGGCGACGCTGCCGAGCAGTGCGGCAAAGGTCGACAGCGCCTCTGCGCATTGGTCGCAGCGCGCATCGCCGTGGGCCAGCGCCTGCGTGATCACGTCGGCCGGATCGAGCGTTCGCGCGGCCTCGCCTTCGAGCGTGCAGATCGCTGCGTACAGATTCACCAGCCCCGGCCCCGACAGCGCGCGCTCGGCCGACGCATGGCCGAAACGCTCGCGCAGGATCGCCAGCAGCGAGGCCTCGCGGGCACTGGATGCCGCCAGCGTGACGTGCCCGCCTTCGCCGACCACCGTCGTCCAGCCGCCGCGGCCATCGGCGACCAGGCCCGCCACGCCCAGCCCGGTGCCGGGGCCGATCACGGCCAGGTTGCCGCCTCCCGCAAGACCACCGCCACCACTGCCGCCGCCGACGGCACGCAACGCGTCGCCGGCCAGCGCGGGCACGGCCTGCGCCAGGGCCTCGAAGTCATTCAGCACGAGCAGGCGCTCGACGCCGAGCTTGGCCTGCAACGCGGCGATCGAAAAGCGCCACGGGTGGTTGGTCATCTGCACGGCGTCGCCGGTGATCGGCGTGGCGATGCCGAAGGCGGCGCAGCGTGGCGCAGGCAGGCCTTCGAGTTGCAGGTACTGCGCGATGCAGGCGTCGATGGCGTCGAAGGCGGCGCACGGCAGGCTGCGCACCCTTTCGATCGGCGCGCCCGCCTGCGGCTGCCAGGCCCAACGTGCGTTGGTGCCGCCGACGTCGCCCAGCAACCGGGGGAATTCTCGATCCATGCTCTTCAACGCCTCCCTGTGTCTGATGTACACGACGGTGCCGCGGCCTGGCAGGCGCCGGCGCGGATGCGCAAATCCCCCCTGTGGCAGGACTGCGCATCGCCCAGGGCAGAATCGCCCTTCGCCTACTGCCCCCGACTGCAACCGCATGACAGCCAGCTCGATGCCGCCGACGGCTCCCCCGTCCGTCGTTTCCCGCAAGCGCGCCGCCGCCAAGGCGCCAAGTCTGGCCCAAGCTTTCCGGGCCGCCTATCAGCGTGAACTCGCACAGCGCAGCGACGGCCCGTCGCCCGAAGCCAGCCTGTGGGCAGCGGCGCACGCCAGCCGCGAACTGCTGGCCGAGCGCTGGATCCGCACCCAGGCCGAGGATCGCGCCGACACCAGGTCGCGCCGCGTGCACTACCTGTCGATGGAGTTCCTGATGGGCCGCGCGCTCGGCAACGCGGTGGCGGCGCTGGGCCTGGACGACGAACTGCGCGCCGCTGCGCAAGCGGCCGGCCACGCCTTGCCCGACGTGCTCGAACGCGAAGCCGATGCCGCGCTGGGCAACGGCGGCCTGGGCCGCCTGGCGGCCTGCTTCCTCGACTCGTTCGCGACGCTCGGGCTGCCCTCGTTCGGCTACGGCGTGCGCTACCAGTACGGCATGTTCGCGCAGCAGATCGCCGGCGGCCGCCAGGTCGAAGTGCCCGATGACTGGCTCAAGCGTGGCAATCCGTGGGAGATCCATCGCCCCGAATTGCGCTGGTTCGTCGGCTTCGGCGGCCGCGTGGTGGCCGACGGCAGCAGCCAGACCGGCCGGCGCTGGCTGCCGGCCGAGCGCATCGTCGCCACCGCATTCGACTTCATCGTGCCGGGCCATGGCACCGAGCGCGTGGCCACGTTGCGCCAGTGGCACGCGTTCTCGGAGCAGCCGATCGACTTCGCCGCGTTCTGCCGCGGCGAGCACCTGGCGTCGGGGCGCGAACGCCTGGCCGCCGACATGCTGAACTGGGTGCTCTACCCCGACGACAGCACGCCGGCCGGCCGCGAGATGCGCCTGAAGCAGGAGTACCTGCTGGTGTCCGCATCGTTGCAGGACATGCTGGCGCGGCACTTGCGCGAGGGTCGCGCACTGCACGACTTCGGCCGCCAGAACAGCGTGCACCTGAACGACACCCATCCGGCACTGGTGCCGGCCGAGCTGATGCGGCTGTTGATCGACGAGCAGGGCCTGTCGTGGAACGAGGCCTGGAACGTGACGCGCCAGGCGGTGAGCTACACCAACCACACGCTGATGCCCGAGGCGCTCGAGACCTGGGCCGTGCCGTTGTTCGAGGCGCTGCTGCCGCGGCACCTCGAGATCGTCTACGAGATCAACCGCGGCTTCCTCGAGGAGGTGCGCGCGAAGTTCCCCGGCGACGAGGATCGCGTGCGCCGGATGTCGTTGATCGACGAGCACGGCGCTCGCCGCGTGCGCATGGCCGCGCTGTCGATCGTCGCGTCGCACAAGGTCAACGGCGTGTCGGCGCTGCATTCCAGGCTGATGGTGCAGACGATCTTCGCGGACTTCGCCGCGCTGTACCCCGATCGTTTCACCAACATCACCAACGGCGTGACGCCACGGCGCTGGCTGATGCAGGCCAACCCGGGCCTGTCGGCGTTGATCGACACGCAGATCGGCAGCGACTGGCGCCGCGATGCGGCAGGCCTGGCGATGCTGGCCCGGCACGCGGGCAAGAAGTCGCTGGGCAACGCGTTCCTGAAGGTCAAGCGCAACAACAAGGCCCGCCTGGCGGCGCTGGTGCGGCGCGAGCTCGGTGTGGTGATCGACCCGGCGAGCCTGTTCGACGTGCAGATCAAGCGCATCCACGAATACAAGCGCCAGCTGCTGAACCTGCTGCACGTGGTGTCGCGCCACCAGGCCATCGTGGCCGACCCGAACGCCGACTGGGTGCCGCGCAGCGTGGTCTTCGCCGGCAAGGCAGCCTCCGCGTACCACACCGCCAAGGCCATCGTGAACCTGATCCACGACGTCGCGCGGGTGGTCAACAGCGACCCGCGCGTGGGCGACCGGCTGAAGGTCGTCTTCCTGCCCAACTACAGCGTCTCGCTGGCCGAAGTGATCCTGCCGGCGGCCGACCTGTCGGAGCAGATTTCCACCGCCGGCACCGAGGCCTCGGGCACCGGCAACATGAAGTTCGCACTGAACGGGGCCATCACGATCGGCACCTGGGACGGCGCCAACATCGAGATGGCGCAATCGATGGGCGAGGACAACATGTTCGTCTTCGGCCTGCGCGCCGATGCCGTCGCGCGCATCAAGGCGCTCGGCTACGACGCGCGCCTGCACGTCGAAGAGAACCGCCAGTTGCGCGCGGTGATCGATGCGATCGGCGGCGGCGCGTACTCGCCCGGCGAACCCGAGCGCTACCGGGGCCTCGTCGACGGCCTGCTCAACCACGACACCTACATGCTGATGGCCGACTTCGCCGACTACGTGGCCACCCAGGCGCGTGTCGATGCGCTGTACCGCGACCCGTCGGCGTGGGCCACGCGCGCGCTGCTCAACGTCGCGGCGATGGGGCCGTTCTCGTCGGACCGCACGGTCCGCGAGTACGTCGACAAGGTCTGGACGGCGCCCAGGCGCTGAACGCCATGCTCACTGACACCGACGTCCAAGCGCTGGTGGCTGCGAGGCACGGCGACCCGTTCGCGGTGCTCGGCCTGCATGCCGACGCCAAGGGCACCTTCTGGCTGCGCGCGATGCTGCCCGGTGCCGCCAGCGTCGCGGTGCGGGATGCCAAGACCGGCAAGCGCATCGCCGAGCTCGCGCTGCGCGACGAGGCCGGCCTGTGGGAGGCGCCGATCCCGCGCCGCAGGAAGCGCTTCGACTACCGGCTGCACGTCTGCTGGACGGCCGGCGGCGAGGGCACCTATGCCGACGCCTACGCCTACGGACCGCTGATCGCCGACGCCGACCTGCACTTCTTCGGCGAGGGCACGCACCTGCGCCCGTTCACGATGCTCGGTGCGCACCCGATGACGCCCGCCGACGGGCCCGGCGTGCCCGGGGTTCGTTTTGCGGTCTGGGCGCCGAACGCGCAGCGCGCGTCGGTCGTCGGCGACTTCAATGCCTGGGACGGCCGCCGCCACCCGATGCGCTCGCGCGGCGGCGGTGGCGTGTGGGAACTGTTCATCCCGCACGTGGCGCTCGGCGACCGCTACAAGTTCGAACTGCTCGCGCGCGACGGCACCTTGCTGCCGGCCAAGGCCGACCCGTACGCCCGCGCCGCCGAGGTGCGCCCGGCGGCAGCCAGCATCGTCGCGCCGCTGCCGCCAGCGCAAGCGCTGCCGGCCGACCGCGCCGCCGCCAATGCACGCCAGGCGCCGGTGTCGATCTACGAGCTGCATGCGGGGTCCTGGCGCCGCCATCCCGATGGCGCGTTCCATTCCTGGGACGAGCTCGCGGCCGCGCTGCCGGGCTACGTCGCCGATCTCGGCTTCACCCACATCGAGCTGCTGCCGATCAGCGAGCACCCGTTCGACGGCTCGTGGGGTTACCAGACGCTCGGGATGTACGCGCCGACGGCGCGCTTCGGCCCGCCGGAAGGGTTTGCGCGCTTCGTCGCCGCCTGTCGCGCCCACGGGCTCGGCCTGCTGCTCGACTGGGTGCCGGCGCACTTCCCGTCCGATGCCTTCGGCCTGGCGCAGTTCGACGGCAGCGCGCTGTACGAGTATGCCGACCCGCGCGAAGGCTTTCATCGCGACTGGAACACGCTGATCTACAACTTCGGTCGCCACGAAGTGAAGAACTTCCTGGTCGGCAACGCGCTGTACTGGATCGAGCGCCACGGCGTCGACGGCCTGCGCGTCGATGCGGTGGCCTCGATGCTCTACCGCGACTACTCGCGCACGGCCGGCGAGTGGATTCCGAACGTGCACGGCGGCCGCGAGAACCTCGAAGCCATCGCGCTGCTGCAGCGGACCAACGAGGTCATCGGTGCCGAATGCCCGGGCGCGATCATGATCGCCGAAGAGTCGACCGCCTACGCCGGCGTCAGTGCGCCGACCTACGCCGGCGGCCTGGGCTTCCACTACAAGTGGAACATGGGCTGGATGCACGACACGCTCGAGTACATGACGCAGGACCCGGTGCATCGCCGCTGGCACCACGACAAGATGAGCTTCGGCCTGGTCTATGCGTTCAGCGAGAACTTCGTGCTGCCGCTGTCGCACGACGAGGTGGTGCACGGCAAGGGTTCGATCCTCGGCCGCATGCCGGGCGACGACTGGCAGCGCTTCGCCAACCTGCGCGCCTACTACGGCTTCATGTGGGGCCACCCGGGCAAGAAGCTGTTGTTCATGGGCCAGGAGTTCGCGCAGCCCGGCGAATGGAACCACGACACCGAGCTGCCCTGGGCCTTGCTGGGCGACGAGCGGCACGCCGGCGTGCAGCGCCTGGTGCGCGACCTGAACCGCCTGTACCGCGAGCAGCCGGCGCTGCACCGGCTCGACTGCGACGGCGCCGGCTTCGAATGGATCGACGCCCACGACGCCGAGCGCTCGCTCTACAGCTGGGTCCGTCGCGACGGGCAGGGCGCGATGGTGCTGGTGGTGAGCAACATGACGCCGGTGCCGCGCGAGGCCATGACGCTCGGCGTGCCCGAGGGGGCCAGCGCCTGGCGCGAGGTGCTCAACACCGACTCGTCGTTCTACGGCGGCAGCAACCTCGGCAACGGCCCCGCCGCGCTGCCGGTGCATCGCATCGCCAGCCACGGCCGCGCGCAGTCGATCACGCTGACGGTGCCGCCGCTGGCGACGGTGTACCTGGTGCCGGCATGATGTCGAAATGCATCTTCCCGGCCAGCTGACCCCCGGCCGCGCCGAACCGTTCGGCGCGCTGGCCCGCGACGGTGGCGTGAACTTCGCCGTCTTCTCCGCACATGCCGAGCGGATCGAGTTGTGCATCTTCGATGGCAGCGGCTCGCTCGAATTGAAGCGCTATGCACTGCACGGCCCGCACGACGGCGTGTTCCATGGCTTCGTCGAGGGCGTCGGCCCCGGCCTGGTCTACGGCTTGCGCGCGCATGGCCCGTACACACCCGATCGCGGCCACCGCTTCAATGACCACAAGCTGCTGCTCGATCCGTGGGCGCGCGAGATCGTCGGCCACTTCGCCTGGCACACCGGGCACTATGGTTTCGAGATCGGCCATCCGGCCGGCAGCCGCTCGTTCGATGCGCGCGACAACGCGTTGTATGCGCTGAAGGCACGCGTCGCGCCGCCGCGGCAGCAGCCGGCGCCCGGCTGGTACAACGCACCGCGCCATGCCGAGCACGACGTCGTCGTCTACGAGGTGCACGTCAAGGGCTTCGGCATGAGCCTGCCGGGACTGCCGAGTGCCTTGCGCGGCACCTACGCCGGCCTCGCGCACCCGACGGCGGTGGCCCACTTCAAGGCGCTCGGCGTCACCACGCTCGAGCTGTTGCCGGTCCAGTACCACCTCGACGAGCCGGGCCTCGCCGAAAAGGGGCTCAGCAACTACTGGGGCTACAACACGCTCGGCTTCTTCTGTCCCGATCCGCGCTTCGCGGCGTGCGACAAGACCGACCCGACCGCGGTGGCCGAGGAGTTCCGCGGCATGGTCGCCACGCTGCACGAGCATGGCCTCGAGGTCGTGCTCGACGTGGTCTACAACCACACCCCCGAAGGCAACGAGCACGGCCCCACCCTGTCGATGCGCGGTCTCGACCACGCCAGCTGGTACCGGCTGGCTGCCGACGACCCCAGCCGCTGCGAGAACCTCACCGGCTGCGGCAACACGCTCAACGTCGCCCATCCGCGCGTGACGCAGTTCGTGCTCGACTCGCTGCGCTACTGGGTGCACGAGATGGGCGTCGACGGTTTCCGCTTCGATCTGGCGCCGGTGCTCGGCCGCACGCGCCACGGCTTCGACGGCCACGCGGCGTTCTTCACCGCGCTGGCGCAGGATCCGATCCTGGCGCGCGCGCGCCTGATTGCCGAGGCCTGGGACGCCGGCCCCGACGGCTACCAGGTCGGCCGCTTCCCCGGCCGCTGGCTCGAGTGGAACGACAAGTTCCGCGACAGCGTGCGCCGCTACTGGCTCGACCGCAGCGTCAGCCGCGGCGAGTTCGCGCGCCGTTTCACCGGCTCGAGCGATCTGTTCCACCACGGCCACCGCAGCCCGCTGGCCAGCGTGAACTTCATTGCCGTGCACGACGGTTTCACGCTCGCCGATGTGGTCAGCTACGCCAGGAAGCACAACCAGGCCAACGGCGAAGACAACCGCGATGGCCGCGACGACGAGATCGCCGCCAACTTCGGCGCCGAAGGCCCGACCACCGATGCCGCGATCCTGCGCACGCGTTCGCGCGTGCAGCGCGCGTTGCTGGCGACGCTGTTGCTGGCGCAGGGCACGCCGATGCTCAACGCCGGCGACGAGATCGGCAACAGCCAGCAGGGCAACAACAACGCCTATTGCCAGGACAACCCGACCGGCTGGCTCGACTGGCAGCGCGCCGATCGCGACCTGCTCGAGTTCGTGCGGCAAGTGCTCGCGCTGCGGCGCGAGGAGCCGGCGCTGCGCCACCAGCGCTGGTTCCAGCATGCGCCGTGCGCCGCGGGCGAACGCAGCCTGACCTGGCTTGCCCCCACCGGCCACGAAATGCAGGTTCACGACTGGCACGACGGCGGGCAGCATGCGTTCGCATGCCGCATCGACACCTCGCCGCGCGACGCACAGATCGCCAACGAGGGCTGCCGCCACCTGCTGATCGCCTTCAATCCCGAAGCCAAGCCACAGCACTTCACGCTGCCGCCAGGCCACTGGCGGGTGGCGCTCGACAGCGCCGGCGAACTCGCGCCGGGCGGCCTGGCCGCGGTGGCGCAGCCGTTCGTCGCGCCCGCGCATGCGCTGGTCGTGCTGCGCAATGCCGATCCCGCCTGAGCCCGGACCCGCATGAACATCGAAGGCCGCGCCGCGGGCGTCATGCTGCACATCACTTCGCTGCCGGGGCCGCACGGCAGCGGCGATTTCGGGCCCGATGCCTACCGCTTCGTCGACTGGTTGGCGTCGGCCGGGCAGAGGCTGTGGCAGTGGTTGCCGACCACGCCGGTCGGCCCCGGCGATTCGCCGTACCAGAGCCCGTCGGCATTTGCCGGCAGCCCGCTGATGGTGGCGCTCGAGCCGCTGGTCGAACGCGGCTGGCTCGAGGCGCCCAGCGTGCCTGGCGAAGGCTTCGCGGCGGCGCGCGTCGATTTCAGCCGTGTCATCCCTTGGCGCGACGGCCAGCTGCGCAGCGCCGCTGCCGGCTT
Source organism: uncultured beta proteobacterium (assembly GCA_963783785.1). GTDB lineage: Bacteria > Pseudomonadota > Gammaproteobacteria > Burkholderiales > Burkholderiaceae_C > CADEEN01. The sequence continues at coordinate 616,318 of CAWAOQ010000006.1, read as the reverse complement.
CGCCGCGCGGGCGAGCGCGGACGAGCGCACCGCGTTCGCCGCCTGGTGCCATCGCGAGGCCGGCTGGCTCGACGACTACGCGCTGTTCATGGCGCTGTTCACCGCCCACGGCATGCAGCCGTGGTGGTCGTGGCCCGAGCCGCTGCGCCAGCGCAATCCGGCCGCGTTGGCCGCGGCCCGTTCACGAGCACGCGCGCGAGATCGACTACTGGCGCTTCGTGCAGTGGTGCTGGGACGAACAGTGCATGGCGCTCAAGCGCTACGCCAACGAGCGCGGCATCGCGCTGGTCGGCGACACGCCGATCTACGTCGCCGACAACAGCGCCGACGTCTGGTCGCGCCCGGACCTCTACTTCCTCGGCGACGATGGCTTGCCGACCGTGATCGCCGGCGCGCCGCCCGATGACCTCGGCCCCGACGGCCAGCGCTGGGGCAATCCGCTGTACCGCTGGGACCGCATGGCCGCCGAGGGCTTCGCCTGGTGGTGTGCCCGCGTCGAGCGCGTGCTGGCACAGGCCGACGTGGTGCGCATCGACCACTTCCGTGGCTTTGCCGGCTACTGGGAGATCCCCGCCGCGTCACCGACGGCCAAGGCCGGCCGCTGGGTCACCGGCCCGGGCCGGGCCCTGTTCGACGCGATCGAGCGCGCACTGGCCAAGGACGGCAAGCTGCCGATCATTGCCGAGGACCTGGGGGTGATCACGCCCGACGTGGTCGAGCTGATCGAGAGCTGCGGCTTCCCGCGCATGAAGGTGCTGGTGTTCGGCTTCGGCGGCGACGGCACGCACCAGTACCTGCCGCACAACTGCGTGCCCAACACCATCGTCTACACCAGCACCCACGACACCGACACCGCGCGCGGCTGGTGGGATCACGCGGGCGAGGCCGAACGGCACTTCGCCGGCACCTACCTCGCCTGCGACACCGAGGGTGTGCACTGGGCGATGATCCGCGCCGCCTGCAATTCGGTGTCGCGGCTGGCCGTGTTCCCGCTGCAGGATGTGCTGGGCCTGGGCAGCGAACACCGCATGAACCTGCCCGGCACGCTGGGCCCGGCCAACTGGAGCTGGCGTTTCACCTGGCCGATGCTGGGGCGCGACACCGCACGCACGCTCGGCATGATCAGCGCGGCGAGCGGCCGCGGGCCGATCGGGCTGCTGCGCCACGGCTGAGCGGCGTGCGCCCGCCGTCCGCTTGCCATCCCCCCGGCGGCCACGCCGCGGCAGCGTCGCGAGTAAGCTCGCGGGCTCGGTTGCGCCGGCAGGCGCATGAACATCGTTGGGGAGTGCTGTTGATGCTGCGTCTTCGTTGGGCCATCGCGTTGGCGGCGATCGCGGTTCTGGTGGCCTGCGGCAAGGGGCCGGGCGCCGGTGCGAGCACCGCACAGCCGGCGAGCGAGGCCGCCCCGGTGCTGCTGCTGGCGCCGGAAGACCTGCGCACGGTGGCGATCGGTGGCGCCGGCGGCATGACCGGCGGCCCGGTGATCACCGGGTCGATCCAGCCCGAGCGGCGGGCCGATCTGCGCGCCGAGGTGTCGGCCGTGGTGACGCAGGTATTGAAGGACAACGGCGAGGCCGTGCGCAAGGGCGATCTGCTGGTGCGCCTGGACGACACCGCGATCCGCGAATCGCTGCAGTCGGCCGATGCGTCGGCGCGCGCGGCGGCGCAGGCCTTCGAACAGGCCGAGCGCCAGGTGCAGCGCCTGAAGACGCTGCAAGGCCAGGGCATGACGTCGATGCAGGCGCTCGAGGATGCCGAGGTGCGGCGCAACACCGCGCAGAGCGAGCTGGCCGCGGCGCGCTCGCGCGTGGCCAGCGCGCAGCAGCAATTGCGTCGCACCGAGGTGCGGGCGCCGTTCGACGGCGTGGTCAGCGAGCGCAAGGCGTCGGTCGGCGACACGGCGCAGATCGGCAAGGAGCTGGCCAAGGTCATCGACCCGTCGAGCATGCGCTTCGAGGGCCTGGTGTCGGCCGATCGCATGCACGAGATCAAGGTCGGCCAGGCGGTCGCATTCAGCGTCAACGGTTTTCCGGGCGTGGAGTTCAGCGGCAAGGTGCGCCGCATCGACGCCACGGCCAATGCCGCCACGCGGCAGGTCGAGTTGATCGTCGACTTCGCCGATCGCACCAAGGCCCCGCGCGTGGCCGGCCTCTACGCCGAGGGCCGCATCGCTGCAGACGGTGCCGCGGGGCTGATGCTGGCCGAGGCCGCGATCGTCCGCGACGGCGGGCAGACGGCGGTGTGGCGCGTCAAGGACGGCCGCATCGCCAAGGCCGCGGTGCAGCTCGGCCCGCGTGACGAACGCCGCGGCGAGTACGCCGTGCTGGAGGGCCTGGCCGATGGCGACGTGATCCTGCGCAACCCGGGCAGCAGCGTGCTGGTCGATGGCCAGCGGGTCGAATTCGCCGCGACGCCGGCGCCGGCGGCCGGCGCGGGTGCCGCCAACGGCAGCCGCCAGCGCCAACGCGAAGTAGGGCGCGGCATGTTCCTGTCGGACTTCAGCATCAAGCGGCCGGTCGCCACGCTGGTGATCATCCTCGCGCTGATGGGCCTGGGCCTGCTTGCGCTGTCCAAGCTGCGCGTCAACCAGATCCCCGACGTCGAGCAGCCGGTGCTGGTGGTCAACGTGCCCTACCCCGGCGCGTCGCCCGAGTCGGTCGAGCGCGAGGTGATCGATCGCATCGAGAAATCGCTGCAGACGATTGCCGGCGTCGACCAGGTGCGGTCCACCGCCAGCGAGGGCAACGCGCGGGTGCTGATGACCTTCAACTTCGACAAGAACATGGTCGAAGCCGCCGACGAGGTGCGCAACGCCATCGGCACCGTGCGCCACAAGCTGCCCAGCGAGATTCGCGAGCCTGTGCTGACGCGGGTGGACCCCGGCGCGCAGCCGATCGTGCAACTGGCGCTGTCGTCCACGCGCCAGAGCCACGCCGCGATCTCGCGCCTGGCCGAAGACGAGCTGGCCGACAGGTTTCGCGGCATTCCCGGCGTGGCCACGGTCGACGTCAACGGCGCGCTGCGGCGCGAGCTGTCGGTGCTGCTGCATGCCGAGAAGCTGCGCGAGTTCTCGGTCTCGGTGACCGAAGTGGTGGCCGCGCTGCGGGCGCAGAACACCGCCGCGCCGGTCGGCAAGGTGCGCGGCGAACTGGAAGACCAGAGCATCCGCCTGCTCGGGCGCATCGAATCGCCGGCCGAGTTCGAGCAGATCGTCGTTCGCCGGCGCGGCAACGAGCTGTTGCGCCTGGGCCAGGTGGCCAGCGTGGCCGACGGCTTTGCCGAGCAGACCAGCTACTCGATCCGCAACGGTCATCCCAACGTCGGGCTTTCGATCACGCGCTCGCGCGACGCCAGCACGGTCAGCGTGGCCAACGACGTGCGCAAGCTCGCCGCCGAGATTGCGAAGACGCTGCCGGAGGGCACCACGCTCGAGATCACGCAGGACGGCGGCGAGGAAGCGCAGAACAGCCTCGACAACGTCGTGCATGCGCTGGTGTTCGGCGCCGGCCTGACGGTGCTGGTGGTCTACATCTTCCTCAATTCCTGGCGCTCGACGCTGATCACCGCACTGTCGCTGCCGACCTCGGTGGTGGCCGCCTTCATCGCCGTCTGGCTGGCGGGTTTCACGCTGAACTTCATGAGCCTGCTGGGGCTGTCGCTGGCGATCGGCGTGCTGATCGACGATGCCATCGTCGTGCGCGAGAACATCGTTCGTCACATGGAGCGCGGCGAAGACCGCCGCACCGCGGCCCTGAACGGCACCGCGGAGATCGGCCTGGCGGTGGCCGCGACGACCTTCTCGATCGTCGCGGTGTTCGCGCCGGTGGCCTTCATGCCCGGCGTCTCGGGCGAGTGGTTCCGCCCGTTCGGGATCACCGTGGTCGCCTCGGTGCTGGTCAGCCTGTTCATCTCGTTCACGCTCGACCCGATGCTGTCGGCCTACTGGGGCGATCCGGTCGGCCACCACGCCGTGCCCAGGCGCGGCATCAGCCTGTGGCTGCAGCGCTTCAACGCCTGGTTCGACCATCAGGCCGATCGTTACGGGCGCGTCATCGCCTGGGCCCTGCACCATCGCCGGTGGATGTTCCTGATCGCGCTGGCGAGCCTGCTCGGCGCGCTGGGCCTGCAGATGAAGTTCGGCGGCTCGAGCTTCCTGCCGCGATCGGACCCGGGCATGCTGGCGATCGAGGTGCGCGCGCCCGCCTCGTCGAGCCTCAACTACGCGCGCGCCAAGGTCGAGGGGGCGGCGATGCTGGCGCGCACGCTGCCCGAGACCAAGGCCACCAACAGTTCTGTCAACCCCGGTGGCGGCCGCGTCTACGTCGACATCGGCAAGAGCACCACGCGCAAGCGCGCGAACGACGCGATCGCGCAGGACCTGCGCGCGTTGACCGCGCGGCTGGTCGGCGCCGAGTACACGGTGCTGGAGGACTTCAACCTGGGCGCGCAGAAGCCGGTGCAGATCCGCTTCAACGGCGCCGACTCGCGCAAGCTGCTGGAGATCACCAACGGCTTCATGGCCAGGCTGCGCCAGGTGCCCGGTGCGGTGGACGTCGGCCTGTCGGAACAGGACCCGCAGGACGAGTTGAAGATCGAGCTCGACCGCGGCCTTGCCAACGCACTCGGCATCTCGGCGGCCGATGCGGCGCAGGCCCTGCGCGTCGCATTCGCCGGCGTCGAGGTCGGCGACTGGGTCGACCCGGCCGGCGAAACCCGCGACGTCGCGGTGCGCCTGGCGCCCGAGGATCGCGTCGACGCCAGCAACATCGAGCGGCTGCCGATCGCGGTGGCCGGCGGCGGCCAGATCGTGCCGCTGGACCAGATCGCCACCGTCACGATCGGCAAGGGGCCGAGCCAGATCCAGCATGCCGACGGCAAGCGCACGATCGCGGTCACGGCCAACGCGCAGGGGCGCTCGTCGGGCGAGGTCACGGCCGATGCGCTGAAGATCGCCAACGCGATCGACTTCCCGCCCGGCTACGGCATCGAGCTGGCCGGGGCCTCGCGCGACCAGCAGGAGGTGTTTCGCGAGATGACGATCGCGCTGGTGATGGGCGTCGCGCTGATGTACCTGATTCTGGTGATGCAGTTCGGCTCGTTCACCGCGCCGCTGCCGGTGATGCTGTCGCTGCCGCTGTCGCTGATCGGCGTGGTGCTGGCGCTGCTGGCCACCCGCGGCACGCTGAACCTGATGAGCTTCATCGGCGTGATCATGCTGATGGGCCTGGTGGCCAAGAACGCCATCCTGCTGCTCGATGCCACGCGGGTGCAGGAGGCCGCCGGGGTCGAGCGCGAAGAGGCACTGATGACGGCCGGCCGCAAGCGCCTGCGCCCGATCCTGATGACCACCATCGCGCTGATCGCCGGCATGCTGCCGGTGGCCATCGGCATCGGCGAGGGCAGCGAGTTCTACCGACCGATGGCGGTGGCGATCATCGGCGGCACCATCACCTCGACGCTGCTGACGCTGCTGGTGATCCCGAGCTTCTACGATTCGATCGAGATCTCGCGCGATCGTGCACTGGCCAAGTTCCATGCCCGCGAGCAGCGCTGGAATCCGTTCTTCGCCTTCGTCGCGACGCTGGTCGAGGCGCTGCTGACGCTGGTGCTGGTGCGCGCCGTCTGGCGCGGGTTGAAGTGGCTGGCGGGCTGGCCCGCCCGGCGTCGCCACCGCGCGCAGCGCGCGGCGGCCGTGTGACGCCGCGACCCGCGGCGCCCGATCAGGCCAGCGGGCGGACCCCGATCAGTGCCGCATGGGCCCAGAACGTGAATCCGGCCCAGGCGGCGATGCCCACGACGACGGTGGCCAGCGTGCGTGAGGCCATGCCGGGGGCGACGCTCGTGGCGGCGGCACGGTCGCGCGCCTTCGCCGCGCGGTAGCTGAACACCGCCCAGACCAGGAAGCTGCCGAACAGCAGCACCTCGGCGAGCGTGTTGTTGGCGATCAGGTGTGCCAGCGCCCAGGCCTTCACGCCGAGCACCATCGGGTGGCGCAGGCGCGCCTTGATGCCGTTGGCGGGCACGTAGGCCGCGGCCACGAGCACGAACGACACCAGCGTCAGCAGTGACGCGAGGTGACGCAGCCAGGTCGGCGTCGGCCACAGCACGACCGGCTGCTGCCGCGCCACGCCGAAGCCCCAGACGATCAGTGCGAAGCCGGCGATCGAGGCCAGCGAATACAGGCTCTTCCAGCCGTTCTGGCCCAGGCGCGCGATCTGCGCGCTGCGAAAGTCCTCGGCGACGATGCGCACCGAGTGCACACCGAGAAACAGCAGCAGGCCGACGATCAGCAGGGTCATGGCGGGCACTTTCGGAGGCAACGAGGTGGCGCATTCTCGCTCGGCGGTCGAAAGTGCCCGGCGTCTGGCGCCCCTGTTGTCGGGCCGCTATTGTGGAAAGTCCCAGGGTGTGACGATCACCTGAGGTAACACTTTCGATGTCACGCACATGTCTTTGTTTTTCAACGACTTCCAAGTCAGAAAGACGGAATGAGAAGTCGTTTATAAGTACTTGATTTTATTGATTTTTCCGCCTGTTCGGCGTTGACCGGCCCGCAGCCCTCCGCTAAAGTGGGGAAAAGTGCAAGTTTGTGGGGCGGCGGGTGACTGAATTCGTGTTTCAGGGCGGGGCGGGGCTTTTTCTCGATGGCAAGGGTCGCATGACCGTGCCTGCCCGTCACCGCGACATCCTGAAGGCGGTTGCCGACGACCGGCTGACCGTGACCAAGCACCCCAAGCGCTGCCTGCTGGTGTTCCCGCGTCCGGCCTGGGAGGCCTTTCGCGCCAAGCTGCTGGCACTGCCGATGTCGGCCGAAGACTGGCGCCGCATCTTCATCGGCAGCGCGATGGACGTGCAGATCGACAGCGCCTCGCGCGTGCTGATCGCGCCTGAACTGCGCGAGTGGGCCGGCATCGAACGCGATGTGCTGCTGGTGGGCATGGGCTCGCGCTTCGAGTTGTGGGACAAGGTTCGCCACGACGCCCATGAGGCGACGGTGCTGGCGGCCGGCATGCCCGATGTGCTGCGTGACCACGTGATGTGAGGGTGGGGTGAACGCAGCATCATGGCAGCACACCACCGTCCTGCTCCACGAAGCGATCGACGCGCTGGTGACTTCGCCGTCGGGCATCTATGTCGACGGCACCTTCGGCCGCGGCGGCCATTCGCGCCTGCTGCTCGAACGTCTGGCGCCGGCGGGCCGGCTGGTGGCGCTGGACCGCGACCCGGCGGCGGTAGCGGCGGCTACCGCCGGTGCCACGCGGGTCGACGACCCGCGTTTTTCCATCCACCACGCCAACTTCGCGGAGATGCCGACGCTGCTCGCCTCGCTCGGTATCGACAAGGTCGACGGCGTGCTGCTCGATCTGGGCGTCAGCTCGCCGCAGATCGACGACCCGGCGCGTGGCTTCAGCTTCCGTTTCGACGGCCCGCTGGACATGCGCATGGATCCGACCCGCGGCGAGAGCGCCGCGGATTTCCTGGCCCGCGCTGACGAGCGGACCCTCGCCGAGGTGATACGCGACTATGGTGAAGAACGGTTTGCTGTTCAGATTGCAAAGGCGGTTGTTGCTCGGCGCGAGGGCGGGCATCCAGTTCGAACCACGGCTGAACTTTCCCAGCTCGTGGCTCGTGCGGTCCGTACCCGCGAAGCGGGCCAGGACCCTGCAACGCGCACATTTCAAGCTCTTCGGATTTTCGTCAACGCCGAGCTTGAGGCCCTCGAACAGGCCCTGACCGTCGCACTCGCGCTGCTCAAACCCCAAGGACGCCTGGCCGTGATCGCGTTTCACTCGCTCGAGGACCGCATCGTCAAGACCTTCATCGCCCGCGAAAGCAGGAGCGAGTTCGACCGCCGCGCGCCGTTCGCCGCGCCGCGGCCGGTGCGTCTGAACGCCATCGCGCGCATCAAGCCGGGTGCCCAGGAGATCGCCGGCAACCCGCGCTCGCGTTCGGCGATCCTGCGCGTGGCCGAGCGGACGGCGGTGGCATGACGCGGCTCAACATGATCCTCGTCCTCGCGCTGCTGGCGAGCAGCCTGTACCTGGTGCGCACCGCGTACGACTCGCGGCGCCTGTTCGCCGAACTCGACAAGGCGAAGAACGAGGCCGCGCGGCTCGATACCGAATCCAAGCGCCTGGAGGCCGAGCGCGAGGCCCAGGCCACCAGCCTGCGCGTCGAGCGCACTGCGCGCGAGAAGCTGGCCATGCGCACGGCCACGCCGGCCGTGACGGTGTACGTGCACGATGACGACGCCGCATCGGGGGCGGCGAAGTGAAGCTCGGTCGTCGCCAGGGCGGCGCCGCGGCGCGCAGCGTCAGCTACTCGTCGAGCCCGTTGCTGGCCTCGAAGACGCCGCCGTGGCGCAGCAAGCTGCTGGTTGCGCTGGTCGGGCTGGGTTCGTGCGTGCTGATCGGTCGCGCGGTCACGATCCAGATCGTCAACAACGACTTCTACCTCGAGCAGGGCGAGAAACGCTACGCGCACGAGCTCGAATTGCCGGCCAGCCGCGGCCGCATCACCGATCGCCACGGCGCGTTGCTGGCCACCTCGGTGTCGGTGCCGTCGGTCTGGGCCATCCCGAAGGACGTGCAGGCCACCAGGGAGCAGATTCGCCAGCTGGCCAAGCTGCTCGCGCTGCCCGCGGCCGAACTGGAGAAGAAGCTCGCCGACCCGAACGCCCGCTTCGCCTGGCTCAAGCGCCAGATCGACGAACCGGTGTGGCAGCAGGTGCAGGCGCTCGGCATCAAGGGCATCTACCAGACCCGCGAATACCGGCGCAAGTACCCCGAGGGCGAGGCGGCGGCGCACCTGGTCGGCTTCACCGACGTCGAGGACCACGGCCAGGAGGGCATCGAGCTCGCCTTCCAGAAGGACTTGCAGGGGCGCGACGGTTCGCGCATGGTGGTCAAGGACCGGCTGGGCCGGGTGGTCGAAGCCATCGGCGACCAGGTCGATCCCAGCCACGGCCTGGACATCACGCTGGCGGTCGATGCCAAGGTGCAGTTCTTCGCCTACCAGCGCGTGCGCGATGCGGTGGCCGAACACAAGGCCAAGGCCGGCAGCGTGGTCGTGCTCGATGTCCAGAGCGGCGAGGTGCTGGCGCTGGCGAACTACCCGAGCTTCAACCCGGCCGAGCGGCGCAACCTGACCGGCGCACAACTGCGCAACCGGGCGCTGACCGACACCTTCGAGCCCGGCTCGACGATGAAGCCGTTCGTCGTCGCCTGGGCCCTCGAGAGTGGCCGCGTGACGCCGACCACGCCGATCCAGACCGCGCCCGGCTCGATCACCATCACCGGCAGCACGATCCGCGACGCCCACCCGCATGGCGTGCTGACCGTCGCCGAGGTGATCCAGAAGTCGAGCAACGTCGGCACCGTGAAGCTGGCGATGCAGATGGACCGGCGCGAGATGTGGGAGCTGTACTCGCAGGTCGGCTTCGGCCAGAAGCCGCAGTTGCAGTTCCCCGGCGCGGTGACCGGCCGGCTGCGGCCCTACAAGAGCTGGCGGCCGATCGAGCAGGCGACGATGAGCTACGGCTACGGCCTGTCGACGAGCCTGTTTCAGCTGGCACGTGCCTACACCGTGTTTGCCCGCGACGGCGAGGTGATCCCGGTGTCGATGCTGCAGCAGACGGCGCCGCCGGCCGGGCTGCGCGTGATCAAGCCCGAGACGGCGCGCGCGGTGCGCGAAATGCTGCGCCTGGCTGCCGGCCCCGGCGGCACCGCGCCGAAGGCGCAGACCATCGGTTACTCGGTCGGTGGCAAGACCGGCACCGCCCACAAACAGGAGGGCAAGGCCTACACCACCGACAAGTACCGCGCCTGGTTCGTCGGCATGGCGCCGATCGAGAACCCGCGCATCGTCGTTGCGGTGATGGTCGACGAGCCGAACAACGGCGTGCACTACGGCGGCGACGTGGCCGCGCCGGTGTTCAGCCAGGTGGTGCAGCAGACGTTGCGGATGATGGGCGTGGCGCCGGATCTGGACGTCAAGCCGCAGATCGTCACGACCGCGGTGCAAGAGAGCTTCTAGCCGTGACCATCACCGCGCTCAAGTCTCCCGATGCCGCCGCGCGCTGGCTGCGCGCGTGGGTCACCGGCACCATCACCACCGACAGCCGCAAGGTGCGCGCCGGCGATGGGTTCATCGCCTGGCCCGGCGCGGCCACCGATGGCCGGCGCTTTGTCGCGAGCGCGCTGGCGGCGGGCGCGACCACCTGCCTGGTCGAGCGCGACGGGCTCGAGGTCTTCGCTTTCGACGACGCACGCATCGCCTCGTTGCCGGGCCTGAAGGCCGCCACCGGGGCGATCGCCGATGCGTTCTTCGAGCAGCCGAGCCGCTCGCTCGAGGTCATCGCGACGACCGGCACCAACGGCAAGACATCGACGTCATGGTGGACGGCGCAGGCGCTGACGCTGCTCGGCCGGCGCTGTGCCGTGGTCGGCACGCTCGGGATCGGCGCGCCACCGCTGCCCGACCGCGCCGCGCAGATCGAATTCACCGGGCTGACCACGCCCGACCCGGTGATGCTGCACGCCGCGCTGCGCTTGTTCGCCGATGCGGGCTTCGCGGCCTGCGCGATCGAGGCCTCGTCGATCGGCATCGTCGAGCAACGCCTGGCGGGGTTGCGGGTCGCCGTCGCGCTGTTCACCAACTTCACCCGCGACCACCTCGACTACCACGGCACGATGGACGCCTACTGGGCGGCCAAGCGGCAGCTGTTCGCGTGGCCGGGGCTGCGTGCGGCGGTGGTCAATGTCGACGACGCGCGTGGCGCGGTGCTGGCGAGCGAACTGTCGGGCACGCCGCTCGACGTCTGGACCTGCTCGGTGCGCGGCCCGGCGCGGCTCGCGGCGACGAACCTCGGCTACGTCGATGGCGGCCTGGCGTTCGACCTTCACGAAGGCGAGCAGCGGCTGGCCGTGCGCAGCACGTTGATCGGTGACTACAACGCCAGCAACCTGCTGGCGGTGATCGGCGGCCTGCGCGCAATGGGCGTGCCGCTGGCCGACGCGGTGTCGGTCGTGCCGCGCCTGACGCCGGTGCCGGGTCGCATGCAGCGGGTCGGGTCGGGTGTCGATGCACCCGAAGTCGTGGTCGACTACGCGCACACGCCCGACGCGCTGGAAAAGGTGTTGCATGCGCTGCGTCCGCTGGCGACCGCCCGCGGCGGACGGCTGGCGTGCGTGTTCGGCTGCGGCGGCAACCGCGATGCGACCAAGCGCCCGCTGATGGGTGCGATCGCGGCGCGCGATGCCGATGCCGTGGTGGTCACCAGCGACAACCCGCGCGGCGAGCCGCCGGCGGCGATCCTTGCCGAGATCGTGGCCGGCATCGCCGAACGCACCAAGGTCACGGTGGTCGAAGACCGGCGCGCGGCGATCGCCCGAGCCATCGCCGCGGCCGACGCGCGCGACGTGATCCTCGTCGCCGGCAAGGGCCACGAGGACTACCAGGACATCGCCGGTGTCAAGCACCCGTTCTCCGACGCCGCCGAGGCCGAACACGCGTTGGCCAGCAGGAGGTCGGCATGATGATGACGCTGGCCCAGGCCCATGCGCTGCTGCCGGGCTCGACGCTCGTCGGCGACGGCGCGACGCCGATCACGCGCGTGCACAGCGACACCCGCACGCTGCGCGCCGGCGATCTGTTCGTGGCACTGAAGGGCGAGCGCTTCGACGGCCACGACATGCTGGCAGAGGCCCGGGCCAAGGGGGCTGTGGCGGCGCTGGCCGAGCGCGGCCTGGCCGACGCCGACGGTGCTGGCCTGCCCGGGTTGCTGGTGGCCGACAGCCTGCTGGCGCTGCAGCGACTCGCCACCGGCTGGCGCGCGCGCTTCGACCTGCCGCTCATCGCGGTCACCGGCAGCAACGGCAAGACCACCGTGACGCAGATGATCGCGGCGATCCTGCGCGCCTGGCTCGGCGACGGCGCCTTCGCCACCGAGGGCAACCTCAACAACCACATCGGCGTGCCGCTGACGCTGTTGCGCCTGCGCCAGGACCAGACGTGCTGGCACCGTGCCGGCGTCGTCGAACTGGGCATGAACCACCCGGGCGAGATCGCGCTGCTGGCGCGCATCGCGCAGCCGACCATCGCGCTGGTCAACAACGCGCAGCGCGAGCACCAGGAGTTCATGGCCAGCGTCGCCGCGGTGGCGCGCGAGAACGGGGCGGCGATCCAGGTGCTCGGCGCCGCCGGTACCGCGGTCTATCCGGCCGACGACGACCATGCCCCGCTGTGGCACGACCTGGCCGGCGCGCGTCCGCAGCTGACGTTCGCGCTGCAGGGTGCCGCCGACATCACGGCCGACGCGCTGTGGGTCGAAGACCAGACCGGCCCGCACTGGGCGCTGGTGCTGCACACGCCCGCCGGCCCGGCCTCGCTGACGCTGCGGCTGGCCGGCGTGCACAACGTCAAGAACGCACTGGCCGCGACCGCCTGCGCGCTGGCGGCCGGCGCGCCGCTGGCCGCCGTGCGCCACGGCCTGGAGGCCTTCGTGCCGGTGAAGGGCCGCTCGCAGTTGAAATCGGCGACGCTGCACGGCGTGCGCATCGCGCTGGTCGACGACAGCTACAACGCCAATCCGGATTCGGTGCGCGCCGCGATCGATGTGCTGGCGGCGATGCATGCGCCGCGCCTGCTGGTGCTCGGCGACATGGGCGAAGTCGGTGACCGCGGCCCGGCGTTCCACGCCGAGGTCGGGGCCTATGCGCGCGAGCGCGGCATCGAGCACTTGTGGTGTGCCGGTGCGCAGAGCAGCCATGCCGCGCAGGCGTTCGGCGCCGCGGCGCGGCACTTCGCCGACGTGCCGGCGCTGATTGCCGCAGTTGCCGAACTGCCGGCCGCAGCGTCGGTGCTGGTCAAGGGATCGCGCTTCATGGCCATGGAGCGCGTGGTGCAGGCACTGACGCAGGGGAGCGCCTGATGCTGCTCAGCCTGAGCCAGTGGTTGCAGTCGCTCTACCCCGAGCAGCTCGGCTTCCTGCGCGTGTTCCAGTACCTGACCTTCCGCGCCGTGCTGGCTGCGCTGACGGCGCTGCTGATCGGCCTCGCGTTCGGGCCCTGGGTCATCAACCGGCTGGCCGAGATGAAGATCGGCCAGCCGATCCGCGAGTACGGCGTGCAGGCGCACATCGCCAAGAGCGGCACGCCGACGATGGGTGGCGTGCTGGTGCTGATCGGCATCGGCGTGTCGACGCTGCTGTGGTTCGACTGGAGCAACCGCTTCGTCTGGATCGTGATGCTGGTGACCTTCGGCTTCGGTGGCATCGGCTGGATCGACGACTGGCGCAAGGTGGTGCACAAGGACCCCGAGGGCATGCGTTCGCGCGAGAAGTACTTCTGGCAGTCGTTGATCGGCCTGCTGGCGGCGTTCTACCTGTGCTTCGCGGTGTCGGAGAGCTCCAACCTGCGGGTGCTCGAGCTCTTCATGCGCTGGGTGCAGAGCGGCTTCTCGACGCCGCTGCCGCCCAATGCCGACCTGCTGGTGCCGTTCTTCAAGAGCATCAGCTACCCGCTCGGCGTCTGGGGCTTCATCATCCTGACGTACCTGGTCATCGTCGGCGCCAGCAATGCCGTCAACCTGACCGACGGGCTCGACGGCCTGGCGATCATGCCGGTGGTGATGGTCGGCTCGGCGCTCGGCGTCTTCGCCTACGTGGTCGGCAGTTCGGTCTACAGCAAGTACCTGCTGTTCCCCTACATCCCGGGTGCCGGCGAGTTGCTGATCTTCTGCGCCGCGATGGCCGGTGCCGGGCTGGCCTTCCTGTGGTTCAACGCCCATCCGGCACAGGTCTTCATGGGCGACGTCGGTGCGCTCGCGCTCGGCGGCGCGCTCGGCACCATCGCCGTCATCACGCGCCAGGAGATCGTGCTCGCGATCATGGGCGGCATCTTCGTCGTCGAGGCCCTGTCGGTGATGCTGCAGGTGGGCTGGTTCAAGTGGACCAAGCGCCAGACCGGCACCGGCCTGCGCCTGTTCAAGATGGCGCCGCTGCACCACCATTTCGAGAAGAGCGGCTGGCGCGAAACGCAGGTCGTGATCCGCTTCTGGATCATCACGATGCTGCTGTGCCTGGTCGGACTGGCGAGCCTGAAACTCCGATGAAGCACCTCGCCGGCCTGTCCGTCCTCGTGCTCGGCCTCGGTGAATCGGGGCTGGCGATGGCCGCCTGGTGTGCCCGCCATGGTGCGCGCGTGCGCGTGTGGGATTCGCGCGAAGCGCCGCCGCAGGCGTCGGCCCTGACGCTGGCAGCTCCCGCCGCGACGCGCTTCAGCGGCACGCTCGACGCGGCGTCGCTGCAGGGCGTGCAACTGGTGCTGAAGAGCCCCGGCCTGGCGCCGCACGACCAGCGCATCGCTGCGCTGCTGGCCGCGGCACGCGCGCAGGGCATCGCGGTGCAGGGCGAGCTCGATCTGTTCACGCACGCGCTGGACGACCTGCGGCACGAACGCGACTACGCGCCACGGCTGATCGCCATCACCGGCACCAATGGCAAGACCACCACCGCCGCGCTGACCGCGTTGCTCGTCGAGCGCTGCGGCAAGCGGGTGGCACTGGCCGGCAACATCGGACCGACGATGCTCGACACGCTGGCGGCGGCACTCGACGCCGTCGGCGACGACGGCGCGCCGCTGCCGTTGCCGCAGGTGTGGGTGCTCGAGTTGTCGAGCTTCCAGCTCGACGGCGCGCGAGATTTCCAGCCGGCGGCCGCGACAGTGCTCAACGTCACGCAGGATCACCTCGACTGGCACGGCTCGATCGAGGCCTACGCCGCCGCCAAGGCCCGCGTGTTCGGCGAGCGCGCCGTGATGGTGATCAACCGCGACGACCCGCGCGTCGAGGCGATGGTGCCGGCGCCTGCGCCGGCCAAGGCCGGCAGGGCCCGGTCCGCGCCAGGGCTGCCGCGCGACGTGATCCGCTTCGGCCTCGACGCGCCGCACGCGCCGGGCGACTTCGGCCTGGTCGTCGACAACGGCATGGCCTGGCTGGTGCGCGCACTGCCCGACGACGACATCGGCAAGTCACGCAAGCGCAGCGAAGCGTCGCCGGCCGGCGAGTTGCACCTGCAGCACCTGATGCCCGCCGACGCGCTGCGCATCCGCGGCCGCCACAACGCGGCCAACGCGCTGGCGGCGCTGGCGTTGGCCAGCGCGATCGGTTGCCCGCTGGCGCCGATGCTGCACGGGCTGCGCGAGTACCGCGGCGAGCCGCATCGCGTGGCGTTCGTGGCCAGCGTCGACGGCGTCGAGGCCTTCGACGACAGCAAGGGCACCAACGTCGGCGCCACGGTGGCCGCGCTGCAGGGCCTGGGCGCCGACAAGGCGCCGGCCAAGCTGGTGGTGATCCTCGGCGGCGACGGCAAGGGCCAGGATTTCTCGCCCTTGGCCGCACCGGTGGCGCAGCATGCGCGGGCCGTGGCGCTGATCGGGCGCGATGCGCCGGTGCTTGCCGCGGCGCTGGCCGGCACCGGCGTGGCGATGCAGCGCCACGACACGCTGGAGGCCGCCACCGCCTGGTGTTTCGCGCAAGCGCAGCCCGGCGACGCGGTGCTGCTGAGCCCGGCCTGCGCCAGCCTCGACATGTTCCGCAACTACGGCCATCGCGCCGAGGTCTTTGTCGCGGCCGTGCAGGCCCAGGCCGTGGCGCAGGGAGAACTCTCGTGACCGGCGCCTGGCGCCAATGGTTGTCTTCGCCGACCGCCTGGTGGGCGGCGCTGCGCGCGCGCCTGGCCGGCGCGCCGGCCGGCCCGGCGCATCTGCCGATCCGCGACTGGGTCGGTCCGACGGCCGCCCAGCCGAGCCGTGCGCACGGCTTCGACCGGGCGCTGGTCTGGGTCGTGCTCGCACTGCTGCTGCTGGGCATGGTGATGGTCTATTCGGCCTCGGTGGCATTGCCCGACAACCCGAAGTTCGCGCGCTACACGCCGACGCACTTCCTGTCGCGTCATGCGCTGTCGCTGGTGATCGCGTTCGTCGCCGCGCTGGCGGTGGTGCAGATCCCGATCGCGCTGTGGGAAAAGTGGGCGCCGTGGATCTTCGTGGCGACGCTGGTGCTGCTGGTGATCGTGCTGGTGCCTTTCATCGGCAAAGGGGTCAACGGCGCGCGACGCTGGATCCCGGTCGGCGTGATGAACTTCCAGCCCAGCGAGCTGGCCAAGCTGGCGATGGCGCTCTACGCCGCCAGCTACATGGTGCGCAAGATGGACACGCGCGAGAACTTCTTCCACGCGGTCACGCCGATGGCCATTGCGCTGGGGTTCGTCGGCATCCTGCTGCTGGCCGAGCCCGACATGGGCGCGTTCATGGTCATCGCCGCGATCGCGCTGGGCATCCTGTTTCTCGGCGGCGTCAATGGCCGCATGTTCGCGCTGGTGGTGGGCGTGCTGATGGGCGCCTTCGTGCTGATGATCGTGCTGAGCCCGTGGCGCGCGGAGCGCATCTTTGCCTACCTCGACCCCTGGAACCCGGCCTATGCGCAAAGCAAGGCCTACCAGTTGACGCACTCGTTGATCGCCTTCGGCCGCGGCGAGATCTTCGGCCAGGGGCTCGGCTCGTCGGTCGAGAAGCTGCACTACCTGCCGGAGGCGCACACCGATTTCCTGCTCGCGGTGGTCGGCGAGGAACTCGGCTTCGTCGGCGTCTTCGTCGTCGTGGCGGCGTTCTTCTGGCTGACGCGGCGCATCTTTCACATCGGGCGCCAGGCGGTGGCGCTGGATCGCGTCTTCGCCGGGCTGCTGGCGCAGGGCATCGGCATCTGGATGGGCGGCCAGGCCTTCATCAACATGGGCGTGAACCTCGGGGTCTTGCCGACGAAGGGGCTGACCTTGCCGCTGATGTCGTACGGCGGGTCGGCGATCCTGATGAACCTGGTGTCGCTGGCGATCGTGGTGCGGATCGATATCGAGAATCGTTCGTTGATGCGCGGGGGGCGCTCATGAACAGGGTTCTTCTTCGCATGCCGAGTCGGCGCCGGGGGTGCCCCGGCGGGCAGTCACTTTCTTTCTGGTGGCTCAGAAAGAAAGTAACCAAAGAAAGAGCGCCTGAACACGTGCTCATTCACGCCACGGTCGCGTTTGAAGGCGGTGGCCTGCCGCGAGGCCTGACCCGGTACGGGCTCAAGTTGCGATTGCAGCGCGGCGCACCGCGCTTGGGCCACAGCAGTGGTGCGGGTGGCTCAGAGCAATCGCACGAAAGCCCGGACATCCCCTGGGTGTGCGGGCGAACAGACGACGCATCGCGCGGACAAACCCAAAAATGGGTATTGGGCTCTTTCTCTTTGGTTACTTTCTCTTTGAGCCAGCAAAGAGAAAGTGACTGCCCGCCGGGGCACCCCCGGCGCCGACTCGCGCATGCGAAGAACCCCGTCGCGGAGCGCACAGCAATGAGCCACCTCGTGATCATGGCCGCCGGCACCGGAGGCCACATCATCCCGGGCCTCGCGGTGGCGCAGGAGATGCAGTCCCGCGGCTGGACCGTCAGCTGGCTCGGCACCCGCGAAGGCATGGAGACCCGCCTCGTGCCGGCCGCCGGCATCGCGCTCGACAGCATCGGCTTCAGCGGCCTGCGCGGCAAGGGCCTGCTGCACACGCTGACCGGCGGACTGCGGCTGCTGAAGGCGTTCTGGGAATGTCTCACGCTGCTGAAGAAGCGCGGTGCCGACGCCGTGCTCGGCATGGGCGGCTATGTGTGCTTCCCCGGGGGCCTGATGGCCTCGCTGCTCGGCAAGCCGCTGCTGCTGGTCAATGCCGATGCGTCGTTGCTGCTGTCGAACAAGGCGCTGCTGCCGGTCGCGGACCGCATCGCGTTCGGCTTCGACGGCGCGGCGGCGACGACCCACAAGCGGGCGGTGGTCACCGGCAACCCGGTGCGCGCCGAGATCGAGGCGCTGCCGGCACCGGCCGAGCGTTACGCGGGCCGCAGCGGGCCGCTCGACGTGCTCGTCGTCGGCGGCAGCCTGGGCGCGAAGGTGCTCAACGACAACTTGCCGAAGGCGCTGGCGCTGATCGACGCCGCCCGCCGTCCGCGCGTCACCCACCAGACCGGTGCGCTGCAACGCGACAGCGTGCGCGACGCCTATGCCGCTGCCGGCATCCGCGAGGGCGTCGACGTGCTGGCCTTCATCGACGACATGGCCGAGCGGCTGGCGGCCTGCGACCTGATGATCTGCCGCGCCGGCGCGGTGACGGTCAGCGAGCTGTGCGCGGGGGGCGTGCCGGCCGTGCTGGTGCCGCTGATCGTCAGCACCACCGCGCACCAGCGCGACAACGCGCTGTTCATGGCCCAGCATGGCGCAGCGATCCACCTGCCGCAGGCCGAGCTGACGCCCGAGACGGCTCGCGCAACTGCTGCAAGGCCTGGACCGATCGGCGCTGCAGGCGATGGCCGAGAAGGCCCGTGCGTTGGCCCGTCCGCGCGCGGCGGCCCGGGTCGCCGACGAAATCGAAGCGCTGGTGAGACCGCGATGAAAAACGCCGTCAAGCCGATCCACTTCGTCGCGCACCGACGCGAGCCGACGAAGCACCTGCGGGGTGCCGGAGCGAGCGCATGAAACACGCCATCAAGCACATCCACTTCGTCGGCGTCGGCGGCTCGGGCATGAGCGGCATCGCCGAGATCCTGCACAACCTCGGCTACACGGTGTCGGGTTCCGACCAGAGCGACAGCCCGACGCTGCGCAGGCTGGGCTCGCTCGGCGTGAAGGTCTTCGTCGGCCACGACGCGAGGCACATCGAAGGCGCCGGCGCGGTGGTGACGTCGACGGCGGTCGGCGGCGGCAACCCGGAAGTCATCGCTGCCCGCGCCGCGCGCATTCCGATCGTGCCGCGTGCGGCGATGCTGGCCGAGCTGATGCGCCTGAAGCAGGGCATCGCGATCGCCGGCACCCACGGCAAGACGACGACGACCTCGCTGGTGGCCAGCGTGCTGGCCGAGGCCGGCGTCGACCCGACGTTCGTGATCGGCGGCAGGCTCAACAGCGCCGGCGCCAACTCGCGGCTCGGCGCGGGCGAGTACATCGTGGTCGAGGCCGACGAGAGCGACGCCTCGTTCCTGAACCTGACGCCGGTGCTGTCGGTGGTGACCAACATCGACGCCGACCACATGGACACCTACGGGCATGACTATGCGCGGCTGAAGGCGGCGTTCGTCGACTTCCTGCACCGCATGCCTTTCTACGGCGCGGCCATCGTCTGCGGCGACGATCCGGGCGTGCGCTCGATCGTGCCGATGGTGTCGCGCCCGGTCGTGGCCTACGGCTTCGGCGCCGACAACCAGGTTCGCGCAATCGACGTGCAGGCGCTGCCGGGCGGTCAGATGCGCTTCACCGCCGAGCGCCGCAACGGCGCGGCGCTGCCGCCGCTGGAGATCACGCTGAACCTGCCCGGCGAGCACAACGTGCTCAATGCGCTGGCGGCGATCGCGGTGGCCACCGAACTGGAGCTGCCCGATGCGCCGATCGCTGCGGCGCTGGCCCAGTTCGCCGGTGTCGGCCGCCGCTTCCAGCGCTACGGCGAGGTCGTTGCGCGCGATGGGTCCGGCCGCTTCACCGTGGTCGACGACTATGGCCACCACCCGGTCGAGATGGCCGCGGTGATCGCCGCCGCGCGCGGCGCATTTCCGGGCCAGCGGCTGGTGCTGGCCTTCCAGCCGCACCGCTACACCCGCACGCGCGACTGCTTCGAGGATTTCGTCAAGGTGCTGGGCAGCGCCGACGTGGTGTTGCTGACCGAGGTCTATGCCGCCGGCGAGGCGCCGATCGTCGCCGCCGACGGCCGCACGCTGGCGCGGGCGCTGCGCGTGGCCGGCAGGGTCGATCCGGTGTTCGTCGACGAGGTCGATGCGCTGCCGGCGGCGGTGCTGGAGCACGCCCGCGGCGGCGACGTCGTGATCGTGATGGGTGCGGGCTCGATCGGCCATGTCGCTGCGCGCATCGTCGAACTCGGGGGAGGCATCGCGCCATGACGGATGCACGATCTTTCGGCAAGGTGGCGGTCCTGATGGGCGGCAGCAGCGCCGAGCGCGAGATCTCGCTGATGAGCGGGCGCGGCGTGCTGGCCGCGCTGCAGAGCCAGGGCATCGATGCGCACGCGTTCGATCCGTCCGAGCGCGACCTCGTCGAGCTGAAGCGTGACGGCTTCGCGCGCTGCTTCATCGCGCTGCACGGCCGCCACGGCGAAGACGGCACCGTGCAGGGCGCGCTCGAGTTGCTCGGCATTCCCTACACCGGCTCCGGCGTGATGGCCAGCGCGATTGCCATCGACAAGGTGATGACCAAGCGGATCTGGCTGGCCGAGGGGCTGCCGACGCCGCGCTACGTGGTGCTGGGCGCCGGCGCGCACACGCCGGCGCACACCCGTACGGTGCCCGACACGCTCGGCCTGCCGTTGATCGTCAAGCCGCCGCACGAGGGCTCGTCGATCGGCGTGACCAAGGTCGCCGGCTACTCGCAGATGCAGGCTGCCGTCGAGCTGGCGGCGCGCTACGACAGCGAGGTGCTGTGCGAGGAGTTCATCGCCGGTGAGGAGGTCACCTGCCCGGTGATCGGCGAGGGCGAGGGCGCACGCGCGCTGCCGGTGGTGCGGATCGTTGCCCCCGAGGGCGCCTACGACTACCAGAACAAGTACTTCACCGACGACGTGCAGTACCTGGTGCCGAGCGGCCTGCCGCCGGCGGAAGAGGCCGAGATCCAGCGCGTCGTGCTGGCGGCCTACCGTGCGCTCGGCTGCCGAGGCTGGGGCCGCGCCGACCTGATGATCCGCGCCGCGGACCGCCGGCCGTTCCTGCTCGAGATGAACACCTCGCCGGGCATGACCGGACATTCGCTGGTGCCCAAGTCGGCGGCTGCAGCGGGCATCGGCTACGAGTCGCTGTGCGTGATGTTGCTTGCGCAGGCGCGGCTGGACGGGGCTCATTGAGATGACGTCGCTTGCGATCCGGCTGAAGGCTCTTGGCGCGTTGCGGCGGCTTGGTCATTCGCTCGCCTCTGGCGAGGGATTGCTGTTCGCGCCGCTTGCCGGGTTCCGGCCCGGCGGCCGGGTAACTTTCATTTGCGGGGCCAAATGAAAGTCACCAAAGCAAAGGCCCTCAATGCAACACCTTTCATGCGTTCTGCACGCTGCGGAACCCCGGCCCAGCGGGCCACTTGGAAGCCGTGCGACACATCGAACCTGCCGCGCACTCGACGGCGCGGGCCTCGCAAAGCCTCGCCCGCGCAGATTCGCTGGATCCCCGGCCAAAGCGCAGCGAGGCCGCGTCGAGTGAGCTGCCGCTTCGATTGGCGGCGGTGGCTCCAGGTGGCCCGCCGGGCCGGGTGTGCGAGGCGAGAAGAACGAGCTGAGAGGTTTTGCATTCAGCCCCTTTGCTTTGGTGACTTTCATTTGGGGCCGCAAATGAAAGCCACCCGGCCTGCCGGGGCGGGACCCGGCAAGCCACGCAGCAGCAACAAACCGTCAGTCAAAGCAAGACAACCGTCCGCAATCACGCGCCGCGAGCAGAACGCCACTCTGCCGTGACCGCGTCCTGCGTCGCGGCACGCGCTCTGCGCGATGGAGCCTGAGATGGCGGTGACCCGAAAGCGCAACCTCGCCAATGGCGCGGCCGCGGTGCTGCCAGCCGACATCCGCCTGATGAACGCGGTGGCGGCAGCGGTGTTCGTGCTGGCCACGCTGGCGTTGCTGGCCGCGGCAGTCGGCTGGATGGTGCGCGCGCCGCTGTTCACCGTGCGTGCGATCGAGCTCGATGGCGAGATGTCGCGCAGCAACCTGGCCACCGTGCGGGCCAATGCGCTGCCACAACTGGCCGGCAACTTCTTCACCTTCGACCTGGGCCGTGGCCGTGCGGCGTTCGAGTCGGTGCCGTGGGTGCGCCAGGCGGTGGTGCGGCGAGTGTGGCCGAACCGGCTGGCGGTGACGCTGGAGGAGCACCGTGCCGCGGCGCTGTGGCAAGGCGAGGCGGGCAACGAGCGGCTGGTCAACAGCCACGGCGAAGTGTTCGAGGCCAATCTCGGCGACGTCGAGGACGAGGACCTCGTCACGCTGGCGGGCCCCGAAGGCAGCTCGGCGCAGGTGCTGGCGATGCATCGCCGGCTCGCCGACACGCTGGCCCCGATCGACGCTCGCATCGAGACGCTGAAACTGACCAGCCGGGGCTCGTGGCGTGCCGAGCTCGACAGCGGTGCCGAGCTCGAGTTCGGGCGCGGCAGCGAAGACGAGGTCGTGGCACGCGCGGCGCGCTTCGCGCGCACGTTGTCGCAGGCCACCCAGCGCTTTGCCGACGCCGGCGGCACGCGGACGCTGATCTCCGCCGACCTGCGCCACGCCGACGGCTATGCAATGCGGTTGCGTGGCGTATCGACAACCACCCTGGCCACGGCGAAGAAAGCCGCCGCGCCGCGCTGAGCCCAACAGGAAAAAGGACACCAAGATGGCCGCAAAGGAATTCAAGGATCTGGTGGTCGGCCTGGACATCGGCACGGCCAAGGTGATGGCGGTGGTGGCCGAGGTGATGGCCGATGGCGCGTTGCGCGTGGCGGGCTTGGGCATCGCGGCGTCGCACGGCCTGAAGCGCGGCGTCGTCGTCAACATCGATGCCACCGTGCAGTCGATCCAGCAGGCCTTGAAGGAGGCCGAGATGATGGCCGACTGCAAGATCACCCGCGTCTACACCGGCATCACCGGCAGCCACATCCGCGGCCAGAACAGCACCGGCATGGTCATCGTGCGCGACAAGGAGGTCACGCCGGTCGACGTCGCGCGCGTCGTCGAGACGGCCAAGGCGATCAACATCCCGAACGACCAGCGCCTGCTGCTGGTGGAGCCGCAGGAGTTCGTGATCGACGGCCACGAGGTCAAGGAGCCGATCGGCATGAGCGGTGGCCGCCTCGAGGTCAAGGTCCACATCGTCACCGGCGCGCAGAGCGCGGCCGAGAACATCGTCAAGTGCGTGCGCCGCTGCGGCCTCGAAGTCGAGCAGCTGGTGCTGAACCCGAGCGCTTCGAGCCACGCGGTACTGACTGCCGACGAGAAGGAGCTCGGCGTGGCGATGGTCGACATCGGTGCCGGTACCACCGATGTCTCGATCTACACCGGCGGCTCGGTGCGCCACACCGCGGTGATCCCGATCGCCGGCGATCTGATCACCAGCGACATCGCGATGGCGCTGCGCACGCCGACCAAGGATGCCGAGGAGATCAAGGTCGAGTACGGCGTGGCCAAGCAACTGCTGGCCGATCCGAGCGAGAACCTCGAGGTGCCGGGTCTCGGCGACCGCTCGCCGCGACTGCTGAGCCGCCAGGCGCTGGCGGGCGTGATCGAGCCGCGCGTCGAGGAGATCTTCTCGCTGGTGCACCAGGTCATCCGCGACTCGGGCTACGAGGAGCTGCTGTCGTCGGGGATCGTGATCTGCGGCGGCTCGGCGGTGATGCGCGGCATGGTCGAGCTCGGCGAGGACATCTTCCTGAAACCGGTGCGGCGCGGCAACCCGCTCTACGCCGGGGCGCTTTCGGACATGGTGGCCAACCCGCGCTCGGCCACCGTGATGGGCCTGCTGGAAGAGGCGCGGCTGGCGCGCATCCGCGGCCACAAGGTGGCGGCCAAGGCCGGTTCGGTGAAGACCGTGATCGGGCGCGCCAAGGATTGGTTTCTCGGCAATTTCTGACGATGGATGAAGAGCCCGGTGAGGCTCGGGGTTTTTTGGGGCAACTACTTTTTATGACGGCAACTGCACTCTCACGAAGGAGAACACACCATGGCGATTGAAATGATCGAAGAGTTTGACCAGGGCACCCGCATCAAGGTCATCGGCGTTGGCGGCGGCGGCGGCAACGCCGTCGAGCACATGATTTCCCACAACGTCCAGGGCGTGGAGTTCATCTGCGCCAATACCGACGCCCAGGCGCTCAATCGCAGCAATGCCGACGTGATGCTGCAGCTCGGCAGCACCGGTCTGGGTGCGGGTGCCAAACCCGAGGCCGGCAAGGCCGCGGCGGACGAAGCCACCGATCGCATCCGTCAGGCCATCGACGGCGCGCACATGCTGTTCATCACCGCCGGCATGGGCGGCGGCACCGGCACCGGGGCGGCACCGGTGATCGCGCGCGTGGCCAAGGAGATGGGCATCCTGACCGTCGGCGTCGTCACCAAGCCGTTCGAGTTCGAAGGTCACCGGCGCATGAAGGCCGCCGACATCGGCCTCGCGGAACTGGAGGCCAACGTCGACTCGCTGATCGTGGTGCTGAACGAGAAGCTGCTCGAAGTGCTGGGCGACGACGTCACGCAGGAGCAGGCCTTTGCCCACGCCAACGATGTGCTGCGCAATGCCGTCGGCGGCATCAGCGACATCATCCACGTGCCCGGGCTGGTCAACGTCGACTTCGAAGACGTCAAGACCGTGATGAGCGAGCCGGGCAAGGCGATGATGGGCACGGCGCAGGCCGGTGGCCCCGATCGCGCGACCAAGGCCGCCGACCTGGCGGTGGCCTGCCCGCTGCTCGAAGGCATCGACCTGTCGGGTGCGCGCGGGGTGCTGGTGCTGATCGCGGCGAGCAAGGCGACGTTCAAGCTGAGCGAATCGCGCAACGCGATGAACACCATCCGTCGCTATGCCGCCGACGATGCGCATGTGATCTACGGCACGGCCTACGACGAAGGCCTGGGTGACCAGTTGCGCGTGACGGTGATCGCTACCGGCCTGTCGCCCGCCAAGCGCGTGCAGCAAAGCACGCCGATGAGCGTGGTGCACAGCGCGCTGCGCACCGGCACCGACAACCTGCCGATCATGAGCGCGACATCGGTACCCGGCGCGGCAGGCTCGACGCCACAGTCGCCGTCGAACGACTACAGCCAGCTCTCGACGCCGAGCGTCTGGCGCCATGGCCGCACGCAGGCTGCGGCCAAGGTCGACGCGCTGGCCAGCAACGGCATGGACGAGATCGAGATCCCGGCTTTCCTGCGCAAGCAAGCCGACTGATCGATCCCTCCCTCACCCCGGCCCTCTCCTGCAGCGCGAGGAGAGGGGTCGCCATGGGGTGAAGGTCTTTCCGCGCTGCGGGACAATCACGCCATGCTGCAACAGCGGACCTTGAAATCACTCACCCGCGCCGTCGGCGTGGGTGTGCACAGCGGCCAGCGGGTCGAGCTGACGCTGCGCCCCGCGCCGCCCGACAGTGGCATCGCCTTTCGCCGCACCGACCTGCCGCAGCCGGTCACGATCCCGGTCAACCCGCAGGCGGTGTGCGACACGCGCATGGCCTCGACCATCAGCCTCGGCGGCGACCCCGGCGCACCGAAGGTGCAGACCATCGAGCATCTGCTGTCGGCCTGTGCGGGGCTGGGCCTGGACAACGTCGCGATCGACATCACCGCCGACGAGGTGCCGGTGCTCGACGGCTCGGCGGCCAGCTTCGTGTTCCTGTTGCAGAGCGCCGGCATCGAGCTGCAGGATGCACCCAAACGCTTCATCCGCGTGTTGAAGCCGGTGGAAGTGCGTGAAGGCGAGGGCGCTGGCTTGAAATGGGTGCGGCTCGAGCCGCACCACGGCTTCGTGCTGACATTCGAGATCGAGTTCAACCACCCGGTGGTCAACGCCACCGGCCAGCGCGTCAGTTTCGACATGGGCTCGGGCCTCTACAAGCGTGACATCGCCCGCGCCCGCACCTTCGGTTTCACCAAGGACGTGGAGGCGATGCGCGTGCGCGGCCTGGGCCTGGGCGGCAGCATGGACAACGTCATCGTGGTCGATGACACCAAGGTGCTCAATGCCGGGGGACTGCGCTACGACGACGAGTTCGTCAAGCACAAGATCCTCGACGCCATCGGCGACCTCTACGTCGCCGGCCACCCGATGCTGGCCCACTACACCGCGTTCAAGAGTGGCCATGCGTTGAACAACAAGCTGCTGCGAACGCTGCTGGCCGACCCGGGCGCCTACGAGATCGTCAGCTTCGACGACGAGCGCGAAGCACCGGCCGGCTTCGCCGAACTCGCGCCGGCCTGGTGACGCGCAGCCGACCGGTCGCAGGCCGCAAGCCATGATGCTGCTGATCCGCCTGGTGTTCGGCCTGCTGCTGCTGGCGGGGCTGCTGTGCTTCGCGGTGTTCGTGGTCACCGGCCAACCGGTCTGGCGCAAACGCGGCACCGCGATCGTCAAGTGGACGCTGATCGCGGCGGCCGCCTTCGTCGCCGCGATCCTGCTGCAGCGGCTGACGCCGCTGCCGTGAACGCATGACCATCTTCTACTGGGTCATGGGCACGCTGACGGTGGCCACCTTCGTGCCGTCGGTGTTCTTCATCCTGCTCTACGCCGTCACCGGCGAAGACGGCTGCGCGCGGCGGGCGCGGTCGCTGTTCAACTGGGCCAAGCTGTTCGGCCTGCTGGGCTTCAACATCGGCATCTGGGGCCACGTGCTGGTGGCCCTTTGGCAACTGGCCTTTGGCTGAGCTCGCCACGGCGACATGGCGATGCGCGGCCGGTCCGTTAAGCTGGCGCCCCAAGACCATCTGCCGTAGATCACATGCCTGCAACAGCCCCGAAGAAGTGGATTCACCGCGGACTGATTGCCCTGGTGGTTCTGGCGCTCGGCGCCGCGCTGTCGTGGTGGCTCGGTCGGCCGAAGCCCGTCGCTGTACTGGTCGCCCCCGTGGGCCGCGGCGTCGTCGAAGCGACGGTGGCCAACACCCGCGCCGGTACGGTCGAGGCCTGCCAGAGGACGCGGCTGTCGACGATTGCCGGCGGCCGCATCGAGGTGCTCGCGGTCAAGGAGGGGGACAGGGTCAAGAAGGGACAGTTGCTGATGCAGCTGTGGAACGACGATCAGCAGGCCGAGCAGGCATTTGCGCGGGCGCAGCTCGATACCTCGCGCAAGCGGGTGGCCGAAGCCTGCTCGATGGCCGACCTGGCGCAACGCGAGGTCCAGCGTCAGGAGGAACTGTTCAAGAAGGGCTTCGTGTCCGAGGGTCGGCTCGACACCGTGCGCGCCGAGGCCGAGGCGCGCGCGGCCGGCTGCGCCACCGCCAACGCCGACGTCGCCCAGTCGCAGGCGCGCGTCAACGTGGTCGGCACCGCGCGGCAGCGCACGGTGCTGGTGGCTCCATTCGCAGGCACGGTGGCCAAGATCGTCGGCGAGGTCGGCGAGTACTCGACCCCGTCACCGCCGGGTGTGGCCACGCCGCCGGCGATCGATCTGATCGACGATTCCTGCCTGTACGTGAATGCCCCGATGGATGAGGTCGATGCGCCGAAGATCGGCGCGGGCCAGCCGGTGCGGATCTCGCTCGACGCATTGCCAGGCAAGTCCTTCCCCGGCAAGGTGCGTCGCGTTGCACCGTATGTGACCGCGGTGGAAAAGCAGGCGCGCACCGTCGAGGTCGAAGTGGTCTTCGATGATCCGAAGTCCGCCGGGCACCTGCTGGTGGGCTACAGCGCCGACGTCGAAGTGATTCTCGACGTGCGCAAGGACGTGGTGCGCGTGCCGACCTCGGCGCTGCTGCAGGGCGGCCGCGTGCTGCTCTTCGACGGCGAGCGCCTGGTCGAGCGGCCGGTCAAGACCGGCGTGGCGAACTGGGAGTACACCGAGATCACCGAAGGCCTCGTGGCCGGCGATCGGATCGTCAGCTCGCTCGATCGTGCCGGCGTCAAGGCTGGCGCCACCGCCGTCGAAGAAACCGCAACGGCGAAGTGACGCGATGGCGGCCGTTCCTGCAAGCGTGCGGCGGCGCAGATCGAGCTGGCCCGCATCGAGCGCGTGTTCCGCCTCGGCGACAGCGTGGTGCATGCGCTGGCCGGCATCGACTTGCGCATCTCGCCCGGCGAATACATCGCGGTGATGGGGCCGTCGGGCTCCGGCAAGTCGACGCTGCTCAATGTGCTCGGCCTGCTCGATAGCCCCGATGCCGGCACCTACCATCTCGAGGGACGCGACGTGACCACCCTGTCGGCCGATGAGCAGGCGCGCGTGCGCAGCCATCGGATCGGTTTCGTGTTCCAGAGCTTCCATCTGGTGCCGCGGCTGACCGCGGCGGAGAACATCGCGCTGCCGATGGTGCTGGCCGGCATCCCGGCCAGGGAGCGCGAGGCGCGCGTGCGCAAGGCGCTCGACGGTTTCGGGCTGGCCGACCGCGCCGGGCATCGACCGGACCAACTCTCCGGAGGCCAGCGCCAGCGCGTGGCCATTGCGCGCGCCACGATCATGCAGCCGGCCATGCTGCTGGCCGACGAGCCGACCGGCAACCTCGACCGCGCCACCGGCGAAGAGGTGATGCGCCTGCTGGAAGCACTGAATGCCGCCGGTGTCACGCTGCTGGTGGTCACGCACGATGCGGCGCTCGGCGCGCGCGCACACCGGCGCGTGATGATGCAAGACGGTGCCATCACGCTTGACGAGACCCGCGGCGCGGGCGCGACCGAAGATGCGTGCGCGTGACCTGGTCGCCTTCGCCGTCGGCGCCGCGAGCGGCAACCGGCTGCGCACCGCGCTGCTGATGCTGGCGATGGCCATCGGGGTGGCTGCGGTGGTCACGTTGACCGCACTGGGCGACGGCGCTCGCCGCTACGTGGAGCGCGAGTTCAGCGCCATCGGCAGCAACCTGGTGATCGTCTTGCCCGGCCGCACCGAGACCGGCGGCATCAATCCGGGCAGCTTCGTCAGCACCACGCCGCGCGACCTGACCATCGACGACGCCCGCGCGTTGCTGCGCGCATCCAGCGTGCTGCGCGCCGCGCCGCTGACGGTGGGCACCTCCGAGCTGTCGGTCGGCGGGCGCTTGCGCGAGGGCATGGTGGTCGGTTCGACCGCCGAATTCATCGAGGTGCGCCAGTTCAAGATGGCACAGGGCCAGTTTCTGCCGCGCGAAGACTGGGGTCGCGGGTCGCCGGTGATGGTGATCGGGGCCAAGCTGCGCGCCGAACTGTTCCCCAACGAGACGGCGCTCGGCCAGTTCGTCCGTGTCGGCGACCGGCGCTTCCGTGTGATCGGGGTGCTGGCTGCCACCGGCAGCGGGTTGGGCATGAACACCGACGAACTGGCGTTGGTGCCGGTGGCGGTCGCGCAGGCGATGTTCAACACCAACACGCTGTTCCGCATCCTGGTCGAAGCGCGCAACCGCGATGCGATCGAGGTCACCAAGCGGCAGGCCGCCGAGATCATCAAGGCGCGCCACGACGGGGAGGAGGACGTCACCGTGATCACGCAGGATGCGCTGCTCGCGACCTTCGATCGCCTGATCGGCACGCTGACCCTGGGTGTGGCCGGGATTGCCGCCATCAGCCTGGCTGTGGCCGGCATCCTGGTGATGAACGTGATGCTGGTGTCGGTGGCGCAGCGGCGCAGCGAGATCGGTTTGCTGAAGGCGCTCGGTGCCAGCGGCAGCACCATCCGCACGGCGTTCCTGGTCGAGGCTGCGTTGCTGTCCGCCGCGGGCGCGGTGATCGGCTATGCGCTGGGACTGGCCGGCGCCGCCGTGATCCGCGTGCTGTATCCGGTGTTCCCCGCCTATCCCCCCGACTGGGCCGTGCTGGCGGGGCTGGGTACCGCTCTCGTCACCGGCATGCTGTTCGGCGTCCTTCCTGCGCGTCGCGCGGCCCGCCTCGATCCGGTGGCGGCACTGGCCAGGCGATGAGGCCATGACTTCGAACGATGCCATCCGATTCGCGTGGCGCTCGATCGGCTCGCAGCGCATGCGCAGCTTCCTGACGCTGGCGGGCATCGCGGTGGGGATCGCGGCAGTGATCCTGCTGACCTCGATCGGCGAGGGCATCCATCGCTTCGTGCTGGCCGAGTTCTCGCAGTTCGGGACCAACGTCATCGGCATTGCGCCGGGGCGCACCGGGACACGGGGCGTGGCACCGCCGGGTCTGCCGACCTCGGTGCGGCCGTTGACGCTGGAAGATGCGCGTGCGCTCGAACGTGTACCCGGCGTGGTCGGCGTGGTGCCGACCGCCTGGGGCAACGCCGAGGCCGAGGCGCGCGGCCGGCTGCGCCGCACGATCGTGTACGGCGTCTCGGCCGCCGCGCTCGGCGTCTTCAACATGCGTCTCGCGGTCGGTCAGTTCCTGCCCGGCGAAGGCGCGGACGAGGCCCGCAGCTTCGTCGTGCTGGGGCCCAAGCTCAAGCACGAGATCTTCGGCGCCGGCAACGCGCTGGGCGAACGGCTGCGCATCGGCGGGCAGAGTTTCCGCGTCATCGGCGTGCTGGTGCCCAAGGGCCAGTTTCTCGGCATCGACCTCGACGACACCGCGTTCGTGCCGTCGGCGCGCGCGATGGAACTGTTCAACCGCGATGGCCTCACCGAGATCAACCTGGCCTATGCGGAGGGCGCCTCGGCCAAGGCGGTCGCCGCCGCCGCCGAGGCCGTGCTGAAGTCGCGCCACGGCCGCGCCGATTTCACGGTGACGACGCAGGAAGAGATGCTCAGCACGCTGTCGAACATCCTCGACATCCTGACCATGGCGGTCGCGGCGCTGGGCAGCATCTCGTTGCTGGTCGGCGCGGTGGGCATCGTCACGATCATGACCATCGCGGTGGCCGAGCGAACCCACGAGATCGGGCTGATGATTGCGCTGGGCAGCCAGCGGCAGACGATCCTGAGGCTGTTTCTCGGTGAGGCGGTGGTGCTGGCCGTGCTTGGCAGCATGCTCGGGGTGGCGATCGGCCTGGGGTTGGCGCAGCTGATCCGTGTGGTCGTGCCGGCGCTGCCGGTGGCCACGCCGATCCTGTATGTATTGCTGGCGGTGGCCAGCAGCGCGGTGATCGGTCTGGCGGCCGGCGTGCTGCCGGCGCGCCGCGCCGCACGGCTCGATCCGGTCGAGGCGCTGCGGTCCGAGTGAGAGTGTCAGTAAGCCCGCCCGCGCCGGTACTGCGCGTGCTGGCGCCGGGCCAGCGGCGTGGCCTTGGCCAGCGCGGCCAGCGATGACCCGGCGTGGGCATGGGTGATCGCGATGCCCAGCGCATCGGCCGCGTCGGGGCCCGGCGTGGCCGCCAGTGCCAGCAGCCGCTGCACCATCGCCTGCACCTGCGTCTTGTGCGCGTGGCCGCTGCCGACGATGGCCTTCTTCATCTGCAGCGCGGTGTATTCCGACACCGCGAGCGAGCGCGACACCAGCGCGGCCAGTGCCGCGCCGCGGGCCTGCCCGAGCAGCAGCGTGCTCTGCGGGTTGACGTTGACGAACACGATCTCGACCGCGGCGCAGTGGGCGTCGTAGCGCGACGCCACCTCGCAGACGCCCTCGAAGATGATCTTCAGCCGCGCCGGCAGGTCGCCGCGCGCCGCCGTGGCGGTCTTGATGGTGCCGCTGGCCACGTAGTGCAGGCGCGGGCCATCGGCGTCGATGACGCCGAAGCCCGTCGTCTGCAGGCCGGGGTCGATGCCGAGGATGCGCATGGCTGCTTCTAGGCCAGCTTGAAGTACCAGCGCACCGAGTGAAAGAACACCGGCGCGGCAAAGCACAGCGGCGCGACGCGGTCGAGAAGCCCGACCGCGCCGGTGACGCCGCTGCGGTTGCCCCAGTAGAAGACGCCGGCGTCGCGCTTCAGCGCCTTCATCACGAACTCGCCGAGCGTGCCGCAGCCGGCCGCGATGAAGGCCATCGCCAGCGCCTGGCCGGCCTTGAACGGCGTGATCCAGTACAGCAGCGCGCCGACGCAGGCGGCGACGATCGCGCCGATGACCCAGGCCCGCCACGAGAAGCTGCGGCTGATGTGCCGCGCCACCGGTCGCCGGCGCAGCCGGCGGCTGGCCAGTTCCTGCACCACCTGCGCCACCGCGGTCACGATGACCAGGAAGAACAGCAGGAACGCGCCGCGTCCCGCGTAGCGCGGGAAGTCGAGCAGCAGCAATGCCGGCGCGTGCGACAGGCCGTAGACGCAAACGACGATGCCCCACTGGATCTTGGCGTTGCGCTCGAGGAAGCGGTGCGGGTCGCCGGCCATCGCGCTGACGACCGGGATCGCGAAGAACACGTAGACCGGGATGAACACCGTGAACAGGTCGAAGTGCCGCGTGGCGACGATTGCGTACTGCACCGGCAGCACGAAGAAGAAGGCCAGGATCAGGCTGCGGTGGTCGCTGCGGCGGGTGTGCTGCAGCGTGATGAACTCGCGCAGCGCCAGGAACGAGAACAGGCCGAAGAACAGCGTCGCGCCAACCGGACCGGAGACCCACGCCAGCCAGAACGCCGTGGCGCCGACCCACACGGCGCGCAGATCGCGGCGAAACCGCTTGAGGGCTTCGCCTTGGGCGCCGGGCGTGTCGCGCAGCGAGTACAGCGCCGTGGCCACCGACACCAGCACCAGCAGGCCGAACAGCGTGAAGAACAGCAGTGCCGACCTGCTCGTCGACGGTGAGGTTGCGCAGGGAAGTCATGACACCCTCGGCCGCAAGGCCACCACCGCCTCGCGCGCCCGTCTCGAGAAACGCGGGCTTGTCTTCGCCCTCGCCCAGCTGCAGCGGCGCGCCGAAGGTCACCGTGCACAGGATCGGCACCGGCACCACCTCGCCCTTGGGCATCACGCGCTGCACGTTGTCGATCCATGTCGGGATCAGCTGCACCTGCGGGAACTGCTCGGCCAGGTGGTACAGCCCGCTCTTGAACGGCATCGGCTCGCCCTTGTTGCTGCGCGTGCCCTCGGGAAAGATCACCAGCGAATCGCCCTGTTGCAGCGCCTGGACCAGCGGTTCGAGCGGGTCCTGGTCATCGGTGCGCTGCCTCGAAACGAACACCGCGTTGAACACCTCGCGCGTCAGCCAATGCTTGAACGGGGTTGCGGTCCAGTAGTCCTTGGCCGCGATCGGCCTGGTCTTGGTGCGCAGATCCTTCGGCAGCGCGGCCCAGATCAGGACCCAGTCGAAGTGGCTCTGGTGGTTGGCGAAGTAGATGCGCTGTTCGGCGGTCGGCGGGCAGCCCTTCCAATGGCCCTGTGTGCCCGTGATCACACGGGCGATGAAGGCCAGCAACAGGCCCATCAGTTCGGCAAGGGACATGCAGCGATGCTAGCTGCTGCCCCGCGCGTGGCCCATCGGGACATTCCGGCGTGTCGCCTCGGAATGCGGCGTGGCTGCAACGACGGCTTCGTCGCGCTCGATGCGCCCGTCGACCAGCTCGATCACGCGGTCGCAGCGGGCGGCCAGCCGCGGGTCGTGGGTCACGACGATGAACGAGGTATCGAGCTTGGCGTGCATGTCGCGCAGCAGCGCGAAAACCTCGTCGGAGGACGCGCGGTCGAGGTTGCCGGTCGGCTCGTCGGCCAGCACCAGCGGCGGCTCCAGCACCAGCGCGCGGGCGATCGCCACGCGCTGCTGCATGCCGCCAGACAACTCGCCGGGGCGCTTGTCCATCGCCTGGCCCAGACCCACGGCGGCCAACAGCGCCCTCGCGCGCTCGAGCAGCCGGGAGCTGACGCGGCCCTCGCGCATCAGGCCGGGCAGCGTCACGTTCTCGAGCGCCGAGAAGGCGGGCAGCAGGTGGTGGAACTGGAACACGAAGCCCAGCGTCGTGCGCCGCCGCAGCGTCAGGCCGGCATCGTCCATGCCGCTCATCTCTTCGCCGAGCACGCGGTAGCTTCCCGCGGTCGTGCGCTCGAGCAGGCCGACGATGTTCAGCAGCGTGCTCTTGCCCGAGCCCGACGGGCCGATCAGCGCGACGAACTCGCCGCGCTCGACGCGAAACGACAGCCCGTGCAGCACTTCGGCCTCTGTCGGCCGGCCGATGTTGTAGCTCTTGCGGATGCCGCCGAGCTCGATCAGCGGCGCAGTGTCGAGGTGCACGTGCGGCCTCACATCCGAATGGCCTGTGCCGGATCGAGCGCGGCCGCGCGCCGCGCCGGCGCCACCGCGGCCAGCACGCCGCACAGCGTGGCCAGCGCCGCGATGCGCAGCGCCAGCCCCGGTGCGAGGGCGATCGTGAACAACGGCAGGCCGTCGGAGCCGCGCACGAAGGTGCTGAACAGCCACACCAACAGCGCCGCCAGCAGCACGCCCAGCGTCGAGCCGATGGCACCGACGATCGCGCCCTGCAGCAGGAAGACGCGCAGCACCTGCCCCTGCGTGGCACCCATCGCGCGCAGGATGCCGATCTCGCGGCGCTTCTGCACGACCGACACGACCAGCACGCTGGCAATGCCCAGCACCACCACGATCATCACGACGCCGCGGATCAGCGCGGTGCTGACCGACTGCGCATTGAGCGCCGACACCAGTTGCGCGTTGGCCTCCTGCCAGCTCTCCACCTTGTACGCGTAACGGCGCTCGAGTTCGTCGGTCAACGCCTGCGCCGCCCAGACGTCGACCAGCGCCAGGTCCAGCGTGGTGGCGCCGCCGGGCAGGCCGAGCAGGCTCTGCGCAGCGCGCAGCGGCACGATGACGGTGCGGCGGTTGAGGTCGCGCACGCCGAGGTCGACCAGTGCGGTGACCCGCAGCGACTCGGTGACCGTGCCGGTGACCAGACTGAACCGATCGCCGACGCGCAGGCCCAGGTCGTCGGCCAGTTCGCGGCCGATCACGCTCTCGCCCGGCCCCAGCCGGGCCTGCCCGGCGATGACCTTGGAGCGCAGGTGCACGATGCGGTCGTAGCGGTCGAGGTCGACACCCATCAGTGCGATCGACTTCGTGGCCTCGCCGCGCACCGCCAGGCCGGCGCCAGAGACCATCGGCGACACGGCCGCGACCGCCGGCAGCGCCTCGAGCAGCGGCACCATGGCCTGCCAATTGCCGATCGAGCGCGGGCGTTGCGCACGCGGCTGCGTTTGCGCCAGCACGTCCGTGCCGGGCACCGGCGCCAGCGCCGGCGTGACCACATCGTCGAGGGCGCGCAGCGTGACATGGGCTTGCGCGCCGAGCGTCTTTTCCAGCGTGTTGCTCTGCAGGCCGCTGATCAGCGCCGAGATGTAGGCCACCACCGCGACGCCGGCGGCGACGCCGACGATGATCAGCAGGCTCTGCATGCGCCCCTCGCGCAGGAAGCGCACCGCGACGCGGCGTTCGAACCCGAGCACGTCGAGCATGCGGCCGGCGCGCGTCAGCGCCCCATGGCGTTGGTCAAGGCGGTGCCGGCGTCGCCGGCCTGGCCCTTGCGGGCGCCGAGTACCGCAGCGGCCGACGTATCCGCGCGGACACGGCTGCCCGGCGCGAGCGGCGGGCCGAGCAGCACCGTGTCGCCTTCGGCCAGGCCGTCGCGCACCTCGGCGGCATCGAGTGTGCGCAGGCCCAGCCGCACCGTACGGGCCTCGACGCGGCCGTCGCGGGCCAGCAGTACGGTGGCGCTTGCCGCGTCCGGATCGCCACGCAGTGCAGCCACCGGCACGGACAGCGCCCGCTCGCGGCGCGCCGTCTCGACCTCGACCGACAGCGTCATGTCCTCGCGCAGGAAGCCAGGCGCTTGCTGCGGAGTCAGCTTGACCTCGATGGCGCCACGCTGCGCATCGACCAACGGGGCGATCGATCGCACGCTGGCCGCGAAGCGTTGGCCGGGGAACGCGTCGGCGACCACGGTGGCGATCTGGCCGACCTGCAATTGCTCGAGGTAGCGCTCGTCGACCTGGGCCTCCAGTTGCAGCGACCCGGCCAGTGCCAGGCTCATCAGCGCCCGGCCGGGTTGCACGATCTGGCCGGGCTCGACCAACCGCGACAGCACCCGCGCATCGGCCGGCGCGGCGATCTTGGTCTGCGCCAGGCGCGCCTCGGCTGCCGCGGTGGCAGAGCGGGCCAGGGCCAGCTGGGCTTCGGCCTGGAGCACCTCGGTACCGGCGTCGGCATTGGCCTCGCCTTGAGCGCGCGCGCTCGCGAGTTGGGCCTCGGCCACGGCGACGACACGCTGGGTTTCGTCGAGGCGGGCGGGACTGACAAAGCCCTTGGCCAGCAGGTCCTGCGTGCGCCGCAACTCGGCCTGCGCGGCCGCCAGCACCGATTCGGCCTGGGCCACCGCGGCCTGCACGGTGCTGCGTCCGGTGCTGCGCAGTCCTGCCAGCCGTGCCGCGGCCTGGCGCTCGCTCGCCTGGGCCTGCTGCAGCGCAGCGCGCAATTCATCGCTCTCCAGGCGCACCAGCATGTCGCCTTGCCTGACCCGCGCCCCTTCGTCGACGGACACCTCGACCACGCGTCCTGTCAGGGTGCTGCCGACGTCGACCCGCGACGCCGTCGCGACCCGGGCCGAGAACTGCAGGGTCCGCAGCAGTGGCGCGCTGTGCACCGTCAGCGCCGGCGCCGCGGCGGGGCGGCCGAGCCACCAGGCCAATGCGGCCGCGGCGAGGGCAGCGATGGCGGCAATCTGCAGTGTGGACTTGCGCGGCATCGGCATCAGCCCATTGTTGCACCGGG
This sequence comes from uncultured beta proteobacterium, assembly GCA_963783785.1. Classification (GTDB taxonomy): domain Bacteria; phylum Pseudomonadota; class Gammaproteobacteria; order Burkholderiales; family Burkholderiaceae_C; genus CADEEN01. The sequence goes on along the minus strand of CAWAOQ010000006.1, from coordinate 580,011 downwards.
CCTTGGCGGCCCGCGCCCTCAGTGGCGGAAGTGGCGCACGCCGGTGAACACCATCGCGATGCCGCGTTCATCGGCGGCGGCGATCACTTCGGCGTCGCGCATCGAGCCGCCCGGCTGGATCACGCAGGTGGCGCCGGCATCGACGACCACGTCCAGGCCGTCGCGGAACGGGAAGAAGGCGTCGCTGGCGACCGCCGAGCCGGCCAACGACAGGCCGGCGTTCTGCGCCTTGATCGAAGCGATGCGCGCGCTGTCGACGCGACTCATCTGGCCGGCGCCGACACCCAGCGTCATGCCGCCGGCGCAGAACACGATCGCATTGCTCTTGACGAACTTGGCGACCTTCCAGGCGAACAGCAGGTCATCGAGCTGCGCGGCGGTCGGCAACTGCTTCGTCACCACGCGCAATTCGTCGCGGGTGACGTTGCGGGCGTCGGCCGACTGCAGCAGCAGGCCGCCGCCGACGCGCTTCATGTCCAGCGCATTGGTATTGCGCGCCAGCGGCACTTCGAGCAGGCGCACGTTCTGCTTGGCCGCGAACACCGCCCGCGCTGCGGGCGAGATCTCGGGCGCGATCACGACCTCGACGAACTGCTTGGCCACGTGTTCGGCGGCGGCGCCGTCGAGCGCTGCATTGAACGCGATGATGCCGCCGAAGGCCGAGGTCGGATCGGTCTGCAGCGCCTTGGCGTAGGCCTCGCCGACATCGGTGCCGACCGCGACGCCGCAGGGGTTGGCGTGCTTGACGATCACGCAGGCGGGCGTGTCGCCGAAGGTCTTGACGCACTCCCAGGCCGCGTCGGCGTCGGCGATGTTGTTGTAGCTGAGCTCCTTGCCCTGCAGTTGCGTCCAGCCGGCGAGCAGGCCGCGCGGCGCGGCGGCCTCGCGGTAGAACGCCGCGCTCTGGTGCGGGTTCTCGCCGTAGCGCAAGTCCTGCGTCTTCGACAGCTGCAGCGTGAACACGGCCGGGTATTCGGCGCGCGCCGGCACCTTGTCGCAGGCGTTCTCGGCGCCGGCCTCGAGCGCGGTCAGGTAGTTGGTGATCATGCCGTCGTAGGCGGCGGTGTGCGCGAACACCTTCTTGGCCAGCATGAACTTGGTGGCCCGTTGCACGCCGCCGGCCTTGAGCTCGTCGAGCACGCGCGGATAGTCGGCCGGGTCGATCACCACGGTGACGTCGGGCCAGTTCTTGGCCGCGGCCCGCAGCATCGCCGGGCCGCCGATGTCGATGTTCTCGATCGCGTCGTCGAGGGTGCAGTCGGCCCTGGCGGTGGCCTCGGCGAACGGATAGAGGTTGATCACCAGCAGGTCGATGGTGCCGATGCCATGCTGTTGCAGTGCGGCCATGTGCGCGGGATGGTCGCGGCGCGCCAGCAGGCCGCCGTGGATGCGCGGGTGCAGCGTCTTGACGCGGCCGTCGAGCATCTCGGGGAATCCGGTGACCTCGCTGACCTCGGTCACCGGCAGATCGTTCTGCGCCAGCAGCCGGGCCGTGCCACCGGTGGACAGCAACTTCACACCGCTGGCGTGCAGCGCACGGGCGAAGTCGACGATGCCGGTCTTGTCGGACACCGACAGCAACGCAGTCAAAGGATTCATGAAGCCCCCGGAAACGGTCGCGCCAGCGATCCGTTTGTCCTATTTGATCAGTTTGTGGTCGACGAGCTTGCGCCGCAGCGTATTGCGGTTCAGCCCCAGCCATTCGGCGGCCTTGCTCTGATTGCCGTCGGCGTGCTTCATCACCACGTCGAGCAGCGGCTTCTCGACCGCCGCGATCAGCATCTCGTGCAGCGAGTGGGGCTCGGCGCCACGCAGATCCTTGAAATACTGCTCGAGGCTCTCACGCACGCAGGCGTCGATGTGTTTCTTGCTCATGCACTCAGTTCGATCGTGTCGTCGTTGGCCGCGCGCGTCGTCACGCGGGGCAGCCGCTCATGTCGTTCGGCCAGTTGGGCGAACCATCCGCTCACCGCGGCCAGTTGTGTGGCGCAGTCGTCGATGCGATTCATCTCGGCACGGAAGGCCTCGCCGCCGGGCAACTCGCGCAGCGCCCAGCCGATGTGCTTGCGCGCGCTGCGCACGCCACCCGCTTCACCGTACAGCGCGTAATGGTCCTGAAGGTGCTCGGCGAGCCAGGCCGCGGCTTCGGCCACCGACGGCGCGGGCAGGTGCCGGCCGGTGGCGAGGAAGTGCGCGATCTCACGAAAGATCCATGGCCGCCCCTGCGCGGCGCGACCGATCATCAGCGCGTCGGCACCGGTGTAGGCCAGGACGTCGCGGGCCTTCTCGGGCGAATCGATGTCGCCGTTGGCGACCACCGGAATGGCCAGCGCGGCCTTCACTTGGGCGATCGTGTCGTACTCGGCCAGGCCCTTGAAGCCCTGCTCGCGCGTGCGGCCATGCAGGCTGACCATCACGACGCCGGCACGCTCGGCCATGCGCGCCAGCGCCAGTGCGTTCTTCTCGTCGTCGCAGCGGCCGGTGCGCATCTTCAGCGTCACCGCCACGCCGTGCGGCGCGCACGCGGCCACGACCGCCTCGACGATGCGCGCCGCCAGCCGCTCGTTGCTCATCAGCGCCGAGCCGGCCCACACGTTGCATACCTTCTTGGCCGGGCAGCCCATGTTGATGTCGATGATTTGCGCGCCGCGCTCGATGTTGTAGCGTGCGGCATCGGCCATCTCCTGTGCGTCGACGCCGGCGATCTGCACCGCGATCGGCCCGGGCTCGCCGGCATGGTCGGCGCGGCGCGAGGTCTTCAGCGAGGTCCACAGCTCGCGCTTGCTGGTCACCATCTCGCTGACCGCATAGCCCGCACCGAGGCGCCGGCACAACTGGCGGAACGGCCGATCGGTCACCCCGGCCATCGGGGCGACGAACAGGTTGTTCGGCAGCTCGAATGCGCCGAGTTTCATGGGGTGGCCGCCACAGACGCCGGGCCGCCCCAAATCTGTGGCGCGCCCCTGGGCCACGCAGGGGCCCATAACTGGCCCGGGGGCCGACGCTGCAGGCGTCTTGGGGGTCGTCATGACAGTGGGTGCTGAAAAATGAGGCGCAAGTATAGCCAGCGAAGGCCGTGGCACTGCATCGACGACGCTGCCGATAATCCGACCCTGCATGGAAGCCTGGATCCACTCGTTGCTGGCCGCGCTGGCGCTGCCGAAGTTCGGCTTGTCGACGGTGTTCGTCGTGGCGCTGATCTCGGCGACGCTGCTGCCGATGGGCAGCGAGCCGGTGGTGTTCGGGCTGGTCAAGCTGAACCCGGCGATGTTCTGGCCTGCCGTGCTGGTGGCGACCGCGGGCAACACCGCGGGCGGCGCGATCTCGTGGTGGATGGGGTATGGCGCCGAGCGCGCCTACGAGCACGTGCGCCACCGCAAGCCGCATGAACTGCGTGCGCTGCAGTGGCTGCAGCGTTTCGGCGCCAAGGCCTGCCTGCTGTCATGGCTGCCGGTGGTGGGCGACCCGCTGTGCGCGGTCGCCGGCTGGCTCAAGCTGCCGTTCTGGCCCTGCGTGGCGTACATGGCCATCGGCAAGTTCGCGCGCTACGTGACGATGACCGCGGCGTTGCTCTGGGTGTTTCCGGGACAGCTGCCGACGGGCTGAGACAATGGCCGCCTCCCGCAAGCAGGCACGCATGAGTTCAACGCCAACCTACGACGGCCTCGCGGCGCACTGCACGCGGCTGCATCACTTCCAGCATCTGGCGTCGATCGCCTGGTGGGACCAGGCCGCCAACATGCCGCCCAAGGGCAACGAGGCGCGCGCGGCAGCACTGGCCGAGTTGGCGGCGCTGATGCATCGCTTGCGCACCGACACCACGCTGGCCGACCGCATCGCGCAAGCCGAGCAGGAACCGCTGTCGGAACACCAGCGAGCCAACCTGCGCGAGATCCGGCGTGACTGGCACAACGCCAATGCGCTGCCCGCCGAGTTGGTGCAGCGACGCCAACTCGCCAGCTCGCGCTGCGAGCATGCCTGGCGCTCGCTGCGGCCGGCCAACGACTGGGCCGGTTTCGTCGAGCATTGGAAGCCCGTGCTGGCGATCGCCCGCGAAGAGGCCGCGCTGCTGTCGCAGCAGACCGGGCTCGGGAAATACGATGCATTGATGGATCGCTACGAGCCGGGCATGACCTGCGCCGCCGTCGACCGTGTGTTCGGCCAGGTGCGGCAGTGGCTGCCGCGGCTGATCGAGCGCGTGGTCGAGCGCCAGGCGCGCGATGCCGTGATCGAACCGGCGGGTCCGTTCGCGCTCGACGCGCAGCGTGCGCTGTGCGAGCGCATGGTGCGCCGGCTGGGGTTCGACTTTGACGCCGGTCGGCTCGACACCAGCGCGCACCCGTTCTCCGGCGGCGTACCCGAAGACGTGCGCCTGACCACCCGCTACCGCGAAGACCAGTTCCTGCCGGCGCTGATGGGCACCGTGCACGAGACGGGCCACGGCCGCTATGAGCAGAACCGCCCGCGTGAGTGGCTCGGCCAGCCGATCAGCGAGGCGCGCTCGATGGCCATCCACGAGAGCCAGTCGCTCGCCTTCGAGATGCAGCTCGGCGGCCACCCGGGCTTCGCCAGGGTGCTGGCGCCGATGTTGCGCGAGGCCTTCGGCGACCAACCCGCCTTCGAGCCGGGCAACCTGCATCGCTTGCTGACGCGTGTGCAGCGCGGGCTGATCCGCGTCGATGCCGATGAAGTGACCTACCCGGCGCACGTGATCCTGCGCTACGAGATCGAGCGGCCGTTGATCGAGGGCCAGATCGAGCCGGAGGACGTGCCCGCGCTGTGGGACCGCAAGATGGCCGAACTGCTCGGCCTGGACACGCGCGGCAACTACAGGGACGGGCCGATGCAGGACGTGCACTGGCCCGAATCGCTGTTCGGTTACTTCCCCTGCTACTCGCTCGGCGCGATGTACGCAGCGCAGTGGTTTGCGGCGATGCGTCGCGCGATGCCCGATCTCGATGCGCGCATCGAGCGCGGGGACTGGGCGCCGGTGTTCGATTGGCTGCGCGACAACATCTGGCTGCAGGCGTCACGTTGGTCGACGGACGAACTGGCCATGCGCGCCAGTGGCGAGGTGCTGAATCCGGCCTTCTTCAAGGCGCACCTCGAGGCGAGATACCTCGGCTGATCCGTGCGCGTGATGCTCCTCGTGCGGCAGGCGGTGCCGGGAGTGCGCCGGTGCCGATTCAGGCCCGAGAAGAACTCCCGACCGCCAGCTCGAGATCGCTCAACACCTCGTCGAGCCGTTTCAAAGCCCGCGAAGCACGTGTGCCCGGCAGACGCCGGCGCCGCCCGACCAGCCGCCGCTGCGGGTCATCGAGCGCGGCCTCGTTGATCGTGATGCCGTGGTGCACCAGTTGCGCGCCCAGCAGCGAGCGGCGCGACCGCAGCAACTCGCGCGTGCGCTGGTAGGCGTGCTCGGCCAGCAGGCGTCGCTGCGAGACGCTGAAGGTGTTGGCCAGGAACATCTGCGGGTCGCGGTGGTCGGGCTCGAACAGCACGATGTCGGTACTGGGGTGGGATTGGCCATAGCCCTTCAGGCCCAGCTCGAGCCGCGAGTGGATCAACGAGCGGAAGGTCTGCGACAGCACCACCGGCAGGCCGCCGTCGATCAGCCGCGGAATGCGCGCCTCGCCGCTGCCCAGCACCTTGTGACGCGTGGCGTGCGTCGCGTCGAACGGCACCAGCGGGTTGAGGCAGATCAGCAGGTCCAGGCCCTCGTCGAGCAGCACCGTCGCATGCAATGTCTTCTTCAGCGCACCGTCGACGCAGGTCCGGCCCTTCACGCGGACCGGCGCGAACAGGCCGGGCAGCGCCGCGCTCGCCTGCACCGCCAGCGAGATCGGCACATCGTCGTGGCCGGGTTGGCCGAAAGGCACCGCGTCGCCGCTGTCGAGATCGGTGGCCACCAGCACCAGTTTGCGTTGCAGCTGGCGGAAGTCGTTGCTGCGCCCGGGCGCGGAGAACATGTGCGCCATCTGGCGTTCCATCGCGGCGCCACTGAGCAAGCCCGTCGGCAGCGCGCGGCCCAGCCGTTCGAAGGCCTCCAGCAACGAGCGGTGCTTGAAGGCGTAGTTGAACGCGGCTTGCGCGGCCAGGCCGGGCAGTGCCGCCAGCCGGTGCAGGTATTCGCCCCAGGCCGGGCGCATCAGCAGTGACGGCCGGAAGAGGTCACCACCGTCCGCGTCGTTTTCAATGAACGCCGCGCACAGCTCGCGCGGCCGCATGCCATTGGCCAGCCCGGCGGCGATGAAGCCGCCGGCCGATACGCCGACGTAGCCGGCGAGCTGATTGAAGTCCAACCCGTCGAGCGTCTCGTCGAGCGCGCACAGCGCGCCGATCTCGTAGATCGCACCGAGCGGCCCCCCGCCGGCGAGCGCGAGACCGATGCGCGGCGCCTTCGACGGGGCGCGCGTCACGGTGCCTTGCGGGCGGCGCGCTTGGCCGGGGCTTTCGCGGTCGGCTTGGCGGCGACCTTGCGTCTGGGCGCCGCCTTCACGGCCGTCTTCACCGCGGCCTTGCCGCCGACCTTGGCCGACAACTCGTCGATGCGCTTGATCAGTGCGTCGATGTCCTTGCGCGAAGGCACGCCCATCTTGTTCAGTGCCTTGGCCACGCGTTCCTCGAAGATCGTTTCGAGCTTGTCCCAATGGGCGCCAGCCTTGTTGCTCATGCCGTCGGCCATCGCCGTCATCTTGCCGGTGACCGCGCTGATGCGTTCTTCGGCCAGGCCCTGTGTCTTGCGCTGCAGGCTGACGCCTTCCTTGACCAGGGTCTCGAAGACCTTGCCGCCTTCTGCCTGGGCCTTGGCAAAGGCGCCCATGCCGGCCAGCCAGATCTGCTGCGCCGATTCCTTCACCGACTGCGCCAGTTGGCTGTCGAGCAGGTTGGCGGCCGGAGCGGCTTTCTTTGCCGCCAACTTCTGGAGCTTCTTGACCATGAGGTTTGTCCTTTGTCGTCGCAGGGAGTGGGTCGATGTGCGGGCGGGGCCGCACGGGCAGGGCAACTATAGGAGCGGCAGCCCCTGCGGCGGGCGCCATTCTCTAGTGAGCGGGGTCTATGCCGGACGGACGGGCAATGGGGCGTCCGACTTGGGGTAAGCGCGCAGCGGCGCGAACAGGCTTTGAGTGAAAAATCATCGGTTCGGCGCCTGTTCGCCACGCACCCCACCCGAAGGAGAACCGCATGCAGTACTTCGTCACCGGCGCCACCGGTTTCATCGGCAAACGCCTGGTCAAGACCTTGCTTGCGCGCAAGGGTGCGGTGGTCCATTTCCTGTTGCGGCCCGAGAGCGAAGACAAGGTGGCTGCGTTGCTCGATTTCTGGGGCGTGAGCAAGGCGCGCGCGGTGCCGGTGTATGGCGACCTGACGTCCAAGAAGCTGGGGGTCGCCGCGGACGAGTTGAAGAAGCTCAAGGGCCACATCAACCACATGTATCACCTGGCCGCGGTGTACGACCTGTCGGCCGACGAGGAGAGCCAGGTCCGGGTCAACATCGAAGGCACCCGCAGCGCGGTCGAGTTTGCCAAGGCCATCGATGCCGGGCACTTTCACCACGTGTCGAGCATCGCCGCGGCGGGGCTGTACGAAGGCGTGTTCCGCGAAGACATGTTCGAGGAGGCCGAGGGGCTGGACCACCCGTACTTCATGACCAAGCACGAGAGCGAGAAGCTGGTGCGCAAGGAGTGCAAGGTGCCGTGGACGGTGTACCGCCCGGCGATGGTCGTCGGCGACTCGCGGACCGGCGAGATGGACAAGATCGACGGCCCGTACTACTTCTTCAAGCTGATCCAGCGCATGCGGCAGATCCTGCCGCCGTGGATGCCCAGCGTCGGTCTCGAAGGCGGGCGCGTCAACATCGTGCCGGTGGACTTCGTCGTCGCCGCGCTCGACCACATCAGTCACCATTTCCACGCCAGCGGCCGCTGCTACCACCTGGTCGATCCGGTCGGCTACCGGATCGGCGACGTGCTCGACATCTTCAGCAAGGCCGCGCATGCGCCGAAGATGAACCTGTTCGTCAACGCGGCGCTGTTCGGCTTCATCCCGAAGAGCGTGAAGAAGGGCCTGATGGCACTGGCGCCGGTGCGCCGTGTCTATCGCGCGGTGATCAAGGACCTGGGCGTGCCGGAGGACATGCTGACGTTCGTCAACTATCCGACGCGCTTCGACCGCCGCGAAACCGACGCCGCACTGAAGGGCAGCGGCATCGAGTGCCCGAACCTGAATGACTACGCCTGGCGGCTGTGGGACTACTGGGAGCGCCATCTCGACCCGGCGCTGTTCATCGACCGCAGCCTGAAGGGCACGGTGGGCGGCAAGGTCGTGCTGGTGACCGGCGGTTCGTCGGGCATCGGGCTGTCGGCGGCCTGCCGCTTTGCCGAGGCCGGTGCGATCACCGTCATCTGCGCCCGCGACGCAGACAAGCTGGCCGAGGCCGTCAAGGAAATCAGGGCCTACGCCGGCAAGGACGCCAAGGTATTCAGCTACTCGGCGGACATCGCCAACGAGGCCAGTTGCGCCGAACTGGTCAGGACGTTGCAGGAACAGCACGGTGGCGTGGACTTCCTGATCAACAACGCCGGCCGCTCGATCCGCCGCGCCATCGAGGCCAGCTACGACCGCTTCCACGACTACGAGCGCACGATGCAGCTCAACTACTTCGGCAGCCTGCGCGTGACGATGGGTCTGCTGCCGGGCATGGTGGCCAAGAAGAAGGGCCATGTCGTCAACATCAGCTCGATCAGCGTGCTGGTCAACGCGCCGCGCTTTTCGGCCTACGTCGCCAGCAAGGCGGCGCTCGACGCATGGACGGCCTGCGCGTCGAGCGAATTCGCGGACCAGGGCATCACCTTCACCACCGTCAACATGCCGCTGGTGCGCACGCCGATGACCGCCCCGACCAAGATCTACGACAGCATGCCGCTGCTCAAGCCCGAGGAGGCCGCCGACATGGTCGTGCAGGCCTGCATCGACAAGCCGGTGCGGGTGGCCACGCGACTGGGCATCTTCGGCGAGGTGTTGCATGCGGTGGCGCCGCGCATCACGCAGATCATCATGAACACCACGTTCAGGATGTTCCCCGACAGCGCGGCGGCCAAGGGCGAGAAACTGGCCAAGCCGACGCTGACGCCGGAAGCCATCGCAATGGCGCAGATGATGCGCGGCATCCACTTCTGACGACGGCGGACAGGCGCTCCCGGCGGATGCCCGCGCGCGGCTCAGCGTGCGTTGGCCTGCGGGCAGTGGTTGACCTCGATCGACAGGTGCACCAGGGCTGGCAGGTGGGCGACTCTTGCGCGGTAGGCGTCGGCTGTTTGCGGCTGGTCGGCGACCACGGTGGCGTGGGCGGCGAAGTGCGCGTCACCGACGCGCCACAGGTGCAGATCGGCCACGCGGGCATCGCCATCGGCCTCGAGGCGCTCGCGCAACTGCGCCGCCAGCGGGTCATCCATCTCGCGGTCGAGCAGGATCTTGCCGGTGCGAGCCAGCAGCCCGCGTGACCACCACGCGATCATCGCCGCACCGACCAGGCCGATCAGCGGGTCGAGCCAGGCCAGGCCGGCGAACTTGCCGGCCAGCAGCGCCACGATCGCCAGCACCGAAGTGGCCGCATCGGCCAGCACGTGCAGGTAGGCCGCCTTCAGGTTGAGATCGGCAGCACCGTGCGCATGGGAGTGGTGCGCGTGATGATCGTGCGGATGGTCGTGGGCGTGAGCGTGCGACGACCCGGCCGACGCGTGCAGCAGCCAGGCACACACCAGATTGACGCCCAGGCCGATGAACGCCACGGCCAGCGACGGCACGTAGTCGACCACGCGCGGGCTGGCCAGCCGCAGCAGCGACTCGGCGGCGATCGCCAGCGCCACCACGCCCAGCAGCAGGGCGCTGGTGTAGGCCCCCAGCACCTCGACCTTCCATGGCCCGAGCGAGAAGCGGGCGTCACCGGCCCAGCGTCGCGTCAGTGCGTAGGCCAGCGCCGTCACGCCGATCGCCGCGGCATGGGTGCCCATGTGCCAGCCGTCGGCCAGCAGCGCCATCGAGTGCCACCACACACCGGCAGCGATCTCGGCGGCCATCGTCAACAGCGTGATGGCAATCACCGCGTGCGTGCGGCGTTCATTGGCGCGCCGATCGGGCGCCCAATGGTGTTCGTGCCGCCAGGGGCTCAGGTCGTGGGCGTGTGGTGCGGCCATGGGTTCAGCGCGCCACGGCAGTGCCGGCCAGCAAGGCGACAAGTAGGCTGGCGGTCATGAATCGATGGCGTTGCATGTTCACTCTGTGGCCTCCTTGCTGGTGCCGACGTTGACCGCGCTGGCGTGGCGCCGACCGGCGGATCGGGCACGCCCATGCCATTCTCGCCGGCTGATTTTCTTCGATGTGCGGCATCGCCGCAGGCACGGCGCACGCTGAGTTCCAGGCCCCGGGCAGATGCGGCTGCCTACAATGCCCCGGCCCCTCCCGTCCGCCACGCTGCCATGACCACCGCCCACCAGACCGACGTGACCCACATTGCCCCGCGCGAGAAGGCCGAGATCCTGGCGCAGGCGCTGCCCTACATCCGCAAGTACCACGGCAAGACCCTGGTCATCAAGTACGGCGGCAATGCGATGACCGACCCCGAACTGCAGCAGGACTTTGCCGAAGACGTGGTGTTGCTGAAGCTGGTCGGCATGAATCCGATCGTGGTCCACGGCGGCGGCCCGCAGATCGACGAGGCACTCACGCGGCTGGGCAAGAAGGGCACCTTCGTGCAGGGCATGCGGGTGACCGACGAGGAGACGATGGAGGTCGTCGAATGGGTGCTGGCCGGCGAGGTGCAGCAGGACATCGTCGGCCTGATCAATGCCGCGGGTGGCAAGGCGGTCGGCTTGACCGGCCGCGACGGCGGCCTGATCCGTGCGCGCAAGATGAAGCTGGTCGACAAGGACGACCCGAGCGTCGAGCACGACGTCGGGCAGGTCGGCGAGATCACCGCGATCGACCCCAGCGTGGTCAGCGCGCTGCAGGACGACCAGTTCATCCCGGTCATCAGCCCGATCGGCTTCGGCGAACACAACGAGAGCTACAACATCAATGCCGACCTGGTGGCGGGCAAGCTGGCCACCGTGCTGAAGGCCGAGAAGCTGATGCTGTTGACCAACACCCCGGGCGTGCTCGACAAGAGCGGCCAGTTGCTGACCGACCTGACCGCGCGCCGCATCGACGAGTTGTTCGCCGACGGCACGATCTCGGGCGGCATGCTGCCCAAGATCGCCGGCGCGCTGGATGCCGCCAGGAGCGGCGTCAACGCGGTGCACATCATCGACGGTCGCGTGCCGCACGCGATGCTGCTGGAGATCCTGACGGACCAGGCCTACGGGACCATGATCCGGTCGCATTGACCTCGATGCTGCTCGCGGGTCCAGGTCGCCGCCGGGCCGCCCCAAGGCGGCCGGAGTACCCCCGGGGGTTGGCGACACACGGAAGCTGCAAGCCTGGGCGCTCGCGTGTCTGGCTGTTCGACCTCGACAACACGCTGCACAACGCTTCGCATGCTGCCTTCGCCGGCATCAACGAGGGCATGACCGACTACATGGTGCGTGTGCTGGACCTCGACCGCAGCGAGGCCGATGCGCTGCGCCACCGCTATTGGCAACGCTATGGCGCGACGCTGCTGGGCCTGGTCCGCCATCACGGCGTGAATGCGGCTCACTTCCTGCACCATACCCATCTGCTGCCGGGGCTGGAGGGCCGCGTGCATGGCCACCCGCATGACTTCGACGCGCTGCGCCAGTTGCCCGGGCGCAAGTTCATCCTGACCAATGCGCCACTTGCCTACGCCGAGCGCGTGATCGGTGCGCTCGGCATCGGCCCTCTGTTCGACGGCGTGCTGTCGATCGAAGACATGCGCATGTTCGGCCAACTGCGGCCCAAGCCCGATGTGCGCATGCTGCGGCGGGTGGCGGTGCGGCTTGGCGTGCCGCCGTCGCGCTGCGTGTTGGTCGAGGACACGCTGGACCACCAGAAATCGGCGCGTCGCATCGGGATGACCACGGTCTGGATGCAGCGGTGGACCCGTCAAGCCGCGAAACACGTCACGCCAAAGGCGAAAGTTGGTGTTTACCTGCACCGAAAGCCTGCATATGTCTGTGCAAGAATCTCTTCGCTACAACAATTGCACAAGAGACGCCTGCCGTGACACCCGAGCTGCCCGACGAACCGGCGGACGCCATCGACGACGAAGCCGCGGCAGCCAGCGAGGCCGGTGCGGCCGCGCAAGCCAAGCCAGAGCGCGTGCGCAAGCGCCCCAAGCCCGGCGAGCGGCGCGTGCAGATCCTGCAGACCTTGGCGCAGATGCTCGAACAGCCCGGCGCGGATCGGATCACGACGGCGGCGCTGGCGGCCAAGCTGTCCGTCAGCGAAGCGGCGCTGTACCGCCATTTCGCCAGCAAGGCGCAGATGTTCGAGGGCCTGATCGAGTTCATCGAATCGAGCGTCTTCTCGCTGATCAACCAGATCGTCGAACGCGAACCGTCCGGCGCGCAACAGGCCGCCAAGATGCTCGCGGTGGTGCTGCAATTCGGCGAGAAGAACCCCGGCATGACCCGAGTGATGGTCGGCGACGCCTTGGTGTTCGAGAACGAGCGCCTGATTGCGCGCATGAACCAGTTCTTCGACCGCGTCGAGTCGCAGTTGCGCCAGAGCCTGCGCGCTGCGGCCGAGGCTGCCGGCTCGCCGCAACCCACCGTCGACGGCAATGCCCAGGCGTCGGCGCTGACCGCATTCGCGGTCGGCCGCCTGCAGCGCTACGCGCGCTCGGGCTTCAAGCGCAGTCCGACCGAGCATCTGGACGCGGCACTGCACCTGTTCACCGCCTGAGGGCCCGCGCCGCGATGAGCCGCGTCGAGGTCGGCGGCAGCAGTCTGCATTTGCTGCCGCAAAAGGTGGCCTGGTGGCCGGCGCTGCGCACGTTGCTGGTCGCCGACGCGCATATCGGCAAGGCCGTGAGCTTCCGGCGGTTGGGTGTGCCGGTGCCGCGCGGCACCACCACCGAAACGCTGGATCGACTCGGCGCGCTGATCGACCGCCACCGCGCGAGCCGCGTGATCTTCCTCGGCGACCTGTTGCACTCGGCACGCGCCCACGCGCCGGCGACGCTGGAGGCGTTCAGCTGCTGGCGCGAACGCCATGCCGGCATCGACTTGATGCTGGTGCGCGGCAACCACGACGATCGCGCCGGTGATCCGCCGGCGGCGCTGGGCGTGACTTGCGTCGACGAGCCGCTGCGGCTTGCCGAGGCGCCCGGATTGGCGTTGTGCCACCACCCGACCGCGCGGCCGGGTCTCTATGTGCTGGCCGGGCACAGCCACCCCTGCACGACCGTCGGCCGCGGCATCGACCGTCTGCGCCTGCCGTGTTTCCACTTCGGTGCGACCGTCGGCGTGCTGCCGGCGTTCGGCGCGTTCACCGGCATGCACCCCGTCGTGCGTGTTGCCGGCGATCGGGTCTTCGTCGTCGCCGACAATGCGGTGCACGCCTTGCCCGCCTCCTCGTGATGAAGCCCACGCTCGAAACCCTGATTGCCCGCGCCGAGACCCTGCTCGGTCGCCTGGAAGCGGTGCTGCCACGGCCTGCGACTGCCACCGATTGGCAGGCCTCGATCGCCTTTCGCTACCGCAAGCGCGGCGCCATCGGGACGCTCGAGCCAGTGCGTCATGTGGCGACGATTCGACTCGCTGACCTGCGGGAGGTCGAGCCACAGAAGGAACGGCTGGTGCGCAATACGCGCCAGTTCGTTGCCGGCCGTGCCGCCAACAATGTGCTGCTGACGGGGGCCCGTGGCACCGGAAAAAGCTCGCTGATCAAGGCTTGCCTGAACGAGTTCGCGCCGCAGGGGCTGCGCCTGATCGAGGTCGACAAGACCGATCTGGTCGACCTGCCCGACATCGTCGATCAGGTCGCCGAGCGCGCCGAGCGCTTCATCGTCTTCTGCGACGACCTGTCTTTCGACGAGGGCGAGCCCGGCTACAAGGCGCTGAAGTCGATGCTCGACGGCTCGGTGGCGCAGGCCAGCGACAACGTGCTGATCTACGCCACCAGCAACCGCCGCCACCTGTTGCCGGAGTACATGAGGGAGAACCTGACCTACACCCACACCGAGGACGGCGAGGTCCATCCCGGCGAGGTGGTGGAGGAGAAGATCTCGCTGTCCGAGCGCTTCGGGCTGTGGGTCAGCTTCTACCCGTTCACGCAGGCCGAGTACCTGGCCATCGTCGCGCAGTGGCTGCGTCACTTCGGCGTCGCGGCGGATCGCATCGATGCGTCGCGGCCCGAGGCGCTGGTCTGGGCCCTCGAGCGGGGCTCGCGCTCGGGCCGCGTCGCCTACCAGTTCGCGCGCGATTTCTCGGGTCGTGAGGATGCCTGAGCGCGAGCCGGTCGACGTGGCGGTCGGCGTGTTGATCGACAGCGAGGGCCGCTTTCTGATCACGTCGCGCCCCGCCGGCAAGGTCTACGCCGGTCACTGGGAATTCCCGGGCGGCAAGGTCGAGCCCGGCGAGTCCGTCGAGGCCGCGCTGCAGCGCGAGCTGCACGAGGAACTCGGCATCACGATCGGTGCGGCGCAGCGGTGGAAGACCACCCTGCACGACTACCCGCACGCGCTGGTGCGCCTGCACTTCTGCAAGGTCTTCGATTGGCACGGCGACTTCGAGATGCGCGAGGCCCAGCAGATGGCCTGGCAGACGCTGCCGGTCGCCGTCGCGCCGCTGCTGCCCGGCACGCTGCCGGTGCTGGCCTGGCTGGCCGACGAGCGCGGCTTTGTCGGCGCAACCCACTAAACTCGGTTCATGAACTGGCTCGATGCCGTGAAGTGGGACCGCGACGGCCTGGTGCCGGTGATCGCGCAGGAGGTCGGCAGCAACGACGTGCTGATGTTCGCCTTCATGAACCGCGAGGCGCTGGCGCAGACCGCCGAGCGCGGCCGCGCCGTCTACTGGAGCCGTTCGCGGCAGCGGCTGTGGGCCAAGGGCGAGGCCTCCGGCCACGTGCAGCAGGTGCACGAGATCCGTCTCGATTGCGACAACGACGTCGTGCTGCTGAAGGTCACGCAGCTCGGCCACGACCCCGGCATCGCGTGCCACACCGGGCGCCACTCGTGTTTCTTCCAGCGGCTCGAAGGTGGCGTGTGGCAGAGCATCGAGCCGGTGCTCAAGGACCCGGAGTCCATCTACAAATGAGCTCTTCCAGCAACGACACGCTCGCGCGCCTGGCCGCGGTGATCGACGCCCGCCGCGGCGCCGATCCGGACAAGAGCTACGTCGCGCGCCTGTTCCGCAAGGGCACCGACGCGATCCTGAAGAAGGTCGGCGAAGAAGCCACCGAGGTCGTGATGGCGGCCAAGGACGGAGCGACAGACCGCCTCGTCGGCGAGGTCGCTGATTTGTGGTTCCATTCGATGATCGCGCTGGCGCAGTTCGGTCTGAAGCCGGCCGACGTGCTGGCCGAACTCGAGCGCCGCGAGGGCCAGTCGGGCCTCGAGGAATTCGCCTTGCGCAAGGCGCAGACCCGTGACCAGGAGGGCACCTGATGAATACCGTGGTCGATGCCGGCTCGGGCAAGACGAGCGAAGAGTTGGCCAGCCTGAAGACCATCACCACCGTGGTCTACGCGCTGCAGGCACTGAGCTTTGCCTTCGGCGTCACCGCGCTGGTCGGGCTGATCATCAACTACGTCAAGCGAGACGACGTGGCCGGCACGCTCTACGAGAGCCATTTCAACTGGCAGATCCGCACGTTCTGGTGGGGCCTGTTGTGGGGCGTGCTGGGTTCGATCCTGATCTTCGCGTTCGGTCTGGGCCTGGTCGTGCTGTTCGTGGCCTGGATCTGGGCCATCTACCGCGTCGTCAAGGGCTGGCTCAAGTTGAATGACGGCAAGCCGGTCATGCCGTCGCCGATCGCCTGACGCCACGCCGGAAGGGAACCCTGCGCATGTCTGCCGATCCGAACTGCATCTTCTGCAAGATCGTCGCCGGGCAGATCCCGGCCAGGAAGGCCTATGAAGACGAGCAGGTGCTGGCCTTCCACGACATCCATCCGTGGGCCCCGGTGCACATCCTGATCGTTCCCAAGCTGCATGTGGTGTCGATGGTCGACGTCGGCCCCGAACACCTCGATCTGCTCGGTCGCATGATGGTGTTGAGCAGCCGGCTGATGAAGGAGCTGGGGGTGAACAATGGCTACCGCCATGTCATCAACACCGGCCCGGACGGCCGCCAGGAAGTGCAGCATCTGCACATGCATGTGATGGGGGGACCGCGCCCCTGGGCCAAAGGTTGAAGACACAGCGCCCGGCCGCGGGTCTCCACCGGGCCTGACCTAGAATCGTTGCATTGAACTCTTGTCGGAGAACGCCATGGGATCGTTCAGCATTTGGCATTGGTTGATCGTGCTGTTGGTGGTGGTGCTGATCTTCGGCACCAAGAAGCTGAAGAACATCGGCTCGGACCTCGGCGGTGCGGTGAAGGGCTTCAAGGAAGGCATGAAGTCCGGCGGCGAGGCCACGCCCGAAGCCGGCGCTGCGGCGCCAACGCAGCAGGTGACGGCCACCAACAAGGCGGCCGACTCGAACACCGTCGACGTCGAAGCGAAGACCAAGTCCTGAAGCAATGACAGCCCCAAGACGCCTCCGGCGTCGCCCCCCGGGGGGAGCGCAGGCCGCTTGGGAGCGGCCCGGCGCTGGCCTGCGGTCACTTGCGCTGTGGCACTGAAGTCCTGCCAACTCCATGATCGACTTCGGCTTCGACAAGATTGCGCTGATCGGCGCGGTGGCGCTGATCGTCATCGGACCGGAAAAGCTGCCGCGTGTGGCTCGCACCGTCGGCCACATGATCGGCAAGGCCCAGCGCTACGTGGCCGATGTCAAGGCGGAGGTCAACCGCTCGATCGAACTCGAAGAGCTGCAGAAGATGAAGAGCGAGTTCGAGGGTGCGGCACGCGACGTCGAGCAGACGGTGCAGCGCGAGATGAGCAGCGCGACGACCGAACTCGAGCGCAGCTGGAGTGATCCGGCACCGGGTCTCGCGGCAGCGGCCGGTGCTGGCGGCGATGCACTCGCACCACCGCCGCTCGACTACAAGCATCCGAAGAAGAACTGGCGCCTGAAGCGCGGCGCGATGCCCGCCTGGTACAAGCAGCGCCAGGGCATTCGTACCAAGGCCTTGTCGGGCGCGGCGCGCGTGGCCCGCTTCCGGCCGCGGCCGCTCGGCAAATGAGCAGCCCCGACAAGGAAGACGAACTCGCCGGCACCGAGCAGCCGTTCGTTTCGCATCTCGTCGAACTGCGCGACCGCCTGATCCGGGCGCTGATCGCGGTCGGCATCGCCTTCGGCGTGCTGTGCCTGTGGCCGGGCCCCGCCGGCCTGTACGACCTGCTGGCCGCACCGCTGGTGGCCACGCTGCCCAAGGGCGCGACGCTGATCGCGACCAACGTCATCTCGCCGTTCATCGTGCCGTTGAAGATCACGCTGATGGCGGCGTTCCTGCTCGCGCTGCCGGTGGTGCTGTATCAGGCCTGGTCGTTCGTTGCGCCGGGGCTGTACAGCCACGAGAAGAAGCTCGTGTTGCCGCTGGTGATTTCGAGCACGCTGCTGTTCTTCATCGGCGTGGCGTTCTGCTACTTCTTCGTCTTCGGCCAGGTGTTCAAGTTCATCCAGGGTTTCGCGCCGAAGAGCATCACCGCAGCGCCCGACATCGAGGCCTATCTGGGCTTCGTGCTGACGATGTTCATCGCCTTCGGCGCCGCCTTCGAGGTGCCGATCGTGGTCGTCGTGCTGGCGCGCATCGGCCTGGTCAGCCTCGAGAAGCTGAAAGCCTTCCGTGGCTACTTCATCGTGCTGGCCTTCATCATCGCCGCGGTCATCACACCGCCCGACGTGGTCTCGCAGCTGGCGCTGGCGATCCCGATGTGCCTGCTCTACGAGTTGGGCATCTGGGCCGCGCACCTGTTCATCAAGCACACCAAGGCGCCCGATGCCGAGGGCAACGAGGCGGCCTGAGGCCTACCTGGCAGCGCGGACGATCGCGTAGCGCTCCAGCGTCCTGGCGCGCGCGACCTCGTGCTGCACGATCGGCAACGGGTAGTCGCGCCCGAGCACGAGACCGGCAGCCGCCAGGTCGATCGGTCGCGCCAGCCACGGAGCGTGGATCAGCTTGTCTGGCAGCGTCGCCAGCACCGGCAGGTAGCGGCGGATGAACTTGCCGTCGGCATCGAACTTCTCGCTCTGCGCCACCGGATTGAAGATGCGGAAGTACGGCTGCGCATCGCAGCCGCTCGAGGCCGCCCATTGCCAGCCGCCGTTGTTGGCGGCGAGGTCGTAGTCGTTCAGTTTCTCGGCGAAGTAGCGTTCACCCCAGCGCCAGTCGATGCCGAGATCCTTGACCAGGAAGCTGGCCACCACCATGCGCAGCCGGTTATGCATGTAGCCGGTCTGGTTGATCTGATGCATCGCGGCATCGACCAGCGGATAGCCGGTGCGGCCCTCGCACCAGGCGGCGAACAGGGCCTCGGCGTGCTTGCCATGCTCCCAGTGGATGTGGTCGTAGGCGGGCTTGAAGGCGTGTGCCACCACATGCGGATGGTGGTGCAACACCTGGTGATAGAAGTCGCGCCAGACCAGCTCCGACAGCCAGACCTCGGCGCCGAGCGAGCCGGCCTGTGCGCGCTGCCAGGCCTCGCGGACCAGTTGGCGCACCGAGACCGTGCCGAAGCGCAGGTGCGCCGACAGGTAGCTCGGGCCCTTCACCGCCGGGAAGTCGCGGGTGTCGGCGTAGCGGTCGATGCGGCCGAGGAAGTCGGCCAACAACTCCTGTGCGCCGGCGCTGCCGCTGGGCAGCTTGAGCGTGTGCAGATCCGTCGCCACGAAGCCGATCTCGGCCAGCGTCGGCACCCCGCTGTGCATGCCCGGCGGCACGGCGGCCAGCGCAGCCGCGTGATGGGCTACCGGATAGGCCTGCACGCAGTGCGGCTCGAGCTTGGCCAGCCAGGCGTTCTTGTAGGGCGTGAACACGCTGTAGGGGTTGCCGCTCTGGGTCAGGACCTCGCTGCGCTCGAAGACCACGTGGTCCTTGCTGGTGTGCAGCGCAATGCCGGCGGTGGCCAGCGCACCGCGCACCTGGGCATCGCGCGCCAACGCGTTCGGGTCGTCATCGTGGTTGGCGTACACCGCCTGCACGTGCAGTTCGGCAGCCAGCTGCGGCAGCAATTGCGCGGCGTGGCCGTGTCGCACCAGCAGCGCCACGCCCTCGATGCCATGCGAGGCCCCCAGCGCGCGCAACTGCGCGTCCAGGCCCACCAGGCTGTCGCGGATGAATTCGACCCGGCGGTCCGCGCGCGGCAGCGCATCGAGAATCGCGCGGTCGAACACGAAGGCGCACCAGACCCGGCGCGCCGCTCGCAGCGCGTGGTCCAGCGCGGCGTTGTCGTCGGCCCGCAGGTCGCGGCGCAACCAGACCAGCGCGGTGTCCAGCGGCTTCATCTGTCACCAGCGAGCAGGGTTTCCAGGCAATGCTCGCGCACGGCGTAGAAGTCCTTGATGGCACGAATCTGCGCCAGCACCGGCTCGGCCGGCAGCGGCTGGGCGCGCTTGATGGCCAGGATCATCTTGTTCTTGCTGGTGTGCTCGAGACTGACGAACTCGAACACCTGGGTGTCGTAGCCATGGGCCTGCAACAGCAGCGCTCGCAGGCTGTCGGTCAGCATCTCGGCCTGCTGGCCGAGGTGGATGCCGTGCTGCAGCATCGGCGCCATCACGGGCGGGCTCTTCAATTGCGGTCGCAGCTGCTTGTGGCAGCACGGCGAGCAGATGATCAGCGTCGCGCCGGCCCGGATGCCGAGGTGGATCGCGACGTCGGTGGCCGTGTCGCAGGCGTGGAGCGCGATCATGATGTCCAGCGGCTCGACGGGGCGCTCGCGCACGTCGCCCTGCTCGAAATGCAGGCCGGCCAGGCCCAGCCGCTCGGCCGCAGCGTTGCACAGTTGCACCAGTTCGGGTCGCAGCTCGACCCCGGTGACCACGGCGTCGCGGCCCAACGTGTGGCGCAGGTGGTGGTGCACCGCGAAGGTCAGGTAGCCCTTGCCGCTGCCAAAGTCGGCGACGCGCACTCGCGATCGCGATGTCAGCGGCGAGGCCTGGAATGCATGGTCGAGGATCTCGACGAACTTGTTGATCTGCTTGAACTTGCGCGCCATCGACGGCACCAGCTGCCCGTCCGGCGTGGTGACGCCGAGCGCGGCGAGGAACGGCGTGTCAGGGGGGACGAGGCGGTGCTTCTCCCGGTCGTGCGCCTGCGGCTCGACGGCGATGCGCGGATGGGCCGTCTGGTGCAGGCTGGCCTTGCCGCGCCTCGAGAATCGCAGCTCGAGGTCTTCCTCGGTCGCCCCCAGGTGCGCGTGGGCGAATTCGCTGCCGACCAGCGCGCGCAGCGTTGCCACGCCCTCGGCGACGGGGTGGTTGCGCGTGATGTCGCGCGCGGTGTGGCTGTAGACGAAGCTCAAGTGCGGCGCGCCGCGCAGCACCAGTGGCCGCACCGTCAGGCGCACCAGATCGGGCTCGGGCCCGTGATACCCGGCCAGCAACAGCCGCACCAGGCTGCCGTGCGCGAGGTGGTGCGCCAGGCGGGCGAAGAAGCGCTCGGTGGGCGGGGATGTCGGGGTGGCGAAGGCCATGCCGCGATTGTCGGTGCAGCGCCGTCATGGGGGGCTGCCAGTCGATAGAATCGAGACACCATGGCAGACGCCGGCCGCATCAACCTCACCAACCAGTTCCTGATCGCCATGCCGGGCATGGCCGACGAGACCTTCGCTGGTGCGGTGGTCTACCTGTGCGAGCACAACGAGAAGGGTGCGCTCGGGCTGGTGATCAACAAGCCGATCGACATCAAGCTGAAGAACCTGTTCGAGAAGGTCGAGTTGAGCCTGACGCGCGACGATCTGGCAGAGGAGCCGGTGTATTTCGGCGGCCCGGTGCAGACCGAGCGCGGTTTCGTGCTGCACGAGCGCCTGTCGGACGCGTCCAGCCCCTACAGCTCGACATTGGCGATCCCCGGCGGCGGGCTGGAGATGACCACCAGCAAGGACGTGCTCGAGGCGCTGTCGCATGGCGCCGGGCCGAAGAAGATCCTGGTCACGCTGGGCTACAGCGGCTGGGGTGCCGGCCAGCTCGAAGACGAACTGGGCCGCAACGGCTGGTTGACGGTCGATGCCCAGCCCGAAGTGATCTTCGATACGCCGATCGAGCAGCGCTACGACCGCGCGCTGTCGCTGCTCGGCATCGACCCGCGCATGCTCAGCCAGGAGGCGGGCCACGCATGAACGGCGTCGCGCGGGCTCCGGCTGCCGCGCCGTCGTTGCTTCTGGCTTTCGACTTCGGTGCCAAGCGGGTCGGCGTCGCCAGTGGCAACTCGCTGACGGGCACGGCAACGCCGCTCGCCACGCTGGCCCATGGGGGCAACGAAGAGTTGTTCGCTGCCATCGCAGCGCTGATCGCCGAATGGCGGCCGGCGGCGCTGGTGGTCGGCGTCCCGCGTCACCCCGACGGCGCGGCGCACGACAATACGCGCCGCGCCCAGCGCTTTGCGCGCCAACTGCACGGCCGCTTCGGCCTGGCGGTGCACGAAGTCGACGAGCGCTACACCACGACAGAGGCCCTGGCCAGCGGGGCGGCCGATGTCGATGCCGCCTCGGCGGCGCTGATCCTCGAACAGCATTTCCGGGAACACTGCGTATGAGTCATCTGGCGTCACCACTGCAGCGGGCCGGCTACCGGGCCGCACCCAAGCCGGCATGCGCCGCAGCGAGGGGCCGGCCGACGCGCTCGGCGCACGGGGATCTCCATTGACCACCACCCTCAACCTCGACGCCGAAGCGCTGTACCTGGCGCTGCGCCAGGGCGTGCGCGGCCTGCTCGGCGCGATGCCCGATGCGGCGCTGGTCGGCATCTGGTCGGGCGGCGCCTGGCTGGCAGCGCGGCTGCATGCCGACCTCGGACTGCCGGGCGAGCCGGGCGTGATCTCGAGTGCGTTGCACCGCGATGACTTCAGCGAGCGTGGCCTGGCCGCCGGTGCCGGCGCCACCAAGCTGCCATTCGCGGTCGAAGGCCGGCGCATCCTGTTGATCGACGACGTGCTCTACACCGGCCGCACCATCCGCGCCGTGATCAATGAGCTGTACGACTTCGGCCGGCCGGCCAGCGTGGCGCTGGCGGTGCTGGTCGACCGCGGTGGCCGCGAGCTGCCGATCGAGCCGGCATTCGCCGCCGCACGCCTGGCGCTGGCGGCCGCGCAACGCCTGTCGCTGGCACGCGATGACCAGGGCCGGTTCTCGTTCGCGGTCGAGTCGGAGGGATCCTGATGTTGCTCCGACGCAACCCCCAGCTCAATCGCCACGGCGAGCTGATCCACCTGCTGTCGATCGAGGGCCTGCCCAAGGCGGTGCTGACGCAGATCCTCGACACCGCGGGCACCTTCCTGAGCGTCAACGAGCGCGAGGTCAAGAAGGTGCCGCTGCTGCGCGGCAAGAGCGTGTTCAACCTGTTCTTCGAGAACAGCACGCGCACCCGCACGACCTTCGAGATCGCCGCCAAGCGCCTGTCGGCCGACGTCATCAACCTCGACATCGCACGGTCGTCCACCGCGAAGGGCGAGAGCCTGCTCGACACCATCGCCAACCTGTCGGCGATGCATGCCGACATGTTCGTCGTGCGCCACAGCGAAAGCGGTGCGCCGTACCTGATCGCCGAGCATTGCGCGCCGCACGTGCATGTGGTCAATGCCGGCGACGGCCGCCACGCGCACCCGACGCAGGGGCTGCTGGACATGTACACGATCCGCCACTTCAAGGGCGACTTCACGCAGCTGCGGGTGGCGATCGTCGGCGACATCGTGCACTCGCGCGTGGCGCGCTCCGACATCCACGCGCTGACCACGCTGGGCGTGCCCGAGATTCGCGCCGTCGGGCCGAAGACGCTGGTGCCCGGCGACCTGGCGCAGATGGGCGTGCGCGTCTGCCACGACATGGCCGAGGGCATCCGCGACGCCGACGTGATCATCATGCTGCGGCTGCAGAACGAGCGCATGAGCGGCGCGATGCTGCCCAGCGCCGGCGAGTTCTTCAAGCACTTCGGCCTCACGCCCGACAAGCTCGCGCTGGCCCAGCCCGACGCCATCGTGATGCACCCGGGCCCGATCAACCGCGGCGTCGAGATCGATTCGGCCGTGGCCGACGGCGCGCACAGCGTGATCCTGCCGCAGGTGTCGTTCGGCATCGCGGTGCGCATGGCGGTGATGTCGATGATCGCGGGGAACGAGGCATGAAGCTCCTGATCAAGGACGGCCGCCTGGTCGACCCTGCCAGCGGACTCGACCGGGTCGGTGACTTGTTCATTGCCGGGGGTCGCATCGTCGCGCTCGGCGACGTCAGCCGCGACTTCGCGCCCGAACGCACGCTCGACGCCAGCGGCCTGGTCGTCGCGCCGGGGCTGGTGGACCTTGCCGCGCGCCTGCGCGAGCCCGGCCACGAGCATGAAGGCATGCTCGAGAGCGAACTGGCGGCGGCGGCGGCCGGTGGCGTGACCGGCCTGGTCTGCCTGCCCGACACCGACCCGCCGCTCGATGAACCGGGCCTGGTCGAGATGCTCAAGTTTCGCGCTCGCAGGCTGAGCCGCTGCCGCCTGTTTCCGCTCGGCGCGCTGACGCGCGGCCTGGCCGGCGAGACCCTGACCGAGATGGCCGAGCTGAGCGAAGCCGGCTGTGTCGGCTTTTCGCAGGCCGACGCCGCGATCGTCAACACGCTGACGCTGCAACGCGCGCTGCAATACGCCGCCACCTACGGCTACGCCGTCTGGCTGCGGCCGCAGGATCCGTGGCTCGGCGGCGGCGTGGCCGCCAGCGGCGCGGTGGCGACGCGGCTGGGCCTGTCGGGCGTGCCGGTGGCTGCCGAGACGGTCGCGCTGCACACGCTGTTCGAGCTGGTGCGCGTCACCGGCGCCCGCGTGCACCTGTGTCGCCTGTCGAGTGCGGCCGGGGTCGAGTTGCTGCGCCGGGCCAAGACCGAAGGCCTGCCGGTGACGGGCGACGTCAGCATCAACTCGCTGCACCTGACCGATGTCGACATCGGCTTCTTCGACTCGGCGATGCGCGTCACGCCGCCGTTGCGCCAGCAACGCGACCGCGATGCGCTGCAGGCCGCGCTGGCCGATGGCACGCTCGATGCGCTGGTGTCGGACCACACGCCGGTCAGCAGCGACGAGAAGACGCTGCCGTTCGGCGAAGCCACGCCCGGCGCCACGGGCCTCGAACTGCTGCTCGGCCTGGCCCTTCGATGGGGCGAGCAGCGCCGCTTGCCGCTGACGCAGACGTTGGCCCGCATCACCTGCGACCCGGTGCGCGTGCTCGGCCCGGCCATCGGCTCGTTGGCGGCCAGCGCGGGTCGGCTGGTCGAAGGCGGTGTCGCCGACATCTGTGTGTTCGACCCGGCGGCGCGCTGGGCCGTGCGCGCCGATGCGCTGGTCAGCCAGGGCAAGCACACGCCGTTTGCGTTCGCCTCCAGCGGCTTCGAACTGCCCGGTCGCGTGCACACCACGCTGGTGGCCGGTGGCGTGGCCTTCGAGCGCACGCTGGCCTGATGCGCGGTCTGGTCGGTGCCTGGCGCCTGTCGCGCACGCTGGGGCATCTGGCGCTTGGCATCGCGGTGGTGGCGTTGCGCTTCCCGTCGCGGGACGCCGGTGGCCGCCAGGCATTGATCCGCTGGTGGTCGGCCAAGCTGCTGAGCACGCTGGGCATCGGGCTCACGGTGCACGGCGCACCGCGGGCGGGCGCCACGCTGCTGGTCGCCAACCATGTGTCATGGCTCGACATCGCCGCCATCCATGCCGTGGCGCCGCAGGCGCGCTTCGTCTCGAAATCGGACGTCAGGCGTTGGCCGCTGCTCGGCGGGCTGGCGGCCGCCGCGGGCACCTTGTTCATCGAGCGCGAGAGCAAGCGTGACGCGCTGCGCGTCGTTCACCAGATGGCTGAAGCCTTGCGCGCCGGTGACATGGTGGCGGTGTTCCCCGAAGGCACGACCGGCGCGGGCCGCGACCTGCTGCCGTTCCACGCCAACCTGCTGCAGGCGGCCATCGCGACGTCGACGCCGGCGCAACCGGTGGTGCTGCGCTTTCACCAACCCGGCCACGCCTTCAGCCCCGCGGCCGAGTTTCTCGGCCAGACGACGTTGCTGCAGAGCCTGTGGCGCCTGGCCTGTGCAAAGGGCTTGCAGGTGACGGTCCAGCTGCTCGACGCCGAGGTCACGGCGCATGCCGATCGCCGTGCGCTGGCCGCCCACCTGCGCGAGCGCATCGGTGACGCGCTCGCGCGCGCCGGCTGAGATCCTCAGCCCTTCTTGCCCTGCGCTGCGACCGCGGCCGCGGCCTTTGCAGCGACTTCCGGGTCCCCGAGGTAGTAGTGGCGCAACGGCTTCAGTGCGGCATCGAGTTCGTACACCAGCGGGATGCCATTGGGGATGTTGAGGCCGACGATGTCGCTGTCGGAGATGCCGTCGAGGTACTTCACCAGTGCGCGGATCGAGTTGCCGTGGGCGGCGACCACGATGCGCAGGCCCGCGCGCAACGCCGGCGCCAGCGTGTCGTTCCAGCACGGCAGCACGCGGGCCACGGTGTCCTTCAGGCACTCGGTCAGCGGCACCTCGCCGGCGGCGAGCCTGGCGTAGCGCGGGTCGTCGCGTTCGCAGCGCGGGTCGCCGGGCTCGAGCGGCGGCGGCGGCGTGTCGTAGCTGCGGCGCCAGACCAGCACCTGCTCGTCGCCGTACTGCCTGGCGGTCTCGGCCTTGTTCAGGCCCTGCAGGGCGCCGTAGTGGCGCTCGTTCAGGCGCCAGTCGTTGACGATCGGCAGCCAGGTCCGGTCCATCTCGTCCAGTGCGTGCCACAGGGTCCAGATGGCGCGCTTCAGCACCGAGGTGTAGGCGATGTCGAACTCGTAGCCGGCCTCCCGCAACAAGCGACCGGACTGGCGCGCCTGGGCCACGCCGGTGTCGGTCAGCGGCACGTCGGTCCAGCCGGTGAAGCGATTGTCGAGGTTCCAGGTCGATTCGCCGTGGCGGATCAGCACGAGCTTGGTCATGGCAGAGGGCAGGCAGGGCGCGATCAAGAGGCGAGCGAATTCTATAATCCGCCCCTTTTCACAACCTGATCGCGCGACGTGCTGGACTTCCTGCTTCTCAATTGGCACCTGGTGGCCGCCGCTGTGGTTTCCGGCGGCTTTCTGTTGTGGCCGACGATCAAGGGCGGCGCGGCCGGGGGCGCCTCGGTCGGCACTGCCGAGGCGGTGCGACTGATGAACCGCGAGAAGGCGGTGCTGATCGACGTCAGCGAGCCGGCCGAATTTGCCGCCGGTCACCCGGGCGGGGCGCGCAACGTGCCGCTCGGTCAACTCGACGGCGCCAAGGCCCTGCCGACCAACAAGTCGCTGCCGGTGGTGCTGGTGTGCGCGAGCGGGGCGCGTTCGTCGCGCGCCGTCGGCCTGCTGCGCAAGGCCGGCTACGAGAACGTGCGCTCGCTCGCTGGCGGGCTCGCGGCCTGGCGCGAAGCCAACCTGCCCGTGGAAAAGTCTGCGGCCTGAGCCGGCCGCCGTCAGCCCTGCAGCTGCAGGGAATTCGTTGACACGAGACAATACCGCGGTCGCATTGCCTCTCTCGCCACCGCATGAATCGCGTCCGCATGTACACCACGCAGGTCTGCCCCTACTGCATCCGCGCCAAGGCGCTGCTCAAGCAACGCGGCGTAGCGTCGATCGAAGAGGTGAGGGTCGACCTGGAGCCGGCGCAGCGCGAGCAGATGGTGGCGCTGACCGGGCGCCGCACGGTGCCACAGATCTTCATCGGCGATACCCATGTCGGCGGCTGCGACGACCTGATCGCACTCGACCAGCGCGGCGGCCTGCTGCCGCTGCTGGGCTGAGCGCCCGCGCAGGGCCTGCTTCCGCGCTGCGCGATAATTCGCGCCCCAACCCGCAGCCGCTGCGGGTTTGTTTCATTGGAAGCCCACCACCATGGCCGAGTCGCAAGAAACCAGTCCCGTCTTCAACATCCAGCGCATGTACCTGAAGGACTTGTCGCTGGAGCAACCGAACTCGCCGCAGATCCTGCTCGAGCAGCAGCAGCCGCAGGTCGACATCAATCTCGGCGTCTCGGCCGAAACCATTGCCGAGGGCGTGTTCGAGGTCTGCGTCACCGCCACGGTCACGACCAAGGTGCAGGACCGCACGCTGTTCCTGATCGAGGCCAAGCAGGCCGGCATCTTCGAGATCCGCAACCTGCCCGACGACCAGATGCAGGCCATCCTCGGCATTGCCTGCCCGGGCATGGTCTATCCGTACCTGCGGGCGATCGTCTCCGATGTCTGCACCCGCGCCGGCTTCCCGCCGGTGGTGCTGTCGGAGGTGAACTTCCAGGCGATGTTCGAAGCCCAGCAGCAGCAACTCGCGGCGCAACAGGGCAACGGCGGCGACGACGCGCCGCGCATCATCCTGAATTGACGGCCCCAAGCTCGCTGCGCTCGCGCCCCCGGGGCCGTAGGGGCCCCTGCGTGGCCCTCAGGGGAGCGCGGCAGCGCAGGCCGCTTGGGAGCGGCCCGGCGCCGGCCTGCGATCATTCGCGGCATGAACGTCACCATCCTCGGCGCCGGTGCCTGGGGCACCGCCCTGGCAGTGCAGGCTGCGCCGCGTCATGCGGTGCAGCTCTGGGCTCGCGATGCCGGCCACGCGCGTGCGATGGCCGAGGCCCGCTGCAACCAGCGCTACCTCGACGGCGTGGCGTGGCCCCCTGCGCTGGCCGTCACCAGTGATCTCGGCACGGCGCTGGCCCACGCCGCAGACGGCCTGGTGGTGATCGCGACGCCGATGTCGGGCCTGCGCGCGATGCTCGCGAGCGTGCCTGACGACGCCCGCGTGCTGTGGGTCTGCAAAGGCTTCGAAGCCGGCAGCGGCCTGCTCGGCCACGAGATCGCCCATGAGCTGCGCCCGCATGCGCATGCCGGCGTGTTGTCGGGGCCGAGCTTTGCCTTGGAGGTGGCGCGCGGCCAGCCCACGGCCCTGGTGGCGGCCAGCGCCGACGAAGCGCTGCGCCAGGCGGCGACCGACACCTTCCACACCGACCTGCTGCGCATCTACACCAGCGCCGATGCGGTCGGCGTCGAGGTCGGCGGTGCGGTCAAGAACGTGATGGCGATCGCCACCGGCCTGTGCGACGGTCTGGCGGCAGGCGGCGCGTTGGGCGTCGACCAGCCCGGCCGGCCCGGCCTCAATGCGCGCGCCGCGCTGATCACGCGGGGCCTGGCCGAGATGACGCGGCTGGGGGTCGCGCTCGGCGCCCGGCCGGAGACCTTCATGGGCCTGTCGGGCCTCGGCGACCTGGTGCTCACCGCCACCGGCGACCTGTCTCGCAACCGCCAGGTGGGCCTGCGGCTGGCCGCCGGCCTGCCGCTGGCGCAGGTGCTGACCGAGCTCGGCCACGTCGCCGAAGGGGTCTACAGCGCGCCGATGGTTTTGGCGCGCGCGCGTGCGGCGGGCGTCGAGATGCCGATCACCGAGGCGGTCGTCGGCGTGCTCGACGGCCAGCTGACGGTGCTCGATGCGGTGCGCTCATTGATGGGGCGGGGGCCGCGCGCCGAAGCGTGAGCCGGCTCAGGCGGCGCCGGCGTAGCCGCACTGGCGCCAGGCCTCGAACACGGCCACCGCGACGGCATTGCTGAGGTTCAGGCTGCGCTGGCCCGGCCGCATCGGCAGGCGCACGCGTTGGGCGGCGGCGAAGCTGTCGCGCAGCGCGGCCGGCAGCCCCGCCGATTCATTGCCGAACACCAGCCAGTCGCCGGCCTGCCACGACACGTCGGCCAATGGCCGGGCGCCACGCGTGGTGAACGCGAAGCAGCGGGCGGGGTCGGGGTGCAGGCTGCCCGCGAACGCCGACCACGACGCATGGCGGCGCACCGGCGCGTACTCGTGGTAGTCGAGCCCGGCGCGCTGCAGCTGCTTGTCGTCCATCGAAAACCCCAGCGGTTCGATCAGATCCAGCGTGCAGCCGGTGTTGGCGGCCAGACGGATCACGTTGCCGGTGTTCGGCGGGATCTCGGGCTGGACCAGGACGATGTGGAACATCGCCGACATTGTCGTCACCTCGGGCCAGCGCCGGGCCGCTCCCAAGCGGCCCGAGTTCCCCTCGGGGGATGCGAGCGCAGCGAGCCAGGGGTCGTCATGACGGCGCAGGGGTGCGCGCCAGCACCCAGACATGAACCTCGCTCGCGCCCGCACTCAGAAGCACGCGCGCGGCCTCGGCCGCGGTTGCGCCGCTGGTCATCACGTCGTCGACCAGCGCCACGCGCCGGCCGTGCAGGCGATGGGCCTGGCCGGGCCCGATGCCGAAGGCGCCGCGGATGCGGGCCGCGCGCTGCGCGCGCGGCAGATCGGCGAGGTGCGCGGTGTCGATCAGGCGTCGCAACACACGCGGGGTGGTCTCGATGCCCAGCGGCCCGGCGATGCGCCGCGCCAGTTCCCAGGCCTGGTTCATGCCGCGTTCGGCCAGGCGCTCGCTGGCCAGCGGCACCGGCAGCACGAGCGACGGGCGCAGGGTGTCGCCGGCGGACTGCACGGCAGCGGCCAACAGGCCCGCCAGCGCCGGGGCGAGGTCGAGCGCCGCGCGGGACTTGAATGCCGACACCAGGTCGCTCCACGGGAATCCGTAGTCGACCGCGGCGATGCTGCGGGCATAGGGCGGCGGCGTGTGCAGGCAGGCACCGCAGACCGCCGTGCCGGCGGGGGTGGCAATGGCACAGACCGTGCAGCGCGGCACCGGCGGCGCGTGGCGCTGCACGCAGCCGTCGCACACCCGCGATCGGCTCCAGCCGCGACACACCGCGCACTGCGTGGGCAGCAGGGCGCGCACGCCGGTCGGACGCTGCAGGGGCATCGGCTCAATATACTGCCCGGCCCTCACGAACGATGGTCCGCGCCCGATGTCGGGTGCCCGTACCGAGCCCAACCGCCCATGGCCCGCGATGCCTCCCCGACCTTGCGCGCGCTCGACCGCCTCGCGCTGGCGCGCGTGCTCGCGCGCCAGGCCCGGGCAGCGGCGGCGCCGTGGCTGCACGTCGAGGTGGCGCGGCGCATGGCCGAGCGGCTGCCGGTGATCCGGCAGACGCCCGCGGTGGTGATCGACTGGTGGGCCCATGCCGGCGGCGGGCAGGCCGCGCTGGCACAGGTGTATCCGCGGGCGCGCCAGCTGCGCGTGGAACCGGCGAACACGGCGCCGACGCGCACGCGCGACAGCGCGCCTTGGTGGTCGGCGCAACGCTGGCGTCGCGAGACGGCGGCCGTCGATGACACCGCCGTCCCGGCGGCGGCAGGGCAACTGCTGTGGGCCAACATGATGCTGCACGCCGAGCCCGACCCGGCTGCGCTGATGGCACGCTGGCGCCGCGCGCTGGCCGTCGATGGCTTCCTGATGTTCTCGACGCTCGGCCCGGACACGCTGCGCGGCCTGCGCGAGCTCTATCGCGATGCCGGCTGGGGTTCGCCGCATCCACCGTTCACCGACATGCACGATCTGGGCGACATGCTGGTGGCGGCCGGCTTCGCGGACCCGGTGATGGACCAGGAGCGACTGACATTGACGTGGGCCACGGCAGAGGCCCTGCTGGCCGAGTTGCGCACGCTCGGCGGCAACGCCGATCCGGCACGCCATGCCGGGTTGCGCACACCGCGCTGGCGCGATCGCCTGGCGGCCGCGCTGCGCGAGCGCGCCGGGCCCGACGGGCGCATCGCGCTCGACTTCGAAGTCGTCTACGGCCACGCCTTCAATCCGCCGACCGCGGCTGCAACTCGCCGGGGAGACCCGCGTGCCGCTCGACGATCTGCGCGCGATGGTGCGTCGCGGACGCCGCCCGGCGGGCTGAAGCGGGGTCCGATGGAGGCTGGGCTAAAATCCGCCGCTTCCAAATTTGCACCCCCTGCAAAGGGCGCGATGCGCGGCGTTGCCGACGATCGCGCCGATCTCCTGCCACCCGTCCGATGACTGCCGCCACCGCCCCCCACCCCTGGCCCGCGCCCGTCGCCGGCCCGCACGGGGCATGGCGCTTCGCCAGGGCCATCGACGATGGCGGCGTGGCCGGATTGCAGTGGCTGCTGCAGAGAAATTGTTCATTCACGCCGACCCAGCTGTTCGGCGCCTACCTGTCGCTGTGCGTGCTGTCGCTGGCGATCGCGCTGGCCTTCACCTGGCAGGGGGCTTCGCCGGTGCTGGCCTTTGCCGGCATCGAATTGCTGCTGGTCGGTGTGGCGCTGCTGGTGTACGCGCGTCATGCCACCGACCACGAGCGCATCACGCTGGCAGGCGACGCGTTGTGCGTCGAGCACCGGCGCGGCCAGCAGACCGAACGCACCCAATTCCGCGCCGCCTGGGTTCGCGTCGAGCCGCGCCACGGTGAAGGCTCGCTGGTCGAGCTGTCGGGTGATGGCCGCCAGTCCTGCGTGGGTCGCTACCTGCGACCCGACATGCGCACGCCGCTGGCGCACGAGCTGCGCACCGCGCTGCGCGTCTACCGCCCGATGTCCCCGGCCACCGAATCGAACTCCCCCCATCCAGACCCGAAGTGACGACGATGACCCACCACTCCTCGCTCTGCCAACGCGCTGCCCAGGCTTGCCTGCTGCTGGGTGCCACCCTTGCGACGTCGGCAGCGCTGGCCGTCAACAGCCTGCCCGGCGGGCCGGCGGTGAACCAGATCGACCTGCACCCGCCGGTCACCCGGATCGCCGTCGAGCAGCAGTGGCTGCACAACTTCATGCTGATCATCTGCACGGTGATCTTCATCGGCGTGTTCGGCGTGATGTTCTATTCGATCATCAAGCACCGCAAGTCCAAGGGCGCCAAGCCGGCCCACTTCCACGAGAGCGTCGCGGTCGAGATCGCCTGGACGGTGGTGCCGTTCATCATCGTGATCTTCATGGCGCTGCCGGCGACCAAGGTGGTGGTGGCGATGAAGGACACCACCAACGCCGACCTCACCATCAAGGCCACCGGCTACCAGTGGAAGTGGGGCTACGACTACATGAAGGGCGAGGGCGAGGGCATCGCCTTCCTGTCGGCGCTGGACGCGACGCACCGCGCGATGAGCGACAGCGGCAAGCCGGAGGCTCTGGACAACTACCTGCTCAAGGTCGACAACCCGCTGGTGGTGCCGGTGGACAAGAAGATCCGCATCATCACCACCGCCAACGACGTGATCCACGCCTGGATGGTGCCGGCCTTCGGCGTCAAGCAGGATGCCATTCCCGGTTTCGTGCGCGACACCTGGTTCCGCGCCGAGAAGACCGGCGACTACTACGGCCAGTGCGCCGAGCTGTGCGGCAAGGAGCACGCCTACATGCCGATCCACGTCAAGGTGCTCAGCCAGGCCGATTACACCGCGTGGGTCGACGGCAAGAAGAAGGCCATGGCGGCGCTGGCCGACGATCCCGACCAAGGAATGGCAGCTCGCTGAACTGATTGCGCGTGGCGAGAAGGTCTACAACGCCAATTGCGTCGCCTGCCACCAGGCCAGCGGCATGGGCGCCGGCCCGATCAAGGCGCTGGTCGGGTCGGCCATCGTGCTCGATGCCGACAAGGGCAAGCAGATCGCCACCGTGCTCAACGGCGCGGCCAACGGCGCGATGCCGGCGTGGAAGCAGCTCTCGGACACCGAGCTGGCCGCTGTCATCACCTACACCAAGAACTCGTGGACGAACAAGACCGGGCAGATCGTGCAGCCCAAAGAAGTCGTCGCCGCGCGCAAGTAATCCAGCATCGCCAAAGAGGTTTCGCCCATGAGCGCAGTTCTCGACCCACACGGCCACGCCCATGGCCACGATCACGCCCACGACGATCACGGCCACGCCCCGAGCGGCTGGCGGCGCTGGGTGTTCGCCACCAACCACAAGGACATCGGCACGATGTACCTGTTGTTCAGCTTCACGATGCTGATGATCGGCGGCCTGCTGGCGCTGGGCATCCGCGCCGAGCTGTTCAAGCCCGGCCTGCAATTCGTGAACCCTGAACTGTTCAACCAGTTCACCACGATGCACGGCCTGATCATGGTGTTCGGGGCGATCATGCCGGCGTTCGTCGGCTTCGCGAACTGGATGATCCCGATGCAGATCGGCGCCGCGGACATGGCCTTCGCGCGCATGAACAACCTCAGCTTCTGGCTGCTGATCCCGGCCGCGCTGATGCTGGCCGGTTCGTTCTTCATGCCCGGCGGTGCGCCGGCCGCGGGCTGGACGCTCTATGCGCCGCTGACGCTGCAGATGGGCCCGAGCATGGACGCCGGCATCTTCGCGATGCACATCATGGGCGCCAGCTCGATCATGGGCTCGATCAACATCGTCGTCACGATCCTGAACATGCGCGCACCCGGCATGACGCTGATGAAGATGCCGTTGTTCGCGTGGACCTGGCTGATCACCGCCTACCTGCTGATCGCGGTGATGCCGGTGCTGGCCGGCGCGATCACGATGACGCTGACCGATCGCCATTTCGGCACCAGCTTCTTCAGCCCCGCCGGCGGCGGTGACCCGATCATGTACCAGCACATCTTCTGGTTCTTCGGTCACCCCGAGGTCTACATCATGATCCTGCCGGCCTTCGGCATCATCAGCGCCGTCGTGCCGGCGTTCGCGCGCAAGAAGCTGTTCGGCTACACCTCGATGGTCTACGCCACCGCGTCGATCGCGATCCTGTCGTTCATCGTCTGGGCCCACCACATGTTCACCACCGGGATGCCGGTGACGGGCCAGCTGTTCTTCATGTACGCGACGATGCTGATCGCGATCCCGACCGGCGTGAAGATCTTCAACTGGGTCGCGACGATGTGGCGCGGCTCGATGACCTTCGAGACGCCGATGCTGTTCGCCGTCGGCTTCATCTTCGTCTTCACGATGGGCGGCTTCACCGGGCTGATCCTGGCGATGGCGCCGATCGACATCCAGATCCAGGACACCTACTACGTCGTCGCGCACTTCCACTACGTGCTGGTCGCGGGCTCGCTGTTCGGCATGTTCTCGGGCTTCTACTACTGGAGCCCGAAGTGGTGCGGCGTGATGTACAACGAGACGCGCGGCAAGTGGCACTTCTGGCTGTCGTTGATCTTCTTCAACATCACCTTCTTCCCGATGCACTTCCTCGGCCTCGCCGGCATGCCGCGCCGCTATGCCGACTATCCGATGCAGTTCGCCGATTTCAACGCCATCGCCTCGATCGGCGCGTTCGGGTTCGGCCTGGCGCAGGTCTACTTCTTCCTGTTCATCGTGTTGCCGGTGATGCGCGGCAAGGGCGCGAAGGCGCCGCAGAAGCCGTGGGAGGGCGCCGAGGGCCTGGAGTGGGAACTGCCGTCGCCGGCGCCGTTCCATACCTTCGAGACGCCGCCCAAGCTCGACGCCACCGCGACCCGCGTGATCGGCTGAACACCATGGCGGTGAACGAACAGCAACGCAAGGCCAACCGGCGCCTGGGCCTGTTCCTGGCGGCGCTGGCGCTGATGTTTGCCGCCGGTTTCGTGGTCAAGATCGTCTGGATCGGCGGCTGAGATGGCCATGCGCAGTGCACCACGCAGCCGCGGCCTGCAGCGCGACAACCGCGCGCTGCTGGCCAAGCTCGGCGTCGTCGCGGTGCTGATGTTCGGCTTCGGCTATGCGCTGGTGCCGCTGTACAAGTCGATCTGCGAGGCGCTGGGCATCAACGTGCTGTCGCTGTCCGAGCGTCAGGTCAGCGGCGTCGACAGGCCCGCCGACGGCGCCAACACGCAGATCGACCGCTCGCGCACCATCACCGTCGAGTTCGACGCGAATGCCCGCGGGCCGTTCGATTTCAAGCCGGCACGCAGTTCGCTGCAAGTGCACCCGGGCGAGCTGGCGACCGTGATGTACGAGTTTCGCAACGTGCAGGACCGCACGCTGGCGGCGCAGGCGATCCCCAGCTACGCGCCCAAACAGGCCACCGCGCACTTCAACAAGCTGGAGTGCTTCTGCTTCAACGAGTACACGCTGGCGCCGGGCGAGAGCCGGCAGTGGCCGGTGGCCTTCGTCATCGACCCCAGGCTGCCCAAGGACGTGACGACGATCACGCTGTCCTACACCTTCTTCGAGGTCAAGGGCAAGATGGCCGGCGGCACGGCGGGGGGCAAGGCGCTGTGACCCGGGCGGGCGAAGACCTCAGGCAGGCGGCGGCGCGCAAGGGCTCGTTCGTGCAGACGTTCAAGGCCGTCGCGTGGTCGTTCTTCGGCGTGCGCAAGGCCAGCGAATACGAGAAAGACATCACCCAGCTCAATCCCCTGCACGTCATCGTCGCCGGCATCGTGGCCGGGGGGGTGTTCGTGCTGGCGCTGGTGATGCTGGTGAAGTGGGTCGTCGGCAGCGGCGTGGCCGGCTGACGACGACGGCAACGGTTCAACGATCGGTACGAGGAGAACACATCAAATGTCCGCAGCGACACACCATGCAGGCGCTACGCCCTATTACTTCGTGCCCGCGCCATCGCGCCACCCGGCGCTGACGGCGGCGTCGCTGTTGGCGGTGATCTTCGGCGCCAGCCAGTGGGTCAACGGCGCCGCCTGGGGCAAGTGGTTGGTGCTCTGCGGCTTCGCGATGTGGGCCGTGGTGCTGTTCCAGTGGTTCCGCGACGCCATCGGCGAGAGCGAGGGCGGCCAGTACGGCGACCGCGTCGATGTCTCGTTCCGTTGGAGCATGAGCTGGTTCATCTTCTCGGAGGTGATGTTCTTCGGTGCCTTCTTCGGCGCGCTGTACTGGGCCCGCGCCCACGCGCTGCCGATGCTCGGCAACCTCGATCACCAGATCCTGTGGCCCGACTTCAAGGCCGTCTGGCCGAGTGCCGGCGTCGGCGTCACCGCATCACCGGCCGGCACCGTCGAGCCGTTCTCGACCATCGGTCCGTGGCCGCTGCCGACCGTCAACACCGCGCTGCTGCTGACATCGGGCGTGACGCTGACGATCGCGCACCACGCGCTGATCGCCGGCCAACGTGGCAAGACCATCGCGTGGATGTGGATCACGGTGCTGCTCGGGGCCACCTTCCTGGGTGTGCAGGGCTACGAGTACGCACACGCCTACCGCGACCTGAACCTCAAGCTGTCGAGCGGCATCTTCGGGTCGACATTCTTCATGCTCACCGGCTTTCACGGCTTCCACGTTTTCGTCGGCATGCTGATGCTGTTGTTCATCACGCTGCGCCTGATGAAGGGCCATTTCACGCCGCAGCGTCACTTCGGCTTCGAGGGCGCGGCGTGGTACTGGCACTTCGTCGACGTGGTCTGGCTCGGCCTGTACGTGGTCGTCTACTGGTTGTGAGACCGCAGCGGCTCGCGCCAACGACAAAGAGCGCCGCGAGGCGCTCTTTTGCATTACGGACACAGCGAGACTGGGGCGGTCATCGCAGGCCGGCGCCGGGCCGCTCCCAAGCGGCCTGCGCTCCCCTCGGGGGACGCGAGCGCAGCGAGCTGGGGGCTGTCAGTACGGGATGCCGCGCGGCACGATCCAGCCCATCTTCCACGCCAACAGGATGAACACGAACAGCGCCACCGACAACGCCACGCGCACCGCCAGCGCCCGCGCCATGCGGGCATCGCGGCGCTCGCCGCCGCGGCCGTCGTCGGACTTGCGCAGCATGAACACCCCGGCGCTGGCCAGTGCGGCGAGCACGGCGATCAGCGCGAGGATGATCACGATCTTCATCGGGTTGGATTGTCGCACCCGGGTGATGGCGAGGCCGGCATGACGCTCGGCGACCGACAGCGCAGATGGGCTGGTCGCGCTGGCGGCTCGTGGCCGCCTTGCTGGCTGACGGCGCGCCTGGGCTGGTGGCAGCTCGATCGCGCTGCGCAGAAGCTGCGCTGCAAGCGGCGCTGGACGAGCGCAGCCGACTGCCGCCGATCGACGGCCCCGCGCTGCTGGCGCGCAGCGCCGACGCCGCGGCCGCGCAGCACCACCGCGCCGTGCGCCTGGTCGGCCGCTGGTCGGCACGGGCACACCGTCTACCTCGACAACCGCCAGATGGACGGCCGCCCCGGCTTCTTCGTGCTGACGCCGCTGCTGCTCGACGATGGCAGCGCAGTGCTGGTGCAGCGAGGCTGGCATGCCGCGCGACTTCCAGGATCGCAGCCGGGTCGTCGCGCCGCCCACCCCCGACGGCGCGGTCGAACTGCTCGGCCGCATCGCCCCGCCGCCGGCCCGGTTGTATGAATTCGACGGCAACGAGACGGGCGCCATCCGGCAGAATCTCGACCTGGATGCGTTTGCCCGTGAAACCGGGCTCGCATTGCGGCCGCTGTCGGTGCTGCTGGCCGATTCGCCGGCAGTCGCGGGCGACGGCCTGAAGCGCGACTGGCCGGCCCCGGCGTTCGGCGCCGCCAAGAACCGCGGCTACGCGGCCCAATGGTTCGGGCTGTCGGCGTTGATCGTTGTCCTCTATGTCTGGTTCCAACTTGTCCAACCCCGCCGCCAATCCCGACGCTGAACAGCCTGCACCTGACGGTGCACTCGATGCCGCGCGCCGACACGGCCGACGACGATGCTGCGCGGCGCACCGCGCGCGGCCGCGTCAAGATGCTGCTGGTGCTGCTGGCCTGCGCCGCGCCGGTGATCGCCTCGTACTTCACCTTCTACGTCGTGCGGCCCGAAGGCCGCAGCAACTACGCCACGCTGATCGCGCCGGCCCGCGAGATGCCGGCCGCGCTGCCGCTCACCGATCTCGACGGCCGCGCCGTCAGCGCCGCGTCGCTGAAGGGCCAGTGGTTGCTGGTGGTGGTCGGCGGCGGGGCCTGCGATGCGACCTGCGAGCAGCGCCTGTATCTGCAACGCCAATTGCGCGAGATGACCGGCCGCGAGCGCGACCGCATCGACAAGCTCTGGCTGGTGACCGACGACGCGCCGATCGCGCCGGTGCTGCGCGCCGCGCTGGCCGCCGCGCCGGCCACGCAGGTGCTGCGCGTGCCGGCGCCGGCGCTGGCGCAGTGGCTGGCACCCGCCGCCGGCGAAGTCGCTCGAATCGCACCTGTACGTGGTCGACCCGATGGGCCAGTGGATGATGCGCGCGCCGCCGCAGCCCGACCCGGCCAAGCTCAAGCGCGACATCGAGAGGCTGCTGCGCGCGTCGAGTTTCTGGGACCGCCCCGGAAGATGACAGCCCCAAGCTCGCTTCGCTCGCGCCCCCCGAGGGGAGCTCAGGCCGCTTGGGAGCGGCCCGGCGCTGGCCTGAGGTCAATATGGCGCTGATCGACTGGGCCCCGCTGGCGCGCATGGCGCTGCTGGGATCGGTGATCGCGCTCGGCCCGCTGGCCTGGCTGTGGTTGCGCCACCGCGGCGCGACGCCGGCGCGGCGGCTGCATGCGCTGACGCTGCTGACGCTGTTCCTGACCTTCGACCTGGTGCTGTTCGGCGCCTTCACGCGGCTCACCGATTCGGGCCTGGGTTGTCCCGACTGGCCCGGCTGCTACGGCAGCGCCAGCCCGCTCGGCGCGCGCGAGCAGATCGCGGCGGCGCAGAGCGCGCAGCCGAGCGGCCCGGTCACGCACGGCAAGGCCTGGATCGAAATGGTCCACCGCTACCTGGCCACCGCGGTCGGCGTGCTGATCACCGTGATGGCGGCAGCCAGCTGGTGGTTGCGTCGCGGCGGCGAACGCGGCACGCCGTCCCCTTGGTGGGCAACGTTGACGCTGGCCTGGGTCATCGCGCAGGGCGCCTTCGGCGCGCTCACGGTGACGATGAAGCTGTACCCGGCCATCGTCACGCTGCACCTGCTCGGTGGCATCGGCCTGCTGGCGCTGCTGGCGGTGCAGGACCAGGTGTTCGCGCCGCGCCCGCTGGTGTTGCCGCGCAGTCTCGCGCCTGCAGCCTGGGCCGTCGCCGCACTGACGGTGGTGCAGATCGCGCTCGGTGGTTGGGTCAGCACCAATTACGCGGTGCTGGCCTGCAGCGACTTTCCCACCTGCCAGGGCCAATGGTGGCCGTCGGCGATGAACTTCGCCGACGCATTCACGATTCGCCGCGAGCTCGGCGTCACTTCCAGCGGCAGCTATCTGCCCTTTGAGGCGCTGACGGCGATCCATGTCGTGCACCGCATCGCCGCAGTGGTCGTGCTGGCCGCCCTCGCGGCACTGGCGTGGCGGCTGCATGCCAGCGGCGACGCCACATTGCACCGCTTCGCCGTGGGCCTGGCCGCGATCGGCGTCTGGCAATTGGCCACCGGCCTGTCCAACGTGGTGCTCGGCTGGCCGCTGGTGGCGGCGGTGGCGCACACCGGCGGCGCGGCACTGCTGACGGTGGTGTTGGCCTCGTTGCTGGCGCGCGCGCACTTGCGCGTGCGGCAACGCGCCGCGTCGTGCGGCGTCGCGCGGCGCAGCCGATCGGCGCCTGAGCGACATCGCCGGCGCGCGCACCATGTCAACCACGCCTTCGTCCACCGCCCCGCGCGCCGGCGCCGGCCCGCGGCCGAGCGCATCGCGCGTGCGCCAGTTCTACGCGCTGACCAAGCCGCGCGTGGTGCAGCTGATCGTGTTCTGTGCGCTGATCGGCATGCTGCTGGCCGAGCCCGGCTGGCCCGATTGGCGCGTGCTCGTGCCGGCGGTCGCGGGCATCTGGCTGGTGGCCGCGGCGGCCGCCGCGTTCAACTGCCTGGTCGAGCAACGCATCGACGCCAAGATGGCGCGCACCGCGTGGCGCGCCACCGCCAAGGGCGAGCTCTCGGTGGCGCAGACGCTGGTCTTCTCGACGCTGCTGTGCGCGCTCGGCAGCGCGCTGTTGTGGGTCTGGGTCAACCCGCTGACGATGTGGCTGACGTTTGCCACCTTCGTCGGCTACGCCGTCGTCTACACCGTGCTGCTCAAGCCCGCGACGCCGCAGAACATCGTCATCGGCGGCGCATCGGGCGCGATGCCGCCGCTGCTGGGCTGGGCCGCGATGCGTGGCGACGTCGGCGCCGAGGCCTGGCTGCTGGTACTGATCATCTTCCTGTGGACGCCGCCGCACTTCTGGGCGCTGGCGCTGTACCGCAGCGAAGACTACGCCCGCGCCGGCCTGCCGATGCTGCCGGTGACGCACGGCAACGAATTCACGCGGCTGCAGATCCTGCTCTACACCTTCGTGCTGTTCGCCGCCACGCTGCTGCCGTTCCTGCACGGCATGAGCGGGCCGCTGTACCTGGTGGCGGCGCTGGTGCTCGGTGGCTGGTTCATCGCGATGGCCTGGCGCCTGTGGCGTGAGTACAGCGACGCGCTGGCCCGGCGCACGTTCCGTTTCTCGATCTGGCACCTGTCGCTGCTGTTCGCGGCACTGCTGCTCGACCATTACCTCAGCCCCTGGATGTTCGCGCCATGAAGCCTCTGAACCGCCGCACCGTCCTCAGCGCATTGATGCTGGCCGGCCTGGCCGCCTGCAGCGCCGAAAAGCCGGCCTTCAAGGGCATCGACATCACCGGCGCCGAGTACGCACGCGAACTCGCGCTGCCGGACGCCAGCGGCAAGCCGCGCACGCTGGCCGACTTCAAGGGCAAGGTCACGGTGGTGTTCTTCGGCTACACCCAGTGCCCCGACGTGTGCCCGACCACGCTGACCGAGATCGCCGACGTGAAGCAGAAGCTCGGCGCCGACGGCGACAAGGTTCAGGCCGTGTTCGTCAGTGTCGACCCCGAGCGCGACACGCCCGAGGTGCTGGCCGCCTACGTGGCCAACTTCGGCCGTGATTTCGTCGCGCTGCGCGGCACCCCCGAGCAGACGAAGGAGGCCGCCAAGGCCTTCAAGGTGTTCTACGCCAAGGTGCCCGGCAAGAGCGAAGGCAGCTACACGATGGACCACACGGCCGGCTCGTACGTGTTCGACCCGCAGGGCCGCGTGCGCCTGTTCATCCGACAAGGCGGCGGTGCCGAGGCGATGGCGCACGACATCAG
The DNA here is from genome assembly GCA_963783785.1 of uncultured beta proteobacterium. Classification (GTDB taxonomy): domain Bacteria; phylum Pseudomonadota; class Gammaproteobacteria; order Burkholderiales; family Burkholderiaceae_C; genus CADEEN01. Next base: position 539,005 of record CAWAOQ010000006.1, on the reverse strand, counting down.
GCTGCTGCTGGCGGGCGCTTGAAGCGCAAAGGCAACGGCGGGCCGCAGCCCGCCGCTTTGCGACGCTCAGGACCCGCTCAATGCTGCGCTTCGAGCGCCGCGCGCATCTTCTTCATTGCCGCCACTTCGATCTGGCGGATGCGCTCGGCACTGACGCCGTATTCGGCGGCCAGCTCATGCAGCGTCATGCCGCCCGAACTGTCGTCGTTGACCTTCAGCCAGCGTTCCTCGACGATCCGGCGGCTGCGGGCGTCGAGCACGTCGAGCGCGCGCAGGATGCCTTCGCCGGCCATCTGGTCGCGGCTGCGGGCTTCGAGCACGCGCGTGGGTTCGCTGGCGTCGTCGGCGAGGTAGGCGATCGGCGCGAAGCTCTCTTCGCCGTCGTCGTTGGTTTGCGGCTCGAGCGGGACATCGCCGCCCGACATCCGCGTTTCCATCTCGAGCACTTCCTCGCGCTTGACGTTCAGCGTGCGCGCGACCGTGTCGACCTCGCTGGGGCTGAGCGTGCCACGGTGCGTGTCGCCATCCAGGGCATCCGCCTTCATGCCCTGTTTCATCGAACGCAGATTGAAGAACAGCTTGCGCTGAGCCTTGGTGGTGGCGACCTTCACCATGCGCCAGTTCTTCAGGATGTACTCGTGGATCTCTGCCCGGATCCAGTGCAGCGCGTAACTGACCAGCCGGACCCCTTGCTCGGGGTCGAAGCGCTTGACGGCCTTCATCAGGCCGACATTGCCTTCCTGGATCAGGTCGCTCTGCGGCAGCCCGTAACCGAGGTACTGGCGCGACACCGAAACGACCAGCCGCAGGTGTGACAGCACCAGCCGGCCGGCGGCTTCGAGATCACCCGCCGCGCGCAGCCGCCTTGCGAAATCCACTTCTTCCTGGGGCGTCAGCAGCGGGATCCGGTTGACGGCAGAAATGTAGGCGTCGAGATTGCCGATCGGCGGCACCAGCGCCCAAGGATTGCGTACGGTCAGGTCGGTCACGGTCGTTGTTTTGTTCATGGCGTCTTGGAGGGGCTCATCAAGCTCCGGTTCCAAAATATTAGCACTCTCGTCGGCAGAGTGCTGATGAAGGTTGTTCGGTTGCGGTCCCACCCGGATCGATTGAACAAATCCGGCACACATGAGGCATGTGTACGCTTACTAACATAGCGGAGCTTGTCTGCGTTGGCTGGCGCGTGGCACTCGGGCGCGCCATCAGCCGAACTGGGTGTCCAGTTGCTCGAGCACTTCGTCGAGGGCAGAAAGGAACTGGGGCACGTTGACCGGCTTGGTCAGGTAGTGCGTTGCACCGGCGGTGATGGCCTGCGAGATCCGGGCCGGCGTCGCGTCGGCCGAGACCACGATCACCGGGATGTCCGCAGTGTCCGGGTCAGCCTGCAGATGACGCAGCAGCTCGAGACCGTCGATGTCGGGCAGGTGCATGTCGAGCAGAACCAGGCTCGGGCGCCGGGCGCGGATGGCTGCCAGGCCGTCGAGGCCGAGCGATGAGATGTCGAGCTTGACCTGGGGTCGAAGCGCCAGGATGCCGCGCATGACCTCGGCATTGGTTTCGTTGTCCTCGATGTAGTGCACCAGCCGCCGGCGGTAGGTGGCGTCGGGCAACTCGGCGTCGTCGGGCGATTGCACGGTCGTGAACGCGGTCGCGCCGCGCGGCAACTCCAGCGTGAATGTCGAGCCGCGGCCGAGGCTGCTGCGCGCGTACAGCGTGCCACCCATCAGTTCCGCCAGGCGCAGGCTGATGACCAGGCCGATCCCGGTGCCCTCGACCGAGCCGCCTTCGCGGCCCAGCCGATTGAACGGCTGGAACAGCTGCGACAGCTGGGTGGGGTTCATGCCCGCGCCGGTGTCGCTGACTTCGATGGCCACCATGCCCGCGTCGGCCTGCCGGCTGCTCACGCTCACCCGCCCGCCGCCGTGGTTGTACTTGATCGCGTTGGACAACAGGTTGGTGAGGATCTGCTTGACGCGGGTGGCGTCGCCGATCACCGCCCGCGCGCCGGCCGACAACTGGGCGTCGACGCGTACGCCGCGCTTCTCGGCGCTGTCGGCCAGCAGTGCGACCGACGCCGCCACCAGGTCGCCGACGTCGAGCGCGGTCGGCGTGAGGTCGATGTGGCCCGACTCGATGCGCGAAAGGTCCAGCGTGTCGTTGATCATGTGCAGCAGGTGCCAGCCAGCCTGCCGGATCTGCGCCGTCCACTCGAGCTGGTGCGGTGCCAATGGCTGGCGGCGGTCGAGCTCGAGCAACTGCGAGAAGCCGAGCATCGCGTTCAGTGGCGTGCGCAGTTCGTGGCTCATGCGTGACAGGAACTCGCTCTTGGCCAGGTTGGCCGCCTCGGCGCCCTGGCGCGCGCGCTGCGCGTCCTCGAGCGCCAGGTGCTCGGTGATGTCCTCGACCACCCAGACCATGCGTTTGGCGTCGCCCTGGCTGTCGCGCAGCACGCTGACCCCGACCTGCGTCCACAGCGTGCGGCCGTCCGCGGTCAGGCAGCGCATCCGCCAGCGGGACATCGGCACCTCGCCCGACAGCAGGCGCTGGCGGGCCTGCGCCTCGGCCTCGCGATCGTCGGCGTGCAGCAGGTCGGCGATGTGTGCGGCCGACAGGCGGTCACCGTGCATGCCGAGCATCTCGCGCAGTTTCGGATTCGCCTCGCGGATGCGGCCACTGGTGTCGGTGTAGGCCACCCCGATCGGCGCATGGTCGAGGATGTTGCGCAGCCGCTGCTGGCTCTCGCGCAGCGCGGCCTCGGTACGCTGTCGTTCGGCCACCTGGGCCTGCAGTTCGGCGCCGCGTTGCTCCAGTTCGGCGGTGCGCTGCTGCACCGCGGCGGCAATCCGCCGTGCGCGCCCGGTCACGGTCAGCAGCAATGCAGCCAGCAAAGCCGTGCCCAGCAGCCCCACCAGTGCAAACGGCCACGTCGTGCCGGCGCTGGCCGCGATCGGCGCGGTGGCGTACACGCGCAGGTCCCACCGTCGTCCCGCCAGCGCCAGCGGCGTCACGTGCAGCGGGGTGAGGGCGGGCAGGTCGTCGCAGCCGGGCGCGCCCGTCAGCACGCGTGACGACGGCGTGGCCTCGTTGTCGAGCAGGCACAGGCTCATCGACGGGCGCAAGGTTGCAGCGACGCTGCGCAAGACCTCGCCTGGGCGCAGCGTTGCAAAGACCACGCCGCGCAGCGCGGCCACCCGCTCCTCGGCCGTGGTCGGCTGGCCCCGGTAGACCGCCTGGTACAGCACCACACCGGTACCACCCTGGGTGAGTTCGAAACCGGCACTCGTCACGGGTCGGCCGTCGCGCACCGCCCGTGCGATGGCCGCTCGCGCGACCGCGATCGACTGGGTGTTGACGCCGAGCGCCTGTGCATTGTTCGCCAGCGGTTCGATGAACCGGATCACGTGCGCATCGACATCACCGACATCGGCCACACCGGCATCGCGCCGTTCGAAGATGCGGAACCCGGCCGCGCCGGCAGCCTGTTCACGCGCCGCGAAGGCCGCCATCTCGGCCCGCGCCACCCGCTCGTTCCAACCCAGCGCCTGCAGGCCGCCACCCTGGAGCAGCCAGGGGGCGCTGGCGCGGGCAAAGGCCTGTCGATCGGGCGCTTCTGTCTCGCTGATCAGGCCGCGCATCGCCTCGAGTGCGTGCAAGGGCTGTCGCAGTCGTTCCCGAACGGCGTTGGCGGCGCTTTCGGCCTCGCGCTCGAAGGCCTGGCGCTGGCGCGCGGTGTCCTGGCGAATCACCTCGCGGATGCCCAGGCCCATCAACAGCATGACCACCAGCAGCGGCAGCGCCACCGGCCCGCGGCGTGGCGCCCACTCGTCTCGCGGCTGGCCGATCAGGGTCAGCATCACCGGTGCAAAGACCAGCACGCCGAGCGTGTCGCCGATCCACCAGGTGGCCCAGTGCAATGGCGCCTGCGCAGCGTCGACGCGGCCAGCCAGCCACAGCGCGCCGAGCCCGACGCTGGCGCTGGCGCAATTGGCCAGCAGCACCCCCAGCAGCAGAAAGCGCGCCAGCTGCAGCGGCTCGGCCAGCACCAGGGGCTGGCCGGCGTAGCGCCTGACCAGCGTTGCACCCAGCCAGGCCTGCAGCGCCACGCCGCCACCGATCGCGACCGCGGTCGCGACGTCGACGGCGCCGGCTGGGCCGTTGCTGGCGACGAAGCCCAGGCTGCCGACGAACGATGCCAGCGCGGCACCGAGCAAGGCCCAGCGCCCCCACACCAGCGCCGTCACCAGCGCCAGGCCGGCTGCTGGCCACAGCGGGGAGGCAATGCCGGGCGGTATCGCCAGCAGCAGGCCGAGGCTCGCAGCGGCCAGGTAGCCGGCCAACGTGATGGCGAGAATCCACCACCAGCGCGGCGCGGCCGGCGAGCTGCTGGTGGCGTGTTGCATCTGCGGGGCCGAGGCCGGGGGCGTGCCGAGCGCGCGCTACACGTTGAAGAGGAAGTTCAGCACATCTCCGTCCTTCACCACGTATTCCCTGCCTTCGGAGCGCATCTTGCCGGCATCTTTGGCGCCCTGCTCACCCTTGTGGGCGATGAAGTCGTCGAAGGCGATCGTCTGCGCGCGGATGAAACCCTTCTCGAAATCGGTGTGGATCACGCCGGCTGCCTGCGGCGCCGTGTCGCCGACGTGGATCGTCCAGGCGCGGACTTCCTTGACGCCGGCGGTGAAGTAGGTCTGCAGGCCGAGCAGCTTGAAGGCGGCCCGGATCAGCCGGGCCAGCCCGGGCTCGGTCTGGCCCATCTCGGCCAGGAACATCGCGCGGTCGTCGTCGCTCATGTCGGCCAGTTCGGCCTCGGTCTTGGCGCAGATCGCCACCACCGGCGCGTTCTGCCGGGCGGCGACTTCGCGCAGGCGATCGAGGTAGGCGTTGTTCTCGAAGCCGTTCTCGGCGACGTTGGCGACGAACATCGCCGGCTTGGCCGTGATCAGGCCGAACGGCTTCAGGACCACCCGCTCTTCCTTGCTGAAATCGATGCTGCGCACCGGCTGCGCCTGGTTCAGCACCGCATCGCACTTCTTCAGCACGTCCACGAGGCGCTGTGCCTCCTTGTCGCCGCCGGCCTTGGCCGCCTTGGTGTAGCGCACCAGGCTCTTCTCGACGGTGGCCAGGTCGGCCAGGCAGAGCTCGGTCTGGATGACTTCGATGTCGGCCACCGGATCGACTTTGCCGGCGACGTGGATCACGTTCTCGTCGTCGAAGCAGCGCACCACGTTGACGATGGCGTCCGTCTCGCGGATGTGCGACAGGAACTGGTTGCCCAGGCCCTCGCCCTTGCTGGCGCCGGCGACGAGGCCGGCAATGTCGACGAACTCGACGATCGCCGGCACCACCCGCTCGGGCTTGACGATCGCGGCCAACTGGGCCAACCGCGGGTCGGGCAACTCGACCACGCCGACATTGGGCTCGATGGTGCAGAACGGATAGTTCTCGGCCGCAATGCCGGCCTTCGTGAGGGCGTTGAAGAGGGTCGACTTGCCGACGTTGGGCAGGCCGACGATGCCGCATTGCAGGCTCATGGAGATCTCTCGAGAAGCGGACCGCGGATTGTAGGTGGCGCCACTGTCGCCGGGCAGGCGTTCAGGCCGTGGCCCGCACGGCCGCGGGGCGCAGGATCAACGCGTTGCCGGCCACGGCCAGCGCCGCGCCGAGCCAGCTCAGGGCGACCGGGCGGTAGCCCTCGAACAGTGCCGAGATGATCAGAGCCAGCACGGGGGTCATCACGCCCACGGTCGAGGCTGCGCCCGGGCCGATGCGTTGCTGCAGCGTCAGGTAGCAGGCGAATGCGATCACCGAGCCGGCAGCGGCCAGGTAGGCCAGCGACAGCCACCACGCCGGTGCCGCCAGCGGCGACGGCGGCACGAGGCTTGCACCGCTGGCGGTGGCCACCAGCGCCGAGACCACGGCGCTGTAGAGCATGCCCCAGCCGATCGTTGCCCAGAACGGCAGGTGGTGGCGGGCGTTGCGGCTGGCCAGCAAACTGCCCACGGCCGACAGCAGCACGGCACCCACCGTGAAGAGTGCACCGCGCAGCGTGGCGCCACCGCCGCTCCCGGCGGTGAACTCCGGCGCGAAGATCAGCGTCACGCCGAGCACGCACAGCACGCCGCCGAGCACGAATCGCAGCGTGAGCGTGCTGCGCCAGAGCAGCCGGCTGCCGAAGCCCATCAGCAGCGGAGAGACCGAGTAGCCCACCGCGACCAGGCCGGTCGGCACGTGCCGCTCGGCGTGATAGACGCACAGGTAGGCCAGCGAGTACATGAAGATGCCCTGCAGTGCGATGCGCGCATGTTCGGGCGCGCTGCAGTGGACGCGCTCGCCACGCCAGGCGCCCACGGCCAGCGCCAGCGCGCCGGCGATCGCGAAGCGCAACGCCACACCGGCCTCGGGCGGCGTGTGCTCGAGCTGGTACAGGATGGCGTGCCAGGTGGTGCCCCAGATGGCCACCGCAATGGCCAGCAACTGCCAGGTCGGCAGGCGGCGTTGGCGCAGCATCCGGCTAGAAGTTCAGTACCGCGCTGGCCCGCGCGCCCACGCGCAGGCGGTGCTCGATGCCGGCGACGATCACCGCGTTCATGCCGAAGGTGAGGCCGCCGCCCAGTCGCGCGTCGGCGCGGTAGCCGGCCAGCATGTCGGCGATGCGATGGCCGGTGGCGGCGGTCTCCGGGTCCACATCGGGCACGGTGCAGCGCGTGCAGGGCTTGACCATCTTCAACAGCACCGGGCCGTCGGGCGATTCGACCGTCAGCTCGTCGATGAAATCCTCCCCGTGGGCATCGGCCACGCCATCGAGCACGATATTTGGCCGAAAGCGATTCATCGACACTGCATCCTGCCCGGCGGCAATCAGGCGGCGGTTCAGCTCGGCCAGCGAGGCGGTCGAGATCACCAGCAGCGGGAATTGGTCGACGAAGGCGGTTGGCGCCTGCACCGCGCCGGCCCATTTCTTGTCGGCGTGGCGCTGTGGCAGTTCGGGGTCGAAGCGCACCAGGCGCAGCGGCGTGCCGAGGAAATCGCTGAACCACTGTGCGGCCAGGTCGCCCATGTCGAAGGCCGCCACCTCGTCGTCCCACACCTTCACGCGGCGCGGCGCTTCGACGGTATCGAGTCGAATGTGCAGCGCCAGCATGCCCGGCGCGTGCAGCACCAGGTCACTCACGCGCAAGCTGAGCCTGACCAGGGCCAGGCGTGGCAGGTCGCGCTGCGTGACGCCATGGCCGTCTGCGCCGATAACCATCCACGCGCGGTCGTATTCGAAGCCGGTATCGATCAGCACGGCTTCGTTGACGGCGACGGCGGCACAGGCCTTGATCGGGTGCAAGAAGAGGGCACTGACGAGCAGATCGTCCTGCGGCACCGGGTTGTCGTGGCTCACTTGAACAGTCCCTTCAACTTTTCTTTGAGTTTGTCTTGCGGCGCAGCCGGGGCCGACGCCGCCCCGGAGGCCGCCGGTGCGGTGCCGAGTCTCTCACCGAGTGAACCGCCCAGCTTCTCGGCCAGCCTTTGCTTCAATCGGTTCTCGACCACGGCAGCGGCGACGCTCGACCACTCGATCGTCCAGTCGATGGCCTCGAAGGGCCCGGTCAGCCGCACCGGCACGGTCACGCCGCGCAGCGCGGCCAGGTCACCGGCGTCCAGCCCGGGCGGCACCGCGATCACGCTGGCCCGTGCGGTGTAGTCGATCGTGCCGCGGCCGATATCGAACCGTCCGGCCCCGCCGATGCGCAGGAACGGGTTCTTCACATCGAGGTCATCGCTGTGCGCCACGCCGCCTGCGATGCGTGCGCTGGCGGTCAGCTCGGAGAATTCGGTCTTCTCGGTTTCACGCGCCTTGGCCGGGGCGTCCTGCTTCAGCAAGAGCGCCGCTTTGGCCTGGCGCAGCGCGCGCGCCAGATTGACCCCCTTGACCGCGCCGTCGCGCACTTGCAGCGCCGCCGTGCCGGCCAGGTTGGAACGCAACGCGCCGAGGCTCGTGCCGCTGGTGCTGAGATCGGCAGTGACACGCCCGTTGCCCTCAAGCAGATCCTTGCCGGTCACGTCCCTGAGCAGCGCGTTGACATTGACGCCGCTGGCGGCCAGCTTGATTGAGATGCGCTGGCCGCGTGCGTCGGCGCTGCCGCTGCCCTCGAGGCTGCCGCCCCAGGCCTGGCCAGCCAGGCGCGCGACGCGCAGCGTGCCGTTGTCGAGGCCCACATCGACGCGGGCGTCGGCCACCTTGTATTGCCTGAACGCCAACGCGCCCGCGCTGAGCGCGAACTGGCCATTGATGGCGCGCAGGCCATCGAGCTCGACCGGCGTGTCGGCCGCTGCGCCGGCCGTCGGCGTGGGCTTGCCGGCGGGCCCGAGCAACTTGTTCAGGTCGAGACTGTCGAATCGGGCGCTGGCCTCGAGCCTGGGCACCGGGCCGCCGAAGGCCGCGCTGCCCTTGCCGTCGAACCGGTTGGTGTTGAGTGCGCCGTCGACCTGCCATTGCGCGCTCTTGACGTCGATGCCAGCGCTGCCGCGCAGCACGATCTGCAGCGGTTGCAGGCCCGGCTCGGCCACGGCCGCGTTCAGGTTGAGCCGTTCGAGAGCCAGCGCGCTGCGGTCGATCCGCAGCAGCAAGTCGGCCTTGGCATTGCCGTCGATCTTGCGGGGCCCGGCATTGCCGGCAAGCGTGATGGCGAAGCCGGGCAGGCGCAGCGCGTCGAAATTGCCGCTTGGCGCTGCCGAACGGAAGCTGCCGGCCAGCGCCGTGGGCCCGGCCAGCTTGTAGCGGCCGCTGAGGGCGCTGCCCTGCAACTGCTCGCCGTTCACCGCCAACTGCGGCCAGTCGAGAGCCAACTCGAACGCACTGCCGCCCTGGCGGCCGGCGACCTTGCCAGTCATCGCGAGTTGCATGGCCTCGAGTTCCAGTTGCCGGCCGGCGGGGTTGACGACCAGCTTCTTCAGGTCGAGCGTCGACGCTGCCAGCGCCGTGCTGCCGAGCGAGCCGCTCCTGAGGGCCACCTGCAACGGCCCGGCGCGCAGCGCGCTGCCGTCCCACGCCAGTGCGCCATCGAGCGTCGCTGCCAGGCCCTTGACGGCGGCGATGTCGCCTTGCGCGTCGAGCTTGAGGCCGTTGACGGCGATCGAGCGCTTGTCGAGGTCGAGCGTCAGCGTCATGCGGCCGTCGAGCGCGAGCTTGACCGGCTGCGGCCGCGTCAGTTCGATGCTCGCCTGCAGCGCCACCGGCGTCTCGGCCAGGTTGGCCAGGCGCCCGGAGGTGAACGACTGCAAGCCGATCTCTCCGGCGAGGTTGGCGACGTCGTCGCGCAGGCGCAGTTGCACGGCCTCGAGGTGCACCGCGCTGATGTCCAGACGCAATGCCGGGCCGCCGGTGGGTGCGCCGGGCTTGCCGCCGGCAAACAGGTCGTCGACGTTGTATGCGTCCTTGGCGACGCGGCCGTAGACGGCGCGCACGCCGCGCGCGCTGACGCGGTCGATCACCAGTTGCTTGTGCAGCAGCGGCAGTATCTGCACCGTCAGCGACACCTCGTCGATCGACGCGAATTCGTCGGCACGCCCACGCTCTGAAAGCCGCAGCCTGGAGGCCTTGATCGCCAGGCGCGGCAACAGCGACAGTTCGATCGGGCCGTCGATGACCAGCGTGCGCTGGCGCTCGTTCTTCATCCAGTCGATGGCCAGGCCCTTGTACCGGTTGGCGTCGAAAGTGGCCACCAGCACTGCCGCGGCGGCAACCAGCAGCAACAGCACAACGCCCAGGGCGACGGCAGTACGGCGAATCCAGCGCGGGTTCATCGGTTTCGCGGGGAATGTGCTCAAGTCGGCATTCTCACTCTCGCACCAAACCTAGAATGCAAGCTGATGAAATCCTTTGACGTCCAGGTGCGCGGCAGTGGCATCGTCGGCAGTGCGGCGGCGCTGGCCCTGTCGCGGCTGGGCCTGTCGGTGGCGTTGTCGGCGCCCGCCGCCGCTGCTGCGCCGCGCGGCGAAGATGTGCGCTGCTACGCCCTCAACGCCGCGTCCGTGACGTTGCTCGAGTCGTTGAAGGTCTGGGCGGCGCTGCCTGCCGACACGCGCACGCCGGTCTATGACATGCGGATCGAGGGCGATGCCGGCGCGGCGAGCGCGCTGCACTTCTCGGCCTGGCAGCAGCAGGTGCGCGAGCTGGCCTGGATCGTCGATGCAGCGGCGCTGGAGGCCGAGTTGGCGTCGGCGCTGCGTTATGCCCCCCACGTGGTGCCGGGCGTCGAGCCAGCGTCGGCCGCGCTGGTGGTGGTGGCCGAGGGCAAGGCCTCGGCCACGCGCGATCAGTTCGGCGTCACTTTCGAGCGGCACGACTACGGCCAACGTGCGATCGCGGCGCGCCTGCGCGCGAGCGAGCCCCACCAGGGCCAGGCACGGCAATGGTTCCGCTCCCCCGACGTGCTGGCGCTGTTGCCCATCGACCGGCCGCAACCCGGCCACGGCCTGGCGCTGGTGTGGTCGCTGCCGGCGGAGCGCGCGGATGCGCTGCTGGCGCTGGACGATGCGGACTTCGAGGCCGCGCTGATGCAGGCCACGGCCGGTGCGGCCGGCGAGTTGCGGCTGGCCAGTGCGCGTGCCGCCTGGCCGCTGGCGCTGGCACGAGCGGAGCGGGTCTGCGGGCCCGGCTGGGTGCTGATCGGCGATGCGGCGCACCTGGTCCATCCACTGGCGGGCCAGGGCCTCAATCTGGGCTTGGCCGACGTCGCCACGCTGGCGCGCGTGATCGAGGGGCGCGAGCCCTGGCGCGGTCTGGGTGATGCGCGCCTGCTCGAACGCTATGCCCGTGAACGCGACCTGCCGACGCAGGCCATGCTGGGCCTGACCGATGGCCTGCTGCAGCTTTTCTCACATCCGGCGCCGTGGGCCAAGGAACTTCGCAATCGCGGCCTGACTCTGGTCAATGCGGCCACGCCGATCAAGCGCTGGCTGACCGGCCGTGCCCTCGGTCTTTGACGGTTTCTTTCAGGACATCTCGATGCTGACTCGCCTTCTCTCATTGCTGGCCCTGGCCGCCGTGCTGGCCGGGCCCGCCGCGGCGCAGGAAGCGGTGATCCGCAAGAACCTGGCCGAGCGCTTGCCCAACTTTCCGAAGATCGACGAGGTCACCAAGACGCCGATCCCCGGGCTGTGGGAAGTGCGCATCGGCCACGACCTGCTCTACACCGACGAGCAGGGCAACCATGTGATCCAGGGCACGCTGTTCGATACCCGCGCCAAGGTCAACCTGACCGACCAGCGGCTCGACAAGCTGACGGCGATCGAGTTCGACAAGCTGCCTTTCAAGGACGCGATGGTCGTCAAGCAGGGCAGCGGCGCGCGCAAGATGGCGGTGTTCGCCGACCCCAACTGCGGCTATTGCAAGCGTTTCGAACGCGACCTGCTGGCCGTCAAGGACGTGACGATCTACACCTTCCTCTACCCGGTGCTCGGGCCGGACTCGAACGACAAGTCGCGTGCGATCTGGTGCTCGAAGGACGCGATGAAGACCTGGCGCGCCTGGATGATCGACGGCGTGACGCCGCCCAAGGCCATGGGCGCATGCGATACCGCGGCCATCGAACGCAACACCGCGTTGGGCCGCAAGCACCGCATCAACGGCACGCCGGCGGTGTTGTTCGAGGATGGCCGGCGTGTGCCTGGCGCGATACCGGTGGCCGAAGTCGAGAAGCGGCTGGTCGAGGCAGCGCAGCCGGGCAAGTCCTGAGCTGACGTCGCTGCAGCGCGCAGCAACTCAGGGTTGCAACCAGTTCGCATTGCCGCCCGCAAAGCGGGCGCGGCGGTGGCCTTCGGCGTGCAACTCGAGCCAGTCGATCGACGCCACGCTGGCCACGATCAGCGCGAAGTGCGCCCGCTCGCCGCGCGCACCGATCGCGTTGTCGAGCGCGCTGCCCGGCGCCAGCGCGCTGAGGTAGTCCTGCGCCCCGGGCGACAGCTTCAATTGCGCCCAGCGCGAAGAGACGGCGAGGCCATCGGTCAGGGCCTGCAGTTGCACGCGCACGCGCAATTGCCAGCCGAGCGACGCCGACCAGAACACCAGCGTGCCCAGCGGGTGCGCCGTCAGTTGCATCACCTTCGCGGCACGGTTGTCGCTGAACAGCATGAGCCGCCCGCGCGCGGCATCGATCTCGCGCAGCACCACCGTGCGGGCATCGCCGACCTCGCCGTCGGTGGTGGCCAGTACCGGCGTGCGCCACGGGTGGTCGCCGCTGCGCGGTGCGGCACCGAGTTCGCGCCAGAGCGCGGCTTCGATCGCGGCCAACGAATCCAGCCGCGCCGCCATCGCTAGGCCTCCTGGCGCAGCGCCGGAAACAGGATCACGTCGCGGATGCTCGGGCTGTCGGTCAGCAGCATCATCAGGCGGTCGATGCCGACGCCGCAGCCTCCGGCCGGCGGCATGCCGTACTCGAGCGCGCGGATGAAATCGGCGTCGTAGTACATCGCTTCCTCGTCGCCGGCATCCTTGTGGGCCACCTGCGCGGCAAAGCGCGCGGCCTGGTCTTCGGCGTCGTTGAGTTCCGAGAAGCCGTTGGCGAACTCGCGGCCGGTGATGAACAGCTCGAAGCGCTCGGTGATGGCGGGGTTGGTGTCCGACGCGCGTGCCAGCGGGCTGACCTCGACCGGATAGTCGGTGATGAAGGTCGGCTGCCACAGCTTGGACTCGACCGCAGCCTCGAACAGCCCGAACTGCAGCTCGGGCAGTGTCCAGCGCGCCGGGGGTTCTTCGCCGAGTGACTTGAGCTTGGCGTGCAGCGCGCTGGCGTCGTCGGCCTCGGCGGCGCTCAAGCCCGCGTGCACGATCAGCGCTTCACGCACCGACAGGCGCCCGAACGGCTGGTCCAGATCGACCGCCTTGCCGGCGTAGCTGAGGCTGGCACTGCCTGTGGCCGCGCGCGCGGCATGACGCAACACCTGCTCGGTGAAGTCCATCAGGTCGTGGTGGTTCCAGTACGCCGCGTAGAACTCCATCATCGTGAACTCGGGGTTGTGGCGCACCGAGATGCCTTCGTTGCGGTAGCTGCGATTGATCTCGAACACCCGGTCGAAACCGCCGACCAGCAGCCGCTTCAAGTACAGCTCCGGCGCGATGCGCAGGAACATCTGCTGCTCGAGCGCGTTGTGGTGCGTGACGAAGGGCTTCGCGTTCGCGCCGCCCGGGATCGGGTGCAGCATCGGTGTCTCGACCTCGAGGAACCCGTGCTCGACCATGAAGTTGCGGATCGAAGCGACCGCCTTGCTGCGCGCCACGAAGCGCGCCCGTGCCGCCTCGTCGGTCATCAGGTCGACATAGCGCTGGCGGTACTTCTGCTCCTGGTCGGTCATGCCGTGGAACTTGTCGGGCAGCGGCCGCAGGCTCTTGGTCAGCAGGCGCAGCGCCGTCACGCGCACCGACAGCTCGCCGGTCCGGGTGCGAAACAGCGTGCCTTCGGCACCGACGATGTCGCCGAGGTCGCCATGCTTGAAGGCCTCGTAGCCGGTCTCGCCAAGGGCGTCGCGGGTGACGAACAGCTGCAGCCGCCCCGACGCATCCTGCAGCGTGCCGAAACTGGCCTTGCCCATCACGCGCTTCAACATCAAGCGGCCGGCCACCGCCACGCGGATCGCCTGCGGCTCCAGCTCTTCGTTGGGCGTCGCTGCCGTGGCGCAGTTGCAGGTCGGCGGCGTGGTGCGTCGGCTTGAAGTCGTTCGGAAACACCGCCCGCTTCTCGTGCCGCGCGCTGTGCCGCAGCGCAGCCAGCTTCTCGCGCCGCTCAGCGATCAGCTTGTTCTCGTCGGGGGTGATCGCTGGCTCGGGCGGGGTGGCGGTGGTCATCGGCAACTCATTGAATTTGCTGCAATTTTAGGCGCACGCCGGGGTGCGCCCTTAAAATCTCGCCTCCCTTGCCGCGCCGCCCAGGTGGCTTGCCAACGTGTCCGAAGTGCGCCTCCCCATCCTCGATCGCAAGCTGCGCTTCGCGCTGGTCGGCTGCGGCCGCATCAGTGCCAACCACTTCGATGCGCTGGCTCGCCATGCCGAGCGTGCCGAACTGGTGTCGGTGTGCGATAACCGCCCCGAGGCACTGGCTGCGGCGGTCGCGCGCACCGGGGCGCGTGGCTTCGCGTCGCTCACCGAGTTGCTGGCTGCGAGCGACGCCGACATCGTGACGCTGGCCACGCCGAGCGGCCTGCATCCGCAGCAGGCCATCGAAGTCGCGCAGGCCGGCCGTCATGTGCTGACCGAAAAGCCGATGGCCACCAAGTGGGAAGAGGGCATGGCGATGGTGCGGGCCTGCCGCGACGCCCGCGTCAAGCTGTTCGTCGTCAAGCAGAACCGGCTCAACGCGACGATGCAATTGCTCAAGCAGGCCGTGGATGGCGGACGCTTCGGCCGCATCGTCATGGTCAACGTCAACGTCTTCTGGACCCGCCCGCAGAGCTACTACGACGATGCGCGCTGGCGTGGTCGCTGGGATCTCGATGGCGGCGCGTTCATGAACCAGGCCAGCCACTACGTCGACATGGTCGACTGGCTGGTCGGGCCGGTCGACAACGTGCACGCCTACACCGCCACGCTGGCCCGCGACATCGAGGCCGAGGACACCGGGGTCATGAGCCTGCGCCTGCGCTCGGGCGGGCTGGCGTCGATCAACGTCACGATGCTCGCGCACCGCAAGAACTTCGAGGGCAGCATCACGATCCTCGGCGAGCGCGGCACGGTGCGCATCGGCGGCGTCGCCGTCAACGAGATCCAGCATTGGCAGTTCGACGAGGCGCGGCCCGAGGACGAAGCGGTGATGGGCGCCAACTACGCCGCGCCGTCGGTCTACGGCCACGGCCACCCGCTGTACTACGCCAACGTCATCGACACGCTGCGCGGCCAGGCCCACGCCGAAGTCGACGGCTACGAGGGCCTGCGTTCTCTCGAGGTGGTGATCGCTGCCTACCGCAGCGCCCGCGACGGCGTGCGTGTCGGCCTGCCGCTGGTGTTCTGATGATGGCTTTCTGGCAGCACGACAGCGCCGTTGTCGATGAAGGCGCGCAGATCGGCGAGGGCAGCAAGGTCTGGCACTTCACCCACGTCTGCGCCGGTGCCAGGATCGGCGCCGGCTGTTCGCTCGGCCAGGGCGTGTTCGTCGGCAATGACGTGCTGGTCGGCAACAACGTGCGCATCCAGAACCACGTCTCGGTCTATGACGCCGTGACGCTGGAAGACGACGTGTTCTGCGGCCCGAGCATGGTCTTCACCAACGTGATGAATCCCCGCGCTGCGGTGCCGCGCAAGAGCGAGTACCGGCGCACGCTGGTTCGGCGCGGCGCCACCCTCGGCGCCAACTGCACCGTGGTCTGCGGCCATACGGTCGGCGCATATGCCTTCGTCGGCGCCGGTGCGGTGGTCACCGCCGACGTGCCCGACTTCGCGCTGGTGGTCGGTGTGCCGGCGCGACGCATCGGGTGGATCAGCAAGCATGGCGAGCGCCTGACGCTGCCGGTTCAGGGCCGAGCCGAAGCGCGTTGCCCGGCCACCGGCGAGCGCTATGTGCTCGAGGGCGACAGCCTCACCTGCAGCTAGCATGCAGTTCACCGACCTGAAGGCCCAGTACGCGGCGCTCAAGCCGGCGATCGATGCGCGCATCCAGCGCGTGCTCGACCATGGCCAATACATCATGGGCCCCGAGATCGGCGAACTCGAAACCGCGTTGGCGGCCTTCACCGGTTCCAGGCACTGCATCACGGTGGCCAGCGGCACCGAGGCGCTGTTGATCGCGCTGATGGCGATCGACCTGCGACCCGGCGACGAAGTCATCACCAGCCCGTTCACCTTCGCCGCCACGGCCGAGACGATCGTGCTGGCCGGTGGCAAGCCGGTGTTCGTCGACATCGAGGCCGACACCGCCAACATCGATGCGACGCAGATCGAGGCCGCGATCACGTCGCGTACCAAGGCGATCATGCCGGTCAGCCTGTACGGCCAATGTGCCGACATGGATAGGGTCAACGCCATCGCGGCGCGCCATGGCCTGGCGGTGATCGAAGACGCGGCGCAGAGCTTCGGCGCCACCTACAAGGGCCGGCGCAGCACGGCGCTCAGCACTTTCGGTGCGACCAGCTTCTTCCCGAGCAAGCCGCTGGGCTGCTACGGCGACGGGGGCGCGCTGTTCACCGACAGCGACGCACTCGCCCAGGCCGCGCGCGAGATCCGCGTCCATGGCCAGAGTGCGCGCTACCGGCACACGCGTGTCGGTGTCGGCGGCCGGCTCGATACCCTGCAAGCGGCGGTGCTGCTGGCCAAGCTGCCGCGCTTCGAGTGGGAACTCGAGCGCCGCAATGCGCTGGGCGCGCGCTACACGCAGCAGTTGCAAGGCATCGCCGGCCTGCGCACGCTTGGCCGTACGCGCCGATCGCGATTGCGTCTGGGGCCAGTACACCGTCTTCATCGAACAGAACCGCGATGCCGTGCAGGCCGCGCTCAAGGGCGCTGGCATCCCGACGGCCGTGCATTACCCGCTGCCGCTGCACCACCAGCCGGCCTACGCGGCGCTTTGTTGCTCCGACTGCTGCCCGGCCAGTGTGGCCGCGGCCCAGCAGGTGCTGAGCCTGCCGATGAGCGCCGACCTCGCCGAGGCCGACCAGGATCGCGTGGTCGCCGCGCTGCGCGCAGCGCTGCGGGCATGACCGACGTCGACCGCGCAGTCGCCGCGCCGCGCCGCGGCTTGCTGCGCGCCACGCTGACGCTGCTGGCCGGCGGCGCCCTCGCGCAAGCGCTGCCGTTGTTGCTGGGCCCTTGGCTGACGCGGCTGTACACGCCGGCCGAGTTCGGCGTCTATCACCTGTTCGCGGCGGTGGCGGCGATGCTCGCGGTGGTGGCCTGTGGGCGTTACGAGTTCGCACTGCCGCTGGCCAACGACGAGGCCGAGTTCGATGCCTTGCATTCGCTGGCGTTGTGGTTGCTCGTCGCCTCGACCGGCATCTCGGCGCTGACCGGCGCCGCGTGGGCCTGGACTGTCCACGCGTGGTGGCCGTTGTGGTTGCCGCTCGCCGTGGCGGCGCTGGGTGCGGTGTCGCTGGCCACGCTGGCGGCCACGCGTGCGCAACGCTTTCGCACTCTCGCGGCGGCGCGCGTCGTGCAGCACGGCGGTGGCGCGCTCGCCCAGGGCTTGGCCGGGGTGGCGCAGGCGGGCGTTGTCGGGCTGATCGCCGCGCCGCTCTTGGCTGTGCTCGCCGCGGTCGCGCTGCTGCGCCTGCGCCTGGCCGGCTGGTGGCGCGTGCCACGCGAGCGGCTGGCCGCTGCCGCACGCCGGCATCGCGACTTCCCGCTGCTCAACACGCCGCATGCATTTGCCGGCACGCTGCTCGACACCCTCGCGCTGGCGCTCGTGGCCTCGTCGCAGGGCGTGGCTGCGGCGGGCTTCTGGGGCCTCGTGATGCGCTACCTGAAGGCACCGGCCACCCTGGTTGGCGGCGCGGTGTCGCAGGCGCTGTACCCACGGCTGGCGGCGCAAGGCCTGGCCACCGGGCGGCGCGACGTGCGCCGCGTGATGGCGGCCCTGGCCGCGCTGGCGGCACCGCTGGTGCTGCTGCTGTGGGCCTTCGCACCGTGGGCCTTCGAGTGGGCCTTCGGCCTCGCGTGGCGCGATGCCGGCGAACTGGCGCGCGCGCTGGCGCTGTACGTCGGCCTGCACTTCATTGCCTCGCCGCTGGCGGTGGTGACGATGGCCTGGAACGCGCAGGCCTGGGCCCTGAAGCTGGCCTTGTTCGGGCAGGTGCTCTTCCTCGCCGCGCTCGCCGGTGGCCTCGCCTGGGATGGGCTGCGCGGCGCAGGCTGGGCGGTGTCGCTGGCGATGGCGCTGTACTTCGGCGCCTACTTCTGGCGCCTGGCCACCTGGCCGGTCGACACCGCGGCGGCCACCCCATGATGCGCGCCTGGTTCAACCGCCTGCGTCGGCGCATCGTGCGCGCGTTGCTCTATCGCGTCGTCTTCGGCGAGCGCTCGCAAGGCCGGGCGCTGCCGCACACCCGCATCTCACCGGCCGCGTGCATCGAGCACGAAGAACGGCTGACGCTCGGCGACCATGTCTTCATCGGCCCCTTCAACTTCATCGAAGCCAGCGGCGGCATCACGCTGGAGGAGGGCGTGCAGGTCACCAGCCACGTCAGCATCGTCACGCACAGCTCGCACCGTGCGATGCGCTTGTTGGGCAAGCGCTTTGTCGCATGGGAGGGCACGCGGCCGGGCTGGATCGGCGGGCCGGTGCATGTCGGCGCCTGGAGCTTCATCGGTCCCCATTCGCTGATCGAGGCCAACACGCGGCTCGGGCGAGGCACCATCGTCTGCGCCGGCAGCTTCGTGCGCGGTGACTTCCCCGACTTTGCGGTGCTCGATGGCCACCCGGCGCGCGTGGTCGGTGATTCCCGCCGCGCCGACGAGAAGTGGCTCGCGCGCCACCCCGAACTGCGGGCGCATTACGACGCGTGGGCGAAGCCGCCGCCATGAGGTATGTGTTGTGGGGCGACGGCGACAGCCCGCACTTGCTGAAGTGGGCACGTGCGCTGTCCGCCGAGGGCGGCGCGGTGTTCGACGGTTTCGAGTTGTGGGCCGCGTCGAGCCGTGGTTTCGCGGCCGGATTTCGACGCGCTGGTGCCGCCGTCGCGCCGCCTCGCACTCGGCACCCGCCCGGCCTTCGAGGGTGGCAACGTCGCGCTGCTGCGCCAACTGCCGCGCTTTGCGCGTTGGCTCAAGCAGGTGCAGCCGGCTTGGGTCCACGCCCATTACCTCACGTCGCACGGCACGCTGGCCTGGTTGGCGCAGCGCCTGTTCGGCGTGCGTGCGCCACTGGTCGGCTCGGCCTGGGGCTCGGACATCCTGCAGGCGCCCGAGCGCAGTGCCGCGCTGCGGGCGCTGACACGCCGGGTGCTGGCGGCCTGCGCGCTCACCACCAGCGACTCGCGCCACATGGCCGAGCGCATGCGGGCGCTCGGCGCGCGCGAGGTGATGACCTTCCCGTTCGGCCTGGAGTCGATGCCACCGGCTGCCGAGGCCAAGCGCGGCCGCCTGTTCTTCGCCAATCGCGGCCTCGAGGCGCTCTACGCGCCCGATCGCGTGCTCGCGGTGTTTGCCGCCATCCACGCCAGGTGGCCAGACGCGCAATTGGTGGTGGCCAACGACGGTGCGCTGCGGGAGGCACTCGAACGCCAGGCGCAGGCCCTCGGCCTGGCCGACGCGGTGCAATTCACCGGGCGCCTGGATGCCGACGCGCAGGGCCTCTGGTACGACCGTGCGCAGTGGTACCTGAGCCTGCCGACCAGCGATTCGGTCTCGGTGTCGGTGCTCGAAGCGATGGCGCATGGCTGCATCCCGCTGCTGTCGGACCTGCCGGCCAACCGCGAACTGGTCGAGAACGGCCGCAACGGCCTGGTGTTGGCCGATGGCGCGATGGTCGACGCCGCCCTGCTCGATCAGCTGTTGGCACGTGCCGGCGACATCGCCGCACGCAACCGCGCCTGGGTCGCCGAGCACGCGCTGTTCGCGCCGTCGGTGCGCGCCTTCCTGCAGCGCCTGCACGAGCTGGCGCCGTGAACATCCTGCTCATCAACCACTACGCCGGCAGCCCGGCGCTCGGCATGGAGTACCGGCCGTACTACCTGGCGCGCGAATGGGTGCGCGCCGGCCACCGGGTGCTGATCGTGGCGGCTGCTTTCTCGCATGTGCGCGCAAGGCAGCCCGAGATCGGCAGCGCAGCGCGCGAAGAGATCATCGACGGCATCGTCTACCGCTGGCTGCCGACGCCGCCGTACCGCGGCAACGGCCTCGGCCGCCTGCGCAACATCGCTTCCTTTCTGCGCCAGGTCTGGGCCGACGCTTCGCGCCTGGCCGCGGGTTTCCGCCCCGACGTGGTGATTGCCTCGAGCACCTACCCGATGGACTGCTGGCCGGCCCGTCGCATCGCGCGCCAGGCCGGTGCGACGCTGGTGCACGAGGTGCACGACCTGTGGCCGCTGTCGCCGATCGAGCTGTCGGGGATGTCGAAGTGGCACCCGTTCGCGATGCTGTGCCAATGGGCCGAGAACAGCGCCTACCGCCACGCCGATCTGGTCGTGTCGATGCTGCCCAAGGTGCACGCGCACATGGCCGCGCACGGGCTCGATCTGGCCCGCCTCGCGATCGTGCCCAACGGCATCGCCCCGGACGACTGGCTGGCCGCGCCGGCACCGCTTCGCAGTGACGTGCAACGAGCGATCGACGCCGCGCGCGCGGCGGGCCACAGCGTCGTCGGCTACGCCGGTTCGATGGGCGAGCCCAACGCACTCGACACCTTGCTCGATGCGGCTTCGCGGCTGCGCGATGCACCGTTGCGCTTCGTGCTGGTCGGCGATGGCCATCTGCGCGACCACCTCGCCGCGCGCATCGCCGACGAGGGGCTGGCGAACGTGTCGTTGCTGGCGCCGGTGCCCAAGGCGCAGGTGCCGGCGCTGTTGGCGCAAGTCGACATTGCCTACATCGGCTGGCAGCGCATGCCGATCTACCGCTTCGGCATCGCACCGAACAAGCTGATGGACTACATGATGGCCGGCTGTGTGGTGTTGCATGCGGTCGAGGCCGGCAACGACCCGGTGGCCGAGGCCGGCTGCGGCCTGACGCTGCCGCCCGGTGATGCCGCCGCGGTGGCTGCCGGCCTGATGCAACTGGCCGCGTTGCCGGCTGCCGAGCGGCGCGCGATGGGCGAGCGCGGTCGCGCGTTCGTGCAGGCCCACCACACCTACCCGGTGCTGGCGCAGCGGTTTCTGGACGCCATCGCGACCGCCAGGCAGCGCCGATGACCGCGCCACCAGACGACCTCGATGCGATGGCTGCGCGCTATGGCCGCCGCGGCGCGCCCGATCGCTACAGCATGCTGCAGCCCGACGTGTGGCAATCGGTGCAGGAGCGCCAGCGCGCAATGCTCGGCTTCTTCAACCGCGCCGGCTGGGCCGACCTGGTCGACAAGCGCGCGGTCGAAGTCGGCTGCGGCGCCGGCGGCAACCTGCTCGAACTGCTGCGGCTCGGTTTCGTGCCCGAGAAGCTGACCGGCATCGAACTGCTGCCCGACCGTGCGGCGCACGCGCGGCATGTGCTGCCGAAGGCGCTGCACTTGATCGAAGGCGACGCATGCCAGGCGCCGATCGGTCCGGGCACCCAGGATCTCGTCCTGCAATCGACGGTCTTCAGTTCGCTGCTCGACGATGCGACACGCACGACCCTCGCCGCCGCGATGTGGCGCTGGCTGGCGCCGGGTGGCGCGGTGCTCTGGTACGACTTCACCGTCAACAACCCGCGCAACCCCGACGTGCGTGGTGTGCCGCTGGCGGAAGTGCGCACCTTGTTCCCGAAGGCCCGCATCACGGCGCGGCGCGTGACGCTGGCGCCGCCGCTGGCGCGTGCGGTGTGTCGGATCCACCCGCGGCTCTATCCGCTGCTCAACGCGATGCCGCTGCTGCGCACGCACGTGCTGGCCTGGGTGGTCAAGGCCTGACACCCGCGCGTCGGCTACACTTCGAACCGCTGCATCAACGCATCACTGCATCAACCGACCTTTGCGAGGCCTTCGTGCGCACCACTCTCGACATCGACGATGACCTGCTGGCCGCTGCCAAGGAGCTGGCCCGACGCCAAGGCGGCACCACCGGCCAGGTAGTGTCGCGGCTGTTGCGGCACTCGCTCACCGGCGTGGATACCGCCGCTGCACGCACCACCCCCCGCAAGGCGACGCGGCGGGTGGCCGGCTTCGAACCGTTTCCGGCCAAGCCGGGCGTGGTGGCTACGAACGAGCAGGTCAACGCCCTGCGCGACGCCGAAGGTGTTTGACCGGTGAGAGCCTTGCTCGACGTCAACGTGCTGGTGGCGCTGCTCGATGGCGGCCACTTGCACCATCGCGTTGCGATGGACTGGCTGGCGGCGCATGCGCGCGCAGGCTGGGCGTCGTGCCCACTGACGCAGAACGGGTGCCTGCGCATCCTGTCGTTGCCGACGTATCCGAACCCCCAGCCACCGGCGCGGGTGGCCGAACGACTGGCCGCGGCGACGGCCGATCGCAGCCATGCGTTCTGGCCCGACAGCCTGAGCCTGCTGGAGCCGGAGCGGCTGCACTGGGAGCGTGTGCTGAGCACGCGCCACATCACCGATGTCTATCTGCTGGCGTTGGCGGTCGAGCACCAGGGCTGCCTGGTCACGTTCGATCGTTCGGTGGCGGTGGCTGCCGTGCCGGGCGCGCTGAAGAAGCACTTGGTCGTTCTGAATTGAAGGTCCTTCGCCCATGACCGCGTCGCCCGCCCTGCCGTTTCTGCCGTTTGCCCTGCCCGATATCGGCGACGAAGAAATCGCCGAAGTCGTCGACACGCTGAAGTCGGGCTGGGTCACGACCGGGCCGAAGGCCAAGCGCTTCGAGGCCGACTTCGCGGCCTTCCTTGGCGACGAAAGCCTGCACTGCATTGCCGTCAACTCGGCCACGGCCGGGTTGCACCTGGCGCTCGAGGCCATCGGCATCGGTCCCGGCGACGAGGTCATCACCACCACGCACACCTTCACCGCCACCGCCGAGGTGGTGCGCTACCTCGGTGCCGACGTGAAGCTGGTCGACATCGACCCGACGACGCTGAACATCGCCCCGGCGGCGATCGAGGCCGCGATCGGGCCGCGCACCAAGGCGATCCTGCCGGTGCACTACGCCGGCCTGGCGGCCGACATGCCGGCGATCCTGGCGATCGCCGCACGCCACGGCCTGAAAGTGGTGGAGGACGCGGCGCATGCGCTGCCCACCACCATCGGCGGCCAGTTGGTCGGCACGCTGGCCAGCGACGCGACCGTGTTCAGCTTCTACGCCAACAAGACCATCACCACCGGCGAGGGCGGCATGCTCGTCACGCGCAACGCCGAACTGGCCGCGCGCGCAAAGGTCATGCGCCTGCACGGCATGAGCCGCGACGCGTTCGACCGCTTCACCGCCACGGTGCCGAGCTGGTACTACGAGATCGTCGCTCCCGGCTTCAAGTACAACCTGACCGACATCGCCGCTGCGCTCGGCCTGCACCAGCTGAAGAAGGCGCGCCGCTTCCAGCAGCGCCGAGCCGAGATCGCGGCGCTGTACGACGCGTCGTTGGCGGGCTTGCCGGTGATCACACCGCCGCGGCCGCCGGCAGGCGACATGCACGCCTGGCACCTGTACGTGCTGCGCCTGGCCGATGGCGCCGGCGTCGATCGCAACACCTTCATCGAGCGCCTGTTCGCCGCCGGCATCGGCGCCAGCGTGCACTACATCCCGCTGCACCTGCACCCGTATTGGCGCGAGCGCTATGCGCTCGAGGCGGCGATGTTCCCGGCCAGCCAGCACGCCTACGAGCACATGGTCAGCCTGCCGCTGTACACGCGCATGAGCGATGCCGATGTGCAGCGCGTGGTGGCAGCGGTGCGCGGCGCGCTGCGCGGTTGACGGCGATTGCGATGGCCAAGCGCGTGTTCGATCTGTTGGGCGCCGCCGTCGCGCTGGTGCTGCTGGCACCACTGCTGGCGGCGATCGCACTCTGGATCAAGCTCGATTCGCCGGGGCCGGTGCTGTTTCGCCAGCAGCGCGTCGGCCGCCACGGGCGGCCGTTCGCGATCCGCAAGTTCCGCACGATGGTGGCCGATGCACCCAGGCGCGGGCCGCAGCTGACGATCGGCGACGACCCGCGCATCACCCGCGCCGGCGCCTTCCTGCGCCGCGCCAAGCTCGACGAATTGCCGCAGCTCATCGACGTGCTGGCCGGCCACATGAGCCTGGTCGGGCCGCGGCCCGAGGTGCCGTCGTACGTGGCGCAGTACCCGGCCGAACTGCGCGACAAGGTGCTGGCGGTGCGTCCCGGCATCACCGACCCGGTGTCGCTGGAGTTTGCCGACGAGAGCGAACTGCTGGCCCGTGCCGCCGATCCCGAGCGCGAGTACGTCGAGGTGCTGCTGCCCAAGAAGCTGCGCGCCGCGGCGGCGTATGCGGAGCACGCCAACCTGGCGACCGACCTGCGCGTGATCGGCGGCACGCTGCGCGTGCTGTGGGCGCGCCTGTTCGCCGCAGGGGCAGCATGAGCGACCAGCACGTCGAGCCCGCCCTGACGGCCTGGCACCGCCTCGATCGCTTCCTGGCGCGGCTGCGTCCGCACCGCGAGCCGCTGTCGCTGGCCATCGACGGTGTGGTGATCGCCGCCTGCTGGAACGTGACGTACCTGTTCCGCCTCGGCTTCGAGCGCTGGATCACGGCGCGGCCAGGGTACGACGCCTGGGTGATGCTCGGCGTGATTGCGGCGTACCTCGTCGCGTTTGCTGTGCTGCGGGTACCGCAGAGCATGTGGCGGTTCTCGGGCTTCGGCGAGGTCAAGCGCCTGACGATTGCCTGCGCCGTGGCGGGCCTGCTCAGCGCCACGGTCGTGATGGCCCTCGGCCTGTCGAAAGTGCCGCGCGCGGTGCTGGCGTTGCACCCGATCGTCACGCTGATGGGCGTGTGCGTGGTGCGCATCGGCTACCGCATGCTCTACGAGCACGCGCGCAAGCAGATCACCGGCGGCGACACCGAGATCCGCCGCGCGCTCGTGCTCGGCGCCGGCGAGGCGGCCAGGCGCCTGCTGGCCGGCATCCACCATCAAGGCTGGACGGTGCTCGGCCTGCTCGACGACGACCCGGCCAAGCAAGGCGCACGAATCGCCGGCGTGCCGGTGCTGGGCCCGCTGGCTGCGGTGCAGGACAAGGCGGTGCGCGGTGCCGCCACGCACCTCGTGATCGCACTGCCGTCGCTGCGCGGCAGCGCGCGCAAGCGCCTCTTCGAACTCGCCGCGCAGACCGGCCTGCCGGTGCTGACGGTGCCGTCGGCGGAAGAATTGCAGGCCGGCACGCAGGTCAACCGCATCCGCGACATCGAGCCCGAAGATCTGCTCGGCCGCGAGCCGGTGCAGCTCGACGAGGCCGGCATCGATGCCTGCCTGCACGGCAAGACGGTGCTGATCACCGGCGCCGGCGGCAGCATCGGCAGCGAACTTTGCCGCCAGGTGGCGCGCTACGGCGCCGGCGCGGTTGGTGCTTTACGAGTTGAGCGAGTTCAACCTCTACTCCATCGAGCAGGACCTGGCCGAGCGCTTCCCGCAACTTCCGCTGGTGAAGCTGATCGGCGACGTGAAGGATCTCGAACATCTGCGCGCCACCTTCGCGAAGTGGCAGCCTCAGGTGGTGTTCCATGCCGCGGCCTACAAGCATGTGCCGCTGATGGAAGAAGACAACGCCTGGGCCTGCCTGCGCAACAACACGCTCGGCACCTACCACGCCGCGCTGGCCGCCGCCGAGGCCGAAGTGCGAGCGCTTCGTGCTGATCAGCACCGACAAGGCCGTCAACCCGACCAACGTGATGGGCGCCACCAAGCGCGCCGCCGAGATGGTGATCTCCGCGCTCGCTGCCGAGCATGCGGCCACGAAGTTCATGGCCGTGCGCTTCGGCAACGTGCTCGGCTCCAGCGGCAGCGTGATCCCGAAGTTCAAGGAGCAGATCGAGAAGGGCGGCCCGGTGACCGTCACGCACCCCGACATCATTCGCTACTTCATGACCATCCCGGAGGCCGCGCGGCTGGTGCTGCAGGCCGCCGCGATCGGCGAGAGCGGCCAGGTGCTGGTGCTCGACATGGGCGAGCCGGTGAAGATCGTCGATCTGGCGCGGCAGCTGATCCGGCTGGCGGGGCACACGCGAGGACGAGATCCGGATCGAGTTCTCGGGCCTGCGGCCGGGGGAGAAGTTGTATCGAGGAATTGCTGGCGGATGCGGACACCACGCTGCCGACGGCGGTGGCGGCATTGCGCGTGGCCCGGCTCGAATCGCGCGGCGTGCCGCTCGATGGCCTGCTGGCGCTCGTGCTTCGCCGTTGCCGGTCGGCGCGATGGCGCGGCACTTGGCGGCGCACTGCTCGCCCGGCTCGTGCCGGAGTACCGCGCCGACGAGCCGGGCTGAGGTCGGGCGTCAAGTCATAATGACCCGCGTGATAGGCGGCGCATTCCGACAAGCATCCTTGGACCCGACTTCGGCCGCCAGCCGCAGCACGCGCCGGCAACTGCTGCGCTTTGGCATCGTCGGCGTCGGCGTCAATCTGACGCTCTACTGTGCCTATCGAGCCATGGTCGGCGCTGGCCTCGATCCGAAGGCGGCGATGACCTTGGCCTATGCCTGCGGTGTCGCCGTTGGATTCGCCATCAATCGGCACTGGACGTTCGGTCACCAGGGTGTGCTGTGGCGCAATCTCCCCGCCTACTTGGCGGTGTACGCCGCAGGCTACCTGATCAACCTGGCCGCGCTGGTCATGTTTGTCGATCGGATGCAGTGGCCGCACGAGGGCGTGCAGGCGGTAATGGTGTTCGTCATAGCCGCCTTCACGTTCATGATGCAGAAGTTATGGGTCTTCCAGGGCCGCGCTCGAAGAACGGTCTGAGCAATGGCAACCGGGCAGATGGCGCGAATCCCCTTCAACAAGCCGTTCATGACCGGCAAGGAGCTGGGTACATCGCCCAGGCCCACGCCAAGGGACACCTCGCCGGCGACGGCAGTTCACCAAGCTGCTGCAACGCGTGGCTGGAGCAGCGGACCGGCAGCGGCAAGGCGCTGCTGACCCACTCCTGCACCGCGGCGCTGGAGATGGCGGCGCATGCTGGCCGACGTCGAGCCCGGGCGACGAGGTCATCATGCCCTCGTACACCTTCGTCTCCACCGCCAACGCCTTCGTGCTGCGCGGCGGCGTGCCGGTCTTCGTCGACATCCGCCCCGACACGCTGAACCTCGACGAGACGCTGATCGAGGCGGCGATCACGCCGCGCACCAGGGCGATCGTGCCGGTGCACTACGCCGGCGTCGGCTGCGAGATGGACGCCATCATGGCGATCGCCGACGGCACGACCTGCTGGTGATCGAGGACGCGGCGCAGGGCGTGATGGCCACGCTACAAGGGCCGCCCGCTCGGGCGCATCGGCCACCTCGGCTGCGCTGTCCTTCCACGAGACCAAGAACATCATCTCCGGCGAGGGCGGCGCGCTGCTGGTCAACGACCCGCGCTTCGCCGAGCGCGCCGAGATCATCCGCGAGAAGGGCACCAACCGCAGCCAGTTCTTCCGCGGCCAGGTGGACAAGTACACCTGGGTCGACGTCGGCTCCTCGTACCTGCCCGGCGAGATCATCGCGGCCTTCCTGTGGGCGCAGATGGAGGAGGCGGACGCCATCACGCGCGCGGCGCCTGGCGCTGTGGGACGCCTACCACCAGTGGCTTGCGCCGAGGCCGAGCGCGCCGGCAGGCTGCGCCGCCCGGTCGTGCCCGACGACTGCGTGCACAACGCGCACATGTACTACCTGCTGCTGCCGACCTCGACGCAGCGCACGGCAGTTGATCGCTCGCCTCAAGGCCGCGGAGATCCAGTCGGTGTTCCACTACGTGCCGCTGCACAGCGCCCCGGCCGGTCTACGTTCGGCAGGACCTGCGGCGAACTCGACGTGACCGACGATATCGCCGGCGGCTGGTTCGCCTGCCTCTGTGGGTCGGCCTCGAGACGCACCAAGCGCGCGTGATCGACGCCTTGGGCCGGGTCCTCGGCGAGGTGATGCCGTGAGTGCAGCGCTGCCGAACCCGTCGTCGGTGGTTCCAGCGTCGACGCGTGCTGAGCGGGAAGCGTGGCTGGCGGCCGCACCCGTCCTGGCATTGTTGTGCCTGCACGCAGCATTCTTCGCGTGGACGGCGCCGCGCGGCTTCGACTTCACCGACGAGTCCTACTACCTGCTCAACTTCCTGCATTGGCGCGGCTGACGGCCACGCCCACTTTCTTCGGCGCCTACTTCGAATGGCCCTTCCGCCTGTTGGGCCAGCATGTCGCGGCGATCCGGATCTTCGGTTTCGCCTTGCTCCTGCTCGGGGGGGGATTCGTGGCCTGGCGCGCGATGGCCTTCCTGCGCAGCGCAGACGCCGATGGTTCGCGCGCGTAATGCTACCGTTCGTAGCATGCGGACTGGGCTCCGCGCTGTTCTACTACTGCTGCACAACGACGCTGCGCGGCACGATACAACATGCTGGTGCTGTTCTGCCTGATGGTTGGCACAGGTCTGTTGCTCGACATCGTCGATGGCCGCGGCACGCGGACAAGGGCCGCGGCAGCCGCGCTTTCTATGGTGTCCTGCTCGGGGCCTGCGCGCTCGCGAAGGCGCACAGCGCGGTCGCGATGGTGTTAT
The DNA here is from genome assembly GCA_963783785.1 of uncultured beta proteobacterium. GTDB lineage: Bacteria > Pseudomonadota > Gammaproteobacteria > Burkholderiales > Burkholderiaceae_C > CADEEN01. Next base: position 510,764 of record CAWAOQ010000006.1, on the reverse strand, counting down.
GCCACGGCCTCTTCTTCGTCTGCTTCTATCGCCAGCGACGGGCCGTCGAACTGATCGGCCTCGCAACCGCAGGCGTGGCGATCAACTTCGTCCTGCTGCATTGGTTGCAGCCGCGGCTGGGTCGAGGCGCTGTACGAGGGCGCGCAGGCGACCATGATGATGGACGGCCGCTACGCAGAGATGCCGCTCACGGTGCTGTGGAATGCTGTCTTGCATGGGGCGGATCGGATGCTGGTGCTGCTGATCTTCGTCGCCGTGTTGTTCTACGCGATCCTGCGGCGCTGGGGGCAAACGCAGCCTTTGCTGCTGTCGGGGCTGGTGGTCGTGCTCGTCTCCGGCATCGTGCTGACGATCCAGCTTCCGGGCTATGGCAAGTCGTGGTGGGCCCTGACTGTCTTTGGGACCGCCTTGCTCTGGTTGGCCGACCACGTGTTCCGCGATGTGGCCGCGGACCGCGTCGGGATTCGTCGCGCCATCGGCCTGACGGGCCTGCTGTTCTCTATGCCGGTCGCATATTCCATCGGCACCAACAATGAGCTGCCGGCCCATACGCAGATGGCCACGGTGTTTGGCGCCGTTGCGCTGATGTTGCCGCTGCGCCGGCTGTGGATGCGACATCGCATCCATTGGAGTGGGCTCGCATGCGCGTTGACGGTGCTTTGCCTGCCGACCTTTATGTTGCAGCTCCGGTCGCTGTCCGATCCGGCCCACACCTACCGATTGCGACTCGGTCTTCTGGATCAGACGCGGCCCACGGTCGTGGGCGCGACGGGCGATACCCTGCTGGTCGATGCCCTGACGCGCGACAGCATCGACAGCCTGGTGCGTACCATGCGCGATGCGGGCTACCGACCGGGCGAGCCGATTCTCGATGTCACCGGCGACGGGCCCGGGCTGGTTTACGCGCTCGGCGGGAAGCCGGTCGGCGTGCCGTGGCTGATCGGCGGCCACCCGGGGAGCGAACGCGCAGCCGCGCGGATCCTGAACAGCGTGCCAAGCTCGGCGCTTCGCAGGGCTTGGGTGATCAGTGCGCCGGAGAACCGCCGGGCATTGAAGTCGTGGGCGCCGACGTTCCTGGAAAGCACGGGTGGAGCCTCGCACCGTCTTGCCGGCAAGGTGACGTTATCCCCAGCAGGGCGCGTACGGGCCGATGTTGCAGCCGGTGACGCTGTCCTTGTGGAAGCCCGTCAATCTATCGCCGCCGGGCCAGTCGGAGGGAACGCCTTGAACGTGCCGAGCGTGTCTGTCGTGGTACCCGTCTATCGGTCCGAAAGCAGCCTGCTTGAACTCACTCGCCGATTGCACGCCACGTTCGCCACGTACCCGTCGCCGGTGGAGATCATCCTGGTCGAGGACGACGGCGGCGACGGTTGTTGGGCGCTGATCTGCGAGTTGGCTCGCGCCGACGGACGCGTCCGCGGGTTCCGGCACAGCCGCAACTACGGCCAGCACAATGCCCTGTTGACGGGGATACGGCAGGCACGGCATGAGGTGATCGTCACGCTCGACGACGATCTGCAGAACCCGCCAGAGGAGATTCCCAAGCTGCTGGCAGAACTCGCGCGGGGCCATGATGCGGTCTACGGCACGCCGATCCGTGAGCAGCATGGCCTCTTCAGAGACTTCGCGTCGAAGGTGACCAAGATCGCGCTGCAAGGTGCTATGGGTGCGCGTACCGCCCGCAAGGTGAGCGCCTTCCGCGCTTTCCGCACCGACCTGCGCGCGGCTTTTGCCGACTACAACAATCCCAACGTGCAGATCGACGTGCTGCTCACCTGGGGCACGACACGATTCGGTGCCGTCGTGGTGCAACACGACCCACGCACACTTGGTGCCTCGAACTACACCATTCGCAAGCTGGTTCGGCATGCGATGAACATGGCGACGGGCTACAGCGTCGTGCCTCTGAAAGTCGCGAGCTTGATCGGATTCGTCTTCACGCTGTTCGGCATGGGCCTGCTGGTCTACGTGGTGGGTGGCTACTTCATTCGCGGCACCACGGTGGCAGGGATTTCCTTTTCTCGCGTCCATCATTGCGCTGTTCTCAGGTGCACAGATGTTTGCGCTGGGCATCATCGGGGAGTACCTGGCGCGAATCCATCTGCGAAGCATGGGGGCAACCTGCGGCGATATTGCGTGATCGCACCCCAGCCGGCGCTGAAGTCCGGCGTTCGATCGCGTGAGGCGGGTGGGCCGTATGTCGGTTGCGAGGGGTGTGACATTCTTCCTGATGACGGAGAAGGGCTACAACTTCCTGACCGACACCCATGAGCGCTTCGGCGATCTCTATGGACTGGTCGTCGTCGGGGCGGACGCGGCGCTTGCGAGGGACTTCGAGAAGGAGATCATCGAATTCTGTGAACAGCGCGCAATCCCTTGGGTCAGGCGGCAGGCATTCGACAAGATCACGACCGAATACGCCATCGCCGTGTCATGGCGTTGGATGATTCCGCATCCGTCGAATCGGCTGATCGTCTTCCACGACTCGCTGCTGCCGCGTTACAGGGGCTTTTCACCGCTCGTCAACGCCCTCATCAACGGGGAGAAAGAGATTGGCGTGAGCGCGGTGTTTGGCGCCGGCGAGTTCGATACCGGCGACATCATTGCGCAGGCGTCGAGCACGATCGACTATCCGATCAAGATCAAGCAGGCGATCGCGATCAACAATGCCAACTATGCCAAGGTCGCAAGTCTGGTCTACGGCATCCGGCGAGGTGCGGAGTTGGCGGCGGTCCCGCAGAACGAAGCGGATGCGTCCTACAGCGTCTGGCGCGACGAACTTGACTACGTCATCGATTGGAGCTGGTCTGCAAAGGAAATCCGACGCCTGATCGATTCGGTCGGTCGACCCTATGCGGGTGCCGCGACGAAGCTGGATGGCGCTGTCGTGAGGATCCATGAAGCGTCGGAAGCGGAAGACGTCAAGATCGAAAACAGGCATGTGGGCAAGGTCCTGTTTGTGGACGCCGGAAAACCCATCGTCGTCTGCGGCCAGGGAATGTTGAAGATCGTCGAGGCAGTGATTGAGACAGGATCGGGGAGCACCAGTCTTTTCCCGCCGCGGAAATTCCGGATCAGGTTCACGAACTGAGACTGTCTTCGGCGACGCGCTGGGCAGTGATCAACTCCTCGATCCAGGTTTCCAGCGCCGAGATCAGGTGCGCGCGGTCGAATTCGCGCTGGCAGTAGGCGCGGCCCGCGGCGCCCATCGCCGAGCGCGCGTCGGCCCGCACCTGCATCAGCTGCCCCACGCGCTGCGCCAGCGCCGGCCGTCTCCCGGCTGCGCACACCAGGCCGGCGCCGGCGTCCTCGATCACCGCGCACCTTCGCCGTCGAGCATGCCGAGCATCGGCAGGCCGGCCGCCAGGTAGCTCTGCACCTTGCCGGGAATGGTCATCGCGAACACGGGGTCGCGCCTTCAGCGACACGAGCAGCGCGCTCGGCGCGCGCGAAAGAACGACGGCATCCGCTCGAGCGGATGGCGGCCCAGCATGACGACGCGCTCGCTCGAGCCCGCGCCGCTCGATCTCGTCGCGCACCCACGGCGCCGCCCGCCCGTCGCCGACGATCAGCCAGCGGATGTCCGGCTCGATGCTTCAGCGCTTGCGCCGCGTCGAGGATGGCCGGGAAGTCCTGTGCCTCGCCGATGTTGCCGGCGAACATCACGTTGAACGTGTCCCCGTACGGCGCGACCTCCGGCGCGGGCTCGACGCCGTCGGATCCTGCCCTCGAAGGTCGCTTCGGCCCAGGCGGGAAGTAGCGGATGCGCTCGTGTCGCCCGACCTAGCGCTCGACGTTCGGCTAGAATGCGCGCGACTGGACGAGGATGCGGTCACAGCGCCGGTAGATGAAGGCCACCAGTGCGCCGACCCAGCGCAGCAGGCGCGGTGAGCGCACGACGCCGACCGCCGCGAGCGTCTCGGGCCACAGGTCGAGCACCCACATCAGCAGCGGCGCCCGCTTGAGCCGGCCGCAGCAGCAGGGCCGGCAGCGCCGACGTGATCGGCGAGGTCTCGAACACGAAGATCGCGTCGAAGCGTGCGACCACGCAGCCGCCACGCGCCCGAGCAGCACGCCCCAGACGACGAAGCTCAGGTAGTTCAGCACCAGCCGGACGTTGCCGCTGCCGCGCGGCGCAGCGGCACGCGCACACTTCGGCGCCCTCGTAGCGTGCGAAGCGGCGCCGGGTCGCGCCGGTACTCCGCGAAGACGCGCGCCTTCCGGATAGTTCGGGCGCGCCGGTCAGCACCGTGACCTCGTGGCCGCGGCACGAGCTCGGCCACGAGGTCGTTGACGCGGAAGTTCTCGGGCCAGAAGTACTGGCTGACGACGAGCAGGCGCACGGTGCGACGGTCAGTCGTACTTGCGCCAGACGACCCGGTTCACGTAGTCGGTGTAGCTGTGGATGATGCGCAGCACCTTGTCCGACACGTTGGGCATGCTGTAGTCGGCCGACCAGCCGCAGCGTCGCGCACGGTCGCCGCGCGGCTGGGTCGCGAGGATCGCCAGGCCCTGGCGCACGCGCTCGCACTTCGAGCCCGACCATCATCACCGCGGCCTCCTCCATGCCTTCGGGGCGCTCGTGCGCCTCGCGCAGGTTCAGCGCCGGGAAATTCAGGATCGACGACTCCTCGGTGATCGTGCCGCTGTCGGACAGCACGGCGCGCGCCGACATCTGCAGCTTCACGTAGTCGTGGAAACCCAGCGGCTTGAGCAGCCGCACGCGCGGGTGGAACGCCGCGCCCGTCGCGTCGATGCGCTTCTGCGTGCGCGGATGGGTCGAGACGATGACCGGCAGGCCGTAGGTCCTGCGCCACCGCGTTGAGCACGTCGACCAGCTTGCCGAAGGTCGCGGTCGCGTCGACGTTCTCCTCGCGGTGGGCGCTGACGACGAAGTAGCCGCCCGGCGTCGAGCCCCAGCCGCGTCAGCACGTCCGAGGCGTCGATCTGCGGGCGGTAGTGCGTCAGCACCTCGAACATCGGGCTGCCGGTCTTGATGACGAGGTCGGGCGGCAGGCCCTCGCGCAGCAGGTACTCGCGGGCGATGTCGCTGTAGGTCAGGTTGATGTCGGCGGTGTGGTCGACGATGCGGCGGTTGGTCTCCTCCGGCACGCGCTGGTCGAAGCAGCGGTTGCCGGCTTCCATGTGGAAGATCGGGATCTTGCGCCGCTTGGCCGGAATGACCGCCAGGCAGCTGTTGGTGTCGCCGAGCACCAGCATCGCGTCGGGCTGCTCTCGGCCAGCACGCGGTCCACCGCGATGATCACGTTGCCGATGGTCTCGCGCCGCGGTGCCGCCCGCGCTGTCGAGGAAGTGGTCGGGCTTGCGCACGCCCAGGTCGTCGAAGAAGACCTGGTTCAGCTCGTAGTCGTAGTTCTGGCCGGTGTGCACCAGCACGTGATCGCAGTGCTCGTCCAGCCGCGCCATCACCCGCGACAGGCGGATGATCTCCGGCCGGGTGCCGACCACGGTCATGACCTTCAGCTTCTTCATGGCCATGACCTTCAGCGGCAATGGTGTCGGGCCGCTGCGCGATCGAACACCTCGTTGGCCCAGAGCATGACGATCAGTTCGTCGTCGCCGATGTTGGTGATGTCGTGCGTCCAGCCAGGCACGGTCTCGACGACGCGGCCTCGCCGCCGCGTGACCGTGACTTCGTGCGATCTCGCCGGTCTCGATATGCCGGAAGCCGAAGCGCGCCGCGCCCCTGATGACCAGGAACTTCTCGGTCTTGGTGTGGTGGTAGTGCTCGCCGCGCGTGATGCCGGGGTGCGCCGTGAAGTACGAGAACTGCCCGCAGTCGGGCGTCTTCAGCATCTCGACGAACACGCCGCGCGGGTCGCGCGTGCTGCGGCAGCGCGTAGGCGAACGGCTCGGGCGGCAGGTAGCTGACGTAGGTGGCGTACAGCGCGCGCACCAGCCGGTGCCGACGCGCTGGCGTCAGCAGCGGTCTCGCGGCTGTCGCGCGAAGGCCTGCGATGCAGTCGCGCCACTTCGCCGACCGTCGTGGCGTAGACGGGGCCGGCCTCGCACGAAGCCGCCGTCGCCGGCCGGCGCCGTCCAGCAGCCGGACGAACGCCGTCGACCACGTCGTCGACGTAGACCAGCTGCAGCGGCGCGGCCGGGTCGTTGACGCTGATCGGCAGGCCGCGCGCGATGTTGTGGCAGAACGTGGCGACGGCCGAGTTGTAGTTGGGCCGGCACCACTTGCCGAACACGTTGGGCAGCCGAAAGATGTGCACCGGCGCGCCGGTGCTCGCGCGCGTAGCCGCAGCAGCGCCTCCTCGGCCGCGCGCTTGCTGCGGCCGTAGGGGTTGTCGAGCGCCGGCCTGGGTGGACGAGGCGTACGACCACCGGCGCCGCGCGGCCAGCCGCCGCCGAGCGCGTCGCACAGCGCTTCGGTGAAGTCCGGCGTTGCCCGTGGCGAACTCCGCCGGATCCTTGCGGGCGGTTGACGCCGGCGAGGTGGAACGACGACAGTCGGCGCCGCGCCAGGACGCCGTCGGCAGATCCGTCGGCAGCGGTCGCGCGGGTCGAAGCCGACGACGTCGGTATGCCGCCAGCTCGCGCAGGCGCACGCGCAGGTTCCTGCCGATGAAGCCATCGGCGCCGGTGATCGACGATTCGCATGACGTCAGTCCTCCGGCGATCCGCCGGCTTCGCCGCGCGCGATGCGCTGCATGAAGTCGAGCTTGCAGCAGCAGCTCGCTTCATCCCGGCACGTCGAGGCGCTCGGTGTTGTGCGAGTTGTAGTCGTCGCCGTGAGCTGAGATGCGTCGCTCGCCCTTCTCGACGAACTTGCGCGTAGTTCAGGTCGCGGCCGTCGGGCGGCACGCGGTAGTAGTCGCCCAGGTCCTCGGCGCACGGCCATCTCTTCGCGGCTCAGCAGGGTTTCGTAGAGCTTCTCGCCGTGGCGGGTGCCGATGACGCGGACCGGGTGGTCCGGGCGCCCAGCAGCTCGAGCAGCGCCTGGGCCAGCATGCTCGATCGTGGCGGCCGGCGCCTTCTGCACGAAGATGTCGCCGTTGTCGCCGTGCTCGAAGGCGTACAGCACCAGGTCCACCGCGTCGTCCAGCGTCATCATGAAGCGCGTCATGTCCGGATCGGTGACGGTGATCGGCTTGCCGGCCAGCATCTGCTCGACGAACAGCGGAATCACCGAGCCGCGCGAGGCCATCACGTTGCCGTAGCGGGTGCCGCAGATCACCGTGCCGTGCCTTCGAGGTTGCGCGGGACTTGGCGACCATGACCTTTTCCATCATCGCCTTGGAGATGCCCATGGCGTTGATCGGGTACACCGCCTTGTCGGTGCTCAGGCACGACCACGCGCTTGCACGCCGGCGGCGATGGCCGCCTCCAGCACGTTCTCCGTGCCCAGCACGTTGGTCCTCACCGCCTCCATCGGATGGAACTCGCAGGACGGCACCTGCTTCAGCGCGGCGGCGTGGAAACACGTAATCCACGCCGCGCATGCGCGTCGGCAACGCTGCGCGTAGTCGCGCACGTCGCCGATGTAGAACTTCAGCTTCGGATTGCTGATAGCGCTTGCGCATGTCGTCCTGCTTCTTCTCGTCGCGGCTGAAGATGCGGATCTCGCGCATGTCCGAGTCGCAGGAAGCGCCGCAGCACGGCGTTGCCGAACGAGCCGGTGCCGCCGGTGATCAGCAGGACGTCCTGTCCTTCGAACATCGTAGTCGCTGCTGTGACCGCTTAGCGCAGCCGGCAGCGCCGGCGCCGGACAATTCGTCCTTCTGCTGCCTGGCTTGGGATAATTGATCAGGACGGCCCGGTAGGCCCCTTGAACACGAACAGGCTGCCGGCCGCCGCGCCGACGACGCCGCAGCGCCCGATCAGCGCCCGATGTCCGTCAAGCGAGCCGGCGCCGCCCAGCACGGTCAGCGGCAATCGAGTCGCTGCCCGCACGCTCGCTCGGCCAGCGCCAGGTCGTAGCCCTTCATCTGCCGTCGCGGTCGATCGAATTGACGACGATCTCGCCGGCCCCGGCGCCTCGCGCCTCGGCTGCGGCCTCGATCGGATCAGCGTCCGGTGCTCCGCGTGCCGTTGTGCGTCCACACCTCGTAGTCCGTGCCGCAGCCGCGCTTCTTCGGACGTCCAGCACGACGACCACGCTCTGGCTGCCGACTGCGTCGGCAATGCGCGTGATCAGCGCCGGGGTTCGTCGATCGCCGCCGCGCTGATCGCGACCTTCTCGACGCCCAGGCCGATGATCCGCTTGGCCTGCTCGACGGTCTTGACGCCGCCGCCGTAGCACAGCGGCATCCGGCACTCGGCCGCCAGATTGCGCGATCAGCCTGTAGTCGGGCTCCGCGCCCTTGCGCCGTCGCGTCGATGTCCAGCACCATCAGTTCGTCGGCTTCCTTCTCGTTGAAGATCTTGACGGCGTTGATCGGATCGCCGACGTACTTGGGCTCCTTGAAGCTCGACGGTCTTCACGAGGCCGCCGTTGCTGCACCAGCAGGCAGGGAATGATTCGCGGCCGCAGCATCGTCACAGCTCCGCGAAGTTCTTCAGCAGCCGCGGCGCCGCAATGGTGGCTCTTCTCCGGATGGAACTGCACGCCGAAGATGTTGCCCGGCTGCACCGCGCAGGCGAAGTCGATGCCGTAGCTCGGCCGTCGGCCAGCGACGTCGTCCGGCGTCGTCGCACTCGAAGTAGTAGGAGTGCAGGAAGTAGAACCGGGCGTCCGTCTCGAGCCGCGTGAACAGCGGGCTCGGCCGCGACGGGCTGCACGTCGTTCCAGCCCATGTGCGGCAGCGGCAGTGTCGCGGCGTCGGGCTGCAGGCCTCGAACGTCCGGACGCCGCCCGTCGACCCAGCCCAGGCCCGGCAGCTCGCCCTTCTCGCTGGACCGCGCCAGCATCTGCATGCCGACGCAGATGCCGAGCACCGGCACGCTTGCGCTCGAGCACCAGCTCCTCGAGCGTCTCGCGCATGCCGGACTGCGTCGAGCAGCTCCATCGCGTGGTCGAACGCGCCCGACCCCGGGCAGGATCAGCTTGGTCGCGCCCTGCGAGCTCGTCGCGCCGTCGCGCGCGACCTCGACGGCGATGTTCAGCCGCTTGTAGACGTTCAGGAACGCCTGGATGTTGCCCAGGCCGTAGTCGACGATCGTGATCACCGGATGATCGCCTCTCTGCACGCCGAGCACGCGCAGCACCTGCGCGCCCGAGCTCGATCAGCGCCATGCTGTTGCGGTAGTCCCGGTAGGTCCTGTTCGGGCCGTCATAAGATCGCCCGCAACTCGTCGACGGTGATATCGAGCTTGGTGGCGACGTACTCGAAGTCATGCTGCGATGGTCTCCTCGTCGTACGCCGGCTGCGCGATCCGCTCGAGCGCCTCCTCGCGCGTCATCTGCCCGGTCAGGATCAGGCTCGAGAAGTGCGCGCGGCGCTTGTCGTAGCCGAACTTCGCGGCAGCCAGTAGCCTTCGTAGAACCGCGTGAAGCGGGACTCGTGGTGCTTGTGGGCGTAGCGCTGCCAGCCGAACCGGTCCACCAGCTCTGCATCGCCTCTTCCTTGACGTACGGCACGTAGTTCAGCGGCTTGACGACCCGCATGCCCTTCACGAACGCGGTAGTACAGCTTGTAGGTGAAGATGTCCGCCATCGGGAACGTCTTCAGCGGCCGCGTGCCGAAACGGCGGTGGATGTCCTTGAGCTGGCGCAGGTCGGATGCGTGGTAGTGCCACTCCAGCGGTTCGCGCACGCACTCGGTCGAGTAGTTCGCGCCGGTCAGGATGTACTTGACGCCGTGTCTTGCGCGCGAAGTTGTACAGCGCCGGCGAAGAACGCGTGGTCCTGCGGCGTGTCCATGTGCGGCACCTGCGCCTTGAAGAACGCGAGCTGCAGGTCCTGCATCTCCAGCCAGTCCACGACCTCGGTGTACAGGTCGAGCCCGAGGCCGTCGACCAGCTTCTCGATGTTGTTGACGGCCTGCTGGGAGTTCCAGCCGGCATCCACGTGGAACAGCAGCGGCCGCAGGCCGAGCTTCTCCTTGGCCATGTAGGTCGACGTACGAGCTGTCGACGCCACCGCTGATGCCGATGAGGCAGTCGTGGTCCCGGCCCTTGCCCGTCGCGCTTGATCTGCTCGACCTGCCGCGCCAGATGTCTGCGCGCCCGCGCTCGTCGGGGTGCCAGTTCGGCAGGATGTTGCGGTAGTAGTTGTTGCAGTAGTCGCACCAGCCCCGGGCATCGAACGTGATGTTCGAGTCCGTCGTGTCCATGATGCAGTTGGTGCAGATGGCGTAGGGACGTCGGTTGTGCGTGTTCATAGCAGCGATTTGGCGGTCAGGTTGAAGCGCGGCTGCCTTGTGCGGCGACCACGCGCTCATAGAGCGAGAGTAGCTTGCGCGCATTGTCGGCAGGGACGAAGTTGGATTGCGCAAGTGCGCGCGCGCTGGCGCCCATGCGCGACACTTCGGTGCGATCGTCGGCGAAATGGATGAGCGCCTGGGCCAGAGCGCGGGGGTCGCGCGCTGGTACGGCGAGTCCCGTCTCGCCCGGCACCAGGGTGTCCGGCCGCGGCTTGTCAACGCAGACGATGGACGGAACGCCAGAGAAGGCCGCTTCGAACACCGGCCGGCCCGGGGCGTCGTAGTGGGAGGGGAATGCGATGAACGTCCAGCCGTTCATAGACCGATTGGATGTCGTTTGTGTGCCCGACCAGATGGAAGGCATCGGCCAGGCAGGCCGACTGCACGCGCGCGGCCAGTTCGGCTTGGACATTCTGCGCCAGCCCGGCGCGTGCAAGCAGCCAAGCCTTGAGGCCGCGGTCCGCGATGGTGACGCCCCCGACCACTACGCACTCGATGTCGCGGCCCATCTCGCGTGCGATCTTCACCGCCTCGAGCAGGTCGAACAGGCCCTTGGAATGGTGCAGGTTGCCCACGAACCCCACCTTTAGCGATCCAGGGCGCAAGGCTGCAAGGCGCGCTGCGAGGACGGGGTCCGGCGACGACGCACGCTTGTGCGTGAACGAGTTCTGGATAGACGTCGACAGGGAGGTCAGCCGGCAGGGAAGCACGCGTGTTCTCGTCGATCGCGATCACCGCCGTCGCTTCCTTGCGCAGCGCGCGGTTTAGCCAACGCGTGCGGAGCGAACGCGGTGCGACGCGCTCCAACGACCGCACGTGCACAACGAGCGGTGCGTCGAACAGGCGGCGGGCCAGCATACCGGCAAGGATCTCCATCACCTCGTTCTGGTGAATCAGGTCTACTCGGCCGAACCTGCGACGTGCCCTCAGGAGCGCGGCGACAGTGAATGGCACATAGAAGATCTCTCGCAGCAGCACAAGCCAGCGGACGCCCCGGTAGTGGCTGTACCGGCTGTTATCGAGGCGGGTGATTCCCCGCGTCGCGACAACGTCGCACGCCAGCTGGCCGTAAAAGTCCAGGACCGTTCCTTGCTGTACGAGGAAGTAGGGCTCAACGCTGCCTGCAGGCAGCGCTCTAACCGCCTCGAAGAGACTTCGGGAGGCACCGCCGAAGGGGCCTACGCCATCGAGGTACAGGACACGCAAGGCCATATGTCAATCTGCGGACGTTGTGCGCTCCAGGCACAGGCCCGGGCGACATTCGAGGATGCCGCGCGCGCCGGCCCGGCGCACCAGTGTCGATTCGCCCAGTGTGTACACGTCGCCCTTGTGGGGGCAGGTCGATTCGACTTGGCCGGCGAGCGGAAGGGGGATCTTCTGGCTGCTACGGACTCATCCACCCGATCTCGCGCGCTGGCGTGCTCACCATCGGGGCCCAGTCATTGCAACCCGTCGCAAGCGTGGCACGACCTGCGGCGAACGTGCCCTTGCCGATGGTGATACCCGGTACGATCGTACAGTTGGCTCCGAGCGAGGCAACTGTCTTGACGATGGTGTCGCGGAAGTTCGAGCGCCGGTTCACGGCGACGCACGGAAACGAAACGTGGGCGAACACCATGAAGGGGGTGCAGAACACGAAATCGTCCAGCTCCACACGAGAGAAGACCGAGACCGAATTGCTCAGCCGGCATCCGTTCCCGACAATCGCGTGTTTGCCCACATGCGCCTTCTGGCCGAGATTGCAGTTCACGCCAACAACGGCACCGACTTCGACGTGGCAGGAGGTGCCGAGACGGACGTGAATTGGCCTATGCGCGCGCCTGCATCTACAACGGCGCCCGGAGGGGTCTGAATCATGGGAACTCCGGGGACGAGGGAACGCGGTAATGAACGGGGTCGGCCGTCACTCGCGCCGGCCGCCGGCGCCGGTGGAGTTGCGGCGGCGCGCCTGCTAGCACCAGGACCCACATGATGAACACCGGGTACAGGTAGCGCGGGGCGAACACCGGCGACAGGCAGAAGATCACAAGGAATACGATCGAGGTGACCGCTGGGTTCGGACGAGAGGTTGCAATCTGCGCCGAGCCAGTAGGGCAAGGAAGACGAGCAGCGAGATGAAGCAGTGGCCCCCTACGAAGAAGTCGTTGTAGATCTCTGCTGGCGACAGCAACTTGTCCACCTTGAGGCCGAGGCCGAACAACAGGTGAGCCGCCTTGACAGGGAACACGAGGAAGTAGAGGCCCAGCTTCTGGTAGTTCAAGGTGGCCTCGAACGGGCCGCTGCCTCCCTCGTCGTAGTTCTCGATCGACATTTCGACGAATGCGATCACCGGCTCGAGCCACTCCTGCACGAAGTACCAGAACGCCGAGGTTGCGAGCAACAGCGCCGCCAGGATGGTGCCGCGCGAAGCGAGGCGCAGCCGGCCGGCCGACAGCAGCAGCATCACGAGATAGAAGCCAGTGAGCTGCCACCGCACCAGGGCCGACACCAGCAGGGCGGCGATGACCGCGAGTGCGGAACGGCGGACATCGCCCGTGAGTGCCAGCGCTATGAAGGGCAGGGCGAAGATTTCCTTGTTGACGGACAACAGGCTCGACACCGTCAGCGAGACTGCAGGGCCAGCAGGGCTGTGACCATGAGCGGATCGACCCGCAACAAGCGCGCTATGCTGATGACCGAGGCGCTGAACATTGCCACGTTGAGCAGCATTACGAGATAGATGTTGCCGCCAAGGAGCTCGAGCACGGTCAACGGGCCCAGGTAGTTGCTCGCGACGCCCACGAGGCTGCCGTCGAAGATTTCCGAATCGCCTTCGTAGATGCGGTGGTAGGTGTTGGAGTCGGCGAAGAACTGCAAAGGGTGCAGTTCGCGCAGAGCATACTGGCCGATGAAATCGAGGAAGGCCGCCGCGATCACGGCGAACAGCACCATCGCGAGCATGACCTCGACCGAACGCAGCCGCACCTTCATGCGTAAGATCCCTGTACGCACACGCCGTGCGACGCGAGAAACTCGCCGTAGCGGGTACGCCATCCCGAGGCCCAAACTGACTCCGCCGCCACCGCATTGAGGCGTCCCGTGCCCGGCTGAGAGAGAAGCTCGGACAGCGCCTCAGCGTTCGCGAAGCTGCGAAAGGGATGTCGTCGGTCGCCGCAACCGGGACTTGGCGGTGTCCCAGAGAAAGACCTCGTCGAGGGCGACGCCCACCGCCTCGAACAGCCCGGTGGACACCTCGCTCACCACCGCGTGCGCCGCGGCCAGGGAAGCGTACAGTTCGCCTGCGCGATCAATGGCAACGTCGCCGACTCGTTCGCCGTACTGCGCGGCGACAGCCGTACGCTCGAGCGGATGCGGCCTCAGGACCACGCGCCACCCCAGGCTACGCGCCGCCGGCGCGATGCCCTGCGCTAGCGCCAAGTACAGCGGGAAATCGATGCCGTCGCTCAGCACGAGCACGGTGTCCTTTTGAACCACTGCTTGCGCGCACTGTGCGGCGAGCCGGCTCTCCCCGGTGTGGGGTTCCCGATGACGACCTTGTGCATCGGCGCAGTGAACTGCTCCATCCACCAGCTGCCGTAGCCGAGGAAGAAATCCGGCAAGGTGCGAAGGTAAGCCGGGTCGCTGCACACGGCGGGGGCAAAGTTGTAGGCATCGTGGCCGCCAGACACGGCACCGTGCTGGTACTCGGCGGTCACGATGCCGGCATCCTTGGCAGCAGCGATCATCGCAGCGGCCGGGCCGTAGCAGCCTGCGCCGACCATCAGGATGCGCGGGCGCGCATGCCGCAATGCGCGGTGCCAGCCGTCATACTGCAGCGGCAATGAGGCGCACTTGCGCGCCAGCATCTGCTCCAGCCGGCGCGACCGGTGCGCGCCCAACTGCCAGCCAAGCAGCCGATGCGCTCGCTCGGCGATCAGGTCGACGAGTTGGCGGGCAGCAGCATGGTGCCTCGGGCGAAGGCCCGACGCGGCCCGCCACAGCGTGCATGGCTTGGCGCGGCGCATGCAACACGACAGCATCGTGGGCACGCGGAAACGGCCAGCGCCATTCGAAATGGTCCTGCAGCAGCAAGGTGTCGCAAGGCGCCGCGAGGGCGAAGTGGTCGACCAGCCGGTTGAACCGTCTGCCGTCGATCCACTGGTCTGCCACGCCGTCGCCCGTGATCCGAACGTCGGCGCGGCAGCGCCCCCCGACAGTCGCATGCCCACGTTGTGCAGCGAAGATCGGGCAAGGGTCGCCATGGCCCGGCAGGCCGGAGGGCGCGACGTAGTTCGTCCGGTCAGCTCAGTCTCATAGAGCAGGTCCGACATGAGCATTGCGCAGGAAGGCGATGCGGACCTGCGGCCGCGGCGGCAGCCCAGTGTGCTTGCGGCGGAATTCCAGCAGGCTCGCGTCGTCCTCGACCTGCAGGAGATCGCGCAGTGTGAGGATGCCCTCTGCGCACATTCAGCCGCCTTCCTCTTTCTGCTTGTGGCGGATCAGGCGGGCGGGCGCCCCACCCAATCTGCGACGCGGGAATGGAGCGTGTCACCACGGCGTTGGCACCGACCACGGCATTCGCCCCAATCGTGACGCCCGGACCGATATAGGCATTCGCGCCGATCCACACGCCATCCTCAATGTGTGCCCGAGGCCGACAACATCGGAGGGGTGCCGTTGCGAAAGTCTGCGTCTGCGACAGCCGTGGACGTGTAGATGCGCACGTTGTGCGAGATGCTGCAATGGCGCCCGATGGTGATGGCCGTCCCCCGCCGCCGCCTGCAGCGAGCAAAGCTCGCCGACGTAGCTGTCATCGCCGAGGTCGATGCGCCCCGCCCCATAGAGCTGCACGCCGGCGCCGTTGAACCGGAAGCCTGGCCGGATCGCATAGCGACTTCTATACCCGCGATATACGAGCGCCCACCACGCCATGCGGGAGCGCAGTTGCAGCAGGTCGGAGAGAATCCGCCACATCACGCGAAGCTCCTGCGGCGTGTAGAGCATGCGCAGCGCGAGCAGGGGGCGACCCCAGGGCATCGGGTTGACGCGGCGCGAAAGCAGCCAGTGCCGCGCGCACCAGACTGGCTTGCGCGCAAACGTACGTCGCGCAGGCGCCGCTCAGCCCCCAGCGCGCGACCGCAGCTGGTGCAAGAACGACGGCGACCGCGCATGCCGTCAGCGTCGCTGCGCTGATCCACTCAGTCTTGCCTGTGAAGAAGAAGAGCCCGGCAATGTTCAGATAGGCGCCGGTGAGCGCGCCGCCGACGAGGAACCGAAAGAGACAGATCGATTGCCGGACGGTAGTGCTCGCCGCCGACGAGCATGTCGCCCGCGAGAAGGGACAGAGTCCCCACAGTAGCAAGGCGACCGCCAGCCACGCTGGCACGCTGCAGGTAGGCGATCGCGACCACGCGCAGGCGCTCTCGGCACGAATTGCGGCTGAGCATGCGGTAAATCGACGGCGTGTAGGCCTTGGTGGCCGCATCGGCGAGCACGTCGATCACCAGGCCGAGCTGGGTGGCCGCGCCGTCCCCGCCCAGCGGCCCCGCGCCGAGCTGCGCGGACACGGCGAAGCGGTCGGCGCTGGCGAGCAGCGCGCCGGCCAGCGCGTGCGGCACGAGCGGCAGGCCGAAGCGCAGGAGTTCGCGCGCGTCCGCGGCCTGCGCCGGCGCGATGCAGCCTTGCGCGCGCAGGGAAGCGATGCAGAACCCCGAGATCAGCACGCCGGCGGCAGTCGCACCCACGATGCGACCGACGCCGCCCCAGTGCAGTGCGAACACCGCCAACAGCGACAGCGCGACGTTCAGCGCAGGCCGAGGCGACCTGCAGGGCCGCAGCCGGCCAAGGGCGCTCCAGGCTCTGCCAGACCCCGAACCTCATACCCTGCAAAGCCATTGCGCCGGACACCACCGCGGCGAGCGCGCACAGGGCGGGCGACAGGTCGAGTACCGAGCCCGGGGCGCCAGCAGCGCCGATAGCGCGGCCGCAAGCACGCTGGAACCGAGGGCGAGCACGATCGCCGCCGCCGTGTAGCGCCGCGGGTCGCCCCGGTTGCGATCGAGCCAGCGCACGCCCACTGCGCCGTGCAGGCTCAACCCAGCCACCGCGGCGCATACCGCCACGAGCATGAAGAACGAGATAACCTGGCCGTACTCCTCGGGGCTCAGTGCCCTCGCGTGAGCACCGGCAGCAGCAGGAAGGGGGCGCCGGCGGCCAGCACGTTTGCCGTCGCATAGATCGCGCCTGATCGCAGGACGTGGGCCGCCATACCGTGGCGCTCTACCTCGTGCCGCCTCGAATGAAGGCCGCCAGCATTCGCAGCCCTTCAGGACCGCTCTTCTCGGGGTGGAACTGGCAGCCGCAGATGGCGCCGTGCCCGATGGCCGCCGTAATGGTGTGGCCACCGTGATCGCACACAGCCAGTTGGTGGTGTGGATCCTCCAGGAAGGAGCATGGAAGGAATGCACGAGGTAAACGCAGGTGCCGGGCGAGGTGGTGCCAGCGAGCGGTGTGCCGTCCCAGCAGGGCGCCGGCCGCACGGGCAGCAGCGGGCTCCAGCCGATGTGCGGGATCTTCTGCGGCCGCGCCGTCGACCGTCGCCTTTTCCGGGACGCGCACGACCCGGCCCGGCGATCAGGCCGAGCCCTGCGTGCCCGCCGAACTCCTCGCTGCGCTCGCGAGCATCTGCATGCCCACGCAGATGCCGAGCAGCGGCCGGCCCGACGCGGCATAGCGCGCGCATCGGCTCGACCAGGCCCGCGCTCGCGCAGACCCGCGCATGCCGTCGGCGAACGCGCCGACGCCCGGCAGCACCAGCCGCTCGGCGGCGCTCGATGCCCGCGGATCGGCAGCTGACGCATGACCTCGGCGCCGCAGTGCTTCGAATGCCCGCGCCACGCTGAGCAGGTTGCCGACGCCGTAGTCGACGACCGTGACCATGCGCTCATGGCGTTCCTCACGGGGAGGCCCGCGCCAGGCGCGCATGCCGCGCATGCTCCGGCAGGGTCGTGCGCCTGTAGTGGAGGACGTCGGCCATCGCCACGGCGTCGGCGCCGGCCTCGGCGACGACGTCGACGCAGGTGGTCGGCGCTCGCCATGCCGCCGCTGGCGATGACCGGCACCGGCACCGCGTCGGTGACGGCGCGCACCAGCGCGACGTCGAAGCCCTTGCGCGTGCCTTCCTGGTCCACCGAGGTCAGCAGGATCTCGCCGGCGCCGAGCTCGACGCCGCGCCTGCGCCCACTCGACCACGTCCAGGCCGGTGCGCTCGCGGCCGTTGTCGGTGTAGGCCTCCCACTGGCCCGGCGCCATGCGCTTGGCCTCGATCGACAGCACCATGCACTGCGAGCCGAAGCGCCGCGCGATCTCGGTGATCAGCTCCGGCCGTCGCGACCGCGGCGGTGTTGATGGCCACCTTGTCGGCGCCGGAGCGCAGCAGGTCGCGCGACGTCATCCACGCGAGCGGATGCCGCCGCCCACCGTCATGGGCATGAACACGTCCTGGGCGGCGCGCCGGACGATGTCGGTCAGGCTGTTGCGGCCGTACAGGCTGGCGACGATGTCCATGTAGATCAGTTCGTCGGCGCCCTGCCTCGTAGTAGCGGCGCGCGAACTCCTGCGGATCGCCGATCACGCGCAGCCCTTCGAGGTGGATGCCCTTGATCAGGTTGGGCCCCTTGATGTCGAGCCGGGCGATGAGCCGGACGTTCGCATGCGCACGCGTTACGTCCGCTCGTCGTCGCAGACCGTGTGACGCAGCTTCCACTGCGCCGTCCTCCCACTTCCACAGGTGCGGCGAGCGGAACGGTCGGCCAGAGTCGCATGAAGTACGTCGCGGTCCATGATCGGCTGCTCGAACATCGTGCGACGCCTCGGGAACTCCTTCGCCGGGATGCTCAGGTAGCGGAAGATCTCCTCGGCGAAGCGCTCGGGGAACTCGCCGTCGAAGCGCTTGACCAGCGCCACGCCCTCTTCGCGGGTGATGTCGCCGGAGCGGATCTCCTGCGCGGCGTCGTAGGTGGCGCGGCCGATGCCGAACTTGATGTAGGTCGTGTAGTAGTGGAAATCGTCGATCCGGTCGTCGATGGAGTTGTACTTGCTGTAGGTGCCCGGCGTGCGCTCGGGCGAGGCCTGGAAGCCGCCGTGCTCGACGGCGTAGTAGTAGCAGCTCTGCGGATGCCACTTCAGGTAGTAGCCGAGGTAGTGCACCTCGACCTTCTGCTGCTCGATCTCGTCGGGATCGGCCGGCAGGTAGGGCTGCAGGTCGTCGGCGTCGACGCCGAAGTCGCTCCTGCAGGTCGGCGACCGACGTGCCGCCCAGGAAGATCTTCGACTTGTCCTGCGCGGTGAAGTAGGACCAGTCGCGCTTGGCCGCTGTCGGTGTCCGGCGATCGGGTTGCCGTACTCGGCCTCGTTCTCGCCGTAGAACACCAGCGGGATGTTGTACAGCAGCGCCATCTTGGGCGCCAGCGCCTTCTGCCCGAGCATGAACGGCTGGAACGGGTGGAACAGGTTCTCGACCGCCAGGCGCGTCAGCAGCCGGTGCACGCGGCCGTTGGGCGTGCACAGGTAGTTGTCGAAGCCGGCGTGGATCCAGGCCTGGAAGTTCTTCCAGCCCCAGTCGGTGTAGATGTGCGGCGCCCAGGTCACGGTCAGCGGGTGCATGCCGTACTTGTACTTGAGCATGTGCGCCGCGTAGAAGCTGTCCTTGCCGCCGGAGCCGGGGACGAGGCAGTCGTAGGCGCCGTCGTTGCTGCGGAAGCGGTCGCACAGCTCGCGCAGCTTGCGCTCGCGCTCCGTCCCAGTCGATCGTGCTGTGCTTCTGCTCGGCGAACCGGCAGGCATCGCAGACGCCCTCGTCGTCGAAGTCGATCGTCTCCTTCTTGCTCGTCCTTGCGTGTGCTCGTACTCGACGGCCGAGTTCGGCCGCTGGTTGGAGATGACGCAGTTCCGGCAGAACGTCGACCTTCTGCGGCAGGCCGTACTTCGCCTCCGGTCGGGTCCCTTGGCGTTGTATTGGCGGCGAGGTCGATGTCACGTCGTCGTGGGTGATTGTCGATGAGAAAAATCTCTAAGACGAAGCGCAGAAGGCCTCGAAATCAGGCTCGGTATCGATGTCGATCGAGCGCTCCGGCGGCATCACGTAGGCCGACGGTCTCCGCTGTTGATGAAATCGCCGCCCGGCGCAGCCAGTCGCACGTCGGGCGACGTAGATGGCGCCGTTCAGCCGCGAAGATGGGCGGCGCGTCCTGGCGCCGCGTGGAACTCCTCCGACGCGGGAAATAGGTGCTGCACCCGTCCGTCGCGGCCATCGTCAACATCCAGTACGGGCTCTGTTTGTCCGGCCTCACAGAACGCAGGCTCGGCGCACCGCTTTGCGAAAGCGCTCCACGCGGCGTCGATGTCGGCCGGCACTGCGCAGCGGCGAGGTCGGCTGCAGCAGCACCAGCTAGTCGTAGCCAGGCAGATGGTAGCGCGTGCAGCGACCACGATCGATGCTGGCGGCGTGTCGGTCGCCAGTTCAGCCGGCCGCACGGAACGGCACCTCGCAGCCGCACGCCGGCGCGGCAGCGATGATGGCATCGTCGTCGGAGGACAGGACAACCGGTCGACGATACCGCGAGCTTCCGCGCGCTTCGATGGTCCCAAGGCGAGCAGCGGCCTGCCGCCGGCGGACAGGATGTTCTTGCCGGGCAGGCCCTTGGAGCCGCCGCGCGCCGGGATCAGCGCCAGCACCTTGCGCGTCCGATCATCGGAACACTCTTCGTGAAATCGCACGTTGGCGCGCTCGTAGTCGGGCAGGCGGCCGATGTCGAGCCAGTAGCCGTCGACGGTGTGGCAACCGCGTGCGCATGCCGCGCTCGACCATCGCCTCGAACAGCGACGGCATGTCGAAATAGCGTGCCCGGCGGAACCAGTCCAGCACCTGCGGCGCGAGCACGTACATGCCGGCGCTGACGACGAAGCGCTGCACCGGCTTCTCCTCGATGCCGCGATGCGGCCGTCGCGTTCGCGCACCACGCCGAAGGGCACCTGCATCTCGTAGTCGCGCACGCCATCGTCGCGTTGCGCCGTGCCTCGACGTGGCGGTCGACCAGCTGGCCGTAGTCCTCCTTGGTCAGCAGGTCGCCGTTGGTGACACAGAGGGGCGTCAGGCGGCTTCCGGGCAACAGGCTCAGCGCGCCGGCGGTGCCGAGCTGGTCGCGTCTCGCGCAGGTACCGGATTTCGACGCCCGCATCGCTAGCCGTCGCCGAAATACGCCTCGATCATGCTCGGCCATGTAGTTGACCCGAGATTAGAAGCGATGAAAGCCCGTCCTCGGCGAAGTTCTCGCAGGATGGTCTCCAGCAGCGGCCTGCGTGCCCACCTTGAGCATCGGCTTCGGGCACCTCGCGCGTCAGCGGGCCGCAGGCGGCGTGCCCAGTCCGCCGGCCATCAGCACGACCCAGTTCTCGCGCTTCCGGCCCGCGCCCGGCTAGTTCGTCGACCGTCTCCAGGCCCAGACGCGGCCGCTGCGCATCGAGCAGCGGCATCTGGTGCATGCCTTGTCGGCGCATCGTCGCGAGGATCTCTCGCGGCCCGTCCGCCCGCGGGCACGGTCGGTTGCGGGTTCATCGCCGCCGCGGCACGGGTCGGTCAGCCACATTCCTTTCAGCATGCCGCTCGCCGCACGTCGCCGTCGGTGATCGTGCCGAGCAGCGCGCTGCGTCGTCGACGACGAGGGCCATCTGGCAGCCGCGCCCGATCGAGCGCCTGCGAGGGCCTCGGGCATGCGCGTGTCGGGCCGCGACCAGGGCCTGTTTCCAACTGCTTCATCAGGCGGTCTCCATCGGTCGCGCCGGCACGCCGACCAGCTTGCCGCCGCCGGGGACGTCCGGTCGAGCACGACGGCGCCGGCGCCGACGACGGCTGCCGTCGACCAGATGCAGGCCCCTGGCGGATGCACGGCGCCGGCGCCGACGTGGCAGCCCCTCACCGAGCTCGACCGCGCCGCACACCATGCGCCCGCGGCGCGATGTGGGCCTGCTCGCCGAGCCGGCAGTCGTGGTCGACGGACAGCGCGCGGTGTTGATGATGGAGTTCGTCGCCGAGTGTCGGTGCCCGCCTGCACGACGCTGCCGGCGAACACCTGCACGCCCTCGCCGATGCGGGCGACCGCGAGACGATCGCGGACGGGTGGACGCACAGCGGCGAACTGCCCAACCTTGCGCCTGCATGTCGCTGCGGACGTGGCTGGCGCGGGCCGCTCGTACCACGCACGCCGCCGATGCCGTTGGCCAGGCCGCATCGTGTCCTTCGGGTGCGCGGCCAGCACCGCGTCGTCGCCGCCGAGCACCGGCACGCCGCATCAGCCGCCGTCCGTGGCAGGCGCGGGTCGACGTCGGTCGATGCCGACCACTGTCTCGACGCCGGCGCGCGAGCAGCGCGTCGGTATACCACGCGCGTGGCCGCCGGCACCGATGACGATGACCGGCGGCCTCATGCCTCGAGCACCTCGTCGGCCGGCGTAGTCGCGGTGCGCGGGCTGGCCAAGCATTCCCAGTACCGGATGGGGCTGATGCCCGTCGCCTGGCCGCTTGACCCGCGAGCGTTTCGGCGCTGAAGGCCTCACCCGCCCGGATCGGCCGCGCGCCGCCACCAGGCTCCTTGCGCGCCACCGGCGCGATTGCCCAGCTCCCGAAGGCGCGGGCCGCTTGCTCCGCCGCCGAGCGCTAGCTCGACGTCGCGGATGCGCGCGACCATCGCTTCAGTTCGTCGGGCTCCAGCGAGGCCGCGTGGTCCGGCCCGGGCAGCGAGCGGTCCAGCGTGAAGTGCTTCTCGATCACGTCGCGCCGCGGGCCACGGCGGCGACGAGACCGTGATGCCCGGGTGTGGTCCGAGTAGCCGACCGGCAGGCCGAAGGCGCGCCGCAGCGTATCCATCGCGCGCAGATTGACCTCCGCCAAGCGGCGCCGGATACTCGGTGGTGCAGTGGAGCAGCGTGACCTGTTCGCGCGAGCGCGCGCTCGCCCGTCGGCGCTGCGAAGGCAGCGCTCGAAGGCCACGGCGGCGGGCTCGGCGTCCCGCGTCAGGCCGAAGGCGAGGACGCCGAGCGCCTGCTCGATCTCGTCGAGCGTGCTCATGCCCGTCGACAGGATGACGGGCTTTCGGAGCCGCGCGGCGTGCAGCAGAAGCGGGCCGTTGGTGATCTCGCCCGACGGGAGCTTGATGCGCCGGATGCCGCAGCGTCCGCGAGGAACTCGAGGCTCTCCGGCGTCGAATGGCGTCGAGAGGAACTCGATGCCGCGCGCGACAGTGCGCGATCAGCGCTCGTGGTGCGGCCTCGTCGAGCTCCAGCTTGCGGAGCATCTCGAGCTGGACTCGTCCGCGCCGGTCGTGCTACCTGGTAGTCCGCCTTCGGCGCGCGCCGGCGCTCACGAGCGCGTCGGCCTTGAAGGTCTGGAACTTGACCACGTCGGCGCCGGCCTCGGCCGCCACGTCGACCAGTTGGAGCGCCATGTCGAGCGAGCCGTTGTGGTTGACGCCCGCCTCGGCGATGACCAAGACGCGGTTAGTCAGTGCTCATGGGCGGATGTCGAAGAAGTGCTTCTTCAGCAGCGCCGCGGAGGTCGGCGACTGCGCTTGAGGCAGTCGCGCGATCCGCGCCGCGCTGTGGCCGTCGCCGTAGGGGTTGCACGCCGCGACGCAGTCGAGGCAAGCGCCGCGCGATGGCCGCCGCGATCGCCGTCGCGGCTCGGGCGTCGCATGGACGACCGAGGCCGCGCGCAGCCGGCCCTGCTGGCGGTCGCCGATGTTGACGGTCGGCTGCCGAGCGCGGCGCCTCGAAGAGGCCGCTGGAGGAGTTGCCGACCACCGCGTCGACCTGCGCCATCAGGCTCAGATAGCGCACTGGCCCAGCGAGGCGAATGCCTTGCCGCGTCGGCGTGCGCGGCGCGACGAACGCCTCGATCAGGCGACGATCGCGCGGCCGCCGGTATCGGCATTGGGCAGGTGAAGACGATTCCGACGTCGTCCGGCCAGGCGTCGAGCGCCGCCAGCAGCTCGCGCATCTGGAGCTGCGCCGGCGGCCGGTCTCCAGCGTCACCGGATGGAAGGTCACGAGCAGGTTGCGCTGTCCGAGCGGGAAGCCGAGCGCCGCTCCAGCTCATCGCGGTCAGCAGCTGCAGCCGCTTGATGGTGTCGAGCCCGGGCCGCCGACGTTGAACACGCTCCGGGTCCTCGCCGAGCTGGCGCACGCGGCGCGCGGCAGTCTCGTTCGTCGACGAAATGCAGGTGCGCCATCTTGGTGATGGCGTGGCGGATCGCCTCGTCGAAGGCGCCTTCGGTGGTCTCGCCGCCGGCGATGTGCGCGACCGGAATCCGCGCCACCAGCGCGGCCTGCGCCGCAGCCAGGATCTCGAAGCGGTCGCCGAGCACCAGCACGATGTCCGGGCGCAGCCGGTCAAGGCGTCGGCAAAGCCGATCACGCCCAGTCCCATCGACTTCGCAATCGCCGACCGGCGTGTCGCTCGACAGCAGCATCTCCACCTTGGCGTCGATGGCGAAACCGTCGGCCTCGATCGTCTCGTAGGTCAGGCCGAACTCCGGGGACAGGTGCATGCCGGTGGCCACGACCTGCAGCCGAGCGTCCGGCGTCGGCGCGAATTTCCTTCATCACCCAGTGCAGCAGGCCGTATCGGCGCGGCTGCCGGTGACGACGCAGATCCTGCGCTCAGCCACGGCTCGCCGCCCAGGTCGGCGCTGCTCGGGATGTTGATCGAGGCGCGCCTCGATGTCCTCGGCCACCGCCAGGTCCATGCGCGGGCAGTCCGGTACATCGGCAGCCGGTGCATCAGCGTCCAGACCGGCCGCGCCATGATGCCGCCGTCGTTGCAGCGCCTCGAGGAGGTCGTCGCGCACGGCCGCGTGCTCGGCGTCGAGCAGCGATCGCGTTGAGCCAGTAGTTGCTCGTCGTGCCGGCCGGTTCGCGCGAAGAAGCGCACGCCCGGCCACGCCGGCGAAGCCGTCGCGGTAGCGCTCGGCCAGCGCCCGCTTGCGCTCGATGAAGCCGGGCAGCTGCTCGAGCTGCGCGCAGCCCAGCGCCGCGTTGATATTGGGCAGGCGGTAGTTGTAGCCGACCTCGTCGTGCACGAAGCCCAGCGGTGCGGCGCTCGGCCGTGGTCGTGAGGTGCTTGGCGCGGCTGGCCGAGCTCCGCGTCGTTGGTGAGGATCGCGCCGCCGCCGCCGGTGGTGATGATCTTGTTGCCGTTGAAGCTGAGCGCCGACAGCGGCCGAGGTGCCCGTGTGGCGGCCTGGTAGAGCGAGCCGAGCGACTCGGCCGCGTCCTCGACCAGGGCGATGCCGTAGCGCGCGCAGACGTCGGCGAGCGCGTCGAGGTCGCACGGGATGGCCGAAGGTGTGCATCGGCACCAGCGGCGCGGATCGGCGCGCCGGTCGCGCTGGTTGAAGCAGCCCTCGCCGCGCACTTCGGCGATCTCGTGCGAGGTAGTCGTCGAGCTTGCGCGGGATCCATGCCCGAGCGTGCGCGGCCTCGCTGTCCACGAAATGCGGCGTCGGCGCCGCAGTAGGCGACGGCGTTGGCGGTCGCGACGAAGGTCAGCGCGGGCACCAGGACCTCGTCGCCCGGCCGCACGCCGGCGAGCAGCAGGCACGACGTGCAGCGCCGCCGTGCCGTTGACGACGCCACCGCATGTGTCGCGCCGGTGTAGTGCGGCGAGCTCGCGCTCGAAGCGGTCGACGATACTTGCCGACGGACGAGACCCAGCCGGTGTCGAGGCACTCCTTCACGTAGGCCCATTCGTTGCCGGCGAAGCTCGGGCTCGTGCAGGGCGACGGCGCCGCGCCGGTGCGACGCGGCAGACCTGCCGGATCGCGGCGAGCGCCGCATGCGGATGCGTCAGCGTCGCGGCATCAGATGTTGTAGATGTCGGCCTTGTAGCGCGCGAGGTTGGCCGGGTCGGCGAACCACGCGACGGTCTCGCGCGAGCCCGCGCCGGAAGCCGTCCCGCCCGCCGTACTGCGGCTCCCAGCCGAGCAGTCGCGGCGCCTTGCGTGTTGTCGGCCCACAGCCGCTCGACTTCGCTCGTCTCCGGGCGCAGGCGCTGCTCGTCGCGTCTCGATCTCGATCTCGCTCGCCCATCACCTCGGCGATCAGCTGCGCCGTGTCGCCGATGCGAGATTTCGAAGTTGCTGCCGATGTTGATGACCTCGCCGACGGCGTCGTCGCGACTCGGCGACGGCGATGAAGCCGCGCACCGTGTCGGCGACGAAGTTGAAGTCGCGCGTCGGGTGCAGCGCGCCGAGCTTGATCTGCGCTGCGCCCGCTGGCGATCTGCGTGATGATGGTCGGGATCACCGCGCGCGCCGACTGCCGCGGGCCGTAGGTGTTGAACGGCCGGATGACCGCCACCGGCGTGCCGAAGGACGCGTAGAAGGACAGCGCGATCTGGTCGGCGCCGATCTTGCGTGGCCGAGTAGGGCGACTGGCCCTGCAGCGGATGCTCCTCGGTGATCGGCACGAAGCGCGCCGTGCCGTAGACCTCGCTGGTGGAGGTGTGGACGACGCGCTCGACGCCCGAGCTCGCGCGCCGCCTGCACGACGTTCAGCGTGCCCTTGACGTTGGTGTCGACGTAGGTGTCGGGCGAGTGATAGGAGTAGGGGATGGCGATCAGCGCGGCGAGATGCAAGACGACGTCGCAGCCCTTCATCGCCGTGCGCACGCCGTGCGGGTCGCGGATGTCGCCGGCGAAGACCTCGAATGTCGCCGCGACGTCGCGGGTCGAGCTCGTCGAGCCAGCCCCAGGAATTGAAGCGAGTTGTAGAAGACGAAGGCGCGCACGTCGTGGCCCGCGCGCACCAGCGCCTCGGTCAGGTGGGAGCCGATGAAGCCGTCGGCGCCGGTGACGAGGATCTTCTTGCCTTGCAGCTTCATGGTGGGCTAGGTGAGCGGCCGTTGCTAGGGACGAATCCTGCGCAGCTTGGTCAGGCTAAGGGTCGGAAAGCGCGCAGCGAGGCGACGATGGCATCGATTCCTGCGCTGCTGGTCACCCGCCGAGAGGTCTGCGCTCATCGGCAGGCTTAGGACCGTCTCGCTCGCTGTCACGCCGGCCGGGTGGTCGATGGCATCGGCCGGCTGATGGTGCAACGGCTCTGGCCAGTGGATGGCCATTCCTGCTCCCGCTGCGGCCAGCGCTTCCAAGTAGACATCGCAGACGTCGCGAGTTTGCAGCGCGCAGCATGAATGTTGATCGCCTTCGCGTGGTTGTCGGCGAGGCGTCCGCAACCGACCAAGGCGACGCGGATCTTGCAATCGACGATAGGCGGGCAAGGGATGTGCATAGGCGCGATGGATGTCGGGTTTGGCAGCCGGCGGGGTGAGGCGCTGCGGCCGCCAGGCGCGAGAGTCGGAGGTGGGAGCTCGCCTCACGTGCCATCACCTTCGCCGCTCAACTCTGTGCGCAGAGAGTCGATGGTGTGGCGCAGAGTGTCGAACTCGGCTTCCTTGCGCAGCAGGAAGGCGCGTGTCATGCGCAGTTTCTCGTTCATGCCGCGCGGGGTCAGGACGTAGGCATACGCGACCTTCTTGTCGCTGCGCCGAAAGTTCCGCACCTTGAGCAGGCCCTTATCCAGCAACGCGTGCAACACGTAGTGGGTCTTGCCGAGGCTGACGCCGAGTGCTTGCGACAGCTCGCGCTGTGAACAGTCTCGCTGGCGCGCCAGCAGGCGCAGTGCTGCGAGGCGAGCCGAGTCGACATCGCCATTCGAGGGCTCGAGGTCCATTGCCAACTTGACAGTTTCAATCGTTGAACACGTAAGTGTAATTCATGGAATCCGTTCGCCGGGGTTGGCACGGCCCCGGATGCGAAGCAGGACACGATGGCGGGTGCCAGACGCGCCGCACTGCATGGCTCAGCCGAGCTCACTTGCGGCCGTAGGTGTCCTCGAAACGCACGATGTCGTCCTCGCCGAGGTACGTGCCCGACTGCACCTCGATGATCTCCAGCGGCACCTTGCCGGGGTTGGCCAGGCGGTGCGTCTGGCCGAGCGGGATGTAGGTGCTCTGATTCTCGCTCAGCATGATCACCTGCTCGCCATTGGTCACCTCGGCGGTGCCGCTGACCACGATCCAGTGCTCGGCGCGGTGGTGGTGCATCTGCAGGCTGAGCGGCTCGCACCGGGCTTGACCAGGATGCGCTTGACCTGAAAGCGCGGCCCGGCGTCGATGCTGTCGTACCAGCCCCAGGGGCGGTGCACCTTGCGGTGCAAGGTCTTCTCGGCGCGACCCTGGCGCTTCGAGCGTGGCGACGATCTTCTTCACGTCCTGGCTGCGCGCACGGTCGGCCACCAGCACGGCGTCGGGCGTCTCGATCACCATCACGTCCTGCACGCCGACCACGCCGACGAGGCGGCTGGTGGCGTGCACCAGGGTGTTGCGGCTGTCGTGCACCATCGCGTCGCCGAGCGCGGCGTTGCCGGCGGCGTCCTTCTCGGCCACCTGCCATACGGCGTCCCAGGCGCCGAGGTCGTTCCAGCCGGCGGCCAGCGGCACCATGCGGATGTCGAAGGCGCTGCCGGGGCAGCGTTCCATCACCGCGTAGTCCACCGATTCGGCCGGCACCGCGGCGAACTCGGCCTTGCCGGGGCGCACGAAGCGCGCGTCGGTGCTGCGCGCGGCCCAGGCTTTGCGCGTGGCCGCGGCGATATCGGGGCGGAAGTGCTCCAGCGCGGCCAGCCACACCGAGGCGCGCACGACGAACATGCCGCTGTTCCAGCTGTAGTGGCCGTCGGCCAGGTAGCGTTCGGCGGTGGCGAGGTCGGGCTTCTCGACGAACTGCTCGACCCGCGCAGCGCCGGCGCCGTCGGCCGCGCTCCGGATGTAGCCGTAGCCGGTTTCGGGCCGGTCGGGTGTGATGCCGAGCACGACGATCGCGCCGCGCTGCCGCCTCGCGAACGGCCGCCTGCAGGGCTCGCGTGAAGGCGCCGCAGGTCGGCCATCGTGTGGTCGGCCGCCACCACCACCAGCACCGGGTCGGCGCTGCCTTCGATCGCCTGCAGAGCGGCCAGGGTCATGGCCGGTGCGGTGTTGCGGGCGCAGGGCTCCAACACCACGGTGCCCGGGTCGCCGCCGATCTCGCGCAACTGGTCGAGCACCAGGAAGCGGTGCTCCTCGTTGCCGACGGTCAGCGGCGCTGCGAGGGCGATGTCGTCGGCGGCCAGGCTCTGCAGCCGCTGCACCGCCTGCTGGAACAGGCTGCGGTTGTCGGCTGTCAGCACCAGGAACTGCTTCGGGTAGCCGGCGCGCGACAGCGGCCACAGGCGCGTGCCGCTGCCGCCGGCCATGATCACGGGTTGAACGGGGATCGGTGTGTGTCATTTGCGGCGTCAGAAGGTGTCTGCGTCGGCTAGGCGCGGAGCGGCGGCGTCTTTGGCCGCCAGCACGGGGGCACTGCCGAGGTTCGGGCCAATCGATGCGCAATCGCCGGATCGTTCCATGCGATCGCGCGTTCGCAATCGCGGGCGTAGTAGTCGGTGGTCTTGTAGAGGAAGTGCGTGTCGTCTTCGAGCGCCAGGAAGCCGTGCGCGAAGCCGGGCGGAATCCACATCTGGCGGTGGCTCGTGGCATCCAGCGTCACGCCGACCCAGCGGCCGAAGGTCGGCGAGCCGCGGCGGATGTCGACCGCCACGTCGAACGCGCTGCCATGCACCACGCGCACCAGCTTGCCCTGGGCATGCGGCGGCAATTGGTAGTGCAGCCCGCGCAGCACGCCGCGCTGCGAGCGCGAGTGGTTGTCCTGCACGAATGTCACGGTCTGGCCGACCGCGGCGTCGAACGCGCGCTGGTTGAAGCTCTCCATGAAGAAGCCGCGTTCGTCGGTGAACACCTTAGGCTCGAGGATCAGTACGCCAGGCAGCGCGGTGGGTGTGACTTCTGGCATCAGTACGCACTTTCGTCCAGCACTCCGAACAGGTAATGCCCGTAGGCGTTCATCAGCACCAGCGTCGCCGGGTGCAGCCGCGTGCCGGAGCCGCCGGCGAGGATGATGCCTTTTCGATTCACTTCTGATACGCCTCTGCGAGCATGCGTTCGACGCCGGCTTGCCATTGCGGCAGCGTCAACCCGAAGCTGCGCCGCAATTTCTCGGTGGCCAGGCGCGAGTTCAGCGGCCGCCGTGCGGGCGTCGGGTAGGCGCTGGTCGGCACGGCGCTGATCGCATCTGCAGCCACCCTGACGGGCAGGCCCTGCGCACGTGCCCAGTCGATGACGAAGCGCGCGTAGCCATGCCAGCTGGTTTCGCCGGCTGCCACCGCGTGATAGGTGCCGCCCAGCTGCGGCTCGCGCTGCACGGCGCGGATCGCGTGGGCGGTGATGTCGGCCAGCAGGTCGGCGCCGGTCGGCGCGCCGATCTGGTCGTCGATCACCGACAGCGCATCGCGCTCGGCAGCGAGCTTCAACATCGTGCGAGCAAAGTTGCCGCCGCGCGCGGCGTAGACCCAGCTGGTGCGCAGGATCAGGTGCTTGCAGCCGCTGGCGCGGATGTGGTTCTCGCCGTCGAGCTTGGTGCGGCCGTAGACGCTGAGCGGGCCGGTGGCGGCGGCCTCGTCGCGCGGGGTGTTGCCGCTGCCGTCGAACACGTAGTCGGTGCTGTAGTGCACCAGCCAGGCGCCCAGCGCCGCCGCCTCGCCGGCCAGCACGCGCGGCGCCTCGGCGTTCAGCGCCGCGGCGAGGTCGGGCTCGGTTTCGGCCTTGTCGACGGCGGTGTGCGCGGCGGCATTGACGATCACGTCGGGGCGCAGTGCGCGCACCGTATCGGCCAGCGCGGCGGGGCGGCTGAAGTCGGCGTGGAAGTCGGTGCTGTCGAAATCGAGTGCGGTCAACGCGCCGAGCGGGGCGAGCGATCGCTGCAGTTCCCAGCCGACCTGGCCGCCTTTGCCGAAGAGCAGGATCTTCATCGCTTCGGCTCAGCGTGCGCTGTAGTTCGCCGCGACCCACTCGCGGTAGGCGCCGCTCTGCACGTTGGCCACCCAGTCAGGATGGTCGAGGTACCACTGCACCGTCTTGCGGATGCCGGTCTCGAACGTCTCGGCGGGCCGCCAGCCGAGTTCGCGCTCGATCTTGCGCGCGTCGATGGCATAGCGGCGGTCGTGGCCGGGGCGGTCGGTCACATGCGTGATCAGGCGGCGGTACGAACCGGCCGGATCGGGCCGCAACTCGTCGAGCAGCGCGCAGATGGTGTGCACGATTTCGAGGTTGGTCTTCTCGTTCCAGCCGCCGATGTTGTAGGTCTCGCCGATGCGGCCGCCGGCCAGCACCGCGCGGATCGCGCTGGCATGGTCGCCCACGTACAGCCAGTCGCGCACCTGTTGGCCGTCGCCGTACACCGGCAGCGCCTTGCCGGCCAGCGCATTGACGATCATCAGCGGGATCAGCTTCTCGGGGAAGTGATAGGGGCCGTAGTTGTTCGAGCAGTTGGTCGTCAGCACCGGCAGGCCGTAGGTGTGGTGCCAGGCACGCACCAGGTGGTCGCTGGCGGCCTTGCTCGCCGAGTACGGGCTGTTGGGCTCGTAGCAGTGCGTTTCGGTGAAGGCCGGTGCGCCGGGGGCGAGCGAGCCGTAAACCTCGTCGGTGGAGACGTGGTGAAAGCGAAAGGCCGCCTTGTCGGTGGCCGGCAACGCGCTCCAGTAGCCGCGCGCCGCTTCGAGCAAGGTGAAGGTACCCATCACGTTGGTGCGCATGAATTCGCCCGGCCCGTGGATGCTGCGGTCGACGTGGCTTTCGGCGGCGAAGTGCAGCAGTGCGCGCGGGCGGTGTTCGGCCAGCAACCGGTCGACGAGCGCGCGGTCGCCGATGTCGCCCTGCACGAAGACGTGCCGCGCATCGCCCTTGATCGCGTCGAGGTTGTGCAGGTTGCCGGCGTAGGTGAGGGCGTCCAGGTTGACCACCGGTTCGCCGACGCTGGCCAGCCAGTCGAGGATGAAATTGCTGCCGATGAAGCCGGCGCCGCCGGTGACGAGGATCGTCATGGGGCGATCACTTCAGTGCGGCGCGCAGTTGCGCCAGTTTCGCGGCCTTCTCCGGGCGCGCGGCGCTTTGGCGCCAGAAGTGGCGCGTGACGACGAATACGGCCAGCAGCAGCAAGGCGGCCAGCGTCGTGGCCACGGCGATGATCGCGCGCTTGGGCTTGCTCTTGCGCTCGGCCGGCTTGGCCACATCG
The DNA here is from genome assembly GCA_963783785.1 of uncultured beta proteobacterium. Lineage (GTDB taxonomy): Bacteria > Pseudomonadota > Gammaproteobacteria > Burkholderiales > Burkholderiaceae_C > CADEEN01. The sequence goes on along the minus strand of CAWAOQ010000006.1, from coordinate 479,237 downwards.
ACGACCTGGATCAGCGCGCCTTCGCGGCTCTCGTCCAGTCGCGCCAGTTCGTACTGGCGCGCGAACAGCTCGAACAGCGTCTCCTGGTACTTGAACTCGCGAAACTTGCTGATGTAGTCGGGGCCGCCGCTGAGGTCGGTGGAGGCTTCGGCCTTGCCGAGTTGCGCACGCAGCGCGCCGAGCATGGTTTGCGCCTGTTGCACCTCCGGCGTGGTCTCCGACAGATTGCGGCGCAGCGTCTGCAGCCGCACCTCCGCCGCTGTGACTTCGGCCTTCAGCCGTGCGTAACCTTCCGCGGCGGCCTTCGGTTCGGCCTTCAGCGCGCCGGGGTTGAAGCCGCTGGCCTGCAGTTGCTGTTGCGCCTGCGTCAGGTCGTCGCGCGTCTTCTTCAGCTGGCTCTCGAAGAACACGCGGCGCTGTTGAGCCTCGGTCAGCGCCAGTTGCGAGGTCAGGCGACGCAGTTCGTCGACATGGCGGTTGGCCATTTCGGCCGCGCGCTGCGGCTCCTCGTCATCGACCTCGACCGTGATCAGGCCGTCCTTCTTGCCCAGAGACATGCGGGCGTTGTCGGCCAGTTCCTTGCGTGCCTCGAATCGGTACTTGGATTCGTACACCTGCATCAGCTTGAACTCGTCGATCAGCCGGTCGGCGACCGTGGTGCTTTGCAGCAGCGCGACGTACTGGTCGGCGGGGCTCTTGATGCCCGCCGCCGCGCCGACCAGGCCCGACAGCGCACCGAGCGACGCAAGCGCCGAAGCTGCCGCGCTCTGCTGTTGCTGCGGCGGCAGGAACACCGTGCGCGACGTGAACGTCGGCTTGATCAGGTAGGTGATCCCGAGCGCCACGATGCCGGCCAGCAACGGCCCCGCCACCAGCAGCTTCCAGTGCTGCAGCAACGGCAGCGCGAGGTCGAGCAGGTCGATGCCTTCGTCGTCTTCTTCGACAGCCTCGGTGGCGGTAACGCGATCCTGCATGCGGAGTTCGTCAGTTGTTGATCGCCAGGATCGCGGCGATGCCGAGCCCGAACTGGTACAGGATCTGCGTCCAGTCCTTGGCGTTCTGGGTGAAGGTGGTCTTGTTCATCTCTTCGGGCACGAACACGGTGTCGCCGGCCTCGGCCTGCACCGCTTCCAGGCCGGTGCCCCGATTGAACCAGCCACTGTTCTGCCGGCCACTGACCACGCTGCCGTTGGCGCGAATCACGAACGTGCTCTCGGCATCGGCGCCACGTGTCGGGCCACCGGCCAGGTTGAGGTACTCGACGACACCCCGACCCTCTCCGAACAGGTAGCTGCCGGCGTTGAAGACGCTGCCGAAAACGCCGACCGTGGTGGGGCGCGGCGGGATGTAAAGGCGGTCGCCGTCTTCCAGCGCCAGTGCCGGCAACTCGCGGCTCGTGGGTTGCAGTTGCAGCACGACGCGCCCGCTCGGGCGCTGTGCACGCAGGGTCGCGAGCAGCCGTGCATTGGCAGTGTCGCGGCCCGCCTGCAAGGCGGTCTCCTCGGCCGCGCTGGTGGTGCGCTGCGCCGATGCATTGCGTGCAAGATCGGTTTCGAGGTCGCGCAGCGCGCGGTCGTAGTTCTGCTGCTGCGTGGTGCGCACGCTCTCGCGGCTGAACTCGGTGCCGAACGGATAGGCCTTGTCGGTCAGGCCGCCGGCCGCCGCCAGCGCATCGGCCACCGAGGTCTCCGGTGGCAGCACGTACTCGCCCGGCCGCCGCACTTCGCCCTCGACGCGCACGCGCTTGTTCTGGCGCTGCACCGGCAAGGCCACGTCGACCGCACTGAAGGCGCGCAACACGTCGCCGTTGGCCAGCGCTGCGGATTGGTCCGCCGGGAGAGCCAGTTGCACGATCCGTACCGTGGCGCGGTCGTCCAGGCGCTCGATGGCCAGGCGCGAACGGTCGGCGACCGCGGAGAAACCGCCGGCCATGCGCAGCACATCGGCCACGGTTTCCCCGGGCTTCAACTCGAAGATCGCGGGCCGATTGATGCTGCCGATCAACGCCACCTGGGCGCCGACCGCGCCGACATGGATCACGTCGTCGGCCTGCAGCATGCGGTCGGCGCTGCGGTCACCGCTCATCAGGAAGTCGTAGAGATCGAAGGTGGCCAGGCGTTGGCCGCCGCGCTTGATCTCGATGTTGCGGAAGCTGCCGGCCGCCGATGGCCCCCCGGCGCGCATCAGCGCCTGGACCACGGTGGCCAGGCTGCTGACGCCGTAGGAGCCCGGCTTGGCAACGAAGCCGGTGACGTACACGCGCAGGCCGCGCAGTTGGCCGAGCGAGACACTGAGCTGGAAGTTGCGGAACACCTGCGCGACGCGCTGGCTGATCGTGGCCGGCAGGTCGGCATAGCGCACACCGGCCACCAGGACCGGACCGACGCGCGGGATGCTGATGCGGCCGCTGCGGTCGACCAACAGCCGCAGGTCGGCATCGATCGAGCCCCACAGCGTGATCAGGATCTCGTCGCCGGCCTTGATCAGATAGTCGGCCGGCACCAGCGGACTCACGTCGGCGGCGCCTTCGGCATCGACAGGCGTCATCAGTTCCGAACCGAAGCGTCGGATGCCGGCTGGCGCCTCGAACTCCGGCCCGAGCGGCTGGCCGGCGGACGGCGGGGCCAATCGCTGCACGAATGCTTCGAATTCGCTGGGCTGAGGCTTGAGGGCCGGCAAAGCCTGCGGCCGGGGAGCAGGGGCTGAAGCGGCTGGTGCAGCCGCGGCGGGCGCAACGGGCTGGCGCAGGCGAATCGGGCCTCCAGCGGCGCCCGTGGCTTCGGTCGGCGTTGCTGCGGTCTGCGCCTGCGCTGGCGCGCCACCGACCATCGCTGCTGTTGCGACTGCAGCCGCTTGGATCGCAATCGCAAATCGCGGTGCAAGCCAACGGCGCATGGTTTCGATACGGGTGAGGACTTGATCGCTCATGAGGGTTCGCGCTGCGGCCCGGGTTGCATTGACGCGGCTCGACGCGCGGGTACCGGGCGTGCGCCCGGTCGCTGCGCGCTGCAACGGCCGGCGATTCTAGCCGGTGCCCGCCGTTCGATCTCGGGGCGCGGCTGGCTAAACTCGGTCCGATGCTGCTGCTGGTATCGGCGTTCGCCGTTTCGTTTCTGATGACGCTGTGGGTCGTGCGCCATGCCAAGGCCTTGCAGCGGCTGGCCAGCGATCACGACCTGTCGGGCCCGCAGAAGTTTCACGCCCGCCCGGTGCCGCGCATCGGTGGCCTGGGCATCGTGCTTGGGGTCGCTGGCCGGCGCGGCGGTGCTCGCCTGGCGCGAGCCGACGATGGGCTCCTGGTTGGTGCTGTTCCTGGCCATGCGCGATGCCAGCGTTTGGCGCCGGCATTGCCGAAGACCTCACCAAGACACAGAGCCCGCGACGGCGGCTGTTCTTCACCGCGGTCTCGGCCGCGCTTGCCGTCGGCTGGTGCAGGCCGTGATCACGCGAACCGACATTCCCGGCCTGGATTGGCTCGTGGCCTTTCCGCTCGGCGCCTTGCTCGTCACGGTGTTCGTGGTCGCCGGCGTTGCCAACGCGGTCAACATCATCGACGGCTTCAACGGCCTGGCGTCGATGTGCGTGGTGATCATGCTGATCGGCTTGGCCTACGTGGCCTTTGCCGTCGACGACCGTTTGATCGCGCTGTTGGCGTTGGCGGGCGTCGGGGCCGTGCTCGGCTTCTTTGTCTGGAACTTCCCCGCCGGCCTGGTCTTCCTTGGGGATGGCGGCGCCTATTTTCTCGGCTTCTATGTCGCCGAACTTGGCCATCCTGCTGCTGCATCGCAATCCCGGCGTGTCGCCGATGTTTCCGCTGCTGCTCTGCATCTATCCGGTCTTCGAAACGCTGTTTTCGATCTACCGGCGCAAGTGGCTCGCGTGGCATGCCGGTGGGCATGCCCGACGGCGCGCACCTGCACAGCCTGATCTACCGACGCTTCATGCGCTGGGCGGCCGGCGACCGCAGCGCACGCGAACTGACGCGGCGCAATTCGATGACTTCGCCCTATCTGTGGATGCTGTGCTCGCTGTCGGTGGTGCCGGCCGTGCTTTGGTTCGACAGCACGGCCATCCAGGCGGGTTGCATCCTGCTGTTCGGTGCCATCTACGTGCTTCTCTACTGGCGCATCGTGCGCTTCAAGGCGCCGCGCTGGCTGGTCGTCCGGCACAGGAAGTAGCTACAGGGGATAATTGCCGGGTGATTACAGACACCCCCCAAGACACCCCCGACGTTGCCGTCGCCCTCGCGGCGGCCCGCTTCGATACCCTCCCGCTCGACCCGAAGCTGCTGCGCGCGGTGGGCGATTCCGGCTACACCGCGATGACGCCGATCCAGGCCAAGGCGATTCCGATCGTGCTCGATGGCCGCGACGTGATGGGTGCGGCACAGACCGGCACCGGCAAGACGGCCGCCTTCACGCTGCCGCTGCTGCAGAAGATGCTCAGGCACGAAAACGCCAGCATGTCGCCGGCGCGCCACCCGGTGCGCGCGCTGGTGCTGGCGCCGACGCGTGAACTGGCCGATCAGGTCGCCAACAACGTCAAGACCTACGCCAAGCACACCCAGTTGCGCTCGACGGTGGTGTTCGGCGGCATCGACATGAAGCCGCAGACGCTGGTGCTGAAGGGCGGCGTCGAGGTGCTGATCGCCACGCCGGGCCGGCTGCTCGACCACATCGAGGCCAAGAACGTGGTGCTGAACCAGGTCGAGTACGTGGTGCTCGACGAGGCCGATCGCATGCTCGACATCGGTTTCCTGCCCGATCTGCAGCGCATCCTGTCGTACCTGCCCAAGGAGCGGCAGACGCTGCTGTTCTCGGCGACGTTCTCGCCCGAGATCCGCAAGTTGGCCAACAGTTACCTGCAGGAGCCGGTGCTGGTGGAGGTGGCGCGGCCCAACGCCACCGCGACCAACGTCGAGCAGCGCTTCTACAGCGTCACCGACGACGACAAGCGCGCCGTGGTGCGCCAGTTGCTGAAATCGCGCGGGCTGACGCAGGCGCTGATCTTCGTCAACTCCAAGCTCGGTGCGGCGCGCCTGGCGCGCTCGTTCGAGCGCGATGGCCTGAAGACCCAGGCCCTGCACGGCGACAAGAGCCAGGACGAGCGACTGAAGGCGCTGGCCGCATTCAAGGCCGGCGAAGTCGAACTGCTGGTGGCCACCGACGTGGCTGCGCGGGGGCTGGACATCGTCGATCTGCCGGGCGTCATCAACTTCGACGTGCCGTTCAACGCCGAGGATTACGTGCACCGCATCGGCCGCACCGGCCGCGCCGGCGCATCGGGCCTGGCGGTGACCCTGGTCACGCGCGACGACACGCGGCTGGTGGCGGACATCGAGAAGCTGATCAAGAAGAAGATCGAACTCGAGCCGTTCGAACTCGAGGACGATCGCCCGCGCCGGCCACGGCCGCGTGCCGACGAGGATCGGGAAGAGCGCATCGCTGCGCCGCAGCGCAGCAGCTATGAGCGCCGTCCCACGGCGGCGCAGGCCGATCCGTTCTTCGACCGTCCATACGAGGCGACGGCTGCCGCAGCCCCCAGTTGGGAGGCAGCCCCAAAGGCAGCACCGGCGACCACGCGCGGCGATGTCGTCGAACATCAAACCCAAGCGCAAGGTCGCCGCACTGCTTGGCGGTGTCAAGGCTTGAGACTGCGGCGTTCGGTCGCCCTGCGCTGGCTGCTGGCGATGTTCCTGCTGGCCGGCCTTCTGATGGCGCTGCGCCCACTGGCACCGAACACGAGCCCGGAGAACTGGTTCCGACATTCCGACAAGCTGGTGCACTTGTCGTTCTTTGCCATCGCGTGGTGGCTGGGTGTGAAGGCCGGCTTGCGCCCGGGCTGGCGCCTGGGCCTCGGCCTGCTGCTCTACGGCGGCAGCATGGAGCTGGCACAGGCCTTCTTCAGCGCGGGCCGCGGTGCCGAACTGAAGGATGTCGTGGCCGACGGTATCGGCCTGCTGTTGGGCGCGGCGCTCACGCGCTGGGCGGCCCGGCGTGGCAGTTCAGCGGGCCAGCCACAGGAACACCGCGGGTAGGTGCTTGTCGTCGAAGGTCGGCGGGTCGGCGCGCCAGGCTGAAACATTGCGCGTCGCGCACCAGCCGCCGGGCAGCGTCAGTCCGCAGGCCACCGACAGCTGTGTATCCGGGTGCAGTGCCCGCAGCAGCGCGGCCATCAACGCGGCATTCCGGTAGGGCGTTTCGATGGCGAGTTGGGTCTGCCGCTCGCGCCGCGACTGCTGCTGCAAGGCGTGCAAACGAGCGGTGCGTGCAGCCGCGTCCGTCGGCAGGTAGCCGACGAATGCGAAGCTCTGGCCATTGAGCCCGCTGGCGGCCAGCGCCAGCATCAACGAACTCGGCCCTGGCCAAGGGCCGCACCGCGATGCCGATCCGGTGCGCGCTGGCCACCAGCGCGGAGCCGGGGTCGGCCACGGCCGGCAGACCGGCTTCGCTGATCAGCCCGATGTCGGCGCCGGCCAATGCCGGCGCCAGCAGTGGCGCCAGATCGATGGGGGTCGGGGCCGGCTGCGCCCCTTTGGGCGGCCGAGGCAGTTCGCGGATGTCGATCGCCTGCAGCGGCTGAGCCAGCGGTACCACCGCGTCGACCCGCTTCAGAAAGGCGCGTGTCGTCTTGGCATCTTCGGCCACCCAATGCACCAGCCGGGCGGCCTCGCGCAGCACACCCATCGGCAATACCGCGTCGATCGGCGGCGCTTCTGACGCGCCCAGGTCCAGTGTGTTGGGCACCAGCAGCAGTGCGCCGCGTGGTGGTTGGGGCGGCATCATGGACCCGCGAGCGGGTCGAGCCCGGCCTCGCGCAGCAGCGCGCAGGTGCGGATCAACGGCAATCCGACCAGCGCCGTCGGGTCGTCGGAGTCGATGGCTGCGAGCAACGCGATACCCAGGGTCTCGCACTTGGCGCTGCCGGCACAGTCGTACGGCTGTTCGGCGCGCAGGTAGTGATCGATCTCGGCGTCGGTGAGGACGCGAAACGTGACCACCACGGGCGCCAGCAGCGCCTGAGCGAAGCCGCGTTCGCGCCGAACCACGGCGACGGCGGTGTGAAAGACCACCCGGCGTCCGCTCATCGCGCGCAACTGCGCGACGGCGCGGTCATGCGTGTGCGGCTTGCCGATCGCTGCGCCGTCGAGTTCGGCCACCTGATCGGATCCGATCACCACGGCGTCGGACTGCTGCGCGGCCACCGCTTCCGCCTTGGCCAGGGCCAGCCTCGCAGCCATCGCGCCCGGGGCTTCGCCGGGCTGCGGCGACTCGTCGACGTCAGGCGACACCACTTCGAATGGCAGCCGAAGCCGCTGCAGCAACTCGCGTCGGTAGCGCGAGGTGGAGGCGAGGATCAGCCGGGGTGTATCGGGCATGGCGCGCATTCTCACACCGACTCGGCGCACGCCGGGCCGCTCCCAAGCGGCCAGAGGTCCCCTCTGGGGCGACGCCGAAGGCGTCTTGGGGCGGTCACTCCGCGCCGTAAACTGCCCGCATGAAACAGCGCCAGCCCGATCCGCGCAAGCTCGACGTTGCCGACGCTGCGGCCACTGCGCTCGTGCTCGAAGGGCAGTGGCCCGTGGCCGACTTCGAGCGTCTGGCTGAAGGTGTTGCGCAGGACGGTGACGTGGCATGGTCGGTGCGTGGCCAGTTGCGGCCGGTGGCTGGGGGCGAGGCCGAGGTCTGGTTGCACCTGGCCGCCCGCGCCAAGGTCTGGCGCGAGTGCCAGCGCTGTTTGCAGCCGGTGGCGCTCGACCTCGAGGTTTCGCGTCCGCTGCGCTTCGTCGCCGACGAGACGACCGCAGCCGCACTGGATGCCGACAGTGACGACGATGTGCTGGTGGCGAGCCGTAACCTCGACCTGCACGAGTTGGTGGAAGATGAATTGCTGCTCGCGCTGCCGTTGGTGCCCAAGCATGAGCGTTGCCCGAGAAGCTTGCCGATGGCGGCCGGCGATGTGGCGGCCGAGCCGGCGCCGAACCCCTTTGCCGCGCTCGCTGCACTCAAGCGCGATAGCAAGCGCTGATGCCTGGACCGCGACCTGCACTGCTATACTCCACGGCTTTTCGCGCCGGCCCGGCCCTTGTTCGGTTCGCGCCGCACGGCCCGCCACCTCGACCCACCCGGCAGGGCCCCGCCTCAGGAGAATCTCATGGCTGTCCAGCAAAACAAGAAGTCGCCTTCCAAGCGTGGCATGCACCGCTCGCACAACGCCCTCACGACGCCGGGCACCGCGATCGAACCGACCACCGGCGAGAATCACCTGCGCCACCACATCAGCCCGACCGGCTTCTACCGTGGCCGCAAGGTGCTGAAGACCAAGGCCGACGCCTGATCGGCCCGCGCCGACCCGGCGGATGCCTGGACCCGCTCGGTCGCTCGGCTTGAGCCGCCTGATGGCGGCGGCCCGCACACTTTGCAAGCTTCGCTGACTCCGCTGCCGCTGGTTCGACTGGCCGTCGACTGCATGGGTGGCGATCGTGGCCCGCAGGTCACGCTACCGGCGTGTCGCGCCTTTCTCGACAAGCACCCCGCGGCCGAGTTGCTGCTGGTGGGTACCGCCGAAGCGCTGGCGCCAGCGGCAAACTGGCCGCGGACGCAGCGCGTGGTCGCTACCGAGGTCGTGACGATGGACGATCCGATCGAGGTCGCGTTGCGGCGCAAGAAGGACTCGTCGCTGCGCGTGGCGATTGCCCAATTGAAGGCCGAAGGGGGCGGCGAGGCGGCGGCCCATGCCTGCGTTTCGGCTGGCAATACCGGTGCGCTGATGGCGGTCGCCCGTTACTTGCTGAAGACGCTCGATGGCATCGACCGGCCGGCGATCGCCACGGTGCTACCGAATCGCCGCGACGGCTTTACGACGGTGCTGGACCTTGGCGCGAATGTCGATTGCACGGCCGAGCACCTGCTGCAATTTGCGGTGATGGGCAGCGCGCTGGTCGCGGCCGTCGATGGCAAGGAGGAACCCAGTGTCGGCTTGCTCAACATCGGCGAAGAGGCGATCAAGGGCAGCGACACGATCAAGCGGGCCAGCGAGCTGCTGCGCGCGGCGGCGGCCGATGGGCACCTGAACTTCTTCGGCAACGTCGAGGGCAACGACATCTTCAAAGGCACCACCGACATCGTCGTCTGCGACGGTTTCGTCGGCAACGTGGTGTTGAAGGCCTCGGAGGGCTTGGCAGCGATGCTGACCGAGTTCATCCGCCAGGAGTTCACGCGCAACGCGTGGACTAAGTTGGCCGCACTGGTCGCGCTGCCGGTGTTGAAGCACTTCAAGCAGCGTGTCGACCATCGGCGCTACAACGGCGCGGCGTTGCTCGGCCTGCGTGGCCTGGTCTTCAAGAGCCACGGCTCGGCCGACGCATTCGCCTTCGAGCACGCGTTGGCACGCGCTTATGATGCCGCTCGAAACCGACTGCTCGACCGCGTGCACGTCCGCATCCTCGAAACGCTTCAAGCCCTACCGACGCCGGATCTCGTTTCGCAAGTCGAATGACCGCTCCCCCTTCACCCGGCGCGCCGCGCTACTCGCGCATCACCGGTACCGGCAGCCACCTGCCGCCGCGCCGCGTCAGCAATGCCGACCTGGCGCGGGAGCTGGCTGCGCGCGGCATCGAGACTTCCGACGATTGGATCGTCGAGCGCACCGGCATCCGCGCGCGGCATTTTGCCGCTGACGGCGTGGCTTGCAGCGATCTGGCACTGGCGGCAGCGCGCGCGGCATTGCAGGCCGCCGGCCGCGAAGCGGCTGACATCGATCTGATCATCGTCGCCACATCGACGCCGGACATGGTTTTCCCGTCGACCGCCTGCATCCTGCAGCAGAAGCTCGGTGTGCACGGCTGCCCGGCGTTCGACGTGCAGGCCGTCTGTTCGGGCTTCGTCTATGCGTTGACGTTGGCCGATTCGCTGATTCGCACCGGTTCGGCGTCGCGTGCGCTGGTGATCGGCTCGGAGGTCTTTTCCCGCATCCTCGATTTCGACGATCGCACGACCTGTGTGCTGTTCGGCGACGGTGCCGGCGCGGTGGTGCTCGAAGCCAGCAACGAGCCGGGCCTGCTGGCCAGCGACTTGCACGCCGATGGTCGCCATGTCGGCATCCTGTGTGTGCCGGGCACGGTGGCCGGCGGCAAGGTGCTCGGCGATCCGACATTGAAGATGGACGGTCAGGCGGTCTTCAAGTTGGCGGTCGGCGTGCTCGAGGACGCGGCCCGCGCGGTGCTGGCCAAGGCCGGCAAGACCGAGGCCGACATCGACTTCCTGATCCCGCACCAGGCCAACATCCGCATCATGCAGAGCACGGCCCGAAAGCTGAAGCTGGCGGCCGACAAGCTGATCGTCACCGTCGATGAGCATGGCAACACCTCGGCCGCATCGATCCCGCTGGCGCTCGATGTGGCGGTGCGCGATGGGCGTATCCGTCACGGACATTGCCTGATGCTCGAAGGCGTCGGCGGCGGCTTCACCTGGGGTGCGGTGTTGCTCGAGTACTGAACCGGTAATCCTTCGATGACCTCGTTTGCCTTTCTCTTTCCTGGCCAGGGCTCGCAGGCCGTGGGCATGCTCGATGCCTGGGGCGCCCACCCGGCTGTGCGCGATACGTTGGCCGAGGCCTCGGTGGCGCTCGGCGAAGATGTGGCCAAGCTGATCCGTGAAGGCCCGAAGGACGCACTCGACCTGACCACCAACACCCAGCCGGTGATGTTGACGGCAGGCATCGCGTGCTACCGCGCTTGGCTTGCGGAGGGTGGGGCAGAACCTGCGGCGGTGGCCGGCCACTCGCTCGGCGAGTACACGGCGCTGGTCGCTGCCGGCGCATTGACATTGGCCGATGCGCTGCCGCTGGTGCGTTTTCGCGCCCAGGCGATGCAGGACGCGGTGGCCGTGGGTGCCGGCGCGATGGCGGCGATCCTCGGCCTCGATGCACAGGCAGTGCGTGAGGGCTGTGCGCAAGCATCTGCAGCCAGCGGCGAGGTGGTCGAGGCCGTCAACTTCAACGACCCGAAGCAGACCGTGATTGCAGGCAGCAGGGCCGGCGTCGAGAAGGGCTGCGAGCTGCTGAAGGCACGGGGCGCCAAGCGCGCGCTGCAGTTGCCGGTGTCGGCACCGTTCCATTCCAGCCTGATGAGGCCGGCGGCCGAACGGCTGCGCGAGAAGCTGGCCACGGTGGCCGTGGCGGTACCGCGGATTGCAGTGGTCAACAACGTCGACGTGGCGGTGGCGGGTGATCCGGCGACGATCCGTGATGCGCTCTATCGCCAGGCCTTCAGTGCGGTGCGCTGGGTCGAGGTGGTCCAGGCACTGCGCGGGCGCGGCTTGCGTCATCTGATCGAGTGCGGGCCGGGCAAGGCGCTGGCCGGCATGGTCAAGCGCATCGATGCCGAGGCGGTCACGATGACGCTGTTCGACCCGGCGACGCTGGCAGAAGCGAAAGGGCTGCTGGCATGAGTGAATCGATCCGGGGCCAAGTGGCGCTGGTCACGGGTGCGTCGCGCGGCATCGGGCGGGCGATCGCGCTGGAGCTGGCAGGGCAGGGTGTGACCGTGATCGGCACGGCTACCAGCAACGCCGGCGCGGCGGCGATCGGCGAGGCATTGGCGGCTTGTGGCGGTCGCGGTGTCGTGCTGGACGTCAACGACGGCATGGCGCTCGAAGCCGCGGTCGACGAGATCGTCAAGCAGCACGGCGCGTTGCACATCCTGGTCAACAACGCCGGGATCACGCGCGACACGCTGGCCCTGCGCATGAAGGACGCTGACTGGGATGCCGTGCTCGACACCAACCTGAAGGCGGTCTTTCGCGCCTGCCGGGCGGTGATGCGCACGATGATGAAGCAGCGCTACGGGCGCATCGTCAACATCACCTCGGTGGTCGGCGCCTCGGGCAATGCTGGACAGGCCAACTACGCGGCGGCCAAGGCCGGCGTGGCTGGCATGACGCGTGCCCTCGCTCGCGAACTGGGCAGCCGCGGCGTGACGGTGAACTGCGTCGCACCGGGCTTCATCGCGACCGACATGACCGATCGACTGCCGGAGGCCCAGAAGGCCGCGCTGCTGGCGCAGATCCCTTTGGGGCAGGCTGGGCTCACCGCAGGAAATTGCCGCTGCCGTGAGCTTCCTGGCCTCACCGGCCGCCGGCTATGTCACCGGCACCGAACTGCACGTGAACGGTGGCATGTTCATGAACTGATCTTTCCCGGCCGGCCCGACGGGCAACTCGCGGCTTAGAGCCACAACTCTAGCCCGCGTAGAATCCGGGCCGTTTTGCGTACTCACTCCCGGAGGAGTCAATGAGCGATATCGAAGCACGTGTCAAGAAAATCATCGCCGAGCAACTCGGCGTGCCCGAGGCCGACGTCACCAACGAGAAGGCGTTCGTCGCCGATCTCGGCGCGGACTCGCTCGACACGGTCGAATTGGTGATGGCCCTCGAGGACGAGTTCGGCATCGAAATCCCTGACGAGGAAGCCGAGAAGATCACGACAGTGCAACTGGCGATCGACTACGCGGTCGGCCACCAGAAGGCCTGATCTCGCGCAGCGCATGACACGCCGCAGGGTCGTCGTTACCGGGCTGGGGCTGATCAGCCCGGTAGGCAACAGCGTCGCCGAAGGGTGGGCGAACCTGCTCGCCGGTCGCTCGGGCATCGCCAACGTCACGAAGTTCGATGCGTCGGCGCTCGCCTGCCGGTTTGCCGGCGAGGTCAAGGGCTTCAACGTCGAGGACTACTTCCCGGCCAAGGAAGCGCGCCACATGGACACCTTCATCCACTACGGGATGGCGGCTTCCATTCAGGCGGTGCGCGACGCGGGGCTGCCGACCGGCGATGCACTCAGCGAGGACCAGGCCGAGCGCATCGGGGTGCTGGTCGGCTCGGGCATCGGTGGCCTGCCGATGATCGAGGCCACGCACAAGGAATACAGCGAACGCGGCCCGCGCCGCATCTCGCCGTTTTTCGTGCCGGCGTCGATCATCAACATGATCTCCGGCCACGTCTCGATCCTTTACGGCTTCAAGGGCCCGAACCTGGCGATCGTGACGGCGTGCACCACCGGACTGCATTGCATTGGCGAGGCGGGCCGGCTGATCGAGTATGGCGACGTTGACGTGATGATCGCCGGCGGCGCCGAGAGCACGGTCTCGCCGCTGGGTATCGGCGGCTTTGCGTCTGCGCGTGCGCTGTCCACGCGCAACGACGATCCAGCGACCGCCTCGAGGCCGTGGGACAAGGACCGTGATGGTTTCGTGCTCGGCGAAGGGGGCGGCGTGCTGGTGCTCGAGGAGTACGAGCACGCACGTCGGCGTGGCGCCAGGATCTACGCCGAGTTGGCCGGCTTCGGCATGGGCGCCGATGCCTACCACATGACCGCCCCCAACGTCGACGGCCCCAAGCGCTCGATGAAGGCTGCGCTGCGCAATGCGGGTGTCAATGCCGACGCGGTGCAGTACCTCAACGCGCACGGCACATCGACGCCGCTGGGCGACCTCAACGAAACCAATGCCATCAAGCTGGCTTTCGGTGATCATGCGAAGCAGCTGGTGATCAACTCCACCAAGTCGATGACCGGCCACTTGCTGGGTGGCGCGGGCGGGATCGAGTCCGTGTTCACCGTGCTGGCGTTGCACCACCAGGTGAGCCCGCCAACGATCAACATCTTCAACCAGGATCCCGAGTGCGACCTGGACTACTGCGCCAACACGGCGCGCGAGATGAGGATCGACGTCGCCGTGAAGAACAACTTCGGTTTCGGCGGCACCAACGGCACGCTGGTGTTTCGGCGCGCCTGACTCGCCTGTCGCCGAACTGACCCTCGCGATGCACACTGCACCGCCGGTGCGCATGAGCCTCGTGGTCGACAGCGGCTGGCAGGCTTTCAGCACGCTCGCCGCTGCGATCGCAGCGGCCAACTTTGCTGCGTGGTTGTCGCAGCATGCCCGCTGGCCTGCGGCGGTCACCGCGGTGGCCGCCATTGCCGCTGCACTGGTGGCGGCTGCCTGCGCGCACGCCGGGCTGCGCCGTGTCATGCGCGGCGGCGTGCTCGCCTGGGACAGCGCTCAATGGTCATGGGCTGCCGGCGGAGAGGCGCCTTGCGCCGGCGACGCCCGCGTGATGCTCGACCTCGATGCATGGCTGCTGCTTCGCTTCGAGCCGGCAGCGCCGAGGCCGGCCCGGTGGCTGGTCGCAACACGCGGCATGGCCGGGGCAGCATGGCCGGCCTGGCGGGCGGCGTTGTACTCGCGCCGCCCTCAGCGCGGGCCAACGGCGGTCTGAGATGACACCCGACACCGACGCCGACGCCTTGCTGGTCGAGCGCACCAAGCGAGGCGACGTTCGAGCTTTCGAGATGCTGGTGGTCAAGTACCAGCGGCGCATCGAGCGGTTGATCGCGCGCATGGTGCGCGATGTCGACCTGGTGCCCGACATCGCCCAGGAAACCTTCATTCGCGCCTACCGGGCGATCCCCCAGTTCCGCGGGGACAGTGCGTTCTATACCTGGCTGTACCGGATTGCAGTGAATACTGCAAAAAAGGCGCTGGTCGAGCTCAAGCGCGACCCATTGGTGTCGGAGGCGGCACTGGTTTCCCATGACGATGGTGACGAAACTTCGCGGACCGAGAATGAACTAAGCCACGGCGAAACACCCGAAGCGATGTTGGCCAGCAAGGAAATCGCCGCCGCGGTCAATGGCGCGATCGATGCATTGAGCGAGGACTTGCGCCAAGCGATCGTGTTGCGCGAAATCGAGGGTTTGAGCTACGAAGAGATTGCCGGTGTGATGGATTGCCCGATCGGCACTGTGCGCTCGCGGATCTTTCGCGCTCGCGAGGCGATCGCAGAGCGGTTGCGTCCATTGCTGGGTACGCGAGAAGGCGAGCGGTGGTGAAACGGTCAGAAGCAGGAGTGCAATGAAATGAGTGGTGATGACGCGACCAGTCGACTGCGGCAGCGGCAGGCGTTGTCGGCGCTGGTTGACGGCGACGGCGAGCACCTCGAGCAGGCATGTCGTGCCTGGCGCGAGGATGCGGTTGCACGCGCAGACTGGCATGCCTACCATCTGATCGGCGAGTTGATGCGAAGTGAGGATCTGCCCTTCGCGCCGCAGCGCGACGCGCCGTTTCTCGGCCGCTTGCGCGAGCGACTGGCCCTTGAGCCCGTGGTACTTGCACCAGAGACACTCGCCAAGCGTGCGGTAAGGCGGCACGCCTGGGTCGCCCCGGCGGCCATCGCCGCGGGTTTCGTTGCTGTTGCGGGCGTTCTGGTGGTGACCCGCATGGCTGTGCCCGGCGCCGCGGTACCCGATCGCGCGGCAGTGATGGCGAATTCGAAAGTCGCGCCTGCTGGTCCCGGTACGCAGGCGGAGGCTTCGGCGTCGGGCGACATGGTCGTCGATGGCAACCTGATCCGCAGTGCCGAACTCGACCGCTATCTGGCAGCCCACAAGCAGTACGGCGATACCTCGCTGCTCACCGTGCCGGGCGGTGTGTTGCGCAGCACTGCCATTGCGACGCCAGGGCGCTGAATGCGGCGCGACGCCTACCCCTTCTCCGCCTGGCTAGGCCGCGGGCTCGTGGCGGCCGCATTGACTGGCGCAGCGGTGCTGTTGCTGCCGACCATGGTGCGCGCCGGCGGCGCACAGCAAGCCGTGCCCCAGGCCGATGCCCGCGGCTGGCTGCAGCGCATCCACAGTGCCGCCAGTCAGCGCAACTACCAGGGCACGCTGGTCGTGTCGGCGGGCGGCAGCATGTCGAGTTCCCGTCTGGCGCACTATTGCGAGGGCAACCAGATCTTCGAGCGCATCGAGGTGCTCGATGGCCAGGCGCGCCGGGTCTACCGTCACAACGATCAGGTCCTGACACTCTGGCCGACTGCCAAGATCGCACGCACCGAACAGCGCGACGCCGTGGCGCTCTTTCCGGCCGTGCTCAGTGGCAGTGCCGACCAGTTGTTCGATCGCTACGAGATGATTGCCGAGATCGGCGACCGGGTGGCGGGGTACGACGCCGCAGTGTTCCTGTTGCGGCCGCGCGATGGCCACCGATTTGCGCAACGCCTGTGGGCCGATCAGGGCAGCGGGCTGCTGCTGCGTGCCGATGTGCTGGCGCCGGATGGCCGGGTGCTGGAGACGGCAGCATTCACGGACCTGACCATCGGCATCAAATCGCAGCCCGAGAGCGTCTTGAAACCGATGAAGAAGCTCGACGGCTACCGTGTCATGCACAGCGCACCGCAGCGCACGGATCTCTCCGCCGAGGGCTGGCAACTGAAGTCACCGGTGCCCGGCTTCACCCAGATCAGTTGCGTCAAGCGCAGCCTGGAAGCGGCCGGCGACAGCGACCGCAATCTGGCGGTGGACGTTCTGCAGACCATCTTCTCCGATGGTCTGACGCATGTGTCGGTATTCATCGAACCTCTTCGTGCAGACCGCCACCGGCCTGGCGCCGCCGCGTTTGGCGCGACCCATACGCTGCGGCAGGCGCTCGGGTCGCATTGGGTCACGGTGATGGGTGACGTGCCGATGGCCACGTTGAAGCAGTTCGCGGCGGCGTTGGAGCGCACGCGCTGAATTGCCGGTGATGTTTTCTGTCGTCCTGTTGCGCCCCTCGTGCGCTGATTGTCAATTGCAGCCCTTCCTTCTGAAACCATGACTCACGACTTTGCCGTTCCGCTTCTTGCCCCCCTGCTGCGCCGTCGCGTCAGTGCTGGCCTTATCGCCCTGGCGCTGGGGGCCGCCGTCGCTTCGATCTCGACAACCCCGGCGCAGGCTCAGGTGCGCGAGCTGCCGGATTTCACCGAACTCGTCGAGCGTGTCGGCCCGGCCGTGGTGAACATCCGGACGTCCGAGCGCGGTCGCGGGAGCGCGCAAGGCGGAGGTGGTGGCGAGATTGACGAGCAGATGCGCGAGTTCTTCCGCCGTTTCGGGATTCCACTGCCCAACAATCCGCAGCCGCCGCGGCGCGGTGGTCCGCAGGAGGAAGACAGCGAACCGCAGCAGCGCGGCATCGGCTCGGGCTTCGTGCTGACTGCCGACGGTTACGTCATGACCAACGCCCATGTGGTCGACGGCGCCGATGAAGTGATCGTCACCCTGACCGACAAACGCGAGTTCAAGGCCCGCATCGTCGGCACCGACCGGCGAACCGATGTGGCGGTGGTCAAGATCGAGGCCAGTGGCTTGCCGACGGTCAAGATCGGTGACGTCAACCAGCTCAAGGTCGGTGCGTGGGTGATTGCCATTGGCTCTCCGTTCAACCTCGAAAACACCGTGACGGCGGGCATCGTCAGCGCCAAGCAGCGCGATACCGGCGAGTTCCTGCCTCTGCTCCAGACCGATGTGGCGATCAACCCCGGCAACTCGGGTGGGCCGTTGATCAACATGCGCGGCGAAGTCGTCGGGATCAACTCGCAGATCTACAGCCGATCGGGTGGCTACATGGGGATCTCGTTCGCGATACCTATTGACGAGGCGATTCGCGTTTCCGACCAGCTGCGCGCCAGCGGGCGGGTGATCCGTGGCCGCATTGGCGTGACGATCGCGCCGGTGACCAAGGAAGTGGCCGAGTCGATCGGGCTGGGCAAACCGGCCGGCGCGTTGGTCCAGGGTGTGGAGGCCGGTGGGCCGGCTGACAAGGCAGGCGTCGAGGCTGGTGACATCATCACCCGGGTCGATGGCAAGCCGATCGACAAGTCGGGCGACCTGCCGCGCATCGTCGGTGCAACCAAGCCCGGCGCGAAGACCACGTTGCAGGTCTTCCGCCGCGGCGCCTATCGCGACATCGCGGTCACGGTGGTGGAGTTCGAGCCCGAGCGTCCGCGACGCGTCGCGCAGGGCGGTGAAGCGCAGCCCGCCGTGCCCAAGAGCGCTATCGGCCTGGCGGTGTCGGATCTGAGCGAAGCACAAAAGCGCGAACTGAAACTGCGCGGCGGCGTGCGCGTCGAGTCCGTGGAAGGTGCGGCGGCGCGTGCTGGCCTGCGCGAGGGCGACGTCATCGTGACGCTCGACAACTCCGAGGTCACCGATGCGAAGCAATTCAACTCGCTGGTCGCCAAGGCCGACAAGTCACGCCCGATCAGCGTGATGGTGCGGCGCGGCGAGTGGACCAACTATCTGGTGATTCGCCCGACGTCACGCTGACGCTTGGCGCCAAGCCTGGCGGGCGACTCGTCGGCCCGGTCTTTCCGCCTGATGAAATATCGGCGTTGTCCGCCAACGGCCACGAATGTGAGCTTATGTTCACTTCGGTATCCGTTCAAGGGCCATTGGGTATCGCGATGCGTATAATTCGCGGCGGAACGACCGCCTTTTCAGACGCTGAGAGGACGGAGTGACGGCCTTTGAAACTGTCCCCAGCGAATCCACAAGACATTGTGGATAAGCTGTTGATGGATTTTCATGTTGGTACCCTGCAACGACGAAATAACAAGGGTTGGCGCGGGTTCCAGCGAGGTGGCTTTGGCTACAATGAAAGCCCAACAAGCAGTTGCCATACGTTTTGTTGGAAGGCGCGTCACTGATTCGACGCGCCTTTTTTTATGCACTTTGCGTGTTCACGTTGCGTCGTGAATCGCGCTCGCAATGCCCGCCGGGGCTTCGATGAACCACATCCGCAACTTCTCGATCATTGCCCACATCGACCACGGCAAGAGCACGCTGGCCGATCGCATCATTCAGCGCTGTGGTGGTCTGTCCGACCGAGAAATGGAGGCCCAGGTGCTCGACTCGATGGACATCGAGCGCGAGCGCGGCATCACCATCAAGGCGCAGACCGCGGCGCTGGAATACAAGGCTCGCGACGGCCATGTCTACAACCTGAACCTGATCGATACCCCGGGGCACGTGGACTTCAGCTACGAGGTCAGCCGTTCCCTGTCGGCCTGCGAGGGCGCGCTGCTGGTGGTCGATGCCAGCCAGGGCGTCGAGGCACAGACGGTGGCCAACTGCTATACCGCGCTCGAGTTGCACGTCGAAGTGGTGCCGGTGCTGAACAAGATGGACCTGCCGCAGGCCGACCCGGAGACTGCGAAGGCCGAGATCGAGGACGTGATCGGCATCGATGCCAGCCAGGCCATCCCGTGTTCGGCCAAGACCGGCGAGGGCATTGACGCGATCCTCGAGGCGGTGATCACAAGGATGCCGGCGCCCAGAGGCGCACCCGATGGGCCGCCGCGGGCGATGATCATCGACTCCTGGTTCGACAACTACGTCGGCGTCGTGATGCTGGTGCGGGTGGTCGACGGCAGCCTGAAGAAGGGCGACCGCATCCGGATGATGGCCACGAATGCCGTCTACCCGCTCGAGCAGCTGGGCGTCTTTACGCCCAAGTCGGTACCGCGCGACGAGCTGAACGCGGGTGAAGTCGGATTCCTCATCGCCGGCATCAAGGAGTTGCAGGCGGCCAAAGTCGGCGACACGGTGACGCTGGAGAAGAAGCTGCCCAACAACGCCGGTCCGGCGACCGAAGCCCTGCCGGGTTTCAAGGAAATCCAGCCGCAGGTCTTCGCCGGGTTGTACCCGACCGAGGCCAGCGAGTACGAGTCGCTGCGCGACGCGCTCGAGAAGCTCAAGCTCAACGACAGCTCGCTGCGCTATGAACCCGAAGTCAGCCAGGCGCTGGGTTTCGGCTTTCGCTGCGGCTTCCTCGGTCTGCTGCACATGGAGATCGTGCAGGAGCGCCTCGAGCGCGAGTTCGACCAGGATCTCATCACCACGGCGCCGAGCGTGGTCTACGAAGTCGAGTTGAACGACGACACCGTGCTGCTGGTGGAAAACCCCAGCAAGATGCCCGACCCCGGACGCATCCGCGAGATCCGCGAGCCGATCGTTACCGTGCAGCTGTACATGCCGCAGGACTGCGTCGGACCCGTGATGACGCTGGCCAACCAGAAGCGCGGCCAGCAGATCAACATGGCCTATCACGGTCGGCAGGTCCACCTGACCTACGAACTGCCGCTGGCCGAGATCGTGCTCGACTTCTTCGACAAGCTCAAGAGCGTGTCTCGCGGCTACGCCTCGATGGACTACGCGTTCAAGGAGTACCGCGCCGCCGATGTGGTGAAGGTCGACCTGCTGATCAACGGCGACCGCGTCGATGCGCTGTCGATCATCGTGCACCGCGTTCAGAGCCAATACCGGGGGCGTGCGGTGGCGGCCAAGATGCGTGAGCAGATCCCCCGCCAGATGTACGACGTCGCGATCCAGGCCGCGATCGGCGCCAACATCATCGCGCGCGAGAACATCAAGGCCTTGCGCAAGAACGTGCTGGCAAAATGCTACGGCGGCGACATCACCCGCAAGAAGAAGCTGCTCGAAAAACAAAAGGCCGGCAAGAAACGCATGAAGCAGATCGGCGCCGTCGAGGTGCCGCAGGAAGCGTTTCTGGCCATTCTGCAGGTGGACGATTGATGGGACTGATGGGAACACTCACCGGGTTGCTGTACGGCGCGCTCGTGGTCTACCTGGGGGGCTGGTTCTTCGGCCACTGGATCGGCAACTTCTCGCTGCTGTTGTTCGTGCTGACGATCGTGACGTTCGCCTACTGGCTCGCCGAGTGGCTGCGTTTCAGGCCCGCACGCGAAGCCGCGGCGGCGCAACTGGAGGCACGGCAGGCCGCCCGCCGCGTCGAACTGGTCAAGCAAGGGATCTCTCAGGTCGACGATAACGTCGCCGAAGCCAGGGAACGACTGCTGATGCAGCCGTGGTGGCTGGATTGGACGGCCGGCCTGTTCCCGGTGATCCTGATCGTCTTCCTGCTGCGCTCGTTCCTGTTCGAGCCGTTCAAGATCCCGTCCGGTTCGATGGTTCCGACGCTGCAGGTGGGCGACCTGATCCTGGTCAACAAGTTCGACTACGGGGTGCGCCTGCCGGTCATCAACCACAAGATCGTGCGCGAACAAGGATCCGGCCCGAGGCGACGTGGTCGTGTTCCGTTACCCGCCCGATCCCCGCATCGACTACATCAAGCGCGTCGTCGGCCTGCCGGGTGACGAGGTGGCCTACCTGAACAAGACGTTGACCATCAACGGCCAACTCATCGAAACGGCGTCGCTGCCGGAGTACTACGACGAGGACAGCCTTCGCTATGCGCAGCAGTTCAGCGAGAAGTTGGGTGCCGTCGAGCACCGCATCCTGATCGACCGAGACCGGCCGTCATTCATCCCCGGGGCACAGAACTTCCCGAACAGCCAGGCCTGCCGCTACAACGTCGACGGCGTGACGTGCAAGGTGCCCGCCGGGCACTACTTCGTGATGGGCGACAACCGCGACAATTCGGTCGACTCGCGCTATTGGGGCTTCGTGCCGGACCGCAATCTCGTTGGCCGAGCCTTCTTTGTATGGATGAATTTCGGTAACCTTGGGCGTATCGGCAGTTTTCACTGACCGCGGCCGACCTCACCTACCTCTATCGGAGATCGATCCATGCATCGTGCCTGCCAACCCGCCAGCGCCCAACGCGGCATCACGTTGATCGGTCTGCTGCTCTGGGCCATCGTGGTGGCCTTCGTGGCCTTGATCGTGGTGCGCGTCGTGCCGACGGTCAACGAGTACTCGACGATCCTGCGAGCGGTGCAGAAGATCGCCAAGGAGGCGCCGTCCACCGTGGCCCAGGCGCGCGAAGCCTTCGAGAAGCAGAAGGAGATCGAGTATTCGATCGCGAGCATCGGCGGCAAGGACCTGCAGATCACCAAGGAGAACGACCAGGTCGTGATCCGCTTCGCCTATGACAAGGAAGTCGAGATCTTCGAGCCCGTGTTCCTGTTGATCAAGTACCGCGGCGAGGGCCGCTCCAACTAGCCGCCTCGTCGGTGGGCATGGACAATCGACTCGACGTTCTGCAGCAACGTCTCGGCTACCGATTCCTGCAGCCGGGTTTGTTGACCCGCGCGCTCACCCATCGCAGCGCGGGCACCGACCACAATGAGCGTCTTGAGTTCCTGGGCGATGCGGTGCTGCAGACGGCCATCTCGGCGCTGCTGTACGAACGCTTCGCCGGTTCGGACGAAGGCGACCTGACCCGCGTGCGCGCGCACCTGGTGCGCGAGGACAGCCTGCACCGGCTGGCGTTGACGCTCGGCTTGCCCGAGGTCGTGCGCCTGTCCGACGGCGAGGCCCGCGGCGGTGGCGCACAACGACCATCGATTCTGGCGGACGCGCTCGAGGCGCTGATCGGCGCGGCCTTCCTCGACGGCGGCTTCGCGCCGGCGCAGGCGGTCGTGCAGCGCCTGTTCGGTGAAACCATCGCGACCACCGATGTCGACAACTGGCGCAAGGATGCCAAGACCGAATTGCAGGAATGGCTGCAGGCGCGCAAGCTCCCCGTCCCGGCCTACCGCATCGTCGCCACCCGTGGTCAGGCCCATGCGCAGACTTTCGATGTCGAGTGCGCTGTCGCTGCGCTCGGCCTTGCCGAACATGGGGAAGGCAAATCGCGCCGCATTGCCGAGCAGGAGGCCGCGCGGCGCATGCTGGCGACATTGCAGGCCAGCGACCGTCCCGGCGGGCCGCTTGGGTCATGACCGATCTCGTGGCGGCTGACGCACGCCGTCGCTGCGGCTTGGTGGCCATCGTCGGGCGCCCCAACGTCGGCAAGAGCACGCTGCTGAACGCGTTGGTCGGCCAGAAGGTCAGCATCACGTCGGACAAGGCGCAGACAACGCGCCACCGCATCACCGGCATTCGCACGCTGGCTGCAACGCAGTTCGTGTTCGTCGACACGCCGGGATTCCAGACCCGCCATGGCAATGCGCTCAACCGCAATCTCAATCGCACTGTGCGCTCGGTGCTGTCTGACGTCGATGTGGTGCTGTTCGTGGTCGAGGCCGGCCGCTTCAGTCTCGACGACGCGAAAGTGCTGGCCCTGCTGCCCGAAGACAAGCCGGTGCTGCTGGTCGCCAACAAGCTCGACGAGGTCAAGCGCCGGGCCGAGCTGATGCCCTGGTTGGCGGCGATGCGTGAGCGTCGAGACTTCGCCGAATTCGTGCCGCTGTCGGCGAAGAAGCCGGCAGACGTCGAGCGCCTGCTCGGGATCGTCGCGCCCTACCTGCCGGAGCAGGAATGGTTCCACGAGGAAGACGCGCTGACCGACCGCAGCGAGCGCTTCCTGGCCAGCGAACTGATCCGCGAGAAGCTGTTTCGCCTGACCGGCGACGAACTGCCCTACAGCTGCACGGTGGTGATCGACAAGTTCGAGGAAGAGGGCAACCTGCGCCGTATCGCCGCCACGATCGTGGTCGAGCGCGAGGCCCACAAGGGCATGGTCATCGGCGACGGCGGCGCGCGCCTGAAGCGCATCGGCAGCGAGGCACGCCAGGAACTCGAACGGCTGTGGGACGCCAAGGTATTCCTCGAACTCTGGGTCAAGGTGCGCTCCGGCTGGGCCGACAGCGAGGAGCATCTGCGCAGCTACGGATACGAGTGAGGCAGTCATGGCTTCGACCTTCGACACCTTTCTCCAGCAGGCTTGGACCGACCACGCGGACCAGTCCGAAGCGGTCGCCTTGCGTCTGCGAACGCAGACGCCGGCGCCCGAGACCGCCGATCAGCTGAGCGCACTGGCGCGTTTGGTCGTGCATTTGTGCGGCGAGCATCTGGGTGCGTTCGACGACGGCCGCTGGCGCCTGCGCGCACTGGCCGACCACCCGCTCGCTGACGCCGGGGTGCAGTCGGCACTGCGCGTCGGCGTCGCAAGCCTGACGCTGGCGCAAACCGGCCGCGCCGACCTTACCGGCTTCACGCTCGAGGAGGAGGTCCGCAGCGAGGCCGCCGCCGCGGCGATCAGCCTCGGGCGCCACCAGACCGAGCGCGCGATGGCGCTGCTGCGCGGGGCGCGCGAACGCCTGGCCGATCTGCCGCGGGTCGGCGCCGCGGTGCACCGGCCGCTCGCTGTCGCATGCAACAACATGGCCTGGGAATTGCATGACCGCGGCAGCGCGCGCAGCGCCGAAGACACTGCCGCCATGCTCGATCTCGCCGCCGCCAGCAGGGCGCATTGGGCGCAGGCCGGCACCTGGCTCGAGGTCGAGCGCGGCGACTACGGGCTCGCGCTGTGCCATTTGTCGGCCGGCCTCAACGACCGGGCACTGCAATTCGCGGCCCAGTGCCTGGCTGCCTGCACGCAAAACGATGCCCCTGCCTACGAGTTCTTCTTTGCGCACGAGGCGATCGCGCGCGCGCAGCATGCCCGGGGCGACGCCGTTGCGCGAGCGCGCAACGTCGCTTGCGCAGAGGCCGCTTTCCAGAGGCTGACGGTGAGCGACCAGGACGCCTGCCGAGCGACGCTGACGGCGCTGCACGCCCTGGCCCGATGAGCAGCCGTGGCGGCGCCTCACCGTTGTCGGCTTACATGCTGCACCGCTATGACTGGAGCGAGTCGAGCCTGATCGTCGACCTGTTCACCCGCGAGCTTGGCCGCGTGGCGGTGGCTGCCAAGGGCGCCAAGCGGCCGACCTCGCAACTGCGTTCGGTATTGCGGCCGTTCCAGCGGCTGCATGCCACGCTCGGGCGCACGGCGCAGGGTGCCGCACACGCCGAGGTGCACAACCTGCGCAGTGCGGAGTGGGCCGGCGGCGCGCCGGTGGCCGGCGGCGATGCGCTGTTTGCCGGCTTCTACCTGAACGAGTTGCTGATGAAGCTGCTGGCACGCGAAGACCCGCACCCGACGCTGTGGGACGCCTATGCAGCCACACTGTCGCGGCTCGGCGGTGCCGGCGAAGGCGCGGCCCTGCGGGCGTTCGAGTTGCGGCTGTTGCGCGAGATCGGTCTGCTACCCGACCTGGCCCGCGTAACGGCAACGCATGTCCCGGTCGAATCTCAAGCGGTCTACCTGTTGCGGCCTGAAGTGGGCGTGACGGCGGCCGATTCGGGGCAGGCCGCTGCGATCACCGGCGCCGACCTGCTGGCGTTGCAGGCAGCGCTCGACAGTGACGACCTCGTGGCACTGCAACGCGACTGCACCGGGCCGGCAGCGGCGCTGCGCCGCCTGTTGCGCGAGTTGCTTGCCTATCATCTCGGTGCGGTTCCGTTGCGCACGCGCCAGGTGCTGCGCGACTTGCAGCCGTTGCTGCCGAGGACGCCGCCATGAACCCATTGATCGCTCCCGAGGCTCGCTCCCGCGACTCTCGCTGTGCGTTGTCGGTCAACGTCAACAAGGTCGCGCTGTTGCGCAACACCCGCCACCTTGGCATCCCGAGCGTGACTCGCGCGGCGACGCTGTGCCTCGAGGCCGGTGCGCAAGGCATCACCGTGCACCCGCGGCCCGACGAGCGGCACATCCGCGCGCACGATGTCGGCGATCTGGCGGCACTGCTGCAGGGCTGGCCGCACGCCGAGTTCAACATCGAAGGCAATCCTCTGGACAACCTGATGGGCTTCGTGCGCAAGTACCGGCCGCAGCAGTGCACCTTCGTACCCGACGCGCCGGGACAGTTCACCAGCGACCACGGCTTTGCACTGGCTGATCTCGAACGCGTGGCGCCGATGGTCGCCGAAGCGCGCACGCTTGGCGTGCGCGTCAGCCTGTTCATGGACCCGGAGCCGGCGCTGATGACCGCGGTGGCCGCCATTGGTGCCGACCGCGTCGAGTTGTATACCGAACCCTACGCGGCGGCCCATGGCACGCCGGAGCACGCTGCTGTGCTGGCCCGCTACGTGGCGGCTGCCGAAGCGGCATTGGCGGTCGGCTTGGGGCTGAACGCCGGCCATGACCTCAATCGCGCCAACTTGACCGACTTCCTGCGCGCCGTGCCCGGCGTGCAGGAGGTGTCGATCGGCCACGCACTGATCGCCGATGCGCTTGAACTCGGCTATGCCGAGGCGGTTCGAGACTACCAGCGCTGCATCCAGCGTGCCTACGCAAAGGCTGCCCCTTGATCTACGGTGTCGGCACCGATCTCTGCGATATCCGTCGCATCGCGGTGACGCTGGCGCGCCGCGGCGAGCGCTTTGCCGAGCGTGTGCTCGGGCCCCACGAGCTCGAGGTCTTTCGCGCACGCCGCGCCAAGTTGGACACGCGCGGCACCGCCTACCTGGCCACGCGCTTCGCTGCCAAGGAGGCTTTTTCCAAGGCCATCGGCCTGGGCATGCGCATGCCGATGACGTGGCGCGATTGCGAGGTCGTCAAGGCGGCCAGTGGCCAGCCGCAGATTCGCTTGCATGGTGCGTTGGCCACGTGGTTCGCCGCGCGTGGCCTGGTCGCCCACGTCAGCGTCAGCGACGAATCCGATTACGCCACTGCCTTCGTGGTGGTCGAGCAGACGAGAATCGCGTCATGAACGCCTTCCACACCGTCCACGCCCCGGTCGTGCTCGACATTGCCGGCACCACGCTCAGCGACGACGACCGTCGTCGCCTGGCCGACCCACTGACTGGCGGGCTGATCCTGTTCGCGCGCAACTGGCAGGATCGCCGGCAGCTGACCGAGCTGACCGCCGAGATCAAGTCGCTGCGTCCCGACGTGCTGATCTGCGTCGACCACGAAGGGGGACGGGTGCAGCGCTTTCGCAGCGATGGCTTCACCCATCTGCCACCGATGCGCGCCTTGGGCGAGCTGTGGATGCGCGATGCATTGACCGCCACCGATGCCGCCAGCGCTGCGGGCTATGTGCTCGGCGCCGAGTTGCGCGCATGCGGCGTTGACCTGTCCTTCACGCCGGTGCTCGATCTCGATCATGGCCCCAGCGGCGTGATCGGCGATCGCGCTTTTCACCGCGATGCACGTGTCGTCGCGATGCTGGCCAAGAGCCTGATGCACGGCCTGCTGCGCGCCGGGATGGCCAATTGCGGCAAGCACTTCCCGGGCCACGGCCATGTGCGGGGTGACAGCCACCACGAAGTGCCGATCGACAGGCGCACGCTCAAGGCCATCCTGGCCGACGACGCCAAGCCCTACGAGTGGCTTTCGACCACGCTGGCCAGCGTCATGCCGGCGCACGTCATCTACCCCAGGGTCGACGCCCTGCCTGCCGGCTTCTCGCGCCACTGGCTCGAAGACATCCTGCGCGGCGAACTCGGCTTTGCCGGCGCGGTGTTCTCCGACGACCTCAGCATGGAAGGCGCCAAGGTCGCAGGCGGCCATCTCGATGCCGCGCTGGCCGCGCTCAATGCCGGCTGCGACATGGTGTTGCTGTGCAATCAGTCGATCGACGGCGGCGCCCCGATCGATCGACTGCTCGAGGGCCTGCGCAGCGCGGCGCAGCAGGGCCGCTGGCAGCCCCGGCCCGACAGCGAGCGGCGCCGGCTCGAGCTGTTGCCGCAGAGCGCGCCGCTGCCGTGGGATGAACTGATGCACGCGAGCGCGTACCAGCACGCGCTCGAGCGGCTGCCCTGAGCGCATCACCTCTGGCGGCGCCCGCAGGCGCCGCCTCGTTCAGGGCGCCGACGGCGGCGCCGGGTCGAACGGCAGGCGGATCTGCGACAGATCCTTCTTCGTCTCCACCAGCACCAGCGGGCCTTCGTCGACCACGACGCGCGGCTTGGGCAGGCGCGGCACGTGGATCGGCTTCGGTTCGCCGGCCATCGCTTCCTGAACCGCACGGATCTTGTCGGCGTCGGAGTTCACCCACTGCAGGCCGGCGTCACGCGCGATCGCGTCCAGCGAATCGGTCGGCAGCACGTACGGCGTGGCAGCGATCGGTGCGGCGGTCATCGCCACGGCCGGCGCCGCACGCGGTGCCTCCGGTTCGGTCTGCAAGGCAGCGATCGGCGCTGCGGTGGGTCGGCGTCGCAGCGCGCGCGGTCTCCGGCAACTCGACCATGGGTGCGACGGCCTGGAGTTCGACCTGGCGCTGCTCCTCGGCAGGCGCCTCGGCTTCCGGCTCGTAGGCCACCGCGATGGGCTGAGTGCTGGCGACGCTGTCTTCGGCGTCGATCGTCACGCCATCGGCGCCGGCTTCGTCGCGTCCCCGGCCGCGGCCACCACGACGGCGGCGACGGCGTGCACCTTCGCGGTCGCCGGTCTCGGGCACCGCGCCGGGTGTGGCCTCGACAGCGGGCATGGTGTCGACGAAGGCGGGCGTGGCGGGTGCCTGGTCTTCGGCCACTGGCGCGGGGCGGGGCTCACGCTCGCCGCGCGAACCACCACGGCGGCCTTCACCGCGTTCGGTGCGCGGGGCGCGTGCCTCGCTGGAGGCAGCCGGTGCTTCGGTCGCTGCCGCCCCCGCGTCGGCGGCGCGCGCGTCACGGCGGCTGGTGTCACGCTCACGCTGGCCTTCGGTGCGGGCCTCGCCGCGGACTTCGCCACGGCCTTCACCGCGGCGGCCATCGCGGCGGCCATCACGACCGCCTTCACGGCCCCCTTCGCGGGCGCCGCCCTCACGGCCGCCCTCGCGACGACCATCACGACGGCCGCGATCACCGCGATCACCACGCCCATCGCGTTTGCCTTGGCTGCCGGCAGTTGCCGCCGCCGCAGGCGCCGCGCCGGCAACCGCACCGGACTGGGCTGCCGCGGCATCTGCGCCGCCGCCAAACAGTTTCTTGACCCAGGCGAAGAAGCCGCCGCCTGCCGGCTGCGGTTGCATCGCCAGCGGTGCCGGAGCCGGAGCCGGTGCGGCCACCGGGGCCGGTGCGGGCTTGGGCACGGCCAGCGGTGCCGGCGATTCGGGCAGGATGCCCTTGATCACCGGCTCCTGCTTGGCCTTGGCCTTCTCGCGGCGCGTGATGCCGACCTCGTCTTCGGGCTCCTCGATCATCGTGTAGCTGGCCTGCAGGTTCTCGAGCCGCGGGTCGTCGTGGCGCAGGCGCTCCAACTTGTAGTTCGGCGTCTCGAGGTGCTTGTTGGGCACCAGCAGCACGGTCACGCGCTGCTTCAGTTCGATCTTGGTGATCTCGGTACGCTTCTCGTTGAGCAGGAACGAGACCACTTCCACCGGCACTTGCACGTGCACCGCGGCGGTGTTGTCCTTCAGCGCCTCTTCCTGAATGATGCGCAGGATCTGCAGCGCGCTCGATTCGGTGTCGCGGATGTGGCCGGTGCCGTTGCAGCGCGGGCAGGTGATGTGATTGCCTTCGCTGAGCGCCGGGCGCAGCCGCTGGCGGGAGAGCTCGAGCAGGCCGAACTTGCTGATCGACGAGAACTGCACCCGCGCGCGGTCGCTGCGCAGCGCGTCGCGCAGGCGTTGCTCGACCTCGCGCCGGTTCTTCGACTCTTCCATGTCGATGAAGTCGACGACGATCAGGCCGCCGAGGTCGCGCAGCCGCATCTGGCGCGCGATCTCGTCGGCGGCTTCGAGGTTGGTGCGGGTGGCGGTCTCCTCGATGTCGCCGCCGCGCGTGGCGCGCGCCGAGTTCACGTCCACCGAGACCAACGCCTCGGTGTGGTCGATCACGATCGCGCCGCCCGCGGGCAGATTGACGGTGCGCGAGAACGCGGTCTCGATCTGGTGCTCGATCTGGAAGCGCGAGAACAGCGCGGCATCGTCGCGGTAGCGTTTGACCTTGGATGCCGACTCGGGCATCACATGGTTCATGAACTGCTGGGCCTGCTCGAAGATGTCGTCGGTGTCGATCAGGATCTCGCCGATGTCCGACGGTGAAGTAGTCGCGGATCGCGCGGATCACCAGCGAGCTCTCCTGGTAGATCAGGAACGCGCCCTTGCCGGCCTTGGCGGCGCCGTCGATGGCGTCCCAGAGCTTGAGCATGTAGTTCAGGTCCCACTGCAGCTCGGGCGCCGAGCGGCCGATGCCCGCGGTGCGCGCGATCAGGCTCATGCCCTTCGGGTACTCCAGCTGGTCCAGCGCGTCCTTCAGCTCCTCGCGGTCCTCGCCTTCGATGCGGCGTGACACGCCGCCGCCGCGTGGGTTGTTGGGCATCAGCACCAGGTAACGGCCGGCCAGCGAGACAAAGGTCGTCAGCGCGGCGCCCTTGTTGCCGCGCTCTTCCTTTTCCACCTGGACCAGCAGTTCCTGGCCATTGCTGATGACGTCCTGGATGCGCGCGTCGCGCGCGCTGGCGCCTTCCCTGAAGTAGTTCTTCGAGATCTCCTTGAACGGCAGGAAGCCATGGCGTTCTTCGCCGTAATCGACGAAACAGGCCTCGAGCGACGGCTCGACGCGCGTCACGACGGCCTTGTAGATGTTGCCCTTGCGCTGTTCGCGCCCCTCGATCTCGGTCTCGAAATCGAGCAGTTTCTGGCCATCGACAATGGCCAGGCGACGCTCTTCGGGCTGCGTCGCGTTGATCAGCATGCGTTTCATGTTTTCGTGCACTCCAAGACAACCGAATCCGTCAGCCCGCAGGCCGGCGGCATCACCGATGCACGAGAAACACGACAGAACCGCCAAGGAATCGCCCTGGACTGCGGCGACGCGCGCTGATCGCTTGTGGCGACTAGCGGCAGCGTCGGGGCAGCGTTGGCGCGTGCGTGGCAGCCCCGCGGAGCCGGGTTGCGCCTGCCGCGCTGCCCGGCGCAGCCTGGGGCACACCGGCGCAGGGCCGGGGCAGGGCAACGTGAGGGGGCAGGGCGGTCGGCAACAGCATGGTCCGGTGGCTGGACGCGGGTATCGGGCGCTGCGCTTCGCGCGGTGCCCGACACCTGAAACCTTTTATGGGTCGCCCGGCGGCTTCATCGGGCCGCACAGGCTGGGGTTCTGGTTCGGAGTCTCTGCCGCTCGCACTGCCGGGCTGCCGGGTCACTCGGGGACCGGGCCCGCCCCTCGGCGCAAGCGTTGCATCACCTCCACGGCATCCCGTGCGTGCCCGCTAAACTCTCAGCGAATCAAGCACTTACGGCGACAACGTGGTCCAAAGCATTATAGGGGCGAAAGCGGCGCCGGGCGCCAAGGCCCCACAGGTGCAGCGGCTGGTGGTCGACGAAGGCAGCGAGGGCCAGCGGCTCGACAACTTTCTGCTGCGCGTCCTGAAGGGCGTGCCGAAGACCCATGTCTACCGGGTCATCCGCTCCGGCGAGGTGCGCGTCAACAAGGGCCGCGCGGCGGCCGATACGCGACTGGCGGTCGGCGACGAGGTGCGCGTGCCACCAGTGAGGGTGGCCGAACCGGCAGCGCGTGCCAGCCCGGCCCCCGCGCGCGAGTTCACGGTGCTGTACGAAGACGAGCATCTGCTGGCCATTGACAAGCCGGCCGGCGTGGCGGTGCACGGCGGCTCGGGCGTGGCCTTCGGCGTGATCGAGCAGCTGCGGCGCGCCCGCCCCGCGGCGCGCTTCCTGGAACTCGTGCACCGGCTCGACAAGGAAACCTCTGGCGTGCTGCTGTTGGCGAAGAAACGCAGCGCGCTGACCGCCTTGCAGGATCAGTTTCGCAATCGGGACACCGACAAGCGCTATGCCGCCCTGGTCGCCGGCGCCTGGCCGGCCAACAAGAAGGTCATCGACGTGGCGCTGCACAAGACGCAGGATGCAGAAGGCACGCGCCAGGTGCGTGCGGTGGCGGCCGACCACGCCGATGGCCGGCGCTCGATCACGCTGGTCAGGGTGGTTCAGTCCTTGGCCGGTTTCACGCTGCTGGACGTGACGCTGAAGACCGGCCGCACGCACCAGATCCGCGTGCACCTGGCCAACGAGGGGTACCCGATCGTCGGCGACCCGAAGTACGGCGACTTCGCGCTCAACCGCCAACTGGCGCGCGGCGACCTCCGCTTCTCGCGCATGTTCCTGCACGCCAGGCGGCTGGCGTTTGACCATCCGGAGAGTGGGGAGCGGATCGCGGTCGAAGCGCCTTTGCCTGCCGAGTGCGAGACACTGCTGAGCCAGCTATGACCCGCCACTTCGACCTCATCGTCTTCGACTGGGACGGCACCCTGTTCGACTCGACCGCGTCGATCGTGCGCTGCATCCAGGACGCTTGTCGCGATATCGGCGCGGCGGTGCCGAGCGATGCCGACGCGGCCTATGTCATCGGGCTCGGCCTGGTCGATGCGCTGCGGCATGCCGTGCCGGGGCTGCCTGCCGAGCGCTACCCCGAACTCGGCAAGCGTTACCGCCACCACTACTTCGCGCGCCAGCACGAGCTGTCGATGTTTCCCGGTACGCTGGAGATGCTGCACGCGCTGAAGGCCCGCAACCACTGGCTCGCGGTGGCCACCGGCAAGGGCCGCCGCGGGCTTGACGAGGCGCTGGCCCATGTTCAGCTGAAAGGCATGTTCGACGGCACCCGCACCGCCGACGAAACCGCGTCGAAGCCCGACCCGCGCATGCTGCTCGAGTTGATGCACGAATTCGGCACCGACCCCGCGCGCACGCTGATGGTCGGCGACACCACCCACGATCTGCAACTGGCGCTCAATGCCGGCACGCCGCGCGTGGCGGTGAGTTTCGGTGCGCACGATCACGAGGCCTTTGCCGACTACGGGCCGCTGGCCATCGCCCACTCGACGCGCGAGTTGCACGACTGGCTGCTGCAACATGCTTGAACAGGACGCCGCCGCGCAACCCCTGTGTCGCGCGGACGAACTCGCCGAGCGCGGTCGCGCGGTGGTGTTCGACGTGCTGCTGTGGCGCCAGCCCGCACGGGCTTTCGCACTGCGCTTCGACGGCCGCGTGGTGGCCTACATCAACCGCTGCGCCCATGTGCCGACCGAGATGGACTGGCAGCCGGGCGAGTTCCTCGATGCCGAGCGGCGCAACATCGTCTGCTCGATCCATGGTGCGACCTACGCACCGGAGAGCGGCCGCTGTGTGGGTGGCCCCTGCGGCCGTGGCCGGCTGATGGCCCTGGCGGTGAGCGAAAGCGACGGACAGGTGTATTGGTATCCTTCTCGCGACATCGCGCCGTTGGCTTTCGACGAGCCCGACGCCCCTGCACTTCAGCCGAGCACGCCCTCATGAATCCTTCCGACGAGTCTTCCGAACCGGTGGCTCCGGCCAGTGTCGGACCGACCGTGCCACCGGTGTCCACCCCGGCAGCGGCATCTGCAGCGGCGCGCCCCTCCTACGAGGCCGCGCTCGAGCAGGTCGCGTTCTCGCTGCTGCGCGAACGTCGCAACGAACAACGCTGGCGCGTGTTCTTCCGACTGGCCTGGTTGGGTATCGTGCTGGCCGTGCTGTGGGCCGTCTTCGTCGCGCGCAACCACGTCAACGCGCCGGCTGGCCCACACACCGCGCTGATCGAAGTGCGGGGCGAGATTTCCGCCGACAGCGAGGCCAGCGCCGAGGGCATGGTGGCGGCGATCAAGAGCGCATTCGAAGACAGTGGCGCGCAGGCCGTGGTGCTGCGCATCAACTCACCCGGGGGCAGCCCGGTGCAGGCCGGCATCATCAACGACGAGATCCGGCGCCTGAAGGCCCTGCACAAGAAGAAGGTCTATGCGGTGGTCGAGGAAATGTGCGCCTCGGGTGCCTACTACATCGCGGTGGCTGCCGACGAGATCTACGTCGACAAGGCCAGCCTGGTCGGCTCGATCGGGGTGCTGATGGATGGCTTCGGCTTCACCGGCGCGATGGAGAAACTCGGCGTCGAGCGCCGCCTGCTGACCGCCGGCGAGAACAAGGGCATGCTCGATCCGTTCTCGCCACAGAACGCCAAGCAGACTGCCTATGCCAAGGCCATGATCGACCAGATCCACCAGCAGTTCATCAAGGTGGTGAAGGACGGCAGAGGTGCGCGGCTGAAGGAGACGCCGGAGACCTTCTCGGGCCTGTTCTGGAACGGCGAAGAGGCGTTGCGCCAGGGCCTGGTGGACAAGATCGGCAACCTCGACTACGTCGCCCGCGAGGTGATCAAGGCCGAGGAGATCGTCGACTACACGCCGCACGAGAACCTGGCCGAACGCTTTGCCAAGCGTTTCGGTGCCGCCGTCGGGCACGGTGCCGTGAAGGCGCTGCGCGAGTTGTCGCCGCTGCGTTGATTCGGCTGACCGGCTGACACGGCCCATGCCTGACCCGACCGACACGCTCGGCCCGCTGGTGGCAGAGCGCTTGGCCGTGTCGCTGCAATACCTGTTGCCGAAGCAGGCACTGACGGCCTTTGCCGGAGTGGTGGCCGGCGCGCACGGCGGCGCGCTGACGACGGCACTGATCCGCTGGTTCGTCGGCAGGTACGGCGTCGACATGGCCGAAGCGGCCGAGCCCGACATCGGCCGTTATGCCACCTTCAACGACTTCTTCACCCGCGCGCTGAAACCCGGCGCGCGCCCGCTGGCCGCGAGCGACCTGGTGTGTCCTGTCGACGGGGCGATCAGCCGGTTCGGTGCGATCGAGGGCGACCAGATCCTGCAGGCCAAGGGCCACCACTACAGCACCACCGCGCTGGTCGGCGGCGATGCCACGGTTGCCGCGCCATTCGATGGCGGCCACTTCGCCACGCTGTACCTCAGCCCGAAGGACTATCACCGCGTCCACATGCCGTGCGCCGGCAGGCTGACCCGCATGATCCACGTGCCTGGCGATCTGTTCTCGGTCAATCCGACCACCGCGCGCGGTGTCCCAGGGCTGTTCGCCCGCAACGAGCGCGTGGTCTGCGCGTTCGACGGTGCGCATGGCCCGTGGGTGCTGGTGCTGGTGGGCGCCACCATCGTGGGCAGCATGGCCACGGCCTGGCATGGCGTCGTCAATCCGCCGCGGCCGGGGCAGATCCGCGAGTGGCGCTACGACGACCGCGAGGTCAGCCTCGCGCGCGGCGACGAGATGGGGCGCTTCCTGCTCGGCTCGACGGTGGTGCTGCTGTTCCCGGCGCGGCCGTTGCAGTTCAACCCGGCATGGGTGCCGGGGGGCGCGGTGCGGATGGGCGAGGCGATGGCGTCCATCGGCGGTTGAGCGCTCGGGCCTCGACCGGCCCCAGCCGCCGGCCCGGTCGCCGGCGCCGCCAACTCCTCACTGCCGCCAGGCCATTTTTCGCCGGCTTCCTTGACGAATGACATCAAACGGATGTCGCTCTGCTCGACAAAATGACTTACTGATTGGTCATCGTCACGGGTGTGCCCTCATGGCGGCGCGACACGGGTGCCGCAGAATGCCCGAGGGCTCGTCGCTGCTCTGGGAGATCGGATCATGGAACGCAACATTGCATCGCCGGGCATGCAGGCGCATCAACTGGTGCGGCGAACGGTAGCGCTGGTGCTGGCCGGCGGCCGAGGCTCGCGCCTGAAGCAGTTGACCGACAAGCGCGCCAAGCCGGCGGTGTATTTCGGCGGCAAGTTCCGCATCGTCGATTTCGCGCTGTCCAACTGCGTCAATTCGGGCATCCGGCGCATCGGCGTGGTGACGCAGTACAAGAGCCATTCGCTGTTGCGCCACATCCAGCGCGGCTGGAGCTTCCTGCGTGCCGAGATGAACGAGACGGTCGATCTGCTGCCAGCGCAGCAGCGTCTCGATGAAGAGCACTGGTACCGCGGCACCGCCGATGCGGTGTTCCAGAACCTCGACATCATCCAGTCGTCGCACCCGGAGTACATCGTCGTGCTGGCTGGCGACCATGTCTACAAGATGGACTATTCGCTGATGCTCGAAGACCACGTCGCGCACGGCGTGGCCTGCACGGTCGGCTGCATCGAGGTGCCGCGCGAGGAGGCCAGCGCCTTCGGCGTGATGGCGATCGACGATGCGCGCAAGATCACCAGCTTCCTCGAAAAGCCGGCCGATCCGCCGTCGATGCCCGGCAAGGAGCAGGTGTCGCTGGCCAGCATGGGCATCTACGTGTTCAACGCCGAGTACCTGTACAAGGTGCTCGACGAAGACCTGGCCAATCCGGCTTCGAGCCACGACTTCGGCAAGGACGTGATCCCGCGCATCGTGGCCGAAGGCCGCGCGCTGGCGCACCCGTTCGGCATGAGCTGCATCGTCAACCCGAATGGCGCGCCGCCCTACTGGCGCGACGTCGGCACGATCGATGCGTTCTGGGCGGCCAACCTGGACCTGGCGTCGATCAACCCCGAGCTCGACATCTACGACAGCGAGTGGCCGATCTGGACCCACCAGCGCCAGCTGCCGCCGGCCAAGTTCGTTCCCAACCACGATGGCACGCATGGCATCGCCGTCAACACCGTCGTCTCGGGGGGCTGCATCATCAGCGGTTCGCACGTCACCAATGCGGTGTTCTTCTCCAACGTGCGCGTGCACTCGTTCTGCAGCATCGACCAGGCCGTGGTGCTGCCCGGCGTGACGATCGCGCGCAATTGCCGCTTGCGCAAGGTGGTCCTCGACCGCGGCTGCAAGCTGCCCGAAGGCCTGGTGGTCGGCGAAGACGCGGCGCTCGACTCGTCCCGCTTCGAACGCACCGAAGGTGGCGTGGTGCTGATCACGCGCGAAATGCTGGCCCGGCTGTGAGGGCGCATGCGCCGTCGCGGCGCCGGTCTGCCGCGTTGCGGGTGCTGCACGTCGGCGCCGAGATCTTCCCGCTGCTCAAGACCGGCGGCCTGGCCGATGTGATCGGCGCCTTGCCGGGTGCGTTGGTGCGCGCGGGCGCCGACGCGAGGGTGCTGCTGCCAGCCTTCCCGGCGCTGCTGGCAGCGCTGCGCGACGTGCGCGACGTGGGCTCGTGCGCCGCGCCGTGGGGTGGTGTGCCGGCCCGGTTGCTGGCCGGGCGCTTCGAAGCACCATCGCTGGCCGGCGTACCGGTCTACCTGCTGCATCACGATGCGCTTTACGGCCGGCCCGGCAATCCTTACAACGACGCCGTCGGGGCGCCCTATCCCGACAACCACCGCCGCTTCGCGCTGCTTGGCTTGGCGGCCTCACGGCTGGCCGAAGGCCTCGACCCCGGCTGGCTGCCGCAACTGGTGCATGGCCACGACTGGCATGCCGGCCTCGCACCCGCGTACCTGGCGTTCTCGAGGGCGTCGGCGGCAAGCCGTGCGGCGACCGTGTTCACGGTGCACAACCTGGCCTACCAGGGCCTGTTCCCGCCGTCGACCTTCGCCGAGCTGGGCCTGCCGGCAGCGGCCTACACGCTGCACGGCGTCGAGTTCCATGACCAGTTGTCTTTCATGAAGGCGGGCCTGCATTACGCCGATCGCCTGACCACGGTCAGCCCGACCTATGCCCGCGAGATCCAGGGTGCCGAACTCGGCTGCGGCCTCGACGGCCTGCTGCGCGCGCGCGCGTCGGTGCTGTCGGGCATCCTGAACGGCGTCGACGAAGCGGTATGGAATCCCGCCACCGACAGCGCCATCGCACAGCGCTACAGCGCCGAGCAGGCCGCCGGCAAGGCGGCCTGCAAGGCCGCACTTCAGCGCGAATGCGGTCTCGTGGTCCAGCGCGAGGCGCCGCTGTTCACGGTGGTCAGCCGCCTGACCGAGCAGAAGGGCCTGCACCTGGTGGCCGAGACCGTGGCCGAGATCGTCGACCGCGGCGGCCAGTTGGTGGTGCTCGGCAACGGTGAGCCTGCGCTCGAAGCCGCCTTCGCTCGCGCAGCGCATGCCCGGCCCGGCCAGGTCGCACTGCGTCAGGGCCTGGACGAAGCGCTCGCCCACCGCATGTTTGCCGCCAGCGACGTGACGCTGGTGCCGTCGCGCTTCGAGCCTTGCGGCCTGACCCAGCTGTACGCACTGAAGTACGGCAGCCTGCCGCTCGTGCGCCGCACCGGCGGCCTGGCCGACACGGTGATCGACTGCACGCTCGAAGACCTCGCCGACGACCGCGCCACCGGGTTCGTCTTCGAACGCTTCGAAGCCGCCGACTTGACGCGCACGTTGCGCCGGGCTTTCGCGCTGTGGGCGCGTCCGCGCGAATGGCGCGCCGTGCGCCGCCGGGCGATGGCACAGCACTTCGGCTGGGACACGGCCGCAGCGAGCTACCTTGCGCTGTACCGTGATTTGCTCGGTCTCAATGCTTGAGTTCGATGCGGTAGCCGCGGAACGCCAGCACCGTTGACTTGAGCCGGATCTGCTCGACGCTCAAGCCCGTCAACCGGCTGATCGCCCTCGCGGAACACCTGGCCGTTCAGGATCACGATGCGGCTGGCAGCCGCAGGCGAGTAGACCGAGCCGCCCACGGCCAGCGCCGGCAACTGCGCGCGCACGTCCGGCGGCAGTTCGGCCAGCGCGTAGAGCTTCGCGTCGGCGGTCGCCGAGGCGGATGACACCGGCTTCGGCGCCGGCGCGGGGCGCGGCGCCGCGGTCGCCGGCCGGGCCGTGATCTGCACCGGCGCCCGTGCCGGTGCAGGCACGGCTGGTGCTGGCATGGCGGTGGGGGAAGCTGGCTGCGCCGGTGCCACGGGAGCGGGGACGGCCAGGGGCACAGCGGCCGGTACAGCGGTGGGCGCGGCAACCGCCGCCGGCGCGACTGTTTCTGGTGGTGCTGGCGCATCGTCGTCAAACCACTGCCAGGCGCCCGCGGCGACCAGCAGCGCTGCGACCGCCACAGCCCACCGCCAGTGGGCGCTCTGTCCCACCGCGTCGGCATCAGGGACTGCCGCGTCGAGCTGTGCCCGCAGGTCGGGCACACCGGCGCGTTCGCGCTCGCGATCTGCATCGGCCTTCTTCAGCGCTTCGAGGATGTAGGACATCAGCGGCCGTCGATGAGCCTTGGCTCGCTGCGGTCGCCTGCAGCGCGGGCCAGTTGCATGAAGGTCGTCGGCCCTGCCAGCCCGTCGGCCTTCAGCCCGTTGGCCAACTGGAAGGCCTGCACCCGGGACTTCAACGCCGCGTCGTAGCGTTGTCGTGCTGCCGGTGGTGCTTCACCGCGCACGCTGGCGAGCTGCGCAGCCAGGTGGTCGACCAGCGTACCGGTGTCACCGTCGCCGAGCGTGCGCTGGTAGCCACCCGGCGCCTGCCAGAACGTGGCGAAGTCGCCCTGCCAGACGTTGGCCAGCGAAACCAGCGAGACGGTCTGCGTCTGGCTGCCGATGTGCAGCGTGGCCGTGCGGTCGCCGAGCGCCACCAGCAGCACGTGCAGTGGCCGCCCGGCGTCGTCATGCAGCGTGATGAAGCCTGGCCGATCGAGTTGGCGGATCAGCGGCAGGCCGCCGTTGGCGCTCTTGAAGCATTGCCACGGCGGCGCTTGTGCGCACGGGTCGCCATTGGCTTCGGGCAGGCTGATGCGCCACAGCGCGGCCAGTGCACGCCATGCGTCGTCCTCACGGCGCAGCGGTGGACCAAAACGCGCGGGCAGATCGGCAGCGACCAGGAACAAGGGGCGTTGCAGGCGCGGCGGGTGCGGCAGGTGCGACGGCGGCCGGCGCAGAGGCCGCCGGTGCGCTCGTCGCCGCTGCCGGGCTCGAGGCTGCGGCGGGCTGCATCGTGCGTGCGGCCGACGCCGAGGTGGCTGGTGTCGCGATCATCGCCGCAGGCGCCGGCCGCTCGCGCTGCAGCCACAGTGCCACGCCACCGGCCAGCGCCACGCCGGCCACCAGCCCCAGCCCCCACGGCGCGGCACGCCGCAGTGCCTGCAACTGCGCGTCGGGGCCGAACACCTCGGCCGCAGCCTTGTCGACAATGCGGTGGTCGACACGCGCCACGCCGTCGGCATAGGCCCCGAGCAGCGCGCGGTCGGCCAGCAGGTTGATGCGGCGCGGCACGCCGCGCGAGCGCAGATGGATGCGTTGCATCGCCCGCTTGGTGAAGGGATTGGCGCCGGTCAGGCCGGCCACGCCGAGGCGGTGGCGCAGGTACTTCACCGTCTCGGCCTCGGTCAACGCGCCGAGGTGGTAGCGCGCGATCACGCGCTGCGCCAGTTGCTCGAGCTCGGGCTGGCCCAACATCGTGCGCAACTCGGGCTGGCCGATCAGCACGATCTGCAGCAGCTTGCGCTGGTTGGTCTCGAGATTGGTCAACAAGCGCAGCTGTTCGAGCACGCCGATGCCCAGGTTCTGGGCCTCGTCGATGATCAGCACGTTGTTGAGGCCCACCGCATGCGTCTTGAGCAGGAACTCATTGAGCGGGTCGAGGTAATCCTTGACCGTCGGCGTGCCCGGACCCTCATGGTGATACGGCACGTGGAACTCGTCGCACACCGTCTTCAGCAACTCCAGCGCGGTGAGCTTGGGGTTGAAGATGTAGGCCACGTTGCAGCGCTTCGGGATCTGCTCGAGCAGGCAGCGGCAGACGGTGGTCTTGCCGGCTCCGATCTCGCCGGTCAGCAGCACGAAGCCGCCGCCGCCGCCCTTGACGCCGTACAGCAGGTGCGCCAGCGCCTCCCGGTGGCGCTCGCTCATGAACAGGTAGCGCGGATCCGGCGCGATCGAGAACGGCTCGTGCTTGAGGCCGAAGAAGGACGCGTACATGGGGGCGCAGGATACCGCGCGGCGCGGGGCAGTGCAGCCGTCAGGCCGGCGCGGTTTCGAGCAGGCCGCGCGTCTCGATGAAGCGCACGATGGCGGCCAGGCCCTCGTTGGTGCGCAGGTTGGTCATCACGTAGGGCCGCGTGCTGGCGTGCAGCGGGCGCATCCGTCGCGTGTCGGCTTCCATCACTGCCAGGTCGGCGCCGACATGTGGCGCGAGGTCGGTCTTGTTGATCACCAGCAGGTCGCTCTTGGTGATGCCAGGGCCGCCCTTCCTCGGGATCTTCTCGCCGCCGGCGACGTCGATGACGTAGAGCGTCAGGTCCGACAGTTCGGGGCTGAAGGTGGCCGCCAGGTTGTCGCCGCCCGATTCGATGAAGACGATGTCGGCGTCCGGGAACTTGTCGAGCATGCGATCGACGGCCTCGAGGTTGATGCTGGCGTCCTCGCGGATCGCGGTGTGCGGGCAACCGCCGGTCTCGACGCCGACGATGCGTTCGGGCTCGAGCGCCCCGGCCACGGTGAGCAGGCGCTGGTCTTCCTTGGTGTAGATGTCGTTGGTGACGACGACAAGATTCCAGCGCTCGCGCATCGCCTTGCAGAGCTTCTCGACCAGCGTGGTCTTGCCCGAACCGACCGGGCCGCCGACGCCCACGCGCAGCGGCGGGAGTTTCTTGGTGCGACCGCGGATGTTGTGAAGCGTCGATGTCATGGTGCTCCCTTGGCGCTGCGCGCCGTCCCTCCGAGAGGGAATTTCGCTCTTGGGGCGGCCCGGCGAGCTCATGAGCGGAACAGCCTCGAGTACTGGGTTTCGTGTTGCGCCGACAGGATCGCGAGCATCGGCGTGAAGGCCTGCCGATCCTGATCGGGCAGCGCGAGCGCGGCGTCGACGACCGCCGGCAACGCTTCAGACAGCGCGCCGAGAATGCGCTGGCCACCGGACTGACCGAGTGACATCGCCTTCAGCGCCGCCTGCACCATGTTCTCGGCCCAGCCGAAACCGAATGCCAGCAGCGCGTCGCGCGCGTCGGCGCCGCTTTGCGCCGCAGCGAGCGCAAAGGCGATCGGCCAGGCCGGCGCTGGCGCGAGTCGGGCCAGCGTGGGCAGGCGGGCGTCGTCGGGCGTGCGCTGACGCAGCCAGTCGCGCATCGAGCGGCCCATCTGCTCGCATTGGCGCCGCAGTTCGCTCGTCTCGCGAGTGGCCAGTGCCCACTCGTTGAGCGCAGCAATGCGCGGGCCGTCGTGCGCGGCCCAGGCGGCGATCGCCTGCGCCAGCAAGGGCAGCTCGCTGCGGCCGAGGCTGAGATGCAACTGGTCGAGCAGCCAGCGCTGCGCGCTGGCTTCGTCGTGTACGGAGCCGGCCTCGATGGCCGCCTCGAGGCCCTCGGAGTAGCTGAAGCCCCCCACCGGCAGCGCCGGCGAGGCCAGCCACAGCAGTTGCAGCAGAGCGGCTGGTGTCGGACTCATTCGTGACCGTGACCGTGACCGTGACCGTGACCGTGACCGTGGTCGTGACCGTGATCGTGACCGTGACCGTGGCCTTGCGCGCCTTGCACCGGGCCATCCGGCGCATAGGCACCGCCCTCCGGTTCGAAAGGTGCTTGCAGCTCGGTGACGATCAGGTGCATCGAGCGCAGCATCGCGGCCAGCACCGGGTCGGGCTCGAGTTGCAGGTGGTCGGCCTGGACCTCGAGCGGCACGTGGCGGTTGCCGAGGTGGTAGGCCGCGCGCGGCAAGTCCAGCGCGGTGCCGTGCTCGGCGCAGGCGGTCACGCGCAGCACCGCTTGCGGCGCGGCCACCACTCGCACCAGGGAGCCGTCCTCGGCCACCAGCACGTCGCCGCCTCGCACCACCTGGCCGCGCGGCAGGAACACGCCGAGGTGGCGGCCGGTGCTGTCGGTGGCATCGAAGCGGCTCTTCTGCCGGGTGTCCCAGTCCAGCTCGACGGCCGCGGCTCGGCGCAGCAGGGCCGGGGCCAGGCCGCGGCCCTGGGCAATCCGCTTGTTGACGTGAAGCATGGGCGGAGTATCGACGGCCCGCGCAGCAGGATCAGAACAGGAAGTAGCGCTGCGCCATCGGCAGCACCGATGCCGGCTCGCAGGTGAGCAACTGGCCGTCGGCGCGCACCTCGTAGGTCTGGGCGTCGATCTGCATCACCGGCAGGTAGTCGTTGTGGACCATGTCGGTCTTCTTCACCGTGCGGCAGGCCTTCACCGCGGCCAGGCGCTTGTGCAGGCCGTAGCTCTCGGCCACGCCGGAGGCGAGCGCGGCCTGGCTGACGAAGGTCAGCGAGGTGCGCGCGAGCGCGCCGCCGTAGCTGCCGAACATCGGCCGGTAGTGCACCGGCTGCGGCGTCGGGATGCTGGCGTTGGCATCGCCCATCGCGGCCGCGGCGATGAAGCCGCCCTTCATCACCAGGCTCGGCTTGACGCCGAAGAACGCCGGGCGCCAGAACACCAGATCGGCCCATTTGCCGGGCTCGATGCTGCCGACCTCGTGCGCGATGCCTTGCGCGCGCGCCGGGTTGATCGTCAGCTTGGCGATGTAGCGCCGGGCGCGGAAGTTGTCGTTCCGGGCGCCGTCGCCGGGCAGCGCGCCGCGCTGCGTCTTCATCTTGTGCGCCGTCTGCCAGCAGCGGATCGCGACCTCGCCGACGCGGCCCATCGCCTGGCTGTCGGAGCTGAACATGCTGATCGCGCCGAGGTCGTGCAGGATGTCCTCGGCGGCAATCGTCTCGCGGCGGATGCGGCTCTCGGCGAAGGCCAGGTCCTCGGCGATGCCGGCGTCCAGGTGGTGGCAGACCATCAGCATGTCGAGGTGTTCGTCGAGCGTGTTGACGGTGTAGGGCCGGGTCGGGTTGGTGCTGCTCGGCAGCACGTTGGCTTCGCCGACCACCTTCATGATGTCGGGTGCGTGGCCACCGCCCGCGCCTTCGGTGTGGAAGCTGTGGATCGTGCGGCCCTTGAAGGCGGCGATCGTGTCTTCGACGAAGCCGCTCTCGTTGAGCGTGTCGGTGTGGATCGCGACCTGGGTGTCGGTCTCGTCGGCCACCGACAGGCAGCAGTCGATCGCCGCCGGCGTGGTGCCCCAGTCCTCGTGCAGCTTCAGGCCCACCGCGCCGGCGTCGACCTGCTGGCGCAGCGCCTCGGGCCGGCTGGCGTTGCCCTTGCCCATGAAGCCGAGGTTCATCGGGAAGGCGTCGGCCGCCCGCAGCATCTGCGCGATGTTCTCCGGCCCCGGCGTGCAGGTGGTGGCGAAGGTGCCGGTGGCCGGCCCGGTGCCGCCGCCGAGCATCGTCGTCGTGCCCGCCATCAGCGCTTCCTCGATCTGCTGCGGGCAGATGAAGTGGATGTGGGTGTCGACGGTGCCGGCGGTGACGATCAGGCCCTCGGCGGCAATGATCTCGGTGCCCGGGCCGATGACGATGTCCACACCCGGCATCACGTCGGGGTTGCCGGCCTTGCCGATCGCCGCGATGCGGCAGCCCTTCAAGCCGATGTCGGCCTTGACGATGCCCCAGTGGTCGAGGATCAGCGCGTTGGTGATCACGCAGTCGCAGGCTTCGTGCGGGTGCGGGCCGTTGACCCGTTGTGACTGGCCCATGCCGTCGCGGATGGTCTTGCCGCCGCCGAACTTGACCTCTTCGCCGTAGACCGTGAGGTCGCGTTCGACTTCGATGACGAGTTCGGTGTCGGCCAGGCGCACGCGATCGCCGGTGGTCGGGCCGAACATCTCGGCGTAGGCGCGGCGGCCGATCTTGCTCATCAGAGCGCTCCTTGCACGAGGCCGCGAAAACCGAATACCACCCGATCGCCGGCGTAGTCCACCAGTTCGACGGTGCGTTGCTGCCCCGGCTCGAAGCGCACCGCGGTGCCCGACGGGATGTTCAGGCGCATGCCGCGCGCCGCGCCGCGGTCGAAGCGCAGCGCGGCGTTCGTCTCGGCGAAGTGGTAGTGCGAGCCGACCTGGATCGGCCGGTCACCGGCGTTCTCGACCACCACGGTGATCGTGCGTCGCCCGGCGTTGAGTGCCAGGTCGGGGCCATCGGTGAAGAGTTCGCCTGGGATCATGTTGGTGCGCACTGGGTTGGCTTGTCATGCAATCGGTTGGTGCACGGTCACCAGCTTGGTGCCGTCCGGGAAGGTGGCCTCGACCTGGATCTCCGCGATCATTTCGGCCACGCCCTCCATCACGTCGGTGCGCGAGAGCACCGTCTTGCCTTCGCTCATCAGCGCGGCCACGCTCTTGCCGTCACGCGCGCCTTCCAT
Organism: uncultured beta proteobacterium; assembly: GCA_963783785.1. GTDB lineage: Bacteria > Pseudomonadota > Gammaproteobacteria > Burkholderiales > Burkholderiaceae_C > CADEEN01. The sequence continues at coordinate 434,865 of CAWAOQ010000006.1, read as the reverse complement.
GATGGCCGCGCTGATCAGCGCCACGGCCTCGGGGTAGTTCAGCTTCAGTCCGCGCGCACGACGGCGCTCGGCCAGCAGCGCAGCGGTGAAGAGCAGCAGCTTGTCTTTCTCGCGCGGGGTCAGTTCCATGGCGGTGCCCTCAGCAGGTTCGATGCCATCGTAATCCGTGACGGTTGGCACGGGTGTTGCGATAGGGATGGCGGGACCGTGTCGATCAATCTGAAGGAGAACCCATGAGCCTGAAAAATCCGCTGCGCCGCAGTGGCCTCAAGACCCTCGCCGCCGCGTTGCTGGCGGCTGGATTTGCCGTACCCGCGCTGGCACAAGAGACCATCAAGGTCGGCGTGCTGCACTCGCTGTCGGGCACGATGGCGATCTCGGAAACGGTGTTGAAGGACACCGTGCTGATGGCCATCGACGAGATCAATGCCAAGGGCGGCCTGCTCGGCAAGAAGCTCGAGCCCGTGGTCGTCGATCCGGCCTCGAACTGGCCGCTGTTTGCCGAGAAGGCCAAGCAGCTGATCGGCCAGGACAAGGTCGTCGTGACCTTCGGCTGCTGGACCAGCGTGAGCCGCAAGTCGGTGCTGCCGGTCTACGAAGAGATGAACAGCCTGCTCTTCTACCCGGTGCAGTACGAAGGCGAGGAGCTGTCGAAGAATGTGTTCTACACCGGCGCGGCGCCGAACCAGCAGGCCATTCCTGCGGTCGAGTACCTGATGAGCAAGGCCGGTGGCGGCGCCAAGCGCTGGGTGCTGCTCGGCACCGACTACGTCTACCCGCGCACCACCAACAAGATCCTGCGCGCCTTCCTGCACAGCAAGGGCGTGAAGGATTCCGACATCGACGAGAAGTACACCCCGTTCGGCCACAGCGACTACCAGACCATCGTCGCCGACATCAAGAAGTTCGCGGCCGGCGGCAAGACCGCGGTGGTCTCGACCATCAACGGCGACTCGAACGTGCCGTTCTACAAGGAGCTCGGCAACGCCGGCCTGAAGGCCAAGGACGTGCCGGTGGTGGCGTTCTCGGTCGGCGAAGAAGAGCTGCGCGGCGTCGACACCAAGCCGCTGGTCGGCCACCTGGCGGCGTGGAACTACTTCCAGTCGATCAAGTCCCCGGCCAACACCGAGTTCATCAAGAAGTGGAGCGCCTACGCCAAGGCCAAGGGCATCGCCGGCCACAAGGACAAGCCGCTGACCAACGACCCGATGGAAGCCACCTACATCGGCATCAACATGTGGGCGCAGGCGGTCAAGAAGGCCGGCAGCACCGACACCGACAAGGTGATCGCGGCGATGGCCGGCCAGACCTTCACTGCGCCGAGCGGCATCACCTCGAAGATGGACGAGAAGAACCACCACCTGCACAAGAGCGTGTTCATCGGCGAGATCAAGGCCGATGGCCAGTTCAACGTGGTCTGGAAGACGCCGGGCCCGGTCAAGGCCCAGCCGTGGAGTCCGTTCATCCCCGAGAACAAGGGCAAGAAGGACGAGCCGGTGGTCGTGGCCGCGGCACCCAAGAAGTAAGCCGCGCCCGATCCCCCGTCTGCGGCCTGCGCCGCAGACGGGCCGCGGGTGGGTTGCACCGTCCCCGTCGCCACTCACTCGCCTGTCCTGAGCGCCCGCCGCGCTTGCACCGCCATGTCCGTCCTATCCCCCTTGCGCTGCTTGGCCTGGCTGATCGTGGCCCTGTGTTGCGCCGCGCCCGCCCTCGCGCTCACACCGCAGCAGGCTCGCGCGCTCGCCGTCGGCGAGGCCGAGACCCGCATTGCCGCGCTCAATACCGTGCTCGGCGGTGCGGACGAGAAGACCGTTGCATTGATCCAGGCCCTGTCGGACGACGCGGTGAAGTTCACCGACACCGCCGTCTTCGTGGTCAAGGACGGCAAGGGCTTCGACCCGGTGACCGGTGCCGAAATGCCCGTGCCGGAGACGGCCGAAGACGTCATCAACAACAACCAGATGCGTGGCGAACTCGATGCGGCTCTGGCATCGATCAAGCTCTTCTCGTCCGACGTGGCCGTGCGCACCGAGGCGGTGAAGACGCTGCAGGGTGAGCCCGACGAGGCCAAGTTGCCGCTGATCGAGAAGGCCCTTGCGGCGGAAACCGTGCCGGCAATCAAGCTGTCGCTGGGTCACATCCGCTCCGCGATGCTGCTGGGCAGCGCCGACAAGGCCAAGCGCCTGGAGGCCGCCACCGCGCTCGGTGCCAGCGGGACGCCCGCCACCAAGACCCTGCTGCTCGAACGGCAGAAGGTCGAGACCGAGGCCGACGTGAACGCGGCCATCACGGTCGCGTTGCGTGCGATCGAAGGCCGCCTGGCCTGGGGTGAGCGCCTGGGCGTGGTCTTCACCGGCATCAGCCTGGGTTCGATCCTGCTGCTGGTGGCTTTGGGCCTGGCCATCACCTACGGCCTGATGGGCGTGATCAACATGGCCCACGGCGAGCTGATGATGATCGGCGCCTACGCCACCTATGTCATCCAGAACCTGTTCAAGGCCTGGCTGCCGGGCGCATTCGATGCGTATGTGCTGCTCGCGATCCCGGTCTCCTTCGTCGCCGCCGCGCTCGTCGGTGCCGCGCTCGAGCGCAGCGTGATCCGCTGGCTCTATGGCCGGCCGCTGGAAACGCTGCTCGCCACCTGGGGCATCAGCCTGATGCTGCAGCAACTGGTGCGATCGATCTTCGGCGCGCAGAACGTGCCTGTCGAGAACCCGTCGTGGCTGTCGGGCGGCGTCGACGTGATGAGCAACCTGACGCTGCCCTTCAACCGCATCGCGATCGTCGGCTTCGCGATCCTGGTGCTGGTGGGCGTGTGGGCGCTGATCTCGCGCACGCGCCTGGGCCTCTTCGTGCGCGGCGTGACGCAGAACCGCCGCATGGCCGCCTGCGTGGGCGTCAACACCGCGCGCATCGACACCTACGCCTTCGCGCTCGGCTCGGGCATTGCCGGCCTGGCGGGCTGCGCGCTGTCGCAGGTCGGCAATGTCGGTCCCGACCTCGGCCAGGGCTACATCGTCGACTCGTTCATGGTCGTCGTGCTCGGTGGCGTCGGGCAGCTTGCCGGTACCGTCTATGCGGCACTCGGCCTCGGCGTGCTGAACAAGCTGCTCGAAGGGCTTTCGGGCGCGGTGCTGGCCAAGATCATGGTGCTGGTGCTGATCGTCATCTTCATCCAGAAGCGGCCGCAGGGGATCTTCGCGTTGAAGGGCCGGAGTGCGGAGGCATGAAGACGATGCTCGGTGTCCGGGGCTGGACCGGCGTGCTGGCGGCCACGACGGTGATCGCCGCCGTGGTGCCGCTGCTCAATCTCGGGGTGTCGCCGACAAGCGCGCTGCACCTCAGCGACTTCTACGTCAGCCTGCTCGGCAAGATCCTCTGCTACGCGATCTGCGCGCTGGCGATGGACCTGATCTGGGGCTACACCGGCATCCTTTCGCTCGGCCACGGCCTGTTCTTCGCGCTCGGCGGCTACGGCATGGGCATGTACCTGATGCGCCAGATCGGCAGCGACGGCCAGTACCGCATGCCGATGCCCGACTTCATGGTCTTCCTGAACTGGAAGGAGTTTCCGTGGCACTGGGCGCTCTCCGACAGCTTCGTCGCGCAGATGCTGCTCGTCGTGCTGGTGCCGGGCCTGCTGGCGTTCGTGTTCGGCTACTTCGCGTTCCGCTCGCGCATCAAGGGTGTGTACTTCTCGATCATCACGCAGGCGCTCACCTTTGCCGCGATGCTGCTGTTCTTCCGCAATGAGACCGGCTTCGGCGGCAACAACGGATTCACCGACTTCAAGCGCATCCTCGGCATTCCGATCACGCAGCACATGCGCGTCTTGCTGTGCGTGCTGAGCGGTCTGGTGCTGATCGCCTTCTTCCTGATGGCGCGCGCGATCGTGCACAGCAAGTACGGGCGCGTGTTGCAGGCGATTCGCGATGCCGAGACGCGCGTGATGTTCACCGGCTACGACCCGGTCGCGTACAAGCTCTCGATCTGGACCCTGAGCGCGGTGATGTGCGCGGTGGCGGGCGCGCTCTACGTGCCGCAGGTGGGCATCATCAACCCCGGCGAGATGAGCCCGGCGGCCAGCATCGAGATGGCGATCTGGGCGGCCGTGGGCGGCCGCGCGACGCTGATCGGGCCGATCGTCGGCGCCTTCTTCGTCAATGGCGCGAAGAGCTGGTTCACGGTGGCGTTCCCCGAGTTCTGGCTGTACTTCCTGGGCGCGCTGTTCATCGCGGTGACGCTGTTCCTGCCCAACGGGATCATCGGCCTCGTGAGGAAGAAGGCATGACGCCCGACCTGATGGAGGCCGGCGCAGCCCGCCGCGCGGCGCACGCCGAGAAGCAAGGGCAGGGCGCAGGCCGCTTCCTCGCGGCCGAGCCGTACTTCGGCCAGGGCGTGGCGCTGTATGTCGAGGACATCACGGTCAGCTTCGACGGCTTCAAGGCGCTCGACAAGCTGAGCCTGACCATCGACGTCGGCGAGCTGCGCTGCATCATCGGCCCCAACGGCGCCGGCAAGACGACGATGATGGACTGCATCACCGGCAAGACCCGGCCCGACTCGGGCAAGGTCTTCTTCGGCAGCAACATCGACCTGCTGCGCCTGAAGGAGCAGCAGGTGTCGCAGGTCGGCGTCGGCCGCAAGTTCCAGAAGCCCACCGTCTACGAGCAGCTCGACGTGTTCGAGAACCTGGAGCTCGCGCTGAAGGCCGACCGCCGCGTGCGGGCCTCCCTGTTCTCGAAGCTGGCCGGCGAACAGCTCGACCGCATCGACGAGGTGCTGAGCCTGATCCACCTGAAAGACGAGGCCCGGCGCACGGCGGGGCTGCTCAGCCACGGCCAGAAGCAGTGGCTCGAGATCGGCATGCTGCTGATGCAGGACCCGAAACTGCTGCTGCTCGACGAGCCGGTGGCCGGCATGACCGACGAGGAGACCGAGCGCACCGCGGAGCTGTTCCTCTCGCTCGAAGGCCAGCATTCGTTGGTGGTGGTCGAGCACGACATGAAGTTCGTCGAGCAACTCACGCAGGGCCGCAAGAAGGTGACCGTGCTGCACGAAGGCAGCGTGCTGGCCGAAGGCCTGCTGTCGGACGTGCAGGCCAACGACAAGGTGGTCGAGGTCTATCTGGGCCGATGACGATGCTCGAAGTCAACGGTCTCAACCAGTTCTACGGTGGCTCGCACATCCTGCGCAACGTCGGCTTCGAGGCGAAGCTGGGCGAAGTGACGGTGGTGCTCGGCCGCAATGGCGTCGGCAAGACCACGCTGTTGAAGAGCCTGATGGGTGTGGTGCCGGTGAAGACGGGCGCCATCGCGCTGGACGGCAAGAACATCACCAAGGCCACGTCCTACGACCGCGTCCGCGCGGGCATCGGCTACGTGCCGCAGGGCCGCGAGATCTTTGGCCGGCTCAGCGTCGAAGACAACCTGCGCATGGGGCTGGCGACGCGGCCCGGCGGCACCCCGATCCCGGCTGAATTGTTCGATCTGTTTCCGGTGCTCAGGCAGATGCTCGGGCGGCGTGGCGGTGACCTGTCGGGCGGGCAGCAGCAGCAGCTTGCGATCGCACGCGCGCTGGCCGCCGGCCCCAGGCTGCTGATGCTCGACGAACCGACCGAAGGCATCCAGCCGAGCATCATCAAAGACATCGGCCGCGTCATCCGCATGCTCGCCGACCGCAGGACGATGGCCATCGTGCTGGTCGAGCAGTACTACGACTTCGCCGCCGAACTGGCCGATCAGTACCTGGTGATGGAGCGTGGCGAGATCGTTGCCCGCGGCCGCGGCGCCGACATGGCCGCCGACGGCGTGCGGCAGAGGATGTCGATCTAGCACGTGACGCCGCGCTCGAGCTCGCGCTGCGAGTCGGCCAGTCGGTCGAACAACCACGGCCGTCGCATGAGCGTCGCGCGGGAATGCCGGTGCTGCCGCGCTGACGGCGCCTTCGATCGCCGCGCGTCAGGTCTTCCAGATGCGCGGTGGATGGGCCGGCAGCGCCCAGGCCGCCAGCCGCCAGGCCGCACGCACGCGGGCGAGCAGGGCCATCGCTGGCTCGACCTGCGCCGCGAGCACGCGCAGCACCACCACCGACTCGTCGGGGCTGGTCGCACCGAAGTGCAGGCTCGGGCGGTGCACCCGCTGCGGCTTCGCGGGCGGCCTCGCGCAGCAGCGTCGCGCCGCGAGACTGACAACGGCGCGCCGCTGGCGAACCAGGCGGTCGCGATGACCCGGTGGCCGGCCAGGCCGACGGGCGAATCCAGCAGCCGCTTGTCGACGGCGTCGATGCGGCCACGCTCGAGCCAGTGCCCTGGCCACTCGAGGTGCTGCCAGAACGATCCGGTGTCGAAGGTCTCGCCCGCCGCAGGCAATCCGAGCGCCAGCACGTCCCAGCCGATCGCCTCGGCGCCGGCGTCGAGTTCGAGCATCACGCGGTTCTCGCCGAGGCAGCCGCGGTACGCGATCGTCTCCAGCGGCAGCCACTCGAGACGCGCTCCCTCGGCAAGACGCAGCACGGCGTGTTGCGCGGCCGCGGCGCCGCTGCTGCGGTAGAAGCGCGTCGCGCCCGGCGTCGTGATCAGCGCATGCGTGCCGGCCTCGAGCGTGGCTTCGATCTCGAGCCTGTCGCCGCCGACGATCCCGCCCGGCGGGTGCACCAGCACATGGTGGCAGACCGCCGGCCCCTCGGGGTACAGGCGCTGCAGCACGCGCAACGGGCCTTCGTGGCGGTCGTGGGCGATCGTGCGTTCGCCGTCGCGCGCGTAATGAAGCGACAGGTGGCCGTGCCAAGCCACGGGGTCAGGCCGCCCGCGGGCTGCGGCAACTGCGAAACTCGCCGGCGCCCATGGTCAGTCGCCGAGCGCGATGCGCGCCGCCACCTGGTCGCTGAGCGCTGCGCCCTCGACCAGCAACCGTTCCAGTTCGTCGGCCGGCAGGGCGGAGCGCAACATCGTGTCGACTTGGTCGCGGATGCGCTGCTCGACGACTTGGCGTCGCCCTTTGCGAAAGGCGTGAGCGGCCTCGGCGCAGCCGAACACGCGCGCAGCGTCGGCAATGCGCCCCAGCTTGAGATGCCAACAGCGCCAACGGGTCCAGCACCTCCCACAGCGTGCCGTCCTGGGTACTCTTCGCCGCGGCTTCGCGTGCCAGCGGCAGGGCTTCGTCGACCTGGCCGAGATCGGTCAATGCAGTGGCGAGATTGCCGATCGCAAACTTGCGCTGGGCCGAGAACGGACTGTGGCGCGTCAACTCGAGCAGGCGCCGGCCGCGGGCGACGGCGTCTTCAGTGCGGCCCTGCGCCTGCGCACCTTGTTCCAGGTACACCAGCATCGTGAACACCAGTTCCTCGTCGCCCGACACCTCGGCCAACCGCAGCGCCTCCTCGCACAGCGTCACCGACTCGGACAGCCGACCGCTGTATGACAGCAGCCAGATGCGGGCCTTCAACAACTGCCAGCGCAAGGCCGGCGGCCAGGCGGCGTCGTGCAGCCGGTCCATCTGCTGCACCGCCTCCGCAGCGGCATCGAGCTCGCCGTTGAGCGCGCTGGCGGTCGCCATGTGCCCCATCGCCCGATACAGCGATTCGCGGTCGCCTGTCTGGCGGTAGAGCGCGATCGCGCGCTCGATAGCCTCGCGTTCGGCAGCGCCGAAACGTGGATGCGCCAGCTGGTGACGCGCCAGCAGCAGCCTGGCTTCGAGCGCCGGCGGCGTGGCTGCATCGACGCTGCGCAGCGCCCGATCGCAGTGGTGCAAGCCCTCGAGCCCCAAGCCGACCAGACTCCACAGCCATGCGCTGGCACCGGCCAGCGCGACGTGCAGTTCGCGGCAGTCCGAGTCCTGCGCCCAGTCGAGCGCAGCTCGCAGGTTGTCGATGTCGGGCAGGCAGCGCTGGCGCCGCCACTGCGAGGGCACGGTCCAGAGTTGCGCGTCTTCACGCTCGAACAGCGCTCGCATGGCCTGAGCATGTCGGCGCAGCAGGGCGTCGGTCTCTCCGGCCTCGCGCAGTCTTTCCAGCGCATAGGCTCGCGCGCTCTCCAGCAACCTGTAGCGCGGCGGCTCGCCGGCCTGCACCACCAGCAGCGACTTGTCGACCAGCGTTCCCAGGTGTTCGAGCACGGCCCACTCGTCGAGCGTGTCATCGGCCAGCGTCAGCTGCGCGGCGGGCAGATTGAAGCTGCCGGCAAACACGCCCGCGTGCCGGAACACCGCACGCTCGTCGGGACCGAGCAGCCCATGGCTCCACGCGAGCATCTCGTGCAGCGTCTGGTGGCGCCGGGGCGCGGCCCGTGCACCGGCGGTCAGCAGCCGAAAGCGTTCGTGAAGGCGTTCGCGCACGCCGGTCACGCCCAGCAAGGGCACGCGCGCGGCGGCCAACTCGATCGCCAACGGCAGGCCATCGAGCCGGCGGCAGATGTCGACCACGTCGGCGATGTTGTGCTCGCTCAGCACAAAGCCGGGCTGCAGTGCGGCCACGCGGTCGGCGAACAGCGCGACGGCCTCGGCCCCGGCCGCGGTGGCCAGCGTGCTGCCGTCGGGCACGACAAGCGGTGCGGCGCGATACAGATGCTCGCCGGCCACGCGCAGCAACTCCTGGCTGGTCGTCAGCACGCGCACGCGCGGCGCACGCTCGAGCAGCGACTGTGCAAAGCGGCTGGCCGCATCGACCAGGTGCTCGCAGTTGTCCAGCACCAGCAGCAGCGTGCGTGCCTGCAACGCGTCGATCACCTCGTCGGCCTCGGGCTTGCGGCCCGCCAGCGTGGCGCCGAGGGCCTGCGCGACCGCAGCGGGCAGCAGATCCGGGTCCACCACCGGCGCCAGTTCGATCAGCCACACGCCGTCGGAGAAGCGGCCGTGCAGGCGTTGCGCCACGGCCTGCGCCATCCGCGTCTTGCCGATGCCTCCGGCGCCGACGATGCTGACCAGCGGGTGCGCCTGCACCAGTTCGACCAATGCTGCGATGTCCTGCTCGCGGCCGATCAGCGGCGGCAACTGCGCGGGCAAGTTCGTCGGGTGAAGGGTCAGGGCCGGTTCCTGGGCGACGGCGACCTCGACGGGTGCCGGTGCCGGCACCGTCGACGCATCCAGCGCGAGCGTGAATCGGTAGCCGCGGCCAGGGACGGTCGCGATGGCGCTCGGCCCGAGCAGCTTGCGCAGCGCCGAGACTTGAACCTGCAGGTTGTTCTCTTCGACCACCAGGCCGGGCCACACGCGTTCGAGCAACTCGTTCTTGCCGACGACGCGCTCATGCGATTCGATCAGCGTGACGAGCAGGTCGAAGGCGCGGGCGCCAAGCTTGACGGGCTGCCCGTCGGCGAGCAGCTGGCGCGCGGCCACCTGCGCGGCAAAGCGCCCGAATCTGAACTCGCTGGTGAAGCCGCTCGTTTCGCCCAACCCGTTCATCGGCCCCGACGCTCCTTTGCTCCGCAGGCCGCGAGCTTAAGGCCTGCAGGGATCCGGATTCAGAACGCTTCAGGGCGCGGCCAAGGACCTGAAGCGGCTTCAGGAAGACAGTCCTTCCATCGCAACCGCACCCCTGGTGCCCACCCCGAAGGAGAACCCCATGAAGACCTCGATCCTGGCCCGTGCCCTCGCGCTGATCTCCGCTGCCGCCACGACCATGGTGCTGGTGCTGTCGCTGGCACTCTACGGATTGCCGGCCCCCGACACGGCGTCGCAGTTCGCCCAGGCTGACGTTGCGAGCGCGGCCAAGTGAACGCGACGAGGCAACCCGGCGTCCTGCAGGCCGGCGCTACGTCGCCTGCGAGCCGCGGTGCGCCCACCCCGTGGTGCGGCGCTCGACCCACGAGAACAACTCGTACATCGCCATCGCCATCGCGCCGATGGTCACCAGGCCGGCAAAAGCCAGCGGCATGCGTTGCTGGCTGCCGGCGCTCTGCATCAGGTAGCCGATGCCGGAATCGCCGGCCGTCATCTCGGCCAGCACGGTGCCGACGAAGGCCAGCGTGATCGCGACCTTCAGCGAGCCGTAGAAGTACGGCATCGAGCGCGGCAGGCCGACCTTGACCAGCACGTCCCAGCGCCGGGCGCCGAGCACGCGCAGCACGTCTTCGAGCTCGGGCTCGAGCGTGGCCAGCCCGGTGGCGATGTTGACGGTGATCGGGAAGAACGAGATCAGGAACGCGGTCAGGATGCCGGGCCCCAGGCCGATGCCGAACCAGACCACGAGGATCGGTACGACGGCCGCCTTGGGCACCGCGTTGAAGGCCACCATCAGTGGGTAGATGGCGGCGTAGGCCAGGCGCGAGCTGCCGATCAGGAAGCCGAACAGCACGCCGACGACGATCGAGATGCAAAAGCCCAGCATCGTGACCCAGAACGTCTTCCACGCCGCCTCGAGCAGCGCACCTTTGAATTCGATGAACTGCATGGCGATCTGCCACGGGCTCGGAAAGATGAACTCGGCGATGCCGAACCCGGTCACCACCACCTGCCACAGCAGCAGCAGCGCGGTCAGCAGCACCAGCGGCGACCAGCGTTCGACGGTCCGCGTGATCTTCATGCGGCTGCCCGTGCACCGCGCACGGCACCGATGTGCCCGCGCAGCTCGTGCACGATGTCGGTGAAGTGCGGCGTGTAGGTGACCTCGAGGTCGCGCGGGCGCGGCAGGTCGATGCGGCGCTGCTCGACGAAGCGGCCCGGCCCCTTGCTCATCACGTACACCGTGTCGGCCAGGAACACGCTCTCGCGCAGGTCGTGCGTGACCAGGATCACGTTGAAGCGCTGCGCCGCGTGCAGGTCGCGCAGCGTGCACCACAGCTCCTCGCGCGTGAAGGCGTCGAGCGCGCCGAACGGCTCGTCGAGCAGCAGCATCTTCGGTTCGTGCACCAGTGCGCGGCAGATGCTGGCGCGCTGCTGCATGCCACCGGAGAGCTGCCACGGGAACTTGGACTCGAACCCGGCCAGGCCCACGCTGGCGAGCAGCTCGCGTGCCTTGGCCTCGTACTCGCGGCGTCTGGCCTTGAAGTTCGAGCGGTAGGGCTCGACGATCTCCAGCGGCAGCAGCACGTTGTCCAGCGTCGTGCGCCAGGGCAGCAGGCTCGGCGCCTGGAAGGCCATGCCGCTGATCTTCAGCGGGCCGGTCACCGCCTGGCCATCGATGCGGATCGTGCCCTTGCTGGGCATCTTCAGGCCGGTGGCGAGCTTCATGAACGTCGACTTGCCGCAGCCCGACGGTCCGACGATGGCGATGAATTCGCCCTCGCTCAGCGACAGCGAGATGTCCTCGACGGCGAAGTGGCCCTGGCGCAGCAGTTCGTCGTTGTAGGCCAGCCAGACCTTGCTGAAATCGACGAAGGCCATGCCGTGTTCACTTCCTTGCCGGCGGCAGGATGTTGAGCTCGGCGGCCGGCGGCAGGAAGCTGCCGTTCCAGACCGCGGCCGGATCGACCCGGCTCTTGGTGCCGAACGCATCCGACACCTGCGAGGCCATCAGCGCCAGGCGCGGCGCGTTGGCCACGCCGAAGCCCTCGGCGCGGGCATCGGCGCTGGCGACGACCGAATCGATGGCCATGCGCAGGCGGCGCTTCTCGAGCTCGACGTTGATGATGCCGTCGCGCGCCTTCACATAGTCGATCGCCGCATCCGGGTTGGCCATCACTTCCTTGGCGCCTTTGGCAAAGGCCGACAGGAACGCGCGCACTGCGGCCGGGTTCTCCTTGATGATCTTCGGCGTGGCGATGACCACGTTGCCGTAGAGCTTCACGCCATGGGCGCCGTACGGCAGGATCACCACGTCGTCGGCCTTCACGCCACGCGCTTCGAGGTTGAGCAGCGAGGTGAACGAGAAGCCGGTGATGGCATCGATGTCGCCACGCACCAGCATCGTTTCGCGCAGCGGCGGATCCATGCTGGTCCAGGCCACGTTCTGCACGCCGTTGGCCTTGGCGAAGATCGGGAACGCGCGGCGGCCGGCGTCGAACACCGGTGCGCCGAGCTTCTTGCCCGACAGGTCGGCCGGCTTGGTGATGCCGCTCTTCTTCAGCGCCAGCACCGCGGCCGGCGTGTTGTTGTAGACCATCATCACCGCCACCGGCTTGTTCGGCGCGTCGGGGTTGTTGGCGTGGAACTCCATCAGCGCCGCCAGGTCGGCGAAGCCCATGTCGTAGGTGCCGGAGGCCACGCGCGTGACGGTGCCGCCCGAGCCGTTGCCGGCGTCGATCGTCACGTCGAGCCCGGCCGCCTTGTAGTAACCCTTGGCGGCTGCGCCGAGGAACAGCGCAGCCGGACCTTCGAAGCGCCAGTCGAGCTGGAACTTGATCGGCGTGGTCTGCGCCAGCGCCGCCACAGGCACGGCACAGGCGAGGGTCAGGGCCAGCAGGCCCCGGCGGGCGAACAGGATCGGCATGGAGTTCTCCGTGAACAACGCAGGATTGGCGTGCAAGACGCTGGCGCGGATTGTGCAAGTTCCGTGCTCGCCCCCGCCCTGGGTTTTGCACCATGACCGGGCCCGGTGTCGGTCCGGGTTGACGTGTATGCCAATGTGTATACACTTTGTCGACTTTGGCTTTCCGCTGCCGGCTGCACCCGATGGGACACCTGAGCACCCACGTTCTCGACACCGCCAACGGCTGCCCTGCCGCCGGCATGAAGGTGACGCTGCAACGCCTCGAGGCAGGCGGGCCGGTCACGCTGCGCCGCTTCTCGCTGAATGCCGACGGGCGCAGCGACGGTCCGCTGCTCGACGCCACGTCGATGGCGGTCGGCCGCTACTGCCTGCTGTTCGAGGTGGCGCCATATTTCCGTGCGCGCGGCGCCGCACTGGCCGAGCCCCCGTTCCTCGACATCGTGAGGCTGGACTTCGGCATCGCCGACGCCGCCGGCCACTACCACGTGCCACTGCTGGTGAGCCCGTGGAGCTACAGCACCTATCGCGGCAGTTAGGCACGCGTCGTGCCTCGGGCGCAGGCCCGATCTTCATCTTCACAGGAGGCCCCATGCCCATTCGTCGTTCCGTCATTGCCGCCGCAGCGGCCCTTGCGCTGCCGCTGATGGCCCATGCGGCCTGGCCCGAGAAGCCGATCCGCATCGTCGTCACCTTCGCCTCCGGCGGCGCCAGCGACATCGTTGCCCGCGTCATCTCCGAGCCGTTGGCCAAGGCGCTCGGGCAGACGGTGATCGTCGACAACAAGCCCGGTGCCGGCGGCACGATCGGCGGCGCCGAAGTCGCCCGCTCCGCCCCCGACGGCTACACGCTGATGCTGTCGAATTCGACGCCGACCTCGATCGGCCCCTTCACCGTGCCCAAGCCGCCGTACGACCCGGTGACCCAGTTCACCCATGTGTCGATGCTCGGCGTGGCGCCGGTGCTGTTCATGGCCAATCCGAAGACCGGCCCGGCCACCCTGAAGGACCTGCCCAAGGCCGCCGCCGCGCCCGGCTACACCTTCGGCAGTGGCGGCCCGGGATCGATCGGCCACATCGTCGGCGAGATGACCAAGGCGGCGATGAAGATCAACATGACGCACATCCCCTACCGCGGCGGCGCGCCGATGACGACCGACCTGATCGCCGGCCAGATCCCGGTGGGTATCGATGTCATCACCGCGTTCGTGCCGATGGTCAAGGCCGGGCAGATCAAGGCGCTGGCCGTCACGACGCGCACGCGCTCGCCATTGCTGCCCGAGGTGCCCACGGTGGTCGAGCTCGGCCTGCCGCAACTGGTGGCCGAGAACTACTTCGGCGTCTCCGGCCCAGCCGGGCTGCCCAAGGACGTCACCGACAAGCTGTCCAAGGCGCTGGCCGACATCGTCGCCGACCCGGCGATCGTGAAGAAGTTCGAGGAGCTCGGCATCACCACGGTGAAGATGGGCGGCGCCGAGTTCACCCAGTTCGTGGCCAAGCAGGTGGCCGACTGGGCCCCGCCATCAAGGCCGCCGACATCAAGCCTTGAGTCCGTGCAGCGGTCGCTGATCGATACGCTCCTCGAACGGCTGGCGCGCGAGCCGGCGGTGCTCGTATCGGTCGATTCGACGCAGGGCTCGGCGCCGCGTGAAGCAGGGGCCTGGATGGCGGTGTTTGCCGACGGCGACACGGTCGGCACCATCGGCGGCGGCCATCTCGAGTTCGAGGCCGTCGGCATCGCCAGGCGCGCGCTGGCCGGCGCGGCCATCGAGGCGCTGCGCCGCTTCGCGCTCGGTCCGTCGCTCGGCCAGTGCTGCGGCGGCGTGGTGCAGCTTCGTTTCGAGCGCATCGGCCGCGCCGATGTGGCCGCCGTGCGCACCAGGCTCGAAGCCGGCGACGACGCGCGCCGCATGCCGGTCGCGCTGTTCGGCGGCGGCCATGTCGGCCGCGCGATCGTGCAGGCGCTTGCGCCGTTGCCGGTGCGCGTGCACTGGATCGACAGCCGCGACGAAGTCTTCCCGGCCAGCCTGCCGCGCTGGGTGCGCGCAGAGCACTCGGCACCGGTGCAGGCTGCGGTGACCGACCTCGCCGCGCACTCGCGCGTACTGATCATGAGCTTTTCCCACGCCGAAGACCTCGACATCGTTGCCGCCTGCCTGCAGCGTCAGCGCGAGCGGCAAGACCTGCCCTACATCGGCCTGATTGGCAGCAAGACCAAGTGGGCCAGCTTTCGCCACCGACTCGAAGCGCGCGGCTTCAGTGAGACCGAACTGGCGCACGTGACCTGCCCGATCGGCGTGCCCGGCATTGTTGGCAAGGAGCCCGAAGTGATTGCCGCAGCGGTGGCGGCACAGCTGATGCAATGGCGTTGAATCGAGAAGGCTGACTCGGCCAACCCCATTCGGCGCCAGCGCCGGCCCAGTCGTGTGACGACTCGTACCAACCCCCTAGCACCTCTGCCGCGGCCGCGGTGCTCCGCTTCAGTCACTTCGACGCCTGCCAACAGTGCGCGTTCGTCGACGGCCTGCTTGCCAGCGGGTGCTCGCGCACCTCCGAGTGCCGCATCTACGACAACGCGATCTTGTGCATGTGGCGATGGGACAGCACCGATTGTTCGGCGAGTCACTGGTCGGGCAGCAATGGAACTTGACGCTGCGACGGTGTTGGGCGCGATGAGGTGAGGGTGGACGTGCGCGGCAGTTGCAACACGGTTGGTCGAGTTGTATCGCCGGCGTTGCGTGTGCGCAGGGCGACCTGGCCGCGCGCCACCCTGGCGCATCGACGGGACCGTGAGGAATTCACGAACCCATCGAAACAACTCCACGTCGCCACGGCACGAAGATCGTCCTTAGACTGAATGTGTCAAATGCACATTCATAGGATGACGGTGATCCATTCGATTTCCCAGGCCGATGTCGGCAGGTGGCGCCACTCAGGCGGTGCATCCGTCGCGACCGTCGCGGCCTTGGTGGCTGCCGTCGCCTTTGCGGTGGCCTTGGCGGTGTCCGCGCCGCTGCCCGCGGCTCAGGTGCTCTGGCTGCTGTTGTTCGCGCCGGCACTCGAGGAAGTCGTGTTTCGCGCCGGTTTGCACGAGGCGATGTTGCAACGCGCATCGGCCCTCGGATTGCCGGGGCTGTGGGGCGCCAACCTGGTGACGGCGATCGCCTTCGCGGCTGCTCATGTGGCTCACCGCGCCGATGCGCTCGCCGCGCTGACGCTGCTGCCGGCGCTGGTGATCGGCGCTCTGTACCAGCGTCAGCGCCGCATCGCGCCATGCATCGCGTTGCATGCGTTGTTCAACGCCGGCTGGATGCTCTGGCCTTGACTCACCGGATCGACTCGACGCGCACCATGACGATGACGATGCCCCTGCTTCGGCGCTGGATCGCCACTGCACTGCTTGCGGCCCTGGCCCCGTTTGCGGCGCTTGCCGACGATCCGGCCAGTGGCAAGACCGCCTTTGCCACGAACTGTGCCGACGCGAACTGTCACGGCACGACGCCGCTGACGAGCAACGCGAAGAAGATCTACAACGGTCGCAACGCCCGCGCAGTCATCGATGCCGCGATCGGCAGCGTCGGCGAGATGAACAAGCTGCGGGCCGCATTTCCTGCCGGCGGCCCGGAACTCGCCGACGTGGCGGCGTACCTGGGCAACACGCCGTCGGTGCTGGCCTTCGCCTCGACGGCCGTCGGTGGCACCTCGGCGGCGCAGACGGTGACGGTCTACGCCAGCCTGAAGACCGGCAGCGCCATCAGTGCGATGATGATCGGGACGACCGGCGACTTCGCGCGCTCGGGCGGCACCTGCGGCACCGTCGTGGCGACCGGTACCAGTTGCACGGTGCAGCTCGTTTTCATGCCGACGACCGCCGGCAGCCGCACCGGCACGCTGAGCATCGCGCACAACAATACGCGCGCGCCGATCACGATCGCGCTCAGCGGCAGCGGCACGTCCACTGCTGCGCCACTGGCGAGCATCACGCCGAGCGCGCTGACGTTCGCGAACACGTCGATCGGCACGACCAGCGCAGCGCAGAACGTCAATGTCGCCAATACTGGCAACGCTTCGCTGTCGATCTCGGGCATCACGCTCACCAACAGTAGCGATTACGTCGTCGCTGGCGGCACCTGCGCCGGCGGTGGCAGCGTCGCGGCGGGTTCGAGTTGCACGGTTTCGGTGGCGTTCAAGCCGTCGGCGGGCAGCATCGGCACGCGCAGCGGTGCGTTGACGATCAGCCACAACGCCGCCGGCAGTCCGGGCAGCGTGAGCCTTGCCGGCAACGCCACGGCGGCGGCCGCGCCCGTGGCGTCGCTGACGGCATCGCTGTCGTTCGGCAGCACCAACGTCGGCACGACCAGCACGGCGCAGACCGCGACGCTGGCCAACACCGGGACGGCGGCACTCACGATCGGCACGCTTGCCACCGGCAGCGGCGAGTTCGTGATCAGCGGCGGCAGCTGCGTCGCCGGCGGCACGGTCGCCGCCGGTGCGAGTTGCAGCATCGACCTGAACTTCGCGCCGTCGACTGCGGGCACGCGCAGCGCGACGCTGATGGTCACGCACAACGCGCAAGGCGGCTCCAGCAGCACGAGCCTGTCGGGCAGCGGCGTGGCGCTGACGCCGGTGATCGGCGTTTCGCCGACGACGTTGAACTTCACACAGACCGTGAACACCCCGTCGACGGCGCAGACGGTCACCGTCAGCAATACCGGCAACGCGCCACTCGCCATCAGTGCCCTCACGATCGGCGGTGCGCAGGCCGCCGAATTCCAGATCGCCGGTGGCTCGACCTGCGTGGCTGGTGGCAGCGTGGCGGCCGGCGCCTCGTGCGCGATCAAGCTGACCTTCACACCGGCGGTCATCGGCACCCGCAGCGCCAGCTTGACGATCGCCCACAACGCCACCGGCTCGCCGAGCAGCGTGGCGCTCAACTGCAATGGCACCGTGGCACCGCAGCCGGCGATTTCGCTCAACGCGTCGACATTGACCTTTGCCTCGCAGGTAGTGGGGACGACCAGCGCTGCGCAGAGCATCTCTGTCAGCAACAGTGGCGCCGCCACGCTGACCTTCGGTGCATTCACACTGACCGGCACGGCCGGCTCCGACTTTGCGCGCGGGGGCACCTGCAATCCTGGCGGCACGCTGGCCGCTGGCGCGAGTTGCACGCTCAGCTTCAGCTTCACACCGGCGGCGACTGGAACGCGCAGCGCGACGCTGACGCTGTCGTCGGACGCCAGCAACGGCGCTGCAGTGCTTGGCTTGGCGGCAGCGGTTCAGCGGTGCCGGCGCCCTCGGTCGCCCTGGCGCCGGGCTCATTGGCCTTCGGCAATCAGACCGTCGGCGTCACGTCGAGCGCGCGCAGCGTGGTGCTCTCGAATACAGGATCGGGTGCGCTGGCATCAACGGCATCAGTGCCAGCGCCGGCTTCGGTGTGGCGCACAACTGCGGCGCCAGCTTGGCTGCAGGTGCATCGTGTGCGCTGTCGGTGACCTTCACGCCGACGGCGATCGGCAATGCAAGCGGCAGTGTCAGCGTGGCTTCCACCGCCGCCGGCTCGCCCACACGCCGTGGTCTGTCGGGCAGTGGTGTTGCCGCGTCGCCGGTGCTGGCCTGGACGCCCGCCGCAACCGCACTCGACTTCGGTGACGCCGTTGTCGGCGCCAGCCCGACGGTGCGCCTGCTGACAGTTGCCAATCAGGGGCCGGGCACGGTCACCCTGCAGCAGATCGCGCTGGCTGGCACCCACGCGGGCGACTTCTCGGTCGGCGGCGGCAGCAGCTGCGCCGTCAACACGTCGCTGGCGCAGGGCGCGAGCTGCACCATCGCACTGGCCTTTCAGCCAGGTGCGGGCGGGCGCGCAGCGCCACGTTGCAGGTGCAGTCCTCGGGCACCAATCCGCCCGATGTCGCGCTGAGCGGCAACGGCACTGCGTTGGCGCTGCCCGCGGTCAATATCGTGCCCGGCGCACTGAACTTCATCGTGCCTGCCACGGCCGCTGCCGACGTGCAGACGCTGACACTGCAAAGCACCGGCAACGCCGTTTTGCGCGTGGCCGCAGTGCGCGTCGCCGCCGGCTCGTTCACGCTCGCCGCAGCCGCTGCAAATGGCTGTCCCGCGGCGCCGTTCGATCTGCTGCCGGGCCAGACCTGTGCGGTGGCCATCGGCTGGTCGAACGATGTCACAGGCATCGAGACCGGCCTGGTCGAGATCGACACCAACGCGTCCGCCGCGCCGCTGCAGGTCAACCTGCAGGCGCTGCGCGAGCGCCCGGCATCGATCGGCGGCAACGCCGCGCCGGCGATCAGCAATGTCGGCGCGGGTGGCTGCTCGATTGCCCGCGGTGACACGCTGATCGACCCGACGCTCTGGTTGCTCGCGGCACTTGCCGCGGCTGTGCTCTGGCGGCGCCGTCTCGCCACCTTTCCGTCCCTCAACTTCCTCACGTCAATCATGAACATCCGACGCCTTGTTGCCCTGTTGCCCATTGCCGCGCTGTGCGCGGCCACCCTAGCCGCCCCGTCTGCCCGCGCGGTCGAGGCCGCGTCGGCTGCGCCCGACTTCAGCCTGCCCGGCTTGCAGGACACCGTCAGCCTGGCCGCGCTGAAGGGCAAGGTGGTCTATGTCGACTTCTGGGCCTCGTGGTGCGGCCCTTGCAAGCAATCATTTCCCTTCATGAACGAGTTGCAGGCCAAGTACCGCGCGCAAGGGCTGGAAGTCGTGGCTATCAACCTCGACGCCAAGCGCGACGACGCCGACAAGTTCCTCGCCGAGGTGCCGGCGCACTTCACCCTGGCCTTCGACGCCAAGGGCGACAGTGCCAAGCGCTTCGACTTCAAGGGCATGCCGTCGTCGTACCTGATCGGTCGCGACGGCAAAGTCGTCGCCGTGCACAAGGGTTTCAAGGACGACGACCGCAAGGAACTCGAAGCCCGCATCGCGCTGGCCCTGGCCGCCAAGTGATGCCGGCCAGGAGCTTCGATGGTGCTGCTCGCGCCGCTCACTGTGCGCCCTGGCCGCAGTCTGCCTTGCAGCCGCCCTGGGCGGCTGCGCCTTCAACCCGCCCCAGCCCTGGGAAAAGGGCAACCTCGCCAAGCCCGAGATGACGATGGGCGCCGATCCGCTGGACCAGCGCTTCACGCAACACATCTACGCCAGCAAGGAGAACGCTTCGGGCGGCTACGGCGTGGGCGGGGCGGCTGTGGCTGCAACTGACCAGGCCGCGGCCGCGGCGACAAGGCCGGCGCGATCATCGCTGCCGCGCTCGCGCTGCCCGGCGTGGATGGCGCGCACGCCGACAGCGCGCCCGAGCACGGCGAGATCGCCTTCAAGTACCTGCACTACCAGGACTCGCAGCCCGGCCTGGAGCGCATCAACGGTCAAGGCGCCTGTCGGTCTACGTGCTGGCGCCGCTGTCGCCGCAGTGGGCGATCGAAGGATCGCTGGTGTCGGACAGCGTGTCCGGCGCAACGCCGCGCTACCACTCGCTCGATCTCGAGCGCGACGATGCGCATGAGCGACAAGCGCTATCGCCGGCGACGTCAAGGTCACGCGCTACTTCGAGCGCTCGAGCTATGCCGTCGGCCTGTCGCGCTCGAAGCGAGAACGACTACGACAGCACGGCGCTGTCGCTCGAAGCCAGCTTCTCCAGCGAGGACAACAACCGCACCTGGAACATCGGGGTCGGCTTGTCGTCGCGACAAGATCGGGTCCGACCAACGACGCCACGCTGCATGAGACGAGGCAGCACCACCGAGTTCGCCGGTCGGCGTCACCCAGGCGCTGACCGCGATCGATCTGGTCCAGGTCAACGCCGACCTACAACGCGCGGCCACGGCTACTACTCCGACCCGTACAAGGAACCCGACATCCGCCCGCGCCAGCGCGAACCAGACGATCCTGCTGGCGCGCTGGAACCACTACTTCGAGGCCCCGGGCGCAACGCTGCGCTCGAGCTACCGCTACTACCGCGACAACTTCGGCATCCAGGCCCACACGCTCGGCGCCGAGTGGGTGCAGCCGGTGAGTGCGATGTTCACGCTGACGCCCTCGCTGCGCCTGTATTCGCAAAGCGCGGCCTGGTTCTACTACGACCCGGTCTACGATCCCGACGTCGGTGCGCCCTATCCGCCAGGCTACTTCACCAACCCGCCGCAGTACATCTCGCCCGACCAGCGTCTGTCGGCATTCGGCGGCGTCACGCTGGGTCTGAAGCTCGGCGATCAGGTTGACGCCAGACTGGTCGGCCGACCTCAAGGCCGAGCATTACGAGCAGCGCTCGAGCTGGCGCATCGGCGGCAGCGGCTCGACCCGGCATCGACCCGTTCCATGCCACCTTCGCGCAGTTCGGCCTCGCCACCAGATTCTGAGCGATGCAGCTGGCCAGTACGGTCGAAACAAGGCGCTCGCCGTCTATGCTGGCGGCCGATGGATGCCTACGGCTTCGAATTCCAGGCCATGTCCAGCGCGCTGCGACATGCGCCTGGAGGGTGGGGATGATCCCTGGCTCGCTGCGGCAGCGCAGCGCGCGATCGACGAAGTGCGGCGCATCGAGGTCAAGTACTCGCGCTATCGGGCCGACAGCATCGTCTCGCGCATCAACGCGGCGGCAGGACGTGACGAGACGATCGCGGTCGACGACGAAACTGCGGCCTTGCTCGACTTCGCAGGCGTGCTGCATGAAGCCAGCGACGGTCTGTTCGACATCACCTCCGGCGTGCTGCGCCGCGCCTGGGACTTCCGCGCCGCGCGCTTGCCCGATCCGGCTGCGCTGGCACGCGCTATTGCCGCTGATCGGCTGGCAGCAGGTGCACTGGCATGCGCACCACATCCGCCTGCCGCGCGCAGGCATGGAGCTCGACTTCGGTGGCTTCGGCAAGGAGTACGCGGCCGACCGCGCTGCCGAAGTGCTGCGGGCCGCCGGCGTGCAGCATGGCTTCGTCAATCTCGGCGGCGACATCCGTGTCGTCGGTCCGCGCGCCGATGGGCAACCCTGGCGCTTCGGCATCCAGCACCCGCGGCAAGGCGAGGGCCACACGATCGCCAGCGTCGAGATGAGCACCGGGGCGCTGGCCACCAGTGGCGATTACGAGCGCTTCTTCGAGCACGAGGGCCGGCGCTATTGCCACATCCTCGACCCCCGCACGGGCTGGCCGGTGGGCTGTGGGCACCCGGCGAGCTGCGTGCCGCCGCGCCAAGCGGGAGGGAGGGCAGCTTCGTGCGGCCAGGCGGCGGCCTCGTGGGCCTCGATCAGCGTCACTGCGCCGGCCTGCACGGCAGCTGGTGCACTGAGCACGATCGCGATGCTCAAGGGTGAGCAGCGCGCTCGAGTTCCTGGCCACGCAGGGCGCCACCTACCTCGCTGTCGATGCCGCGCTGCGCCTCTTTCAGCCGGACCAGCCTCAGAGCCGGCGATTTGATTACGGAGAAGACCAATGATGCCAACGCGACGAACCTGTGCCGGCCTCCTGGCCATGGCCTTGGCCGGGACATTGCTGGGCGCTGGCGAGTCGCGCCGCCGAGACCGATTTCCTCGACCCGAGCACAGGCCTTTCGCGGTGCGGCGCGCGTGCTCGACGCGCAGGCCATCGAAGTGCGCATCGACGTGGCGCCGAAATACCACCTTTACCGCGAACGCGTCGCGGTCGAACTCGACGGCACGGGAGCCACAGCTGGGCACAGTGACCATCCCGGCGGGCCAGCACCCAGTTCGACGACCAACTTCCAGAAGAATGTCGAGGTTCTTCGAGGGGGCGGTGGTGCTGCGCGTGCCGCTGGCCAGTGCGAACCGCGACTTCCGCCTGCGCGTGAGCTACCAGGGCTGCGCCGACGAGGGCCTGTGTTACCCGCCACAGACGGCCAGCGTGGCTGCCAGCGTCGAGCGGCGGGCAGATCGTGCAGCGCGGCCTGGCTGGGCGAAGGCGGCGAGCGCCTCGGCGGTCGCTGCAATGGCCAAGGAGACGCCGCCGGCCATCCGATGCGGCGCGCGTGGAGTCCGCGCTGAAGTCGGGAAGCCTGCTCGACCATCGCCGCGGTGTTCCTCGTCGCCGGGCTGCTGCTGTCCTTCACGCCCTGCGTGCTGCCGATGGTGCCGATCCTGTCGTCGATCATCGTCGGCCAGGGTGCGCCGGTGTCGCGCCGACGCGGCTTCACGCTGGCACTGGCCTACTCGCTGGGCATGGCGCTGGTCTACACCGCGTTCGGCGTGGTCGCCGGGCTGCTCGGCGAGGGCCTCGCCGCGGCGCTGCAGAACCCCTGGGTGCTGGGGGCCTTCGCGTCTGCTGCTGGCGGCTGCTGTCGCTGTCGATGTTCGGTGTCTACGAATTGCAGATGCCGGGCTTCATCCAGAGTCGCCTCAGCCGAGACCTCGGGCCGCCTGCCGGGCGGCCAGCTTCGCCGGCGTCTTCGTGATGGGTGGGCTGTCGGCGCTGATCGTCGGACCCTGCGTGGCGGCGCCGCTGGCCGGTGCGCTGGTCTTCATCAGCCAGACCAAGGACGTGGTGCATCGGCGGCTTGGCGCTGTTCTGCCTGGCCATGGGCATGAGCGTGCCGTTGCTGCTGGTCGGTCTGTCCGCCGGCTCGCTGCTGCCGCGGGCTGGCGCCTGGATGGAGGGCGTGAAGATCTTCTTCGGGGTGATGCTGCTGGCGGTGGCACTGTGGATGGTGTCGCCGGTGCTGCCGGGCTGGGCGCTGATGCTCGCCATCGGTGCCGGGCTGCTGATCGGCGCGGTCTACCTGAAGCTGTTCGACCGCCTGGCCGAGCGCGGCGTCGGGGCGGCAACGCTTCGCGCGTGGCGCGGCGCTGGTGCTCGCCGTGCTCGGACACGACCCAGGTGGTGGGCGCGTTGTCGGGCGGCGAGCGTCCCGCTGCAGCCGCTGCGCCACCTGGCACGCGGCGGTGATGGCGCCGGCCCCCGCGACGCTGCCGGCCGCACGAGTTCCGGCGTGTCCCAACGTGGCCGAACTCGACGCGGCGCTGCAGGACCGCGGGCACGCCCGGTGATGCTCGATTTCTATGCCGACTGGTGCGTCTCCTGCAAGGAGATGGAACACCTGACCTTCAGCGACCCGCCGGTGCGCGAGCGCATCGCCGGCGCGCTGCTGCTGCAGGCCGACGTCACCGCCAACACCGCCGACGACAAGGCGCTGATGAAGCGCTTCGGCCTGTTCGGCCCGCCCGGCATCCTGTTCTTCGACAACGACGGCCGCGAACGCGCGGAAGCGCGCGTGATCGGTTTCGCTGCCGCCGCAAGCGCTTTGCCGCGTCGCTGACAGTCGCGGGCCTGTGATGACGGTGTCGATCACCCACGCCAAGCGTCCTGATCCTCGGCTCCGGCCCGGCCGGCTACACCGCCGCGGTCTACGCGGCGCGCGCCAACCTCAAGCCGATGCTCGATCACCGGCATGGCGCAGGGCGGCCAGTTGATGACCACCACCGACGTCGACAACTGGCCCGCCGACGTGCACGGCGTGCAGGGCCCGGAGCTGATGCAGCGCTTCCTGGCAGCACGCCGAGCGCTTCAACACCCAGATCGTCTTCGACCACATCCACACGGGTCGACCTCTGCCAGCGCCCGTTCACGCTGACCGGCGACGCCGGCAGCTACACCTGCGACGCGCTGATCATCGCCACCGGCGCCTCGGCCCAGTACCTGGGGCTGCCGTCGGAGCAGGCCTTCATGGGCCGCGGCGTCAGCGGCTGCGCCACCTGCGACGGCTTCTTCTACCGGGGCCAGGAGGTGTGCGTGGTCGGCGGCGGCAACACCGCGGTCGAGGAAGCGCTGTACCTGTCCAACATCGCCAGCAAGGTGCACCTGGTGCACCGGCGCGACAACTTCCGCGCCGAGGCGATCCTGGTCGACAAGCTGATGGAGAAGGTGGCCGCGGGCAAGATGCGAGTTGCACCTCTGGCAGACGCTCGACGAGGTGCTGGGCGACGCCAGCGGGCGTGACCGGCGTGCGCCTGAAGAGCATGCAGCGACGGCAGCCACCGCGACCTCGCGGTCAAGGGCTGCTTCATCGCCATCGGCCACCAGCCCAACACCGACATCTTCCACGGCCAGCTCGAGATGAAGGACGGCTACATCCTCACCCGCAGCGGCCTCAACGGCCTGGCCACGATGACCAGCGTGCCCGGCGTGTTCGCCGCCGGCGACGTGCAGGACCACGTCTACCGCCAGGCCATCACCAGCGCCGGCACCGGCTGCATGGCCGCGCTGGATGCGCAGCGCTTCCTGGAGCAGCAGGTTGACTGCAATTCGCGAGTTGCACCGGGCGTGACGCCCCGGCGCGTTTCGCGAGTCAGGTTTCGAGGTGGATCGAGGTGGCTTCGATCTGCGACCCGTCGGTCGACAGCCGGCCCTTGACCTCGACTTCGCGCCCGACCCTGATGTCAGCCGCGCTGCCGCCCTCGAAGTCGGTGTTGGGATCCCACATCACCGTCACGCCGCGCACCACGAAGCGCATCGTCACGGGATCGACCGACTCGACGCCACCATGCAGCTCGAAGCCCTCGGCGCCACCGCCCTCGGCTTCCAGTTCGACGCGGTTGGCCACGAGAACGCCGCCGCGCAGGCTGCCCTTGACCTCGACTTGCGCACCGAGTGCGAGCCCCGCGGGGACATTCGCCCCCGAGGCATCGACCGGCAGTCCGTCGAGCGCGAAACTCGTCGGCGACGTGAATGCGGTGATGCGGCCCTCGACCTCGGCGAACTCGCGGTCCTCCTGGATCGGCTGCGCGCCGGCCAACGCGGGGCGCGCCACACGCCAGCCGACCGGCGTCATGGCCAGCGTCACCCGCACGAGGCGACCCGGCGCCAGGGTGGTGCGCGGATCGGCTGGAGCGACGGCCGACCAGTCGATCGTCAGCCCACCCAGCGTGATGGTCCTGGCGTCGAGCGACAGCGATCCGACCGCACCGCGCAGCTTGTAGGCATTCACGCTGTCGCGGCGCTCGATCCGCGAAGCGACGTAGCGTCCGGCGGCGACGTCGAGTGCGGCATGCACCTCGAGGATGTCGCCGGGCGTCAGGCTCGCGATGCCGCCCGTGATCGAGTTGTCGAACCATGTTGTCGCCACCACGGCGACGGTCTGGCCGAGCACGGTCAGCATCGCCTGCGTGGTGTCGATGGCTTCGAGCGGACCGACGATCGCGCTTTGCACGCGGATCGACGATGCGGTGGCGCTCGCCACGCCGGCCGCGGTCGTGATGGCCGAGGCGATCACCTCGGTGCGCATGCCCAGGCCCAATTCGTCGTGCGAACGCACGCGGCCATCGTCGTCTTCGATGGAGGCGCCAATGTCGTCGTAGCGCACGCCGTTGACGATGATCGAACCGAAGCCGGTGATCGGGCCGCTGGCGTAGGTCGACGACGCGCCGGTGCCGGTGCCACCGCTGTCGACGCCGCCGCAGCCACCCAGCAAGGCGAGTGCGGCGAGCAGCACGTCACGCCGGCGCAGTTCGGGGGAACCGTTCATTTCAGGAGTCCTTGCCATGGGGGTTCTTCATCGTCTCGTCGTAGGAATACAGGCCGATGCGCAGCCGGCGCTCGGCGCGGTGCGTCGCGGCACCTTCGTTGGCGCGGCGATCGGCGCGCACGAGTTCTTCGAGCGCGGGCACCAGGGCCGCGGTCAGGGCGCGCCACTGCGCATTGACCAGTTTCTTGGCGGCGGCGATCGACTCGTCGGACAACTCGTCGGCGAACAGCGCCTGCTCGAAGTGCCGGCGCTCGTCACCCAGCACGTTGGCGACGCCGGCGGCCAGGTGGTCGCCGACGTTCTGACCGAGGAAGCCGACCATGCGCGCCTGGTCGTCGCGCGGCACGAATGCCGTCTCGAGCAGGCTCACGGTGTCGGTGGCTGCGTCGTGCCGGACCAGACCCAGGCGCACCAGTTCGCCGAGCAGGCTGCGCGGGTGGACGTCGCGAGTCACGCTCAGTGCCAGGGCCTCGAAACTCGGGGCCGGACCCTGGCGTGGCAACTTGCGCGGCTTGCCGCGGCGGTCGTGCAGCTTGCGATCAGCCTGCCAGCGCGTGAACAACTGGGTTGCCGGCGACGGGCGGTCGGCCAGCGCCGGCGGTTGCTCGAGCGACAGCCGCGTCACCTCGCGCCGTGTCAGCCCGGTGGCGGTGGCGACGCGGCTGATGTCGCGCGGGCCGCTGCCGGGCTGGGCCTGGCGTGCCGCCTGCACGAAGGCCTGCTTGAGCAGCTCCTTCATGACCGGAAAGGTCAGGCCACGGGCCACTGCCAGCCTCGCCAGCGGACCGAGCAACTGCTCGACCGCGTGCGTCAACGCGGCATCGAGGCGTGCATCACTGGAGGGGGCGGGTTTGGGGGCGCGCATCGCGGTCCGATCTTAGTGTGCAATTCACACATTTTGGGTAACGAGAGGCGTCCGGCACGACGCCCGAGCGGCGACTACAGCTGCCGGTTCCTGGCCAGTGGCGGGTTCTTCGCGAAGTAGCGCTGGATGCCGGCGGCGAGGGCATCGACCAACTGTCGGCGGTACTCGGGATTGCGCGAGCTTGGCTTCCTCGTCGGGGTTGGAGATGAAGGCCGTCTCGACCAGGATGCTCGGGACGTCGGGCGCCTTCAGCACCGCGAAGCCGGCCTGTTCGACGCGCGGCTTGTGCAGGCGGCCGACGCGGTCGAGCTGGCCGAGCACCTCGTGGCCGACGCGCAGGCTGTCCTTGATTTGCGCGGTGGTGCTCATCTCGAGCAGCGCCCGCAGCACCTGCACGTCGTTGGTGGCCGTGACGTTGACACCGCCGACGACGTCGGCGGCGTTTTCCTTGTTGGCGATCCAGCGCGCCGCGGTGCTGGTGGCCGCGCCCTCGCTCAGCGCGAACACGCTGGCACCGCGCGCAGAAGGCGTGATGAAGGCGTCGGCGTGGATCGACACGAACAGATCGGCCTGCACCCGACGGGCCTTGCGGACGCGATCGGCGAGCGGCACGAAATAGTCGGCGTCACGCGTCAGGAACGCGCGCATGCCGGGCAGGGCGTTGACGCGCTCGCGCAGCTGCAGCGCGACCGCCAGCACCACGTCCTTTTCCCTCAGGCCGCGTCGGCCGACCGCGCCGGGGTCTTCGCCGCCGTGGCCGGGATCGAGCGCGACGACGATCAGGCGCTCGACCCTGCGGATCGCCTCGGCCGACGGCGGCCTGGACGCCATGGTCTGCGCGGATGCCGATGCCGGTGCGGGCGGGGCCTTGGCGACCTGGCCGTTCTCGACGCGGCCGATGAATTCGCCGAGCGCGTCGCGCACCGAAGCCGCGGCCTCGCGTTCGGCCTGCTCCTTGTCGCGGATCAACGCCAGCAGCGGATCGCGCGCTTCGGTCGGATAGAGGTCGAACACCAGCCGGTGCTTGTAGGCAGCCACCGGCGCGAGCGTGAAGACCTGTGGCGCCGCGGGCTGCTTCAGGTCGATCACCAGCCGCACCACGCGAGGTTGGTTCTGGCCGACGCGCACGCCCGCGATGTACGGGTCGTCCGCACGCACCTTGCCGACGATCTCGCGCAATTGGGGACTGAGCTCGAGACCGTCGATGTCGATCACCAGCCGATCGGGCGCACTGGCCAGCGTGTGGCGGGCGACCAGCGCAGCGTCGGACTCGATCGTCATGCGGGTGTAGTCGGCGGCGGGCCAGACGCGCACCGCGACGATCTCGGCACCAAAGGCCAGTTGCGGCGCCTGCAGCAGCAGCGCCAGGCTGCCGATGCGCTGCATTGCGGCGCGGCGGCCCGTCATTCGACTTCGGCCAGCAGGCGCCGGCCATGCTCGGTGAGGGCGCACAGGTCCACCCGGCGCTCATCGCCGTCCTGCGGCTCGATGTCCAGCGTCCAGTCGGGCAGCGGCAGCAGTGGCGCGGCCTTGTCGGGCCACTCGGCAAGCTTCAGGCCCGGCGCCGCGAAGACGTCGCGAAAGCCGGCATCGGCCCATTCGCGAGGGTCATCGAAGCGGTAGAAATCGAAATGCGAGATGGCCAGGCCATCCACCTCGTAGGGCTCGAGCACGGCGTAGGTCGGGCTCTTGATGCGGCCAGCGACGCCGAGCGCGCGCAGCAGGTGGCGCACGAAGGTGGTCTTGCCGGCGCCGAGCGGGCCTTGCAGCGCGATGAAACTGCTCGGCCGCAGCGCGGGAGCGATGGCCAGTCGCTGGGCGAAGGCCGCGCAGGCCGCTTCGTCGGGCCAGTGGAAAGTGCGGGTTTCTAGAATCGGCGGATGCGCGAGCAAGGTCATGCTTCGATCGACGGCGAGCGGTTGCTGGCGCAACTGCGCGGCTGGGCCGAGGAGCTGGGATTCTCCCAGATCGGTGTCGCCGACGTCGCGCTCGCCGATGCAGAACCCGGCCTCGCAGCGTGGTTGGCCGCAGGCCACCACGGCACGATGGGCTACATGGCGCGCCACGGCATGAAGCGTGCGCGGCCCGCCGAACTGGTGCCGGGCACGCTGCGCGTGGTCACCGCCCGCATGGACTACCTGCCCCGCGCGGCACCGGCCGGCTGGCAGGCGATCGAGTGGCAGCGCATCGCGGACCCCGCGGCCGCCACGGTGTCGCTGTACGCCCGCGGCCGCGACTATCACAAGGTGCTGCGCTCGCGCCTGCAAGCGCTGGCCGACCGGCTGGCCGCCGCGATCGGCCCGTTCGGTCACCGGGTCTTCACCGATTCGGCGCCGGTGCTCGAAGTCGAGTTGGCGGCCCGCAGCGGCATCGGCTGGCGCGGCAAGCACACGCTGGCGCTGGCGCGCGAGGGCGGGTCGATGTTCTTTCTCGGCGAGTTGTTCGTCGATCTGGCGCTGCCGCTGACGTCACCATCGGCGGCCCATTGCGGCAGCTGCAGCGCCTGCATCGATGTCTGCCCGACGCGGGCGATCACGGCGCCGTACCGCCTCGATGCGCGGCGCTGCATCTCGTACCTGACGATCGAGCACGACGGGCCGATTCCCGTCGAGCTGCGCGCGGCGATCGGCAACCGCATCTACGGCTGCGACGATTGCCAGCTCGCGTGTCCGTGGAACAAGTATGCGCAGCGGGCCCCGCTGGCCGACTTCGACCCTCGCGATGCAATGACGGATCCGTCGCTGCTGCAGTTGTGGGCCTGGAGCGAGGCCGAGTTCCTGCGGCGCACCGAGGGCAGTGCGATCCGCCGCATCGGCCACCTGCGCTGGCAGCGGAACCTGGCGGTCGCGCTCGGCAACGCGCTGCGTGCGACGGGCGATGCGGCGATCGTCGCGGCCTTGCAGGCACATCGTGCCGCCGCGCTGCCGCTGGTGCAGGAGCACATCGACTGGGCACTGGCCCAGCGGCGCTGAGTCAGCCTGGCCAGGCGGCATGCGCCGCCAGCGCCAGCGGCACGCTCAGCATGCCCAGCAGCGTCGACACCGTGATCAGCCCGGCCACGTATTCGCCGCGGCCGCCCATGCGCGCGGCCAGCACATAGGCGCTGGCCGCGGTGGGCAGCGATGCGAAGGCGACGGCGATGGTCTGCTGGGTGGCATCGAGCCCGGCCACGCGCACCAGCACCAGGGCCAGCAGCGGCAATACCGCGTGGCGCACGGTCAGCAGCGCGGCAGCCAGGCCCGGCGCCTCGCGCAACGCACCCAGGCGCAAGCCGGCGCCGACCGCCATCAGACCGATCGGCAGCGCCGCCGCGCCCAGGCGCTGCAGCGTGGTGGCGGCCACATCGGGGAGTTGCAGGCCGGCCAGGTTGGTCGCGAGTCCGGCCGCAGTGGCGAGAATCAGCGGATTGCGCAGCAGTTCCCTCAAGTAGCCCTGGCCGCCCGCGCGGGCCAGTGGCCAGACGGCTGCGATGTTGCACAGCGGCACCACCAGCGCGATCAGCACCGCGAGGGCCGCCACGCCGGCGCTGCCGCCGAGCCGCTCGGCCAGCGCCAGCGCGATGTAGGAATTGAACCGGAACGCCACCTGTGCACCGGAGGCGTGGGCCAGCGGGTCGACGCCAGGCCAGCGGCCGAGCGCATAGGCCAGTGCAATGCCGCAGGCCGTGATACCGAGCCCCACCGCGCCGAGGCTGGCCAGCGCACTGAGCGCGAGCGGCTGGCGCACGATGGCCACGAACAGCAGCGCCGGGAACAGCAGGTAGTACACCAGACGCTCGGCACCGTTCCAGACCGGCCGGTCGAGCGCGGTGTGATGGCACAGCAGGTAGCCGATCGCGATCAGCGCAAAGTCGGGCAGCAGCAGCCAGGCGGTCGTCACGCCCGGCAGTGTGCCTGGGTCGCACGGCGTGGCCTGCGCACCGGTGGCGCCGTCCGTGGTGGCAGACTGTGCGCTGTGGTCCCGCTCCGTCACACTTGCGCCACCGATGAACGCTCTGCCCGATCCGGTGCGCCGCCACCTGCTGGCCGTCGCGGTCCTGGTGCTCGCTGCACCAGGGGCCGCGCGGGCCGTGCCGGCGATCAGTGTCGAAGGGGTGACCTTTGCGGGCGAGGCCCTCGTCGGCGAGCGTCCGGTCGATCCCGAGTTGAAGGAAGGCCTGCTCGGCGGTCCGGTGGCGTGAGACGATGCCACTATCGATGCCCGATCTTCCTCGCCCCCCTTTTTTTCAACCTCCCCAGGAGACTGATCGATGAAGAAGAGAACGTTCATCGCGACGCTGGTCGCCGCGATCCCTCTGGCCGGCTTTGCGCCGTGGGCGGCCGCGCAGACGTACCCGGCCAAGCCGGTGCGGCTGATCGTGCCGTTTGCGCCCGGTGGCACCACCGACATCGTGGCCCGCGTGGTCGCTGAGCGCGCGAACGCGGCGCTCGGACAAACGCTGGTGGTCGAGAACAAGAGCGGCGGCGGCGGCTCGATCGGCGCCCTCGAGGTCATCCGGGCCGCGCCCGATGGCTACGTGCTGGGCATGGCCACGGTGTCGACGACGGCGGCCAACCCGGCCATCAATGCCAGGATCGGCTACAACCCGACCACCGACTTCACGCCGATCATCAACGTCGCCGCGACGCCGAACGTGATCGCCGTGCACCCGAGCTTTCCGGCGCGCGACTACAACGGCTTCCTGGCCGAGCTGAAGAAGAACCCGGGCAAGTACAGCTTCGCCAGTTCGGGCACCGGTGGCATCGGCCACCTGCAGATGGAACTGTTCAAGAGCCTGTCGGGCACCTTCATCACGCACATCCCGTACCGTGGCGCGGGCCCGGCCCTGAACGACACGGTGGCCGGCCAGGTGCCGATCATCTTCGACAACATCCCGTCGGCGCTGCCGTTCATCAAGGACGGCCGGCTGATCGCCGATCGTGGTCGCCGCGCCGCAGCGGCTGGCACAGCTGCCCAACGTGCCGACGTTCAAGGAGGTCGGCCT
Organism: uncultured beta proteobacterium; assembly: GCA_963783785.1. GTDB lineage: Bacteria > Pseudomonadota > Gammaproteobacteria > Burkholderiales > Burkholderiaceae_C > CADEEN01. Next base: position 403,181 of record CAWAOQ010000006.1, on the reverse strand, counting down.
GGAGCCGGTCAACCGCATGGCGTACTACGGCGTGCTCGGGCCGAAGAACCTGCCCAAGGACGTGATCGACAAGGTCCACGCCGCGGTGAAGAAGACGGCCGAGTTGCCCGAGGTCAGGAAGCGCATCGAAGACACCGGTTCGCTGCTGGTCCTCAACACGCCCGACCAGTTCGCGGCACAGATCAAGGCCGAGTTCGAGATCTACAAGCAGGTCGTCGACAAACAGAAGTTGAAGCTCGACTGATCGTCCTTGGCTGCGTCCGCGAGCCAGCCGCTGGTCGACCGTTTCCTCGATGCCCTGTGGATCGAGGACGGTCTGGCCGCGAACACCCTTGCTGCCTATCGGCGCGACCTCGAGTTGTATGCGGGGTGGCTCGAACGCGAGCGTGGCGGCGCGATCGCTGCGACGCAGGAGACCGACCTGTTGGCCTATGCCGCCCACCGTCATGGCGGGTCGCGCGCCACCAGCGCCAACCGGCGCCTGACGGTGTTCAAGCGCTTCTTCCGCTGGGCCTTGCGCGAGCGCCTCGTCGAGGCCGATCCGACACTGCGCCTGCGCAACGCCAGGCAGCCGATGCGCTTGCCCAAGACGCTGTCCGAGGCACAGGTCGAGGCCTTGCTCGCCGCGCCTGCCGTCGCCACGCCGCTCGGCCTGCGTGACCGGGCGATGCTCGAGTTGCTGTACGCCAGCGGTCTGCGTGTCAGCGAACTGGTGACGATCAAGACGGTGCAGGTCGGTCTGGCCGAAGGCGCGCTGCGCGTCACCGGCAAGGGCGGCAAGGAGCGCCTGGTGCCGTTCGGCGAAGAGGCGCACGGCTGGTTGACCCGCTACCTCGCCGAGGCCCGCGGCGCGATCCTCGATGGCCAGGCCAGCGATGCGCTGTTCGTCACCGCGCGCGGCGGTGCGATGACGCGACAGATGTTCTGGAAGCTGGTCAAGCGTCACGCGCTGACGGCCGGCATCGACGCGCCGCTGTCGCCGCACACGCTGCGCCACGCCTTTGCCACGCACCTGCTCAACCACGGCGCCGACCTGCGCGCGGTGCAGATGCTGCTCGGCCACGCCGACATCTCGACGACGACGATCTACACCCACGTGGCCCGCGAGCGCCTGCGCGCGCTGCACGCGCAGCACCATCCGCGCGGGTGAACGGACCGCGATCGGCGAGAAATCCGAGTGCGCCTGGCTGCAGCCATCGCCGACAATCCGCGCTGATGGACCACACCTTCCTGTCCGCGCTGGTGCTGCTGCTGCTGGTGCTCGACCCGTTCGGCAGCCTGCCGATCTTCATTTCGGTGATGCGCAACGTCGCGCCGGAGCGGCGCACCCGCGTCGCGGTGCGCGAATCGGTGCTGGCCTTCGGCGTGCTCCTTGTCTTCATGCTCGCCGGGCGGGCCTTCCTGGCGCTGATGCGCCTGTCGGAACGCTCGCTCGAGGTCGCCGGCGGCGTGATCCTGCTGATCATCGCGATCCGCATGATCTTTTCCCTGGGCGGGGTCTATGCCGCCGACGCCAAGGCCCGCGAGCCGTTCATCTTTCCGTTGGCGGTGCCGCTGCTGGCGGGGCCGTCGGCCATGGCCACCGTGCTGTTGCTGGCGTCGCGCCAGCCGGAGCGGCTGTTCGACTGGGTCGGCGCGCTGACGGTGGCGATGCTGGTCAGCGCCGCGGTGCTGCTGGGCGCCGACCGCATCCGCCACTGGATCGGCTCGTCGATGGTCAGCGCGATCGAGAAGCTGATGGGCCTGGTGCTGACCGCGATCGCGGTCGAGATGATCCTGGCCGGTCTGAAGCGCTACTTCTTCGAGCCGTAGCGGGCCACGAAGGCACGGTCGATGCGGTCCTTCCACCAACCCATCAGCCGGCCCTGGGCCGACCAGCCATTCCAGCTGGCAATCGCGCGGCCGTCGCCGGTGGCCAGCAGGTTGAGTGAGTGGCGCTGCGGCACGTAGGCCTGCAGCATTCCGCCAGCGACGAAGCGGCGCAGATTCGTCGCCAGCACCGGCCCGGCCCGCACCGCATACACGCCGCTGCGCGGGTGCGGAAGGTCGTCGCGAACGATCAGGTCGCCGGCGGCGAAGACGTTGGCATGGCTGGCGCTTTGCAACGTGGCGCCGACGCGCACGAAGCCCGCGGCGTCCAGCGCCAGGCCGCTGCCGGCGAGCCAGGCCGGTGGATCGCTGCCGATGGCGACGATCGGAACGTCGCAGGCCACCCGCAGCGTGCCCAGCACCACGTGCGACGGCTCGATGGCCGTGCAGCGGCCGGGCAGCACCAGCACCGCCCGGCGCTTGAGCACCTTCAGTGCGCGCTGCTGCACGCGCAGCGGGTAGCTCGCGAGCACCGGGCCGTCGGACACCAGCGTCACTTCGCCGCGACTGTCCAGTGCGTGCCGCACCGCCAGGGCGATCTCGACGCCGGCCGCGCCGCTGCCGATCACGACCACGTCCAGTGCGCGCTCTTCGGCCAATGCGCGCGTGCGCAGCCACAGCGCCGCGAAGTCTTCGATCGGCCGCACGAACAGCGCGCTGTCGCGGGCGCCAGGCAGGCGCTCGCGATCCTGCGTCGGTCCGGTGTTCAGCGCCAGAACGTCGTATTCGATGCGCTGGCCGTCGGCCAGCGTCACGGCCTGCGCCGCGGCGTCCAGCGCCACCGCGCGACCGCGAACGAAGCGCACCGCGGCGGCGGCTGCCAGCGGCGCGATGGCGATCGAGCAATCGTCGAGGCTGCAGCGCCCGGCGATCAAGCCCGGCACCATGCCCGAGTAGACCTGGCGCTCGCTCGCCGACACCAGCACCACTTCGGCGCCGGGCAGGCGCCGTCGTGCCAGGGCGGTCAACACCGCGAGCTGGGCATGGCCGGCGCCGACGAGCAGAACGCGCTTCATCGCATCCCGCGTCCAGGCAGGGCGGCGGCCCGCGACAGCGCGCTCGCCGGGCAGGGTGCTCGCGATCACCGCCCCACGGCGTTGAGCGACCAGTCGTACTCGAGGTGGCTGGGCGCCAGCGTCCCGTCGCGCAGCCGGGCCCGCTCGTCGGGCAGGTCGGTGAGTTGAGGCGCGTACCTGGCGAACACATCCTCGACCTTTGCAAAGCCCTTGTGCCCCTTCTCGAAGTCTTCCTTGAACCATTTGAAGATCGCGCTGACCTCGAGCTTGCCGTCACGCACCCGGTTGCGCGTGCGGTCGCCCATGAAACGCATCATGCCGTCTTCGAGCTGGGCCTCGAGCCGGGCGGCGGTGAACGCCTCGTTGCGCAGCGCCGGGCAGCCGATCGAAGCGCAGTTGACGGCGGCGTGCACGCGCGGATCGCCGTAGAGCGGGCGCAGCTGCTCGTGCTCGATCCAGTCGAGGTGACGAGCCTCGCCGAGCAAGGTGAAGAATCTCAGCCGCCACGGCGACTGGAACAGCGTGCCGAGGTCCTTGATCGACTTCAGGTCGGGGTACTTCGTCAGGATCAGTTCGACCGTGAAGGCGTTGTAGGCGTTGATCAGGAACGCCATGCGCTGCTCGCGCGGCCAGCCATCGAAGGTCGGCCTGGACACGGCACTCATCGCGTCGAGCACCCTCTTCAGTTCACCGCGGTCGCGCTGGAAGGCCGCGTAGTCGACGCGGCTTTGCCTGTTGTCGGGCAGCCATTGCACATGTCTCTTCACGAGGCCGTCCCAGGCCGAGTGGGAGGGGTCGAACTGCGCCTGCGCCAGGCTGCAAAAGAGCGCCAGCAGCAGCGCCAGCCATCGCCTCGTCGCCAGGCGCGTCCATCGTCACGCGCGACGCCAGGCGTGGAACCTGGCGACCCATTCGAGCAGCTTCACCGGCTGGTGCGCGCGCTTCCATTCGCCGGCGGCGTACTTGTTGGCCTCGGCCAGCGTCGGGTAGGTGTGGATCGTGCCGAGGATCTTGTTCAGCCCCAGGCCATGCTTCATCGCCAGCACGTACTCGGCGAGCAGGTCGCCGGCGTGCACGCCGACGATCGTGACGCCGAGGATCCGGTCCTTGCCGGGTACCGTCAGCACCTTGATCCAGCCATGCGCGGCCGAGTCGGCGATCGCGCGGTCGAGGTCGTCGATGCCGTAGCGGGTCACCTCGTAGGCCACGCCGTTGGCCTTCGCTTCCTGCTCGTTCAGGCCGACGCGCGCGACCTCGGGGTCGATGAAGGTCGCCCAGGGGATCACCGAGTAGTCGGCCTTGAACTTCTTGAAGCTGCCGAAGAGGGCGTTGACCGATGCGTACCAGGCCTGGTGCGCCGCGGTGTGCGTGAACTGGTAGGGCCCGGCCACGTCGCCGGCGGCCAGGATGTTGGGGTAGATGGTTTCGAGGTACTCGTTGGTCTGCACCGTGCGATCGACCGGGATGCCGAGCTCTTCGAGGCCGAAGCCCTTCAGCCGCGCGCTGCGGCCCACCGCGCACAGCAGCACATCGAAGGCGATGCGCTTCTCGTTGCCGTCGGCCGCGACGACGATGAACTTGCCTTCGGCCGACTTCTCGCAACGCAGCGCCTTGTGGCCGGTGAGGACGGTCACGCCGTCGGCTTCGAGAGCCTGCCGCGCACAGGCCGACACCTCGTCGTCTTCGCGGATCATGATGCGCGGCAGCATCTCGATCTGTGTCACCTGCGAGCCCAGCCGTGCGAAGCTCTGCGCCAGCTCGCAGCCGATCGGCCCGCCGCCGAGCACCACCAGCCGCGGCGGCAGTTCGCGCAGCCCCCACAGCGTGTCGCTGGTCAGGTAGCCGACCTCGTCCAGACCCGGCAGCGGCGGCACGAACGGCGCTGCGCCGGTGGCGATCACGATGCTGCGGGTCGTCAGCCGCTGTGTGCTGCCATCGCTCTTGCGGATCTCCACGGTCCACGGGTTGACCAGCGTGGCGTGGCCTTCGACGACATCGACGCCCAGCGCGGTATAGCGCGCGACCGAATCGTGCGGCTCGACGGCGCGCACGACGCCGGCCACGCGCTCCATCACCTGCGCGAAATCGATGGTCGCGTGGGCCGATGCGATGCCGTAGTCGGACGCATGCCGGATCTGCCGCGCCAGCGTGGCGGTCTTGATCAGCGCCTTGCTCGGCACGCAGCCGTAGTTCAGGCAGTCGCCGCCCATCTTGTGGGCCTCGACCAAGGTCACCTTGGCCTTCACCGCCGCGGCGATGTAGGACGTGACCAGGCCGGCCGCGCCGGCGCCGATGACCACCAGGTTGCGATCGAAGGACCGCGGTTTCACGGCGCGCCCAGCGCGCATAGACGCGGCGCGCCTTGACCGCGTCGACGATCTTCTTGGCAAGCAGTGGGAACAGTCCGAGCAGCACGAACGAGCCGACCAGCGCGGGCGACAGGATGCCCGCCAGCGACTCGATCTTCGCCAGCTGCGTGCCGGCATTCACGTAGACCACGGTCCCGGCAAGCATGCCGACCTGGCTGACCCAGTAGAAGGTCCAGGCGCGCATCGTCGTCAGGCCCATCAGCAGGTTGATGACGAAGAACGGCACCAGCGGCACCAGCCGCAGCGTGAACAGGTAGAACGCACCCTCCCTGGCGATGCCCTTGTCGATGTCGGCCAGCCTGGTGCCGAAGCGCGACTGCACGCTGTCGCGCAACAGGTAGCGCGCGGCCAGGAAGGCCAGCGTGGCGCCGATCGACGACGCGAACGAGACGATCACCGTGCCGGCCACGAGGCCGAAGATCGCGCCGGCCGCCAGCGTCATGATCGCCGCCCCGGGCAGCGACAACGCCGTCACGGCCACGTAGGCTGCGATGAAGACGCCGCTGACCTGCCAGGGGCGCTCAGCGGCCAAGGCGGCCAGGTCGGCCTGCCGCGACTGGATGTATTCCAGACTGAGGAAGCGCCCCAGGTCGAAGGCGAAGTACGCCGCCACCGACCCCACCAGCGCGGCAAAGATCAACAACTTCTTCTTCGACATGGCGTTTCCTTGCGAGAGGGCAGTCGGTCGCCCCGCGGCTGCCGTACCTTACACGGCCGACCTCGTCAGCGTGACAGCACCTTCGCGCCGCCGACGATGCGCGTGGCCACCGTGATGCCGCACAGCGCCGCAAAGCCGTAGGCCCACCAGGCGAAGTGGTCGGGCCACAGGCACATCAGCACAAAGCAGATCAGCGTCTCGCTGGCTTCGGTCAGGCCGCCGAGGTAGTAGAAGCCTTTGCTCGGATAGGCATCGCTGGCCAGGCCGCGCCGCTCGGCCATCACGGCAAACGCCAGGAAGCTCGACCCGGTGCCGATGAACGCGGCGAGCAGCACGCCGGCCGGCAGCGCATTGCGCACCGGGTCGGCCAGTGCGAACGCCAGCGGGATGCTGGCGTAGAACAGGAAGTCCAGCGTGATGTCGAGAAAGGCGCCGCGGTCGGTGGTGTGCGTGCGGCGCGCGACGGCGCCGTCGAGGCCGTCGGCCAGCCGGCTCGCCAGCAGCAGGGCCAAGCCCCAGCCATAGGCGCCAAGACCGATCGCCGCCGCCGCAGCGATGCCGATGGCAAACCCGGCCAGCGTCACCGCGTCCGCGCCGACACCCACCCGCACCAGCGCGCGTGCGCCGGCGTCCAGCGCGGGCCTGAGCACGGCGATGACGGCCCGGTCAAGCATGGTCGTCGAGGTGGAGGGTCTGCGCGCCGACCGGGATGTCGGCCGCATCGTGCGTGACCAGCAAGACGGGCACCTGGCGCGCCGCCAGCGTGGCGAACGTGAACTGGCGCATCTGTTCACGCAGCGCCGTGTCGAGCTTGCCGAACGGCTCGTCGAGCAACAGCGCGGCCGGCTCTGCGAGCAAGGCACGCAGCAGCGAGACGCGCGAGCGCTGGCCGCCCGACAGGCTGCCGGGCATGCGCTCGCCGAAACCGGCCAGCCCGGCCTCGTCGAGCGCGTGCTCGGCCGCCTGCACCCGCGCGGCGCGCGTGCCGGCCGGCACCGCGAACAGCAGGTTGTCGCGCACGCTCATGTGCGGGAACAGCAGGTCGTCCTGGAACAGCAGGCCGATGCGGCGCTGCTGGATCGGCACGCCGGCGAGGTCGCGGCCATCCAGGCGCAAGGTCCCGCGGGCCTCGAGCGGCGGCTCCAACGTGCCGGCGATCCACGCCAGCAGGCTCGACTTGCCCGAACCGCTGGCACCCATCACGGCGAGCACCCTGCCGGGTGCGATGGTGGCGCTCAGATCGCGCACCAGCGTGCGGCCGTGCACCGAGATGCTGACGTGATCCAGTTCCAGGGACATGTCAGTCGGGCCATCGCGCTTCGCGCGACCCGCAAGGCATGGAGCGCTCGGACGCCGATCGGTGGGCTGCTTGCGGCCCTGTGCACGTCATTGACTTTTCGTGTTGCCGGCGGTGGCGCGGCAACGGGGCAGCCGGGCAGCGCACGGCGCGCAGCTGAGGCGGTCTTCGCTGCGCTGCGACTGCCCTGCGCTGCTCGGGTCCGTGGCCCCGTCGCGCAACTCGCTGCGCTCACTGCGTTCGCTGCGCTCGGACAGGCGCGCCGAGTCAGATCACGAGGCGCGCTGCGCGCGCGGGCCACGCACCCTGTGCTGCTCGGCGCCTCACATGCGCGCCGTGCGCTGCCCGGCTGCCCCGTTGCAGTACCAGACGGTGGCGTGCGCGACCTCGAACACCGTCCCTGTTGCCGGCAAGGCGGCGGGTGGGGCCTGGGCGGGGCGAATCGGCGCCGCCGAGGAGCGCAGGGTTCCTGGCCGCGCGCAACGCGCGCTTCGTGAACTGACTCGTCGCAGCTGTTCGAGCGTAGCGAGCGCAGCGAACGCAGCGAGTTCTGCGACGGGGACAGGAACCCGAGCACCGCAGGGCACCCGCAGCGCAGCGAAGGGCCAGCCGTCTGAGTCCCGCCCAGGCCCCACCCGCCGCCTCGCTCGCGCCGATGCATGCGCGAGACGGCCGACACACGCAGACAGCCGCAAAGGGCCGCGAACCGTCATCCAGATTGAGCGGATTCTCATTTCACGTGATTCTCTTGCGCTGCCGCTGCCCGACCCACGCTGCCAGCGCAAAGCCGATCGCCGGCAGCAGTGCCTGCAGCACTGCGAACGCCGCGGCGGTGTGGCGCTGTCCGCCCGACGCGAGCGTGACGGCTTCGGTGGTGACCGTCGCATGGCGGCCGGCGCCGATGAACTGGGTGGGCAGGTACTGCGCCACGCTGACGGCGAAACCCACGGCCAGTGCTGCCGCGATCGGCGCCGCCAGCAGAGGTGCCTTGATGTGCCACCAGAAGGCCCAGCGGCTGCGGCCCAGCGCCAGCGCCGTCCACTCGTAGCGTTGGTCGAAGCTGCGCCAGGCCGGCGCCAGCGCGACGAAGACATAGGGCAGCGTCACCAGCAGGTGCACCCAGGCCAGGCCGACCCGTGTGCCGTCGAGCGACAACGGCAGCGCCAGCGTGTACAGCCCCGCCATCAGCAGCAGCGCCGGCACCACCAGCGGGGCCAGCACCAGCGGCATCGCGCGCTTGTCCCAAGCCGTCGGCGTGGCTTCGAACCACGCCAGTACCAGCGCCAGCGAGGCCAGCGCAGCGACTGCGCCGAGGCCGGCGCTGAGACCGAGCGCGCTGCTGCTCGTGCCGACCTGTTGCCAGGCACTGAGGGCCCAGGCCTGCGGCAGCAACGACGGAAAGGTCCACAGGCCGACCAGCGACGACGCGGCGAGCAACGCTGCGACGACCACGTACAGCGCGATCAGGCCGAGGCTCAGCGTGCGCGTCAGGCCCGGCGCGAAGCCGTGCGCCACAGCGCGGCGCCGACCGTTGACGGCCGCCCGCAGCCACGCCGGCCCCAGCACGCGCGCCGCCAGCATGCCGGCAATGACCAGCGCCAGCAGCACCAGCGCGAGCAGCAGTGCGGCGGCGGCCCCTTCGGCATTGCGGGCGGCGTCGCCGGCCTGCAGCGATTGCCAGGCAATCACCGCCAGTGTCGGCGGCGACGCCGGGCCGACGATCAGTGCCAGGTCGACGACCGTCAGGCTGTAGGCCAGCACGGCCAGCAGCGGCCAGGCCAGCCGCGGCAACAGCAGCGGCCACAGCACCCGCCACCAGACGGCGGCGCGGCTGTACCCGAGCGTCGCGCCGCTGGCCAGCCAGCCTCGCAGCGCCGTGGCGATGTCGGGTCGCGCCAGCAGCGCGACGGCGTTCCACAGCAGGAACGGCAACTCCTTGCCGACCAGTACCGCGGTCAGGCCGGCCGCTTGAGGGTCGTTGACCGTGGGCCAGTCCGGCGGCGCCGCCCAGCCGGCCAGCGGTGCCAGCAGGCGGGCGATCACGCCGGCCGGCATCACCAGCAGCGCCAGCCCGATCGCGAACGCCGCATGCGGCAACGCCAGCATCGGCCCGAGTGCGCGGGCCAGGCGCGGCCACAGCGGTGTGCCGTGCAGGTGCGTGACGATGGCCATGCACAGCGCCAGCGCGAGCGCGGTGCTGACGATGGCGCTGCCGACCGACAACGCCAGCGCGCGCGGCAGCTGTGGGTCGGCCAGCAGTGCGCGCCATGCCGCGGCATCGACGGCCTGCGCCAACGCCACCGGCAGCGCCAGCGCGAGCGGCAGCGCGAACAAGGCCACCGGCGCGATCAGTGCGGCGCCGCGGCGGCTTGGCGGCAGGGTCATCGGGGCCTGCGCGGTGCGGACTCGAGCCGGCTCAACCGGCCTGCCCGTAGCGGCGTGTCCATTCGCGCTCGATCGGGTCGACCCACGACGCGTGCGGTTCGGGCAGCGCCGGCGCGGGTCGCGTGACCTGGCCGGGTGCGCCGGGCGGCGGCGAACAGCGCGCGGTCGGCGCTGCCGAGTTTTTCCAGCGCCAGCACGGTCGGATCGCCCCAATGCCGGATGTCGGCCTTGCGCGCCTGCGCCAGCGGCGACAGCAGGAAGTTGGCGGCGACCTGCGCGCCCTCCTTGGCGCGGCTGTTGAACGGGATGGCCAGGAAGTGCGTGTTGCCGATGGTGCCGGCGCTGTGCTGGTAGCTCACGACCGTGGCCGGCAGCGCCTTGGCGGCGATCTCGTTGGCGGCTTCGTTGGGATTGAACGTCAGGCCGATCGCCAGTTCGCCGTCGGCCAGCATCTGCCGCATCACCGTGGTGCTGGCCGGGAACTGCCGGCCCTGCTTCCACAGGTGCGGGTGCAACGCATCGAGCGCGGCCCACAGCGGCGCGGTGGTGCGGTCGAAGGTCTCGGCGGCGTAGCGGCGCGTAGAGGGCCTTGCGATCGCCGCCGGCTTCCAGCAGCACCTGCTTCAGGAACGTGGTGCCGTGGAACTGCGGCGGCTTCGGGTAGGTGAAGCGGCCCGGGTTGGCCTTCGCCCAAGCGGTCAGTTCGGCCAGGCTGGTCGGCGGCTTGGCCACGCGGGCGCTGTCGGCGTAGAAGGTCAGCTGGGCCATGCCCCAAGGCGCTTCCATGCCGTCGACGGCTTCGGAGAAGTCGATCCGCGTGGTTGGCTTGCCAACGGTGTCGACCAGCGCGTAGTTCGGCAGCTTCTCGCTCCACGGGCCGAACAGCAGGCCCTCGCGTTTCATCGCCAGGAAGTTCTCGCCGTTGATCCAGGCCATGTCGGCCGAGCCGCCGCTGTTGCGGCCGGCGGCCTTCTCGGCACGCACGCGCCTGACCAGTTCGGCGGTGTCGACAAGCTTGACATGTTCGAGCTTGACGCCCCAGCGCTGGGCGAGTTCGGCGGCTGCCCACTGCAGGTAGGCGTTGATGCGCTCGCTGCCGCCCCAGGCGTTGAAGTACACCGTCTGGCCGCGCGCGGCGCGTTCCAGTCGGCGCCCAGTCGCTGCCGGCGTGCGCGCTGGCCACGATCGGCAAGGCCAGTGTGCTGCCGGCGATCAGCAGGCTGCGGCGGCGCAGCGTGCGTCGTGTCGTCGAGGTCGGGTTCATGGCGTCAGGACGCGTGCGCAGTCGGTGTGCTGGGCGGGATCGATGAGGACTTGCGGATTCATCGGTGATCCATCGGTTGAACGGCGACCAGCCAGCGCTTTTGCAGCGCCTGGACCAGCCATTGGTCGAAAGCAAAGCCGTCGCCGGCGGCGTCGAGGGCGTCGGCCAGCGAGGCACCGAGGTGCATGCTGCGGGTGAAGGCGGCGCTGGCGTCATCGAGCGCATCGACGCGCACCGCGAAGCCGTCGCGCCAGACGAAGGCGTTGTCGCCGCGGCCGGCCGCGAACGCCGCACGCACCTCGGCGAAGCGGTCTTCACCGTCGCGCTGATGGGCCTGCCAGATGGCCGCCACCGGCCAGGCACTGCTGAGCAAGGCGCAGCCGGGACGAAGCAGCAGGCGCAAGTCTTCCGCAGCGCCATCGGCGAGTGCCTCGAGCGCCGGCGGCTCCTCCGGCGCATCGGTTGCACGAGAGGCCAGATGCACGAGCCAGTCGAGCCGGGCACTGTCGGCCAGGTAGGGCTCGCTGGACAACGCCGACGCTGGCGGCGATGAAGTCGGGCAGCGCCGCGCCCCATTCACCGAGATCGCCGCGCTCGGGCGCATCGTGCCGCCAGAAGTCGCGCGCCAGCATGGCGAAGGATTCCTCGCCGACCAGAGCGGCGACGGTCGGGTAGGCGCCGGCCAATGCGCGTTCGGCGATCGCTCCGGCATTGCCACGGTAGGCCGCGAGGCCATGTGCCGCTGCTGCGGCGGCCTGGCTCAACCAGCCTTGCAGCGCGGCCGGGTCGGTCTTGCGCCACAACGCGCTCACCAGCAACTGCTGGCGCACGATCTCGCGCTGTGCGTCCGTCATGCCGCCACCGCCGCAAGGGCTTCGCCGGCGACGCGGTCCGCCGCGGCGGCTTCGTCGAGCAGCACGCCGAAGGCGGGCAGGGCGGTGTCCCACTCGACCAGCGTCGGCTTGGCGCCGAGCCGCTCGATCGCGTGGGCGTAGACCTGCCACACCGGCGCATGCACGCGGCTGCCGTGGTCGTCGATCACCAACGGGCCGCTGGCGTCGTAGCCGGCGAGGTGGATCTCGCCGACATGGCGGGCATCGAGTGCGTCGACGAAGGCATTGGCGCTGGCGACCGGGTCGGCCTGGCGATCGTTGAGCGCATTGACGACCAGGTTGTTGACGTCCAGCAGCAGCCAGCAGCCGGTGCGTCGCGCCAGTTCGTCGAAGAACTGCGCCTGGGCGATGCTGTCGTCGGCCCAGGCCAAGTAGGCCGACAGGTTCTCGACGCCGATCGGACGGCCCAGGCGGTCCTGCACGCGCTGCACGTTGGCGGCCATCAGGTCGAGGCTGGCGCGCGTGAAGGCGATCGGCAGCAGGTCGCTGGCGTGGAGCGGCGTGGCGGCACCTTGCCTTGGCACGCGTGCGAACGAGGCATGGTCGGACACCCGCAGCGGCTCGATGCGTTGCGCCAGCGCGGCCAGCCGGTCCAGATGCCAGCCATCGAGGCCGACCGCCGAGCCGAGTGCGAGGCCGACACCGTGCAGGCTCACCGGGTAGTGCTCGCGCGCCGCGGCCAGCAGCGCCATCGGCGCGCCGCCATCGGCGAAGAAGTTCTCCGAGTGCACCTCGATGAACGGCAGCGGCGGGCGCGCCTCGAGCAGGTCGCGCTCGTGGGCGTGGCGCCAGCCGATGCCGGCGAGGCACCGGGCCGGATCGGGCATCGGCATCGCTCGGGCCAATCGCCTACTTCTTCATCGCCAGCTTGGCCTTGGCCTCGGCCTCCGACAGGCCCTTCATCTCCTTGCAGGTGCCCTTGGCGACGTACTTCCAGTCGGCCGCGTCGTTGTTGGCCTTGCTCAGGCCCGCACAGGCATGCGTACCCGACAGGTTGGCGCAGTCGTTCTGACCGGCCTTGGCGATGCCGTAGCACTTGTCCTTGCCTTTGCCGTCCATGTCCTGCGCAGATGCGGCGCCGCCCAGGCCGAGTGCGAGCACCGAAGCGAGGGCGGAGGAAACGGCGAGACGGTGATTCATGTTCGAGATCTCCTGAGTGATGAGGTCGGAAAGCCGCCGGCAGACGGGGCCAGCGAGCATAGGTCGAGGCAGCAGCCGATTGCTTACACTGCCGTCCCGCCAACGATACCAGCCGATGCTCGACTTCGCCCACAGCGTGCAGGCACTGCGGCCCCAGTTGCTGCGCTTCGCCCAGGCCCAGTTGCGCAATGCGGCGTGGGCCGAGGACGCGGTGTCGGAGACGCTGCTGGCGGCGCTGGCCAAGCCGCAGGCGTTCGCTGGCCAGTCGCAGTTGAAGACCTGGCTGGTCGGCATCCTGAAGCACAAGCTGATCGATCAGATCCGCCGCCACAGCCGGGAGGTGTCGGCGACGAGCGCCGAAGACGGCGAGGACATCGACGCGTTGCTGTTCGACGAAACCGGCGCCTGGCGCGAGGCGCCGGCCGAGTGGGGCGATCCCGAGGCCGCGTGCGGCCGGCGCGAGTTCTTCGAGGTGCTGGAGGTGTGCGTCGATCAACTGCCCGGCGTGCAGGGCCGCGTCTTCATGATGCGCGAGTGGCTGGAGCTCGATTCCGGCGAGATCTGCAAGGAACTGGGCATCACCGCGACCAACCTCTGGGTCTTGCTGCATCGCGCCCGCTTGCGCCTGCAGATCTGCCTGCAAGAACGCTGGTTCGGCCAGCGCGCCACCGCGTCATGAAGATCTTTCGCCACAACTGCCGCCGCGTCACCGAACTGGTGCTTGCCGGCGAAGACCGCCGGCTCGGCCTGCTCGAGCGCTGGGCGGTGCGCGCGCACCTGGCCGTGTGCAAGGCCTGCCCGCACTTCCAGCGCCAGGTGGCCTTGATGCACACGGCCCTGCCGCGCTGGCGCGCCTACCGAGACGGCAACGACGCCGCCTGAACGACGCCCGTCGCCGGCGCAGGGCGGCTCAGGGTGCCGCGGTGCCCCAGCCGCCGCCGCCCGGCGTCTCGATCACGAACACGTCGCCGGGCAGCATCGCCGCCGAGCCGATGTGGTCGAGGGCTTCGATGCGGCCGTCGGCGCGCTCGACCCGGTTGATGCCGAGCGCGCCGGGCGCGCCGCCTTCGCAGCCGAAGGCCGGCACGTGGCGACCGTTGGACAGGATCGACGCCGTCATGGCCTCGAGAAAACGCACCCGCCGCACGCCACCGTCGCCGCCGCGCCATTGGCCGGCGCCGCCCGAGCCCTTGCGGATGGCGTAGCTCTCCAGGCGCACCGGGAAGCGGAACTCGAGCACCTCGGGATCGGTGAGGCGCGAGTTGGTCATGTGCGTCTGCACGACGCTGGTGCCGTCGAACCCCGGCCCGGCGCCGGAGCCGCCGGAGATCGTCTCGTAGTACTGGTACGTGGCGTTGCCGAAGGTGAAGTTGTTCATCGTGCACTGGCTCGCGGCCATCACGCCGAGCGCGCCATACAGCGCATTGGTCACGCACATCGAGGTCTCGACGTTGCCGGCGACCACCGCGGCCGGTGGGCGCGGGTTGAGCATGCAGCCTTCGGGCACGATCACCTGCAGCGGCTTCAGACAGCCGGCGTTGAGCGGGATGTCGTCGTCGACCAGGGTCCGGAAGACGTAGAGCACCGCGGCCATCGTCACCGCCTTGGGGGCGTTGAAGTTGTTCGGCAGTTGGGCGCTGGTGCCGCTGAAATCGATCGTGGCTTCACGTTGCGCGGTGTCGACGGTGAGCTTGACGACGATCCGCGCACCGTTGTCCAGCGGCAATTCGAATTCGCCGTTCTTCAAGGCGCCGATCACGCGGCGCACCGATTCTTCGGCGTTGTCCTGCACATGGCCCATGTAGGCCGCGACGGTGGCACGGCCGAACTGCGCCACCATCGCGTGCAGTTCCTGCACGCCCTTCTCGTTGGCAGCGATCTGCGCGCGCAGGTCGGCGATCGTCTGGTCGGGGTTGCGTGCCGGAAAACGTCCGCTGCCCAGTTGCGTGCGCAGCTCGGCTTCACGCAGGCGGCCATCGCGCACCAGCAGGAAGTTGTCGAACAGCACGCCTTCCTCGTCGATGGTGGTCGAGAACGGCGGCATCGAACCCGGTGTGCTGCCGCCGATGTCGGCGTGGTGGCCGCGGGAGGCGACGTAGAACGACGGCACGCCGGCATCCAGGTACACGGGGGTGACCACGGTCACGTCCGGCAGATGGGTGCCGCCGTGGTACGGATCGTTGAGCACGTAGACGTCCCCCGGCTGCATGGTCCCGGCGTTGCGCGCGATCACGGTCCTGATCGACTCGCTCATCGAGCCCAGGTGCACCGGCATGTGCGGCGCGTTGGCGATCAGGCTGCCGTCGGCGTCGAACAGCGCGCACGAGAAATCCAGGCGCTCCTTGATGTTCACCGAGTGCGCGGTGTTCTGCAGCCGCAGGCCCATCTGCTCGGCGATGTTCATGAACAGGTTGTTGAAGACCTCGAGCATCACCGGATCGGCCTCGGTGCCGATGGCGTGCTGCGCGGCCCGCGGGCGGACACGGGTCAGTTCGAGCGCGCCGCCGGTACCCAGCCGCGCCTGCCAGCCCGGCTCGACCACCGTCGTCGCGTTGCGCTCGGCGATCACGGCCGGACCGGCGATCGTGGCGCCGGCCGCCAGCGTCTCGCGCACATGCAGGGCTGCATCGCGCCAGCCGGCAGGGGCCTCGTCGGCCTGGCAGTACATGCGTGTCGACGCTTCGGACTTCGCGGCGAACGGGCGCTCGGCAGCCGCGGCTGCAGCCTCGGGCAGGCGCTCGCCGGCGGCCACGGCCTCGACCGAGACCGCCTCGATCACCAGCGGCCGGTCCGGCATCAGGAAGGCGAAGCGCTGGCGGTACTCGGCCTCGAACTCGCGCTGGATCGCCGCGGGGTCGTCGACCAGCGCGACCACCAGTGCGGTGTCGGTGCCCTGGTAGCGCACGTGGATGCGGCGATGTGTCTGCAGGGCTTGGCGTGCGACGCCCTGGCTCGTCAGCTCGTCGGCAGCCGCCGCGGCCAGCAAGGCAGCCTGGCCGTGGGCGGCGTCCATCCCTGCCGCATCGAGGGTGCACTCGACCGACGCCTCGCGCATCGCGATGCGGTCGGCCAACCCCATGCCGTAGGCCGACAGCACGCCGGCCAGCGGGTGCACGAACACGCGCGTCATGCCCAGCGCGTCGGCCACCATGCAGGCGTGCTGGCCACCGGCGCCGCCGAAGCATTGCAGCGTGTAGCGCGTGACGTCGTAGCCGCGCGCGACCGAGATGCGCTTGATCGCGTTGGCCATGTTGGCCACCGCGATCTGCAGCGCGCCGCTGGCCACGGCTTCGGCAGTGACCGTGCGGCCGGCGGCGCTGCTCATGCGCGCGGCCATCGCCTCGAACAGCCGCGCAGCCGCGTCGCGGTCGAGCGGCTGATCGCCGGCGGGGCCGAACACGTGCGGAAAGGTCGCCGGCACGATCTTGCCGAGCATCACGTTGGCATCGGTGGTGGTCAGTGGGCCGCCACGCCGGTAGCAGGCCGGGCCCGGATTCGCACCGGCGCTCTCGGGGCCGACGCGCAGCCGCGCGCCGTCGAACGAGATGATCGAGCCGCCACCGGCGGCCACGGTGTGGATGCTCATCATCGGCGCGCGCATGCGCACGCCGGCGACCTGGGTCTCGAAGGCGCGCTCGAATTCGCCGGCGAAATGGCTGACGTCGGTCGAGGTACCGCCCATGTCGAAGCCGATCACCCGGTCGTGACCGGCGGCGACGGCGGTGCGCACCATGCCGACGATGCCGCCGGCCGGGCCGGACAGGATCGCGTCCTTGCCCTGGAAGCGGTGGGCTTCGGTCAGGCCGCCGCTGGATTGCATGAACAGCAGCGGCACGCCCGGCATCTGTTCGGCCACCTGATCGACATAGCGGCGCAGGATCGGGCTGAGATACGCATCGACGACGGTGGTGTCGCCGCGCGCCACCAGCTTGATCAGTGGGCTGACCTCGTGCGACACGCTGACCTGGACGAACCCCATCGCCCGCGCCAGTTGCGCAGCCACCGCCTCGTGCGCGGTGTAGCGCCAGCCGTGCATGAAGACGATGGCGCAGGCGCGGATGCCGCTGTCGAAGGCGGCCTGCAGGTCACGGCGCAGCGCGGTCTGGTCGAGCACGCGTTCGATCTCGCCGTGCGCGCCGATGCGTTCGTCGGCTTCGACCACCCGTTCGTACAGCAATTCGGGCAGCACGATCTGGCGTTCGAACAGCCTGGGCCGCGCCTGGTAGGCGATGCGCAGCGCGTCGCGAAAGCCGCGCGTGACGACCAGCAGCGTGCGATCGCCCTTGCGCTCGAGCAGCGCATTGGTGGCCACCGTGGTGCCCATCTTCACGCATTCGACCTGCACCGGCGTGATGGCGTCGCCGGGCGCCAGCTTCAACAGGCGACGGATGCCCGCGACGGCGGCGTCGGCGTACTGCTCGGGGTTCTCCGACAGCAGCTTCAGCGTGTGCAGCGACGCGTCGGGCGCACGGCCGACGATGTCGGTGAAGGTGCCGCCACGGTCGATCCAGAACTGCCAGCGGGGAGGGTTCATCACAATTTCCTGGCCACACAGGTTCGGGGAAGCCCCGGTCGAGACCGCGACCGATGCAGCCTATGCTAGCCGCCACCGTTGTTGCCCAGACCGAGGAGATTCCATGCGATTGATCAAGACCCTGTTGTGGGCCTGCACGGCGATTGCCGCCGCCGGTACCGCGTCCGCCCAGACCAAGTGGGACCTGGCGGCCGCCTACCCGGCCACCAACTTCCACACCGAAAACCTGACCGCGTTCGCCGCCGATGTCGACAAGGCCACTGCAGGCAAGCTGAAGATCACCGTGCATGCCAATGCCTCGCTGTTCAAGGCGCCGGAGATCAAGCGTGCGGTGCAGGGCGGCCAGGCGCAGGCCGGCGAGATCCTGCTGGTCAACTACCAGAACGAGTGGCAGCTCTTCGGTGCCGACGGCCTGCCGTTCCTGGCCGACAGCTACGACGAGGCGATGAAGCTGTACCAGGCCCAGCGCCCGCTGCTCGAGAAGAAGCTCGGCGAGCAGGGCATGCTGTTGCTCTATGCGGTGGCCTGGCCGCCGCAGGGCATCTACTCGAAGAAGCCGATCGCTTCGGCGGCCGATCTGAAGGGCTCGAAGTGGCGCGCCTACAGCCCGGCCACCGCGCGCATCGCCGAGCTGGTCGGCGCGCAGCCGGTGACGGTGCAGGCAGCCGAGTTGTCGCAGGCGATGGCCACCGGCGTCGTCGAGAGCTACATGAGCAGCGGCTCGACCGGCTTCGACACCAAGACCTACGAGCACCTGAAGTACTGGTACGACACCCAGGCCTGGCTGCCGAAGAACGCGCTGATCGTCAACAAGGCGCCTTCGATGCGCTCGATGCGCCGACCAAGGCGGCGCGTGCAGAAGGCCGCCGCCGATGCCGAGGCCCGCGGCTGGGCGGCGAGCAAGAAGCGTCAACACCGAGTCGATCGACAAGCTGAAGGCCAACGGCATGAACATCGTTGCTCCGTCGGCGCAGTTGAAGGCCGACATGAAGAAGGTCGGCGACACGATGCTCTCCGAGTGGCTCGACAAGGCCGGCCCTGACGGCAAGGCGCTGGTCGACGCGTTCCGCAAGTAAGCCACCGGCCGCCATGCGCCGCGCCCTCGATGCCCTTTACGACGGCGCGGCGGCGCTGGCGGCGCTGTTCATGGTGTTGCTGCTGGCCGCGGTGCTGACGTCGGTGCTGGGGCGCCAGTTCGGCTTTCATGCCCGTGGCACCGATGCCTACGCCGGCTACATGATGGCGGCGGCGGGTTTCCTGGCGATGGCACACACGCTGAAGCGCGGCGAGCACATCCGCGTCACGCTGCTGCTGCAGTCGCTCGCGCCGCGGGCGCGCCGTGCGCTGGAACTCTGGGCCCTGGCTGCCGCCTCGGCGCTGGCATCGCTGGTGGCGTTCTACAGCGCGCGACTGGCCTGGCAGTCGCACCTGTTCAACGACATCTCGACCGGCAACGATGCCACGCCGCTGTGGCTGCCGCAGCTGTCGATGGCGATCGGCACCACGGTGCTGGCGGTCGCGTTCGTCGACGAGTTGGTGCTCGAACTGCGGGCAAGCGCGTCCAGCGCGGCCAGCGGCGAAGCGGCGCACAACGAATGACGCCTGCATGAATGATGTCGCCATCACGACCTTGCTGATCGTCGCGCTGTTCGCGATCCTCGGCAGCGGTGTCTGGATCGGCCTCGCGCTGGCCGGCGTGGCCTGGATCGGCATGGAGCTGTTCTCGTCGCGGCCTGCCGGCGACGCGATGGCGGTGACGATCTGGGGTTCGTCGTCGAGCTGGACGCTGACGGCGCTGCCGCTGTTCATCTGGATGGGCGAGATCCTGTTCCGCACGCGCCTGTCGAGCGACATGTTCCGCGGTCTGGCGCCGTGGCTGCAGTCGCTGCCGGGGCGCCTGCTGCACACCAACGTGGCCGGCTGCGCGATCTTCGCCGCGGTGTCGGGGTCGAGTGCGGCCACCTGCGCGACGATCGGCAAGATGAGCCTGCCCGAACTGTCGCGTCGCGGCTACCCCGACGGCATTGCGATCGGCTCGCTGGCCGGCGCCGGCACGCTGGGACTGCTGATTCCGCCGTCGATCATCATGATCGTCTACGGCGTCGCGGCCGAGGTCTCGATCGCGCAACTGTTCATGGCCGGCATCCTGCCCGGCATCATGCTGGCGGGGTTGTTCTCGGGCTACCTCGCGCTCTGGGCACTGCGCCATCCGGGTCAGGTGCCGGCGGCCGATACGTCGATGGGTTTCGTGCAGAAGCTGCATGAGTCGCGGCACCTGATCCCGGTCATGCTGCTGATCGCGGCGGTGCTCGGTTCGATCTACGCCGGCATCGCGACGGCCACCGAGGCGGCGGCGCTCGGCGTGGTCGGCGCGCTGGCGATCTCGGCAGTGCAGGGCTCGCTCGACTGGTCGACCTTCAAGGCCGCGCTGCTCGGCGGCACACGCCTGTACTGCATGATCGCGCTGATCCTGGCCGGCGCGGCGTTCCTGACGCTCAGCATGGGCTACATCGGCCTGCCGCGGCACCTCGCCGAATGGATCGCCACGCTCGGCCTGACGCAGTGGCAGTTGCTGTTCGCGCTGATGCTGTTCTACATCGTGCTCGGCTGCTTCCTCGACGGCATCTCGATGGTCGTGCTGACGATGGGCGTGATCATGCCCACCGTCGTCAAGGCCGGCATCGACCCGTTGTGGTTCGGCATCTTCATCGTGCTGGTGGTCGAGATGGCGCAGATCACGCCGCCGGTGGGCTTCAACCTGTTCGTGCTGCAGGGCATGACCGGCCGCGAGATCGGCTGGATCGCGCGCGTGACGCTGCCGTTCTTCTTCTGCATGGTGGCGGGCGTGGCGCTGATCACGCTGTTTCCGGCCATCGTCACCGCGCTGCCCCAGGCGGTGATGTCGACGCCGCGCTGACGCTCTGCCGCGCAGTCGCCGGGGCCGTGATCTATTGAGCCCCGCGCGCACCGGAGTGGACTTCCCGCCGGCTCGGCGCGGACTTAGTTCACGGACGGCGCGGCGCGCGGGAGATACGCTCTGTCACATCGACATGCCGGCTCGGTAGTCGGCATCGTTCCCAGGAGCAACTGCCGTGGCCGACCTCGACACGCCCTTCCCGACGTTGCAGCTCGACGCCGAGCCCGCATGGGCCTGGCCGCAACCGCCGTTTGCCCGTCGCGACGTGCTGGCGCCATTGGGCGATGCGGTCGAGCCGTGCCGGATCGAGACCCCATCGGGCGCGACGGTCGAAGGCCACCTGACCCACTTCGACATCGACGCGCAGGCGCTGCGCTTTCGCAGTGGCGCCGTGCGGCGAGCCCTTGGCACTGTCCTTCGCCAGGTTTTCCCGCCTGACGTTGACCACGCCGCGGCCGTTGATACAACGCGCCAAGAACGCGCCGATCGAGCGTGTGCCGACGGCCGCGCAGGAGCGCGGCTACCGCATCGAGCTGAAGGCCGGCGGCCAACTCAGTGGCCGGACGCTGGGCCATGTGAATCAGCCATCGGGCTGGTTCCTGTTCGCGCCGCAAGAAGATGGCGAGACGTTGCTGAGGGTGTTTGTGCCGCGTGCTGCCGTGGCGGAGATCGGCTTCGACAAATCGGCCGAGGAGCAGGCGGCCGAGCGCTGGATTGCGACGCCGGCCCAGTTGCTGGCGGCCCTCGAGGCGCAACAACGCACGCGCATCAGGCCGCTCGGCGAAGCGCTGATCGATCTCGGCCTGGTGACCCGCGGCATGCTCGACCGCGTGGCCAGCCGGCAGGGTGTCGACCGCGACGTGCCGCTGGGTGAGATGCTGGTCAACGAAGGCCTGATCGATCGTGACGACCTGCAGACCGCGCTGGCGCTCAAGATGGGCTACCCGCTGGTCGACCTGTCGCGCTTTCCGATCGACCCCCAGGCCGCGCGCCAACTGTCGCAACGTGTACTGCTCGAACACCGGGTCGTGCCGCTGATGCGGCGGGGTGACTGGCTGGTCGTCGCCGTCGACGACCTGGCGCGCATCCCGCGCCTGCAGGCGCTGCAGGCGCTGGCAGCGTTGAAGGTGGTGCCGGTGCTGGCCGCGCGCGCGCGCATTGCCGTGGCCTTGGCGGCACTGCCGCAACGCCTGGGCACCGACTGCTGGGCCGACAACGTGCCGTTGCAGCAGAGGGCGTGGGCGGCCGAGGCCGGCGCCCCTCCCGTGCACTGAATGCCGGTGCCGATGGCCGGGCCACCTTCCTGTCACTGATCGATGCACCGCGCGGCGTGGCCGTCGCCGCGGGATATGCCGGAGGCAGTCGAGGGGCGGCGACTCACCGATGATCGACCGCGTGCTGCCGCCCGCCCAATCCCAGGCCATGCAGATTCATTGAGCACTGCCGCGCAGGTGCAATGTTCGTGGCAAAGGCCACGTTGTGCACCCGATCGAGGGCTGGCGCGAGCCGGTCCGATGCTGAGGGCCGGGCTTGGTCGGCGACAATCCGCTTCGTGTTTGCTCGTGCCGCCCCAGTTGCCATGACCTTGCCTTCGATGTCCGGGCCGTCCGCCGCACCGCCGGCTATCGCTGATGTGCTCGACGCCCAGTCGCTGGCGCGCCTGCACGCGCTCGACCCGGGCGGCAAGGCCGGTTTGGTGGCACGCGTGCTCGCCACCTACGCCCAGTCTCTGCAGCGCTTGCTCGACCAGTTGCGCGTGGCCCGCGAAGGTTCCGACATGCAGGCTGTGCGACTGGTTGCGCACACCCTGAAGTCTTCATCGGCCAGCATCGGCGCGCTGGCGTTGTCGGGACTTTGTGCCGACACCGAACGCAGGCTGCGCGACGGCCAGGGCGACGACCTGGTTGCGCTGCTGGACGAACTGACCGAGGAAGGTGCGCGCGTGCTCGCCGTCGTCCAACCCGCCCAGATCGCCCACCGATGATCGCCGACAGCGCCTTTACCGACGTCGACGGGCCGCCGCCGCGTGTGCTGCTGGTCGACGACGACGAAGTCAACCTGATGCTGACGTCGATCGCGCTGCGCGAAGCCGGCTTCGACGTCGTCGAGGCCGCTGACGGCGCAGCGGCGCTGCGCCAGCTCGAGGAGTCCGCACCCGACCTGGTCGTGCTCGATGCGCTGATGCCGGGCATGGACGGCTTCGAGACCTGCAAGTCGCTGCGCGCGATGCCCGGCTATGCGCAGGTTCCGGTGCTGATGCTGACCGGCTTGGACGACGATGCGTCGATCACCCGTGCCTACCGTGCTGGCGCGACCGACTTCTTTGTCAAGAGCACGCAGTGGAGCCTGCTGGCAGGTCGACTGCGCTACATGCTGCGCGCCTCGCGCACACGCATCGAACTCGAGCGCAGCAAGTCCAAGCTGGCGCGGGCCCAGGACCTCGCGCGCATGGGCAGCTTCGAATGGCGCCGCGGCGAAGGCGTGGGCCAGCTGTGGCTGTCGGCCGAGGCACTGCGCGTGTTCGGCAGGAGCCCCGAAGGGCGGTTGCAGGTGCGCAGCCTGCTGCGCATGGTTGCTCCGGCGCAGCGCCACGGGTTGCTGCGCATGCTCAGCGAGGTGGTCGCCCACAACGCCGTGCTCGCCACCGACATTTCGATGACGCTGGTGGACGGCCGCCAGCGCGTCGTGCACGTCGAGGCCGAAGCCGAGTTCGAGCATGGGCACGCTGTTGGCTATACCGGCGTGTTCCAGGACGTGACCGACCGTCGCGTGGCCGAGGACCGCATCCGGCACCTGGCCAATTACGACGTGCTGACCGGGCTGCCGAACCGGCGTCAGCTGATCTGGCGCACTGAACGCGCGCTCGAGCATGCGCGCCAGCTCGGACACAACGCCGCACTGCTGCTGATCGACCTCGATCGGTTCAAGAACGTCAACGACACCCTCGGCCATGCCGCGGGCGATGAGCTGCTGATGGAAGTGGCGCGGCGCCTGCGTGGCTGTGTGCGCCACACGGACCAGGTGATGGAGGGCGCCACTCGAGGCCGCCGGCACGCGGTCGCACCGCACGCTCGAGGCGATCGGGCGGCTGGGCGGCGACGAGTTCGTCGCGCTGCTGCCCGAGGTTGTGGATGACCAGGACGCCGAGCGTGTCGCCAACCGCATCCTCGAGGCGATGCGCGAACCGATCTTCGTCGCCGGCCAGGAATGTTTCGTGACCGCCAGCGTCGGCATTGCGATGTTCCCGCGCGACGGCCTCAACATCGCCGATCTGATGCGCAACTCCGATGTCGCGATGTACTCGGCCAAGACCGCCGGGCGCAACGCCGCAGCGGTCTACAGCCCGCAGCTGGCCGGCCGCGGCCGCGAGAAGCTCGAGCTCGAAAGCCATCTGCACAAGGCCATCGAGCGCGGCGAGTTGGTGCTGCATTACCAGCCCAAGGTCGACGTGCGCGCGGCCAGGATGGTGGGTACCGAGGCGCTGATGCGTTGGCAGCACGGTGGGGTGCTGGTGCCACCGGGTGATTTCATCCCACTGGCGGAAGAAACCGGCCTGATCGTGCCGCTGTCGGAGTGGGCGGTGCGCGAGGCGGCGCGCCAGGCCAAGATCTGGCAACAAAGCTTTGGTTTTGCCGACTCGATCGCCGTCAACTTGCCGAGCCGCCTCTTCGAGCGCAGCGACCTGGTCGAGAACATCCACCAGTCGGTCGCGGCCTACGGTCTGCCGCACAACGCGATCCTGCTCGAGATCACCGAGAACAACCTGATGCGGGATCTGCACAACGTATCGCTGTCGCTGCATCGATTGAACGAGATCGGCGTCGAGATCGCGATCGACGACTTCGGCACGGGCTACTCGTCGCTGGCCTACCTGACCACGCTGCCGATCTCCGAACTCAAGATCGATCGCTCGTTCGTGCGCGACCTGGGCATCACGCCGCAGAGTTCCGCCGTGGTCAGCGCGATCATCGCGCTGGCTCGCTCGCTCGGCCTGCGCGTCATCGCCGAAGGCGTCGAGAACCTGCGCCAGATGGACGTTCTGCACCGCCTGGGTTGCGGCTTGATGCAGGGCTTCCTGTTTTCCAAGGCATTGCCGCCCGACGACCTCGAGAACTGGCTGCAACAGACCGTCCTGCCGCGCAAGGCGCCGTGGATCGGCGCTGCCGCCACGACCGAGGGGGATGGGGCCCATCGCGTGCTCGGTCGCGCGTAGGCCCGCTGCCGCGGCGGGCGACCCCATGGGGGTCAATCAGAGGTCGAACTCTCTGCAGCCGCGTGCGCGAACGCTGCGGCAGTTGCAGTCTTCGCGGCCCCTCAGTCGGGTGATGGCGCCAGCAGGCACAGGTCGGCAACACTTCGCCTCAACGCGTCCGGTGGGCGCTCCGCGAAGAAGGATCGCCGTGAACCCGCAAGAACTCCAAGGCAAATGCGCTCGACTGCGCGCCGAACTGGCTTCGCTTGAGGCCTCCGGTGACCACAGCAATGCAAGGCGGGTCCGGCTGGCATGGGAGTTGGAGCAGACTGACCGGCAACTTGCGGCTTTCAGCCGCCTGGCCCAGGCTGCGCCGACGCTCCGAGACGTGGTCACGATTGCCGCTCAATCTGCCACCTGCTGAGTGGCCAAACCGATAGTTGGCAGCGCGCCGCCGCGCGAGACTGTGGCGGCATGCCCACGGTCCTTTGCCCAGGACGCCTCCGACCGTTGCTTCCCGTGTGACCGAGTGTTACAAGGCGCCTAGAGGCGACCAAGCGCGGAAGGAACACCACCGTGAAGCTAACACCTTCGGTGATCAACGGGCCGCTCGCAGGCCAAAGTGAACACCGGGCGAGACCACCTGCGGCAACGGACAAAGGGCCATACCCCTGGCTCGATTCTTCACTCGATCTGGAGCGCGGTCTCGATGTCATCGAGCTCTCCTTCGGGGAGGCTGCGCGGGTCTTGCGCGAGCCCAGTCGTGCCCCACGCGGGACCTGACCACGCCAACCGATGGTGCGCCGCTCGCGCTGAATGGGGATCACCGGCGGGAGACTTGCAAATGATCTTCAAACGAGACCACCCACCGATCTTGAGCGTGATTCGCTTGCCGAAGGTCACGCCCAGGGATGACGAGCAGGCTCGGTGGAGCGATACCCTCCCGCAGGATTTTGCTGAAACCCTCCCTTTGGCGATCAGCCTCACAGAGGATGAGTCGCCGGCAACTGACGAGCCATCGATCGACACGTAGCACGAAAGCGTCGCGAGGGATCACTGCACGGCAGCTGACGCCGCGGCGCAGTTGACCGAGCCGGAACGCGTCGAAAGCCCGCTGCTGGTGATCGCGCCTGAGCCGCACGGCTCAGGCTGGGGCGTCGGGCCCGGTAGGGGACGAATGGCGGAAGCGGCGAGATTCGAACTCGCGGACAGTTGCCCGTCGCTGGTTTTCAAGACCAGTGCCTTAAACCACTCGGCCACGCTTCCTGATCGGCGCGCATTCTCTCACCGAGGTGTCTGAGACGCGTCGCACCTGACCTGAAACACTTCACGCCGGCCGCCATCGACGCGCACCGCCGTCAGTGCGCCGCCCCAGACGCAGCCGGTGTCGAGCGACAGCAGGTCGGCACGATTCACGAGCCCCAGCGTCGACCAGTGGCCGAATGCGATCGGCGTGCCTTCGCTGGCGCGCTGCGGGAAGGCAAACCACGGCACGAGGCCCGGCGGGGCGCTGCCACTGCCTTCCTTGACCTTGAAATCCAGCGCACCGTCGGCGTGAACGAAGCGGATGCGTGTCAGCACGTTGATCACATGGCGCCAGCGGTCACTGCCTTGCAGCGTGTTGCTCCAGCGAGCGGGGTCATTGCCGTACATCAGCGGCAGGAACGCGCCGAGATCAGGCCCGCGCAGCATGGCCTCGACCTCGGCCGCCAGCGCCATCGTCTGCGCCGCGTCCCAGGCCGGCGAAACGCCGGCGTGCACGCACAGCCAGCCCTCGCGTTGCAGCGCCAGCGGACGCTGGCGCAGCCAGTCGAGCCACGCACCGCGGTCAGGCGCGTCGAGGATCTCGCGCAGCGTGTCGGTGCGGTGTTCGGGGCGTGCGCCGTACGCCACCGCGAGCAGGTGCAGGTCGTGATTGCCGAGCACTGCGTCGGCGGCGGCGCCCAGGCCGCGCATGCGCCGCAGCACGGCCAGCGAATCCGGTCCGCGGTTGACCAGATCGCCGAGCACGGTGAGGCCGTCGCGCGACGGCGAGAAGCCGATGTCGACGAGCAGGCGCTCGAAGGCATCGCAGCAGCCTTGCAGGTCGCCGATCAGATAGTGCATGGGCCGATTCTGCTACGCTGGCCGCCTTGTTGATTCCGCAGAGGCGCGGTGCACGCAGCCTCGTTGCATGGACGTCGCGCTGCTCGCATTCCTGATCGTGCTCAACGGCCTGTTCGCCATGTCGGAGATGGCGCTCACGGCCAGCCGCAAGGCGCGCCTGCAGGTGATGCTCGAGGCCGGCGAACCAGGCGTGCAGTCGGCGATGGAGTTGCACGACAACCCGACCAAGTTCCTGTCGACGGTGCAGATCGGCATCACCTCGATCGGCATCCTGAACGGCATCGTCGGCGAGGCTGCATTCGCCGAACCGCTGGCGGCCTGGCTGCAGCAGGCTTTCCAGGTGCCCCGCGGCATCGCGGCAATCTCCGCCACCGGCCTGGTGGTGGTGATCATCACCGTGTTGACGATCATCTTCGGCGAGCTGGTGCCCAAGCGGCTGGGGCAGATGTACCCCGAGACCGTGGCCCGCCTGGTGGCCACGCCGATGCAATGGCTGTCGACGGCCACGCGGCCGCTGGTGGCGTTGCTGTCGATCAGTACCGAGGCCGTGCTGCGGTTGGCCGGTGTCCGTGGCGGGCCCAGCCGCAGCGTCACCGAAGAAGAGATTGCCGCCAGTCTCGAGGAGGGCCTGGATGCCGGCGTGATCGAGGAGCAGGAGCACCAGATGGTGCGCAACGTGTTCCGTCTCGACGATCGCCAGATCGGTTCGATGATGATGCCGCGCACCGAGATCACCTGGCTCGACGTCAACGCGCCGCTGGCCACCTCGCTGGCGCTGATGGCCGAGCACCAGCACACGCGCTACCCGGTTTGCCGCGGCGGGCTGTCGGAGGTGCTTGGCGTGGTGTCGGCGCAAAGCCTGCTGCCGGCACTGGCGCGAGGCGAGGAGCCGAAGCTGGCCGATGTGCTGACCGCGCCGGTGTTCGTGCCCGAAACCCTGTCGGGGATGGAACTGCTGGAGCATTTCCGCGTGTCCAGCGCCGAGCTGGTGTTCGTGGTCGACGAATACGGCGAGGTGCAGGGCGTGATCACCGTGCGCGATGTGCTGGAGGCGATCACCGGCGAGTTCAGCGCGCCGGCCGATGACGATGCCTGGGCGGTCGAGCGCGGTGACGGCGGCTGGCTGTTCGATGGCTTGATCCCGGTGCCGGAATTGAAGGATCGGTTGGACCTGAAAGAGCTGCCCGAGGAAGACCGCGGTCGCTACAACACGCTGGCCGGCATGATCATGCTGCTGCTGGGCCGCCTGCCGCGCACCGGCGACGCTGTCGACTGGCAGGGCTGGCGCTTCGAAGTGGTCGACATGGATGGCAAGCGCGTCGACAAGGTGATGGCGACACCGATAGCGAACACTGGAGGCAATGAATCGTGATCGATCCGAAGCTGTTTGCGCAGCCGATGGCGCTTGACCGCGTGCAGCACCGCACGCTGCGGCTCAAACCGAGGGGAATACGCTTCGACCGCACTGCGGGCATGAATGCCTTGTTCATCACCGCGGTCGAGTTCAGCGATGTCTGTCGCGACTACCCGATCGTCTTCGTGGAAGCCGGCCAGGGCCCCGATGGCCAGCGCGAGGTGGCACCGATGGCGGTGCTCGGCCTGCAGCAGGGCGAGAACCTGATGCTCGGTGCCGACGGCCAATGGGCGGTGCGCTACGTGCCGGCACTGCTTCGCAGCTATCCGCTGGGCATCGCGCCGGTGGACGGCACGAACTACGCGGTCTGCTTCGATGCCAAGGCCGATGCGGTGTCGACCGACGAGGGCGAGCGGCTGTTCGACGACGCTGGCGAGCCGACGAAGTTCATGGCCGAACGCCGCCAGTTCCTCGAGGAAATCGAGCGCGAAGTGCAGCGCACGCGGCTGGTCGGACGCCGCCTGCTCGAACTGGAGTTGCTGCGCTCGATGCGCTTCGACGCCACCCTGCCCGACGGCAGCAAATTGTCGATAGACGGTTTCCTGGCGGTCGACGAGGAAAAGCTGGCTTCGCTGCCCGAGGCCACCGTCTTCGACCTGCATCGCACCGGCGTACTGTCGCTGATCCATGCACAGCAGATCTCGCTCGGCCTGATGCGGGCGCTGGTCGAACGCCGCTTGGCGCTGCGAGCGGCAGCGTAGCCGCCGGCGCCGTACTGCAACAACGCCACCACGACACGCCATGAGCCATTCCCGACAGGACGATTTCGACCGCGGCATCGCCAACCGCCGCGCTGTGCTCGGCGACGACTGGGTCGATCGGTCGCTCGACAACGCCACCGCATTCAACGCCGAATTCCAGGACCTGATGAGCCGCTATGCCTGGCACGACATCTGGAGCCGGCCGGGACTCGATCGCACGACGCGCCGGCTGCTGGTGCTGGGCATGACGATGGCCGCCGCGCGCTGGGAGGAGTTCGAACTGCATTGCCGCGCTGCGATCCGTTCCAAGGACGGCGGCACGGTGCCGCTGGAGGCGATCAAGGAAACGCTGATGCAGGGCGCGATCTATCGCGCGCGGGGTCGTCAGCGTTCGATGCGGATCAGCTTGCCGTCGTCGCTGAGCAGGTAGAGCCAGCCATCCGGGCCCTGCCGCACGTCGCGGATGCGCTTGCCCAGCGCCTTGACCGCGGCCACCTCTTCGCGCGCGCTCACGTTGCCGTTGGCGTCGAGCACGATGCGCCACAGCGACTGGCCCGCCAGCGCACCCGCAAACACGTTGCCATGCCACTCGGGAAACTTGTCGGCGCTGTAGAACGCCAGGCCGGCGGGGGCGATCGAGGTCGGCACCCAGAAGGACTTCGGCTCTTCGTAGGTTCGGCGCGTGCGTGCCGCCGCCGACGCGACAGGCCGCGCCCAACGGCGCGAGCCGTACGGGCAGCCGTAGCTCACCAGCGGCCAGCCGTAGTTGCGCCCGGCGAGCACGCGGTTCAGTTCATCGCCCCCGCTGCGGGCCATGCTCGGTCAACCACAACTCGTCCGTGCCGGGCCGCAACGCCGCGCCCTGCGGATTGCGGTGGCCGAGGCTCCACAGCCCCGGCAGCGCGCCGGCCGCGGCGAAGACGGGGTTGCCGGGCGGGATGCTGCCGTCGCGGTTCAGCCGCACCACCTTGCCCAGCGTCTTGGCCACGTTCTGCGCGTTCTGTGCCGTCGGGTTGGCCGGATCGTCCTGGCCGCGCTCGCCGGCGGTGACGTAGAGCGTCTTGTCGCTGCGAAAGACGATGCGCGAACCGAAGTGACTGCCGCCGCCGACCTTGGGGGCCTGGCGCCAGATCACGGCCAGGTCCTGCAACTCGTTGTTGATCAGGCGCCCGCGCGCCAACGCGGTGCCGGCACCGCCGACACCGTCCTCGGAATAGGTCAGGTAGACCCACGGATCGGCGGCGAAGTCGGGGTCGATTGCGACGTCGAGCAGGCCACCCTGGCCCGACGCATTGACGGCGGGCATACCGCTGACGGTCGCGTCGACGGCCGAGCCGTCGGCACGCACGATCACCAGCGAGCCGCCTTTCTGCGTCACGAGCATGCGGCCGTCGGGCAGGAAGGCCAGCCCCCACGGGCTGGCCAGCGTCACGCCGAGCACGGTGGCTTTCGGCGCTCCGGACGGTGCCGGCCCATCGGTGGCCTGCGCGGCGCTGGTGCCGCCGCCGCAGGCGGCGATGGTCAGCGCAATGAGGGCGGACATCGCAGCCGCCGACCAGCCGAGCGCGCGGCGCAGCGAGGGCCGGGGTGGAGTGTCGGGTGCCGCGAGCGGATCGTTCATGGCGCGAAGGCTACCGTCGTCTCTGCGCGACGCTGCTACGAGTTGCAACCGGCCGCCGGCTCACACCGCCACCGCGGCCTCGACCACCATCTGCAGCCGCCGCTGGCCCTGGTACTCGTCGAGCGCGATGCGATAGGCCAGGCGCACGCGCTCGGCCACCGGCTCGGCGCGGCCGAACCAGATCGCGTCGCGCGGCTGACCCAGGTGACGCACGCGCAGCTTCAGGTGCCGCTCGCCGACCAGGCGCTGCGCCAGCACGTCGACCTCGTCGCAGAACAGCGGCGGCTCGAAGGCCTGGCCCCACACCTGCGCATCGAGCGCGGCCACGGTCTCGGCGTTGAAGTACTCCAGCGCCAGCGCACCGTCGGTGCGCACGCGCCGGGTCAGCGTCGCGGCGTCGAGCCATTCGCTGGCCACGCGCTGCAGCGCGGCATCGAAGGTCTCGAATTGCGCCCTGGCAATCGTGCAGCCGGCCGCCATCGCGTGGCCACCGAAGCGCAGCAGCACGCCGGGGTGGCGCTTGGCGACGAGGTCGAGCGCGTCGCGCAGGTGAAAGCCCGGGATCGAGCGGCCCGAGCCCTTCAACGCACCGTCGGCGCCGAGCGCGAAGACGAAGGTCGGCCGGTGCAGCCGGTCCTTCAGACGGCCGGCGACGATGCCGACCACGCCCTCGTGGAAGGTCGGATCGAACAGCGCCAGCGCAGGTGGCGGCTCGGCCGCGCCGCTCTCGGGCATCAGGTGTTCGAGCGCGGCCTCGGCCTGTTCGCGCATGCCGGCCTCGACCTCGCGGCGCTCGCGGTTGATGGCATCGAGCTGCCGGGCCAGATCGGCCGCGCGCGATGCGTCATCGGTGAGCAGGCACTCGATGCCGAGCGTCATGTCGGCCAGGCGCCCGGCGGCGTTGATGCGCGGGCCCAGCGCAAAGCCGAGATCGAACGTCGCCGCGCGGGCCGGCTGGCGTGCGGCCACCGCGAACAGCGCCGCAATGCCGGGCTGCATGCGGCCGCTGCGGATGCGCTTGAGCCCCTGCGCGACGAGGCGGCGGTTGTTGGCATCCAGCCTCACCACATCCGCCACCGTGCCGAGCGCCACCAGATCGAGCAGCGCATCGAGCCGGGGCTCTGCGCGGCCCTCGAACGCGCCGCGCGTCCGCAGTTCGGCGCGCAACGCCAGCAGCACGTAGAACATCACGCCGACGCCGGCCAGTGCCTTGCTCGCGAAGTTGTCGCCAGGCTGGTTCGGGTTGACGATCACGTTGGCGTCGGGCAGCACGACCACGCCGTCGACGACGGCCGGCAAGTGGTGGTCGGTGACCAGCACCGCGAGGCCGTGCGCGCGTGCATGGGCCACGCCCTCGAGGCTGGCGATGCCGTTGTCGACCGTCACCAGCAGTTGCGGCCGCTTCGTCAACGCCAGATCGACGATCGGCGGCGTCAGGCCGTAGCCGTGCACGGTGCGGTCGGGCACGACGTAGTGCAGCGTCGCCGGCGCGGCGCCGAGCATGGCCAGGCCGCGCAGCGCGACGGCGCAGGCGGTGGCGCCGTCGCAGTCGTAGTCGGCGACGATGCAGATGCGATGCTGCTGGGCGATCGCATCGGCGAGCAAGGCTGCGGCGGCCGATGTGCCCTGCAGGGTGGCGGGCGGCAGCAGGTGGCCCAGCGCGTCGTCGAGTTCGTCGGCGCGTGTCACGCCGCGCGCCGCGAACAGGCGTGCCAGCAGCGGGTGCACGCCGGCCTGTTCCAGCGCGAAGGCGGTGCGCGGCGGAACGTCGCGGGTTTCGATCAGCGGGGTGGTCAAAGGCTCTCCAGCAGGGTACGTGCGACGGCGCGTCGCGGCAAGAAGTGGTCGCCGATGCGCTGCCACCAGGCTCGCGATCGCGGCGCCAGCTCGACGGCGCTGCGATCGCCGCACAGCGTGAGTCGCGCTGGCTCGCCGCGCGCGCCGGCCGCCAGCAGCGGCGCGATGGCCTCGGTGTCGAGCACCTGCCAGGCCGCGTGCCAGGCGGCGCTGTCGCCGCGCAACGCCGGATCGCGCAGTCGCCGGTCGAGATGCACGTCACCGTTGCCACGCACCGGTTGCGCCCGGCCGCAACCACTGAGCCAGAACGAGTTGACGGCCAAGCCGCCGGCCGCCTCGCGGGCCTCATTGACCGGGTGGCCGTGCCACTGCATCTGCACTTCGTTTTGCAGGCGTCGCCAGGGCCGCGCTGCGGCCTGGCGCGGCAGCCAGGCGTTGATGTTGCGGCCGATCACGCGATCGAGCGAGGCACAGGCCAGGCCGTGCAGCGAGTCGTGCGCGAGGTACCAGCGCAACGCTGCGCCCCAGACCAGCGTGACGCCCTCGGCGTCGAACAGCGGCCGCGCGGCGTCGCACAGCGCACGCGAGTCGGCATCGGACAGCGCGAGTTCGTCCGGGTCGGCGAGGTGCACGCCGTCGTTGCCGACGCGGCAGTGCACCGGAGTCAGCAGTCCCCAGGCCTGCGTGCCGACCGCGATGCCGTCCCGCTCGGCCAAGTGCGCGGCCCATGGCAGGCAGCCGTCGGCGCCATGCAGCCCCAGTGCGGCGGCCATCGCGCGTTCATGCGGCGGGCTGAGGCTGTCGTCGTCGCCGCTGTCGCGGCGTACCTCGGCCCAGCGTGCGACCAGCGCGTCGAGCGCCGGCGGGGTCGGCGACCGCCGCCGCGCGGCCGCCGTCGGACGGCAGCGCGGCGAAGGCGATGATCAGGTGCATCGGCCGATTATCCGAGCCCGGCCACGAGCGGCAGCCTGGCGAAGACACAGGGCGGGCCGTGGCGATGGCCGCCCCCCCCGGCCGCTCGACACCCGCCGGCCGCCGCACCGAGGCTCAGCTCAACGTGCGTGGGGAGCGCGTCCGCACTGCCCGCGGCGGGGCCTGCCGGGCCGCGCGCGGCAGGCCTTCGAGCACGCGCTCGGCGTCGAGCGAGCGGATCGGTATCGCCGCGTCGCGCGGGATGCGGCCGTCGGCGATCAGGTTCTCGTAGCGCAGCGCGCACACGCGCAGGAACGACGAGAAATTGCCGACCGCGCCGCGATCGGCCACCAACTCGTCGTAGAGCTTCTCGATCAACTGCGCCACCGTCATGCCGTCGCGCCCGGCGATCTCCTCCAGCACCGCCCAGTGCAGGTTCTCCAGCCGGATGCTGGTGACCACGCCGTGCAGCCGCACCGAGCGCGTGCGGCTTTCGTAGCTCGACGGATCGGCGCTGATGAAAATCTTGCACATGGCGGTACTCCTCGCGGCGGCGGCAGGCCGATGCTACAGGCTGATGCGTGTGCCGAGCACGGCCAGGAATTGACCGATCCAGGCCGGGTGTGCCGGCCACGCCGGCGCCGTGACGAGCTTGCCGTCGGTGACGGCCTGGTCGATCGCGATGCCCATGTACTCGGCGCCGGCGAGCTCGACCTCGACCTGGCAGGCCGGGTAGGCGCTGACCTTGCGGCCCTTGATCAGTCCGGTGGCCGCCAGCAGTTGCGCGCCGTGGCAGATGGCGGCCACGGGCTTGCCAGTCGACAGGAAATGGCGCGCGATCTCGACCACGCGCGAATTCATGCGCAGGTACTCGGGGGCGCGGCCGCCGGGCACCACCAGCGCGTCGTACTTCTGCGGGTCGACGTCGGCAAAGCTGGCGTTGAGCGTGAAGCGATGACCGGGCTTCTCGCTGTAGGTCTGCTGGCCCTCGAAATCGTGGATCGCGGTCATCACGTAATCGCCGGCCTTCTTGTCCGGCGCCACCGCATGGACCGTGTGGCCCACGGCCTGCAGGGCCTGGAACGGCACCATCACTTCGTAGTCTTCGCCGAAGTCGCCGCACAGCATCAGGATCTTGCTCATGGTCATGCCCTCTCGCGATAGGTTGCAAAGCGCCCATTCTTCGCCGCCCGTCGCGGCGTGGGTAGTAGCCGCCTATCGGGCAGACGGTGGTTTTCCCGGATTGGCACGCGCCTAGACCTGCACCCGAGTTCCCAACTCGATCACCGCGTTGTCCGGCAGCCTGAAATATTCGGCGACGCTGCTCGCATTGCGGCTCATCGCCGCAAACAG
Source organism: uncultured beta proteobacterium (assembly GCA_963783785.1). Taxonomy (GTDB): domain Bacteria; phylum Pseudomonadota; class Gammaproteobacteria; order Burkholderiales; family Burkholderiaceae_C; genus CADEEN01. The sequence continues at coordinate 368,743 of CAWAOQ010000006.1, read as the reverse complement.
GCGCTGGCGCCAACGGGCCATGCCGGCGCCCGACGTGGGCACGATGGTTTCGCGGCTGAGGAAGTAGCTGGTCTCGAAGGGCGGAATCGGCAGGCCCTGCGCCTCGCACAGCTTCAGTGCCTTCGGCACATCGGGCGTGTTCATGAAGCCGAAGTTCAGCGTCACGCGCCAGAAGCCATGGCCCAGCGCCTCGACCTGTACGCGCTCCGCCATGCCGACCCACGGTACATCGTGGAAGCGGACCGTAAGGATCACGTTGCGCTCGTGCAGCACCTGGTTGTGCTTGAGGTTGTGCAGCAAGGCCTGCGGCACCGTGCTCGGGTCGGCCACCGCGTAGACCGCGACGCGCGTCGCGTGCGAGGCGGTGGCCGGGTCCAGCTGATCGATGAAGTCCTGCAGCGCGATGCCGCCGCTGCGGATCGCCTCCAGCGTCAATGCGCGGCCGCGTTGCCAGGTGCTCATGGCGACGAACAGCAGCCCGCCCATCGCCAGCGGGAACCAGCCACCGTCGAAGAACTTCACCGCGCAACCGGCCACCAGCAGCGCATCGACCGCGAGGAAGAACGCCGTCGCGCCGATCGCCACTGGCGCCGGCAGGCGCCAGCCGTCGCGCACGACGAAGTAGGTCAGCAGCGTCGTGATCATCATCGTCAGCGTGACCGCGACGCCGTAGGCGCCGGCCAGCGCCGACGAACTGCCGAATGCCAATACGGAAGCGACTACGCCGGCCAGCAGCGCCCAGTTGACGGCCGGCATGTAGATCTGCCCGGCCTCGCGCGCCGAGGTGTGGCGCACCGTCATGCGCGGCAGGAAACCGAGCTGAATCGCCTGGCGCGTCATCGAATAGGCGCCCGAGATCACCGCCTGCGAGGCGATGATCGCGGCCAGCGTGGCCAGGCCCAGCGCCGGCCAGATCAGGCTCTGCGGGAACAGGCGATAGAACGGGTTCTCGATCGCCGACGGGTCGGCCATCAGCAGCGCCCCCTGGCCCATGTAGTTCAGCGCCAACGCCGGCAGCACGAAGCCCGGTCCAGGCGGACTGGATCGGCTTGCGGCCGAAGTGGCCCATGTCGGCATACAGCGCTTCGGCACCGGTGAGCGCCAGCACGATCGCGCCCACGGCGGCGAAGACATGCCAGCCGCGTGCGTTGAGGAAATGCCAGGCCTGCAGCGGATCGAGCGCGGCCAGGATCGCCGGCTGCTCGGCGATGTGGATCACGCCGGTGACGGCCAGCGTCAAGAACCACAGCGAGATGATCGGCCCGAACATCTTGCCCACCGTCTGCGGTACCGAAACGCTGGACCACGAACAGCCCGAACAGAATGGCCAGCGACACCGGCACGACGTAGGCCTTCAGCGCAGGCGTGGCGATCTCGAGGCCTTCCATCGCGCCCAGCACCGAGATCGCCGGCGTGATGACGCTGTCGCCGTAGAAGAGCGTGGCGCCGCAGCCGCCGAACAGCAGCAGCGCGTTGCGCAGCGCAGGCCGCTCGGCGACCGCATGCGTGGCCAGCGCCGTCAGCGCAAGCACGCCGCCTTCGCCGCGGTTGTCGGCGCGCAGGATCAGGATCACGTATTTCAGCGTCACCACGATCATCAGCGCCCAGAAGATGCACGACACCGCGCCGACCAGGTTGGCGGCGTTGAGCGCTACCCCTGTGGTCGGCGCAAAGATCTCCTTCACGGTGTACAGCGGGCTGGTACCGATGTCGCCGTAGACCACGCCGATCGCTGCCAGCGTGGGTCCAGCCAAACCCTGGCGTCTCGGGTCAGCGGCGGGGGCAGGGGCGGCGGCCGCAGCGCCGCGGGCAAGCAGGATCGACATGAGAGGCCCGTGCAACGGGCGACCGAGTGAGTCGAATCTCAGTGTGCCCGACGATCCATCAGGAACGCATAAGCGTCGCCGGGGCGATCACGCCTCAGGTTCGACCAGCCGGTAACCGACGCCCGGCTCGGTGAGCAAGCGCCGCGGCTCGGCCGGCTCGGCCTCCAGCTTGGCGCGCAACTGAGCCATGTACAGGCGCAGGTAATGGGTATGCGCGACGAACTCGGCGCCCCACACATCGGCCAGCAACTGGCGGTGTGTCACGACCTGACCGGCACTGCGCACCAGGCGCGCCAGCAGCTTGAATTCGGTGGGCGTCAGGTGCACGGCCTGGCCGTCCCGAACCACCCGTTGGGTGGCCAGGTCCACCGTCAGGCCAGTGTGCCGGTAATGTGTCAGCGCCGGCTGCACGGTGGTACCGCGATGGCGCAGCGCCACCCGCATGCGTGCGAGCAACTCGCCGATGCTGAACGGCTTGACCAGGTAGTCGTCCGCCCCGGCGTCGAGCAGGCGGATCTTGTGGCCTTCGGCCTGCCGCGCCGAAATCACGATCAGCGGGATCGAATGGCGCTGCCGCAACTTGGCCAGCAGAACCTCACCGTCGCCGTCGGGCAGGCCGAGGTCGAGGATCACCAGATCGAGGCCGGCATCGTTGGCGAAGCGAGCGGGCGCGGCGGCATGGGCCACCAGCGCCAGGCCCTCGGACAGGCTCGCGGCCGTGAGGACCTCGTAGCCTTCGATCGCGAGCGCATCGCGCAAGGTCGCGCGCAATTCGCGATCGTCTTCGACCAGCAGCACACGCAGGGTCATGAGGGGGCCTCCGCTTCGGCGGCGGCGGGGCTGGGCGCTGCGTGGACCGGCAATTCGCACTCGAAGGCGCAGCCGCCATGGCCGCGCGGCCGCAGGCGCAGTTCGCCGCCATGCGCGCGGGCGATCGCACGGCACACGGCGAGGCCGACGCCGGCGCCCGGCCTCGCCGCCTGCGTCGGCGACTCTGCCGCGGCGCCCGGCATCGGCGGCGCGCCGCGGTGGAAGACTTCGAAGATGCGGTCGCGCCACGCCGGCGCGACGCCGGGGCCGCGGTCAAGCACCGCGAGCACGATGCGCTCTCCGCGGCGATGCACCAGGATATCGACCGGCGCCTGCGCCGGGCTGTACTTGAGCGCGTTGTCGACCAGGTTGTCGAGCAGCTGCGAAATCAGCATCGCATCGCACCACAGCAGCGGCAGATCGGGTTCGAGCCGCGCTCGAACGCGTCGCGTCGGGTCGTGCCGCCTCGCATGGCGCAGGACCGCACCGACGATCTCCTCGGCCGACTCCCATTCGCAGCGCAGGCTGACGTCAGGCGCGTCGAGGCGCGCCAGCTGCAGCGTGTTGTCGGTCAGCCGGCTGAGTTGAGCCGCTTCGTCGACGATGCTGCGAGCCAGCCGACGACGCTGCTCCGCGTCCATTCGATCAGCCTGCTCGTCGAGCGACGATGCAGCGCTCATGATGGTTGCCAGCGGCGTGCGGTAGTCGTGCGAGATCGCTGCGAGCAAGGCATTGCGCACGCCCTGCGCCTGCGCCTGCTCGCGTGCACGCTGCTCGTCGCGGCTGGCCAGCGCACGTTGCAGGGCCAGGCCCAACTGGTCGCACAAGGCCTGTGCATGGGCCCGCAGTTCGGGATCGCTGCGCGACGGCGCACCGCGCCCGCGCAAGACCGCGGCACCGAGCGTGACGCCGCGGCCGCGCAGCGGCAGGTACCAGTCGGCCAGTTCCTCATGGCGGCCGGTGCCGGGGCCCATGGCCTGGCCTTGGCGCAGGCAGTGCCAGAGCCCGGCCCACTGGTCGGCGTCGGCGTCACCGACGCGCAGCACGAGGGCGTCGTCATCGGCCTGGCGGGCGCCGGGCGCGTGATCCTTCAGCACCAGCAGCGCGACCGCCCCTTTCGAGGCCTCGACGAGCGCGGCGTGCAATCCACCGGCCTGCGCCAGAGGATCGATGGCGTCGCGCAGTGTGTCGCCCCAGGCGCGCAAATGCTCGGCGCGCATCGCGTGGCGCTCGGCGCGGCGCGCCTGGCGACGCTGGGCAGCCATCAGCGCAGCGACGATGCCATTGACGATCAGCATGGCCCCGAGCAGCAGTGCGTGCTGGTGCAGATCCACCGCGAATGCGCCGCGGGGTGGTACGAAGGTCCAGTTGAATGCCACCACGGCGGCCGCACCGGCGAGCGCCGACAGCCATGCCGGCAACCACAGCGATGCGAGCGCCGAGCTGAGCACCAGCAACATCGCCAGGTTGGCCAGGTCGACCTGGCCATCGAGCAGCAGCATCGCCGCCCAGCCGGCCGCCCACACCAGAGCAGCAGGCCAGGCCCGCCCAGTGAAGGTTGCGCGCGACGGCAATGGAAGCAGGCGATCCATGCTGTGTACGGTAGCAGGATGCGCATCAGCAACGCATAAGCGAGACGGCAACGCCGCGACCTCCGCCTGCTAGCATCGCCGGCGCAATGAACACCCCTTACGAGTGGCAGATCGGCTGGCGCTACACCCGCGCCGGGCGCACCGGCCGGCGCAACGGGTTCATCTCCTTCATCTCCGGCGTGTCGATGCTCGGCATCGCGCTCGGCGTGGCGGCGCTGATCATCGTGCTGTCGGTGATGAACGGCTTCCAGAAGGAGGTGCGCGACCGCATGCTGAGCGTGATCGCGCATATCGAGCTGTTCGACGCGCAGGGCGCCGCGCTGCCCGACTGGCGTGCGGTGGCCGAACAGGCGCGTGCTGCCGCCCCAGGGCTGGTGGTCGGCGCGGCGCCGTTCGTCTCGGCGCAGGTGTTGTTGGCGCGCGGCGAGGACATGCGCGGCGCGCTGCTGCGCGGCATCGCGCCGGCCGAGGAGGCCAGCGTCACGCCGCTGGCCGCGCAGTTGCAGGCCACCACCTTCGCCAAGCTGAAGCCGGGCGAATGGAACATCGTGCTCGGCATCGAGCTGGCACGCGCGCTCGGCGTGCGCGAGGGCGACAAGCTCACGGTGGTCACGCCAGGTGGGCAAGTCACGCCGGCCGGCATCGTGCCGCGCCTGAAGCAGTTCACGGTGGCCGGCACCTTCGAGGCCGGCCACTACGAATACGACAGCGCGCTGGCGCTGATCCACCTCGACGACGCGGCGCGGCTGCTGCGCGTCGAGGGCCCCACCGGCTTGCAGTTGAAGCTCACCGACGCACAGGCCGCACGTGCGGTCGCCGCGCGGCTGGCGCAGGCGCTGCCGGTCAACATCAGCGTGCGCGACTGGACGCGCACCAACCGCAACTGGTTCGATGCGGTGCAGCTCGAGAAGCGGCTGATGTTCATCATCCTGACGCTGATCGTCGCAGTGGCGGCGTTCAACCTGGTCAGCACGCTGGTGATGACAGTCACCGACAAGCGCGCCGACATCGCGATCCTGCGCACGCTCGGCGCCAGCCCGCGCTCGATCATGGGCATCTTCATGATCCAGGGCGCCACGTCGGGCATCGCCGGCACCGCCGCCGGGGTTGCGCTCGGCTTGCTGGTCGCGTTCAACATCGGCACGCTGGTGCCGGCGCTCGAGCGGCTGCTGTCGACGAGCTTCCTGCCGGCCAGCATCTATGTCATCAGTCGCATGCCGAGCGACCCGCAATGGGGTGACATCGTGCCGATCGCGGCGATCGCGCTGGCGCTGGCGTTCGTGGCCACGATCTACCCGAGCTGGCGCGCCAGCCGTGTCAACCCGGCCGAGGCGTTGCGCTATGAATGACGTGGTGCTGGCCTGCGAAGGGTTGCGCAAGCGCTTTCACGAGGGCGACCTCGACGTCGAGGTGCTGCGCGGTGTCGACTTCGCGGTGGCGCGTGGCGAGACAGTGGCGATCGTCGGTGCCTCGGGCTCGGGCAAGAGCACGCTGCTGCATCTGCTCGGCGCACTCGATGCGCCGAGTGCCGGCCGCGTCACGCTGGCCGGCCGCGACTTCTCGACGATGGACGCCGCGGCGCAGGGCCGCTGGCGCAACCAGCACCTGGGATTCGTCTACCAGTTCCACCACCTGCTGCCCGAATTCACTGCGCTCGACAACGTCGCGATGCCGTTGCGCATCCGCCGGCAGAGCGTGGCCGATGCGCGTGCGGTGGCCGCGACCGCGTTGGCACAGGTCGGGCTGGCCGAACGCGTGAAGCATCGGCCGAGCGAGCTCTCCGGCGGTGAACGGCAGCGCGTGGCGATCGCTCGTGCGCTGGTGTCGCGCCCCGCCTGTGTCCTCGCCGACGAGCCGACCGGCAACCTCGACCGCGAAACCGCCAACATCGTGTTCGAAGCCATGCTCGCACTCGCGCGCGACCGTGGCACGGCATTCATCGTCGTCACGCATGACGAGGCCTTGGCTGCGCGTTGCGCGCGGGTGCTGCGGTTGCGGCAGGGCGTGCTGGTGTAGGCGTGCTGCGCGCGGTCATCGGCGCGGGCTGGCGGCCGGAGCGGCTTTGGCACGGCTGGCCAGCACCAGCGCGACGCCGCCGAGGATGGCCAGCGACGCCAGCACCAGTCGCAGCGACATTGTCTCGGCCAGCAACAGCACGCCACCGAAGGCGGCCAGCGGTGGCACCGAGAGCTGCACCGTTGCCGCCCGCAGCGCCGACAGCCCGGGCAGCGCGGCGTACCAGATGACGTAGCCGAGGCCCGAGGTCAGCGCGCCGGAGGCGATGGCCAGTGCCAAGCCCGCAGGTTCGGCATTCAAGCGCGCCGCGAACACCAGGCTCACTGCCAAGGCGAGCGGCACGGCGCGCAGGAAGTTGCCGGCGGTGGCCGCGAGCGGCGCGCCGGCGCGGCGCCCGCGCAGCGAGTAGACGCCCCAGGCGACGCCGGCCGCGGCCATTAGCGCAGCGCCCAGCGGATCCGGCGCTGCGAGGCCGGGCGACACCAGGTACAGCAGTCCGGCCACCGCCATGCGCCAGGCCGGTCCAGGCGGCCGCCGTGAAGCGTTCACCAGCGTACAGCCCGGCACCGAACATCGTCATCTGCACCGCGCCGAACAGGATCAGTGCGCCCGTGCCCGCGGCCAGCGTCAGGTAGGCGAACGAGAAGCACGCCACATAGGTCCACAGCATCGTTGCGGCCAGCCAGTCGGGGCGTGCTGCGCTCGGTGCGCCGGGCCGCGTGCGCGGCCGCAGTCTCACTATCACGGCCAGCGCCAGCGCACCCGAGGCCAGCCGCACGCTGGCGAAGCTGGCCGGATCGATACTGGCCTGCTGCAGCGCGAGCCGGCACAGCAGCGAATTGGCGGCGAACGCGAGCATCGCCACCACGGTGAGCGAGATGGTGCGCAACGGCGTCACGGCAGGCCCCGCATCGTCATACGCGCACGACCACCAGCATCGCGGCCCAGCCGAGCAGCGCGAACCCGAGCGGCGCGCTGAGTCGCCGACCCCAGGGCAGGTTCTTCTCGATCGCCATCAGCGCTGCCAGCAGCAGCATCCAGCCGAGGTTGCCGGCGCCGACGACGAACATCAGCAGCATCAATGCCCAGCAGCAGCCGACGCAGAACAGGCCGTGGCGGGCGCCGAGCACGAAGGCCTGCCGGGCCTGCTGCCGGCCGCGCCAATGCTCGATGACGAAGCTGAGCGGCGTGCGGCATTTGTCGAGGCAGAGGTGCTTGAGCCGGCTGAACTGGAAGGCGCCGGCGCCGGCAATGGTGGCCGCGCCGATCAGCCAGGCGTGACGGGCCAGCAGCGGGATGCCGTCGACCGTGCCCAGCAGCAGGCCGTGCAAGGCATGGGCCGCGACGCCGAAGCCTGCCCAGGCCGCGACATAACCCAGTCCGAGCAGGAACAGCAGGCGGGGTCGATCCGGCCGGCCCGCCGCGAGCCGGTCGAAGGCATCGAACAAGGGCAGCGCGGTCGGCAGCATCATCGCGGCAATCATCAGCAGCCAGGCCAGGCCGGCGAGCGCTGCCGGCACGACGAGTGTGCCCGCTGGAATGGCAGCACACAGCCTGGCGACGGGGCCCGCGGCGGTCCAGTCGCCATGGTCGAGATAGCGTCCGTAGGGGCTGGCCGCCCAGGCCCACAGCGCCGCCCAGGCCAGCGCCACCAGCGCGGCCAGCAGCGGCACGAAGACACGGCGGTGACGCGACGCCGCAGCCGGCGTGCGGCTCACGTCAGGCGTCGAACATGAAGGTGCTCTGCAGCGCGTTCCTGCCCTTGATGTCGAGGTCGATGCCCAGCGCGGCATTCTTCGAGCGGTACACCGGCGCCTTGCCGACGAAGACCGGTGCGCCCGGCACCGTCGAGAAGACCGTCTCCGACAGGGTCGTCTTGGCGCCGCTGGCGCCGAGATACGGTTCGAGTTCGGCGTAGTAGTTGGTGCCGATCTGCAGCGTGCCGTGGCCGCCCTGCACGTCGAAACGGATCGGGGCCCGCTCGACCGACACCACCGTGCCGATCAGCTTGGCCAGGTCGGCCACCGGGCCGCCGGCCTGGCCCGTATAGACCTTCAGCAGCGCCGCTTCCTGGGCCTTCGAGGCGTTTTCGTCGACGAAGATCGCGGCCGTCCAGTTGCCTTGCAGGATGTTGCCCGGCACATGGGCCACCGCAGCGATGGTCAGGCCGCCGACGTCGACACCGTCGATCGTGCCCTTGTCGACGCGCCAGGACACGATGGTGTTGCAGGTGCCGTTGTCAGGATCCTCGCCGATCCAGCAAGGACACAGCACATTGCAGTTGCAGACTTCCAGCAGACGACCCTCGAGGTGATAGCCCATGTGACCCTCCTGTGAAGAAAGTCGGGATGTGTCGCCATGCCACGCCCGCGGCATGGGGGCAGGGATGCTACGCCCGGGCCGGCGTGCGGTCCAATGGCCATGTCGGGCCCAGGGTCGAGCCGCCCGCGCCCGCCGCATCGGGGGTGCGTTAAGCCTGCGCTAATCGCCGCGCCCCACCATCGCGCTCAAGGAGTTGCGATGAAAACCCTTCCCTCTCTTCGATGCGCCGCTGGCGCCGTGGCAGTGGCCTTGATTTCGGCGGTGCCCGCGGCGCGGGCCGTCACGCCGGCCGAGCAACTGGCTAGTTATGCCGCTCAGGCCGGCGCACCGCCTGCACCGGCGCGGGGCCAGCAGTTGTTCACCTCCACGCACGGCCGCGAATGGAGTTGCGCCTCCTGCCACGGCGCCGTGCCGACGCAGGCCGGCAAGCACGCCTCGACCGGCAAGCCCATCGGCGCGCTGGCGCCGGCCTTCAACCCGGAGCGCTTCGTCGATGCCGCGAAGACCGAGAAGTGGTTCCGCCGCAACTGCAACGATGTCCTCGGCCGCGAGTGCAGCCCGGCCGAGAAGGCCGACGTGCTGGCCTGGCTGATGACGCTCAAGCCTTGAAACACGGCGCTGCCCGAAGGAGACCCGTCATGCCGATCCGACTCTCAGGCCGCTGGCGACACATCGCGCTCGGCCTTGCGGCTGCCGCGCTCGCACATGGGACGCAGGCCGACGACGGCACGCGCAGCAGCGCGCGTGCCGCTGCTGCCGCAGTACCAGCAGGAATGCGCCGCCTGCCATCTCGCCTACCCGCCGGGCATGCTGCCGGCGGCTTCGTGGCAGCGGCTGATCGACAACCTGCCGCGTCACTTCGGCACCGATGCCTCGCTGGACGCGGCCACCGTCAAGACCCTGTCGACCTGGCTGGCCGCGCACGCCGGCAGCGACAAGCGCGCTCGCGAAGCGCCGCCCGAAGACCGCATCACGCGCTCGGCATGGTTCCTCCGCGAACACGACGAGGTGCCCGCGGCCACCTGGAAGCTGCCGGCGGTGAAGCGCGCCGCCAACTGCGTGGCCTGTCATACCCGAGCCGACCAAGGAGCCTTCGATGAACGTGACATCCGCATCCCGCGCTGAAGCGCCGGCCCAGGCGGCCGCCGCCCGCCGCGTGCTGGTCTGGGACGCACCGGTGCGCGTCTTCCACTGGCTGATGGTGCTGAGCTTTGCCGGCGCCTACCTGACCGCCGAGAGCGAGCGCTGGCGACTCGCACACGTCACGCTGGGCTACACGTTGGCCGGCCTGGTGGCCTTTCGCATCCTGTGGGGCCTGGTCGGCACGCGCCATGCGCGCTTCGCCAGTTTCGTGCGCGGCCCGGCCGCGGTCGCTCGCTACCTCGGCTCGCTGCTGCGCGGCCGGCCCGAGCATCACAGCGGCCACAACCCGGCCGGTGCGCTGGCGATCGTGGCCTTGGTGTTGCTTGCGCTGGCGGTCAGCGCCTCGGGCTGGGCCACCTACCAGGACATCGGTGGCCATTGGCTCGAAGAGGCGCATGAAGCGGCCGCCAGCCTGATGCTGGCCGTCGTCGGCGTTCACGTCGCCGGCGTGGTCGTCGGCAGCTGGCTGCACCGCGAGAACCTGGTGCGGTCAATGGTCACCGGCCGCAAGGCTGCGAGCCCGCAGGACGCGATCCGCAGCGCCTGGCGCAGCGTCGCCGCGCTGATGGTGGTGGCGGTGATCGGGTTCTGGGGCCTGCAGTGGCAGGGCGCGCCGGCGGCCGGCGGCATGGCAGAGCAGTCGGTCGCGGCCGCACCGCACCACGACGATGACGATTGACGACTGATGCAGCACCGACAATGAGCCCATGCGGATCCTGCTGGTCGAAGACGACGCGCTGCTCGGCGATGGCCTGCGCGCCGGGCTGAGGCAGCTCGGCTTCCAGGTCGATTGGGTGCGTGACGGCGAGGCGGCCGAGCGAGAGTTGCGTGCCGAGCCCTATGCCGCCGCCGTGCTCGACCTCGGACTGCCGAAGCGGGACGGGTTGGATGTGCTCGCGGCGGTGCGCCGCGCCGGCGTGACGCTGCCGGTGCTGGTGCTGACCGCGCGCGACGCGGTGCCCGAGCGCATCCGCGGCCTCGATCACGGCGCCGATGACTATGTCGTCAAGCCGGTCGATCTGCATGAACTGGCGGCCAGGCTGCGCGCGCTGGTGCGGCGCTCGCACGGCCGCCCGCAGCAGTGCCTGGCGGCGCGCGACATCGTGCTCGATCCCGCAGCCCGTTCGGTGCGGCAGGCAGGCCTGCCGGTGCCACTGTCGACGCGCGAGTTCGACCTGCTGCACATGCTGATGCTCAACGCCGGCCGCGTGCTGTCGCGCGAGCAGCTCGAGCAGCAGCTCTACAGCTGGGGCCAGGAAGTCGAGAGCAATGCCATCGAGGTGCACATCCATCACCTGCGGCGCAAGCTCGGCAGCGGGCTGATCCAGACCGTGCGCGGCGTCGGCTACATGCTGGCCAGCCAGCAACCCGAGTCGTGATGAACCGGCCCCATTCACTGCAGAGCCGCTTGCTGGCGCTGGTGCTCGGCGTCGTGGTGGCGGTCTGGCTGGTCACTGCTGCCGTGACCTGGCGCGACGTGCATCACGAGCTCGACGAGTTGCTCGACAGCCATCTGGCGCAGGCCGCGGCGTTGCTCGTCGTGCAGCAGACCGGCGAAATCGAGGACGATGACCGCGCGGTCGACGCGCCGACGTTGCACCGTTACGCGCCCACGGTGGCGTTCCAGGTCTTCCAGGAAGGACGCTTGGCGCTGCGCTCGGCCAATGCCCCCGCCACACCGATGGTTGCCGACGGCGAGCGCGACCATGCGGGCCTCAAGACGGGCTTCAGGACGGTGCAGATCGACGGCGTCGCGTGGCGGGTGTTCGGCGCGCATGGCGGCGAGCGCGACATCCAGGTCTACGTCGGCGAGCAGGAGGCTTCGCGCTCGTCGATCCTGCTCGCCGTTCTGCGTGGCACGCTCGCGCCGATGCTGCTGGCATTGCCGCTGCTGGCGCTGGCTGCGTGGTGGGCCGTCTACCGCGGCATGGCGCCGCTGCGCCAGCTCGGCCGCACGCTCGCGGCGCGCCAGCCCCATGCGCTGCAGCCGGTCGTGCTGGCCGATGCGCCGACGGAGATGGCAGCGATGCTGGCGGCGCTGAACGCGCTGTTCGATCGCATCGGTGCCCTGATGGAGGCCGAGCGCCGCTTCACCGCCGATGCGGCACACGAACTTCGCACGCCGATCGCGGCCATCCGGGCCCAGGCCCAGGTGGCGCTGGCCGAGGCCGACGATGCGCGGCGCCGCCATGCGCTCGAGGCCACGCTGGCGGGCTGCGACCGCGCCGCGCGGCTGGTCGACCAGCTGCTGACGCTGTCGCGGCTGGAGGCTGGTGCCGCGCCGGCTGCGGCGGCGCTGGACCTCGGCGCGCTGGTGCGCAAGGTGGCCGCCGAGCTGGCGCCGCAGGCCCTGCACAAGTCGCAGACGGTCGAACTCGACGCGGCCGACGCCTGCACGGTGCAGGGCGATGCCACGCTGTTGTCGGTGCTGGTGCGCAACCTGGTCGACAACGCCATCCGCTACAGCCCGCTGCACGCGACGGTCAGGATGGCGGTCGTCCAGCGTGGCGGCCAGGTGCTGCTGACGGTCGAGGACAGCGGCGCCGGCATGTCCGAGGCCGACAGCCGGCGCCTCGGCGAGCGGTTCTTTCGCGTGCTCGGCAGCGACGAGACGGGCAGCGGGCTGGGCTGGTCGATCGTCAAGCGCATCGCGGCGGCATCCGGTGCCGCGATCCGGGTCGCTCGCTCGAGCGCCCTGGGTGGACTGTCGGTCGAGGTCGGGTGGCCCCTCGCCCGCTGAGCGCGCCCAGTCCGAGATCCCCAATCTGTCGGTTGTCACCGCTCGCCAAGCGCGTAGCATCGCCGCCTCATCGCCCCGCGAATGCCATTTGTCGACCGCCGCGACGCACCGCCACTGCGCGGGTGCCCGCCGCGCCCCCGGACCCCAGATCCGTCACCCGGCGATGACCTCGAACAACGTCCGGGGGCCGCGTCGGTTCGAGGCAATCCGCTGTCAGGCAACGGCCCTGGAATCCATGCCACAGGAGAGTGACGATGATCACCTACATCGGTTTGCTGAGCTTCACCGAAAAGGGCGTCCAGAGCATCAAAGAGACCACCAAGCGCGCCGCTGCCGCCAAGGAAGCCGGCAAGAAGTTCGGCGTCAACATGCGCGAGATCTACTGGACGATGGGCGAGTACGACCTGGTCTGCGTGCTGGAGGCCGACAACGAGCAATCGCTCGCGGCATTCAACCTGGCCATCGCGATGCAGGGCAATGTGAGGTCGCATTCGCTGCGAGCCTACTCGGCCAGCGAGATGGAGGGCGTGCTGGCCAAGCTTCCCTGACCCCTGGCCCGAGACGATGGCGCGGTGCGCGGGGTCGGTGCGTGAAGGGGCCGCACCGATGGCGGTTAACCTAGCCGCATGAACACGTCACCCGCACTCCCGCACCGTCCTCGTCACCGGCGGCAGCAGCGGCATCGGCGCCGCGATCGCGCGCGCCTTTGCCGCCGACGGCTGCCGCGTCGTCGCCACCGGTGTCAGCGACGCCGAGGTCGCGGCCGCGAAACAGGACACCGCGTTCGCCGCCATCGACGCCCGCGTGCTCGACGTGCGCGACGCTGCGGCCGTGCAGGCGCTGGTGGCCACGTTCGACACGCTCGACGTGCTCGTCAACTGCGCCGGCACCATCCGCCGCGGCGGCGCGGAACTCGACCCCGAGGTTTTCGCAGAGGTGCTCGACATCAACCTCACCGGCACCATGCGCGTCTGCGCCGCGGCGCGCCCGAAGCTCGCCGCACGGCCGCGGCTGCATCGTCAACACCGCGTCGATGCTCAGCTTCTTCGGCGGCGGGCTGGTGCCGGGCTACAGCGCCAGCAAGGGCGGCGTGGCGCAACTGACCAAGTCGCTGGCCATCGCCTATGCGGCCGACGGGCATCCGCGTCAACGCGGTGGCGCCGGGCTGGATCGCCACGCCGCTGACGCAGCCGCTGCAGCAACGATCCGGCGCGCTCGGCGCCGATCCTCGCGCGCACGCCGCTCGGCCGCTGGGGCACGCCCGACGATGTCGCCGGGCCGGTGCTGTTCCTGGCCAGCCCGGCGGCGCGTTTCGTCACCGGCGTGGTGCTGCCGGTCGACGGCGGCTACCTGATCGCCTGAAGAACGAGGCTCCGAACCATGATCGTCCAGCTCCCCGGCATCCAGCCCGAGATCGCCGTGCAGGCCATTCCCGACGACGAGCGGGTGTGGGTGCCGCAGGCGCCCGAGGTCTGGTTCCGGCCGCTGCTGCTGAACACGGTGACCGGCAGCTGGTGCAACCTGCTGCGCGTACGCAAGAGCGGCGTGCTGTCGCGCCACATCCACCCGTCGTGGGTCACCGGCTACGTGATCAAGGGTTCGTGGCGCTACCTCGAGCACGACTGGGTCGCGCGCGAAGGCGCTTTCGTCTACGAGCCGCCGGGCGAGATCCACACGCTCGTCGTCGACGATGCGGCCGGCGGCGCGCCCGAGATGATCACCTTCTTCAACATCACCGGCGCGATGGTCTACGTCGACGACGCGGGCAACACCACCGGCTACGAAGACGTGTTCACGAAGATCGCGATGTGCCGCAGGCACTATGCGGCGGTGGGGCTGGGCGACGGGTTCGTCGATCAGTTCGTGCGCTAGCCGCGCGAGCGCCAGGTTCGAAGCGCAAGGGGGCAAGGAAAAAGCGACAGGGGGTTCGACCTGCGTCGAACCCCCTGTGATTCAGTGCCGGATGCGGCTGGTTCAGGCGGCGGCCTTCTTCGCGGCACGCGCGGCCTTGGCCACCGGTGCCCTCACGGCCTTGACGACGCTTGCGGCGCGCTTGGTGGAGCGCTTGGCCGTCGCTTTGGCCTTGCGCGTGACCGGAGCAGCCTTGCGTTGGGCGCCTGCAACGGCCTTGCGCACCGCTCGCGCTCCGGCCGCGTCAGCCAGCGCGTTGGCACCTTCGGCGACCTTGCTCGATACCACCAGCGCGACCTTGGCACCGGGCATCGTCAGGCGGGCGGCGGCTTGCAGGCCGTTGGCCACGTATTGATTGTCGATACCGGCTGCGAACTCGGCCAGCTTCGTCACTTGCGCGGCCGCGGTGGTCGAACCCAACTCGATTGCCTTCTCGGTGCGCCTGGAGACCAGGTCGATGCCTTTGACGACGATGTCGCTGACGTTGCCGCGAACTTCGCTGATGCGGCCGGTTGCGCGCGGCGCCAGTTTGGCGGTACGCGGGTAGACGCCATTCTCCAGTGCGCTGTTCAACGCATGCATCAGGCGATGGCCGCCCGAACGGTATGCAACGACCGCTCGTCTCGCAGCGGTGCTGTAGTTCTTCAGCGTTTCCAGCGTGACGCGGCGAAGGGTTTGGGTGGTCATGGTGAATCGATCCTTGTGTTGTGATGAAGATTCATCGACAACAAAAGTATCGGCGCTGACCTGTAGAGGGCGATACCCAAAACCGACCTGTTTCGCTAGAGCGCTCTCTCCAGCGCGGTCTCTGTCCAACGCGGCGCTCGCACCGCTGGACAGTGATCGCGGGTCAGCGCTCAGCGCGGCAAGGCACCGGGGCTCGGCGAAGCAGTCCTGGTGGTCCCCGCGCCGGTCGCCGGCTCGGGCAGTTGCCTCGCTAGAGCTTTCCGGCCGCGTAGGCCTCTTCGAACTGCCGCCGCGCCCGGATGTAGTGATTGGCGCACTCGATCAGCACGTCGCTGCTCGGGTTCTCTTCGCAATACGGCGGTTTCTTGTAGTACCGCGACCAGGCCCGTTGCTTGCGCTCCACCTCGCTGAGGGGGCCACCCGGGGCGGCCCCGGCTTGACGCCCGGCCGTGTCCGCTGCCACTGCAGAGGATAGGACGGCGCCGCCATGCGCGGCAGTTCGGCGCTCGGGGGCGACGCCGGTCGACCGGCCAGTGGCGGGGCGGCAGCCTGCGCGGAGGCTTGCCCGTTGGCTGGCGCTGGCACGCGTTCGGTCGTCGAGGCCGCACGTGGGGTCAGCTGGTCAGCGGGCCGCGCGGTCTCGGACCAGGCCAATCCATCGATGTGGCGATCTGCCAGGTACATCGCGGCCGCACCGATCACGATGCCGACGGCAACGCCCGCGGCAACCTTCCAGACGGCCGACCCCTCCGCGGTGTCGCGGTCATGGTCAAGGTCAGCCGGATGGCCATACTCCCAATCTTGGTCGTCGAAGTTCACAATGCACCAGCCGATCGCATGAGCGAGTCTGTCATGCGCCAGGGCCGGCTGCAACGCCTGGTCTCGCCGCCCGGCCGAACGCGGCGGCCAGGCCCGGGCATGATGTCGCCATGATCAACGCTCCGCTGTCGATTCTCGATCTCGCTCCGATCACCGACGGTGGCGATGCCGCGCAGGCACTGCGCAACAGCCTCGACCTGGCGCAGCATGCCGAAGGCTGGGGCTACCGCCGCTACTGGGTGGCCGAGCACCACAACATGGATGGCGTCGCGAGTTCGGCCACTGCCGTGCTGGTCGGCTACATCGCCGGCGCAACGAAGACGATCCGCGTCGGCTCCGGCGGCGTGATGCTACCCAACCATGCGCCGCTCGTGATCGCCGAGCAGTTCGGCACGCTGGCAACGCTCTACCCCGGACGCATCGACCTGGGCATCGGCCGCGCGCCGGGCACCGACCGGCTGACGATGCGGGCGCTGCGCCGCCATCTCGCTGCCAGTGACGAGGAAGAAGGTTTCCCGCGCGACGTGCAGGAACTGCAGGCCTACCTGGGCGATGGTGGACCCGACCAGCCGGTGCGCGCGATCCCCGGCATCGGCACCCGTGTGCCGATCTGGCTGCTCGGCTCGAGCCTGTACAGCGCACAACTGGCCGCCTACCTCGGCCTGCCATTCGCATTCGCCTCGCACTTTGCGCCCGACATGTTGCTGCAGGCGCTGCAGGTGTACCGCTCGACATATCGGCCATCGGCCGAGTGGCCCGCGCCGCACGCGATGGTCGGCGTCAACGTGATCGCCGCCGAGAGCGACGACGAGGCCGCGTGGCTGTTCACGTCCTTGCAGCAGCGCTTCCTGGGCATGCAACGCGGTCAGCGTGGCCCGCTGCCCAGACCGATCGATCCGGCGCTGCTCGAATCGATGTGGACGGCGCAGGAGAAGCACGGCGTGCAACGCATGCTGGCCGCGACGGCAGTGGGTTCGCCGCACAGCGTGCGGCGGCAACTCGACGCCATCGTCGAGCAGACGGCAGCCGACGAGCTGATCGTCGCGGGCGCGATCCACGACCATGCCGCCAGGCTGCGGTCCTATGAACTGCTCGCGGCGGCTTGACCGGGCCGCCGTCCGGGCCGGCTTGCCACTAGGATTACCGTTCCAGTTTCAACGAAAGGCAGCGTCTCCATGTTCAAGGCCATCGTCATCGAGAAGGACGATGCCGGCTACCGCGCCGGCGTCAAGCAGGTCGACGAGAGCGCGTTGCCGCCCGGCGAGGTCACGGTGCGCGTCGACTACTCCACCGTCAACTACAAGGACGGCCTGGCCATCACCGGCAAGGGGCCGATCGTGCGCAAGTTCCCGCTGCACGCCGGGATCGACTTTGCCGGTGTCGTGGAAGCCAGTGATGACGCCCGCTACAAGGCGGGCGACCGCGTCGTGCTCACCGGCTGGGGCGTCGGCGAAACGCACTCCGGCGGCCTGGCGCAGAAGGCGCGCGTGAAGGCCGACTGGCTGGTGCCGCTGCCCGTTGGCCTCACCACCAAGCAGGCGATGGCGATCGGTACCGCAGGCTTCACCGCGATGCTGTGCGTGCTTGCGCTCGAGCGCCATGGCATCAAGCCTGAATCGGGTGACATCCTCGTCACCGGTGCCAACGGCGGCGTCGGCAGCGTGGCGATCGCGATCCTGGCCAAGCTCGGCTACCGCGTCGTCGCGTCGACCGGCCGGCTTGGCGAGGCCGAGCACCTCAAGGGCCTCGGCGCGGCCGACGTGATCGGCCGCGAAGAACTGTCGGCGCCAGGCAAGCCGCTGGCCAAGGAGCGCTGGGCCGGTGTCGTCGATTCGGTCGGCAGCCACACGCTGGCCAATGCCTGCGCCGGCACGCGCTACGGCGGCGCGGTGGCAGCCTGCGGCCTGGCGCAGGGCATGGATTTCCCAGGCTCGGTGGCACCGTTCATCTTGCGTGGCATCACGCTGTACGGCATCGAAAGCGTGATGGTGCCGCCGCCGCTGCGCCGCAACGCCTGGGAGCGCCTGGCGCGCGATCTCGACCTGGGCAAGCTCGCGGCGTTCACCCGCGAGATCGGGTTGGCCGACGCGTTGCAGGCCGGGCAGGACATCCTGGCCGGGCGCATCCGCGGACGCGTGGTCGTCAACGTCAACGCCTGATCCGCCATGAAGATCGTCTGCATCGGCGGTGGGCCTGCCGGCTTGTACTTCGGCCTGCTGATGAAGAAGCTCGGCGCGCATCACGACATCACCGTCGTCGAGCGCAATCGGCCCTACGACACCTTCGGCTGGGGCGTGGTGTTCTCCGACGCGACGATGGACAACATGCGGGCCTGGGACACCGAGACGGCCGACGCGATCGAGGCCTCGTTCGCGCACTGGGACGATATCGAACTGCAGTTCAAGGGCCGCACGATCCGCTCGGGCGGCCATGGCTTCGTCGGCATCGGGCGCAAGAAGCTGCTCAACATCCTGCAGGCACGCTGCGAGGCGCTGGGCGTCAAGCTGGTGTTCGAGACCGAGGCCGACAGCGACGCCGACTACCCCGATGCCGATCTCGTGATCGCCAGCGACGGCATCAACTCCAGGATCCGCAGCAAGTACGCCAGCGTCTTCAAACCCGACATCGTCACGCGACCCAACCGCTTCATCTGGCTGGGCACCAAGAAGGTCTACGAGCCGTTCACCTTCCTGTTCGAGAAGACCGAGCACGGCTGGTTCCAGGCGCACATCTACCAGTTCGACGACTCGACCAGCACCTTCATCGTCGAGTGCCCGGAGCACGTGTGGCTGGCGCACGGCCTGGACAAGGCCGACCCGGAGCAGTCGGTCGCGTTCTGCGAGAAGCTCTTCGCCGCCAACCTTCAGGGCGAGAAGCTGATGACCAACGCGCGCCACCTGCGCGGCTCGGCGTGGATCAACTTCCAGCGCGTCAAGTGCGAGCAGTGGTCGCATTTCAACGGCAACAGCCACGTGGTGCTGATGGGCGACGCGGTGCACACCGCGCACTTCGCGATCGGCTCGGGCACCAAGCTCGCGCTCGAGGACGCGATCGAGTTGACGCGCCAGTTCAAGCAGCATGGCGACCGCGCCGAACACATCCCCGAGGTGCTGGCCAAATACCAGCAGGAGCGCGCCATCGACGTGATCCGCCTGCAGAACGCGGCCTGGAACGCGATGGAATGGTTCGAGGTTTGCGGCGAGCGCTACTGCGACCAGCTCGAACCCGAGCAGTTCATGTACTCGATGCTGACGCGCAGCCAGCGCATCAGCCACGAGAACCTGCGCCTGCGCGACAAGGCCTGGCTCGAGGGCTTCGAGCGCTGGTTTGCCGGGCGCGCCGCCGCGACCGCAGCCTGGGGGTCCAGCGCCGCCGCCGGGCCGCCCCAAGGCGGCGCAGCCCCCTCGGGGGGTGGCGAGGATCGCGGCGCCGCCGCGACCGCAGCCTGGGGGTCAACTTCCATACCGCCGATGTTCACCCCCTACAGCGTGCGCAGCGTGACGCTGAAGAACCGCGTCGTCGTCTCGCCGATGGCGCAGTACTCGGCCGTGGACGGCCTGCCGGGCGAATACCACCTGGTGCACCTGGGCGCGCGCGCGATGGGCGGTGCCGGCATGGTGGTGGCCGAGATGACCTGCCCCAGTGCCGACGCGCGCATCACGCCCGGCTGCCCGGGGCTGTGGAACGACGCACAGCGCGACGGCTGGCGGCGCATCGTCGACTACGTGCACCGCGAGACCGACGCGAAGATCGCGATCCAGCTCGGCCATGCCGGCGCGAAGGGCTCGACCAACGCGCCGTGGCAGGGAAGCGGCGCCGACCAGCCGCTCGCGAGCGGCAACTGGCCGCTGATCGCACCGTCGGCGCAGCCCTACCTCGCCGACGGCCGGGTGCCGCGGGCGATGACCCGTGCCGACATGGACCGCGTGCGCGACGACTTCGTGCGCAGCGCGCGGCTCGCTGCCGAGGCCGGCTTCGACTGGCTCGAGCTGCACTGCGCGCACGGCTACCTGCTGTCGGCGTTCATCTCGCCGCTGACCAACCGCCGCGGCGACGACTACGGTGGCACGCTCGCCAACCGCCTGCGCTACCCGCTCGAGGTGTTTGCCGCGCTGCGCGAGGCCTGGCCGCAGCACCTGCCGATGTCGGTGCGCATCTCGGCGCACGACTGGGTCGAGGGCGGCATCACGCCGACCGATGCGGTCGCGATCGCCAGGGCCTTCAAGGCGCCGGGCGCCGACATGATCGATTGCTCGTCGGGCCAGGTCAGTGCCGAGCAGAAGCCCACCTACGGCCGCATGTACCAGACGCCGTTCGCCGATCGCATCCGCAACGAGGCCGGCATCGCCACCATTGCGGTTGGCGCCATCAGCGAGGCCGATCACGTCAACAGCATCATCTCGGCCGGCCGCGCCGACTTGTGCGCGATCGCGCGGCCGCACCTGGCCAACCCGGCCTGGACGCTGACCGAAGCCGCCAAGATCGGCTACACCGGCATTGCGTGGCCGAAGCAGTACGTGAGCGGCAAGTCGCAGATGGAGGCCCACTTCCAGCGCGAGCGCGCCATGCAGGTGCCGAAGCCCCAGGGTTCGACGTGACAATGCCGCTTCATCCCTGCGTTGCAGCCGACACGCCATGAATCCGCTGGAACACCTGCGCTGGCCGTTCTTCGAAGACCGCCACCGCGCCTTCGCCGCGGCGCTCGATGCCTGGGCCGCTCGCGAGGTGCGCGACGCGCATGGCGTCGATGTCGATGCGCTGTGCCGCCGCCTCGTGCGCCAGTTGGGCGATGCCGGCTGGCTGCGGCCCACCGTCGCCGGCACGGCCCATGGCGGTGCGGCCGACCTGATCGACACGCGGATGCTGTGCCTGGCGCGCGAGACGCTGGCGCGCCATGCCGGCCTTGCCGATTTCGCGTTCGCGATGCAGGGCCTGGGCTCGGGCGCGATTTCGCTGGCTGGCACGCCGGAGCAAAGGGCCCGTTGGCTGCCGCGCGTGGCGCGCGGCGAGGCCATCGCGGCTTTTGCGCTCTCGGAGCCCGAGTCCGGCAGCGACGTGGCAGCGATGCAATGCGCCGCGCGCATCGACGGCGAGCATGCGGTGCTCGACGGCGAGAAGACCTGGATCTCCAACGGCGGCATTGCCGACTTCTACGTCGTCTTCGCACGCAGCGGAGAAGCGCCGGGATCACGCGGTATCTCGGCGTTCATCGTCGAAGCGGACGCGCCGGGCTTCGCCGTTGCCGAGCGCATCGACGTGATCGCGCCGCATCCGCTGGCGCGGCTGCGCTTCACGAACTGCCGCGTGCCGCTGGCCAACCGCATCGGTGCCGGCGGCGAGGGCTTCAAGGTGGCGATGCGCACGCTCGACGTCTTTCGCACCAGCGTGGCCGCCGCGGCGCTCGGCTTTGCGCGCCGCGCGATGCAGGAGGGCCTGGCCCGCACCACGTCGCGCAGGATGTTCGGCCAGACGCTGGCCGACTTCCAGCTCACGCAGGCCAGGCTGGCGACGATGGCGACCACCATCGACAGCGCCGCGCTGCTGACGTACCGCGCCGCATGGCAGCGTGACCAGGGTGAGCGTGTCACGCGCCAGGCCGCGATGGCCAAGCTGGCCGCCACCGAAGGCGCGCAGCAGGTCATCGACGCGGCGGTGCAGCTCTTCGGCGGCCTCGGCGTGGTCAGCGGGCATCCGGTCGAACGGCTGTACCGCGAGATCCGCTCGCTGCGCATCTACGAAGGCGCCTCCGAGGTGCAGCAACTGATCATCGGCCGCGACTTGCTGAAGGAAATGGACACATGAGCGTTCAACTGCTGCAACCCGCGCACTGGGCGCGACCGAAGGGCTATGCCAACGGCGTGGCCGTGAGCGTGGCGCAGGGCCGCCAGGCGTTCGTCGCCGGCATGATCGGCTGGGACGCGCAGGGCCACTTCCACTCCGACGACCTGGTGGCGCAGGTGCGCCAGGCGCTGCAGAACGTCGTCGAGGTGCTGGCCGAGGCCGGTGCCCGGCCCGAGCACATCGTGCGCATGACCTGGTACCTGACCGACCGTCGCGAGTACCTGCTGCGCGGCAAGGAGATCGGTGCCGTGTACCGTGAGGTCATCGGCAGCTTCAACGCCGCGATGACCGCGGTGCAGGTCAGCGCGCTGATCGAAGACCGCGCCAAGGTCGAGATCGAAGTCACCGCCGTCATCCCCGACTGAAGATTGCGAGCAAGGAGAGATCGACCATGGCCACCAAGGCAAGCTTTCAATGGGACGACCCGCTGCTGCTCGAACAGCAACTGAGCGACGACGAGCGCCAGGTGCGCGACGCCGCCCGCGCCTACTGCCAGGCCAAGCTGGCGCCGCGCGTGCTCGAGGCCTTTCGCCATGAGAAGACCGATGCATCGATCTTTCGCGAGATGGGCGAACTGGGCCTGCTGGGCCCGACGATCCCCGAGGCCTATGGCGGCGCGGGCCTCAACTATGTCTGCTACGGCCTGGTGGCGCGCGAGGTCGAGCGCGTCGACTCGGGCTACCGCTCGATGATGAGCGTGCAGAGCTCGCTGGTGATGGTGCCGATCAACGAGTTCGGCACCGAGGCGCAGAAGCGCAAGTACCTGCCCAAGCTGGCGTCGGGTGCATGGATTGGCTGCTTCGGCCTGACCGAGCCCAATTTCGGTTCCGACCCCGGCGGCATGATCACGCGCGCCCGCAAGGTGCCCGGTGGCTACAGCCTTTCCGGCAGCAAGATGTGGATCACCAACTCACCGATCGCCGACGTGTTCGTGGTCTGGGCCAAGGACGACGAGGGTTCGATCCGCGGCTTCATCCTCGACAAGGGCATGAAGGGCCTCACGGCCCCGGCGGTGCATGGCAAGGTCGGCCTGCGTGCGTCGATCACCGGCGAGATCGTGATGGACGAGGTGTTCTGCCCCGAGGAAAACGCCTTCCCCGAGGTGCGCGGCTTGAAGGGGCCGTTCACCTGCCTCAACAGCGCGCGCTACGGCATTGCCTGGGGCGCGCTCGGCGCGGCCGAGGACTGCTGGCACCGCGCCCGCCAGTACGTGCTCGACCGCAAGCAGTTCGGCAAGCCGCTGGCGGCCAACCAGCTGATCCAGAAGAAGCTCGCCGACATGCAGACCGAGATCACGCTGGGCCTGCAGGGTTGCCTGCGCCTGGGCCGCATGAAGGACGAGGGCACCGCGGCGGTCGAGATCACCTCGATCATGAAACGCAACTCCTGCGGCAAGAGCCTGGACATCGCGCGCACCGCGCGCGACATGCTCGGCGGCAACGGCATCAGCGACGAGTTCGGCGTCGCGCGCCACCTCGTCAATCTCGAGGTCGTCAACACCTACGAGGGCACGCACGACGTGCACGCGCTGATCCTCGGACGCGCGATGACGGGTATCTCGGCCTTCTGACCTGCGGCCCTGTCTTCAGCCCTGCACGACGCGCGTGATCTGCGTCGGTGTCGGGGCTGGCCATCCGGCCTCCTTGCAGGTGCGCACGATGGCTTCGTTGGTGTCGAAGTAGACCTGCCAGTAGTGCGCGTTGTTGGTGTAGGGGCGCACGGCGATCACCGGGCCGTTGAGGTTCATGTCCAGCAGGTTGATCTCGGGCGGGTTCTCGGTGCTGACGTTCGGGATCTTGGCCACGGCGGCCTTGAAACGCTCGATCGCCTCCAGCGGATCGACGCTGCCGGCGAGCTGGGCCAGGCGATCGACGCGGCGCACCGGCAGGATCGAGAAGTTCTGGATCGTGTCGCCGAAGACCTTGCCGTTGCCGACGATCGTCATCACGTTGTCCGGCGTCACGATCGTCGTGCCGAACAGGCCGAGTTCGTGCACCGTGCCGGTGATCCCGCCGACGCTCACGAAGTCACCCACTTTCATCGGCCGCAGGACGAGCATGAAGGCCCCCGCCGCGAAGTTGCCGAGCAGGCCGCTCCAGGCGGCGCCGATCGCGACGCCAGCGCCGGCGAGCATGGCGGCGAACGAGGTGGTCTGGACCCCGAAGTAGCCCAGGATGCCGAGCACCAGGGCAATGTTCAGCGCGATCGCAACGATCGAGCCGAGGTACTTGGTCAGTGTCGGGTCGACGTGATTGCGGTTCATCGCCGCCTGCATCACCGCGATGACCCGGCCGATCAGCCAGCGGCCGATGATCCAGAACGCGAGCGCGGCCAGGATCTTCATCGCCAACTCGGTGACCGTTGTGCTGAGGAAGGATTGAAGCGACTGCATGTCCATGAGGGGTCCTCTTGTTGTTTCGCGCCGTGCTGTCAGAAGGTCGGCTTGCGGCACGGGCGGGCGGCAGTTTAGACGATGGTTTCGGCGCGCTCGCGCGTCATCGGTTCGCGCGTCATCGATTACGCTGGCGCCTTCATTTGCTGCCCGCGCCCACCACCATGCTCTATCGCCGTCTTGGCCGCACTGGCCTGAAGCTCAGCACGCTGTCCCTCGGCTCGTGGGTCACGTACCACAACCAGGTCGACCAGAAGGCGGCCGTCGAGATGATGGCCGCGGCGTACGACGCCGGCGTCAACTTCTTCGACAACGCCGAGGCCTACGCCGCTGGCCAGAGCGAAGTCGTGATGGGCCAGGCGCTGAAAGCGCTGGGCTGGCCGCGCCTGAACTACGTCGTCTCGACGAAGTTCTTCTGGGGCCTGGACCGCCAGAGCGAGGCCATCAACCGCAAGGACACGCTCAACCGCAAGTACCTGATGCAGGCCATCGACGGCTCGCTCAAGCGCTTCGGCCTCGAGCACATCGACATCGTCTACTGCCACCGTCCCGACCCGCACACGCCGGTGGAAGAGACGGCGCGCGCGATGAGCGACATCATCGCGCAGGGCAAGGCGCTGTACTGGGGTACCAGCGAATGGTCCGCCGTCGACATCCGCGCCGCCTGGGACGTGGCCGATCGTCACGGCTGGCACAAGCCGGTGGTGGAGCAGCCGCAGTACCACCTGTTCCACCGCAAGCGCGTCGAGCAGGAGTACGCACGCCTGTACGAAGACACCGGCCTGGGCCTGACCACCTGGAGCCCGCTGGCCTCGGGCCTGCTCACTGGCAAGTACGCCGTTGGCGTGCCCGAAGGCAGCCGCGGCGCGCTGGAGGCGATGGCTTTCCTGCGCGAGGGCCTGACGCACCCGGCGAAGAACGCCGCGGTCGCGCAGCTCGAGCCGATCGCGGCCGAACTGGGCGGCAACGTGGCGCAGCTGGCGCTGGCCTGGGTCGCCCGCAACCCGCGCGTCAGCTCGGTCATCACCGGCGCGTCGAAGCTGTCGCAACTGCAAGGCAACCTGGGCGCGCTGGCGCTGGTCGACAAGCTCACCCCCGAGGTGCTGGCGCGCATCGATGCGGTGACGCAGGCCTTGGCGGATTGACGCCACGGTCACGGCGGCGCCGACCTTGTCCGGCGCGCCTCTGTACGCACATACAGTATCGTTGCGGCTGGGTTCCGCCATGCCAGCCGCCACCGTCTCCCGCCCCGATCCGTTCGCCACGCTGAACGACGCGCAGCGTGCGGCGGTCGAGCACGGCATCGGCGCCGTCGAAGGCCAGGGCGCCACGGCCGGGCCGCTGCTGGTGATCGCCGGCGCGGGCACCGGCAAGACGATGACGCTGGCCTCGCGCGTGGCGCGGCTGGTGCTTGCCGGCGCCGACCCGCAGCGCATCCTGCTGCTGACCTTCTCGCGCCGCGCGGCGCAGGAAATGGAGCGCCGCTGCGGCCGCATGCTGCATGCGGCGCTGGGTTTTCGCGCCACGCAGCGCGCGCCGAGCCTGCCCTGGGCCGGCACCTTCCACGGCATCGGTGCGCGGCTGCTGCGCGAAGTGGCCGGCACGATCGGCCTGGCGCCGCAGTTCACGATCCACGACCGCGGCGACGCCGAAGACCAGATGGGCCTGGTGCGGCAGCAACTGGGGTTGGCCACCACCGAGAAGCGCTTCCCGATGAAGGGCACCTGCCTGGCGATCTACTCGCGGGTGGTCAACAGCCAGATGCCGGTGGAGCAGGTGGTGCAAGCGCTGTACCCCTGGTGCCTGGGCTGGGAAGACGAGCTGAAGCGGCTGTTTCGCGCCTACGTGCAAGACAAGCAGCAGCAGCAGGTGCTCGACTACGACGACCTGCTGCTGTACTGGCAGCAGGCGATGGCCGAGCCGGCGTTGGCGGCGGCGATCGGCGCGCGCTTCGATCATGTGCTGGTCGACGAATACCAGGACACCAACCGGCTGCAGGCCACGATCCTGAAGGCGCTGAAGCCCGACGGCCGCGGCCTCACGGTGGTCGGCGACGACGCGCAATCGATCTACGCCTTTCGCGCCGCCGAGGTGCGCAACATCCTCGACTTCCCGGCCCAGTTCGAGCCGCCGGCGCAGGTGGTCACGCTGTCGCGCAACTACCGCTCGACGCAGGCCATCCTCGAGGCCTCGAACGCGGTGATCGCGCTGGCGGCCGAGCGCTTCACGAAGGATCTGTGGACCGACCAGGCCGGCGAGCGGCCGCGGCTGGTGACGGTGGCCGACGAGATGGCGCAGGCGCGCTGGGTCGCCGACGAGGTGCTGCTGCATCGTGAAGGCGGCCTCGCGCTGAAGCGCCAGGCGGTGCTGTTTCGCACCGGCCACCACAGCGCGGCGCTGGAACTCGAACTCACCCGCCGCAACATCCCGTTCGTCAAGTTCGGCGGCCTCAAGTTTCTCGAGGCCGCGCATGTGAAGGACCTGCTGTCGGTGTTGCGCTGGGTGCAGAACCCGCGCAGCCGGCTGGCCGGGTTTCGCGTCGCGCAACTGATCCCGGGCATCGGGCCGACGGCTGCGCGGCGGCTTCTCGACGCGATGGCCGACGCCGCCGATCCGGTGCAGGCGATGCGCGCGTTCAAGCCACCGACGGCCGCGGCGACCGACTGGCACGCCTGGCTGCAGACGCACGCGGCGCTGGCAGAGGGCGCCTGGCCCGACGACGTGGCCGTCGCGGCGCGCTGGTACCAGCCACACCTGGAGCGCCTGCACGACGATGCACCGATCCGCCAGGCCGACCTGGTGCAACTGGCACGCATTGCCGCGAGCGCCCCGAGCCGCGAGCGTTTCCTCGCCGAGTTGACGCTCGACCCGCCCGAGGCCACCAGCGACGAATCCGGTGCGCCGCACCGCGACGAGGACTACCTGATCCTGTCGACGATGCATTCGGCCAAGGGCCAGGAATGGACCGCGGTGTTCGTGCTCAATGCGGTCGACGGCTGCATGCCGTCGGACATGGCCACCGGCAGCGCGGCCGAGATCGAGGAGGAGCGGCGCCTGCTCTACGTGGCGATGACGCGCGCCAAGCGGCACCTCTCACTCATCGTGCCGCAGCGTTTTCACGTCACGCAGCAGGCGAAGTACGGCGACCGGCACCTCTACGGGTCGCTGACGCGCTTCATCCCGCCGACGGTGGCGGCGCTGTTCGAGCATGGCGGGCCGGAAGCCGAAGCCTGCGTGCCGGCACTTCGAGCGCCTTGCCCACCGATCGACGTTCGTGCCCGGGTGCGCGGCCTGTTCTGACAGCGGTCGGCAGATTGGGTTCACGTACCGGTCGCGTCCGCAAAGCGCGAGAACGGACGCTCGGCCATCAGCATGCGACGCGGCGGTACGTGGCCATGAGCGGCTGGTCGAGCGCAGTCGGCTGACCGCTCACTTCAGACCGTCTCCGGTCATTCGCCCGGGATCCACCAACTGGCACTCCCGACCCATGGCGGAAGTTCATCGCCCCCGATTCGTCGCCTACAAGCCGACGCTCAACGTTCGGCGTCAGCCGTGCCTGCCATTGGGCGGCCGGTTGCTCGCCGGTGAGGCAACGTCTATCTCTTGGCGACGACCTGTGCCAGAACAATCCGGCCGTCTTCCAGATTGCGCCGCTGGTTCTGCGCCATGGTCTGAAAATCTGACCCGAGCAGGATATGAAAGCCGAGCGGTGGCATGCCCTCGTTGCGGATCTTCTCTGCCAGCGCTACGAACCAGGCACGCGCGGCATCGGTTGAATCCAACCATGCCTCGATGTTGAACCCGGCTTCGTCGAGGAGGTTGCGCAATTCGTCCGGTGTCACGAGAAAGCTCGCTGCAGGCGTACGTGCCCAAGGAACCGGGAACAGCACGGGGCCGGATGGCCCGGCAAGAATGTCGTAAATCGCGAGCGTGCCGCCTGGCTTGAGGACGCGATGCATCTCCTCGTATAGCCTCGGCTTGTCCGGAATATTCATCGCGGCATGCTCCGTCCACACGATGTCAAACGAAGCATCCGGAAAAGGCAAATTCGTTGCATCGCCTTGGCGATAGTCGACGAGTTCGGCGAGGCCAATCCGGTCTGAAAGCATTGCAGCGGCGCTGCAGTACTCCTCAGTCAGGTCGATGCCGGTGACACGGCAGCCGAACTCCCGAGCAAGGCAACGGGATGTCCCGCCAATGCCGCTGCCTATATCGAGCACGCGTTTCGTGACGTCGACCCGCGCGATTCGAGCGAGTTCGAGCGTTGCTGCCCGACCGCGAATGTGGAATTCATCGATGGGCGCCAAGTCTTCCGGCGTGAGCCGGTTCAGGTCTTTGCCGGCCTGTTCGAGTGCAGCGAGGATGAGACCACCCAGACCGGAACGGGTGTAGTGCGCCTGGACGGTCTCGTTGACTTGCGTCGGGTCTGTCATCGTCTTCCCCTTCGTTGCGCTGCCTATCTCAGTTCTAGGGCGACGGCCGTTGCCGCACGGTGCCAACTTGCCTGCAAGAGCAGACACGCCCGTGGCACCGCACTGTGCCGCCAGCCCGCATTCTGAACAACCCCGCCCAGCGCGGTTGCCCATGATTGGCGCCCCCAACATCAGGCCCTGGCGATAGTCCGCTCATGGCCGGGAGCGTGCATTCCCGCTGCACGCCAGAGCGGACTTTGGGAAACCAGGCGCTTTCTGGGAAGGGCGGCTGGCGTGGGCGTTGGCGGAATCCGCTCGCCGTCGCTGGGATTCGTTTGGCCCTGTACACGTACTCGTCGGGAGAAGGCAGTCGGTCGGCCCAATCAGCATCGATCGCACGAAGGGCATTCGGGCTCGTTGCTGCACGCGCAACTCAGTCAGGCCCTCCGGCCTCGCGCTTCGTTCCGGCTTCAGCGGGGATCCGCCAGAATGGCCGCCTGACTTCCTCCAGCGGCCGGCCGGGGTTGTTGGGCCGGAGCCCATATCTCAGTATGGCAATCAGGTCGGCACTCACCCTCGGGTTCGAGCGGAAGTAGCCGTGCCCGAACAGGTCGGTCGTGCCGCTGATCTGGATGACATCGACCAGCCCCACCCGGCGCATTTGCTCGATCTGTTGTGGCGTCATCATCGAGGCCTCGACGCGTCCGAACCGGAGCACGCTTCCGAACAGCCAACTCGACGCGGCGAGCGCCCTGTCATCGGGCGACACATAGGCGGTGACCTGGAACCCGGGGGTTGACTCGAACACCGCGCGCGGGTTCGGTGCCGTGCCGTGGGGAAGGTCGGGATCGGACTGGACCGCCAGGATCTTGGCCACCGCCACGTCCGTATCGATGTCGGGGGCCATCAGCACCACGTTGCCGATCTTGAAGCGCTGGGGCAGCGTGGTCTGCTGCATATATGCCTCGGCGCCGAGTGCGGCGAGTGTCGTGGCGAGCAGGTCGGTCCCCCGGCTGTGAGCCAATAGATGGATCCTCTCCAAGCCCGGCGTACCCGCGATGGCACGGATCGCCTTGCGCAGGTGCTCTGCGGCGAACACGCTCGATTCGTAGTCTTCGTTGTAGCCAAACAGGATGCCGCGCGTTCCACCCGCCGGCCAGGTGAAGATCGCACACACGAACTCGCGGCCCAGGAAGTGGCACATCTCGCCCATCGTCAGGGCTGCTTCGCTGAAGGTGTTGTTGAAGCCGTGGACGAACAGCACCACTTCCTTGCGCGGATTCAAGGCAAGGCGGCGGGCGACCTCGGCCTGCAGCGCACGGACCGCTGTCTCGTGTGCATCGATGGCATCGGGCGCACGCACCATGCCTCCGGGTGCCGAATCAACATCGTATGGAATGCGGGGGAAGCGGCCGATTTCCTTCGTCGGCCCGAGCGTGAGGTCTATCGGAGTCGTCCGCGTGACGAGCAAGCTCTGCTTCACCAGCGCGTCCCAGGTCAAGCCTTCGCCGAAAACGGCCGTCGTCGATCCGAATGCCATCGAGCGCGACCGCTCCGCACTGTATGGCTCCGGCGCGTCGACGCCCTGCGTGGGCGCTCGGTCGGTGACGAACAGCAGGTCCAGCGGGGGGGTCCGGACAGCGGCGGGCGCCACGGTGAACAGCGGCTTCGCCTCAGACCCGGTGTACAGCGCAGGCGTCGGCATCATCGGGTAGGTGGTCGCGCAACCGGCCAGACCGACCAGCGCGCCTACCAGTACAGCGTGGAGAAAGCGGGCTTCAGTCATCGTGCCAATCTCCTGATGGTCACAGTGCAGCATTGCGCAACTCGCGCCGCTGCGGCAACAAGGACGGCAAGGCCCCGCCTGTTGGCAGTGCCACCGCAGGGCAAGGCGCCGCAGTTCAAGTTGGGAAGATTGCCCTCCAGTCGTCCTTCATGCTCA
Source organism: uncultured beta proteobacterium (assembly GCA_963783785.1). Lineage (GTDB taxonomy): Bacteria > Pseudomonadota > Gammaproteobacteria > Burkholderiales > Burkholderiaceae_C > CADEEN01. Next base: position 338,290 of record CAWAOQ010000006.1, on the reverse strand, counting down.
CCACGGTCCAGCCTCTTGCCTTGGCTTCATCGAGGCCCTTGTCGAGCCGGCCGATGTGCGACTGGCGGTCGTAGGCCCACTCGCGCTGCGCATCGGTGTGGTGGACGTACAGGCAGAACCGAGGGCCCGCGCCGGCGGCGGTCCACTGCAGCATCTGCAGGTCGCCGTCGGAGTTGCCGAACGCGGCGATCGGCCGGCGGCCGATGCGACTCTCGATGCCGATCGGCTTACCCTGCTTGTCGTCATACAGGTCGATCTCGGGCAGCTTGACCAGCACCGGCCTGCCGTCACGCATCTCGAACTTGAGCTTGACGCTGCTGCCGATCACCTGCTCGGGTGGAATGCCGTAGACCCTTTCGGTCCACGGCCGCATGAATTCGATGCCGCCGCCGGAGACGATGAAGGTCTTGAAGCCGTTGGCGCGCAGGTAGGCCAGCAACTCGAGCATCGGCTGGTAGACCATGTCGACGAACAGCTTGCCGGTGGTCGGGTGCCGCGCGGTCGCGATCCAGTCGGCGACGATGCGGTGAATTCCTCGGTGGTCATCCCGGTGTGGGTGGCCGCCAGCATTTCCGCCGCGCCCTTCTCGCCCGCAGCGGCCACGCCCGCCATGTCACCCTTCAGCAGCGACGCGAAAGGTTCCTTCGTCTGCCACTCCGGGTGCTGGGGTGCCATCGCCTTGACGCGGTCGATGGCGAAGAAAGCCTGGAAGTACATCGGCTGCTCGGCCCACAGCGTGCCGTCGTTGTCGAACACCGCGATGCGTTCAGGCAGCGGCACGAAGTCGGGCGAGCCGGCCTTCGTCACGCGCTCGACGAAGGCGACGACGGCCTTCTTCGGCGCGGCGTCGTTCCACGAAGGGAGCGAATCGACCGCCGCCCCCGGCAAAGCCCTGCTGCCGGTCTGGGCGCAGCCGAGCGTCGCCGACGACAGCGCGATGGCTCCTGCGCCGGCGAGCACCAGCACCTCGCGGCGCGAGGCTTTCACTTCGATGAGCATGAGGGTGGCAGGGTGCTTGGGTATGGCGTGCCTCGCCGTGGCTGGATGAATCGGTGGTCAGGGTCCCGAGCGGGCAGCGTCATGCGGTCACCTAGGGAGCAGCAGCGTGACGACGAGCCTCGCGCAGTCGTGCCGCCATGCTTGCTGCGGCGGGCACCGCGTGTGCGAAGAATCGCTTGAGTCCCGGGCAGAGATAGTTCAGGCCAGGTTCGCCATCCGGCGTGCGCAACAGTCGGTTCTTCGGGCACTCGCCCCAGCAGTCGCTCAGGAACTCGCACTGCCTGCAGTAGGCGGGCAAGGTCTCGGACTTCGCATAGCCGAACTTCACCTGCGTGGCCGAGAACACCATGTCGCCGAGCGAGCGCTGGCGAATGTTGCCGAGTCGATACGCGGGATAGACATAGTGGTCGCACGAATACACGCTGCCATCGTGCTCGATGGCGACACCCTTGCCGCAGATCTCGCTGTGCACGCAAATCTGTGAAGGCAGACCCATGTGCTGCACGACCAGCGTTTCGCAGAAATTGACCAGTGCCTTGCCAACGTCGCGGGCGAGCCACTCGTCCCATACCTTGCAGAGGAAATGGCCGTACTCCTCGGCATCGACGGACCATGGCGTGACCACCGAGTCCGCGTGATCCGGCCGCGCCTGCGGGCTGCCGAGGATCGGCAGCCGCTGCGCGTCCCAGGTGTGCGGCGCAGTCGTCTCGAAGTTCTTGATCTCGACGATCGGAATGAACTGCAGGTAGGTCGACCCCAGCTCGCGGCGCAGGAAGCGATAGACATCGAGCGGCCGCGAGGCATTGAACCGGTTCACGCAGGTCAGCGTGTTGAACTTGACGCCGAAGCGCCGCAGCAGTCTTGGCCGCCGCGACCACGGCATCGAAGGTCGGTGCGCCTTGCCGGGTGATCCGGTAGTGATCGTGGATCTCGCGCGGGCCGTCGATCGAGAGACCGACGAGGAAACGGTGTTCCTTCAGAAAGCGGGCCCAGTCGTCGTCGAGCAGGGTGCCGTTGGTCTGCAGGTCGTTCTCGATCCGTTGCCCGGCCTTCGCGTGCTTGCGTTGCAGCGCCACGACCTTGCGAAAGAACTCGAGGCCGCGCAGCGTGGGTTCTCCACCTTGCCATGAAAACACGACCTCGTCCCCGGTGACGCTCTGGATGTAGTCCCGCACGAAGTGCTCGAGCACCTCGTCGTCCATGCGGCCGCTGCCGGGGCCGTCGGGCAGCGTCTGCTTGCTGAGATAGAAGCAGTACGTGCAGCCGAGATTGCAGGCCGAGCCGGCCGGCTTGGCCATGACGTGAAATCGCCGCACAGCCTGCGCTCCGAGCCACTGCGGTGCGTGGTACTTGTCAATCGGAGCGGTTGGCTTGGTCGTCGGTACGGTCATGCGACCCCCTGGTCGCCGGCCACGCGTGGCGACGATCGAGCGACGAGAACAACGCTGCACATGCTCCGCGACCTTTGCAGATGGATTTGGCCTGCAAAGCCCGGACTCCCACTTGCCCGAGATCAATCCGCGGGGGGATGTGAAAGCGCGCTGGACCGCGACCTCAGCGAAGCATCGGCCCAGCCGATCGCGCCAGCAGATCGGGATGACCGCTTCCCGCGGGACACCTTGGCTTTGACGCGGCGCAATGCGCGGCGCGCGCCCGCGGCTTAGTGTCGATTCCGTTGTCGCCGGAGGGTCGAAGGCCAGCAGACGAGCCTCTGGCCTCCGCACCGGATGCAGTCACGAGTCGCTGTGGTGTTCGTCTGACCGAATGGAGGAGATTCGAGCATGAGACTTCCCGAGCGTGTTCCATTCGCAAAGTGCATGGTCGTCGCGGCACTGGCCGCTCTTGCACCAGTTGCCGCGCAAGCGCAAACGACGGCTGAACCCTGGAAGTGGGAGGCTGCGATCTACGGCTGGTTCCCGGCACTCGGGGGAACGACAGCGTTCCCCAGCGGCGCCAGCGGGCCCACTATCGACGTGAGCGCAGACAAGCTCATCGACGCGCTGAAGTTCGCGTTCATGGGACAGATTCAGGGCCGCACGGGCAAGTGGGGGGTCTGGGGCGATGTGGTGTATTCCGACATGGGCGGATCGCAACAGAGCTCTCGCGACTTCACCGTGGGCGGGCAGCCGGTCGGGGTCGATGCCAAGCTCAGCTTCGACGCCAAGATGTGGGTCGTCACGCTGGCCGGCCTCTACAACCTGGAGACCCGGCCCGAGGGGACGGTCGACGTGCTCTTCGGCGCCCGACTTCTGGATCAGGACCAGACGCTCAACTGGACGCTGAGCACCGACGTTCCGCAGCTTCCTGGCCGCAGTGGGACATCCAAGGTCAGTGCCAGCAACTGGGACGCCATCGTGGGCATCAAGGGGCGCTACGCCTTGGGCGATGGGGGAAAGTGGTTCCTGCCGTACTACCTCGATGTCGGCGGCGGACAGTCGAAGCTCACCTGGCAGATCAATGCGGGCGTGGGCTACAAGCTCGACTGGGGTTCCGTGTTCGCCACCTGGCGCTACCTTGGCTACGAGTTCAAGTCGGGCGAACCCATCGACAGCATGAACATGAGCGGCCCGGTCATCGGCGTCGCATTCCAGTGGTAGCGCCGCGGTTGCAGATGAGGCGTTGAACGGTCGCTGGACGGCTGTATCAGATCGAACGCGGGGTGACCTGACTCGACTCCGACGAGCGGCGAAGAACATGACAGCTCGAGGTCAGTCCCGTCTCTGCAATGACACGTGCACGTGCACACCTGGTCGCAGTCCATCGGGGTGTCACGCGCGCGCAATGTGTTCTCGAAAGGGGTGATGCAAATGAAGCGAGCTCTGAATCTACTTTCAATGCTGATGGCCGCGACCTTGTCTGTCGTCGCGGCCCCCGTGGCAGCGCAGCAGAAGAAGCCCAACATCCTGGTGATCTTGGCCGACGACGTCGGCGTCTGGAACGTCAGTGCCTACCATCAGGGCATGATGGGCGGGCGCACGCCGAACATCGACCGTATCGCGAATGAAGGCGCGCGGTTCACCGATTACTACGCGCAGCAGTCCTGCACCGCCGGCCGGGCGTCCTTCATTACCGGCCAGCATCCGTTCCGGACCGGCCTGCTCAAGGTCGGCCTGCCGGGCGCCAAGCAGGGCCTGCAGGCCACGGATCCGACCATTGCCGAGCTGCTGAAGCCCCACGGCTACGTCACGGGGCAGGTCGGCAAGAACCATCTGGGCGACCGCAACGAATACCTGCCCACCGTGCACGGTTTCGACGAGTTCTTCGGCAATCTCTACCACCTGAATGCCGAGGAGGAGCCCGAGGACGCCGACTACCCGAAGAACCCGGAGTTCAAGCAGAAGTTCGGCCCGCGCGGTCTGCTCGACTGCAAGGCCACCGACAAGGACGACCCGACCGACGACCCGCGCTTCGGCAAGATGGGCAAGCAAGCCTGCAAAGACACCGGTCCGATCACCCGCAAGCGGATGGAGACCGTCGAGGAGGAGTTGCTGGCCCGCTCGCTGGACTTCATGGAGCGTTCGGTCAAGGCCGGAAAGCCATTCTTCCTCTGGCACAACACGACCCGCATGCACGTCTGGACGCGGCTCTCGCCGAAGTGGGAGCACAAGAGCGGCTATGGCCAGTACGCCGACGGCATGATGGAACTCGACTACGTGGTCGGCGGGCTGCTCAAGAAGCTCGATGACCTGCGCATCGCCGACAACACCATCGTGGTGTTCACGTCCGACAACGGCGCGGAGATCATGAGTTGGCCGGACGGCGGCAACACGCCCTTCAGAGGCGAGAAGGGCACCACCTGGGAAGGCGGCATGCGGGTACCCGGCATCGTGCGCTGGCCCGGCGTCATCAAGCCCGGCACCGTCATCAACGACGTCATTTCCCAGGAAGACTGGACCCCCACGTTCCTCGCCGCCGCTGGTGATCCCGACGTGAAGGAGAAGTTGAAGAAGGGGATGAAGGCTGGCGACAAGACCTTCAAGACCCATCTCGACGGCTACAACTTCATGCCGTTCTTCAAGGGCGAGCAGCCGAAGGGCCCCCGCCGCGAGATCTTCTACTTCGACGACAACGCCAACCTCAATGCCGTGCGTGTGGACGACTGGAAACTCCACTTCAAGACCATGGTGGGCAACCTGGTGGATGGTCAGCTCGTGCCGCTGAACATGCCCCAAGTCGTCAACTTGCGGCAGGACCCGTTCGAGCGATTCATGAGCGAGTCGCTGATGTACTTCCGCTGGGCCGGCGACAAACTGTGGATCTTCGTACCCGCGCAGGGCGTCGTCGGGCAGTTCATCGCTACCTTCAAGGAGTTCCCGCCGAGCCAGAAGTCAGGCAGTTTCACCGTGGATCAGGTGCTGGACCAGTTGCAGACAACGCCCTCTGTCAGCAAGTGACGCGGCACTGGGTGAACTGACCCGAACTGCCGGGCCGCAACTGCTTCGAGCAGATGCGGCCCGTGTCTGCCAAGTCCATGTCGATGTCGCAGTTCGTCCAGCCCATCCTCGCTGGCCGTCACGAGCCCGGCAGGTCCAGGCTACACAGCCTGCTGCATCGACTTGAGCAAGTCCCCCGTGCCCACTCCCCAGCGGACGACACAGTTGATGACTTGACGCGCATTCGCGTCGATCAGGTGGACATGCTCGCGGTTGAGGATGTAGATGGGACCGTCGCGAGGGTTGGCCGTCTGCGGTACGAAGACGACGTAGCGCCCGTCCGGCAATTCCTCAGTGACGAAGACCAGGACCGCCGATTCGCCAAACTCCGCCACGGCGGCTTGAAGTTGCCGCCGTGGGCCGCTCCCCAGGAATCCCTTTTCGAAGCCGCGCAGGCGGCCGTAGATCGGGTAGCGCTTGACCAGCGAATCCTCCGACGCCTCCACGAAGCGCCGCACCGGCGGCAAATTGAGCACCAGACCGACAGCGAAACACACCAGCACCAGCACCACTGCAGCCCACGCAATGGCCCAAAGACCAGGGAACAGGGCCGCGAAGGGCAGCGCGGCCGCGATCGACTCGACGTACTCGCGAGTCGCCGCAATCGCGCGCATCGCCACGATCACGATCAAGCACAGCGGCACCACGACGAACATCCCCTGCAGAAGCGCGCGCCCCACGAACGACTTCATCGCATTCATCCTGGCTGCCGAGAAGAAAAAATGATAGCGACGTGACGAGAGGCGCGCATCCATCGGCCGCCGGTTGTTTGATCCCCATCACTCCAGCGAACGCTCGCTGGCTACCCTCCTGGCGTGAATGCCTTGCCCAGCGACGCCGGCATGTTGGCCTTGATCCAGGCCGCGTTGCTCGAGATCAGCACCAGCACCACGATGGTGGCGACGTAGGGCAGCATCACGAGGAACTGGCTGGGCACCTGCACGCCCATGCCCTGCAGGTGGAACTGCAGCATCGTCACGCCGCCGAACAGGTAGGCGCCGAGCAGCACGCGCGCCGGCCGCCAGGTGGCGAAGGTGGTCAGTGCCAGCGCGATCCAGCCCTTGCCGGCCACCATGCCCTCGACCCACAGCGGCGTGTACACCACCGAGATGTAGCTGCCGGCCACGCCGCACAGCGCGCCGCCGGCGATCACCGCGGCCAGTCGGATGCGCCGCACCGGGTAGCCCAGCGCATGCGCCGACTCGGGCGATTCGCCGACCGCGCGCAGCACCAGCCCGCTGCGGCTCTTCGTGAGCCACCAGGCCAGGCCGATCGCCAGCGCGATCGTCAGCCAGACCATCGGGTGCTGCTTGAACAGCGCCGGGCCGAAGAACGGGATGTCCGACAGCAGCGGGATGTCGAAGCTGGCGCGCTCGCCGAGCCGCTCGCGCGTGTAGGGCTGGCCGACGAAGGCCGAGAAGCCGGCGCCGAACAGCGACAGCGCCAGGCCGGTGGCGTACTGGTTGGTGTTGAGCCAGATCACCAGCAGGCCGAACACCGCGGCCAGCGCGCCGCCGGCCAGCGCGCCGGCGCCGAACGCCAGCGTGTCGCTGCCGGTGTGCACCGCGATGGCGAATCCGGCCACCGCCGACACCAGCATCAGGCCCTCGGCGCCGAGGTTGACGATGCCGGCGCGTTCATTGATCAGCAGTCCCAGCGACGCCAGGCCGAGCACGGTGCCGGCGTTCAGCGTCGCGGCAATCAGCAGTGCGATTTCGTTCATGGCGCAGCCTTCGCAGGGGTGGTCTTGACGGGGCTGCGCCGGCGGCGACCCAGCGCAAACGGTAGAGGATCAGGGTGTCGCTGGCCAGCAGCGAGAACAGCAGCAGGCCCTGGAACACGCCGGTGATCGACTTGGGCAACTGCATGCGCGACTGCGCCAGTTCACCGCCGATGTAGAACATGCTCATCAGCACCGCCGAGAAGACGATGCCCAGCGGATTGAGCCGGCCGACGAAGGCGACGATGATGGCCGCGAAGCCGTAGCCCACCGGGACATACGGCGTCAGTTGCCCGAGCGGCCCGGTGGCTTCGAGCGCGCCGGCCAGGCCGGCCAGGCCGCCCGAGGTCAGCAGCGCGGTCCACAGCGAAGACCGCGAACTGAAGCCGCCGTAGCGTGCCGCCATCGGGGCCAGCCCGCCGACCTGCGCCTGCATGCCGCGAAACAGCCGGAACAGGAAGATCGTCATGCCGACGACGGCCACCAGCGCGACGATCACGCCGATGTTCACGCGCAGCCCGGCAAACAGCCGCGGCACCTGGGTCGGCTTGGCGAAGGTCACGGTCTGCGGGAAGTTGAAGCCCTGCCGGGTCGCGCCAGGGCCCGTAGACCAGGTACGACAGCACCATCTCGGCCACGTACACCAGCATCAGGCTGACCAGGATCTCGTTGGCGTTGAAGCGGTCGCGCAACAGCGCGGTGATCGCCGCCCAGCCCATGCCGCCGACGATGCCGGCGACCAGGATCACGATGACGATGGCGCGCGGCGAGTCGGGCGTGGCCTGCATCGCGATGCCGCCGGCGAAGATCGCACCGAGGATGTACTGGCCCTCGGCGCCGATGTTCCACACGTTGGCACGAAAGCACAGCGACAGCCCGAGCGCGATCAGCACCAGCGGCACGGCCTTGACGGCGATCTCGCTCCACGCATAGCCGCTCTTCACCGGCTCGACGAAGAACATGCGCAGGCCGAGCAGCGGATCCTTGCCGAGCAGCACGAACAGCAGCACGCCGATCACCACCGTGACGGCCAGCGCGATCAGCGGCGAGGCCAGCGCCATCGCGCCCGACGGCGCGGCGCGGGATTCAAGCTTGAGCATGAGCGGTCTCCTTCGGCTGCGCGGCAGCGTTGCCATCGGCGCCACCGGCGCCATCGTCGAACAGCCCGGCCATCCACTGCCCGATGCGTTCGATCGTCGCCTCGCGGGCCGGCACGCTGGGCGACAGGCGCCCGCCGGCGATCACCACCATCCGGTCCGACAGCTCGAACAGCTCCTCGAGCTCCTCGCTGATCACCAGCACGGCGCAGCCGGCATCGCGCAGCGCGAGCAGTTCGCCGCGGATCTGCGCTGCGGCGCCGACATCGACGCCCCAGGTCGGCTGCGCGACGATCAGCACCTTCGGCGCGGCGTCGATCTCGCGGCCGACGATGAACTTCTGCAGGTTGCCGCCCGACAGGCTCTTGGCCGCCGCGCCGGAGCCGCCGGCCTTGACATTGAAGCGCTCGATCAGCTTGGTGGCCAGCGCGTGGGTGGCTTTGACGTCGATCCAGCCCAGCGCGCGCAGCGGCTCGCGCCGCGTCAGCAGCGTGTTGGCGGCCAGCGACTGCATCGGCACCGCGCCGCGACCCAGGCGCTCCTCGGGCACGAAGTTCAGCCCGAGCGCACGGCGCTTGGTCGGCCCGGCGCGCGCGATGTCGGTGCCGAACAGGCGGATGCTGCCGGCGCTCGCGCGCAGGTCTTCGCCCGACAGCGCGGCGAGCAGCTCCTGCTGGCCGTTGCCCGACACGCCGGCGATGCCGAGCACCTCGCCGGCGCGCAGCTGCAGCGAGATGTGTTTCAGCGCCACGCCGTAGGCGCTGTCCGGTGGCAGCGACAGGTCCTTCAACTCGAGGGCCACGCCGCCCAGCTTGGCTTCGCGGTGCACCAGCTGGGGCGGCTCGGATCCGATCATCAGGCGCGACAGCGAGGCGTTGCTCTCGCTGCGCGGGTCGACTTCGCCGGTCACGCGGCCGCCGCGCAGCACCGTGCAGTGGTGGCACAGCTCGCGGATCTCGTCGAGCTTGTGGCTGATGTAGAGGATCGAGCAGCCTTCCTGCGACAACTGGCGCAGCGTGTTGAACAGCCGCTGCACCGCCTGCGGCGTCAGCACCGAGGTCGGCTCGTCGAGGATCAGCACCTTCGGATCCGACAGCAGCGCGCGCACGATCTCGACGCGCTGGCGCTCACCGACCGACAGGCTGTGCACCGGCCGCGTCGGGTCGACATCGAGGCCGTAGACCGCGGCCTTCTTGCGGATGCGCTCGGTGACCTCGGCCAGCGATTCGCCGGTGTCCAGGCCCAGCCAGACGTTCTCGGCGGCGGTCAGCGTGTCGAACAGGCTGAAGTGCTGGAACACCATCGCGATGCCGAGCGCGCGGGCCTCGTGCGGGTTGCGGATCTGCACCGTCTTGCCGTCGACCCGGATCTCGCCTTCGTCGGGCTGCACCGCGCCGAACACGATCTTCATCAGCGTCGACTTGCCGGCCCCGTTCTCGCCGAGCAGCGCATGGATCTCGCCGGGCTCCACCTGGAGGCTGACGTTGTCGTTGGCCTTGACGGCGGGGTACTGCTTGCTGATGCCGATCAGCTCGAGGCGTGGTGTGGTCATCTTGGTGTTCTCCTCGGTCAGTTCTTGTCATTCGTGAGTCGGCGCCGGGGGTGCCCCGGCGGGCAGTCACTTTCTCTTTGCTGGCTCAAAGAGAAAGTAACCAAAGAGAAAGAGCCCAATACCCATTTTTGGGTTTGGCCGCGCGATGCGTCGTCTGTACGCCCGCACACCCAGGGGATGTCCGGGCTTTCGTGCGATTGCACTGAGCCACCCGCACCACTGCTGTGGCCCAAGCGCGGTGCGCCGCGCTGCAATCGCAACTTGAGCCCGTACCGGGTCAGGCCTCGCGGCAGGGCACCGGCCTTCAAACGCGACCGTGGCGATGAATGAGCACGTGTTCAGGCGCTCTTTCTTTGGTTACTTTCTTTCTGAGCCAGCAGAAAGAAAGTGACTGCCCGCCGGGGCACCCCCGGCGCCGACGTGGCACGAGAAGAACCGAGCTAAGCAGCCGCATACAAGCACCGCCCCGCGACATAAGTCGAAACCAGATTGCGCTCATCGCCCAGCGTCATCAAAGCAAACACCCGCTCATGCAAGGAAGATGCCGCTTCGTCGCGCGCGATCGCCACCGGCCCGACGGCGTACTGCCAAAGCGCCAGATCCGCCATGCAGCCGACATCGAGCGAACCGATCTCGCGATCGAGCCCGAGCGCAACGGCCGCGCCGCGCGTGGCGGCGTGCAGCGCCTTCCAGGCCGGCAGCCGCACCCCGCGCAGCGCCTGCACCTTGTAGGCATCGGCCATCGTGCGCAGCATCGACAGGCTGGTGCCGCCGCCGACGTCGCTGGCCAGCGAGACGGCGGCGCCGGCGTCTTCGAGGGCGCGCCAATCGGCCAGGCCGCTGCCGAGGAACAGGTTCGAGCTCGGGCAATGCGCGATCTGCGCGCCGGCGCGGCCGAGCAGGGCGCGGTCGTCGGCGTCGAACCAGACGCCGTGCGCCAGCACCGAGCGCGCACCGATCAGGCCATGACGGGCATAGACATCGAGGTAGCTGCGCGCATCGGGGAACAGCTCGGCCACCCAGGCCAGTTCGTCGCGGTTCTCGGCCACGTGGGTCTGCAGGTAGGTGCCCGGGTGTGCGGCGAGCAGTCGTCCGGCCAGCGCCAGTTGGGCGTCGGTGCTGGTCGGCGCGAAGCGCACGGTGTGCGCGTAGGCCAGCCGGCCGTGGCCGTGCCAGCGTTCGATCAGTGCGGTGCTGTCGCGCTCGGCGCTGTCGACCGTGTCGGTCAGGCCCGGCGGCGCATTGCGGTCCATCAGGCACTTGCCGGCGACGAGCCGCATGCCGCGTTCATCGGCGGCCGCGAAGAGGGCATCGACCGAGGCCTTGTGCACGGTCGGGAAGACCACCGCGGCGGTGGTGCCGTGCATCAGCAGCGCATCGAGGAACCGGCTCGACCCGGCGGCGCAGACGGCCGGGTCGGCATAGCGGAGTTCGGCCGGAAAGGTGTAGGTCTCGAGCCAGTGCAGCAGCTCGGTGCCGTAGCTGGCGATCACCTCCAGCTGCGGCATGTGCACATGGGTGTCGATGAAGCCCGGCATCAGCAGCTGGCCGCGATGGTCGTGCCGCAGCCACGACGCGTCGGGGGCCTCGGGCTGCACGCCGGCGATGCGGCCGCCGTCGACGAGCAGCCAGTGGTCGGGGCGCCAGCGCAAGCCGGGCGAGGTATCGCTCGGCGCACTCCAGCCGGGGTCGGCGGTGAAGTCGAGCAGATCCGCCCGGATCGCGAGACGGCTCATTGGACCCTTCCGCCGCGCCGCGCCGGCAGCGCATGGCTGGCCAGCGTGCGCGCCACTTCGCGCACCTGCTCGCGCAGCCACTTGCCGCGGGCGCTGGCATGCGCCACGTCGTGCCACAGCTGGTAGTACGACAGCGGCGGGAACTCGACCGGGCACTTGACGATGCGCACCGGCAGCGTGTCGACGTAGCGGCTGCAGAACAGCCGCCCGGTGGTCAGCACCAGTTGCGTCTGCGCCAGCATCAGCGGGATCAGCCCGAAGTGCGGGCTGCGCACGACGATCTGCCGCGCCAGGCCCTGGCTGGCGAGGTGGTCGTCGATGACGCCGCGCGCGCCTTCGTGCATCGGGGTCGGCGCCACGTGCTCGGCGCCGAGGTAGCGCGCCTCGGTCCAGCCGCGCGGGTTGCGCACCGCGACGTGGTCCTCATCGACCAGGCAAACGATCTCGTCGGTGAACAGCCGCGCCAGGTGCATCTCGCCCGGCGGCTCGAGCCAGTTGCCGATCACCAGATCGGCCTCGCCGCGGGCCAGGCTCTTGCGGTAGTCGAAGTCGCGCGTCAGCGGCAGCAGCTCGATGCGCACGCCCGGCGCCTGCTGGCGCACGCGCGCCACCAGTTCGGGCAGGAACAGCGGGTCGAGGAAGTCGCTGGCGGCGATGCGCAGCGTGGCGTCGCTGTGTGCCGCATCGAACACGCGGCTGCGATGGCGCGTGCCGAACAGCGTGTCGGCCTGCTGCAGCAGCAGCGCCGCCGGCTCGACCAGTTGCAGCGCCGCCTCGGTCGGCATCAGCGTGGCGCCGCTGCGCACCAGCAGCGGATCGCCGGTCAGCGAGCGCAGGCGCTTCAACTGCGCGCTGACGGTGGGTTGCGTGCTGCCCAGCTTGAGGGCGGCGCGCGAGACGCTGCGTTCGGTGATCACGGTGTGCAGGACCCTGACGAGGTGAAGCTCGATCTTGTCGAAAAGCGCACGCTCGGCCATACGAGTTCCCGCATATTGGGCATCGTGGGTATCGTATAGACAAGCGAGCGCTGCGGCGTATCGTTCGGGTATGTCCCAAGCCTCTCCTGCCCGCCACGGCGCCGAGCGCCCGATCCGCTTCTTCCACCGCGGCCAGACCGTGTCGGTGGAGGGCACCGCCACCACGCGCACGGTGCTCGACTGGTTGCGCGAGGACGCCCGTTGCACCGGCACCAAGGAAGGTTGTGCCGAGGGCGATTGCGGTGCCTGCACGGTGATCGTCGCCGAGCTGGCCGACAAGGCCGAGGCGATCGGCACGCCGTCGGCCCTGGCCACGCGTGTCGGCGAGCTGAGCCTGCGCACGGTCAACGCGTGCATCCAGTTCCTGCCCACGCTCGATGGCAAGGCGCTGCTGACCGTCGAGGATCTCAAGGCCATGGCCCGGGCCGATGGCGCCGCACTGCACCCGGCGCAGCAGGCGATGGTCGAGTGCCACGGTTCGCAATGCGGCTTCTGCACGCCCGGCTTCGTGATGTCGCTGGCCAGCACCTACGAGCGCCACTGCGAGGCGGGGTCGCGGCCGACGCGGCAGCAACTGGCCGACGAGCTGTCGGGCAACCTGTGCCGTTGCACCGGCTACCGGCCGATCGTCGATGCCGGCGAGCGCATGTTCGATCTGCCGGCTGCGCGTCTGGACACGGCACCGATCGCTGCGGCGCTGCGCGCGCTGGCGGCCGACACGCCGCTGTCGTACACCGATGCACAGGGCGCGCGTTTCGATGCACCGCGCAGCATCGACGCACTGGCTTCGCTGCGCGCGGCGCGACCCGAGGCGCGGCTGCTGGCCGGCTCGACCGACATCGGCCTGTGGGTCAACAAGCAGTTCAAGTCGCTGCCTGACCTGATCTACGTCGGCGAGGCCGCCGGGTTGGCGCGCATCGAGCAACGTGCCGATGGCGTGCTCACGATCGGCGCCGCGGCGCCGCTCGAGGACGCCTGGAGTGCGCTGGCCGCGCGCCATCCCGAGTTGCAGGAAATGGGGCTGCGCTTCTCGTCGCTGCCGGTGCGCAATGCCGGCACGATGGGCGGCAATGTCGCCAACGGCTCGCCGATCGGCGACAGCGCGCCGGTGCTGATCGCGCTCGGTGCGACGTTGCTGTTGCGGCGCGATGCGGCGCAGCGGCGGCTGCCGCTCGAGGCCTTCTACCTCGACTACATGAAGAACGCCTTGCAGGCCGGCGAGTTCGTCGAAGCCATCGAGGTGCCGCCGCCGACGCACACCGCGTTGCGCGCCTACAAGCTCTCCAAACGCTTCGATTGCGACATCTCGGCGCTGGCCGCGGGGCTGGCGCTCACGCTCGACGGCGACACCGTGCGCGACGTGCGGCTGGTGTTCGGCGGCATGGCGGCGATCGTCAAGCGCGCGGCGCAGGCCGAGGCCGCGCTGCGCGGACAACCGTGGAGCGAGGCCGCGGTCGAAGCGGCCGTCGCCGCGCTGGCGCACGACTTCACGCCGCTGACCGACCTGCGTGCCAGCGCCAGCTACCGCCTGCGCGCGGCCGGCAACCTGCTGCGCCGCTTCTGGCTCGAGACGCGCACCGAGGCGCCGCTGGCGCCTGCGCAAACCAGCGTCTGGGCACGTGGCGCCGCGGCGCTCACCGTTGAGGAGCGCGGCGATGAATCGACAAGCCGAAGCCTTCGTCGCTGCCGCGGCGGCCCAATCCGAAGCCCATGCCGCCGGCGCTCGCGTGGGCATCAGCCGGCCGCACGAATCGGCGCACCTGCACGTGGCCGGCGAGGCCACCTATGTCGACGACATCACCGAGCTGGCGGGCACGCTGCATGCCGCGCTCGGCCTGTCGCCGGTGGCGCACGGGCGGCTGGTCTCGATCGACGTCGCGGCGCTGCGCGCGCTGCCCGGCGTCGTCGCGGTGCTGACCGCCGCCGACATCCCCGGCCCCAACGACTGCGGCCCGATCGTTCACGGCGACGACCCGATCCTCGCCGAGGGCATCGTGCATTACCTCGGCCAGCCGATGTTCGCGGTGATCGCCGCGGACCGCCTCGTCGCGCGCCGCGTCGCCGCGCGGGCCCGTGAGTTCGTCACCATCGAGCCGCTGCCGGCGTTGTTGACCGCGCGCGACGCCCATGCGGCCAAAGCCTACGTGGTGCCGCCGATGCACCTGGCGCGCGGCGATGCCGCCGCGGCGCTGGCCGCCGCACCGCACCGGCTTCGCGATTCGCTGTCGATCGGCGGCCAGGAGCAGTTCTACCTCGAGGGCCAGATCTCCTACGCGATCGCGCTCGAAGACGACGGCATGCTGGTGCATTGCTCGACGCAGCACCCGAGCGAGATGCAGCAGGTGATCGCGCACGCGCTCGGCCTGTCGGCGCACCATGTGCAGGTGCAGTGCCGGCGCATGGGCGGCGGCTTTGGCGGCAAGGAGTCGCAGTCGGCGCTGTTCGCCTGCGTGGCCGCGCTGGCCGCCCGCAGGCTGGGCCGGCCAGTCAAGCTGCGGCTGGACCGTGACGACGACTTCATGGCCACCGGCCGCCGCCACGGCTTCGAGTTCGATTTCGACGTCGGCTTCGACGACGATGGCCGAGTGCTCGGCGTCGAGATCGACCTGATCGCCAACGCCGGCTTCTCGGCCGACCTGTCGCCGCCGGTGATGACGCGCGCGATCTGCCACTTCGACAACGCCTACTGGCTGCCCCACGTGGCGATGCACGGCTACTGCGCGCGCACCAACACCCAGAGCAACACGGCGTTCCGCGGCTTCGGCGGGCCGCAGGGCGCGATCGCGATCGAGTTCATCCTCGACAGCATCGCGCGGCGGCTCGGCAAGGATCCGCTCGACGTGCGCCGCGCCAACTACTACGGCAGTAGCGAGCCCCTTGGCGCCGGCGAGCCGGCACCGTCCCCCGGGGGGAGCGAGCCGACTCGGGAGCGGCCCGTCGTCGGCTCCCGCAACGTCACGCCGTACGGCCAGACGGTCGAGGACAACATCATCGAACCGCTGACCGAGCGGCTGCTGGCCACCAGCGGCTACCGCGAGCGCCGGCGCGAGATCGCGGCCTGGAATGCCACCAGCCCGGTGTTGAAGCGTGGCCTCGCGCTGACGCCGGTGAAGTTCGGCATCTCGTTCAACGTCGCGCACTTCAACCAGGCCGGCGCGCTGGTGCACATCTATGCCGATGGCTCGGTGCTGGTCAACCACGGCGGCACCGAGATGGGCCAGGGCCTGAACACCAAGGTCGCTCAGGTCGTGGCGCACGAACTGGCGATCGACTTCGATGCCGTGCGCGTGACGGCCACCGACACGCAGAAGGTGGCCAACACCTCGGCCACCGCGGCCTCGACCGGCGCCGATCTGAACGGCAAGGCGGCGCAGGACGCGGCGCGGCAGATCCGCGAGCGCCTGGCGGCCTTCGCCGCCAAGCGGCACGGCGGGCGGGCCGAAGACGTGCGCTTTGCCAACGGCCGCGTCAGCGTGGCCGGCAAGGAGCTGGCGTTCGCCGAGCTGGTGCGGCAGGCCTACATGGCGCGGGTGCAGTTGTGGAGCGACGGCTTCTACGCCACGCCCGGCCTGCACTGGGATCGCGAGAAACTGCAGGGCAAGCCGTTCTTCTACTTCGCCTACGGCGCGGCGGCGAGCGAGGTGGTGATCGACACGTTGACCGGCGAGTTCCGGCTGCTGCGCGCCGACGTGCTGCACGACGTCGGCACTTCGCTGAATCCGGCGATCGACATCGGCCAGGTCGAAGGCGCGTTCATCCAGGGCATGGGCTGGCTGACGATGGAAGAACTCGTCTGGCATCCGAAGACCGGCGCGCTGCTGACGCACGCGCCGAGCACCTACAAGATCCCGACCGCCAACGACTGCCCGCCGCACTTCGACGTGCGCCTGTTCGAGCACCCGAACCCGGCCGACAGCATCCACCGCAGCAAGGCCGTCGGCGAGCCGCCGCTGCTGCTGCCGTTCTCGGTGCTGCTGGCGATCCGCGACGCGGTGTCGGCGGTCGGCGGCCACCGCGTCGATCCGCCGCTGCGTGCGCCGGCGACGCCCGAGGCGGTGCTCGATGCGATCGACGCGGTGCGGGCGGCGGCCCGGCCCTGAGACGAAGCCGCGTTCGATCGCCGGGGCTGTCGCATCGGGCGCGATGAGTCGGGTTCGGCCGCGAAGGCGCGGCCGGGGACGGTTGGACGAAAGTCCGCAGTGCGTCTTGCAGCGGCCGCGGCAGTTGGCGGTGCGGCCGGCGGGTCACGGCCCTAAGTGAACCGCCGCAGGTCCGAAGATTCCCGGCCAAAGCGGACCGTGCGCAGGATCACTTCGTGGCCGCACCGACAAGGCACTCCCCCGGGACCTCGAACCCACCCGGCGATTCGAAGCTGCGCATCGACGCTTCTACCTCGTTCCACGCGGACTCGCGTTCTTGAGGGGGCAGTTGAGCCAACATGGCATTGAATGCACCGAAGGCTTCTCGGGCGACCCGCACGTACTCCGCGGCGCTGGCCATTCGATGGGGCACTGGCACGGCGTGAACCTCAGGGTTGGCAAATCCGGCTCGGCTGAAGACGTCTTCCAGCACCCCGGGATTGCCAAGGGCAAATGGTCCGGGTTGCCCGGGACCGGGAGGCGGGAGTTGCGCGCGCTGGCGGATGATGGAAGCTGGCACAGCACCCCAAGGGTTTCGATCGGGCGTGGAAAACACAACGACGGCGACCCGACCGCCCGCTTTCAGAGCGCGGCGCCACTCGCGCAGCGCTGTCACAGGGTCGGGCATGTACATCAGACCGAGCCGACACAGCACGGCATCAAAGCAAGCATCAGGGAGATCCAGTTTCTCGCCGTCCATGGCGCGGGTCTCCACCTGCTTGAGTCCCCGTTCACGGGCGACCTGGAGCGCAAGCTCGACGATCCCTTCCGAGATGTCGGTCGCCAACACGTAACCCCCAGGACCAACCCGTTCGGCGGCACTGACAGCGGGTTCACCTGCGCCGGCGGCGATGTCCAGAATGCGCTGACCTGGCCGGATCCGGGCCAGGTCCAGCATCTGTCGGGTCGCTTCGCCATACCAACGATCCAGTGTGGGATTCCAGCGCCGCCACGCTGCACCGTCCTTGTTCCATTGCTCTCGCTGCGCGTTCTTGTACTTCGCAGCGTCGAATAAGGGTTGCTGTTCGGCCACGCAAGTACTCCTCTAGGTTGGACCATGAGGCCTTCTTCGCGTTGGGGCTCAGACTGCGAGGGCCGATGCCAGGAAGGCGCTTGAACCGCGAAGCGGATGATGACAGTGAGCGCCTTGCGGGCCAAGTCCCTGGCCGGGTAAGGGATCAAGCTTCGGCTGCTGCCCGTTCAGCAGATGTGAACGTGCGCCAAAGCACACGCCCTCAAGCTTGGCGGCCTGCCGGTGTGTTCGGCGCTGGATCGGCTCGAGTCAGGAGCTGGCGGGTTCGAACGACCGCATTCGGGCTTTGCCGAACCCGCTTGGGGAGCGAAGGCCGTTCATGGCCGGGCACGGCAGGCCGATTCATCCGCCCCACGGACCGCCGTCCATTGCGTTGCTGCCCGTCGCGTCGAAATGCTCGAACGTTCCTTCAGCGGCCGCATGCAGGCGGTCAGTGAGTCGCAGTCGAATGCAGACCCGTATGAACCGTCAGCCGTCGCGCGCCTTGGTCGCCACCAGCGGCTTGAGCGCGGGCGACACGTCGTCGGCCGAGAGGCGCGGCCGCGCGGGGTCGGCATGGCCCAGCGGTTCGACCTCGATCAGCGAGGCCTGGCAGCGCCGCGCCAGCGCCTGGTAGGCGAGCGTGCCTTCGTGCTTCCAGGCCATTTCCTGCGCGGTCAGTTCGCGCACCACCTTGCCCGGCACGCCGGCCACCAGCATCCGCGGCGGGATCTTCATGGCCGCGCGCACGAAGGCGCTGGCCGCGACGATGGCCTGCTCGCCGACCTCGGCCTCGTCCATCACCACCGCGTTCATGCCGACCAGCGCACCGCGGCGCACGATGCAGCCGTGCAGCACCGAGCCGTGCCCGATGTGGCCGTCGGCCTCGACCACGGTGTCGGCGCCCGGAAAGCCGTGCAGCACGCAGGTGTCCTGCACGTTGACGCCTTCGTGCAGCACGATGCGGCCGAAGTCGCCGCGCAGGCTGGCGCACGGGCCGACGTAGCAACCCGGCCCGACCCAGACGTCGCCGATCAGCACCGCCGTCGGGTGCACGTGCGCCGTCGGGTCGACCACCGGCACCAGGCCGTCGATGGCGTAGCAGGGCATCGGGATTCCTCGGGGGTGGGGTGGCGGGGGCTCGTCTTGCCTCGAGCGCAGCGTGCAGCATAAGATCGACCGACCGGTCGGTCAATGAATGACCGGTCCACCGAAAGGCCCCGTTCGATGTCTGTTGCCGCAGTCGAGCCGCCGCTGCTGATCGCGACCCACGGTGCGGTGCGCGTGCTGACGCTGAACCGCCCCGCGGCGCTGAATAGCTTCACCGGCGCGATGCACACCGCGCTGCGCGGCGCGCTCGACGACGCGGCCGCCGACACGGCGGTGCGCGCACTGGTGATCACCGGCGCCGGCCGCGGCTTTTGTGCCGGACAGGACTTGAACGACCCGGAGCTCGCCGGACCGGACGGTGACATCGGCGACATCGTCGAGCGCCGCTACAAGCCGCTGGCGCTGCGCATCCGCTCGATGCCGGTGCCGGTGGTGGCGGCCGTCAACGGCGTGGCCGCCGGCGCCGGTGCCAACTTCGCGCTCGGCTGCGACCTGGTGGTGGCCGCGCGCTCGGCGAGCTTCATCCAGGCCTTCGCGAAGATCGCATTGATTCCCGATTGCGGCGGCACCTGGCTGCTGCCGCGGCTGGTCGGCCGCGCACGCGCGCTCGGCCTGGCGATGACCGGCGACAAGCTGCCGGCCGAGGAGGCGGTGCGCATTGGCCTCGTCTGGCAATGCGTCGACGACGCGGCGCTGATGGACAGCGCGCTGGCGCTGGCCACGCGGCTGGCTGCGCTGCCGAGCAAGGCACTGGCCGAGACGCGGCGCGCGATCGACGACGCGATCGGCCTCGATTACGCCGCGGCGCTGTCGATGGAAGGCCAGCGTCAGGGTGCGCTGGGCCGGGCCCACGACGCGCAGGAAGGCATCGCCGCGTTCATCGCCAAGCGCGCACCGAACTTCACGGATCGATGACCATGACACCACAGCAGACCGCCGACCTCGTGCGCGAGGGCATGTTCGCCAACGACCGCGCGTCCAAGTCGCTCGGCATCCAGATCCTCAGCGTCACGCCCGGCCGCGCGGTGCTGACGATGACGGTGCGCGAGGACATGCTCAACGGCCACGACATCTGCCACGGCGGCCTGATCGCGGTGCTGGCCGACTCGGCCTTCGCCTACGCCTGCAACTCCTACAACGAATGGACCGTGGCCTCGGGGTTCTCGATCGACCTGATGGCGCCGAGCCACCTGGGCGATGAACTCACCGCCACCTGCCACGAGGTGTCCAAGACCGGGCGCACCGGCCTGTACGACACCGAGGTCAGCAACCAGCACGGCAAGCGCGTGGCGGTATTCCGCGGCCGCTCGCACACGATCAGGGGCAAGCCTGTCCTGCCGCCCTGACGCGCGGATTTTCGGGAGACGACGATGCCGGTGAAGACCTCCGCCCGCGGCGAGCTCGAGCCGATCGAGCGCGCCAGCCAGGACGAGCTGCAATCGCTGCAACTGCAGCGCCTGCGCAAGACCCTGGCCGATGCCTACGAGCATGTGCCGCACTATCGACGTGCCTTCGATGCCAGCGGCGTGCAGCCGTCGGACTGCAAATCGCTGGCCGACCTGGCGAAGTTTCCGTTCACGACCAAGAAGGACCTGCGCGACAACTACCCGTTCGGCATGTTCGCGGTGCCGCGCGAGAAGGTGGTGCGCGTGCATGCCTCGAGTGGCACCACCGGCAAGCCGACGGTGGTCGGCTACACCCAGGCCGACATCGACACCTGGGCCGATCTGATGGCGCGCTCGATCCGTGCCGCCGGCGGCCGGGCCGGCGACATCGCGCACGTGGCCTACGGCTACGGCCTGTTCACTGGCGGCCTCGGCGCGCACTACGGGGCCGAGCGGCTGGGTTGCACGGTGATCCCGATGTCGGGCGGGCAGACCGAGAAGCAGGTGCAACTGATCACCGACTTCAAGCCCGACATCATCATGGTCACGCCGAGCTACATGCAGGTGATCATCGAGGAGATGCTGCGCCAGGGTCTGGACCCGCGTGCAAGTTCGCTGAAGGTCGGCATCTTCGGCGCCGAGCCGTGGACCGAGGCGATGCGGGCCGACATCGAGCAGTCGGCCGGCCTCGACGCGATCGACATCTACGGCCTGTCGGAAGTGATGGGTCCGGGTGTGGCCTGCGAGTGCATCGAGACCAAGGACGGCCCGGTACTCTGGGAAGACCATTTCTATCCGGAGATCGTCGATCCCGACACCGGCGCGGTGCTGCCCGAAGGCAGCGAGGGCGAGCTGGTATTCACCACGCTGACCAAGCAGGCGTTGCCGGTGATCCGCTACCGCACGCGCGACCTGACACGGCTGCTGCCGCCGACGGCGCGGTCGATGCGCCGCATGGGCAAGATCGTCGGCCGCTCGGACGACATGCTGATCATTCGCGGCGTCAACCTGTTCCCGACGCAGATCGAGGAGCTGGTGCTCAGGCAGGGTCAGCTGTCGGGCCAGTACCAGTTGGTCGTCACGCGCGATGGCCACCTCGACGAGGTCGAGGTGCGCTGCGAGGTGCTGCCGCAGCACGTCGGCACCGACCGTGCGCTGATCGGGGCGGCGCTGCAGCATCAGATCAAGTCGCTGATCGGCGTCAGCACGACGGTCAGCGTCGAGATGCCCGAATCGATCGAGCGCACGCTCGTGGGCAAGGCTCGACGCGTGGTCGACAAGCGCCCCAAGTGAGGAGCCGCGATGTACACGCAGGCGATGGACACCGCACCGAAGGAAGAAGCTTCCGCGCTCGAGGACGCCGCGCTGCAGCAGCGTTTCGATGCCCGCATCGACGCCGGCGACTTCATCGAAGCCAAGGACTGGATGCCCGACAACTACCGCAAGACGCTGCTGCGCCAGATCAGCCAGCACGCGCACTCGGAGATCGTCGGCATGCTGCCCGAGGGCAACTGGATCACCCGTGCGCCGACGCTCAAGCGCAAGGCGATCCTGCTGGCCAAGGTGCAGGACGAGGGCGGCCACGGCCTGTACCTGTACGCCGCGGCCGAGACGCTGGGCACCAGCCGCGACCAGATGATCGATGCACTGCACGGCGGCCGTGCCAAGTACAGCTCGATCTTCAACTACCCGACGCTGACCTGGGCCGACATCGGCACCATCGGCTGGCTGGTCGACGGTGCGGCGATCATGAACCAGGTGCCGATCTGCCGCTGCTCGTATGCGCCGTATGCCCGCGCGATGATCCGCATCTGCCGCGAGGAGAGCTTCCACCAGCGGCAGGGCTTCGACAGCCTGCTGGTGATGATGCGTGACGGCACCGACGCGCAACGGGCGATGGTGCAGGACGCCGTCGACCGCTGGTGGTGGCCGTGCCTGATGATGTTCGGCCCGCCCGACGACCAGAGCCCGAACTCGGCGCAAGGCATGCGCTGGGGCATCAAGCGCGTCTCCAACGACACGCTGCGGCAGAAGTTCGTCGACGCCGCGGTCGATCAGGCCAAGGTGCTCGGCGTGACCCTGCCCGACCCCGAACTGCGCTGGAACGACGCGCGCGGGCACTGGGACCACGGCGCCATCGACTGGTCCGAGTTCTGGCGCGTCGTCGGCGGCGACGGCGCCTGCAACCGCGAACGCCTGGCCGCGCGCGTCAAGGCCTGGGACGACGGGGCCTGGGTGCGCGAGGCGGCACTGGCGCACGCCGCCAGGCAGTCGATGAAGGAGGCCGCATGAGCGAAGCGAATCTCGAATGGCCGCTGTGGGAGGTGTTCGTGCGCACCAAGGCGGGCCTGGATCACAAGCACTGCGGCAGCCTGCATGCGGCCGACCCGAAGATGGCGATCCAGCTGGCGCGCGACGTCTACACGCGGCGCCAGGAGGGTTGCAGCGTGTGGGTCGTGCGCTCCGACCAGATCGTGGCCAGCGACCCGGGCGACAAGGCGATGTACTTCGACCCGATGGAAGACAAGGTGTACCGCCACCCGAGCTTCTACAAGCTGCCGTCCGAAGTCGACCACATGTAGTCATGACGGCCCCCAGCTCACTTCGTTCGCGTCCCCCGAGGGGAGCTCAGGCCGCTTGGGAGCGGCCCGGCGCTGGCCTGAGATGTCCGCCCCCAGCTCACTTCGTTCGCGTCCCCCGAGGGGAGCTCAGGCCGCTTGGGAGCGGCCCGGCGCTGGCCTGAGATGACTGCCTCGATCTCGCTCGACTTCACGCCGCAGGTGGAGTACCTGCTGCGCATTGCCGACACCTGCCTGATCCTCGGCCAGCGGCTGGGCGAGTGGTGCGGCCACGGGCCGGTGCTCGAGGAGGACATCGCGCTGACCAACGTCGCGCTCGACCTGATCGGGCAGACGCGCGCGCTGCTCACGCGTGCCGGCCAGATCGAAGGGCAGGGCCGCGATCGCACGTTGGACGAAGACCAGCTCGCCTTCCTGCGCGACGAGCGCGACTACCGCAACCTGACGATGGCGGAACTGCCGCGCGGCGACTTCGCCTTCACGGTCTTGCGCAACCTGATGCTCGGCACCTGGCTCAAGCTGCACTGGGACACGTTGCAGCAATCGAGCGACGCCGAGCTGGCCGCGATCGCCGGCAAGGCCGTCAAGGAAGCGCGCTACCACCAGCAGCACGCGGCCGACTGGGTCGTGCGGCTGGCCGACGGCACCGACGAATCGCGCCGGCGCGTCGAGAAGGCGCTGGCCGAGCTGTGGCGCTTCGTGCCGGAGATGTTCGCCGCCGATGCGATCGACGACGCGGCGGTGGCCAGCGGCCTCGGGCCCGCACGCAGCGCATTGCGCGAAGCCTGGCAGGCCGAGATCGCCGCGGTGTTCGACGCAGCGCGGCTCGCCGCACCGGCCGAGGCTGCCTTCCGCAGCACCGGCACGCTGGGCGTGCACAGCGAGCACATGGGCCGCATGCTGGCCGAGATGCAGTTCCTGCAGCGCAGTTTCCCCGGAGGCGCGTGGTGAACGTGCAGGCCGCCTGGGCCGTGCTGGACCTGGTGCCCGATCCCGAGGTGCCGGCGCTGTCGCTGCGCGACCTGGGCATCGTGCGCGACGTGCGCGCCGAGGGCAGCGGCCTGCAGGTGGTGCTGACGCCCACCTACAGCGGCTGCCCGGCGACCGAAGTCATCGAGCGCAGCGTCATCGACGCGCTCGATGGCGCCGGCCTGGGCCCGACGCGGGTGACGATGCAGCGTGCGCCGGCCTGGACCACCGACTGGATCAGCGAGGCGGGCAAGCGCAAGCTGCGCGAGTACGGCATCGCGCCGCCCGGCCCCGTGGCAGCGGGGCAGGGCGCGCCGATCCGCATCCTGCGCCGCGCCGAGGCGGTGGCCTGCCCGCGCTGCGGCAGCGCTCGCACCGAGCGGCTGTCCGCGTTCGGCTCCACGGCCTGCAAGGCCTTGCACCGCTGCCTGGACTGCCGCGAACCGTTCGAGCACTTCAAGCCGATCTGACGCCGCGCACGATGTCGAGCCTGTTCCACGAGTTGTCGGTGCGCCGCATCGAACCCGACACCGCCGAGGCGGTGATCGTCAGCTTCGACGTGCCGGCCGGGCTGCGCGAGGTGTTCGGTTTCACGCAGGGCCAGTACCTGACGCTGCGCAAGACCATCGACGGCCAGGACCTGCGGCGTTCCTACTCCATCTGTGCCGGTGTCGACGATGGCGAACTGCGCGTCGGCGTGCGCAAGGTCAGGGGCGGCGTGTTCTCGAACTGGATCAACGAACGACTCCGGCCCGGCGACACGATCAGCGTGATGGCGCCGCAAGGCCGCTTCTTCGTGCCGCTGGACGCCGCCGCGCACCGGCACCATGTCGGGATCGCCGGCGGCAGCGGCATCACGCCGATCCTGTCGATCATGAAGACCGTGCTGGCGCGCGAGCCGAAGTCGCGCTTCACGCTGATCTACGGCAACCGCATGCTGCGTTCGACGATGTTCAAGGAGGAACTCGAGGACCTGAAGAACCGGTACATGACGCGGCTGGTGCTGCACCATGTGTTCTCCGACGAGCCGACCGACGCGGCCATCAACATGGGCCTCATGAATCGCGACAAGATCGCCGAGTTGCTGGCCAGCGTGGTGCCGGCGGCGGGCATCGACCACGTCTACGTCTGCGGTCCGTTCCAGATGAACGACGAGGCCGAGGCGGCGCTGCTGGCCGCCGGCGTGCCCGAGAGCCGGATCCACATCGAGCGCTTCGGCCTGGCGCCGCAGGCCGGCGGCGCCGTCGTGCACCAGGCCCTGCCGGGCGACGCCGACAACGCCCGCATCGTCATCATCCGCGACGGCATGCGGCGCGAGATCGAGTTCCGCAAGGACCAGCCGAGCATCCTCGACTGCGCCTCCGCGGCCGGGCTCGAGGTGCCGTTCTCCTGCACGTCGGGCGTGTGCGGCACTTGCCGCGCCAAGCTGATGGAAGGGCAGGTGCGCATGGAGCGCAACTTCGCACTCGACAAGAACGAGGTGGCCGCCGGCTTCGTGCTGACCTGCCAGGCCCATCCGCTGACCGACCGCGTCGTGCTGTCGTTCGACGAACGCTGAAATGGCCCGCACCCGTGCCGCCACCTACGACGACCAGCGCGCGCTGATCCTGGCCCGCGCGGCCGAGTTGTTCGCGCGCCGCGGCTACACCGCGGCGTCGATGAACGAGGTCGCCGCGGCCTGTGCGGTCAGCAAGGCCACGCTGTACCACTACGTGCGCGACAAGCATGCGCTGCTGGCGCAGATCGCCGGCGACCACGTGGCGCGGCTCGAAGCGCTGGTCGCCGCGGTGAAGGCCGAGCGGCTGGCGCCGGCGGCGGAACTCGACGCGCTGATCCGCCGCTTCACGGCGGCGTACGCCGATGCGCAGCACGAGCATCGCGTGCTGACCGAAGACGTCAAGTTCCTGCACGACACCGAGCGCGCGCAGGTCGAAGGCGGCCAGCGCCGCGTCGTGACGGCCTTCGCCGCGGCGATCGCGCGCGTGCGGCCTGATCTCGCGCCGCTGGCCACACCGCTGGCGATGCTGCTGTTCGGCATGATCAACTGGACCTTCACGTGGATGAAGCCCCGGGGCACGCTGACGCATGACACGCTGGCGCCGATCGTTGCCGAGCTGTTCTTCGGCGGGCTGCCGGCCGTCAGCCCGCCGCCCGTGGTGGCGCGCAAGCGCCGCGCGCGGGCGACCGTCGCCGAGAGTGCCTGAGCGTGGAGCAGGTCGACACCGTCGTGGTCGGTGCCGGCGTCGTCGGCCTGGCGATCGCGCGGGCGCTGGCCCGGGCCGGCCGCGAGGTCGTGATCGTCGAGGCGCTCGGCGCGATCGGCAGCATCACCAGCGCGCGCAACAGCGAGGTCATCCACGCCGGGTTGTATTCGCAGGCCGACTGGCTGAAGACGCGGCTGTGCGTCGAGGGTCGGCGCATGCTGGTTCCGTATTGCGAGTCGCGTGGCGTCGCCCATCGCCTGTGCGGCAAGCTGCTGGTGGCCACGCACGACGACCAGCTTCCCGCCCTCGAACAGTTGGCCCGCAATGCCCAGGCCAACGGTGTCGAAGGCCTGCAGGTGATCGACGGCGCCTCGGCGCGCGCACTCGAGCCGGCGTTGCATGCCGTTGCCGCGCTGCACTCCACCGTCACCGGCATCGTCGACAGCCACGGCTTCATGCTCAGCCTGCTCGGCGAGGCCGAGGACCACGGCGCGATGCTTGCGCTGCAAAGCCCGCTCGTTGCGGCGCAAGCGCGTGCCGGACGGCTTCGTGCTCGACGTTGGCGGCGCCGAGCCGATGCGCCTGCAGGCGCGCTGTCTCGTCAACGCCGCCGGCCTGGCCGCCAGCGAGGTCGCTGCGCGCATCGACGGCCTGGCGCCCGCGCACGTGCGCGCCACCCACCGCTGCAAAGGCAACTACTTCGCGTTGAGCGGCGTGCGCGCGCCGTTCTCGCGCCTGATCTACCCGATGCACGAGGCCGCCGGTCTGGGCGTGCACCTGACGCTCGACCTCGCCGGGCAGGGCCGCTTCGGTCCCGACACCGAGTGGTTGCCCGACGAGGGGCCGATCGACTACACCGTCGACGCCACGCGCGGCGACGGCTTCTACGCCGCGATCCGCCGCTATTGGCCCAGCCTGCCCGACGGCAGCCTGCAGCCCGACTACAGCGGCGTGCGCCCGAAGCTCAGCCGGCAAGGCGAACCCGCGCAGGACTTCGCGATCGACGGCGCCGAGGTGCACGGCGTGCCGGGCCTGGTCAACCTGTTCGGCATCGAGTCGCCGGGGCTGACCGCGGCGCTGGCGATCGCCGAGCGGGTGCGTGCCGAACTGAGCGGCGCATGACGCCGGCTTGACCGGACGGCGGCAGCGCCTACGCTGCGAACGCAGGAAGGTTGAAACGCCATTTTCTGCGCGCCGAGCCCGCGCGAGGCTACGATGACAACGACCATGGACGACCTCTGGTTGAGCGTGCGGTTGCTGCTGCTGCTGGGCGTGGCCAACTCGGCGCCGATTGCCGCAAAGCATCTGTTTGGCAGGCGCTGGAGCGCGCCGCTGGATGCCGGCTGGCGATTCGTCGACGGCCGGCCGCTGCTCGGGGCGTCGAAGACGGTGCGCGGTTTCGTCGCTGCAGTTGCCGGCGCCGCCATCGCGGCCGAACTGCTGGGTTTCTCGCTCCGTCTGGGCGCCGAGGTCGGTGCCCTGGCGATGGTGGGCGATGCCCTGTCGAGCTTCGTGAAGCGGCGACTCGGCATCACTCCCAGCGGACGGGCCACTGGGATCGATCAGATCCCCGAGGCGTTGCTGCCGCTGCTGGTGATCCGCGGCACGCTCGGTCTGTCGTGGCTGCAGGTGGCAGTCATCACGCTGGTCTTCTTCGCGCTCGAGATTCCGTTGGCCCGCCTGCTGTTCCGGCTGGGGCTGCGGGACCGCCCGTACTGAGGCCCGGGGGCCGTCCGCACCTGCTTCGCCTGCGGCGCCGCGCATCGCCGCGGCCGAGCCGCGTCATCCGCAGTGCAGCCGATGAAGCGTGATCTCGGGCGGGCAGTTCAAGCGCACATCGACGATCGACGCGCCGCAGCCCACCGACGTGTAGCCGGCCATGCCATGGTGCTGCCACGGGCCGCGAGCGAGGGCGCGCGGTGCGTCGGAGTCGGTCAGGATCGGTATGCCACCGGGCAGGCAGATCTGCCCGCCGTGGGTATGGCCGCTGAGCATCAGGCTGAAGTCGGCGTGCGCCGCATGGCGGTAGGGCTCCGGCGTGTGCGACAGCAGGATCGCGCAGGCATCGGCGGCGACATCGGCCGCGGCCTTGTGAAAGTTGTGCGTCCGATAGTAGTGCGCGTCGTCGATGCCGACGAGCGTCAGCGCGGCCTCGCTGCGCTCGATGCGCACCGATTCGTTCATCAGCACGCCGATGCCGAGCGCTTCCATGCCGGGCACCATGCGGATGGTGTCGTGGTTGCCGAGCACGGCGTAGACTGTCTCGCCCAGGTGCGGCCGCAAGCGTGCCAGCGCCTGTAGCGCGGGCGCGTAGGGCCCGAAGGTGCGGAAACGAAAGTCGCCAGTCAGCACGCAGACGTCGTGCGCCAGGCCCTGCACGCTCGCGACCAATCGTTCGAGATGGGCTTCGCTCATGTCCAGGTGCAGGTCGCTCAGATGCAGCAGCGTGTAGCCGTCGAACGCTGGCGGCAGGCGCCGCAGCCAGATGTCGTTGACCCGCCGCTGGATGTCGAGGACGTTGCGCCGCCCGCGCGCGTGCAGGCCGGCCAGCGTCAGCGCGCCCCGTATCAAGCCGTGGATCGAGTACCAGTTCTCGAGGTGAAAGAAGTGCGTGCCCCGGCGAACGACGTGGGCCTCGCGCTCGCCCTCGAGGCCGAGGCGCTGGCGCAGATGCGTGCGGCCGATTCGCGCTTCGAGGACCGCCAGTTCCCGGCGCTCGGCGTCGCTGCAATCGAACAGGTTCATCGGCCTCCACCGCCAATCGCCAGGGGCGGTGACAACGATGCTCGGACCCGCAGGCACCGCGTCACGGGTCGACTCTAACGGACGCGTGCGACGACGCGCTCACCAGCCAGCCGTCATGGAGACCGGTCCTCCCAGTCCACCCAATCCACCGCGTGGGTCTTGAGATAAGCGCCGACGGCCGCGCCGACGGTCGGGAAGAAAGTCTCCGCGCCAAGACGCGCGAACAGTCCGAAACGTTTCAGCTTGTCCTTCACGGGGCCCTTCATCTCGGCAAAACACAGCTCGATGCCGGCCGCGTGCAGCGATTCGTCCAGCTCGGCCAGGACATCCGCGGCGGTGACGTCGACGCTGGTGACCGGCTCGGCCGCCACGACCAGCCAGCGCACCGGCGTCGGCGATGCCGCCACCGCATCCAGCACGCGGTCATGGAACAGTTCGGCATTGGCGAAGAACAACGGCGCGTCCCAGCGAAACAGGACCAGGCCGGGGATCAGGCGGGCCTCGGGATGGCGCTGGATGTCGTGGTAGCCCTTGAGTCCCTCGGCGCGACCCAGCACCGCGGAGTGCGGGCGCCAGCCGTCCCACAGGAATTCGATCACGGCAATCACGATCGCCAAGCCGATGCCGGGGATCACGCCCAGCACCGCGACGCCGACCGTGCAGACGATCGACAGCCAGAACTCCCAGCGCTGGATGCGGAAGATTCGCCGCAGGTCGGTGACTTCGATCAGGCCGATGGCCGAGGCGATCACGACCGCGGCCAAGGCACTGGAGGGCAGGTGCCGCAGCAGGTCCGGCGCCAGCAGCAGCAGCAGCGCCACGCTGATCGCGCCGACGACGCCGGTCAATTGGGTCCGGGCCCCCGCCGCTTCGGCCACCGGCGTGCGTGACGAACTGCTGCTGATCGGAAAGCCCTGGAACAGTCCGGCGGCGAGGTTGGCCACGCCCAGACCGACCATCTCCTGGTTGGGATCCACACGGGTCCGCGTCCGCGCGGCATAGGCCCGCGACAGCACGCTGGTGTCGGCAAATGACACCAGGGCGACGGCAAGGCCGCCGATCAGCACGGCCCGCATATCGGCGTAGGTGATCCACGGGATCGCGAAGGCGGGCAGGCCTTGCGGGAGGGAGCCGAGCACGGCCACGTCCGCCCGCGCCGCCAGGTCCAGCGCCACCGACGGCGACGGTCGCTCCGACCACCGCGACCAGGATGCCTGGCACGCGCTGGTTGCCCTTCAGCAGCAGGATCACCGCCAGGGTGCCTGTGCCGACGATGAATGCCGTCCAGTTGGTTCGGCCGTCGAGCACCGCCGTGGCGATGGCCCACACGCTCTGCAAGGGTCCGTGGCTCTCGATCGAGAACCCGAACAGCTTGGGCAATTGACTGATCAGCACCGTCAGCGCAATGCCGTTCATGTATCCATAACGGATCGGCTTGGACAGGAGTTCGGTGATGAACCCCAGGCGCGCCAGCCCGACCAGGATGCACGCCGTCCCCGAGACGATCGCCATCATGGCGGCCAGCGCGATGGCACGCGCGGGGTCGCCGCCCGACAGCGGCAGCACGACCGCGAGGATGACGGCGGCCAGCGAAGAGTCGGGCCCCAGCACGAGGATGCGGCTGGGACCGAACAGCGCATAGGCCAGCAGCGGAACGATCGTCGCATACAGACCGTAGATGCCCGGCACGCCGGAGGCCACCGCATAGGCGATGCCGACGGGCACCAGCATCGTCGTCAGCACCAGCCCGGCCACGATGTCGTGACGCAGCCAGGCGGCGTCGTAGCTGCGCAGGGTCTGCAGCCCCGGCAGCCAGCGTATCCAGCCAGCCTGGTCGGAACCCCGCCGGGGGCGCGCGGTGCGGCCGGGTTCCGGGCTTGGTGGCGACGGCGCGGAGTCGTTCATGGCCCATAGTGCCATGTCGAGTGGCCGCATCGAGGGCGCAGCGGTCGCCGCGGTGCGAACCGTCTGGGTGCGGTGCACTGCCCGGCGCGCGCCGCCGATGCACCGCAAGCCGCAACGACGTAACCTTCGCCCTGTCCACTGCCGCCACGGATTCGCCACGCCCGATGCAGCCAGCCCGCACCGACCGCCGTCACCTGCTGCGCCTGGCCGCCGCCAGCGCCGGCGCGCTGTGGTTGCCGCGCAGCGCGTGGAGCCAGCCACGCTTGCGCGACAACCCTTTCACGCTGGGCGTGGCCAGCGGCTCACCGCTGCACGACAGCGTGGTGCTGTGGACGCGGCTGGTTCAGACGGGCCTGTTCGGCGGCTCGAGCCTGCCCGACGCGCCCATCACGGTGCGCTGGGAACTGGCGCACGACGAGGCCTTCACGCGCATCGCGCAGCAGGGCCAGGCCCAGGCGTTGCCCGAGCTGGGCCACAGCGTGCATGTCGAACCCGCCGGGCTGGACAGCGATCGCAGCTACTTCTACCGCTTCATGGTCGGCGGCGACGGCAACGACTGGGTCAGTGCGGTGGGCCGCACGCGCACCTTGCCCGCCCCCGACGCCAAACCGGCGAACCTGCGCCTGGCCTATGCCTCGTGCCAGCGCTGGGAGCATGGCTACTTCAGCGCCTGGCGCCACCTGGTCGCCGACCGGCCGGATGCGGTGGTGTTCCTCGGCGACTACATCTACGAGTACCCCGGCGCCGTCAACGCCGTGCGCCAACCGACCGGCAGCTGGACACTGACGCTGGACGACTACCGCAAGCGCTACGCGCTGTACAAGGGCGATGCCGACCTGCAGGCCGCCCACGCCGCCTGCCCCTGGTTCGTGGTCTGGGACGACCACGAAGTGCAGAACGACTATGCCGGCCTCACCGCGGGCGACAACGGACCCGCGGTGGCCGACTTCCCGGCACGGCGCGCAGCCGCCTATCAGGCCTTCTACGAGCACATGCCGCTGCGCGCGAGCGTGCTCACGCGGGCGCTGGGCGGGCTGGGCACGGGCGCAGAGATGCGCATCTACGGCCGGGTGCGCTTTGGCCAGCTGGCCACGATGCACCTGCTCGACGCACGCCAGTACCGCAGCCCGCACGCCTGCACGCGCGGCGGCAAGCTCGGATCCGGCACCGTCGACCCCGCCAGCTGCGCCACCTGGATGGACCCGGCACGCACGATGCTGGGCCCCGAGCAGGAGCGCTGGCTTGCCGACAGCCTCCGCCGCAGCGCCGGGGAGGGCGGCTGGAACCTGCTGGGGCAGACCACGCTGTTCGGCCCACGCGACTTCAAGCCGGGTGCCGGGCAGATCCTGTGGAACGACGGTTGGGACGGCTACGCGCCGGCGCGCCTGCGGCTGATCGATGCGCTGCGCAAGCATCGCGTCGCCAACCCGGTTCTGCTGGGCGGCGACGTGCACGAGAACTGGGTCGGCCACGTGCTGGCCGACTACGCCGACCCTGCCAGTGAGCGTGTCGGTGTCGAGTTTTGCGGCACCAGCATCACGTCGCGTTCGAGCGGCAGCGCCCGCACCGCCGAACGCCTGGCCGAGAACCCGCATTTCGTCTTTGCCGATGCCGAGCGCAGGGGCTACGGCATTGCCGACATCACGCCGCAGCAGATGAGCGTGTCGCTGCGCGTGGTCAGTGACGTGACCGTCAGGGACGCGCAGATCGAGACGCTGGCGAAGTTCGCGGTGCAGGCCGGGCGGCCGAGGATCGAGCGCGCGTGATGGGTCGCCGGCGAGGCGGGCCGATCACCCGCCGCGCGTGGCCACGTCCACCGCATGCCCCAGCCGCGCGCTGCGCGCCAACGCCTCCAGCGTGGCCGCGTTGTCCAGGCTGGCCTCGGCGGCGCGATCGACGGCCGCGACATTGCCGTCCGCCACCACCTTGGCGAAGGCCTCCGCAGCGAAGCGAAAACCGCTGCCGGTGCCGCTGTGGATGTCCTCGAACGGGATGCTGTTGGCGGTGCCGCGGCGCACGCGCAACTGGCTGGGCAGATAGCCCCACGGGTGGCCACCGGCCTGCGGCGCTGGTGTGGTTCAGGTACTCGGTCTCGATCGTCCCGGCGCTGCCGACGATCGTGGCGCGCCGGTGGTTGGCCGCGTCCATCGCGCAAGACAGCTGCGCGCGGCGCCCATCGGCGTAGTGCAGCGTCGCCGCCAGGCTGATGTCCACGCCGCTGTCGGCCCACGTGGCGTCGGCCTGCACGCTTTGCGGTGCATGGCCCATGACCAGGCGGATCAGGCTCAGCGGGTAGCTGCCCGCATCCAGCAGCGCGCCGCCGCCCAGCTCGGGCCGCATGCGGATGTTGGTCTGCGGGTTGGCCATCGTGAAGCCGAACAGGCCTGCACCGAGCGCACGCTGCCGATGGCTCCGCCGTGCAGCAGTGCCAGCATGTCGCCGGTCTGGGGTTGAAAGTAGTACGGGTACGACTCGAGCAGCATCACGCCGTGGCGGCGCGCCGCGTCGAACATCGCCTGCGCCTGGTCCAGGCCGAGCGTCAGCGGCTTCTCGCACAGCACATGCTTGCCGCGGGAAGCCGCCTTGATGGCCCACTCGGCATGCAGGCTGTTGGGCAGAGGCACGTAGACCGCATCGACATCGGCGTCGGCCAGCAGCGCTTCGTAGCTGCCGTGGTGGCGGCCGATGCCCTGTGCCGCGGCAAACGCCGCCGCCGTCTGCGGGTTGCGGCTGGCCACCGCGACGACGCGAACCGCCGGGCTCGGCGCCACATCGCGCGAGAACTGCCTGGCGATGTTGGCGCAGCCGAGGATGCCGATGCGCAGCGGGATGTCGTGGGGCCGGGGCTTGCTCATGGTTTCGCTTTCATGGGGGTCAGGTCCTGTGCCGATCATCGAGGCGCAGCGAACGGCGCTGCGCCGCATTGCATCATGCTGCGTGCGATCGTGCTTCGACCGCGCCCACCGCAGCGGCCGCCCGGATTCCTATCGTGCGGCGACGTGGCGCATTGGCGGCACGCGCGTTTTCACTAGCGTCCGAATTGCGCCGCTGGATGCAAGCTCACTGGATTCACCTTTTCGCATTTCCTGCCGCCGCTGGGCAAGAAGTAAGCTGCGCCCCCGGACCCGAGGCCCCGCCATGACCGACTTCTTTCAACTGGTCTTCTCCGGCTTCGCCACCGGCAGCATCTATGCGCTGGCGGCGCTGGGCTTCACGCTGTTGTGGCAGGCCTCGGGCACGATCAACTTCGCGCAGGGCGAGTTCGTCATGCTGCCGGCCTTCGTCATGCTCGCCTTCGCGGCGTTCGGCGCGCCGCTGTTGCTCAGCTTCGTGCTGACCTGCATCGTCGCCGTGGCCGTGCTCGGCTGGGCCTTCAAGCGTGGCATCGCCGATCCGCTGCTCAAGTTCGGCCTGATGCCGATCGTCGTGGCGACCATCGGCCTGGCGATCGCCGCGCGCAACGGCGTCCGTGCCGGCTACAGCGCCGAGGCGCATCCCTTTCCGAGCCTGTTCGCCGACAAGCTGTTCGACATCTGGGGCGTGACGATCTCGCTGGCCGACATCGGCACGCTGGCCCTGGCCCTGGCGCTGGTGCTTGGCACGCAGGCCTTCCTCGGCAAGACGGTGACCGGCCGCGCGATGCAGGCGGTGGCGCAGAACACCGAAAGCGCCACCGTGCTCGGCATCAACGTGCCGCGCATGATCTTCTACACCTTCGCGATCAACGCGGTGCTGGCCTGCGCCGCGGCGCTGCTGGTCACGCCGACGTATCTCGCCAAGTTCGACATGGGCGAATCGCTGGGCACCAAGGCCTTCTTCGCCGCCATCATCGGCGGCTTCAACAACAGCCGCGGCGCGCTGCTTGGCGGCGTCATCGTCGGTGTCTGCGAGAACCTCGCCGCGGCCTACATCTCGCCGGCCTACAAGGACGCGGTCGCGCTGGTGATCTTCATGGCCGTGATCCTGTTCAAGCCGCAGGGCCTGCTCGGCAAGAAGGTCGAGAGGAAAGTGTGATGAAGAAATCGCACCTGGTTGCCGGCGCCGTGATCCTGGCGGTGCTGATCGCCGTGCCGCCGTTCCTGAAGAGCTACGGCATCTACCTGTTCAGCTACTGGCTGGTGTTCGTGATCGCCACGATGGGCCTGAACCTGACGATCGGCTATGCCGGGCAGAAGTCGCTCGGCCATGCCGCGTTCTTCGGCATCGGTGCCTACACCGTCGCGATCCTGATGAAGGCCGGCTTCAGTTTCTGGTTCGGCCTGCCGGTGGCGATGCTCGGCTGTTTCGCGATCGGCCTGGCGCTGGGCTTCCCGGCGCTGCGGGTGCAGACGATCTACCTCGCTTTCGCGACACTCGGCTTCAACACCGCCGTCTGGCTGGTGATGCGCAACGAGGAGTGGCTGACCGGCGGCACCTTCGGCATCAACAACATCGGTCGTCCCGGGCTGTTCGGCGTGGACCTCGGCAGCGCGCTGCCCTACTACTACTTCGTGCTCGGCGATGACGGTGCTGCTCGGCGCGGTGCTGTGGAAGCTGCTCGCATCGCCATGGGGCAAGGCCTTCACGGCGTTGCGCGACAACCCGATCCGCGCCGAGAGCCTGGGCGTGAACATCCAGGCCTACACACTGCTCTCGTTCGCGATCGGCGCGGTGTATGCCGGCATCGCCGGCGCGCTGTTCGCGAGCCTGGTCGATTTCATCGAGCCGGCGCCGTTCACGGTGGGCGTGTCGATCATGATGTACCTGATGGTCGTCGTCGGGGGCGCGGGCTATTTCTTCGGCCCGCTGCTCGGCTCGGCGGTGGGGGTGCTGCTGCCCGAGTGGCTGCGCTTCGCGCAGGGCTGGTACCTGTTCGTCTTCGGCGCCGCGGTGGTGATGCTGATGCTGTGGCTGCCCGACGGCCTGCTGTCGATCCCCGACCGCCTGAAGGCAAGGCGGCAGGCGAGGCAGGCCTCCGCGGCGCGCACCGCGGCCGCGGCCCAGCTCGGCGAGGTGCAGCGGTGACCGGCCCGGTGCTCAGGGTGACCGACCTGAAGAAGGCCTACGGCGCGATCCAGGCCGTCGACGGCGTGTCGTTCGAGGTCATGCCGGGCGAGATCTTCGGCGTCATCGGCCCCAACGGCTCGGGCAAGACGACCATGTTCAACAGCGTGCTCGGCCAGATCGCGCCCGACGCCGGCCGCATCGAACTGAACGGCCAGGACATCACCGGCCTGAGCCCGCTGGCGCTCAACCAGCGCGGCGTCGGCCGCACCTTCCAGACGCTGCAGGTGTTCGGCAAGATGAGCGTGCGCGACAACCTGCTCGTCGCCGCGCAGGAGCACCAGGGCTCGATGTGGAGCCGGATGTTCGCGCCGGGCGACTCGGGGCTCGGCGCGAAGGCCGATGCGCTGATCGACCAGTTCCGCATCCGCCATGTCGCCGACAAGAAGGCCGGCGAGCTGAGCTACGGCCAGCAGAAGCTGGTCGACATCGCGATGGCCTTCATGAGCGAGCCCGACCTGGTGCTGCTCGACGAACCCTGCGCCGGCGTCAACCCGAGCCTGGTGGGCGGCATCAGCACATTGCTGAAGGCGCTGAACCAGACGCGGTCCACGGGTCAGAAGGCCAGCAGCTTCGTCGTCATCGAGCACAACATGGATTTCGTGATGGACCTGTGCCACCGCATCCTGGTGATGGTCGAGGGCCGCGCGATGGCCATCGGCACGCCGGCCGAGATCCGCGCCAACAAGCAGGTGCTCGACGCCTACCTGGGGAACTGATGTCATGAACAACGACATCGCGATCGAATTCGACGACGTGGTCGCCGGCTACGGCGAGTTCATGATCCTCAACAACCTGAGCTTCAAGGCCAGGCACGGCAAGATCACGCTGCTGCTCGGCCCCAACGGCGCCGGCAAGAGCACGGTGCTGAAGACGCTGTTCGGCCTGCTGAAGGTGCGCCAGGGCCATGTGCGTCTCGAGGGCCGGGACATCACCGGATCGAGCGCAAAGGAACTGCTGACGCAGCATGGCATCGCCTTCGTGCCGCAGGGCCGCAACCTGTTCGGCCAGTTGAGCGTGTACGAGAACCTCGAGCTCGGCGGCATCACGCTGGGCATGAAGACCACCCACGAGCGCATCCCCGAGATCCTCGAGCTGTTCCCGCGCGTCAAGGCGCGGCTGCACAGCGCGGCATCGTCGCTGTCGGGCGGCGAACAGAAGCAGCTCGAGGTCGGCCGCGCGCTGCTGCTGCGCCCGAAGGTGCTGCTGGTCGACGAACCGTCGATCGGCCTTTCGCCGCTGGTCGTGCGCGACGTGTTTCGCCTGCTGCGCGAACTCGCCGACCGCGGCACCACGGTGCTGATGGTCGAGCAGAACGTCAAGAGCGCGCTGAAGACGGCCGACGAGGCGATCGCCCTCGAGTCGGGCCGCGTCGTGCTGCACAAGCGCGCCGACGAGTTGCTCGCCGATCCGAACATCGAGCGCCTGTTCCTCGGTGGCGCGCACGCGGCGGTGCCGGCCCCTGCTTGAAGGGCCGCTCCCTGGCGCGCCGGCCTGCCGGGCACGGCGATAATCCGCGCAAGAAGCGATCCTCTCTGTCGCGAAGGAAGACACATGCCCGGCCTGCTGCCCGATACCGACCCCGATGGCCTGCTCGAGTACTCGGTGGTCTACAGCGATCGCTCGCTGAACCACATGTCGCAGAAGTTCCAGCAAGTGATGCGCGACATCTCGGGCGTGCTGAAGACCGTCTATCACGCGCGCTCCGCGATCGTCGTGCCCGGCAGCGGCACCTTCGGCATGGAAGCGGTCGCGCGCCAGTTCGCCACCGGCCGCAAGGCGCTGGTGATCCGCAACGGCTGGTTCAGTTATCGCTGGACGCAGATCTTCGAGATGGGGCAGATCCCGTCGGAGCACAGCGTGCTGAAGGCGCGTCCCGTCGGGCCGGGACGGCAGGCCGCCTTCGCGCCGGCGCCGATCGAGGAAGTCGTTGCCGCGATCCGTGCGCAGCGGCCCGCGGTGGTCTTTGCGCCGCACGTCGAAACCGCGGCCGGCATGTTGCTGCCCGACGCCTACCTGCGCGCCGTGGCCGATGCCGCGCACGAGGTGGGCGGCCTGTTCGTGCTCGATTGCATCGCCTCCGGCGCGCTCTGGGTCGACATGCAGGCCACCGGCGTCGACGTGCTGGTGAGCGCGCCGCAGAAGGGCTGGAGCGGCTCGCCTTGCTGCGCCTTCGTGATGCTGAGCGAGCGCGCGCGCACGGCGATCGACGGCACCACCAGCACCAGCTTCGCGGCCGACCTGAAGAAGTGGCTGCAGATCATGGAGACCTACGAAGGCGGCGGCCACGCCTACCACGCGACACTGCCGACCGATGCGCTGACGCGCACCCGCGACGTGATGCTGGAGACGCAGAGCCTACGGCTTCGACAAGCTGCGCGACGAGCAGGTCGACCTCGGCCGCCGGGTCCGCGCCTTGCTCACCGCCAAGGGTCTGCGCAGCGTGGCTGCCGAGGGCTTCCAGGCCCCGGGGGTCATCGTCAGCTACACCGATGACGACGGCTTGCACACCGGCAAGGCCTTCCTCGCCGAAGGCCTGCAGACGGCATCGGGCGTGCCGTTGCAGTGCGACGAGGGGCCCGACTTCAAGACCTTCCGCATCGGGCTGTTCGGGCTCGACAAGCTGCACCACCCGGAACGCACGGTGGCCAACCTCGAGGCGGCGCTGACGCACATCCTGGCCGCTGCAGCACCGTCGCGCGTGGCTGCCTGACAGGCCGGCCGCTGTCCGTGCCATGCCACGGGCTGAATCCGTGATGCGCGGGATGCCGGTCGCATGAGCCTCGTCGATCCACAAGGGCTACCTGCCCGGCTGCATCGGGCGTGTCACCGAGTTGCACGCCGTCTTCTACAGCGCATTGGTCGGGTTCGGCCTGCCTTTCGAGGCCAAGGTGGCGCGCGAGCTGGCGGAGTTCTGCGGGCGCTACGACGAACGGCGCGACGGGCTCTGGCTGGCCGTCGGGCCCGCTGGCGTGCAGGGCTCGATCGCCATCGATGGCTCGCATGCAGCCGAGGCCGGGGCCCACCTGCGCTGGTTCATCACCTCCGACGAGGTCCGGGGCACGGGCGTCGGTCACGCTCTGCTGGCGGCCGCCATGGAATTCTGCCGGTCACGCGGCTACACGCGCGCCTACCTCTGGACCTTCGATGGCCTCGGTGCTGCGCGGCATCTGTACGAGAAGTCGGGTTTTCAGCTGGCGCTGCAGCAGCGGGGTTCGCAGTGGGGAGCAGAAGTCGACGAGCAGCGCTTCGAGTGGCGCGCCTGAGCCCTCCCGCGTCGCTACTCGATGAACAGCGTGGCCGGGTGCTCGAGGTGATCGCGCAAGCTCTGCACGAAGGCGGCGGCGACCGCGCCGTCGACCACGCGATGGTCGAATGACGACGACAGGTTCATCATCTGGCGGGCCACGATCGCACCGTCGCGGATCACCGGTCGCATCGCGATGCGGTTGACGCCGACGATCGCGACCTCGGGGTGGTTGATCACGGGCGTCGAGACGATGCCGCCGAGCCGGCCCAGGCTGGTCAGGGTGATCGTCGATCCGGTCAGCTCCTCGCGCACCGCCTTGCCGCTGCGCGCGGCCTCGGACAGGCGCACGACCTCGGCGGCGCTGGCCCACAGGTCCTGCGCCTGGGCATTGCGCAGCACCGGCACCATCAGGCCGGCCTCGGTCTGCGTGGCGATGCCCACATGCACGGCATCGTGCAGCGTCAGCAAGCCGGCCTCGTCGTCGAAGCGCGCGTTGACCTGCGGAAACTCGCGCACCGCGAGCACGATCGCGCGGATCAGCAGCGCCAGCAGCGTCAGGTGTCCGCGCTGCGCGTCCCATTGCAGGTTGAGCCGCGCGCGCAGCGCCTCGAGTTCGCTGACGTCGATTTCCTCGACATAGG
The DNA here is from genome assembly GCA_963783785.1 of uncultured beta proteobacterium. Lineage (GTDB taxonomy): Bacteria > Pseudomonadota > Gammaproteobacteria > Burkholderiales > Burkholderiaceae_C > CADEEN01. Next base: position 298,794 of record CAWAOQ010000006.1, on the reverse strand, counting down.
TGAAGTGCGGGATGCGGCGCTTGGCGTCCTGCATCTTCTGCGCGATCTTGCGGCGCAGGCCGACGATCTTCACCGTGTGCGTCGCGTCGGCGGTCGACGCGGCGCGCGGTGCCGGCGCCGCAGGGGCTGGCGATGGTGGCCTGCGTGGCCCGCCCCGCGCGACGTGGGCCTCGAGGTCGGCCTGCACGATGCGGCCGGCGGTGCCGGTCGCGGTGACATCGTTCAGGTCGATGCCGAGTTCCCAGGCCCGAGCGCGCACGGCCGGCGAAGCGATCGGCCGCTGCGCGGCGGCCGGCTGTGCCGGTTCGATGCGGCGCGCGGTCGGCGTCGCCACGGCTGCAGTCGCGGCGGCGGCGGGTGCCGCCGAAGTCGCGGCGGTCGGCCTGGCGGTCGCCGCGGGCGCGTGGGCTCCAGCGCCCAGTTCGATGCGGATCAGTTCCGTGCCGACCGCCATCGTCTGGCCGACCTCGCCGCCCAGGGCCAGCACCCGCCCGGCCACCGGCGACGGGATCTCGACGGTGGCCTTGTCGGTCATCACATCGGCCAGCACCTGGTCTTCGGTGACCGTGTCGCCGGGCTTGACATGCCAGGCGACCAGTTCGACCTCGGCGATGCCCTCGCCGAGGTCGGGCATCCTGATGACGTGAACCGTCATGGCTCCATCGCCCGCTTCATCGCCGCCGCCACGCGCGCCGGGCCCGGGAAATAGGCCCATTCGAGCGCGTGCGGATAGGGCGTGTCCCAGCCGGTCACGCGTTCGATCGGCGCCTCGAGGTGATAGAAGCAGTGCTCCTGCACCAGTGCGGCGAGTTCGGCGCCGAAGCCGCTGGTGCGGGTGGCCTCGTGCACGATGACGCAGCGCCCGGTCTTCTTGACCGATGCGACGACCGCCGGCAGATCGAGTGGCCACAGGCTGCGCAGGTCGATGATCTCGGCGTCGATGCCGGTCTCGCGCGCGGCCGCCTCGCTGACGAAGACCATCGTGCCGTAGGTCAGCACCGTCAGGGCACTGCCGGGCCGGAACACCGCCGCCGAAGTCAGCGGCACCGTGTAGTGGCCCTCGGGCACCTCGCTCGACGGGTGCGCCGACCACGGCACCACCGGACGGTCGTGGTGGCCGTCGAAGGGCCCGTTGTACAGGCGCTTGGGCTCGAGAAAGATCACCGGGTCGTCGCACTCGATGGCGGCGATCAGCAGCCCCTTGGCGTCGTACGGGTTGCTCGGCATCACGGTGCGCAGCCCGCACACGTGCGTGAACAGCACCTCCGGGCTCTGGCTGTGCGTCTGCCCGCCGTAGATGCCGCCGCCGCAGGGCATGCGGATCGTCAGCGGCGCGCTGAAGTCGCCGGCCGAGCGGTAGCGCAGCCGCGCCGCCGCCGAGACGATCTGGTCGTAGGCCGGGTAGAAGTAGTCGGCGAACTGCACCTCGACCACCGGGCGCAGGCCGTACGCCGCCATGCCGACCGCCGAGCCGACGATGCCGCCCTCGGAAATCGGCGCGTCGAACACGCGCGACTTGCCGTACTTGGCCTGCAGCCCTTCGGTGCAGCGGAACACGCCGCCGAAGTAGCCGACGTCCTGGCCGTAGATCACGACGTTGTCGTCGCGCTCGAGCATCACGTCCATCGCCGAGCGCAGGGCCTGGATCATGGTCATCGTGGCCAAGATCAACCTCCCGCGGCCTGGCGCATCTGCTCGCGCAGGTGCGGCGGCATGTCCTTGTAGACATCCTCGAACATCGACGCCAGCGGCGGGATGTGGCCGTCGAGCAGCGAGCCGTACTGCAGCGCCTCCTTCAGCGCGGCGGCCACCTGCGTGTCGAGCTCCTTCTGCAGCGCATCGTGCTGTGCGTCGGACCATTCGCCGAGGGCGATCAGGTGCTGCTTGAGCCGCGCGATCGGGTCGCCGAGCGGGAAGTGCTGCCAATCGTCGGCCGGGCGGTAGCGCGACGGATCGTCCGATGTCGAATGCGCGCCGGCCCGGTACGTGATCCACTCGATCAAGGTCGGCCCGAGGTTGCTGCGGGCACGCTCTGCGGCCCATTGCGAGGCCGCGTAGACGGCCAGGAAGTCGTTGCCGTCCACCCGCAGCGAGGCGATGCCGCAGCCCACGCCGCGGGCGGCGAATGTCGCGCCTTCACCGCCGGCAATGGCCTGGAAGGTCGAGATCGCCCACTGGTTGTTGACGACGTTCAGGATCACCGGCGCGCGGTACACGTGGGCGAAGGTCAGTGCGGTGTGGAAATCGGATTCCGCGGTGGCGCCGTCGCCGATCCAGGCCGACGCGATCTTCGAGTCGCCCTTGATCGCCGAGGCCATGCCCCAGCCGACCGCCTGGATGAACTGCGTGGCCAGGTTGCCGGCGATCGAGAAGAAGCCGGCGCGCTTGTACGAATACATCACCGGCAACTGGCGACCGCGGATCGGGTCGCGCTCGTTGCTCAGCAACTGGCACATCAGCTCGACCATCGAGACATCGTCGCGCGACAGCAGCAGGCCCTGCTGACGATAGGTCGGAAAGCACATGTCGCCGGGCTGCAGCGCCAGTGCGTGCGCGGTGGCGATCGCCTCCTCGCCGAGGCATTGCATGTAGAACGAGATCTTCTTCTGCCGCTGCGCGATCAGCATGCGGGCATCGAAGGCGCGCACCTTCATCATCGTGCGCAAGACCGTGGCGCAGCCACTCGGCATCAACCGTCGGCACCCAGGGCCCGACGGCATGGCCGGCATCGTCGAGCACGCGCACCAGCGTGTAGGCCAGGTCGCTGGTGTCGACTGGCGCCACATCGACCGGCGGGCGCCGCGCCGTGCCGGCGGGCGACAGGTGCAGGTAGGAGAAGTCGGTCTCGTGGCCCGGTCGCCCGCTCGGCTCGGGAACATGCAGACGAAGGGGGTCGGCGCTCATGGCCGGAGTTTGCCCCCGGACGCGCCGCAACGCCATAGGACGCGGCGCCACGCCAGCCGGCGCCGGCCTGCAGCCATGATGCGGGTCAACAAGGGGCCGGCGGCCCCGTCACGCATCAGTCCAGCGCGGCCAGCAGCAGCATGCCGCCACCGCCCAGCACGCCGGCCGGCAAGCCCCAGCGCTCCCATTTCGATACCGCTTCGCCGGCGATCACTTCGACCGGAACCGGCGTTCGCTCGAGCACCTGGTTGGTGACCGAGTCTTCGAGCATGCGGGTGATCGAGTTCCTGCGCGCCGTGCCCATCACGATGTGGTGAGCACCCAGGCGTTCCGCGCTGCGGCAGATCTCGGCCGCGCGGTCCCCGACCGCCCAGTGGGTCTGGTAAGGCACGCCGGCCTGGTCGAGCAGCGCGCGCGCGGCGGCCATCGCGGCAGCAGCCTGATCGTGATGCCAGGTGTCGCGATCCTGACGGCCGACGAAGCGGGCGACGTGGCGCGACATCGGCGTCTGCACGTTCAGCAGATGCAGTTCCAGTTCATGGTGTCGCCGGTATTCGGCGATCGCGTGGCGCACGGCATGCAGCGCGTTGGCCGAGCCATCGACGGGTACGAGTACCTTCAACATGCGGGGGTCTCCTTCGGTTTCAGCCGGGGCGGCGTGGGGTGACGGTGCGCTGGCGCGCTGCGGCAGTTGCCGTACGAAATCGGCCAGTCGGGCATGGATGCGCGACTCGAGCCGGCGATGGTTCTTCACGAAGCCGGCCCACAGCACCAGCGGGATCGCGCCGTAGGCCAGCATCGCGAGCATCGGCGCTTGCTGCTGCCAGGGCTTGAGCAGGGGCTCGCCGGTGATCATCTTCACCGCCGTCCAGACCAGCACACCGGCACCGAGGTAGACCACGCCAGGGTGGCGCTCGACCACCTTCAGCACCACCGTGCTGCCCCAGACGACGATCGGCACGCTGATGACCAGGCCGGTCACCACCAGCAGGTAGCTGCCATGCGCTGCGCCGGCGACGGCCAGCACGTTGTCGAGTCCCATCACCGCATCGGCAATCACGATGGTGCGCATCGCGCCCCAGAAGGTGGTCGCTGCCGCTCCATGCGTGCCGCTGTCGGATTCGTCGGGCAGCAGCAGGCGATAGGCGATCCACACCAGCATCGCGCCACCGACCAGCAGCAGGCCGGGGATCTTCAGCAGCCAGACCACCACCACGGTCATCAGGCTGCGCACGCCGATCGCGCCGACGGCACCCCACACCACGGCGCGCTTCTGCAGGTGCGCGGGCAACGCGCGCGCGGCCAATGCGATGACGATGGCGTTGTCGCCGGCCAGCACGAGGTCGATCACGATGATCGCCAGCAGGGCAGACAGGAATTGGGTGGGATCCATCGCGGCGCACTCCTGCGGCTTGGGGACCGAGGCGCGATTGTTGGCGGCCTGCGGGCTCGCACCCTTCGAGATTCGCGATCGATCGCGAAACGAAATCGATGCCCCTCGTCACGATGGGGTCGTCGTGGAATCTGCCGCTTGCGAGCGGCCCGGGCCGTGCCAGAATGACTGCCGCGTGAAGGCCACTGGGGCCGCACGTGATGCAAAGCGGGAGTAGTTCCGCGCCCGGTCCGCCGGGTGTGCCGTGTCGTCGTCAATACGGGCCAAACGGCCTCGGCGCGCGGGTTGTCGGCGCAGTGCCTGCCGGCATGAACCAGACCTTTGCCTTCCCCGATTCAAGACGAGGACTGGCAATGACGACACCGCTTGGCTCCTGGCCGATGCGACGCTACATGCGTCACGGCATGCTTCCCCAGCTCGCTGCTTTCGAGACCGTGATGCGGCTTGGGCAGCGCCACGCGCGCGGCCGAGGCCCTGTGCATTGCGCAGCCCACGCTGTCGGGCCACCTGCGCAAGCTCGGCGAGGCACTGGGCGTGCGGCTGTTCGAAGTGCAGGGCAAGCGGCTGGTGCCGACCGAGGCGGCGTACGCGCTGTTGCCGACTGCCCGCGAGGTGTTTGCCGCGTTCGAGCGCTGCGAGCAGGCACTCGACGGCTTGCGGACGGCTTGCCGCGTGCCGGCCGGCGTGGTCAGCTTGCCGACGCGCTTCCCCGGCGCCAGGCTCGACGCTGCCGCATGGCTGGACAGGTCGTCGAGCAGGGTTGCGGCACCGGCCGCGTGAGCGCCGTCACCAGGTGCGAACGCGCCCGGTGTCGAGGTGCACGAACTGCTGGCCGGGGTAGAAACCCACGCCGCCGGCGCGCAGCGACTTCGCCGCATCGCGCAGGTCGGCCAATGGCACGCCGGGCAGGCGCACGTCGATCGCGCGGCCTTCCATGTGCAGGCTGTGCTTGGCCACGCCGCCACCACGCGTCTCGCGCAGCTGGTTGTTGGTGGCAGGGCAGCGGTAGCCGGAGATGACCTCGAAGGCGCGCCCGCCGCCGAACTCCCGCTGCACGCGATGCAGCAGGTCGAACACCTGCGGGTCGATCGTGCCGACATCGCCGCTGTAGTGGTCGCGCAGGAAACGGTTCAACGAGCCCAGCGCGGCGGTGTCGTATTGACCATCGACCGCGTAGACCAGGTCGATGCGCTCGCGGGTATGGGTATGCACCATCGCCAGCCCGCGCGCGCCCGACACCGAGGCGCGGGCAGTCGTCGCCAGCGCGGGCAGGGCGCACGCGGCGGCCAGGCGCGCGGTGTGGCGGAAGAAGCGGCGTCGGGTGTGCGGATCGGTCATGGTCGGGTCAGAGCAGCGGCCGCTGGTCCCGTGATCTTTGCCGCAACGCGGCATCGAGCAGGCGGTCGTGGCCGTAGATGTCTTCGAAGAAGCGGAGCTTACCGTCCCTGATCAGGGTCGTGCCGTAAGCAATTACCACAGGCACCGGCTGGGCCAGCCGCAGCGTGGACGATGTGCCGCCGTCCATGGCCAGGCGGATGCGCTCCTCGGTCCACTCCGGCATGCCCTGCAACACGAACCTGGCCAGCGCCACCGGTTGCTCGACGCGGATGCAGCCGTGACTGAAGTCGCGGCGCTCGCGTTCGAACAGCCGCACCGACGGCGTGTGGTGCAGGTAGATGTTGTCGCGGTTCGGAAACACGAACTTGATGTCGCCGAGCGCATTCTTCGGTCCCGGCCGTTGGCGGATGCGCGCCTGGCCGGCCAGCACGGCGTCGAGTCGCGCGGCCGAGAGCGCGGTGTCGACCTGGCCGCCGGCCGTGACGAATTCGAAACCCTCGCGCTCGAAGTAGCCTGGGTCGCGGCGCAGCCGCGGCACCAGTTCGCCCCGCGCGATCGACGGCGGCACGTTCCAGTACGGGGCGAACTCGATGTAGCGCATGTCCTCGTTGAACAGCGGCGTGCGCGTGTCCATGGCTTTGCCGACGATGACCTTCATCTGCTCGCGCACCGTGATGCGGCCATCCAGCGCCTCGTAGGCCCGCAGCACGAACTCGGGGATGTTGATGACGATCATTTGTGGGCCTTGCATCAGCGGCGTCCAGCGCAGCCGCTCGAGCATCAGCTCGATCTGCCGCACGCGCGCGGTCGGGCTCACCTGCAGCGCCGCCAGCGTCGCCTTGCCGATCACGCCGTCGGCAGCCAGGCCATGGCGTTGCTGGAAGGCGGTGACGGCGTCGACCAGCGCGCCTTCGTAGCGCGGCGGCGTCGGCGCGTCCGGCGCGAGGTCGTCGAGCGCCTGCAGACGCTGTGCCAGCAGCGCAAGCCCGGCGTAGGCCTGGCCGGGTTCGAGCTTGACCACGCCGCGCCCGGCGCTGGGCAACGGCGGCAGCGCTTGCGACCAGGCCGGATGGTCGACCAGGCCGCGGTAGCGCGCCAGCGCCTCGCGCAGTTGCTCGTACAGCGGCAGGCGCGGTGCCAGCTCGCGTGCGGCCTCGGGCAGGCGGCGCGCCACCAGTGCGGCCTGCAGCACGGCCTCGGCGTCGAAGGCATCGCGACGCGGTGGTGTGTAGTGGAGACGGATCTGCTGCGGATCGACCCGGCCGCGGTGCAGGTCGGTCAGGTAGCGCAGCATCGCCGTGGTCAGCGCTTGCTCCAGCCGCGCGAGCGCCGCCGGGTCCGCCGCGCTGCCTTGCGTGGCCTGCGCGACGGCGCGATCCAGCGCCGCGGCGTCGTAGTCCTGTGGCTCCAGACCGTGGCTCGCGGCGGCCGTGAGCAGGGCCACGGCCTGGTGGGCCTGCACCCCCGCAAGGCCGCCATCGAACCAGCGCAGATCGCCGGCCGCCATCGCGCCGCCACCGCACAGCGCCAGCGCGAGCACCGCGGCGTGGTATCGCAGCGAGACCATGTTTGCCATTCGCATCGGGAGATTGTCTAGGATGCGCGACCCACGCTCGTCGCCTGACAGACCACGCCACCATGGAAGACCTCATCGCCTTGACCTCGGGCGCCCCCGCATCGGCGCTGTGGCTGGCCACGATGGTGATCGCGAGCGGGGTCGCGCTCTACGCGGCGCCATCGGTCATCGAGCGCCACCTGTTCCGGCCCTACTGGTTCTGGCCGCGCCAACAGTTCACGACCCTGGTCAGCAGCGCCTTCCTGCACGCCGACCTGCCGCACCTGCTGTTCAACGCCTTCACGTTCTGGGCCTTTGCCTTTGCGCTCGAGCGGCAGATCGGCACGGCGCGGTTCGTCGCGCTGTGTGCCTTCGGCCTGCTGGTCAGCAGCGCGGGCACCTGGGTCATGCACCGCCGCGAGCCGGGCTACCGCACGCTCGGTGCATCGGGCGTGATCCTGGCGGTGCTGTTTGCCGCCATCGTCTACACGCCGTCGCAATCGATCTTCATCCTGCCGATCCCGCTGCCGATCCCGGCGCCGCTGTTCGCCGTGGCCTACCTCGCCTACACCGTCTGGGCCTCGCGCCAGGCGCGCGGGCGCGTCAACCACGATGCGCATCTGGGTGGCGCGCTGGCAGGCATCGCGTTCGTCGTATTGACCGATGCACCGGCGGTCGTGCGGGCCTGGCACCAGGTGCTCGGCTGATCGACATGCGCAAGCCCGTCACTGGCGGTCTCGTCTACTCCACCGAGGGCGGGCGCATGTGCCCAGCCTGTCGCCAGCCGGTGGCCGCGTGCACCTGTGGCGCGAAGGCCCAGTCGGCCAACCCGGGCGACGGCATCGTGCGCGTCAGCCGTGAGACCCAGCGCCGCGGCGGCAAGACGGTCACGCTGGTCCGCGGCCTTGCGCTCGACGCCGCCGCGCATTGGCCGCGCTTGGGCAAGCGCCTGCGCACCGCTTGCGGTGCCGGTGGCACCGTCAAGGACGGCGTCTCGAAGTGCAGGGCGACCACGCCGAGCGCATCGTTGCGCTGTTGACCAGCCGACGGCTGGACGGTGAAGCGCGCAGGCGGCTGAAGCCGGCGCCACTGCGGCGGGGATCGCACGCACCGCGGCCAATGACCCCGGCTCGGTCGTGGCGCGCGGGCCCGCCCAATTTCGCTGCTGACCTCCGCGAACACGACCATGACCAAGCTCTCCGCGCGCTCGGTGGTCCTTTCCGGCGCTGCTGCTGGCTGCTTCGCTGCAGGCATGGCGGGCAGCGCAAGTGCGCAGACTCAAAGCCCCGCGGCGGGAGCCTGCCGCGCCACTGCTCGCGAGCAGACGTTCATCCGGCTCGCAGGACGTGATAGCCGCATCGGCGTACCAGTACGCCGGCAAGGCCGTTGCTGGCCACTTCGGCTGGACACCGCGCTCTCGCGGCTTGCACGCCGCAGTACGATGTTGCCCGACTTCAGCGCCGCGGCGCGCCGCCAAGCGGGGCGGCGGTGGGCGCGGGCCGGTGCTGGGTTTCCGCAGTCGACCGGCGGCGGCCGCGGCGCCTTCGGCTGGGCCAGCGCGAGACCGCGCAGCGGGCGGCGCCTTTGGCCATACACCTGCCGCGTCGGTTCCCGATTTCGCGCAGCGCCAGCCGCTCGGCAATGCAGCCCCACCCGCTCTGCGGTCCAGCGCCAGCCGAGGCCGAGCCGGAAGGCCCGCGCTGGAACTTGCCAGCAAATACCTGGTCGACCGCGAGGGCAGGCCGGTGGCGAGCTCTGCCAGCGAGGTGCGCCGGGCGACGCCAGCCTGGTGTCCGGCATCGAGCAAGGCGCTGGCGCACGTTGCGTCACGCCGGCAGCGCCCGCCCTCAGCACGCCGGCAGGTGCAGCCGATAGCGCTGGGCGAACCGTGGGACGCGGGCCTCCGTCGTGTCGGCATGTCCGGGTCGCCTTCGCGGTCAAACGGGTCAGCGGATGCGTGGCACCGACCGGGTGATGGCAAACACCACTCCACAACACACCGGGCCTGCGGCAATACTGCGCTCGCAATGTCCACTACAAAGGCGGCGACGATGAGCGGCATCAACAAACGGCAATTCATGGCGGGTGCGGCGGCAACGGTGGGGGGCTTGGCGGCCCCGGCCCTGCTTCGCGCCCAGACAACGACGATTCGCTGGGGCGAATCGCTGGCCACCTCGCATCCGCAGGTGCAGATGGCCGAGCGCGTGGCCAAGGAGGTGAAGGAGAAGACCGGCGGCCGCATCGACATCCAGGTCTTTCCGAACAGCCAGCTCGGCACCGGCAAGGACATGATCGAGGGCGTGTCCGCCGGCGCGCTGCAGATGACGACCGACGGTGCCGGTGCGCTCGGTGCGTTCCTGCCGCAGCTGTCGGTGATCGAGGCGCCCTACCTCTGGCGCGACGCCGCGCACATGGCCAAGGCCGCGGGCACGCCGTTGTTCGCCAAGCTCAACGACGACCTGGTGTCCAAGCGCGGCATGCGCATGTTGAACATCACCTACTACGGCAAGCGCCACCTGACCACCGGCAGCAAGGCCGTGCGCACGCCCGCCGACATGGTCGGCTTCAAGCTGCGCGTGCCGCCGGTCGACACCTTCCGCGCGATGGCCGAGGCCTGGGGCGCGCGGGCCACGCCGATCGCCTTCGGCGAGCTCTACCTCGCGCTGAGCCAGGGCGCGGTCGATGGCCAGGAGAACCCGCTGCCGACGATCCAGAGCGGCAAGTTCTTCGAGGTGCAGAAATTCCTGGTGCTGACCGAGCACATCATCACGCCGCGCATGGTGATCGTGAACGAGGCCTTCTGGAAAGGACTGCGGCCGGCCGACCGCGACGTGCTGCAGGCCGCGCTGGCCAACGGCGCGGCGTGGCAGGACAAGGAATTGCTGGGTCAGGAGGCCACGCTGGTCGGCACCTTCAAGGGTGCAGGCATGACGGTCATCGAACCCGACCTCGCGCTGTGGCGCAAGCCGGTGCTCGACAAGGTGCCGGCGCAGTTCGCCGAGAAGTGGGGCAAGGGCACGTTCGACGCTCTGCTGGCGTTGTAGCCGAGCCGCTCTCTTGTCGGCACGCGCGGTGGTCTGGCTCGACCGCCTGCTGCAGCTTGCGGCGGGCGCGCTGGTCATCGTGCTGCTCGGCACGGTGGTCGCCGGCATCGTCTCGCGTGCGCTGAACCAGCCACTCAGCTGGACCGACGAGGCCAGCGGCTTCCTGATGGTCTGGCTGGCCTGCCTGGGCTGGATGATCGCGACGCGGCAAGGCGCGCACATCCGCATCCGCGTGTTCCAGGACCTGCTGCCGCTGCGGCCGTGGCAGGGCACCGAGATCGCGATCCAGGTGGCGACCGCGCTGCTCGGCGCGGTGATCGCCTGGTTCAGCGTGCACCTGATCCGCAGCAATTCCGACATCGAGGCCCTGGCGCTGCCGATCTCGACCGCGTGGATGTACGTGCCGATGCTGCCGGCGGGCCTGATGACGCTGGTGCAGGCACTGATCGAGCTGTGGCGGCTGGCCACGGGCCACGCCGCCAAGCCGGAGGCCCTGCTGCCATGACCGGCCTGATGGCGAAGATCTCGGGCGTGTGGCTGGTCAGCATCCTGGCCGGGTTGCCGCTGTTCGTGTCGATGGGCCTGGCCGCGCTGGCCTTCCTGTGGATCGGCGGCATGCCGCTGACGGTGCTGCCGCAGAAGATGGCCGGATCGATGAACTCGTTTCCGATCGTCGCGGCGCCGCTGTTCATCCTGATGGGCAACATCCTCGGCGCGGCCAGGATCACCGACCGCATCGTGGCCTTCGCCAGCGCGCTGATCGGCTGGGTGCGCGGCGGCTATGCGCATGCCAGCATCCTGACCAGCATGATCTTCGCCGGCATGGTCGGCTCGGCGGTGGCCGATGCCGCGGGCTCCGGCGCGATCGAGATCCGGGCGATGAAGAACGCCGGCTACAAGCCGGAAACCGCCGCGGCGATCACCGCCGCCGCCGCCACCATCGGCCCGATCATCCCGCCCTCGCTGCCGATGGTGATCTACGGCGTGATGGCCGACGTCTCGATCGGCAAGCTGTTCATGGCCGGCGTGGTGCCCGGTGCACTGATGGGCCTGGCGCTGATGGCGATGGTCGGCGTGGTCGCGCGCCGCGCCGGCATGGGGCGCCAGCCGTTCGCCGGCTTCGCCGCCATCGGCCGCACCTTCCTGCGCTGCTTCTTCGCGGTGATGACGCCGGTGGTGATCCTGGGCGGCATGTTCGGCGGCCTGTTCACGCCCACCGAGGCGGCGGCGGTGGCCTGCCTGTATGCGCTGTTCCTCGGCTTCGTCGTCTACCGCACGCTCGAGTTCAGGCAACTCGGTCCGATCCTGGTCGACACGGCGGTCACGACCGGCATCGTGATGGTGCTGGTGATGGCCGCCGGCGCGCTCGGCTGGTGCATCTCGATCTCGCGCGTGCCGCAGACGCTGACGCCGATGATCCTCGAGACGATCTCGAGCCCGCTGCTGTTCCTGCTGCTGGTCAACGTGCTGCTGCTGGTCATCGGCTGCTTCATGGAAGCGCTGGCGGCGATGCTGATCCTGATCCCGATCCTGGCGCCGGCGGCGGCCAGCTACGGCATCGACCCGGTGCAGTTCGGCGTCATCGTGGTCCTGAACCTGATCATCGGCACGATCACGCCGCCGATGGGCATCGTGCTGTTCGTCGTCATCCGCATCGCCGAGATCTCGTTCGAGACCATGGCCCGCGCGATCCTGCCGTGGCTGGTCCCGCTGCTGGCCGTGCTGATGGCGATCACGCTGTGGCCGCCGCTCACGTTGTGGCTGCCCGGCATGATGGGCCGCACCTGAAACTTCGACCCGCTCACGCCATGACCCTACCCACCACGTCTCGCCCATCCGCTCGGCGGCATCTTCTCGGCGCTGATCACGCCGTTCAAGCCCGACGGCGCGCTCGACCTCGAGATGCTGGCGCCGTTGGCCGAGTTCGAACTGGCGCAGGGCCTGCACGGCTTCTATGTCGGCGGCAGCACCGGTGAAGCCTTCCTGCAGACCGCGGTCGAGCGCAAGGCCGTGCTGGTCGCCTTCGCGAAGGCCGTGAAGGGCCGCGCGAAACTGATCGCGCACGTGGGCGCCATCTCGACCGACGAAGCCATCGACATCGGCCGCGCCGCGGCCGACGCCGGCTACGACGCGGTGTCGGCGATCCCGCCCTTCTACTACGACTTCTCGGCGGCGGAAGTGCTGGCGCATTACCGCGCGCTTGCCGAGGCGACGCCGTTGCCGCTGATCGTCTACAACTTCCCGGCCAAGTCGGCGCGGCCGCTGACCACGCCGGACCTGCTGGCGTTGCTGGAGCATCCGAAGATCGTCGGCGTCAAGCACACCTCGCAGAACCTGTACCAGCTCGAGCGGCTGAAGAGCGCGGCGCCGCACGCGGTGATCTACAACGGCTACGACGAGATGTTCGTCGGCGGCTTCGCGATGGGTGCCGACGGCGCCATCGGCACCACCTTCAACGTCATGGGCCGCCTGTTCGTGCGCATCTTCGACGCGCTGAAAGCCGGCGATCTGCCTGGCGCGCTGGCGCTGCAGTCGCGAGCCAACGCGGTCATCGACGTGCTGATCGAGGTGGGTGTCTTTCCCGGCACCAAGGCGATGTTGAAGATCCTCGGCCTCGACTGCGGCCCTTGCCGGCGGCCGTTTGCCGCGTTGACGCCCGCGCAGCAGGCGCGCATCGAGGCCATCGTCGACAGCCACCTGAGGGCTCAGTGAGCGCGACGGCCGCGGCCCGCGCCGCCGGCCCTCACCACGCCAGCGGGTGCAGCCGATAGAGCTGGGCGAGTTCGCGGTAGACCGCGGGCGCATCGGTCGCCAGCGCCTGCGGCCGCTCGAAGAATGCCTCCGTGGCGACCGCGAAGAACTCGGCCGGATCGCTGGCGCCGTAGGCGTCGATCACCTCCGACGGTTCACGTCGCAGGCGATCGAGGGCCTCGCCCATCACCGCCGCCCAGCGACGGCGCAGCGCCGGGTTGGGCCGCCACGGCCGACCGTCGGCGACGCCGGTGTCCTGGTCGACCTGGTGGGCGAACTCGTGCAGCACCACGTTGTGGCCGTCGGCGGGATCGGCCGCGCCGGCCACCACGTCGGACCACGCCAGGATCACCTGGCCTTGCGACCATGATTCGCCAGCCATCGGCACTCGCTGCTCCTGCACCAGCCCGTTGCCCAGCGGCTGCTCGCGGCGTGCGACGAAGGTGTCGGGGTAGACCAGGATCTGGCGCAGCCGCGGGTAGTAGTCGGACCGCGGGTCGCCGAGCAGCAGCAGGCAGGCCTGGGCGGCGATGGTCACGCGCACCTCGTCGGTGATGGCCTGGCCCTGGCAGCCGATGAAGGCCTTTTCGACGACGAACACCTGGATGTGTCGCTTGAGCCGGCGCTGCAGATCCGTCGGCAAGCGCGCCACCGCCGGCACGGACCGACGCAGGATGCGGCGCCACGCCACTGGAAACGGCTGTGCGCGCAGCGACTCGCGGCGGCGTTCGGTCCACCAGGGTTGTGCGAGCAAGGCCGCCACGCCCAGCACGGCCAGCGCGATCAGGGCCAGCATCGGCAGGGCGTCGTTCAAGGTGGCAGGACTCACCCGCGGCAGATGGGACCGCGGCAGGCCGATTCAACCCGACATCGGCCGCTATCCGGTGTCAGTGGTCGACCGAAGTGCGATCGGCGTCGGACGCGCCGGCCAACACCTGCGCCAGCTGTTGCGCATCGAGCGACCGCGCCGCGCCGAAGCCGGCGACCTGTCGCGCCGCGCCGACGTGAAGGGCGACGAACATGAAGTCGCCCAGATGCGTCATCGGCTCGGCTTCCGGAAACCGGGCCAGGTAGGCCGCGCGGCAAGCCTGCCACGGCGGGCTGGCGGGGACCAGCACCTCGGCCCGGCCTTCCAGCGTGACACGCGGCAGCGCGTGCACCGGCTCGCCTTCGGCCTCGGCACGCATCACCATCAGCGATACGCGCGGCGAAGACTGCAGGTTGCGGGTGTGCGCGGCCAGGCCGCTGACGTGGATCACCAGGCACGGCTGGCCCGCCTCGATCGCGAAGGGCACCATCGAGACGAGGGGCGCGCCGTCTTCGCACAGCGTGCCGAGCGCCGCCACCCGCTGCGTCTGCAGCAGCGCGCGCAATTCACGGGTGAGTCTGGATTCGTGCGTCATGAGGGCCTGCGATCGGCATGATGCCGCAGTGTCTCGGCGCCCGTGTCGCGGTGGCCACGCACTTCGCCGATGGCGGCCGCGGCGCGGTGGAGCTGGCCGGCGCCGTCGTCGAGGCCTGCAGCGAGCCGTCGTCGTTTGCCTACGCCTACCCGCTCGAGGCCACGCTGAAGGACAAGATCGCGGCCATCGCCACCAAGGTCTACGGCGCGGCCGGTGTCAGCTATTCGACGCTGGCCGAGCGCCAGCTCGACGGCTACGAGCGCAACGGCTTCGGCACGCTGCCGGTGTGCATCGCCAAGACGCACCTGTCGATCTCCGCCGACCCGGCGTTGAAGGGCGCGCCCACCGGGCACGTGATCCACGTGCGCGAAGCGCGGGCCTCGGTGGGCGCCGGCTTCGTCTACCCGATCTGCGGCGACATGACGACGATGCCCGGGCTCGGCGCCACGCCCGCCGCCGCCGCCATCGACTTCGACGAGCGCGGCGAGATCATCGGCCTGTCGTAGCCGCCAAGCCAGCGGCCGCCGCGCGACGGGGTCACGCCCTGCACGCGCCGCGGCGCGTGCAGCGGTTCATTGCCGTTGCTGGATGCCGGCGATGGCCCAGGCGCGGCTGTCGTCCGCCGGCTTGACGAGATGCCAGACCTCGTCGAACGGGGTCGCTTCGGCACCCGCTTCTTCGCGCACCAGGCCCTGGAAGCGCACGCTGACGACCTGCCGGTCGCTCTCCTGCGCGTAGTCGATCAGCGTCGCGTCGACCTTTTCGACATCGGTGTGCTGCGCGGCCGGGCCGCGCTCCTGCAGGTCCAGGCGCAGCGCGGCGAACAGCTCCGGCGTCGTGAACGTGCGCAGGTCGTTCAGGTCGGCAGTGTCGTTGGCGGCCTGCATCCGGATGAAGATCATCTTGGCCAGGCGCTCGAAGGCCTCGGTGTCGAAGCCTTCCGGCAGTGACGGCGCGATCGTCGTGGCGGTCGAAGCGGCAACACCCGGCACGGCCAGCGGCGGCTTCAGGTCGGAGCCGATCACGGGTGCCAGGGCGTCACGCTGCACCGCCGGCTGCATGCCCGGCCGTTCATCGACGAAGCGCGGCGGTGCGGCGGCTTGCCCGGCCGCGCCGGCACCGGCCATGGCCAGCGACGGCCGTTGTGCGCCGCCGCCGGCAACGCGGCGCATCAGCAGGCGGATCACGAAGACGGCGGCGAAGGCCAGCAGGGCCAGCATCACGAAGTTCGCGAGGCCCTCGCCCATGCCGAGGTGGCTGAACAGTGCCGCGATGCCCAGGCCGGCCGCGAGGCCGGCGATCGGTCCCATCCACGAACGCCCGGGTGCCGCCGCGGCGGCAGTCGCCGGCGTGCCGGGGGCATTGGGCGTGGCTGCCGGGTGCGGCGGGCGTCGCCGGCGCGCTCTGCGCAGACTTGTCGGGCGTGGTGCGCTGCATTCCGTAGGATTTGCCGCCGCCGAGCCGCTTGGCTTCGGACGCCGTCGGGATCAACGTGACGGCAAGGGCTGCCACCAGCACCGTCATCCACCAGGATTTCATCATCGTCGCTTTCCTTCGGGTTCAAGTCGGACTTGCCGGGACCGCTGCGGTCCGGTGTGCGCAGTGTGCGCGACTTCGACCCTCGCGCTGCGCGGCCGGCAAAGAAACCCTGCTGCGATCGAGCCCAGGCTTGAAGTCCGTCTCTTGACCGTCATGTCACGCCACGGGCGCAGCCAGGAAAGGCGGGCAAAGTGGACATTCTCTTGTGGATCCTGAGCGTTGCGCTGATCGCCGTCGGCGTCGCCGGCACGGTGTTGCCGGCACTGCCTGGCACCCTGTTCGTGCTCGCAGGCATCGTGCTGGGGGCGTGGATCGACGGTTTCACCCACGTCGGCTGGGCCAGCGTGGCGGCGGTCGCCGTGCTGGCGCTGCTGGCCTGGGTGCTCGACTATGTCGCCGGCCTGCTCGGCGCGCGTCGGGCCGGGGCCAGCCGCCAAGCGGTCGTCGGTGCGGCGCTGGGCACGGTCGCGGGCCTCTTCATGGGCCTCGTCGGCGTGCTGTTCATGCCGCTGGTGGGCGCTGCCGCCGGTGAATACCTGGCGCGCAGGGATCACCAGCAGGCGGTCAAGGTCGGCGTTGCGACGTGGCTCGGGATCATGGCCGGACTCGCCGCGAAGGTCGTGATCGCCTTCATGATGATCGGCATCTTCGTCGTCGCGCTGCTGTTCTGAGCGCGCGTTGCGCGACAAGACAGCGTCGCGCAACGCACCGGGGCTGCGCCGCTACCGGCAGGCCCCGGCCAGGCTTCTGGCCTGCACCGTCACTTGACCTGGATGCTGGCCAGGTAGTCGATCAGCGCGCTGATTCTTCGCGCGACGTGCCACTCGGGGCTGGGATCGCCGGGTTTCAGGCGGTCGGCGGGCCGCAGCGTATCCCTGCGGAACTCAGGGCCCCAGACCGGCATCTCGCGTGTGCCGTGGGCGCCGATCTCGACCGGGCGGCCATCGATCACCTGCCAGGCCAACTGCGTCGGGAACGCACCGCCATTGCGCTTGGCATAGGTCGTCAGATCGGAGGGCGCCTTCGTCAGGTGCTTCGCCACCGGTCCGTCGCCCTTGCCGGAAATGCCATGGCACGACGCACACTTCGCGTAGTACTCGTACTTGCCGAAGTCGGCACTGTCCTGCGCAATCGCCGCCGCAGGCAAGCCAAGCGCGCAAGCAAACAAGACCGTCGCAAACTTGCCGTTCATAACCGCCTCCTAGTCGTTACCAAGTAAACCACCGCGTCGCTGGGGCAACATCCTCTTGGCAAGTCAACCAGGGGTGCCGTGCAACCCAGCCACCTGCAATGATTTTGGTACTTGCGACGTTGCGCGCGTTGACGATTCGCAAGCATGGTGCTCGCGCAAATTGACGCAGGCAATGGTCGCTGCGCTTCGCGGCGCGGCGCCGTCCTCAGCCGTTGGTCGCCGCGATCACCTCGGGCAGATCGGTCAGGCCGGCCAGCATCTTCTCGATGCCGTCCTGGCGCAGCGTCACCATGCCGCCGGCCAGCGCGGCGGCCAGCAACTCGCTGGCCGGGGCGCGTCGGTGGATCAGCAGGCGCATGCGCTCGTCGGCGATCAGCAATTCGTGCAGGCCGAGGCGGCCGCGGTAGCCCTGGCCGTCGCATTGGTCGCAGCCCTGCCTGCGCCATGTGTGCAGGCGGCCGTGCTTGTCACCGTGCTCGCGGCGCCAGCGCGCGACGAGCGTGTCGCTGCCCTCGTCGGCGCTGACGCCGCCACCGAGGTAGTCGCGTGCCAGGCCCTGCAGGCTGTCGTCGCTCATCGGCTCGGGGCGCCGGCAGTTCGTGCACAGGCGGCGCACCAGGCGTTGCGCCATCACGCCGAGCAGCGAGTCGGCGAAGGTGAAGGGGTCGATGCCGATCTCGAGCAGGCGGGTCACGCTCTCCGCGGCCGAGTTGGTGTGCAGCGTCGACATCACCAGGTGGCCGGTCAGCGAGGCCTCGACCGCGATGCGCGCGGTCTCCTCGTCGCGCATCTCGCCGATCATGATCACGTCGGGGTCGGCGCGCAGGAAGGTGCGCATTGCCGCGGCGAAGGTCCAGCCGATGCGCGCGTTGACCTGCACCTGGCGCAGCCCGGCCTGCGTGATCTCGACCGGGTCTTCGGCGGTCCAGATGTTGCGCTCCTCGGTGTTGAGCTCGCGCATCACGGAATGCAGCGTGGTGGTCTTGCCGCAGCCGGTCGGGCCGCAGATCAGGATCAAGCCATAGGGCCGGGTCATCACCGAGCGCAACCCGGCGAGGTTGCGTGGCGACAGGCCGATGGTGTCGAGCGGCATCGGCTTCAGGCCGCTGAGCAGCCGCAGCACCACGTCCTCGTGGCCGTGGCGGGTGGGCACCGTGACGATGCGCAGC
Organism: uncultured beta proteobacterium; assembly: GCA_963783785.1. GTDB lineage: Bacteria > Pseudomonadota > Gammaproteobacteria > Burkholderiales > Burkholderiaceae_C > CADEEN01. The sequence goes on along the minus strand of CAWAOQ010000006.1, from coordinate 280,506 downwards.
TCGACGTGCGGCCCGCCGAAGCGCGCGAAATCGATCTTGCCGTCCTGTGGCTTGCGGTGCTCCGAGATGTCGAGGTCGGCCATGATCTTCAGCCGCGCGACCAGCGCGAAGCGGTAGCTCGCCGGCAGTTCGAGGTGGTGCACCAGGTCGCCGTCGACGCGCAACCGCACGCGCACCGGCTGCGGCGGCTCGATGGTCTGGATGTGGATGTCCGACGCGCGGCGCTCGATCGCCTCGCCGATCAGCGTGTTGACCAGGCGCACCAGCGTGTTGTCCGACTCCGACACGATGGCCGTGTCCGCCGCGGCCGGCAGCGGCCCGTTGGCCGCCAGTTCGGCCGCGAGGTCCTGGGTGTCGCGCGGTGCACTGGCACGGCCTGTTCGTGCCGGCCGCCGCGCTGTACGCGCGGGCCACCGCCGGCGCCAGCGTGCCGGCCACGGCGATCACCGGCACGATGCGAAGTTCGCTGACGAAGCGCAGTTGATCGAGCAGCGTGTGGTCCCACGGGTCGGGCACGGCAGCCACCAGTGCGTCGCCACGCACCAGCAGCGGCAGCACGCCTTCGCGCTCGGCGATCACCCTCGGCAGGCGGTCGAGCGCCTCGGGTGACGGCGTCAGCAGGCGCGGATCGACCACGTGCACGCCCAGCCACTCGGCCAGCGCGACGTTCAGCTGTGCCTGCGAGAACACGCCCGTGTCGACCAGCAGTTGCCCGAGCAGACGGTGCGGGTGCGTGCGCCGCTGCGCGGCCAGCGCGCGTTGCAGGGCCGGGCCGTCGATCAGGCCGTGTTCGACCAGGGCATCGCCGAGGTGGCGGGCGCGGCGCGGCGGCGGTGAATCCAGCAAGGCCCCGAGCTCCTCGAGCGAACGAGGCATCGCGGCGGGGCCGGATTCGGCCAGGGCCCCCGGCGCGGTCTTGGCAAAGTCGATCGGTCTGTCGAGCGGTGGCAGGGTCGAGGTCATGGCGTGCGGCAAGGGCCGGTGCGGCGTTGCGATACGGTGAAAAGCCTAAATAGTGCGATGCCGCTGCGGGTGGCACGACTGCACGGAATCGGCCAGTCCACGCGCCGCAGGCGGCGTGTCTTGCGATGCGTCAAGTGGCCGTGCGGTGGCCGTGGCGGTGGCGCCGTTGACCACCGTCAACGCGCGCGCCGGCCAGGCTTCTATGCTGATGGCGTTCCCTGGCTCACCGAGAGTTCGCGATGTCCGACCCCGGCTTCAGCGCGAGTGGCCGACCGCCCGTGATTCGCAAGCACGCGGCGGCGACGGCGGTGGCACCCTGCATGCGTGGCGACGCTGGCCGTGCTGACGCCGCATTCACGTGGGACGACGCGCGGCGCGGCCTCGCCGGGTTGCCGGGGGGCGGCTTGAACATCGGTCACGAAGCGGTCGATCGCCATGCGCGCGGTCCGCTCGCCGACCATGTCGCGATCCACTGGCTGGGCGCGGCAGGCGGCGAGGTGCGCATCAGCTACCGCGAATTGCTCGGCGCATGCAATCGCTTCGCCAACGCGGTCACGCAACTGGGCTTGCAGCGCGGCGACCGCCTGTTCGTGCTCGCGCCGCGGCTGCCGCAGTTGTATGCGGCGGTGCTGGGCGGCTTGAAGGCGGGCCTGGTGGTGTCGCCGCTGTTCTCGGCCTTCGGCCCGGAGCCGATCGCCACGCGCATGAACCTCGGCGAGGCCCGCGCGCTGGTGACCACCGACCACGCTGTACCGGCGCAAGGTCGAGCCGGTGCGGGCACGGATCCCGTCGCTCGCGCAGGTGCTGCTGATCCCCGATGGCGACGACGGCGACGACGCGCTGCCGCCGGACACGCATGACTTCGATGCGCTGTTGCGCGGCGCGTCCGAGGCTTTCGCGACGGTGGCCACACGCCCCGAGGATGCCGCGTTGCTGCACTTCACCAGCGGCACCACCGGCAAGCCCAAGGGCGCCATCCATGTCCACGACGCGGTGGTGATGCACTACGCGACCGCGCTGCATGCGCTCGACCTGCGCGCCGACGACATCTTCTGGTGCACCGCCGATCCGGGCTGGGTCACCGGCATGTCGTACGGCATCATCGCGCCGCTGGTGCATGGCGTGACGCTGATCGTCGACGAGGCCGAGTTCGATCCCGAGCGCTGGTACCGCATCCTGCAGGAGCGGCGCGTCAGCGTCTGGTACACCGCGCCGACGGCGATCCGCATGCTGATGAAGGCCGGCGCGGACCTGGCCCGGCGCTTCACCTTCCCGGCGCTGCGCTTCATTGCCAGCGTCGGCGAACCGCTCAATCCCGAGGCCGTCTGGTGGGGCCAGGACGTGTTCGGCCAGCCGATCCACGACAACTGGTGGCAGACCGAGACCGGCGGCATCATGATCGCCAACACGCTGTCGCGCGACGTCAAGCCCGGCTCGATGGGCCGGCCGCTGCCCGGCGTCGAGGCCTGCGTCGTCGAACGGTTGCCGGACGGCGGCGTCCGCGTCGTCGACGCGCCCGGCACCGAGGGCGAACTCGCGCTGCGCCGCGGCTGGCCGTCGATGTTCCGTGGCTACCTCAACGACGACGAGCGCTACCGCAAGTGCTTCGTGGGCGACCTGTACCTGAGCGGCGACCTGGTCAAGCGCGATGCCGACGGCGACTACTGGTTCGTCGGCCGCGCCGACGACGTGATCAAGTCTGCCGGCCACCTGATCGGCCCGTTCGAGGTCGAGAGCGCGCTGATGGAGCACCCGGCCGTCGTCGAGGCCGGCGTGATCGGCAAGCCCGATCCGCTGCTCGGCGAAACCGTCAAGGCCTTCGTCACGCTCAGGCCGGGCTTCAGCGAAAGCGAGGCCTTGAAGCGCGAGTTGCTGGCCCATGCGCGCAAGCGCCTCGGGCCGGCCGTCGCGCCCAAGGAGATCGCGTTCGCCGCGGTGCTGCCGCGCACGCGCAGCGGCAAGATCATGCGGCGTCTGCTGAAGGCCCGCGAGCTGGGTCTGCCCGAGGGCGATACATCCACACTGGAAGCAGGAGCCTGAAGATGAAACAAGCCCACCCCAGGACGCTGGTCGTGTTCTTCTCGCGCAACGGCCGCACGCGGCGCATCGCGCAGGCACTGGCCGAACGTCTGCATGCCGACGTCGAAGAGATCCATGCGGTGCAGTCGCGCGAAGGCCTGCTCGGCTATGCGCAGTCCGCGCTCGAGGCGACGGTGATGCTGGCACCGGCCATCGCTGCGCCGCGCCACGACAGCGCGGGCTACGAGCTGGTCGTGATCGGCTCGCCGGTCTGGTGCTGGAGCCTGTCGAGCCCGGTACGCACCTGGCTGTTGCAGGCCGCGCTGCCGCATGCGCGGGTCGCGTTCTTCTGCACGATGGGGGCCTCGGGCGCATCGCGTGTCTTCGACACGATGGCCAGCCTGACCGGCAAGCCGCCGCTGGCGACGCTGGCGCTGACCGAGCACGAAGTCGACCAAGGCCCGACCGCGGCACTCGATCAATTCGTGCGGGCGCTGCAGGGCCCGCTGCCCAGGTCACGCCGGGCCACCGGGCAGCCGGCACGGGCACGCCGGACTGTGGCGCGTGCGCCGGCGAAGGCACGGGCATGACCGTCTCGCTTCGGCATGCGATCTGGCGCGCGATTCGGCGCGCGTTGGCCGGTGCGTTCGCGGTCGCCATCGCCGCCGGGGCGGCCGCCCAGCCATCGATCGCGCTGCCGCCGGCGCAGACCGGCGGCGGCAAGCCGCTGATGCAGGCACTGGCCGAGCGGCACAGCACGCGCAGCTTCGCGGCGCAGGCGTTGCCGCCGCAGGTGCTGGCCAATCTGCTGTGGTCGGCCTTCGGCGTCAATCGGCCGGCGAATGCAGGCATGGGCGGGCGCACGGCGCCATCGGCCCACGACCAGCAGGAGATCGATGTCTACCTGATGGCCGCCGACGGCAGTTTTCGCTACATCGCCAAGCCGCCGCACCGCCTCGAACGCGTCGGCACCGCCGACCTGCGCGCCGGTGCCGACAGCCAGGGCCTGGCGCGCGCGGCGCCATTGACGCTGCTCTACGTGGCCGACGACCGGCGCATGACCGATCGTGACGACGAGTCGACGCGGCGCTTCTATGCGGCGGTCGACGCCGGGGCGATCGCGCAGAACGTGTACCTGTTCTGCGCTTCCGAACAGTTGGCCACGGTGGCCTTCATCTCGGTGCATCGCGAACGGCTCGCCGCGGCGCTCGGGCTCGCGTCGACGCAGCGCATCGTGCTGGCCCAGGCGGTGGGCTATCCGAAGGAGCGCTCGTGAAGCCGGAGAGGGTGCTCAATGAAAGATGCAGCGATCGACCCCGCGCGCCACGGTCGCGACTTCTGCCTGGCCCGCGTGCGCGACATGCTGCGCATCCGCCGGCTCGAAGAGCGCTGCGCCCAGCTCTATGGCGACGGCAAGATCCGCGGCTTCCTGCACCTCTACATCGGCGAGGAAGCGGTCGCCGCCGGCGTGATGCCCAGCCTGCGACCCGAAGACAACGTCGTCGCCACCTACCGCGAGCATGGCCAGGCGCTGCTGCGTGGCGTGTCGATGAACGCCATCATGGCCGAGATGTTCGGCAAGCAGCAGGGGTGCTCGCGCGGCCGTGGCGGTTCGATGCACCTGTTCGACCGTGCCACGCGCTTCTTCGGTGGCAACGCCATCGTCGGCGGCGGCCTGCCGCTGGCGGTCGGGCTGGCGCTGGCCGACAAGCTCGCGCCGCGGCCCGATTGCGTCACGGCCTGCTTCTTCGGCGAGGGCGCGGTCGCCGAAGGCGCGTTCCACGAATCGCTGAACCTGGCTGCGCTGTGGCGCCTGCCGGTGCTGTTCATCTGCGAGAACAACCTGTACGCGATGGGCACGGCGCTGTCGCGCAGCGAGTCGCAGATCGACCTGACCAGGAAGGCCGCCAGCTACGGCCTGCCGACCGGCCACATCAACGGCATGAACGTGCTCGCGGTGCACGACGCGGCCGCGCAGGCGGTGGCCTTCGTGCGCGAGCAGCAGGCGCCGTTCTTCCTCGAGTTGCACACCTACCGCTTCCGCGCCCATTCGATGTTCGACGCCGAGCTCTACCGCGACAAGGCCGAGGTCGAGCGCTGGAAGCAGCACGGCCCGATCCACACCTTCACCGACCGGCTCAAGGCCGCGGGAATGATCGACGAAGCCGACTTCGAGCGCCTCGATCGCGAGGCCGAGCGGGAGGTCGATGAAGCGGTGGCGTTTGCCGAAGCCGGCACCTGGGAGCCGGTCGATCGCCTGACCGCCGACGTGCTGACGCCGGCACCCACCCACGTTTGCTGAGACCGGGAGGCCCGCACCATGCAACCGATCCTCGTCGCCTACGGCACCGTCGAGGGCCAGACGCGCAAGATTGCCGAGTTCATCGCCGAGCGGCTGCGCATCCGTGGCCATCGCGTCGACCTGATCGACACCGCGACGCCGGCCGCCGAGCAGGTGACGCCCATCTACCAGGGCGCGATCCTCGGCGGCCCGGTGCACCAGCAGCGGCACCCGGCGTCGCTGCTGGACTTCGTCAAGCGCAACCACGAGTGGCTGGCAGCGATGCCCACCGCGGTGTTCTCGGTCAGCCTGTCCGCGGCGCTGGACGACATCGAAAGCCGCATCGAAGTGCAGCGCCTGGCCAACGAATTCGTCGACGACTGCGCGCTCAGGCCGGTGGCCACGCGTTGCATTGCCGGTGCACTGAAGTACACCCGCTACGACTACTTCAAGCGGCTGATGATGCGCATGATCGCGCGCCAGCGCGGGCAGAGCACCGACACCTCGAAGGATTTCGAATACACCGACTGGAACGACGTCGAGGCCTTCGTCGACGAGTTCCTGGCCGCCGCCGGCGTTCCCGGCGCCGCCAAGGCCGCATGAGCCGAACCGCGATGACACAGACCACCTACCGCGAAGCCCTGCGCAGTGCTCACCGCGAGGCGCTCGAGCGCGACGGCCGCGTGTTCGTCATGGGCGAGGACGTCGGCCGCTACGGCGGCAGCTACGCGGTCACCAAGGGCTTCCTCGACGAGTTCGGTGAAGCGCGCATTCGCGACACGCCGCTGTCGGAGCTGGGCTTCGTCGGCGCCGGCATCGGCGCGGCGCTGGGCGGGATGCGGCCGATCGTCGAGGTGATGACGGTCAACTTCAGCCTGCTGGCGCTCGACCCGATCGTCAACACCGCGGCCACGCTGCGCCACATGTCGGGCGGCCAGTTCTCGGTGCCGCTGGTGATCCGCATGGCCACCGGCGCCGGGCGCCAGCTCGCGGCGCAGCACTCGCACAGCCTGGAGGTCTGGTACGCGCATGTGCCGGGCATCAAGGTGCTGGCGCCGGCAACGCTCGAAGACGCGCGCGGCATGCTGTGGCCAGCGCTGCAGGATCCCGACCCGGTGGTGATGTTCGAGCATGCCCAGCTCTACAACCTCGAGGGCGAACTGGCCGATCCGCCGCCCGCGGTGGACATCGAGCACGCTGCGGTGCGCCGCGCGGGCACCGCGCTGACGCTCGTCACCTACGGCGGCAGCCTGCCGCGCGTGCTGGCTGCGGCCGAGGCGCTGGCGCAAGACGGCATCGACACCGAAGTCATCGACCTGCGCGTGCTGCGCCCGCTCGACATGGCCACCGTGCTGGCCTCGGTGCGCAAGACCCACCGCGTGCTGGTGGTCGACGAAGGTTGGCGCACCTGCAGCCTGGCCGCCGAGATCCTGGCGCGCATCGGTGAGGACGCGTTCTACGACCTCGATGCGCCGCTGGCGCGCGTGTGCAGCGAAGAGGTGCCGATGCCGTACGCGAAGCACATGGAAGACGCTGCGCTGCCGATGCCGCCGAAGATCATTGCGGCGGCCAAGGCGCTGGTGGCGGGCCGATGATCGAGCTGCGCCTGCCGTCGCTGGGCTCCGACATGGACGAGGGCAAGCTCGTCGCGTGGCATGTGCGGCCCGGTGACGCGGTCAGGAAGGGCCAGATCGTGGCGGTGGTCGATACCGCCAAGGCGGCGATCGACATCGAGTGCTGGCACGACGGCATCGTGCATGCGCTGCTCACCGAACCGGGCACGACGATCCCGGTCGGCACGCCGATGGCCGTGTTGCGCGCGGCCGGCGAGAGCATCGAGGCGGTGGAGCGGGAATTGGCCGCGCTGAAGGCCACGGCAGCCGGGCCGGTTGCCGCGGCCGTGACGACGGCGGTGCCGGCGCCCGCCATCGCCGCGCCGGCCGCGGCCGGCGCGGCACGCCAGCGCGTCTCACCGGCCGCGCGGCGCCTGGCCCAGCAACTCGGTGTCGATGTCGCGGTGCTGCAGGGCCGCGGCGCCGGCGGCGCGGTGACGCTCGACGACGTGCAGGCCGCAGCGCAACGCCGCCCGCCATCCGCGCCGGCCGCCGCAGCGGCCGACGCGCGCGCAGGAAATGCGCAAGGTCATCGCCGCGGCGATGACCCGTTCCAAGCGCGAGATCCCGCACTACTACCTGGCCGAAGACATCGTGCTCGAGCATGCGATGGCCTGGCTGGCCGCGCGCAACCAGGGCCTGCCGGCGGCGCAGCGCCTGCTGCCGGCGGCGCTGCTGCTGAAGGCCGTGGCCGTCGCGCTGCAGCGCTATCCCGAGTTCAACGGTTTCTGGCGCGACGGTGGCTTCGTCGCCGGCGGCGGCATCCACCTCGGCGTGGCGATCTCGCTGCGTGAAGGCGGCCTGGTGGCGCCGGCGCTGCACGACGCCGCGGGCATGGACATCGCTTCGCTGACGCGCTCGCTGCTGGACCTGGTCAAGCGCACCCGCGCCGGTGCGCTGCGCAGCTCGGAACTGTCGGACGCGACGATCACCGTCACCAACCTCGGCGACCAGGGTGTCGCCAGCGTGTTCGGCGTGATCTATCCGCCGCAGGTCGCGCTGGTCGGCTTCGGCCGCATCGCGCTGCGGCCGTGGGCCGACGACACCGGCGTGCGGGCGCTGCCGGTGCTCACCGCCAGCCTGGCGGCCGACCACCGTGCCAGCGACGGCCACCGCGGCACGCTGCTGCTGGCCGAGATCCGCGAGGCGTTGCAGGCGCCCGAAACCCTCGATGCACCGCGATAGACGGGAACCCCGACGATGGACCGCGAACACATCCTCAAGCTGCTGCTGCAGGCGCTGACCGACATTGCCCCCGAGGTCGAACCGTCCTCGCTCGACGCGGCCAAACCGCTGCGCCGGCAGGTCGATCTCGATTCGGCCGACTGGCTGAACTTCCTCGTCGCGGTGCACGAGAAGATCGGCGTCGACATCCCCGATGCCGACGCCGCCAGGCTAACGACGCTGGATCAATTGACCGCGTACTGTGCCGAGCGGCGAGCGGCCTGAGCCACCCGCCGCGACGGCGTCACAGCAGCCAGTCCCAAGCGACCGTCTCGGTCGACTCGAAGCTGCCGTTGCCGTCGGCATCGAGATCCAACTGCACCTGATCGGCCGACAGCACCGTCATCTGCAACGTGCTGTTCTTGCCCTCGACCCGCACCACGCCGGCATGCGGATAGGCGTCGACAGCGTACTTCGTGATTGGCGCATCGGCCATGGTGGTCACTTCGGACAATGCCACCGGCCGCTCGCCGATTCGAGCAGACCATTGCCGGTGCTGACGTGCGTCCGATCGACGTGTCCAACGTGTCATCCACGACGAAACCGTCGAGCAGCGTCACGGTGTCCGTGAACGGCGAGGTGCGCCAGCGACACGGCAACCGTTACAGGACCATCCGCTGTCGCCCGAGCAGTGAACGAGCCGATGCGCTCTGCTGCGCGAAATCGAGCACCGCCCTGCCATTGAACGTCATCGAGTGCTTTGCTGACGAGTATGAATAGTCAGTCATCGTCATCTGGGCGCTGAAGGAAGACTCACTTCCCTGCAGTGAACCTCATCGTCTCGGTACCGTTCATCGTCTCACCCGCCACGTCCACACAGGCGTGAAAGACGGCAGTGATCGAGTCACCGACGCTGAGGTTGGGAGGGTCGCGGTCGTCATCACGTCACCGTCATGCGAGCCGCTGATGTCGCACGGCACTTCGGTCGGGCCCATACACCGCCTGCGGCGCTTCGCGCTGGGGCGACGCGCTTGCCAGCCGCGCATTCAACTGCTGTCAGCCACGCAGACATCAAGCCCGTCGACCCGGACGAACCCGCTCCAGTGGCGCCATCGCCAGCGGGCTCAACGCCACCATACGCCTGCACCGTGGCATGCGCAATCAGTATCGCGGTTTGTCGCCGTGATGTCGATCGTCGGCCCGCCGGCCGCCGTCACCACCACCGCCACCGCCGCATGCGCCAAGCGTTGCCAGGATCGCGGCCGTCATCGTATTCAGTAGCCATCGACGGGTTCTCATCGCTTGCTCCTTGCTGTTACGAAATTCAAGTTGAAACTACGCCTTTCTTCGCCTATGCGCATTGCGCGCGGGCAATGGCGTCGCGGCCCGCGGTCCGGCGGCAGTTGAGATGCCTCAAACCCTGCGCAGCGGGGGATGAGCAAGATGCGCTGGCGAGGTCGCCATGGTGCTTTCGATGCGGCGTGAAATGGTGCAGATCGGCGGGCTGGCGCTGCCCGGCGAATTCAGCGCCGTGGCCGAGCCGCTCGGCGTGGTCGTGTTCGTGCACGGCAGCGGCAGCAGCCGCTTGAGCCCGCGCAACCGCTTCGTCGCCAACGTGCTGCACGCGCACCGGCTGTCGACGCTGCTGTTCGATCTGCTGACCGATGCCGAGGCCGCCGACCGCCGCAACGTGTTCGACATCGCGCTGCTGACGCGCCGTGTCCGCGAGGCGCTGGCCTGGCTGCATTCGCGGCCCGATCTGCGCGCGTTGCCGGTCGGCCTGTTCGGCGCCAGCACCGGCGCCGCCGCCGCGCTGTGCGCCGCGGCCGATGCGCCGCAGCAGGTGCGCGCGGTCGTCTCGCGCGGCGGCCGCCCCGATCTGGCCGGCGCGCACCTCGCGCGCGTGCAGTCGCCGACGCTGCTGATCGTCGGCGGCGACGATGTCGAGGTGCTGGCGCTCAACCGCCACGCGATGCGGCAGATGACCTGCCCGCAGCGGCTCGAGGTCGTGCCCGGCGCGACGCACCTGTTCGAGGAGCCGGGCACGCTCGACGCCGTGGCCGACCTGGCCGCGCGCTGGTTCGCCGAGCGGCTGTCAACCGTGGGAGTGCCATGAACAAGTCATTCACCAACCGCACCGAAGCCGGTCGCGCCCTGGCGCAGCGACTGTCGCGCATGGCCTTGCCGGCGCCGATCGTCGTGCTGGCGCTGCCGCGCGGCGGCGTGCCGATCGGCGTCGAGGTGGCGCGCGCGCTGAAGGCGCCGCTGGACCTGCTGCTGGTGCGCAAGATCGGCGCGCCGTGGCAGCGCGAACTGGCGGTGGCGGCGGTGGTCGACGGCCAGCCGCCCGACATCGTGCTCGACCGCGAGACGATGGCGATGACCGGCGTCGACCAGGCCTATGTCGATGCCGAAGCCAAGAGCGAACTGGCGGAGATCGAACGCCGCCGCGGCGTCTATCTGCGCGGCCGCGCGCCGATCGGCGTCGAAGGGGCGACGGCGATCGTCGTCGACGACGGCATCGCCACCGGCACCACGGTGCGCGCGGCGCTGAAGGCGCTGCGCCGCCGCCATCCGGCGCGGCTGGTGCTGGCCGTGCCGGTGGCGCCGAGCGACACGCTGGCGGAACTGCGCAGCGAGGTCGACGACGTGGTCTGCCTGGCCGAGCCGTACCCGTTCCACGCCATCGGGCTGCACTACGTCGATTTCCACCAGGTCAGCGACGACGAGGTGCTGGCGGCGCTGGATGCGGTGAACGCGCCGGCGGCAGACTGAGGCAGATGCGGCGCGAGGCAGCGCCCCGCGTGAGCGCGTGGCCCGCTTCGATCAGACCTTGCGCGCCGCGACCCGCACGCCGTCGCGCACGCTGGCTTGCGGGTAGACGATCACCTGCTGGCCGGGCGTCAGGCCACTGCGGATCCACGCCGCGCTGCCGTTGCGCCCGCCGACCGTGACGGGCACCTGGCGGGCGCGGCCGCCGTCGACCAGGAACACCGCATGGCCTGCGCCGGCAGCGGCACCGCCGTCGGGGCCGCCGCCCGAGCCGGCGGGCAGCGGAAAGACCGCGCTCACCGGCACCTGCACGGCCTTGTCCTCGGCCAGCGTGACGATGCGCACGCTGACGCGGTAGCCGTCGCCGAGCGCCTGCCACTGCGCCGGCGGCGTGGTGATGTCGATCAGCACGCGCACCCGCTGCTCCTCGACGCCGAGTGCCGAGACCTTGGTGAATGCGGCCGGCTCGACACTGCGCACCCGGCCTTCGAGCGTGGCCGGCCCGCCCCAGCGTTCGATCATCACGCGGCTGCCCGGCGTCGCGGCGAGTGCGTCGGTGGTCAGCAACTCGGCGACGATCTCGAGGCGCCGCGTGTCGCCGATCTCCAGCAGCGGCGTGCCCACCGTCACCGTCGCCTCGCTGGTCTGCAGCAGCCGCAGCACGCGGCCCGCCACCGGCGCGTTGATCGGGAAGCTGCGCTCGGCTGCCATTGCCGACCGGCTGACGCACCGCGCTGAGCGCAGCGCGCGCCTGCTCGAGGTCGTGCGTCGCGACATGGCGCTCGGCATTGGCGGCCTCGACCTCCTTTTGCGCGCCGACGACCGCGAGCCGATCGTCCTCGAGCTTGGTCGGCGCGATGAAGCCTTGCTGCGACAGCTGCTCGCTGCGACGCACCTCGTTCTTCGCCTGCTCGAGCCCCACGTTGGCGCGCTCGATGCGCGTCGATGCGCGCAGGAGGCTGGCTTCCGCGCCCTCGACGCGCGCCTGCAACTCGCGCCGCGTGCGCTCGTCGAGCATGCCCGGCAGCGCCGGCGTCAGCGTCGCCACCACCGTGCCGGCGGCCACCGTGTCGCCCTCACGCAGCGTGATGCGCGACAGCTGCCCGGTCAGCGGTGCCGAGACCACATAGCGATCGGCCAGCCGCGTCTTGCCGTCCTCGTCGATCGTGGTCTCGAAGCGGCCCTGCGTCACCGCCGCGAGTTCGACCTCCACCGGCCGTGGTGCGAACGCCCACGCCAGCGCAATCGCCAGAGCGACGGTGAGCGAGGCGGCGGTGAACCAGGTCTTGCGTTTCATCTTGGTGGCGGTGGCGCGTGGCAACGGGGCAGCCGGGCAGCGCACGGCACGCAGCTGAGGCGGTCTTCGCTGCGCTCGACTGCCCTGCGCTGCTCGGGTCCGTGGCCCCGTCGCGCAACTCGCTGTGCTCACTGCGTTCGCTGCGCTCGGACAGGCGCGCCGAGTCAGATCACGAGGCGCGCTGCGCGCGCGGGCCCCGCACCCTGTGCTGCTCGGCGCCTCACATGCGCGCCATGCGCTGCCCGGCTGCCCCGTTGCAGAACCAGGGGTGGCGTGCGCGACGTCGAACACCGCCCGGCCGCCTTGCTCGCGCCGATGCCGGCACGTCACTGAGAGCGGACACATCGCACAGCTGCGGCAACGGGCCGCAACGAGACCGCCGGGCACGTCCTCGGCAACAGTCGGAACTCTTGGTCGCGCGCGGTGGCGCGAGCGCGCCCACAGAGCGCAAGGACATGCGGGGGCGTGAGCGGGCGGCAGTCTCATCGCTTCATTCTCGCGTCTTCAGCGCCGCCACCATGTCGAGTTGATCAATGCGGCGGCGCACCACCAGTGCGCTGGCTGCGCCCGACACCAGCACCGCGATGCCGGCCCAGGCGTAGGTCGGGGGCCGGATCACCACCGGAAAGTAGAACTGGTCGGATTTCAGCAGCATGCTGATCAGTTCCACCAGCCAATAGCCCAGCGCCATGCCGATGGGCAAGGCGATCGCGATGCCGATCGCCATCTCGCCGAGCAGCAGCCCCGAGACCTCGGCGCGCGTGAAGCCCAGCACGCGCAGGCTGGCCAGTTCCCAGGTCCGTTCGGCCAGCGCGATGCGGGCGTTGTTGTAGACCACGCCGACGGCGATGACGGTGGCGAAGGCCGTCAGGATCGTGCTCATGATGCGGATGTTGCGTGCGCTGACCTCCTGCATGTTGCGCAGCAGCGTGGACTCGCTGAACGCGCCGACGATGCGCGGCACCTGCTTGCTGGCCTCCAGCAGCGCCGGCTCGCGGCCGCGCTCGACCACCAGCGCGAACCACGTCGACTGGTCGCCCTCCTGCAGCAAGCGGTTCAGCGCGCGGCGTTCCATGTAGGCGTTCAGGCCCATCATCTCGCGCGCGGTCGCGCTCAGGGGCACCTCGACCGTGCGTTGCCGGCCTTCGAGCACCTCGACGCGCACCCGCTCGCCGATGCGCAGGCCGAGCTTCTCGGCCAGCCGGTCGGTCATCACCAGGCCATCGTCGTCGAGCCGGCTCGGCTCGTGGTTGTCGACATCGATGATGCGGGTCAGCACCGGATGCCGCGTCAGGCCGCGGATCTGGCCGCGCTCGCTGAGGTGGCCGTTGACGAAGCGCACCGGCACGTCGCGTCCCGACTCGACCGCGATCACGCCGGGCAAGCGGGCCACTTCGTGGCGCGCGCTGTCGTCGGCGGCCTCGGTCATCCACAGGATCACGTCGCTGCGCATCGCCACGTTGAACTGCGAGTCGACGATGTAGTCGATCGCATCGCGGAAGAAATTGCCCATCACGACGATCGCCACCGCGGCCGCGACGCCGCCGATCGACAGCGTCGTGCGCCAGGGCCGGCGCTCCATGTTGCGCAGGATCATCCGCAGCGATGGCCCGATGCGGGTGATGCCGATGCGCTCGACCAGCGTGCGGCGGTAGCGCCCCGGCGCCGGCGGCCGCATCGCTTCGGCCGGCGCCAGCCGCACGGTGGCCAGGATCGCGTTGAGCGTGCCGAGCACCGCGGTGGCCACCGTGATGCCGATGCTGACGACCAGCAGCCACGGCGCGATGCGGTGCTCGAAGCTCGGGAAGTGGAAGAACTCGGCGTACAGCCCGGTCGTCAGCGTGCCCAGCCAGTCGCCCAGCGCGACGCCGAGTGCCAGCCCCGCGACCACGATCACCAGCACCAGCTTCAGGTAGTGCGCGGCGATCGTGCGGTTCGGGTAACCCAGGGCCTTCAGCGCGGCGATCTGTTCGCGCTGCGTGGCCACCAGCCGCGACACGACGACATTGAGCAGGAAGGCCGCGACGCCGAGGAAGATCGACGGCAGCACGGTGCCGAGCACGCGCTGCTCCTTGATCTCGTTGTCGAGCATCGCGTGCGACGGTTGGTCTTCGCGGCCGTGGGCCTCGCGGCCGCCGTAGCGCGCAAGGTGGCGCGACAGCGCGTCGATCGTCGCGCGCTCGCTGGCCCCGGGCGCCAGCTTGACGGCGACGCGATTGAAGGCGCCATCCATGTCGTAGGCGGCGGCGAGGGCGTCGCGATCGACCCAGAAGATGCCGAAACCGCGCATGTCGGGCATGCCCATCAGGCCGGCGAAGATGAACTCCGGCGACAGCGCGATGCCGGTGATCACCAGCGTGCGGCGCTTGCCGTTGATCAGCGCGCCGACGCGTGAGCCCGGCTGCAGTCCTCGTGCATCGGCAAAGCCCGCCGAGACCAGTGCCGTCAATGCGCCGTCGGGTTGCCGCATCTGGTCGAGCGGCCGGCCGCTGCGCAGCGTCACGCGGTTCATCCGCGCCGGCTGGCGCGCATCGACGCCGATCAGCTGGCCGATCACCGGGTCGGCCACGCCCTCGAGCTCGATGCGCACGATCTGCTCGATCGTGGTCTGCACGTCGGCCACGCCGGGTGCCGCCCGCAACGTCTCGGCCAGCGCGTTGGGCGCGCGCTTGACGCTGGCGAAGACGTCGGCGAAGCGGCCGCTGGCATAGAAGCGGTCGCGCGCCAGCGCCAGCGAGTCGACCGCCGACAGCGTGGTGATGAAGCCGCCGATGCCGCTGGCCACCACCAGTGCGATCGTCAGCGCCTGGCTCCACATCATGCGCAGGTCGCGCAACAGCTTGCGGTCGAGGGCTTTCACCAGGACAGCTCCGATGGGCTGATCTTGTGCGCGTTGGTCTCGATCTTCTGGATGCGGCCGTCGCCGAGGTGGATCACGCGATCGGCCATGCCGGCGATGGCGGCGTTGTGCGTGATCACCACCGCCGTCGTGCCGAGCTGCTGGTTGACGCGCGCGATGACTTCGAGAACCAGCTTGCCGGTCTGGTAGTCGAGCGCACCGGTCGGCTCGTCGCACAGCAGCACCTCGGGCCGCTTGACGATGGCGCGGGCGATCGCCACGCGCTGCTGTTCGCCGCCGGACAACTGGGCCGGGAAATGGTTGCGCCGCGGCGTCAGCCCGACCAGTTCGATGGCTTCATCGATCGGCATCGGGTTCTCGGCGATGTCGGTCACCAGCGCCAGGTTCTCGCGCACCGTCAGGCTCGGGATCAGGTTGTAGAACTGGAACACGAAGCCGACATGCTCGCGCCGGTAGGCGGTCAACTCGGCCTCGCTGGCACCGGTCAGCGTGTGGTCGCCAAACCGCACCTCGCCGCGGGTCGGTACATCGAGCCCGCCGAGGATGTTGAGCAGCGTCGATTTGCCGCTGCCCGAGGCGCCGAGCAGCACGATGAATTCGCCGCGGCGGATTTCGAGGTCGACGTCACGCAGCGCGTGCACATCGACCTCGCCGGTGTGGTAGGTCTTGGCCAGGCCATGCGCGAAAAACACCACGGCCCCGCCCGAGGACGGGGCCGCGCTCCCTTGCCCGGCCGCGGCGGGCAACGTGGCCGCACCGCGATCCACTCCGGGCACGCCTGCCGCCGCTATTCGATTTTCACCGTACGGCTCGAGGCTTCCTGCTTCTTCGGCAGCGAGAGCTTCAGCACGCCGTCTTCGTATTTCGCGATGGCCTGCTTCTCGTCGACCTCGAAGGGCAGGCGTGAACCCGCGCGAGCTGCTGCCGTAGTACAACTCCTTGACCAGCGTGCGCTCGCCCTTGCCGGTTTTCTCTTCCTTCTCGCGCTTGACCTCGGCGCTGATCGACACGTAGTTGCCGTCGACCGAGACGCGGATGTCATCTTTCTTCGCGCCCGGCACTTCGGCACGGATCTCATAACCCTTGTCGTTCTCCGACACGTCGATCCGGATCTCACCAGGAGCCTCGAAGCCGCTGACTGACATCGGCTTCACCCAGCGCCTGAACATTTCCGGAAACATGTCATCGAAACGTTCAAAACGAGTGAGCGCGTTCATCGTCGACTCCTTTCACAGAAAAACAACCCAAACGCGTGGAACCCTTTCTCTGGGCCCTGCAAATCAAGCATAGCCAGCCGATGGAAAACCGCATTGAGCGCTGTCAACGACCGCGGTGTCGTCGATGTTCCCAGCGACTTGACACATCGCAATGCGTGCAGGGCGCGGCTGCCTATCGTTCGACCATCGTGTGCCCGTTTGCACGGCCGTGACCGGTCATTGCGTCCCGACAGGAGCCTGCATGTCCGAACCCCTCGCGATCTGGATCGTCGGCCTGGCCCTGATGCTGGTGCCGCCGTGCCTGCGTGCCGATGACACGAAGCCCGCCACCGGACGCGGCATCGGTGTCGACCAGTTCGTCTTCGGTGGCTCGGTGCGCATCGACAGGCCGGTGCCGGGCGACCTGATCGCAGCCGGCGGCAATGTCGACGTCGATGCGCCGGTCAGCGGCGATGCGGTGCTTGCCGGCGGCAACCTGCGCGTGTCTGCCGCGATCGGCCAGGACGTCTATGCCGCCGGTGGCCGGCTCGTCGTCGATGCACCGGTCGGCGGCAACGTGCGCATCGGTGGCGGCCAGGTCGAGTTCGGCCCGAAGGGCGCGGTGGCGGGCAACATCACCGTGGGCGGCGGCCAGGTTTCGCTGCGCTCGGCGGTCAAGGGCTCGGTGCGCGTCGGCGGTGGCCGCGTGCTGATCGACGCGCCGGTCGATGGCGACGTCGAGTCCGCCGCGGGGCATCTCACGCTCGGGCCCAATGCGCGCATCGGCGGCGCGCTGCGCTACCGCAGCGGCGAAGCGCTCGAGCGCGATCCGGCGGCGCAGGTGGCCGGCGCCATCGAGGCACTGCCGCTGCCCGGCCGCGGCGCCTCTGCGCCGGCGGTGCGCGAGCGCGGCTTCGCCGAATATCCTGGCGCCGGCTGGGGCGGCCCCGGCTGGCTCTGGACGCTGGGCCTGATGGCGATCGCGGCCGTGCTGGTCGGTGCGCTGCCGGTCACGTCGCGGCGCGTGGCCGACGGATGGCGCACGCGGCCGGCCTGGAGCCTGTTGCTGGGCTTCATCGCGCTGGTGTGCATTCCGGTGGCGGCGTTGATCCTGCTGATCAGCATCGTCGGCATCCCGCTGGCGTTGCTGGTGCTGCTGCTGTACCCGGCCCTGCTGCTGGTCGGCTATGTCGCCAGCGCGGTGGCGCTCGGCCAGTGGGCGCTGGTCCGCTGGAAGGCCGAGGCCGCGGAGCGCACCAACTGGCGCATCGCCAGCGCGATGGCCGCCGTGCTGGTGCTGGCGCTGCTCGGCAGCGTGCCCTTCGTCGGCGGTTTCGTCGCGCTGCTGGCGATGCTGGCAGGCATCGGGGCCATCGCGGTGCTGCTCGTCCCGCGCCGGGGTGCAGCGCCGGGCGCAGCCAGCCCGGCCGGCTGATCCGCGGAGAGCCCGATGTCCTACCCGCCCTTTCCCGTCAGTGTCGAAGAGTTGCGCCCGCTGGTGGCGCAGGCGGTGCTCGCGCCGTCGAGCCACAACACCCAGCCGTGGGCCTGGCAGCTGCGCGAGGGGGCGGCGAAGCTGTTTGCCGATCGCACCCGCGCGCTGCCGGTCAACGACCCCGACGACCGCGAGCTGACGATCAGCTGCGGCTGTGCGCTGATGAACCTGCGCGTGGCGGCCGCCGCTGCCGGCCTGGCCTGCGAAGTCACCTTGCGGCCCGATGTGCACGATGCCGACTGCCTGGCCGGCGCGGCGCTGCAGCACGCGCCGCCGCACGCGGCCGATGCCGCGCTGTTCGCCGCCGTCGCACAGCGCCGCACCTACCGCAAGCGCTTTGCCGCGCGTGCGGTGCCGCTGGACGTCGTCGGCATCCTGGCCACGGCCGCGCAGCGCGAAGGCGCATGGCTGCAGGTGCTGGCCAGCGACACCGCACGCAAGGCCGCGGCGGCGCTGGTCGCCGAGGGCGATGCGTTGCAGTGGGCCGACCCGCGCTGGCGGCGCGAACTGGCAGCGTGGATGCACCCGCGCCGCCGCGGTGACGGGCTGGCCTTGCCGGCATTGGCGTTGCCGCTGGCCCATGCCGTCGTGCGCACCTTCGACATGGGCCACGGTGTCGGCGCCAAGGACCAGCAACTGGCCGATGAATCACCGCTGCTGGTGGTGATCGGCACGGCGGGCGACCGCGAACGCGACTGGCTGGCGGCCGGACAGGCCCTGCAGCATGTGCTGCTGGTGGCCTGCATGCACCGGCTGCAGGCTTCGTACCTGAACCAGCCGGTGCAGGTGGCGGCCCTGCGCCCCCGCCTTCAGCAGTTGCTCGAACACCCCGGCCACGCACAGTTGCTGCTGCGCATCGGCTACCCGACCGAGGCCCTGCCGCCGACGCCGCGCCGCGCCTTGGCCGAGGTGATCGAGACGCCGTGACGACGATCGTGCGTTGATCGGGGTTCGCTGGCGAGGCGTGTGAGGTGCTGGTCGGCGGCGGGTACCTCTTTGGTCATTCATTGCGGGTGCAATTTGGTTGTTTGTTTGACTGCGTTGCTTTGCCGGGTCCCGGCCCGGCGGGCGGGTAACTTTCATTTGCGGCCTCAAATGAAAGTCACCAAAGCAAAGGCCTGAATGCAACACCTCTCAGTTCGTTCTGCACGCCTCGCACAGCCCGGCCCGGCGGGCCACCTGGAGCCACCGCCGACAGATCGAAGCGACAGCGCACTCGGCGGCGCGGCCTCGCTACGCTTTGGCCCGCGGAGTCCAGCGAACCTGCGCGCGCGAGGCGCAGCGAGGCCCGCGCCGTCGAGTGCGCAGTGGCGCTTCGATGTGTCGCACGGCGCTCCAAGTGGCCCGCTGGGTCGGGGTTGCGCAGCGTGCAGAACGCATGAGAGGTGTTGCATTGAGGGCCTTTGCTTTGGTGACTTTCATTTGGCCCCGCAAATGAAAGCCACCCGCCTGCCGGGGCGGGACCCGGCAAAGCAACGCAGTCGACCCAGACGGCAATAAATGGAGGCGCCAGCCAGCCCGACGGCTCGCAGCCGCGCCAGCGCCTACCGCTCACCGCATCTCAGCACCGCCGCCCCGGTGACGCGCCCTTCGCGCAGCCGCACCAGCGCTTCATTGGCGTCGCGCAGCGCAAAAGTCTGGACGGTGCTGACGAGCGGGTGCTCGGCCGCCCAGGCGAAGAACTCGTCGCCGTCGCGGCGGGTCAGGTTGGCCACCGAGCGCACGCTGCGCTCGCGCCACAGCAGGCGGTAGGCGAAGCGCGGGATGTCGCTCATGTGGATGCCGGCGCAGACGATCGTGCTGCCGGGCTGGCTGTGCTGCAGCGCCAGCGGCACCAGCGCGCCGACCGGCGCGAACAGCAGCGCGCCGTCGATCGGCGAGGGTGGGGCCTCGTCGCTGCCGCCGGCCCACTGCACGCCGAGCGATCGCGCCAGCGCCTGCGCCGCGGCGTCGCCCGGTCGCGTGAAGGCGTAGACGCGGCGGCCCTGCTGCAACGCCACCTGCGCGATCAGGTGACCGGCCGCGCCGAAGCCGTACAGGCCCAGCGTGCGCGCGTCGCCGGCCAGCCGCAGCGCGCGCCAGCCGATCAGCCCGGCACACAGCAGCGGCGCGGCCTGCTCGTCGCTGTAGCGGGCTGGCAGCGAAAAGCAGAAAGCCTCGTCGGCGAGCATGAACTCGGCATAGCCACCGTCGACCGTCAGGCCGGTGAAGCGGGCGCTTTCGCACAGGTTCTCGCGCTGGCTGGTGCACCAGGCGCAGTGGCCACAGGTGGCGTGCAGCCACGGCACGCCGACGCGTGCGCCGGTCGCGAAGCGCCGGCAGCCGGCGCCGACGGCCGCCACCACGCCGACGACCTCGTGGCCGGGCACGCGCGGCAACACCGGCGGCGGGTCGAGCTCGCCATCGACGAGGTGCAGATCGGTTCGGCAGACGCCGCACACCTGCACGCGCAGCAGCAACTGGCCCGGCCCGGGTGCCGGCATGTCGCGCTCGACGGCGTGCAGCGTCGGATCACCGGGCTGCGTCAGCGCCATCGCGGTGTAGTGCGGCGGCAAGCGGGTCATCCTGCGGGCTCAGGGCTCGACCACCAGGCGCCATTGCGACGGCGCTTCGATCAGGTCGGCGTGGGCGTCGGGACGCACCTGCGTGCCGGCGGTGCCCGCGACCAGCGCGACGGCGTCTTCGAGGCGGCCGATCGCGGCGCGCCGGCCCGTCGCCTCGACGAACTCCACCGCGGCCTGCACCTTCGGCCCCATCGAGCCCTCGGGCAGGCTGAGCGCCGTCAGCGATGCCGGCGTGGCGTCGTGCAGCCACTGCTCGATCGGCTCGCCGTAGTCGCGCGCGACGCCGGGCACGTCGGTCAGCAGCAGCAGCAGATCGGCGTCGAGCTGACGCGCCAGCAAGCCGCTGGCGTGGTCCTTGTCGATCACCGCCTCGATGCCGACATGGCGCCCGTGGTGCTGCTGCACCGGGATGCCACCGCCGCCGCCGCAGACCACCGTGACGCCCTGTTCGAGCAGCAGGCGAATGACGCCGATCTCGAGCACGCGCTGCGGACGCGGCGACGCGACCATGCGGCGCCAATGCCGGCCGTCGCGCGCGAACTGCCAGCCATGGCTGCGCGCGACCCGCTCGGCCTGCGCGGCGCCATACAGCGGGCCGATCGGTTTGCTCGGTGCGGCAAAGGCCGGGTCGCCGGCGTCGACTTCGATCTGCGTCAGCAGCGTGGCGACGCGCTTGTCGGGCAGCGCGTTCGCCAGCGCCTGCTCGATCAGGTAGCCGATCATGCCTTCGCTCTCGGCGTCGAGCACGTCCAGCGGCGGCGCCGTGCCCGGGTGCTGCGAGGCATAGGCGGCGGCCTGCAACGCCAGCAGGCCGACCTGCGGGCCGTTGCCGTGGGTGACCACCAACTCGTGCTCGCGCGCCAGCGGCGCCAGCGCCCGCGCCGCGGCAGCCAGGTTCTCGCGCTGGGTGGCCACCGTCAGCGGCTCACCGCGTCGGATCAGGGCGTTGCCGCCGAGGGCAGCGACGATGCGCATTTCAATCGCTCCTACGCAGTGCATGGGGCGCGCGATGCGAGAGGCGGCTCTGGCAGGTCGGGTCTGCGCTGCGCGATGTCGCTGCGTCTTTCGTTGCCTCGCTGACTGCGTTGCTTGCCGGGTCCCGCCCCGGCAGGCGGGTAACTTTCATTTGCGGCCTCAAATGAAAGTCACCAAAGCAAAGAGGCTGAATGCAAAACCTCTCAGCTCGTTCTCCTCGCCTCGCACACCCGGCCCGGCGGGCCACCTGGAGCCACCGCCGCAGATCGAAGCGACAACTCACTCGACGAGGCCTCGCTGCGCTTTGGCCTGGGATCCAGCGAATCTGCGCGGGCGAGGCTTTGCGAGGCCCGCGCCGTCGAGTGCGCTGCAAGTTCGATGTGCCGCGCGGGTTCCAAGTGGCCCGCTGGGTCGGGGTTCCGCAGCGTGCAGAACGCATGAAAGGTGTTGCGTTGAGGGCCTTTGCTTTGGTGACTTTCATTTGGCCCACGCAAATGAAAGTTACCCGCCTGCCGGGGCGGGACCCGGCAAGCGACGCAGTCAAACAAACCAACAAATTGCGCATCAGCAGCGCACACACGCAAAGCGCGAACACCGGGCCGCGCGCGCAACCGCAACGCGCGACGCCACGCAAAGCGACGGACAGGGCGACGCTTCATCCTCGTTCACGCCAATGTGGCCACCAGCAAGGCCTTGATCGTGTGCAGGCGGTTCTCGGCCTGGTCGAACACCACCGAGGCCGGCGACTCGAACACTTCGTCGGTGACTTCGAGACCGTCGATGCCGAACTTGCGGAAGATCTCTTCGCCGATGCGCGTGCGGCGGTCGTGCAGCGACGGCAGGCAATGCATGAACTTCACCGCCGGGTTGCCGGTCATGCGCAGCAACTCGGCGTTGACCTGGTACGGCCTGAGCTGCGCGATGCGCTCGCCCCAGAGGCTTTCGGGCTCGCCCATCGAGACCCAGACATCGGTGTAGACGAAGTCGACGTCCTGCACCGCCTCTTCCGGCGATTCGCAGAACCGCAGCCAGGCGCCGCTGTCATGGGCCTTCTTCTGCGAGGCGTCGATCAGCGCCTGCGCCGGCCACAGCGCGCGCGGCGCGCCGATGCGAAAGTCGATGCCCATCAAGGCCGCGCCCTGCAGCAGCGAGTCGCCGATGTTGTAGCGTGCATCGCCGAGGTAGGCCAGGCGCATCTGCGACAACGGCCTGGCCGGGCAATGCTCCTGCATCGTCATGTAGTCGGCCAGGATCTGCGTCGGGTGGAACTGCTTGGTCAGGCCGTTGTAGACGGGCACGCCGGCATGGCGCGCCAGTTCCTGCACGGTGTCCTGCTCGAAGCCGCGGTACTCGATCGCGTCGTACAGCCGTCCCAGCACGCGCGCGGTGTCCTTGATGCTCTCCTTGTCGCCGAGCGGCGAATCGCCGGCGCCGATGAACGACACGTTGGCACCCTGGTCGAAGGCCGCCACCTCGAACGCGCAGCGGGTGCGCGTGGAGGCCTTCTCGAACAGCAGCGCGATGTTCTTGCCGCGCAATTGCGGCTGCTCGGTGCCGGCGCTCTTGGCGCGCTTCAGCTCGTGCGCCATCTCGAGCAGGAAGGCGATGTCGCGCGCGCTCAGCTCGTCGAGCGACAGCAGGCCCCTGTTCTTGAGGTTGTAGCTCATGGACCGTCCTTCTCACTGGTAGCTGATCGCGTCGCGCGCGATCGGGCAACTCAGGCAATGCGTGCCGCCGCGGCCGCGCCCGAGCTCGCCGCCGGGAATCTCGATGACCTCGATGCCGGCCTGGCGCAACCGGCGGTTGGTGGTGGTGTTGCGGTCGTAGCCGATCACCACGCCGGGTTCGAGCGCCAGCACGTTGTTGCCGTCGTCCCATTGCTCGCGCTCGGCCTCGAAGTTGTCGCCGCCGGTGGCGATCGCACGCAGCGTCGGCACTTCGAGCGTCTCGGCCAGCACGTCGAGCAGGTGCCTGCCGGCGTGCGAGCGCAACTGCAGGTCGCGGCCCTTCGACGACAGCCGCAACTCGTGGCAGACGATCTTGTCGACGACCTCGGGAAAGTAGGTCACGACATCGGGCGCGCACTGGGTGAACACGGTGTCCAGATGCATCGCCGCGCGCGAGCGTGGCAGCTGCGCGGCGATCACGCAGGAGGCGGCGCCCGCGCCGAGCAACGCATGGCCGAGTTGCACCACCGCTTGTGGGCTGGTGCGCTCGCCCATGCCGACCAGCACCACGCCGCCGCCGATCGGCATCACGTCGCCACCTTCGAGCGTGGCCAGGCCATGGTCCAGGCCGATGTCGCCGCCCCACCAGGTGCGGGCGCCGGCGTTGCCGAAGCGCGGGTGGAAGCGGAGCACCGTGGCCATCAGCAGCGTCTCGCCGCGCCGCGCGGGCCAGTACATCGGGCCCAGGCACACGCCTTCGCCGATCCAGCAAGCCGTGTCACGCGTGAACAGCGCGTTGGGCAGCGGCGCGAGCACGAAATCGTCGATCTCCAGGTAGGCCGCGAGCAGGCCGGTCGGCTTGAACGGCAGGTCGGCCTTGGTCAGGCCTCCGATCAGCAACTCGGCCAGCCGCGCGTGCGGCAGTTCGGCGAGCGCCACGCGCAGATCGTCGACCAGGCCGAGGCCGACGCTGTCGGCCACCACCTTGCGCTCGAGCAGCCAGCGCTTGGCCTCGGGCATGTCGAGTGTCTGCGCCAGCAACTCGTGCAACTCCAGCACCTCGATGCCGCGAGCGGTCATCTCGCGAACGAACTGCGCGAAGTCGCGTTGCGCCTGTTCGACCCACAGCACGTCGTCGAACAGCAGCGCACGGCAATTGACCGGCGTCAGGCGCAGATGAGCCAGACCCGGCCTGCACACCAGCACCGTGCGCAATGCACCGACCTCCGAATGCACACCGTAGCGCATCGGCGCCGCTCCTCAGTGCATGCTGGCCGTGGCCATGACTCGTCTCCTCGAGCACCCGGCGAGGTGCTGCGACAAGACTAGCCAACGTCGCCGTGCGGGTGTTGATGGTCATCAACACGCGGCCCGCGCGGACTTGATCGGCGATCGCTCAGGCCGCGCTGCCCTGCAGGCACTGCGCGATCGCGTGTGCCAGGTCGTGCCTCGTGTAGGGCTTGTTCAGCACCGGCCAGCGCATCGGCGCGCCGGGGCGGCTGCCGCTGGCCATGTGGCGCGAATAGCCCGAGGTCAGCAGCACGGGCAGCGCCGGGTGGCGCCGATGGACGCGCCGCGCCAGTTCGTCGCCGTCGATGCCGGCGCCGAGCGTGATGTCGCTCAGCAGCAGGTCGAAGGCGTGGCCACGTCCGAGTTCGGCCAGCGCGGCCTCGCCGTTGTCGAAGGCCATCACCTCGCAGCCCATCGACTGCAGGAACGCCTCTGCGACATCGCGCACGTCGGCATCGTCTTCGACCAGCAGCACGCGCAGGCCGTGCGGGATCGATTCGACCGCCACCGCTGCAGCCGCGTCCTCGTGCTCGTCGCCGGCCAGCGCGGGCAGGTACATCGTCACCTTGGTGCCGGCCCCCGGCGCGCTGTCGATCTTGATGTGGCCGTGCGATTGCTTGATGAAGCCATACACGGTCGACAGCCCCAACCCGGTGCCGCGGCCGGTTTCCTTGGTGGTGAAGAACGGCTCGAACGCGCGGTCGAGCACCTGGCGCGTCATGCCGACGCCGTTGTCCTGCAGGCTGATCCAGACCCAGTCCCGCGCGGCGTGCCGGTGGTCGCTGCCGCCGTCGAGCGAGCCTGGCGCGGTGGACAGCGTCGTCGATCTCCGGCGGCTCGCCGCTGCCGCAGCGCAGCACCAGCGCGCCGCCGCGCGGCATCGCATCGCGCGCGTTGACGGCCACGTTGAGCAGGGCCGACTCGAGCTGCATCGGGTCGGCCAGGCAGCGCGGGCAATGCGCCGGCGTCTGCACCGTGATGCGGATGTTCTCGCCGAGCGTGCGGCGCAGCATCTCGCCCAGCGAATGCAGCATCGCACTGGCGTCGACCGGCCTGGGCTCGAGCGTCTGGCGGCGCGCAAAGGCCAGCAGCTTGCCGGTCAGGTCGGCGCCGCGCTGGCCGGCGCGCGAAGCGGCGGCCACCAACTGGCGCGCCAGCGGGTCGTTGCGAACCGCCGGCTGGTCGTCGAGCAACTGCAGGTTGCCCTGGATCACCGTCAGCAGGTTGTTGAAGTCGTGCGCGACGCCGCCGGTCAGCTGGCCCACGGTCTCCATGCGCTGCGCATGGCGCAGCTGCGACTCGGCCTGCGCCCGCTGCAGGCTGTTCGACAGCAGCGTGGCCAGGGCCACGAAGAACGCCACCTCGTCGTCACCGAAGCGATTCAGCTGGTTCGACCACGCGGCCGAGCGTGCCGATCACCTTGCCGCGGTCGATCAGCGGCACCGCCAGCCCGCTTCGGGCACCGGCCTGCAACAGGGGGGCCGGGACGTCGAAGCGTTGCTCGCGGGCGAGGTTGGCGACCACCAGCGGCGCACGCTGCGCGACGGCGTAGCCCATCAGCGTGTCGGGGCGGTTCGGGTAGACGATCGGCCCATCCGCGTCGGCAACCACGCCACTGAAGCTGGCGGCGCGCAGCTCGAGCTGGTTCGGCGTGAGCAGGAATACCGATACACGCCTGCACCTCGAGCGCCTGGCAGACCAGGGCCGGCATCCGGCGCAGCAACTCGTCGGGGTCCAGCGTGTCGACCGCAACGCGGCCGAGCTGGACGACGAATTCGTTGTAGTGCGCGCGTTGCATCGCGTGCTTGACGCGCGGGTACGCGCCGATGCCGCGCACCGAGGCGACCACGAAGTCCGCGTCGCCGGCACGCAACGGGCCCAGAGCGATCTCGACCATCACCTCGCTGCCGTCGGCACGCCTGGCCATCAGTTCGAGTTCGCTGCCCATCGGGCGCGATTTCGGCGCCAACGAATAGGCCTGGCGGTGGGCGGCGTGGCGCGGTGCCACCCGGTCGGGCACCAGGCGATCCACCGGCAAGCCTTCGAGCGCGTCGACGCGGTAGCCGAGCAGGGCGGCGGCCGCCGGGTTGGCCAGCACGATCAGCCCCTGGCCATCGACCAGCAGCACGCCGTCTGGGCAGGCGTCGAACACCTGCCGGAAGAGTTGCGTGTCGTGCCGCTGCGCAGTCATCCCGCGCTGACCGGCGCCACCAGGATGTAGCCCGCACCGCGCACCGACTTCAGGATGTGCGGATCCTGCGGGTCGACTTCGAGCTTCTTGCGCAGGCGGCCGACCTGCACGTCGATCGTGCGGTCGAACGGCGCGGCTTCGCGCCCGCGCGTCTGCTCGAGCAGGAAGTCGCGCGACAGCACGCGGCCCGGGTGCTGCGCGAACACCGTCAGCAGGTCGAACTCGCCGCTGGTCAGCACCACCTCGCGGCCGTCGTGGTCGCGCAGCTGGCGCGCCGGCGCGGTCGAGCGTGAAACCGGCGAAGCGCAGGCGGTCACTCGGCGCGGCAGCGCCGCCGACGGCAGCGGCGCTTCCCGACGTGCTCATCGCGGTGGCCTCGGTGCGGCGCAACACGGCCTTGACGCGCGCCAGCAGTTCACGCAGGTCGAACGGTTTGGTGATGTAGTCGTCGGCACCGATCTCCAGGCCGACCACGCGATCGACCGCATCGCCGCGGCCGCTGACGATGATCAGGCCCAGGTGCCCGACGGCGCCGATCTCGCGCAACCGGTGCGCGATCGTCAGGCCGTCTTCGCCGGGCAGGCCGAGGTCGAGCAGCACCAGCGACGGCGGGTCCTGCTGCATCAGCGCCATCAGCTCGGCACCGTGGTGCAGCTCGCTGACGCGGAAACCGTGGCTGCGCAGGTAGGTACCGAGCAGCGCCGTGATGTCGGGCTCGTCATCGAGGATGGCGATATGGGCGAGGGACACGGCAGGCTGGCGGGCTGGCGGGTGTTGCGGACAGCACAGTATGCCGCCGCCGCGCGCCCGGGCCTCGCCGCCTCCTCCCTCGGACCGTCCCGACCCCGTCAACGGCCCGTCAGCGGGCCGCTGTCAGGGCGCCATCAGGCGCTCAATGCGCCATCAGTACCGGCAGCGTCATCGACTGCAGCACCGAGCGGGTCACGCCGCCGAGCAGCCACTCGCGCGCCCGGCCGCGGCCGTAGCAGCCCATCACCAGCAGGTCGGCCTGCAGGTCGGCCGCCAGCGACAGCAGCAACTCGCCGACGTCGTGACCGGGTCGGCCGCCGCGATGCACCTCGGCGGCGACGCCATGGCGGCGCAGGTAGGGCTCGATGGCCACCGCGGGCGGTGGCGCATCGGGCGCGGACGACTCGTCCCACACCGCGACGTGCACCTTCTGCGCACGCTGCAGCAGCGGCAACGCGGCCGTGACGGCGCGGGCCGATTCGGCGGTCGGCTTCCAGGCGATCAGCACGTTCTGGCCGACCGTCGGGCCGGCACCCACGTAGGGCATCACCAGGCCCGGCTTGCCGCTGTCGATCAGCACCGTGGCGGTGAACTCGGGCGGCAGGCCCGAATAGACCTTCGGGTCGGGGTCGTGCTGCGCCAGCAGCAGCAGGTCGACGCCCCAGGCGTGCTGCATCACCGCCCGCACCGGCTCGTCGGTCGCCTCGTACCAACGCGGCCTCGCTGAGCGCGGGGCTGGCCTTGCGCTCGTGCTCGAAGGCGGCCCGGGCGCGCTCGCGCTGGTCGGTCTCGAAGCCCATCAGCATCGACGCGGCCTGGGCGTCGCCGGCGAACGCGTAGGGAAACTGCAGCACCGCCGGCAGCACCGCATACAGCACCTCGATGTGGGCGCCATGCCTCTGCGCCAGCCCTTGGGCCAGCTTCAGCCGCTGTGCGCATGTTCGGCGCGGCATCGACATGCACCAGGATCGTCTTCAGTTCGTTCATGGCCAGACTCCCGAGCGGACGGCATCACGCTAGGCCAACTGCGCCAGGCCCTGGTTGATATCGCGCAAGCGGGGCCGCTGGCACCTGCCCAGAATGGCCGATGTGCCGGCGCGAGCAAGGTGCAACGAGGGTTTGATGTCTCATCCCGCGCCGCCATTCGATCCATGGCTGTGGCTCCAGGCCTGGAACGAGACCTGGGCCGCCGGGCTGTGCGCCGACCACCGCGGCGTCGCTGCGCGAGCAGCGGCTCGCGGCGCTGATGGCGTGCGCACTGCGCGACTCGCCGCTGTACCGGCGGCGGGCATCCGGCGCGCAGCGGCTGGCCGATTTCGAGCCGGTCGACAAGGCGGAGTTGATGCTGCACTTCGACGACTGGGCCACCGATCGCCGCATCACGCGCGACGCTGCGGCGTCGTTCATCGCCGATACCGACCGCATTGCCGATGCCTGGCTCGGCGACTACCTGGTGTGGACCAGTTCGGGCACCAGCGGCGTGCCGGGCTGGTTCGTGCAGGACGCGCGCAGCCTCGCGGCCTACGATGCCATCGACGCGCTGCGCCTGCGCAGTGCCGGTTCGCTGGGTTCGCTGCAGGCCAGCCTCGGCAGCTGGGGCCTCGGCCAGCGCTTCGCCTATGTGGGCGCCACCGGCGGCCATTTCGCCGGGCTGGTGACGATGACCCGGCTGCAGCGCATCGCGCCGATCGGCCTGGCGCCGGACCTGACGCTGCTGTCGGTGCAACAGCCGTTGCGCAGCGTGGCGGCGGCGCTGCAGGCACTGCAGCCGACGGTGGTGATCACCTACCCGAGTTGCGCCGCCGCATTGGCGCAGTTGCAGCGCAAGGGCACGTTGCGGCTGTCGCTGCGCGAAGTCTGGGTCGGCGGCGAACAGCTGTCGGCCGAGCAACGGCGCCAGGTGAGCGACGCGTTCGGTTGCAAGGTGCGCAACGCCTACGGCGCGTCGGAATGCTTCTCGATCGCCTGGGAGTGCGCGCATGGCTGCCTGCACGTCAACGACGACTGGGCGATCCTCGAG
Source organism: uncultured beta proteobacterium (assembly GCA_963783785.1). GTDB lineage: Bacteria > Pseudomonadota > Gammaproteobacteria > Burkholderiales > Burkholderiaceae_C > CADEEN01. The sequence goes on along the minus strand of CAWAOQ010000006.1, from coordinate 251,389 downwards.
CCGGTCGACGAGCGGCTGCAACCGGTGCCGCCGGGCGAGGTGTCGCACACCACGCTGCTGACCAACCTGGCCAACCGCACGCAGCCGCTGCTGCGTTACCGGCTCGACGACCGCGTGCGCGTGTTGCCCGGGCGCTGCCCCTGCGGCAGCGCCTTCACCGCGATCGAGGTCCAGGGCCGCAGCGGCGACACCCTCACGCTGCGCGATGCGCGCCGACGGGCGGTGCCGATCCTGCCGTTGGCGCTCGAGACGGCGATCGAGGAGGAGGCCCATGTCACGCAGTTCCAGGTCATCGGCCATGCCGGCGGCGGACTCGAACTGCGTTTCGAGCCGGCCGTGGCCGACGCGCACGCCGCGTTCGCATGCTGCCGGCATGCGATCCGGACACTGCTGGCGCAACACGGTGTCACCGGCACGCGCATCACGTTCAGCGCGGCCGAGCCCCTGCGCGAGCACGCCAGCGGCAAGCTGCGGCGGGTGGTCAGCGCGCCGCCGCGGCACTGAGCGCCGAGGCCCATCGAGCGGCGGGTGGCGGCGCGATTGCGCGATCGCGCGATCGCACGGCGGTTGCGGGACATCAAGGCGCGCGGCCGCGCTGCGCCTAGAGTGGTCAACCCCTCCACCCGTTGCACAGGAGCGCGCCATGGCACGCACACCCCCACGTCATCAACGGCCGACCCGCGCGGCACCGCCGCAGCAAGCCGCCAGCCCGGCCGCAGCCTCGACCTCGGATCCGACCGAACCCGTCGCGCTCGACATGCTCGCATTCACGCGCAGGATGTTCGGTGCGTCGCTCGACACCTCGCAGCAATTGATGAGGGGACTGTGCGAGTTGCAGCAGGCCCAGGCGGCCGCGCTGCACAGCGCCACCGAACGCATCGGCGATGCCGCCGGGCGTGCCGCCGAGGCGCCCGATTGGGGTTCGCTGTTCGCGCTGCAGGCCAACCTCGCCACCACGCAATGGGCCCAGTCGATGCAAGACATCGCGACCCAATGGCGCCAGTGGATGGAGGTCGAGTCGCGCGTGCTCGAACGCGGCCGTGCCGACGCCGCAGGCCTGTCGCAACGCTGGATGGACAGCGGCATCGCGCCATGGTCGCCGCTGCCCGACACCGACAGCGAGACCGCCGCCGACAGCGACACGCCGCTCGCGCTGCTCGGCCAGGCCCAGGCCGCGTGGGGCGAGATGCTGCGGGTCTGGACCGAAGGGGCCAACTTCGCCGCGCTGCGCGAATAGCACTGCATGCGCCGCCTGCCACGGCGGCGCGCACGGCTTTCACGCTCACAAAGGAAAACCCGCCATCCCTTGCGAGATGGCGGGTCCGGTGAGGACCCCTGACCCGCCCCAGAGGGCAAGGACAGTCTGAGGATGTCCTCATCCATCATGGTGTCGGTGACACCACGATCTCCCCCACAGCGTGGGGAACCTCACTTGCGCCTGTCGATTTTCCGGTTGGACCCTTCCGACCGACGGCAATTCAAATATAGCCACTGACACGCGGATTGCTTTGATTTGGCGCAATGCCGATTCGAGCGTCGCGGCACCGCGATTGCTCCCCATCAACGCGATCCGGGCCGCGCAGGTGTCTGCTTACGGGTGTGGGGCGTGTGGGTGCTTCTCGAAGGTCGACAAGCTGGCCCTTGAACATGCCCCGACGCTGAGAGGTGATCATGAAAAACTGGATGGTGATTGCCAACGCGGCGCGTGCGCGCGTGCTGGAAGAAACCGGCAAGCCGCATGTCTATACCCACATCGCTGACCTGGTGCACCCGCAAAGTCGCCAGAAGGGCGAAGAGCTGGCCTATGACCGGCCTGGCTATGCCGAAGGCAGCGCGCCAGGCACGGCCGGCGCGGTCTACCCGCCGCGCACCAATCCGCGCGAGCGCGAGCGCGATCGCTTCGCGCAGGAGGTGGCGCGACTGCTCGACCAGGGCATCGCCGACGGCCGTTGTGCCGGCCTGGTGCTGGTGGCTTCGAGCCCCTTCCTGGGCCATCTGAAGGCGCATCTGGGTGCGCAGGCGCGCAAGGCCATCGTGCGCACGGTGGATGCCGACTACACCGCATTGCGCGACAGCGATCTGGCCGAGCGGCTGGCCGAGCCCGAGGGCAGCGTATGAGCGCTGGGGGCTGCCACGCGAGGCCATCGCCGTGCCGGCGCAAGCGCTGCTCGCCCGCTGAGGCAAGTGACCGCGGGAAGATGCCTGGCGTCCGGCTTCGAATTGAAGTCTGAAGAAGAAGGGATGAGAGCACCATGAAGTTGCCTTTGCAGATCATTTTTCGCGACATCGTGCCGCTGCCTTCGCTGGAGCCCGAAATCCGGCGCCTGGCGGCCAAGTTGGACCAATGGACGCCCGACGTGATGAGTTGCCATGTCGCCGTCGAATCGGCGGCCAACCGGCGCCACCAGGGCCATGAATACAGCGTCAAGGTCAGCGTGCGCGTGCCCGACGCCGAGATCGTCGCCAGCAACCACCACGCCGACCAGGACATCCAGCGCGCGGTGCACGGTGCGTTCGACGCCGTCGGCCGCCAGCTCGAGGAATACGCGCGCGAGCGCCGCGGCGAGGTCAAGCAGCATCACGCGGTCATTCATGGCCGCATCGCTCGCTGTCGGACGACGGCATCGGCCGCATCGTCAGCGACGCCGGCGACGAGTACCACTTCGACCGCACGCAGGTGGCGCACCCGAGCTTCGAGCAGCTCGCGGTCGACCAGCAGGTTCGCTTCCTCGAAGGCGCCACGCGGGCCGGGCGGGAAGCGCGCCGTATCTCCGCCGGCGAGAAATCGCACTGACGCGCGCTCGAGCGAGGTGAAGCAATGACTGCCAAGACCTTCCTGTTCGGCGAGGACGCGCGCCACAAGATCATCGACGGCGTCAACACGCTGGCCGATGCGGTGAAGGTCACGCTCGGACCGCGCGGCCGCACGGTGCTGCTGCAGCGCGATTACGGCGCGCCGGCGATCGTCAATTCGGGCGTCATCGTCGCCAAATCGGTCGAGCTGGCCGACCCGTTCGAGAACATGGGCGCGCAGATGGTGCGCGAAGTGGCGATGCGCACCAGCGAAATGGCTGGCGACGGCACCACCACCGCCACGGTGATGGCGCAGGCGATGGTGCGCGAGGGCATGAAGGTCGTCGCCGCCGGCATGAACCCGATGGACGTGCGCCGCGGCATCGAGCGAGCCACGGTCCGCGTGGTCGAACACTTGAAGACGCTGGCCAAGCCCTGCCAGACGTCGGCGGAAATTGCGCACGTGGCGGCGATCTCGGGCAACAACGACCGCTCGATCGGCGACCTGATCGCCCAGGCGATGGACAAGGTCGGCCGCGAGGGTGCGATCACGATCGAGGACGGCTCCGGCGTCGCCAATGAGCTCGAGGTGGTCGAAGGCCTGCAGTTCGACCGCGGCTTCCTGTCGGCGTACTTCATCACCCAGCCCGACAAGCAGGTGGCGGTGCTCGACGATCCGCTGGTGCTGTTGGCCGACCGCAAGATCTCGTCGGTCAAGGACCTGCTGCCGACCCTCGGAGCTGGTGGCCAAGCAGAGCCAGCCGCTGCTGGTGATCTGCGAAGAGATGGAAGGCGACGCGCTGGCCACGCTGGTGGTCAACCACCTGCGCGGCGTGATCAAGTGCTGTGCGGTGCGCGCGCCGGGCTTCGGCGACCGCCGCCGCGAGATGCTCGAAGACATCGCGCTGCTGACGCACGGGCAGGTCATCTCCGAGCAGCTCGGCCGCACGCTCGAGCACATGACGCCCGAGCAGCTCGGGCGTGCCAAGCGCATCGAGGTCGACAAGGACCGCACCACCATCATCGGTGGCATGGGCGATGCCGAGGCGATCGCCGGACGCGTCGCGCAGCTGAAGCAGTCGATCGAAGCCACCACCAGCAAGTACGACCGCGAGCAGTTCGAGCAGCGGCTGGCCAAGCTGGCGGGTGGCGTCGGCGTGATCAAGGTCGGCGCGGCCACCGAGGCCGAGATGAAGGAACGCAAGATCCGCGTCGAGGATGCACTGCACGCCACGCGGGCTGCGGTCGAGGAGGGCATCGTGCCTGGCGGCGGCGTCGCGCTGGTGCGTTGTCAGCGGGTGCTGGCCGACATGAAGAACGCCAACCCCGACATCCAGGCCGGCGTGCACATCGTCGAACGCGCGCTGGCCGAGCCGTTGCGCCAGATCGTGCTGAATGCCGCCGAGGAAGCCTCGGTGGTGCTCGAGCAGGTCAGCGCGGGCGAAGGCAGCTACGGCTTCAACGCCAACTCGCGCGAGTACGGCGACCTGATCGAGATGGGCGTGATCGACCCGGCCAAGGTGACGCGATTGGCGCTGCAGAACGCGGCCTCGATCGCCAGCCTGCTGCTGACCACCGATTGCCTGATTGCGACGCTGCCTGCGCCTGCAGCGCAGCGGCCGGCCGGCATGCCGCCGGAATACTGATCCACGAGGGACCACCATGTACCAACCCCTGACCGCCGGCGACCTGTGCACCCGAGACACGGTGTTCGCCTATCCGCACCTGGCATTGAACGAGGCTGCGCGGCTGATGCGCGAGCAGCATGTCGGCAGCCTGGTGGTCGTCGACGAGACCGATCGCGGCCGTGTCGTCACCGGCATGCTCACCGACCGTGACCTCGTCACCGCGGTGATTGCCAAGGACATGGACCCGCGGCAGTTTCGCGTCGGCGACGTGATGAGCAACGACCTCGTCACCGTGCGCGAGACCGATTCGGTGATGGACGCGCTGGCTGCGATGCGACGCAAGGGCGTGCGGCGCGTGCCGGTGACCGACGCCCACGGCATGCTGGTCGGCGTGCTGGCGATCGACGACATGCTCGGCATGCTGGCCGAGCAGATGCGCGCGCTGGTGGCGGCGATCGAAACCGAGCGGGTGCACGAGAAGAGCGCCCGGCCCTGAGGCCCCGCCAGGTCCTTTGGGGCGGGTGCTCAGGTTGCGGACCAGCGCAGGCGCCAGCCGCCGGCCGGCGCCGTCTGGACGCGGCTGCCCAGTGACGGGCGCTGTTCGTTGAACAGCGACAACAGGTCGCGCCGGGCCGTGTCATCGGCGTCGTGCAGCGCAAAGCGGCGGATCTGCATCGGCACGATCTCGAGTTCGCGCAAGGCGCCCGTGCCGCGCGCCAGCGTGGCCAGGTACAGGCAGCCCAGGTCCGAGCGCAGGCTGCCGTGCGCACCGATGCCCTCGTAGTCGTTGAGCAGGTCGCCGCAGCCGTACAACACGAGCCGGTCGCGGTAGACCTCGATCGGCAGCGGATGGTGCGACGAGTGGCCGTGCAGCACGTCGACCACGCCGGCATCGAGCAGACGGTGCGCGAACTCCCGGTGCGTGGCCGGCACGTCGCGGCCCCAGTTGCCGCCCCAGTGGACCGACGCCACCACGGTGTCCCCGGCCCGGCGCTGGCGGCCGATGTGCTCGGCCCAGCGGTCGGCGCCGGCGCGCGTCGGCTTGTCGAGCCAGGCGATGCCGGGGCGCTGCGCGGTCGCGGCCCAGTCGGCCGGCGCACCGGCGCTGCCGAATGCCAGCGCGAACAGCAGCAGCGTGGCCCCGCCGCGGCAGTGGCATCCGCACCGGCGCCCACGCGGCGTTCGCGTCGGCGCCGGCACCGACCGTGGCGATGCCCGCGCCTTGCAATGTCTGCAGCGTCTGCGCCAGGCCTTGCCGGCCCCAGTCGAGCACATGGTTGTTGGCCAGCACGCAGGCGTCGATGCGCGCTGCGCGCAGCACGCCGACGTTGCCCGGGTGCATGCGGTAGTGGATGCCCTTGCCGGGCCATGCGGTGCCGGCGGTGGTGACCGCCGTCTCGAGGTTGACGATGCGCAGGTCGGGCTGCGCACGATCGAGTGCGGCCAGCGCATCGCCCCAGACGGCCTCGGGCGCCAGCGGCACGGCGATCGGGCCGTTGGCATGCTCGGCCAGCCCCAGGTAGTCGCGCGCATTGCGTATCCAGTCCTCGTACAGCACCGGATCGCTCGGCTGCGCCAGGGCCTGGTCGATGCCACGGCCGGTCATCACGTCGCCGGCGAGGAACAGGCGCAGGGTGTCGTTCATCTTCTTCTGTTCGAAGTTCTTCTGTTCGCGATGCTTGCCGGGTCCCGGCCCGGCGGCCGGGTAACTTTCATTTGGTGGGCCAAATGAAAGTCACCAAAGCAAAGGCCCTCAATGCAACACCTTTCATGCGTTCTGCACGCTGCGGAACCCCGACCCAGCGGGCCACTTGGAGGCCGTGCGACACATCGAACCCGCCGCGCACTCGACGGCGCGGGCCTCGCAAAGCCTCGCCCGCGCAGAGTCGCTGGACCCCGGCCAAAGCGCAGCGAGGCCGCGTCGAGTGAGCTGTCGCTTCGATTGGCGGCGGTGGCTCCAGGTGGCCCGCCGGGCCGGGTGTGCGAGGCGAGGAGAACGAGCTGAGAGGTTTTGCATTCAGCCCCTTTGCTTTGGTGACTTTCATTTGAGGCCGCAAATGAAAGCCACCCGCCTGCCGGGGCGGGACCCGGCAAAGCGACGCAAACGCCATTCCTCGTAGACGCACGTGTAGCGTGGCGGCCTCACGCGGTCCTCACCCCTTCACGCACACCAGCGGCACCATCCGCGCGACCTTGCACGCCAGGCCGGCGTCGTGCGCGGCGTCGACGACGGCGCTGACGTCCTTGTAGGCGCCGGGGGCCTCTTCGGCGACGCCGCGCGACGACGGGCTGCGCACCAGGATGCCGCGACCGGCGAGTTCGTCGATGACCTGGCGGCCGAACCAGGTGCGCAGCGCCTGGTGGCGGCTCATCGCACGGCCGGCGCCGTGGCAGGCCGACGAGAACGCCAGGCCTTCGCTGGCGGTGGTGCCGGCGAGCACGTACGAGCCGGTGCCCATCGAGCCACCGATCAGCACCGGCTGGCCGAAGTCACGCAGTGCGGCCGGCAGGTCGGCATGGCCGGGGCCGAGCGCGCGTGTCGCGCCCTTGCGGTGCACGTACAGCTCGCGAACGCGACCATCGATCTGGTGGCGCTCGAGCTTGCAGGTGTTGTGCGAGACGTCGTAGAGCAGCGGCATCTTCGCCCGCGGCAGCACATCGGCGAAGACCTGGCGCACCAGCGCGGTCAGGATCTGGCGGTTGGCCAGTGCGCAGTTGATGGCCGCGCGCATCGCGCCGAGGTAGTCCTGGCCCAGCTCGGAGCGGATCGGTGCGCAGGCCAGTTCGCGGTCGGGCAGCGTGATGCCGTAGCGCGGCGCGGCGATCGCCATCTCGCGCAGGAACTCGCTGCCGATCTGGTGCCCCAGCCCGCGCGAGCCGCAATGGATCATCACCACGATGTCGCCCGCGGCCAGGCCGAAGCCGGCGGCAATGCGCGCGTCGAAGACCTCGGCCACCTCCTGCACTTCGAGGTAATGGTTGCCGCTGCCCAGCGTGCCCATCTCGTCGCGCTGGCGTCGCTTGGCGTGCTCCGAGACCTTGCCCGGCTTGGCATGCAGCATCTGGCCGTGTTCCTCGACGCGTTCGAGGTCGGCTTCGCTGCCCCAGCCGCGCTGCACCGCCCACTTCGCGCCGCCGGCCAGCATCGCGTCCATCTCGGCCGCGCCGAGACGGATCGCGCCGGTGCTGCCGACGCCGGCCGGGATGCGCTCGTACAGCGCGTCGGCGAGGCGGCGCTGCACGGCCATGATGTCGGCGCGGTGCAGGCCGGTGTGCAGGCAGCGCACGCCGCACGAGACGTCGAAACCGACGCCGCCGGCCGAGACCACGCCGCCGGCGTCGGCGTCGAACGCGGCGACGCCGCCGATCGGGAAGCCGTAGCCCCAGTGGGCATCGGGCATCACGTACGAGGCGCGCACGATGCCGGGCAGCGCGGCGACGTTGGCCGCCTGCTCGCGCACCTTGTCGTCCATCGCGCGCACCAGCGCTTCGTCGGCGTAGATCAATGCCGGCACGCGCATCGCGCCCTGCGCGGGCAGCTCCCATTCGCAGGGGCCATGGCGGCGGAGCAGGTTCAGGTCCATATCAGGACGCGCCGGGCCGCCCCAAGCGGACTGACGCCCACTCGGGGGGCAGCGAACGAAGTGAGCGTGGGGGCCGTTTCATCCTAGACGTCCACCACGGTCTGTGCGAGCCAGCCTGCGCCGCCGGCGTCGTCACAGCGCGCGACGCGCAGCGCGGTCAGCGTCGCACCCTTGACTTCCACCGCCGGGCGGTGGCGCCGCACGTCGGTCGGCTCGCCGTGAGCCTGCGCGGCCAGGCGCGTGCCGTCGAGCACGACCTCGAAGCGGCCGAACAGCATGCGCCGCACCGCCATCTCGTAGACCACGGCGTTGAGCCAGGCCGCGAGCAGCATTTCGTCGTCGGGCGCCTCGCAGGCGATCGGCACGACCTGCAGTGCGTGCACCTCCGCCGGGTCGGTGATCACCGCGGTCAGCGCCAACGCGGCCTGCTCGAAGGCGGCGGCCTTGGTCGCCCCGAAGCCGCGCACGCCGATGTCGGCGCCGTGCTCGAAGTGTTCCCAGTGCGCTTGCATCGCGAGGCCCAGCGAATGAGGACTTATCGCCCCACAGGACGGCTCACGCACTGAGCCAGGTCAATCGCCGCAGTCGCAGCCGCAGCGCAACTGCACGCTTCGCGGCCGACCAGTCGGGGTGCTGCCCGCGCACCACCGCGGCGCGACCGGCCAGGTGCGGCGAAGCCATCGAGGTGCCGCTGAAGAACGCGAAGCAGGGCGCGCCGCCGCAGTAGCTGCGCGGGATCGACGACAGCACGTTGACGCCCGGGTGCCATCGACGTCGGGCTTGACGCGGAAGTCGACGTCGGTCGGGCCCCTGGCTGCTGAAGCCGGCCATGATGTCGGCGTTGGCGGCGACCGCATCGTAGGTGCCGAGCTGCCGCGCCGATCGTGGTCGCTGCGCCGTCGGCGGTCTTCAGCGCGGCGGCCGTCGCCGACGTTGACCATGTAAGCCGGGATCGGTGGGCTGGTTGGGCGTGCCGTCGCTGCCCATCGCGGTCGGGTCGCCGGCTACGTTGTTGACGACGAGCACGGCCGACCGCGCCGGCGGCCTGCGCGTTGCGCATCTTGGTCGGAGAAGCTGCATGTGCCGCGCGAGATCAGGGCGATCTCCGCCGGTCAGGTGCCCGCAGTGAAGGCGGCGCAGGCCAGTGACAGGCCGTTGAACGGGCTGCTGGGTCGGTGACCACGCCCAGCGGCGCGCTCAACGGTCGCCGGACGCCGAAATCGCCGCTTGACAGCGCCATAGCTCGCTGCCGCCCACAGTCACCGGCGCGCCGACGAAATCGTGGCGACCGCGCTCGCGCCGGCCGTCAGAGCCGCGCGCCGCCGTGCCAGGCGATCCGACGGTGCAATAGCCCGGACCCTCGTTGCCGTTGGAGATGGCGACCACCATGTTCGCCATGTCCAGGTTGTCGACGGCCACCGTCAGCAGGTCCTGGATGCCGCTGCGCACCGCCGCCGAGGCTCATGTTGGCGACGTCGAAGCCGTCGCCGTAGGCGGCCTCCAGCGCGTTCAGGATGTCCTCGGAACGCGCGTTTCCACGTCGCCGGGGAAGACGTTGTAGTTGCCGAGCAGCGCGCGCGGTGCCACGCCCGACATGCTTGTAGGGCAGCGTCACGCCGTTGACGATGGTCGGCGTCTCGTAGTTGCACGCCACCGTGCCGGCCACGTGCGTGCCGTGCGAGTCGACGGCTTCGGCCGTGTAGCCGCTGTGACGGCATCTTGTTGTTGAAGACCTTGGCCGCGATGACCTTGTTGTTGGTGAAGCTGCGGGTCGCCGTCTGCGGTCTGGGTCGCGTAGCCAGTATCGCTGAAGCACGGATGAGTGACGTCGATGCCGGAGTCGACGATGGCCACCTTCACACCGGCGCCCGCCGTCGGCCGCGCCGCCATTGCGCGCCCAGGCCTGCGGCGGCGTTGAATCAGCGCCAGGTCGGGGTCGACCGCATTCGGGTAGTAAAGCCCCTCGTACTGCGCCAGCTTCACCATCGACGTCGCCGACACCTGGGCCAGCGTCGCGCCGTTGAGCTGCACCGCGACCGCGTTCAGCGAGATGTCGAACTCGCCGGTGACGCGCGCCTGCGGTGCATTGGCCCGCAGCCAGGCCTTGTAGTCATTGCGCTGCTTCGACAGCAGGGCGCGGTAGCCGTCGCACGATCGCCAGGACGTGGCCATCGCCGCCGACCGCGTTGATCGCGATCAACCTCGCGCGGGGTCCGGCTGGGCACAGTCACCGTGAGACACAGAAGGCCCAGCAACAAGCGCGCGAGGCGCCACCGGGGTGGCAACCACGCTGCGCCACTTCGCTTTTCGTCCATGCTGCCGCGCGTCGTCACCGCGTTCTATCTCCTCTACCTGATCACGCCGATCGCGCTGTTGTTCGTCGGCTCGTTCGGCGAACTCTGGCTGAACACGATCCTTCCCACCGGCTTCACCGGGCGCTGGTACCTCGAGGTCGCCAACGATCCGAGTTTTCGCCGCGCGTTTTCTTCGAGCCTGATCGTCGGCGGCGTGACCTGCGCGGCCTGCGTGGCGATCGGCCTGCCGCTGGCCTACGCGGTGTTCCGCGCCCGCGATCCGCGCGTGCGCGCCATCGCCAGCGGGCTCTACCAGTTGCCGGTGGCGCTGCCGCCGCTGGTGCTGGCCTTCGGCTTCATCCTGGTGTTCTCGTCGGACACGCTGCCCTGGCTCGGCAGCCTGTGGCTGCTGGTGGCTGGGCACATCGTGCTCGGCCTGCCCTACTTCCTGCAGGCGGTGGTGGCCGACATGCAGCGCCTGGGGCTGCATGTGCTGGAAGAGGCCGCCGAGTCGCTCGGCAGCAGCGGCATGCAGCGCTTCATGCACATCGTGCTGCCGGCCCTGCGCCACTCGATCCTGTCGGGGCTGATCGTCGTGGCCGCGTTGTCGATCGGCGAATTCCAGTTCTCCAACCTGGTCGCCGGATTCCTCAACCGCACCTACCCTGTCGTGCTGCTGCAGGCCTTCTACGGCGCCACCGGCTTTGCCTGCGCCGCGACGGTGATCCTGCTGGTGCTGGCGCTGGCTGCGTCGGTGGCGGGCGCGCTGTCGACGCAGCGTGCGACGGCGATGGCGGGGAGGGCCAAGATGACGACGCTCGCGGTCGAACTCGACCACGTCACCTTCCGCTACCCCGGCGGCAAGGCCGGCATCTTCGACCTGTCGCTGCAGATGCAGCAGGGCGAGCTGGTCGTCTGCATCGGACCGTCGGGCTGCGGCAAGACCACGCTGTTGAAGCTGATCGCCGGCTTCTTCCGCCCCGAGTCGGGCGTCGTGCGGCTGGCCGGGCAGGACGTCACGGCGGCCAGCGTCGCCTCGCGCGGCTGCGGCATCGTGTTCCAGTCGTACGCGCTGTTCCCGCACATGAAGGTGTGGGAGAACATCGCCTACCCGTTGCGCGTGCGCGGCATCGCGCCCGAGGCGCGGCGCAAGAAGGCCGACGAGATGCTCGAGATGGTCGGCCTGGCCGGTCTGGCCGAGCGCCTGCCGGCGCAGTTGTCCGGCGGCCAGCAGCAGCGTGTCGCGCTGGCCCGGGCACTGAGTTTCGAGCCGCACGCGCTCTTGCTCGACGAGCCGTTGTCGGCGCTGGACGCCGCCACGCGGGTGGCGATGCGCGACGAGGTGCGGCGCATCCAGAAGCTGCACGACATCGCCGCGCTGCTGATCACGCACGACCAGGACGAGGCCTTGTCGCTGGCCGATCGCGTCGCGGTGCTGCGCGATGGCCGGCTGGTGCAGTACGACCCGCCGCAGCTCATCTACGACCAGCCGGTCGATGCCTTCGTCGCCGGCTTCGTCGGCCGAGCCAACGTGCTTGCCGGCACCGCCATCGGCCCCGACAGCGGCGACTTCGCGCTCGGCCGCCTGCAATTGCCACCGCACGGCCGCCCCGCGGGCGCGGCGCTGAACGTGCTGATCCGGCCCGAGCGGCTGGAGCCGGCGCACGGCGAGGCGGGGGCCAACGTGTTCGATGTGCGCGTGCTGAAGGATCGCTTCTTCGGCGCCACGCGCCAACTCGACCTGGCCATCGGCGAGGCGTTCCTGAAGCTCGAGACCACCTCGCGCGAGGCGCTGACGCGGGTGCGGGTACCCGTCGACGCGATCCAGTTCCTTTCGTCCAACCCCTGATGAGGAGTCCCGTGATGAGCAAGCTGATGAAGTTGTTGCTGTCGTCGGCCGTCGTGATGCTGTCGGGCATCGCCGCGGCGCAATCCGTGACCACCTCGCCCGAGCTGTACCCGGGCGAGAAAGCGCTCTACGAAGCGGCGCGCAAGGAGGGCATGGTGGTGAGCTTCGACACCGGGCCGACCTGGGCCAACTGGGGCGCGCAGTTCCGCGCCTTCAAGAACCGCTATCCCGAGGTCGAGATCGTCTACAACGACCTCGGTTCGGCGGCCACCGTGGTGGCGCTCGACAAGGCGCGCAACCGCCCGCAGGCCGATACCGCGTACTACTTCGCGGCCTCGGCGGTCGACGCCGTCGACAAGGGCCTGGTGGCGCCGTTCAAGCCGGTCAATTTCGACAAGCTGCCGACGGTGTTCAAGGATCCCGACGGCCGCTGGTTCACGATCCATTCGCTGACCATCGCCTTCGTCGTCAACACCAAGCTGGTGAAGAACGTGCCGCAGTCCTGGGCCGATCTGCTCAAGCCCGAGTACAAGAACACCGTCGTCTACCTCGACCCGCGTTCCACCGGCGTCGGCCAGGTGATGAGCTTCGCCGCCAACTTCGCGGCCGGCGGCGACATGAACAACGTCAAGCCCGGCCTCGAGTACCTCGGCAAGTTGCACCAGGCCGGCAGCGTGCTGCGCGTGCTCGGCACCACGCCGTATGCGCAGTTCGTCAAGGGCGAGATCCCGATCTGGATTTCCTACGAGAACGACGGCCTGAAGGCCAAGATCACCGACGGCCTCGGCGACGCGGTCGCGGTGGTGATCCCGAAGGAGGCCTCGGCGGCTGCGCCTTACGGCATCAGCCTGGTCGAGAAGGGCCCGAACCCCAACGCCGGCAAGCTGTGGCTGAACTTCATCATGAGCGACTTCGGCCAGGGCATCTTCGCCGAAGGCTTCGTGCGGCCCAGCGTGCCGGGCATCATGCTGCCGGCCAGCGTGGCCGACAAGCTGCCGACGGCGCCGCAGGTGCGCCCGCTCGACGTGCGTGCCGCCGCCGCGAAGAAGGCCGAGATCGACCAGGGCTACGTCACCGCCACCGGGGCGCGCTGATGTGGCCCACCCCCGAAGCGGCTGCGCCGCTCCCCCTCAAGGGGGCAACGCCAGCGGACCGGCGAAGCCGGATCCGCGGCGTTTGCTTGGTCAATTCCCGCGGTGTACGCAGTGTGGTGGATTGACTGAGATCGACCGATGAAGCGCAGCACGTTCGCGCTGCTTGCTGCGCCGGCGGTCTTGCTGCTGGCGCTGTTCTTCGCGCTGCCGCTGGCGGCGGTGATGATCGATGCGCTGCGCGACGGCCTCGGGGCCTTCGCGCGCGTGTTCGCGATGTCGACGTTCTGGCCGTCGCTGGCCGGCAGCGCGGTGCTGACGCTGGTGGCCTCGACGCTGTCGCTGGCGGTCGGCGTCGCGGTCGCGCTGCATTTGGCGCGCATGGAGGAACGCCAGCGCACGTTGCTGGCCTTCGTGATCGCGCTGCCTCTGACGTTCTCCGGCCTGATCGTCGCCTACGGCTTCATCCTGACCTACGGCCGCGCCGGGCTGGTGACGCAGTTGCTGGCGCTGCTGGGCACCGACAGCGCGGTCGTCGGCAAGGCCCTGTTCACGCCGGTCGGGCTGGCGTTCGCGTCGTCGTACTACCTGATCCCGCGCGTGGTGATGGGGGTGTTGCCGGTGTTCGTGAACTTCGATCGGGCGCAGCTCGATGTCGCGCAGTCGCTCGGCGCGACGCCGGCGCAGGCCTTTGCCCAGGTGATGCTGCCGCAGCTGGCGGCGCCGATCGCCAGCAGCCTGTGCCTGATCGCGGCGGTGGTGTTCGGCGCCTACGGCACCGCGCTGGCGTTGGTCGGCACGCGGCTGGAGATCCTGCCGTTGCAGCTCTACAGCCTGATCTCGGAGACCGGCTCCGATTTTCCTGCCGCCGCGGCGCTGGCGCTGCTGATCACGGCGGCCTGTTCGGCGATCATGACGGCCGGCGCCTGGTTCGGCAGCCGGCACGAGAAACACCTGTGAGTGACCCGCGATGACCCAGCCCGACGCTGAGCGACAGCCTGCTGGCCCGAGCCGCGCAGCGACAACGCCAGTCGCCGATCCGCATGCCGGTGGCCGTGATCGGGCCGCGCCAGGCCACGCCGGCCCAGTACGCCGCCGCCCAGGCCGTCGGCCGCGGCATTGCCGAGATGGGGCTGGCGCTGATCTGCGGCGGCCGCGCCGGCGTGATGGAAGCGGCCTGCCGCGGCGCGGCCGAGGCCGGCGGGGTCGCGATCGGGGTGCTGCCGGACACCGAGCCGCAGGCCGCGAATCCCTACGCGACGGTGGTCATCGCCAGCGGCATCGGCGAGGCGCGCAACGCGGTGATCGCGCGGGCGGCACTGTGCCTGGTGGCCATCGGCGACAACTTCGGCACCCTGAGCGAGGTCGCGCTGGGCCGCCAGTTCGGCAAGCTGGTGGTCGGTCTGGAAGGCGCGGCGCAGGTCGACGGTGTCGTGCAGGTCGACAGCGCAGCCGCGGCGCTCGAACTGGTTGCGCGCTGCGTGCTGGCGACGCCCTGAGCGGCGACAATCGGCCTGCCCGGCCGGGCGTTGGCAGGGGCCGATCTGGCCGCGGTGGCATCGACCCGGTCGATGAAGGGAAGAGGGTGGCGACTACACGACGTGCAACCCGGCCGAAGGCGGCGAAGGCGCAAGCGCCGGCGGCCGAGGCGCTGGCCCACGAACTGCGGATTCAACGGATCGAGCTCGAGAGGCAGAACGAGCAGTTGCGCCTGGCGCAGGCTGCGTTCGCCGCAGCGCGCGATCGCTACGCCGACCTGTACGACTTTGCGCCGGTCGGTTACCTGACGCTGGACGCCGATGGCCTCGTCGTCGAGGCCAACCTGACCGGCGCCCAGCTGTTGAAGATCGACCGCGCGCGGCTGGTCGGCAGCCGATTCGAGGATCTGGTTGTGCCGGCAGACCGCGATCGATGGCAGCGGCATGAGCTGCGCCTCGGGCGTGACAGCGGCGCTGGCCGTATCGAACTGACGCTGCAGGGTGGCGATGGGAAGCGTCTCGATGCGCAGCTGGACTGCCTCTGCATCGCTGCGCCCGGCGCCGCGTCGGTGATGCGCGTCACGCTGGCCGACATCACCGAGCGCCGCCGCATCGATGTCGAGTTGCGTCTCGCCGCGGCGGCCTTCGAGACGCGCGATGGCCTGATGATCACCAGCGCCGGCGGCGTGATCGAGCGCGTCAACAAGGCGTTCACCCGGATCACCGGCTATACGCGGGAGGAGGCCGTGGGCCAGCCGGTGCGCCTGCTGCGATCGGGGCGCCACGACGCGGCCTTCTATGCCGAGCTGTGGGACAGCCTGCAGCGCAATGGTGTCTGGGAGGGCGAGGTCTGGAACCGGCGCAAGAGCGGCGAGGTGTACCCGCAGTGGCTCGCGATCACGGCCGTGCCGGACGACGATTCGCAAGTGCTGCGCTACATCGCCACGATGCGCGACATCTCGGAACGCAAGTCGCGCGAAGCGGTGATCGAGCAGTTCGCGTTCTACGACGCGCTGACCGGCCTGCCCAACCGGCGCCTGATGAAGGACCGGCTGCACCAGGCGCTGGCGGTGAGCGCGCGAACCGGGCACGCCGGCGCACTGATGTTCATCGATCTGGACCACTTCAAGACCATCAACGACACCCTCGGACACGACGTCGGCGATCGCTTGCTGCAACAGGTCGCGCAACGTCTGTTGCACTGCGTGCGCGAGGGCGACACGGTGGCCCGCCTCGGCGGCGACGAGTTCGTCGTCGTGCTGACCGCCGATCTGAGCGATGTCGCCGAGACGGCTGTCGCCCAGGCCACCGCGGTGGCGGCGAAGATCCTCGCTGCACTGCGGCGGCCCCATGAACTGGGCGGCCGCTCCCATGTATGCAGCGGCAGCCTCGGTCTGAGCCTCTTCAGCGACCACGCCTTCGGCGTCGACGAGCTGATCCAGCGCGCCGACCACGCCATGTACCAGGCCAAGGCGGCGGGACGAAACACCCTGCGCCTCTTCGATGCAAGCACGCAGGCGCGGGCCGTGCAGCGTGCGACGATCGAATCCGAACTTCGGCAAGCGATCGAGAAGGGCCTGTTCGTGCTGCACTACCAGCCCGTCTTCAGCGACGACTCGAGGCTGCTGGGTGCCGAGGCGCTGGTGCGTTGGGACCATCCGCAGCACGGCCTGGTGGCGCCCGAGCTGTTCATCCCCATCGCCGAGGAGACCGGGCTGATCCGCGCGCTCGGCCGCTGGGTGCTCGAGGCCGCTTGTGCCCAGCTGGCGGCCTGGGCTGCCGATGTCGACATGGCCGGGCTGACGGTGTCCGTCAACGTCA
This sequence comes from uncultured beta proteobacterium, assembly GCA_963783785.1. Taxonomy (GTDB): domain Bacteria; phylum Pseudomonadota; class Gammaproteobacteria; order Burkholderiales; family Burkholderiaceae_C; genus CADEEN01. The sequence goes on along the minus strand of CAWAOQ010000006.1, from coordinate 234,851 downwards.
GCGCCACGCAGTTGCGCGACCCCGGTTTCGTCGGGCTGGTGCTCGAAGTGCTCGAGCGCAGTGGCGCGCCGGTTTCGCACCTCAGGCTCGAACTGACCGAGACGGCGATGCTGGACAGCGTCGAAGACTGCGTGCTGAAGATGGAGCAGTTGCACGCACACGGCGTGAGGTTCTCGCTCGACGACTTCGGCACCGGGTATGCCTCGATGACCTACCTCAAGCGCCTGCCGCTCGACCAGTTGAAGATCGACGGCTCGTTCGTCAGCGAGATGATGAACAACCCGCAGGACGCCGCGATCGCGCGTGCGGTGACGCAACTGGGCAACAGCCTGGGCCTGACCGTCATCGCCGAGGGGGTCGAAACGCCGGCCCAGCGAGATTGCCTGATCGGCTTCGGCTGCCGGGCCTTCCAGGGCCACCTGTTCGGCCGGCCGCAGTCGGCGCAGGCGCTGCACGAGATGGTTCGGCACGGCAGCCCCGACGTCACGGCGTTGGTCGATTGACTGCCATCAAGGCGTGCGGACGCCGGCCATGCGGCAATCGATGGCGTGATGCAACAGAGGACCGGCCCGATGCCGGGCAGCCGGATGCCGGAACGTGGTGCACCCATCTGAGTCTGGCGCGACACGCCGCGCGTCGCACGCGCTGCCGCGGGATGCAGCCTACTGGAGCCGCGCGCCTTCCGAGTTGCTCGATGAGCTGCACAGCGGCGCCCAGGGCCTGACCTCCGCCGAGGCGGCGCGCCGCCTGCAGAGCGATGGACCCAACGCCATCGACGAAGAGCCTGCGGCAGGCATCGCGCGCCAGGTGCTCGCGCAGTTCAAGAGCCCGCTGCTGCTGATCCTCGTGTTCGGCGGCATCGTCTCGGCGTTGCTTCGCGACTGGCTCGACGCCGCGATCATCCTGGCCGTGGTGCTGGGCAGCAGTGGCCTGACTTTCCTGCAGGAGTACCGCGCCTCGAACGCCATTGCCCGGCTGCGCAACAGGCTGGCGTTGACCGCGATGGTGCGGCGCGACGGCCAAACGCGCAGGGTCGCGGCCCGCGCGCTGGTGGCCGGCGACATCGTCGAGCTGTCGGCGGGCAACCTGGTGCCGGCCGATGGCCTCGTGCTCGAAGCGCGTGACTTCCTGGTCAGCGAAGCCAGCCTCACCGGCGAGTCCTTTCCGGTGGAAAAGCAACCCGGCGTGCTGGCCGCGGGCACGCCGATCGCGCGGCGCACCAACGCGGTTCACTTCGGCACCTCGGTGCGCAGCGGCAAGGCCAAGGTCCTGGTCGTGCACACCGGGGAGCGCACCGCTTTCGGCGCCGTGGCCGAGCGCCTGCGCACCGCAGCACCCGAGACCGAGTTCGCGCGCGGCGTGCAGCAGTTCGGCGTGCTGCTGCTGCGGGTGATGGTGGTGATGGTGCTGTTCGTGCTGATCGTCAACCAGTGGCTGGGCCGGCCGTGGATCGAGTCGATGCTGTTCGCGGTGGCGCTGGCGGTCGGCCTGTCGCCCGAGATGCTGCCGGCCATCGTCAGCGTGACGCTGTCGGCGGGCGCACGCAGGATGGCGGCACGCGGCGCCATCGTGCGCCGGCTCGAGGCGATCGAGAACCTCGGCAGCATGGATGTGCTGTGCACCGACAAGACCGGCACGCTCACCGCGGGCGTGATGACGCTGGACGCGGCCACCGCGCCGGACGGCAGCACCTCGCCGGAGGTCCTGCGCCTGGCCTACCTGAACGCGGCCTTCGAGACCGGCATCGAGAATCCGCTGGACGTGGCCCTCGTGGCTGCCGGCAAGCAGGCCGGGCTCGACACCAGCGGCTTCCGCAAGGTCGACGAGATTCCCTACGACTTCCTGCGCAAGCGGCTGAGCATCGTCGTCGCACCGCAAGCCGGTGGCCCGCACCTGATCATCACCAAGGGCGCGTTCGCCAACATGCTGGCGATCTGCACGCGGGTGGCCCGCGGGTCGGACGACGTGGCGCTGGATCACGAGGCGCGCGCCGGCCTGGATCGCTGGTTCAGCGAGCAGGGCGCCAAGGGCTTCCGCTTGCTTGCGCTGGCCACGCGCAGCGTCGAGGCGCGCAGCGCCTACACGCGCGACGACGAGGCCGACATGTGCCTGGTCGGCTTCCTGCGCTTTCTCGATCCGCCCAAGGCCACGGCGCGGCTCACGCTGGACCGGCTTGCGGCACTGGGCATCGACATCAAGGTCGTCACCGGCGACAACCGCCACGTCGCGGCCCACGTCGCCGCAAGCGTCGGCCTCGAGGCGGAGGCGATGCTCACCGGCGAGCAGATCGACGCGATGTCGAACGAGGCGTTGCGCCATCGCGCCGAGAAGACCACGCTGTTCGTCGAGGTCGCGCCGCAGCACAAGGAACGCATCGTGTTTGCGCTGCAGCACCGCGGCCGTGTCGTGGGCTTTCTTGGCGACGGCATCAACGACGCGCCGGCGCTGCACGCCGCCGATGTCGGCATCTCGGTCGATGGCGCGGTGGACGTCGCCCGCGAAAGCGCCGATCTGGTGCTGCTGCGCTCCGACCTCGACGTGCTGTGCGCGGGCGTCGCGGAGGGCCGCCGCACCTTCGCCAACACGCTCAAGTACGTCGGCATCACCACCAGCGCCAACTTCGGCAACATGGTCAGCATGGCGCTGGCGGCACCGCTGCTGCCCTTCCTGCCGCTGGCTGCCAAGCAGATCCTGCTGAACAACTTCCTGTCGGACCTGCCGTCGGTCGCGATCTCGTCGGACCGGGTCGACGCCGACCGCCTCGCCGCCGCGCAGCACTGGGATGTGCGCGACCTGCGACGCTACATGCTGGTGTTCGGCCTCACCAGCACGCTGTTCGACCTGCTCACCTTCTGGCTGTTGCTGAACGTCTTCCAGGCGTCCGAGCCGGTGTTCCAGACCGCCTGGTTCGTGGTCTCGCTGCTCACCGAACTGGCGGTCCTGCTGGTATTGCGAACGCATCTGCCGGCCTGGAGGAGCCGGCCGGGCACCTTGCTGTGGACGACGACGGTCCTGGTTGCCGCCATCGCCGTGGCGCTGCCGTTCATCCCGCCGGCGGCCACGCTCTTCAACCTCGTCGCGCTGTCGCCAGCGCTGCTCGGCAGCCTGTTGCTGATCGTGCTGGCCTACGTCGCGGCAACCGAATTCGCCAAGCGTCACTATCCTGCGCCACGGCGTCGCAGGCGCCGTCCACGGCCGCGTGTTCGACCGGGCTAGGGCGGCCGGCGCGCTCTGGCTTGACTGCCATCAAGGCGCGCGGCCGCCGACCGTGCGGCAATCGATACCGTGATGGAAAAGAAGACCGGCCTCAATCTCGGCTACCTGATCTTCGCGCTGCTGGCGATGATGCTGCTGCGCGACTGGTGGATCCAGGCGCAGGTCGTCGAGACGGTGCCCTACAGCCGCTTCGAACAGTACCTGGCCGAGGGCCGCATCGAGAGCGTCGATGTCGGCGACCGCCTGATCAGCGGCCGCCTGAAGGCGGCCGAGGCCGGCGGCAAGAAGGTGGTCGTGTCGGCGCTGGTCGAACCGGCGGTGGCCGAGCGGCTGTCGCGCTTTGGCGTGCCCTACACGCGGGTGCACGAATCGACCTGGTTCCACGATCTGCTGTCGTGGATCGCGCCGGCGCTGATCTTCTTCGGCATCTGGTACCTCTTCTATCGCAAGTTCGCCGACAAGATGGGTGCCGGTGGCCTGGTCGGCATCGGCAAGAGCAAGGTCAAGGTCTACGTCGAGAAGAGCACCGGCGTGACCTTCGACGACGTGGCCGGGGTCGACGAAGCCAAGGCCGAGTTGCAGGAGATCGTCGACTTCCTGAAGAACCCGAAGGAGCACGGCCGGCTCGGCGCGCGCATCCCGAAGGGCGTGCTGCTGATGGGGCCCACCGGCACCGGCAAGACGCTGCTCGCGCGCGCGGTGGCCGGCGAGGCCGGCGTGGCGTTCTTCTCGATCAGCGGCTCGGAATTCATCGAGATGTTCGTCGGTGTCGGCGCGGCACGCGTGCGCGACCTGTTCGAGCAGGCGCGCGCCAACGCGCCGGCGATCATCTTCATCGACGAACTCGACGCGCTGGGCAAGGCCCGCGGCGCGTTCCCCGGCTTCGGCGGCCACGACGAGCGCGAGCAGACGCTGAACCAGTTGCTGGTCGAGCTCGACGGCTTCGACCCGAGCGTCGGCGTGGTGCTGCTGGCCGCGACCAACCGGCCCGAGATCCTCGACCCGGCGTTGCTGCGCGCCGGCCGCTTCGACCGCCAGGTGCTGGTCGATCGGCCCGACCGCAAGGGACGCCTGGCGATCCTGCGCGTGCATGTCAAGAAGATCGCGCTCGCGCCCGGCGTCGATCTCGACCAGGTGGCCGGCCTGACGGTCGGTCTGGCCGGCGCCGACCTGGCCAACGTCGTCAACGAAGCGGCGCTGGCGGCGACGCGGCGGCGGGCCGAGGCGGTGACGCTCGACGATTTCACGCACGCCATCGAGCGCGTGGTGGCCGGCATCGAGAAGAAGACCCGGGTGCTGAGCCCGCGCGAACGCGAGGTCGTGGCCCATCACGAGATGGGCCATGCGCTGGTGGCGCTGGCGCTGCCGGGCAGCGACGCGGTGCACAAGGTGTCGATCATTCCGCACGGCATCGGCGCGCTCGGCTACACGCTGCAGCGGCCGAGCGAGGACCGCTACCTGGTGCGGCGCAGCGAACTCGACGCCAAGATCGCCGTGCTGCTGGGCGGCCGCGCCGCCGAGCAACTGGTGTTCGGCGAGCTCTCCACCGGCGCGGCCGACGACATCGCCCGCGCGACCGCGATCGCCCGCGACATGGTCACGCGCTACGGCATGGACGAGGGCCTGGGCCATGTCAGCTACGCCGAGGGGCCGCCGCGCCTGCTCGACGTGCCGGGTGCGCCGGCCTGGAACGGCAGCACCACCAGCCCCGACACCGCCGAACGCATCGACGCCGCGGTGCAGCGCATCGTGCAGGCGGGTTTCGACCTGGCGACCAGCGTGTTGACTGCCAATCGCCCCGTGCTCGACCGTGCTGCGCAGGCGTTGCTGGCCAAGGAAACGCTCGACGAGGCGGAGATTGCCGAGTTGGCGGCGGGGCTGGTGCGGCAGCTTCCGGTCGCGAGCGTCGCGCCTGCCGAGGCGAGATAGCTGCTCAAGCGAGTTTGGGTTTTTTCGGCAAGCCGATGGCTTGCTTTGAAGAGGTTCTGTTTGCTTCGTTGCTTTGCCGGGTCCCGCCCCGGCAGGCGGGTGGCTTTCATTTGCGGCCCCAAATGAAAGTCACCAAAGCAAAGGGGCTGAATGCAAAACCTCTCAGCTCGTTCTTCTCGCCTCGCACGCCCGGCCCGGCGGGCCACCTGGAGCCACCGCCGCAGATCGAAGCGACAGCTCACTCGACGCGGCCTCGCTGCGCTTTGGCCGGGGATCCAGCGAATCTGCGCGGGCGAGGCTTTGCGAGGCCCGCGCCGTCGAGTGCGCGGCGGGTTCGATGTGTCGCACGGCCTCCAAGTGGCCCGCTGGGCCGGGGTTCCGCAGCGTGCAGAACGCATGAAAGGTGTTGCATTGAGGGCCTTTGCTTTGGTGACTTTCATTTGGCCCCGCAAATGAAAGTTACCCGGCCTGCCGGGCCGGAACCCGGCAAAGCAACGCGATCAACCAGAGACAACTCTCAGCGCCCCTGCACGCACTTCTCGTACAAACCGAGCAACCGCAACTCCGGGTCATAGCGAGCCTTCAATGCGTTGTAGCGGCCGATGCGGTAGGCGCGGGCGAACTCGCGGCGCGTGAAGAAGCTCTCCGAGTACAGCGACTTGATGCCGCCGAGCTCGATCACCCGGTGTTCGACCAGGCGATTGAAGTGGCCGGGCGGGTGCGCCGTGCGGCTCTCGACCACGTCCCAGAAGCCGAAGTTCACATAGCGTCTGCCGGGCATCAGCGGGTAGAGCGCGAACGGCCGCGTCGGGTCGGCGGGGCGGATCGGGCAGACCCAGATCGGCAGGATGCCGATCTCGGCGAGCATGAAGTCGAGGAACGGCTCGGCACGATCGACCGGCAGGTCGACGTCCTGGATCACCGATTCGGTGTGCACGCCGCGCATCCGTGCCAGGCCCCGCGTCAGGCCCCAGCGAGCGTTCCAGCGCATCAGCCGGGTGTAGGTGCGCGAGTTCAGCCGTCGCCGGCCAAGCAGGCGGCGCACCAGCGGGTGCTGCGCACCGACGTTCTTCGAACACCAGAACCAGTCGGTGTCCCAGCGCCAGAGGTAGTCGGCGGTGGTCAGGTGGTCGGTCGGCTTCTCGCGCAGCGAGCGATAGTAGATGTGCTCGTAGGTGTAGTCGCTGAGGGCCGGCGCGGCATCGACGAAACGCGCCACGTTGAGCACCAGGTCGTCGCGCGCGAACACCACGCCGTCGACGAAATCGGCGCTGCCGTCGCAGGCCTGCTGCAGCGCGGCGAAGAACTCGGGTGGCGTCGAGAAGCGAAGGTGCTCGACCTGCACGAAGGGCCGCACCGGTTGCGTGCGCAGGCGCAGCCGCAATGCGTAGCCGAGCGTGCCGTACGAGTTGGGCAGGCCGAGGAACAGATCGCGGTGTTCGTTGTCGGGACGGCAGGTCACGATCTCGCCGCTGGCCAGCAGCACGTCGGCCTCGAGCAGCGTGTCGTGCACCAGGCCGTGGCGGAACGAGGTGGCCTCGATGCCGACGCCGGCCACCGCGCCGCCGGCGGTGATGGTCTTCAACTGCGGCACCACTTGCGGCATCACGCCGTGCGCGAGCGTGGCCTCGACCAGCGCTTCGTAGGTCACCAGGCCCTCGGTGTCGACCCAGCCTTCGGCGGCATTGACCTCCAGCACATGCCTGAAGTCGCCGAGGTCCAGCCGTTGCTTGCTGCCCTCGCGCCGGTCGCGGAACAGGTTCGAGGTGCGCTTGGCCAGTCCCAGCGGTTGGCCGGCGTGGCCGGCTCGGACCGCGGCACGCGATGCGCTCGCAGCGTGCGCGGTAGCTCGCCAGCTCAGCCGTCATAGAGGTGCTTGCGGCTCATCGGGTAATTGCTGCGGGTGACGTTGCCCTTGCTGAAGACGATCTGGAACAGGTGCGTGTAGCCGGCCGGCGAGCGGAACATCTCGGCGCAGCCGACGAGGTAGCTGCGCCAGATGCGGCGAAAGCGCTCGGTGAAACGCTGCGGGTCGAGCGCCTGGATCTCCGGCCAGCGCCGCTCGAAGCGCTCGGCCCAGGCGTCGAGCGTCGGCGCGTAGTGGCGGCGCAGGTTCTCGATGTCGATCACCTCGAGGCCGCAGCGCTCCATCTCGACCAGCGCATCGGCCAGGCTGGGGATCCAGCCGCCGGGAAACACGTGCTTGCGGATGAAGAGCTCGGTGTCGTGGCGCCCGAGGTGGCCGATGAAGTGCAGCATGCCCAGCCCGCCGGGCTTGAGGAAATCGGCGTGGGCCTTGATCACCTCGGCCAGCTGGTCGCGGCCGGCGTGTTCGAGCACGCCGATCGACACCACCTTGTCGTAGGGGCCGTCGACCTCGCGGAAGTCGCCCTCGCGCACGCTCAGGCGATCGCCCAGGCCGCGACGCGCGATCTCGCGCCGCAGCCAGTCGACCTGCTCGGTGGTGGTGTTGAGGCCGGTACCGAGCGCGCCCACCATCTCGTGGGCGCGGAACATGAAGCCGCCGAAGCCGCAGCCGATGTCGATGAAGCGCTCGCCCTCGGCGAGCCGGATCTTGCGGCAGACATGGTCGATCTTCTGGCGCTGCGCCTGCTCGAGCGTCGTCGTGCCGCCGGGCCGATCGTCGGGCCAATAGGCGCAGGTGTACATCTTCAGCGGCTCGTCGAGCCAGAGCCGGTAGAAGGCTTCGCCGAGGCCATAGTGCGCACGGGCGTTGGCCTTGGCCTGCTCGACGCTGCGGTTCGAGTAGCGCCACTCGAGCAGGTTGTTCTCGACCGCACCGAGCGGGTTGAAGCGGCTGTCGAAGCCCGAGGCCATGCCGGCGGCGAATGCCGCGCCGATGTCGCCCTCGACGTCGATGGCTTCGTCGAAGTACGACTCGAGCAGCCCGATGTGCCCGCGCGTCATCAACGCCAGCAGGGCGGCATCGTTGCGCAGCACGACCGTGAACGCAGGCGCCTGCGTGCCGCTGGCCAGGCGCGTGCCGTCGGGCAGCACGACCGCGAACGACACGCCGGCGCGCCCGGCGAGCGAATCGACGAGTTCTTGCGCAAAGCCGTTCAGGTTGGGTTTCATGTGACGCGGAAGTTCTTGAACTGCCAGGGGTCGTCGCGGTCGACGTCTTCGCCGAACAGCCAGCCGCGATCGGCGAGCGGCGTCCAGTCGCTGTACACGCCGACCATCGGGCCGAGGTACGGCACGGTGGCGGCCAGCACTTCGTCGAACGGCATCTCGTCGGGCTCGACGATGCCGCGTGCCGGGTGCTTCAGCGCCCACACGGCGCCCGCCAGCACGCCGGCGGCCACCTGCAGCGTGGTGGCGCTGTTGTTCGGGGCGAGGGCCCGCGCCTGCCCGATCGACAGTTGCGAGCCGTACCAGTACGCGCCGCGCGCATGGCCCATCAGCAGCACGCCGAGTTCGTCGATGCCGCTGTCGATGTCGTCGCGCAGCACGCGCTGGCGCGATGGCATGCGCCAGTTGCGTCCGGCCAGTTCGTGCAGCGACAGCACCGCGTCGTCGCACGGGTGGTAGGCGTAGTGCACGGTGGGTCGGTAGTCGGGCCTGCGGCCCTGGCCCAGCGTCAGGTACTGGGCGATCGAGATCGACTCGGCGTGCGTGACCAGGAAGCCGTGCATCGGCCCGCCGATCGGCGTCCAGCTGCGCACGCGCGTGCCCGCGCCCGGACGATTCAGGTAGATCGCGGCCGGCGTGCCGCTCGCATGCCATGCGCCGTCGGGCGGGAAGTGGCGTTCGTGGCTGCCCCAGCCGAGCTCGGCCGGCTGCGTGCCCTCGTCGACGAACGCCTCCGACGACCAGGTGTTGACGAACTCGCCGAGCACCTTGCGCCGGGCGCCGACCTGCGTGTCGCGCTCGGCGATGTGGATCACGCGCACGCCCAGACGCTGCGCCAGCCCGGCCCAGCCCTCGCGCGTGACCGGCGCCGTTTCTGCCTGCCGGGTATCGGCGGCGATGTTGAGCAGCGCCTGCTTGACGAAGTGCGACACCAGGCCCGGGTTGGCGCCATGCGTCAGCACCGCCGTCGGTGCCTGGCCCGGCACGCGCAGCGCGAGCGCCGCTTCGCGCAGCGCGTGGTTGCTGCGCTGCGAGGCGCTCAGCGTCGGATCGAGGTAGCCATCGGCCCACGGCTCGATGCAGGTGTCCAGGTACAGCACGCCGGCGTCGCGGCACCACTGCAGCAGCGCCACGCTCGAGACATCGACCGACAGGTTGAGCAGCAGATCGCCCGCCGACAGCCGCGGCGCGAGCAGGCTGTGCAGGTTGTCGCGTGTCACCGCCTGCACGACGCAGTGCACCCCCGCGGCACGCGCCGCGTCGAGGTCGTGCGGGTGCGGCTTGACGATGGTCAGCTGATCGGGCCGCAGCCCGAGATGGCGCAGCAGCAGCGGCAACAGTGCCTGGCCGATGCAGCCGAAGCCGAGCACCAGCACACGGCCGGCGAAAGCATGCAGGGTCGGCGAAGGTTTCATGATGCCGGCACCGGTTCGAGAAAGGGTGCCAGCCGCCGCGCCTCGGCGGTCTTCATCGTGCTCATCGTCTTCTTGGCCAGCGCAGCCAGGCGTTGCGCGGCGTCGGCGGTGGCCACGTCGATGCCCAGCCCGGCGTCGGCCGGCCATTCGGCATCCAGGCGCAGGTAGCGCTCGCCCAGGCGATCTTCCATCATCGCCTGCACATGCTGCTGCTGCACCGAGATCAGCGTCAGGATCAGCCGGCCTTCGCTCAACCAGCCGACCGCGCCGGCTTCCTCCTCGACGCCTTCGCGCGGCTGGTAGCGTGCGGTCGCCGTGCCGATCGACAGCATCGACAGCCGCGCCGGCTCGACGCCGATGAAGTGCTCGACTTCGTGCAGCGCGACCTGGTCGGGGGCCACCGCGAACAGCCCGCCGTCGGCGTACAGCCGTTCGCCGATGCGCACCGACGGAAAGTACGCCGGCGCGGCGCACGCGGCCATCGCGACATCGGCGGCGCGCAGATCGGCGTCGCCGAGCGAGGTTTCGGCATGGGGCGTCTTGAAGACCTTGGTGCGGCATTCGCCGACATCGACCGCCGGCACCACCACCGGGTGCAGCGCGTCGCCGAGCCGCCAGTCGCCGAGTTCGACCGCCAGCGCCTCTTGCAAGGCCTCGCCGGTGTACTTCGGGCCCAGCACCGAGCGCGTCAGGTCGAGCAGCCGGCTGACGGTGCCGGCGGGCAGCGCGCGGCTCGAGAACACCCGTGGCCCGTGATCGGTGAACAAGCGCACCAGCCGCACCATCGGCACTTCGTAGGCCAGCGCGAGGGCGAGCACGGCGCCGATCGAGGTGCCGGCAATGAGGTCGAAGCAGCGGCCGAGCGGCACGCCCGCGCGGGCCTCGAGGGCCTGCAGCACATGCGCGGTGTACAGGCCCAGGAAGCCGCCGCCCGAAAGCGCCAGCGCCTTCATCTCGCGCATCTCGCCGGCGGCCGGACGGGTTGCCATGGCCGTCCTCAGGCCACCAGCAGCGTCGGGCACGGTGCGCGGGCCAGGCTGCGTTGCGAGGCCAGCGCCCGCGGCAGCACCAGCACGTCGGCGTGCTGCAGGCCGGCTCGCAGCAACGGCTCGGTCGCGTCTTCGCCGGGCGCGAGCTGCAGCACCTGCAGCGGCGCCGACAGCGCCTGCGCCAGCTGCGTGGCCGCACGCACGCCGCGCGCGCCGGCTTCGCTGCCGTCGGTCACGGTGGCCACCCGCGTGGCGCGGGCCGGCCGGGCCGCTGCGCCCGACCCGCGGGAGGCGTACAGCAGCCGCAGCGGCAGCGGCGACGCGATGAACAGCAGGTCACCTTCGGCGAGCAATTCGAAGGCGGTGTGCGGCAGCGCGCCGCGCACCGTGCGCAGCGACCAGTTGACCGCATGACGCAGCGTGATCGCGCCGGCCAGCGTGCGCAGCCGCTGCACCTGCACGCGAAAGCCCCGCTCGACGTCCGGTGGCGTGAACGGTGCCCACTGCGCGCCCGCGTGGGCCAGGACCAGGGTGCCGGGCAGCGCCGCGGCCACCAGCGCCGGCGTACTCTCGACGTAGACCACGGCCAGTTCGCGCTGCAGCGTGTGCGCCAGCGCCGCCGACCACTCGATCACCAGTGCACCCTCGACGGTGTCGTCGAGCACGGCCAGCACATGGCGGGCGGGCGGGGCGAGTGGAGCGTTCATCGGGCTCGCCGGTCGATTCAGGGCTCGCTCGTCCCCGGCCCATTGCCATCGGGGACGTGGACGTGGGTCATGGTCACGACACGCCGGCGGGCGACGCGGCGCTGGCCGCTGCGGCCGAGCGTGGCGTACTCGCGCAGCCGCGTCGCGATGCGCCCATTGACGCTGTCGGGCTGCGGCGCGAGCGGATCGCCGGCGGCCAGGCCGGTCAGCACCTCGACGGCGTCGTCGACGTGGCGTACCGCGTGGATCGAGAAGCGCCCGGCGGACACCGCTTCGATCACGTCGTCGCGCAGCATCAACTGCGCCACGTTGGCCTGCGGCACGATCACGCCGTGCGTGCCGTCCAGGCCGCGCGCGGCGCAGATGTCGAAGAAGCCCTCGATCTTCTCGTTGACGCCGCCGATCGGTTGCACGTCGCCGAACTGGTTGACCGAGCCGGTGACCGCGAAGCACTGTCTGACCGGCACGTCGGCGATCGACGACAGCAGCGCCACCAGCTCGGCCAGCGAGGCGCTGTCGCCCTCGACGATGCCGTAGGTCTGCTCGAACACCAGGCTGGCGACGATGGCGTGGGCGTGGAAGCGCGAGTAGCGCGAGGCCAGGTACGACGACAGGATCAGCACGCCCTTGGCATGCACCGGCCCGGCCATCTGGGTCTCGCGCTGGATGTCGATGACCTCGCCTTCGCCGAGCCGCGTCGTCGCGCTGATGCGCACCGGCTCGCCGAACGATTCGTCGCCGACCTCGAACACCATCAGCCCGTTGACCTGGCCGACATGCTGCCCGCTGGTGGCGATCATCAGCATGTCGCGCGCGACCTCGCGCTGCAGCCGTTCGTGCAGCCGGCTCGCGCGCTGGCGCCGCGCCGCGATCGCTGCACCGATGTCGGGCGCCTCGATGCACTGGCGGCCCGCGGTCCGGGCCAGGTGGTCGGCCTCCATCGTCACGTCGAGCAGGTGCTGGACTTCGGCCGTCAGGCGCGTGGCATCGCCGGCCAGTCGCGAGGCATGGTCGATCAGGCGCGCCAGCGCCGGCGTGCTCGGCGGCAACAGCGACTGTTCGACCGCGCGCGCCTGCAGCGCCCGCGCCAGCTCGGACTGCGTGGCGGGCTCGCGCGGCAATTCGTCCGACAGGTCGGCGACGACGCGAAACAGCTTGCCGAAATCGGGGTCGTAGGCCTGCAGCAATGCGCCGAGATAGCGCTCGCCCAGCAGCACCACCTTGACGCTGAGCGGGATCGGCGCCGGCTCGAGCTGCATCGTCGAGACCAGGCTGTACAGATCGGCCACCGATTCGATGCGGATCTCGCCGCGCAGCAGCGCGCGCTTCAGCGCATCCCACGCGAACGGCTGCACCAGCAGCTTGGCGGCGTCGATCAGCAGGTAGCCCCCGTTGGCCCGGTGCAGCACGCCGCCCTTGATCAGTCGGTAGTCGGTCAGCAGCGTGCCCAGCCGTGCGATGTGGTCGACGCGGCCGATCAGGTTGTTGTAGGTCGGGTGGTCGATGGTCACGATCGGCGTGCCGTCGCTGCCGGCGGTGTCGACGATCAGATTGACCTCGTAAGCCGACAGGTCGGCGCGCTCGGCCGGATTGCCGTCGTCGTCCTTGGCCGCGCGAAAACTGTCGGCGCTGTCGATCACGTCGGCGCGCACCGCCTCGAGATACGCGCTGACCGCCGGCAGGTCGGTGTAGCGGGCCTTGACGTCGTCGACCACGTGCTCGACCGCCACCAGCGTCATCGACCGGTTCAGCGTGCGCAGGCGGTCGGCCAGCTCCTTGCGCAACTGCACCGAGCTGCGCAGCGTGCGTGCCAGCTGCTCCTGGGCCGCGCTCATCGCCTGCTGCAGACGCTCGCGCTCGGCCTGCGGCAGGGCCTCGAACTCCTGCGGCGACAGCACGCCGACTTCGCCCTCGGCTTCGCCGGTGCCCTGCGGCTTGCGCGGCGCAAAGCTCAGGCCCACCGGCGTGCGCACCATCACCAGCCCCTGGCGTTGCGCTTCTTCGCCGACGGCCAGCACGGCCTGTTCGGCGCGCTCCTTGTATTCGTTGTTCAGACGCTCGACGGCATTGGCGTACTCCTCCGATTCGAAAGTCGCCGGGATCATCGTGCGCAGGTCCTGCACCAGCGTGCGCATGTGCTGGCGCAATTGCGCGCCGCGGCCCTGCGGCAGTCGCAGCGCCAGCGGCTTGTGCGGCTGCTCGAAGTTGTTGACGTAGACCCAGTCGAATCGCTCGACACCGCCGCGGGCGAGTTGCGCCGCGATCGCGTCGCGCACCAGGCTCTGCTTGCCCGAGCCGCGCGGCCCCATCACGAACAGGTGGTGGCCGCTGCGCGCCGTCGCGATGCCGAAGTCGATCGCGGCACGCGCGCGCTGCTGGCCGACGATGGCGCGTCCGTCGCCGGTGGGCACCTCACCGATGCCGAGCGTGGCGGGGTCGCAGCGGGTGACCAGTTCGCGCGGGGTCAGCAGGCGGGCGGGCATGGTGCAATCACGATGACGGCGCTGTCAGCGCCAGGTGCAGCCAGACTAGCGCTGGCGCCGCTGGCGCGATTGAGCAAGGTCAAGGCAGAGAATGCGCGGCAGAATCACGCCCATGTCCAACGGTTCCCGATCGCTTGCGGCACTGCTGCCGCTGGCCCTGCTTGCGGCCTGCGCCACCCGCTCGGCCGACGTGCGGCCAGTGGCCACCGACCCGGCGCTCTACGCGGCGCTGGATTGCGAGGCCTTGTACGACGAGGCCGACCGCGTGCGTCTGCGCGCCGCGCAGCTGGCCTACGCGGTCGACGAGCGCTCGGGCAACAACATCATCATGTTCGGCCTGGCCGCGACCACGCTGTTCTGGCCGGCGCTGCTGGCGATGCGCCCCACCGGCCCCGATGCGCTGGAGCTGGCGCAACTGCGCGGCCGCGACGAAGCGCTGCGTGAGGCCCAGCAGCGGCGTGCCTGCCCGCCGGCGCCCGAGCTGTTGGCGCCTGCGCGCGTCGCAGCCTTGCCGATCGGGCTGGGCGAGCGGCTGGTCTACGAAGAGCGTGCCGCGGCAGGCGGGACGCCGCGCGTACTGGGCCTGCGCGTGGCCGCGCTGCGCCGCGAAGAGATCGAGTTCACGACCGACCTCGGTGGCCGCGAGTTGCCGCTGACCTGGCGGCAGGATCTCTGGGGCAACCAGCCGCAGATGCCCGAGCGGAGCGGCTGGCTGCACTGGAAGCGCTTGCTTCGGCCCGAGTTGGAACTGGGCGACGTGCTCAGCGGCGACGTGATCGGCGGCGAGGAGGGCGGCATGGGCCGCCTGCGCGGCCAGGTCATCGCGCTCGGCGTGCAGAACTCGCTCGGCCGGCCGTTCGACGCCGCGGTGATCGAGCTGTTCGGCGACGCCCCGATGGGCAACTACAGCACCCGGCTCGACGGCGTGATGGTGGTCGATCGCAAGAGCGGCGTGCTGCTGCGGCTGGAGCTGCGCAGCGGCAATCCCGAGTTCGCGCTGCGCCGCACCCTCACGCGCATCGAACCGCAGCCGTGACCGGCCGCTGAGCGGGACTTGGGCTGCCGCAAGGCGGGTTTACGCAGCTTTACGAGTCAGCCGTCAGCGGCTCACGCGCGGCGCGCATTGTCTGTGCATCGTCACTACCAAAGGAGCTGCACCATGGCACGCACCACCCGTTCTTCGTTCAACGCCTTCCGTCTGTTCGGCGTCGCCATCACTGTCGCCGTCCTCAGCACCGCCGCACTGTCGGTCTGGGCCTACGGCGGGCCCGGTGGCTTCGGCATGCATGGCGGCCCCGGCGCCGGCATGATGCATGACGGCCCCGGCATCGGCATGATGCAGGGCCGGATGGGCGAACGCATGCTCGACATCGTCAACGCCACGCCCGAGCAGCGCACCCAGATCAAGCAGATCATCGACCGCAACGTTGCCGAGCGGCAGGCCCAGCGCGCAGCGCACCTCGCGTTGCGGGATCAGGCCAGCCAGCTGTTCACGCAGCCGACGGTCGATGCCGCCGCCGCCGAGCAACTGCGCCAGCAGATGCTGCAACAGCATGACCAGGCCTCGCGCCGCATGATGCAGTCGATGCTCGAGGTCAGCCGCATCCTGACGCCCGAGCAGCGCAAGCAGATGGCCGACCACATGGCCCAGCGCGGCGAGATGAAGCACCGCCACATGCAGGAGCGTCAGCAACTGCAAGGCGCCCCCGCGAAGAAGTGAAGCCGACACCGCGGCGTCTGCCGTATGCTTTCAAGGCCCGAGCCCCGGCGCGAGGTGCGACCGGGGCCTTTCACTTTCGACACGAGCGCGACGATGGCCCACGCGCAGCGCCTGCTGCTGATCGACGACGACACCCGCCTGACCGGCATGGTCGGCGACTACCTGCGCAACGCCGGCTACGAGGTCGACGCTGCCGGGTCGCTGGCCGCCGGACGCGAGCGCCTGCGCAATGGCCAGTACGACGCACTGCTGCTCGACCTGATGCTGCCCGACGGCGACGGCCTCGACCTGACGCGCGAGCTGCGTGCCGATGCGCGCACGCGGCGCCTGCCGCTGCTGATGCTGACCGCGCGCGGCGAGCCGCTCGACCGCATCGTCGGCCTCGAGATCGGTGCCGACGATTACCTGGGCAAGCCGTTCGAGCCGCGTGAGTTGCTGGCGCGCGTGAAGGCGCTGCTGCGCCGCGCCCAGCCCGACATCGCGGCCGACGAGGTGCTGCGCTTCGGCCGTCTCGAGATCGACCTCGGCGCGCGCGAAGCCCGGCTCGACGCGAAGTCGTGCGACCTGACGACGCACCAGTTCGAGTTGCTCGCGGTGCTGGCCCAGGCCGCCGGCCGCGTGCTCTCGCGCGACCAGATCATGGACGCGCTGCGCGGTCACCCGCTGGAAGCCTTCGACCGCTCGATCGACGTGCACGTGTCGCGCATCCGCGCCGCCATCGAAGACGACCCGAAGGACCCGAAACGCGTGCTCACGGTGCGCGGCGTCGGCTACCTGTTCGCGAAGCGCCAGGACGCAGGCGGCGAGCGGATGAAGTCGCTGTATCTGCGCATCTACCTGACGGTGGTGGTGGCGCTGGCGCTGTTTGCCGCCGGCTCGGCGTGGCTGTTCCAGCGCGAAGTGCAGGCCGAGCGCGGCCGCTTCGACGCGCAGGTCAGCGAGCGCATCGGCGCCTGGGCCGATCTGATCCAGCGTTCGCTGCCACCGGCCGATGCCGAGCGCGAGCAGCAGGCCCTCGCGCTGGGCGAGTGGTCGCAGCGACTGCGCCTGCCGCTGGCCCTGGACGACGAGCAGGGCCGGCGCATCGGTGCCAGCGAGTCGTACCTGCGCCGCACCGCCGGGATGCCTGGCGAACGGCACGGCCTGCCGGTGCAACTGGACGACGGGCGCACGCTGTGGCTGTTGCGCGGGCCGATGCAGGGCATGCGCCCCGATGGTTCGATGCGGCCTGGCGGCGCCGGCGCGCCGCAGTTGGGTCCGCTGTTGCCGCCCTGGCTGCACGGCGCCGGCCTGGTGGTCTTGCTGCTGCTGCTGTTCGTCGGCGTGGCCGCGGGCGCCTACCCGGTGGTGCGGGGCCTGACGCGCCGCCTCGAGAGCCTGAAGGCCGGCGTCGAGCGCTTCGGCGCCGGTGCGCTCGACCAGCGCGTCGATGCCAGCGGGCGCGACGAGGTGGCTGCGCTGGGCGCCAGCTTCAACCAGGCTGCCGAGCGCATCGAGGCCCTCGTGCGCTCGCACCAATCGCTGCTGGCCAACGCCAGCCATGAACTGCGCTCGCCGCTGGCGCGGCTGAAGATGGCCGTCTCGCTGCTCGAGCAAACCCCCGACGGCGCACCGCGCGAGCGCCTGAAGAACGAGATCCGCACCAACATCGGCGAGCTCGATGCGCTGGTCGAAGAGGTGCTGCTGGCCAGCCGGCTCGATGCCCAGGCCGCCACCCACCAGTCTGCCGCGGTGGAGCTGATCGCGATCGCCGCCGAAGAGGCGGCGCAGGTCGGCGCCGAGTTGCAGGCCAGGCTGGCCGCGCTCACCGTGCAGGGCGACGAGCGGCTGCTGCGCCGCGCATTGCGCAACCTGCTCGAGAACGCCAGACGCTACGGCGGCGGCGTGATCACGCTGAGCGCCGAGCGCGCCGCCGGGCCGCCGCCGTGCGCCGAGGTGCGGGTGTGCGACCGCGGCGCCGGCGTGCCCGAGGCCTTGCGCGAGCGCATCTTCGAACCGTTCTTCCGCCTGCCCGGCCATGCCGAACGCGAAGGCGGCGTCGGCCTCGGGCTGGCGCTGGTCAAGCAGATCGCCGAGCGCCACGGCGGCAGCGTGCGCTGCGAAGCGCGCGCGGGTGGCGGCAGCTGCTTCGTGCTCAGTCTGCCGCTGGCAGCGTAGCGCGCTGCTGCTGCCGCAACACCCAGAACAGGTACAGCGTCAGGCCGATCGCCGCTGCCCCGATGCCGGCGGTGGAGGCCACCCAGTAGCCGCGCGCACCGTGCAGCACGGCCGGCACCGCGCCGCCGACGTTGAACGCCAGCACGTAGCCGCCGCCCATGCCGAGGCCCCAGATCGAGGTCGCGTAGATCACCAGCGGCACGGTGGCGATGCGCCAGGCGCGCAGCACGAAGGCGGCCACGATCTGCATCGCATCGACGAAGTGGAACAGCGCGACCCAGGCCAGCAGCGGCAGTGCGGCGGCCACGATCACCTCGTTGCCGGTGTACAGGCGCACGATGGCTTCGCGGGCGAAGAACACCACGCCACCGAGCGCCAGCGCGCACCACGCCGCCAGCTGCATGCCGTGCCAGCCGACGCGCCGTGCGTCGTGCGCTGCACCGGCACCGATGCTCTGCGCCACCAGGGTGCTCGACGCGTTGCCGATCGCCAGCGGCAGCATGAACAGCAGCGTCACCAGGTTGGCCGCGATCTGGTGCCCGGCCACCGCGGCCGCGCTGATGCGCGAGATGAAGAACGCCATGCAGGCGAAGCCCGCCACCTCGACCAGGATCGACGCCCCCATCGGCACGCCGAGCTTCAGCTGCGCGATCAGCGCGGCCCGGTGCGGCGGGTGCAGGCCGCGGCCGAACAGCGCGAACGGCGCGTAGAAGGGGTCGCGCCGGAGCACCTGCCAGGCCACGAAGACCTGGAACCACATCGCCATCGCCGTGGCGATGCCGCAGCCCGTGACGCCGAGCGACGGCACCGGCCCGGCGCCGTACACCAGCAGCGCCGACAGCGGCACCTTCAGCGCGAGCCCGGCGAGCTGCAGCGCCATCACCGCCTTGGGCCGCGACACCGCGGTGTTGAAGCCGCGGTAGGCGGCGAACAGCAGCCCCGCCGGCAGCGAGAACGGCCAGCGCCAGCAGGTAGCCGCGCACCTTGTCGGCGACCTCGGGCGTGGCCCGCGCCAAGGCCAGGAAGGGGTACGGGAAGACCAGCAGCGCGCTGCCCAGCAGCGTCAGCGCGAGCGCCAGCCACACCGCCTGGTGCACCTGGTCGCCCGCGGCCTCGAAGCGCCTGGCGCCGAACAGCTGGCCGACGATCGGGCTGACCGCCATCACCACGCCCATCAAGCCGATGAAGATGGTGATGTAGGCCGCGCCGCCGACCGCCAGCGCCGCCAGATCGACCGCCGAATAGCGCGCCACCAGCACCGTATCGACGGTGGCGAACATCAGCACCGCGATCTGGCCCACGAACACCGGCCAGGCCAGCGGCACGATGCGCGCCACGTCGGCGCGCCACGCGGCCGCGCGGCTGTCCAGGCCGCGCTCCGCGCGACCGCGGCTCAAGTCGCGCCCCGCGGGGCAGGGGCCGGATCGGCAAAGGCCGCGGCGTCGGGGTGGTCGGTGCCGGTGGCCTGGCGCGCACGCTCGGCGTAGCGGTTGAAGCGCCATGCGGTGGCGTCCATCGTGATGCGGCGCCACACCGCGCGCTTCTCGCCCGGCGTCATCACCGGCCAGTGCTGGACCTCGTCTTCGCTGCGGCCACAGCCCTTGCACACCGCGTCACCCTGCGCGGTCGAGCAGATCGCGATGCACGGCGCATCGGGCATCGCGGCGTACCAATCGAGCCAGGCCGCCTTGGCGCGGGCGGGCATGGTGTCTTCGTCGCAGGTGGGCTGCCGGTAATAGACCATCAGCGCATAGACCTCGGCCAGCGCACGCACCTCGGCGCAGGCCGAGATGCCGTCGGCAGAAGGCGAGCGCTCGCGCCACCAGTTGATGGCGCGCTCGATGTCGGTGATGTGGATGCCGGCCATGGCAATGCGTGCAGGGGGCGCGAAGCATAGCGCCCCACCCCCGCACCCCGCGGGGCGTCGGCGGGAGGGCCTACTTGGTGCTGTAGTTGGCCGGCAGCCAGCGGTAGCCCTTGCCGTCGGGGCGCAGCTGGCCGATGCCCGGGAACGACACATGCGCCACGGCGACGAAGTAGCCCTTCTTCGCCGCATCGGCGTAGGCCCTCTTGCGCTGCGGCATCGCGGCCTTCGGGTCGACGTCGAACTGGATCGTCACCGACGGGTCGGGGAACTGCACCGCGGCCACGTGCATCAGGTCGCCCCACACCACCAGCTTGGCGCCGTTGCTCTCGACCACGTAGGCGGCGTGGCCGGGGGTGTGGCCGCGGGTGGCGATGGCCTTGATGCCGGGCACCAGCTCGGTGTCGCCCTCGAACGGCTTGAAGCGGCCGGCGTCGACATAGGGCTTCATCGACACCTGTGCACCCTTGAAGAAATCCTTCATCGCCTCGGGCGCCTTGTCGAGTGCGGCCGGGTCGAGCCAGAAGCCCGATTCCTTGGCGTCGGCGCGCACCGTGGCGTTGGGGAACACGGCCTTGCCGTCGGCCGTGGTGAGGCCGCCCACATGGTCGGCATGCATGTGGGTGAGGTAGATCTCGTCGACCTGCTCGGGCGTGTAGCCCGAGGCCTTCAGGTGGGCCAGCAGCTTGCCCAGCGTCGGCCCGAACAGCCCCGCGGCGCCGGCATCGATGAGCACCAGCTTGCTGCCGGTGTTGACCAGGTAGCCGTTGACCGAGGTTTCGACCGGCACCTTCAGGTACGCGCGCATCAGCGCCGCCTGCACCTTGGCCGCGGTGGTGTTGGTGAGCAGCTTGTCCACCGGCAGGTCGACCGTGCCGTCCGACAGCGCGGTGATCTCGAAGCTGCCCAGCGGCATGCGGTACCAGCCCGGGGCCTGGCCCTTGACGGGCGGCGCGCCGGCGTGCGCGAGGGTGGTGGCGGCGGCAAAGGCCAGCGCGGCCAGCCGGGCGGCGAGGCCGTGATGGATCGGTTGGGGCATCGGGGTCTCCTGGGTGGGCTACGCTACGTGCACGAACGGAGTTCTGCATGCCTGCCCCGAACTATATCCAGACGGTCAAGGACTACTGGGGCCGCGACGGCCTGGGGCAGGCGATCCTCGACGCCCTGGCCGCCTCGGGCGCATCGCTCGACCGCCTGACGATCGACGATCTCGCGCCGCTGGACCAGTTTCATGGCGGCGGCAAGGGCGCCACGACGCGGCTCGCGCGCCTTGCCGGTCTGGTGCCGGGCCTGCGGGTGCTGGACGTCGGCGGGGGCCTGGGCGGGCCGGCGCGCACCCTCGCGGTGGAGCATGGCTGCCAGGTCGCGGTGATCGATCTGGCCGAATCGTATGTGGAGGCCGGCGCTGCATTGACCGAGCGCATGGGACTGGCCGATCGCGTGTCGCACCATCTGGGCAATGCGCTCGAATTGCCTTTCGACGATGGCGTGTTCGATGTCGTGTGGACCCAGAACAGCGGCATGAACATCGATGCCAAGGAGGCCATGCTGGCGGCGTTTCATCGTGTGCTGCATCCCGGCGGGCGGCTGGTGTTTCAGGAGCCGATGGCCGGGCCGGTGCAGCCGCCGATCTTTCCGCTGATGTGGGCCGGCAGCGCGGCAACGAACTTTCTGAGGACACCCACCGAGATGCGCACACTGATCGAGCACGCGGGCTTCCGCGCCGTGGCCTGGGACGACGTGACGGCGGAGACCAGCGGCGGCCGCGCGCCGGCGCAGGGGCAAAGCATCCAGGCCCTCGTGATGGGCGACATGCTGGCCGCCATTGCCGAGAGCTGGCCGCCGCAACCGGGACGAGGGCCGCATCGTCATGGTGCAAGCGGTCTTCGAGCGTCTGTAGGGTCGGGCATCAAAGGGAGGGCCATGTTCCGCGCGACCGCTTTCATGGCCATCGCCTTGGCCCGTCCGAGCACGGTCGGGGCGATCATGCCGTCGTCGCGCCATCTGGCCGATGCGATGGCACGGGGCGCTGCCGGCGCGCAGCGACTGATCGAACTCGGTGCCGGCACCGGCGCGATCACCGAGGCGCTGTGCCGGTGTTACCCGGGCTTGCCGACGCTGGCCGTCGAGATGGAGCCGGCCTTGGCCGAGCACCTGCGCAAGCGCTTCCCGCAGATCGAGGTCTGTGCTGTCGCCGCGCACCAGGTGCTGCAGCGGCTGCAGCGCGCGCCGGGGTCGGTGGTGCTGGTGTCGTCGCTGCCGTTCCGGTCGCTCCCGCTGCGCCTGCGCCTGCGCAGCAGCCTGGCGATCGAACGCTTCCTGCTCGGCCACCCGGCGCGCCGCCTGGTGCAGTACACCTATGCGCCGCGCGTGCCGTTCGATCTGCGCCTGGGCACATCGCTGCGCTGGCGACGGCTCGAAGTGGTCTGGCGCAACGTGCCACCGGCGTGGGTGTGGGAGCTGAGTTCGGCCAGATCGGCGCCCGCGTGAGCGCTGGCGTCTTCGGCTTGCACGCTATGCCCCCGCCACGCTGACCATCCAGCCCACCCCGAAGCGGTCGGCCACCATGCCGAACCTGGGCGACCAGAAGGTCTTGGCCAGCGGCATCTGCACCGTGCCGCCGTCGGCCAGCGCGGCGAACAGGCGGTCGGCCTCGGCCTCGTTGGCCGCGTCGATCGACAGCGAAAAGCCCTTGAACTCGGTCTTGCCGTCGCAGCGCCCGTCGCTGCACATGATGTGGCTGGCGCCGATGCGCAGCGTGGCGTGCATCACCTTGTCTTCCGAGCCCGGCGGCAGCATGCCCGGCGGCGGCTGCTCCGGAGCTTCCTTGTTTCGCATCAGCATCAGCACCTCGGCGCCGAGCGCGCGTTTGTAGAAAGCGATCGCTTCTTCGCAGCGGCCGTTGAAGAACAGGTAGGGCTCGATGTGCATGGCGACTCCTGGTTGGCGGGCGGGAGGCGTCAGCCACTCTACGCCGGGGGCGGGGCGCTGGTGGGCTGCGGGTTAGGGGCTCGCCCAGCCTGCAAGGTGTTGCGGGTTGTTGGGGGTGCGGGGGTCGGCTATCGTCGGGGCCAATGCATCCCAACAGAGAACAGGGCGATCGGCCGGTTCTCATCCCCGTGAGACCCACACGCCGATGAGCCAGGTCCTGATCAACCAATACCTCGGCGAGCTCGACCGCCTGAAGAAGATCGGCGGCACGCACCGCGAATCGGTGGTGCGCGAAGCCTTCAAGGATTTGCTCAAGGGCTGGGGCAGGCAGCATGACCTGCAGTTCATTCCCGAATACAAGCTCGACAGCGCCACCAAGGACACCCGCTTCGTCGACGGCGCGCTGCTGCACGAGCTGCGCGTGCCTTTCGGCTACTGGGAAGCCAAGGACTCGAAGGACAATCTCGACGACGAGATCGCCTTCAAGTTCAAGCGCGGCTACCCGCAAGACAACATCATCTTCGAGGACAGCACCCAGGCCGTGCTGATCCAGCACCGCGACGAGGTGATGCGCTGCGACGTGACCGACGTGAAGGCGCTGGAAAAGCTGTTGAAGCTCTTCTTCGGCTTCGAGCGCGCCGAGATCGCCGACTTCCGCAAGGCCGTCGAGCAGTTCAAGACCGACCTGCCGGCTGTGCTCGAAGCGCTGCGCGCGATGATCGAGTTGCAGCACACCGGCAACGCCGCGTTCCGCAAGGCCTCGGTGAGGTTTCTCGAACACGCGCAGGAGGCGATCAACCCGAGCCTGACCGACGCCGACGTGCGCGAGATGCTGATCCAGCACATCCTGACCGAGGAGATCTTCTCGAAGGTCTTCGACGACAGCGAGTTCCACCGCAAGAACAACGTCGCGCACGAGCTGTACGCGCTGGAAGAAACCTTCTTCATCGGCAGCGTCAAGAAGACCACCCTCAAAGGCCTGGAGAGCTACTACGCCGCCATCCGCGCGGCCGCCGCGCAGATCGGCAGCCACCACGAGAAGCAGACCTTCCTGAAGGTCATCTACGAAAACTTCTACAAGGTCTACAACGCCAAGGCCGCCGACCGGCTGGGCGTGGTGTACACGCCCAACGAGATCGTGCGCTTCATGATCGAGGGCGCCGACTGGCTGTGCGAGAAGCACTTCGAGCGCAACCTGATCGACAAGAACGTCGAGATTCTCGACCCGGCCACCGGCACCGGCACCTTCATCTGCGAACTGCTCGAACACTTTCGCGGCCAGCTCGCGAAGCTGAAGCACAAGTACCGCGAGGAGCTGCACGCCAACGAGGTGGCGATCCTGCCGTACTACGTGGCCAACCTGAACATCGAGGCCACCTACGCCGCGATCACCGGCGAGTACGAGGAGTTCAAGAACCTGTGCTTCGTCGACACGCTCGACAACGTGGGCCTGCACACCTCGGCGGTGGGCGTGACGCACGACCTGTTCGGCAGCGTCAGCGAAGAGAACGTGGCGCGCATCAAGCGCCAGAACAACCGCCGCATCAGCGTGGTCATCGGCAATCCGCCGTACAACGCCAACCAGGCCAACGAGAACGACAACAACAAGAACCGCGAATACCCTGAGATCGACAAGCGCATCAAACAGACCTACATCCACGAGAGCACGGCACAGAAGACCAAGCTCTACGACATGTACGCGCGCTTCTTCCGCTGGGCCAGCGACCGGCTGGCGGCCGATGGCGTGCTGGCCTTCATCACCAACCGCAGCTTCATCGACAGCCGCACCTTCGACGGCTTTCGCAAGACGGTGGCGCAGGAGTTCTCGGAGGCCTACATCGTCGATCTCGGCGGCGACGTGCGCGCGAACCCGAAGCTGAGCGGCACGCGGCACAACGTCTTCGGCATCCAGACCGGCGTGGCGATCAGCTTCTTCGTCAAGCGCCACGGTGCGGCGGGCAAGAAGGGCGCGCGGGTGTTCTATGCGCGACGGCCGGAGATGGAGACGGCCGAGGAGAAGCTGGCGTTCCTGGGCAATGCGCGGGCGTCGGCGCTGGAGTTCGAGGAGGTGCGGCCGGATGCGAAGGGGAATTGGCTGAATCTGACGAGCAATGACTTCGACGAATTGCTGCCAATTGCCAGCAAGTCAGCGAAATCTGGGGCGGGCGCTGCCCAGGCAAAGTGCGTCTTCAAGCTGTTCTCGCTTGGCGTTGTCACTGCGCGCGACGAATGGGTGTACGACGCAGTGCCGGAGCTACTGCAACAAAAGGTTTGCCACTTCATCGACTCGTACGAACAGGAACGCAATCGGTGGAATGCTTCGCGCGGGTTGGTTGCGACCAAGGACTTCGTGTCACGCGACATCAAGTGGACGTCCGAGCTTGAAAGCCACTTGGCGCGGAACCATGGCCTCGCATGGAATCCCGAGCGTTTGCGCGTCGCGTCGCGTCGTATCGGCCGTTTTGCTCTGCTTGGACCTACTACGACGCAATCACTACGCACCGCCTGTATCAACAAGGCAGCATCTTCCCCGTCACTGGTAGTTGGGAAAACCGCGTCATCGTCTACACGCAAGCGGGTTCGCAGAAGCCTTTCTGCGTATTGGCCGTCGACCGTCTTCCCGATCTGCATCTTGTGGGTGCCGCAGCAGGGACTGAGTGCATGCCGCTCTATCGCTACGAAGATGGTCAGCGCATCGACAACATCACCGACTGGACCCTCACGCAATTCAAGAAGCACTACCAGACCGGCAGCGGCAAGAAAGCCAGGCCAATTACCAAGGAAGCCATCTTCCATTACGTCTACGCCGTGCTGCACGACCCGCTGTACCGCGAGAAGTACGCGCAGAACCTGAAGCGCGAATTCCCGCGCATCCCGCTTACGGCGACAGCGACGCCACGTTCTGGCAATGGGCCGGTTGGGGCGAGCGCCTGATGGCGCTGCACATCGGCTACGAAACGGTCGAACCCTTCGCGCTGAAGCGCAGCGACGTGCCCGACGAGAAGGCCCGCGCCGCCGGCCAGTCGCCCAAACCCGCGCTGAAGGCCGACAAGGACGCCGGCCTCATCACCCTCGACAGCGAAACCACGCTCGCCGGCGTGCCGCCCGAGGCCTGGCGCTACCAGCTCGGCAACCGCTGCGCGATCGACTGGGTGCTCGACCAGTACAAGGAAAAGAAGCCCAAGGACCCGACGATCCGCGCCAGGTTCGACACCTACCGCTTCGCCGACCACAAGGCAAAGGTCATCGACCTGCTGGCCCGCGTGACGACGGTGAGCGTCGAGACGATGCGGATCGTCGATGCGATGCGTGCAATCCCACGGTGAATGAGCATGGCCGACCCTACTACTCGATCACCCATCAAGGACAAGCCGCTTCGGTTGCCGGGGCAGTCTTTGCAGGAGGAGCGCGCAACAATTTGGGACGAGAAGCTCGAACCCTGGCTTTTGCTCGCTATCTTCTTCGCCGTACTGGCTGGATGGGAGTGGTTCCGCTACTTCAACCCGCGACCGACAAGCCCGTGGTTCGTGACCGTGGTCGCGCTGTGCGTTGCCGTGGTTGTGGCGTGGCGCGTCATGCGTCAGCTGCCCAGGCTGCGTGACATTCGCCTTGGCATCGAAGGCGAGCGCGCGGTGGGCCAGTTCCTGGAACGGCTGCGCGAGCAGGGCTACCACGTCTTTCACGACGTATTGGCAGAGGGCTTCAACGTCGACCACGTGCTCATCGGTCCGGCTGGCGTCCTGACGATCGAGACCAAGACGCGCAGCAAGCCAGTGCGCGGCGATGCACGGATCGCGTTTGACGGCAAGCGATTGACCATTGCCGGGCACGAACCAGACCGCAACCCTTTGGTGCAGGCACTTGCACAGGCGGGTTGGTTGAAGTCGCTGCTCGCCGAGAGCACGGGCCGCCGCTTCGACGTGCAGCCCGTGGTGGTGTTCCCTGGGTGGTACGTGGAGGCCAGCCCAGGCGCACACCGGCCCGTCTGGGTGATGGAACCCAAAGGGCTGCCGGCATTCCTGGCGCGCGAACCGGTGCGCCTGAGCGCCGAGGACGTCAAGCTCGCGGCCTTCCACCTGTCCCGCTTCGTGCGCAGCGGTGAGCGCGAGCGAACGTCCGCCGTCTAGGCTCGGACTCATGATTCTTCTGCACAAGGTCCAGAAGGGGCAGCGCATCTCGCCTGAAGAATGCACGCGGGTAAAGGCGGCCAAGCTGGTGGAAGGCCGCTACCCGAACCTGATGGTCGCTGGGCGAGTAGCGGCTGTCGCCGGCCGGAAGGCACAGCACGTCCGCAATCGCGGCTTTGACGGGCAGTACTACCGCGACATGGTTGTGGCGCTGGTGCGCGAACATCCGCCGGTTTCGCGCGAAGACATCGAGCGGTTGCTCTTGGACAAGCTGCCCGAAGTGCTGACCCAGGCGCATAAGTTGAACCGCATCCACAACTCCTTCGCCAACTCACCAAGCGTGGAGTCATCGCCAACAGCGGCAGCCGACGGTGGCCCAAGTGGGTCCTGGCACCGGTTCCGAAGGGCTGATGGCTGTTAATGAAAGATCGATGCGCGCGCTGGATCTCGGTTCGAGCCAGGGCTCTAAGTCATTGATTCATAAAGCGTTCTATTTGATACCTCCTCGGCGAACGGCCGGGGCGCATCAAGGCATTGATCAATTGGAGGGGCATGAGAGAGGTCCATTCGACTCCAATTGAACCCCCCTCAGTCGGGAGAGGATTCCCTCAAAGCCGCAGGCGCCGCCGAATGATCCGGTTGGATGCCGCCCTTGCGCACGGGACGATTGTCTGGAGCTCCGGCACAAGGCTTCCGTGAGGCATGTTCTCAAAATTGCTCCATTTGTAGCAAAATAGGCTACATGACGTCGATCGCCACCCACCTCCTCGGGCAAACGCGCTCGGCCGTGCTGGGCACGCTGCTGCTACACCCCGAGGACTCGCTGCACGTGCATGAACTGGCCCGGCGCACCGGTGCGTCGGCCGGCTCGCTGCACCGTGAGTTGCGCGCGCTGGCCGAGCTGGGCGTGCTGCTGCGGCAGGAGGTAGGCCGCCAGGTGCATTACCGCGCCAATCCAGCGAGTCCGGTGTTTGCCGAGTTGGCCGGCCTGCTGCGCAAGACGGCCGGCCTGGCCGATGTGCTGCGCGACGCGCTGCTGCCGCTGGGCAAGAAGGTGGCACTGGCCTTCGTCTTCGGCAGCGTGGCCGCCGGCAGCGAGCGCCCGGGCAGCGATGTGGACTTGATGGTGCTGGGCTCGGCCAGCTTTGCCGACCTGGCGCGCGCGCTGGCGCCGGCGCAGGACGCGTTGGGCCGCGAGGTCAACCCGACGGTGATGGCGCCGCGGGAGTTCGCCCGCAAGTTGGCAGTGAAAGATGGCTTTGCACTCAGCGTGGCGAAGGGGCCGCGCGTCTGGCTGATGGGAGGCGAAGATGACTTTGCAGAACTTGGAACGCATCGGAAAGATTAAGGACCACGCGCCCACGGCCGCGGAGGTGCAGCGGCTGCTCGCCGCCATCGACCGCAACATCGAGGATGCCGGCGTGGACTCGATCAGTGACGAGACCCGTTTCGACGTAGCCTACAAGGCGGTAATGCAATGTGCCCTTGTGGCGATGTTGGCCGCTGGATACCGGCCCGCGACGAACGAACCGGGCCACCACCAGACGATGATCCAGTCGCTGCCGCTCACGCTCGGCGTGGCTAATGACGCTTGGGTGGTGCTCGACGCTCTGCGCCGACAGCGCAATGCCAACGACTACACCGGCGCGCCGATGACGCCCGACATCGTTGCCGAATGCCTCACTCAGGCCAAGACATTGCGCAAGTTGCTGCGCGCGCAGCTTGCGAACAAGCACCCCGAACTCATGAAGCCCGCCTGAACGCCTCGACCGCACGCCGACCTGGAGCGCCGAGAACCCGGAGAGCAGTTCAGGTTGATTGCCAGCGACCTGGGCTCACAGGCATGACCGAAACCGCGCGGGCTCCCGGCCCGCTCACTGACAGCCGGCACCGCAGCACGGAAGGACACCCATGGACCTCGAACTCAAAGCCAAGCGCGCCCTCGTGACCGGCGGCAGCCGCGGCATCGGCAAGGCCATCGCTCGCGCGCTGGCGCAGGAAGGCGCCGACGTGGCGCTGCTGGCCCGCAACGCACCGGCGCTCACGGCCGCGGCCGCCGAGCTGGCGGCCGAAACGGGGCGCAAGGTGGTCGGCGTCAGCGCCGACACGACCAGCGACGATCAGGTGCGCGCGGCCGTCGCCGAGGCGGTGCGCCTGCTCGGCGGCCCGATCGAGATCCTGGTCAACGCCGCGGCCGAACCGGCGGGCTATGCCGGGCCGCCGAAGCTGGCCGAGATCACCGGCGACTTCTTCCACGCCGAGATGGACACCAAGGTGATGGGCTACCTGCGCTGCGCGCGCG
This sequence comes from uncultured beta proteobacterium, assembly GCA_963783785.1. Taxonomy (GTDB): domain Bacteria; phylum Pseudomonadota; class Gammaproteobacteria; order Burkholderiales; family Burkholderiaceae_C; genus CADEEN01. The sequence continues at coordinate 205,918 of CAWAOQ010000006.1, read as the reverse complement.
AGGTGGCGCCCGGCATGCAGGCGCAGGGCTGGGGCCGCATCGTCAACATCAGCGGCCTGGCCGCGCGGCAGACGGGCAACGCGGTGGGCAGCATGCGCAACATCGCGGTGGCCGCGCTGACGAAGAACCTGGCCGACGAGCTCGGCCCCGCCGGCATCAACGTCACGGTGGTGCACCCGGGCCTGACGCGCACCGAGCGCACCGCGCCGCTGGTGGCCGCGCGCGCGGCGGCGCAGGGCGTCGATCCCGCGGCGGTGGAGGCGCAGATGGCGGCCGGCAACTCGATCAACCACCTCGTCGATGCCAGCGAGGTCGCGCACGTGGTCGCCTTCCTGTGCTCGCCCAAGAGCCGCGCGATCAACGGCGACGTGATCGCCGCCGGCGGCGGCGCGCCGCGCACCATTCACTACTAGCGCAACTGGGTCGGCGGTGGCCGACAATCGCCCCATGGCCAAAACCGTACCCCCCCTGACCCCCGAGCAGATCAAGCACGCCATCGAAGTCGCTTGGGATGATCGTCCGCCCTTCAACCGCGTGCTGCGCGAATGCGGCCTCTCGCACGGCCAGGTCGTGCAGTTGCTCAAGCGCGAGTTGACGCCCAACGCGTTCAAGGTGTGGAACGCGCGCATACGCACCGCGCCGGGCCAGCCGGCGGGGCGGGGATCGCCAAAGCCGCGCGGCTGAAGCCGGCCCGATCGGCTGCGGTGTGCGCCGCAGTTGATCCAGATCGGCCTGCGCGGCCGGGAAGCTGGGTAAAAGCAACCTCTGGCAACCTTTGCCAAGGTGCTGAGATGGCCAAACGCGCCTACCCGCTGTCCAAGGTCTACGGCCTGCTCGAGCCGGGCCCGGTGGTGCTGCTGACCACCCGGCACAAGGGCCGCGCCAACGTGATGCCGATGTCGTGGCACACGATGATGGAGTTCGAGCCGCCGCTGGTGGGTTGCATCGTCAGCGGCCGCAACTTCAGCTTCGAGGCGCTGACGGCGACGCGCCAATGCGTGCTCAACATCCCGACCGCGGAGCTGGCGGCGCAGGTGGTGGGCTGCGGCAATGTCTGCGGCCGGCGCGTCGACAAGTTCAAGCGCTTCGCGCTGACGCAGCTGCCAGCGGCGACGGTCGAGGCGCCGCTGATCGCCGAGTGCTACGCCAACCTCGAATGCACGGTGGCCGACACGCGGCTGATGAACCGCTACAACTTCTTCGTGCTCGAGGTCAAGAAGGCCTGGATCGACCCGACGTGCAAGGCGCCGCGCACGCTGCACCACCGCGGCCGCGGCGCGTTCATGGTGGCCGGCGAGACAATCACGCTGCCGTCCAGGAAGAAGTAGCCGGCGCCCTTCAGGAAGCACACATCCCATGAGCGCACTCTTCGAACCCCTGCAGATCGGCAACCTGCGTCTGGACAACCGCATCGTCATCGCACCGATGTGCCAGTACTCGGCCACCGAAGGCACGCCGGGCGATTGGCACCTGATGCACCTGGGGCAGCTGGCGCTGTCGGGCGCGGGGATGCTGATCGTCGAGGCGACGGCGGTGTCGCCCGAGGGCCGCATCACGCCGGGCGACCTGGGCCTCTACTGCGACGACAACGAGGCCGGACTGGCACGTGTGCTGGCGGCGGTGCGGGCGCACTCGCCGATCAAGCTGGCGATGCAACTGGCGCATGCCGGGCGCAAGGCGTCGAGCCGCGCACCATGGAACGGCGGCGCGCAGATTCGCCCGCAGGAGCCCGGTGGCTGGCAGGCCGTGGCGCCGTCGGCCGTGCCGCACTTGCACGGCGAAGACGCGCCCACCGCGCTCGACCGCGATGGCCTGAAGCGGCTGCGCGAAGCGTTTGCCAATGCGGCACGGCGCGCGGCGCGGCTGGGCCTGGAGGGTCTCGAGATCCATGCCGCGCATGGCTATCTGTTGCATCAGTTCCTGTCGCCGCTGGCCAACCACCGTGATGACGAGTACGGCGGCAGCCTGGACAACCGCATGCGTTTTCCGCTCGAGGTGTTCGACGCGGTGCGCGAGGCCTTCCCGAGCGACAGGCCGGTCTGGGTGCGCGTCTCGGCCACCGACTGGGTGCCCGGCGGCTGGAATCTCGAAAGCACCATTGCGCTGGCGCAGGCATTGAAGGCGCGCGGCTGCGCGGCGATCCATGTCTCGAGCGGCGGCGTGTCGCCGCAGCAGGCCATCAAGCCCGGGCCGGGCTACCAGGTGCCGTTCGCGCACCGCCTGAAACAAGAGGTCGGCTTGCCGACGATCGCGGTGGGCCTGATCACCGAGCCCGAGCAGGCCGAGTCGATCATCGCGCGCGGCGAAGCCGACGCGGTGGCGCTGGCGCCGCGCCATCCTGTACGACCCGCGCTGGCCCTGGCATGCCGCGGCCAAGCTGGGCGCGCAGGTCACGGCGCCGCCGCAGTACTGGCGTTCGCAGCCGCGCGAGTTCAAGGATCTCTTCAAGGGTGCGACCTTCGGGGCGCGTTGACGTGCCGCGTCTGCGCTGGAACCTGGACCGATCGATGCCGAGGCTGCTTGTGCGCGCGATGCTGCCGATGCTGTTGGTGCTGGCCGGCGGTACGGCCGAGTCACAGGCGCCAGCGGTTCGCGCGCCTACTGTCACGCGCGGGCAGATGCTCTATGACACGCACTGCATCGCTTGCCACAACACGCAGGTGCATTGGCGCGACAAGAAGCTCGTCGTCGATTGGGCCAGCCTGAAGGGCGAAGTGCGGCGCTGGCAGGCCACCGCCGGGCAGTGGTGGAGCGAGGCCGACATCGTGGAGGTCACGCGCTACCTCAACGACACGATCTACCGCTATCCGCCAACGTCGGACGCGGTGGGCCGGCTCGCCCCCGTCACCCGGTAGGCCGCGCGGCAACTGGCGGGCGCGCGGCTACTTGACCAGCAGCACGCGCATGCCCAAGGCGTTGCCGCCCGCGCGATCGAGCACCTGCACGGTCGCCTGGCGCGGCTGGAAGCCCGCCGGCAGCGGCTGGCTGCCGCGCACGATCGCGTGGCTGCCGATCGACAGCTCGACCGGCTTCAGCGTGATGGTGGTTTCGCCACCCCGCGCCGATTCGCCAGCCAGGATGAGTTGCATCACGCCGGTGAGCGGCTTGGCGGTCTGGCGTTCGCGCGTGAGCAGCACGTCGTAGCCCAATGCGCCGCCCTTTGCGGCGAAGCGTCCGGCACGCACCTCGACGCTGCCGCCGCGCGGATCGGGTGGCAGCGAGTCGATCACGGCGGTCATGTCGTCGCGCAGCCGCTCGGCCATCGCGCGGCCGACGGCGAGTTCGGCGCTGGCGCGCTGCTTGTCGGCGACCGCTGTCTCGAGTTGCTTCGTGACGTCGCCGAGCGCGGCCTGGAGCCGCAGCCGCTCGGCGTCGGCCTGCTCGAACGCGCTGCGCAGCTTGTCCCCGGCGTCGGCCGACAGCCGCGGCGGCAGGAAGCGCTCCTGGACGAAGACGACGCCCGCGGCGCCGAACGCGATGCCGAGCAGCAGCAGCACCAGCCACCGCGGCACGTGCCAGCGGGGGCGCCGCCGAGCGTGGGGGTCGAACGAAACAGGTTTGAAGCGGCTGAGCATGAGCGATGTCGGTAGCTTTGCCAGGGGATGCCGGAGCGTACAGCCTGAACGGTCAGGCGCCGAGAAACACCGAATCCAGCCCCGACTGCTGTTTCGCCCATCGTGGCGCGGAACAGCAGGTCGTCGGTGGCGCGCAGGCGTCGGCAGACCTCGCGCCCGATGTTCATCTGGATCAGCGCAAACTGCTCGGCGTCGCGCTCGAACAGCCGCAACAGGTCGGCCGCGGTGAGTTCGATCGCACGGCAGTCCTCCTCGGCAAGGACCGAGGCGCTGCGCGGGCACAGATCCATCAGCGCCATTTCGCCGAAGCAATCGCCGGCGCCCAGGCTGTGCAGCACCAGCCCACGGCCCTGCCAGTTCTTGACCACCGTCGCACGGCCGGCTTCGAGCACGAACATCGAGCTGGCGGCGTCGTTCTCGCGAAAGAAGTATTCGCCGGTCGGCACCGCCACCGTGCGCACCTGCGCCAGCAGGAACTGCAGCGTGTCTTCGCGCGTCGCACCGAAGATCGGCATGCTCTGCAGCAGTTCGATTCTTGACGCCAGCATGAATCGGCTCCCGGCACCGCCGCGGCGCCGCGGCTGCAGTGTAGGGGCGCTATATTGGCTTGGCAGCGGCGCGATGCCGGCGGTCTGGTGAACATTCATCAAGGGAGGCGCGCAATGCAACAACGCCAGTTGGGACGCAACGGGCCGAGGGTGTCGGCGCTGGGGCTGGGCTGCATGGGCATGTCGATCAGCTACGGCACGCCCGACGACGAGGAATCCGTCGCCACCATCCAGCGCGCCATCGACCTCGGCGTCAACCTGATCGTCACGTCGGACGCCTACGGCAACGGCGCCAACGAAGCGCTGGTCGGGCGGGCCATCAAGGGCCGGCGCAGCCAGGTGCTGGTGGCCACCAAGTTCGGCAACCTGGCGCTGGCCGCTCGCGGCGGCGAGGCCGCGGCGCCGGCGCTCAGCGGTGGACATCCCGACTACGTGCCGCAGGCCTGCGACAAGAGCTTGCAGCGGCTGGGCGTCGACGTGATCGACGTCTATGGCTTGCACCGCGTGGACAAGACGGTGCCGATCGAAGACACCGTCGGCGCGATGAAGCGGCTGGTCGAGCAGGGCAAGGTGCGTCACCTGCAACTCTCGGAGGCCGGCGTGTCGACGCTGCGCCGGGCGCACCGCGTGCACCCGATCGCGGCGCTGGAGACGGAGTACTCGCTGTGGAGCCGCGACGTCGAGACCGAGATCCTGCCGGTGTGCCGCGAACTCGGCATCGGTTTCATGGCCTACTCGCCGCTCGGCCGCGGCTTCCTGACGGCGACGATCAAGACGCTCGACGCGCTGCTGCCCACCGACCGCCGCCGCGATCACCCGCGCTTCGGCAGCGACAACCTCGGCCGCAACGCCGAGTTGCTGGCACCGCTGGAGCGCATCGCGGCGGCCAGGGGCTGCACGCCGGCGCAGGTGGCGCTGGCCTGGCTGCTGGCGCAGGGTGACGACATCGTGCCGATCCCCGGCACCAAGCGCCGCGCCTACCTCGAGCAGAACTGCGCTGCGCTCGACGTGGCTCTGACCGCCGACGAGATCGCCGCGCTGTCGCAGGCGTTCCCGCCCGGCGCGACGGCCGGCAACCGCTATCCCGACAAGCAGATGGCAACGCTGGGGCTCTGAAGCGGCCCGTCAGCGGTAGTGCTGCAGCGTGCGGTAGCCGCCCTGCGATTGCACCAGCGCATAGCCGGCGGCGCGCCAGTTCAGGCGCAGCGGCTCGGCCGGCGGCACGGCGCCCCGTGCCTTGCGAGCCAACGTGACGTGCGGGCGGAACGGCCGGGTCTCCACCGGCAGCGCCAGCCGCTGCAGCGCGGCTTGCAGCTGGGCGTGCAGGTCTGCCAGCGGTCCGGGCACCGCATCGGCGCACAGCACGGCCAGCCCTCGCGGCCAGACCTCGGCGTGGCCGAAGCGCGAGATCGAAGCGCCGCATCGGCACCGCCAGGCCGTGCACCAACTCGGGCAGCCGCGCGGTCGGCACCGGGCCGATGAAGTGCAGCGTCAGGTGCAGACGCTCGGCCGGCACGACGGCCGCGCGCGCGGCCAGGTCCATTGGCGCTGCCACGCGGCCAGCGCACGCAACGCCGCCGGCCCGGGCCACAGCGCGAGGAACAGGCGCGCGAAGGCGGGCGTGGCGGGGGTGCGACGGAGGGCGGAGCGGGCACGGGGCTCATTCGCCTTGCAATGGCTGGCGACGGCAGGCGCCCACAGCGCGAGGTCGTAGCCGATCTTCAGCACCCCGCACAGTACCAGCGGCGTTGCCAGCCAACCGCCCGCGAACAGCGCACCAGCCAGCGCCGGGCTGGCCGTGGCGGCCAGGCTGCGCGGCACCGCGGTGAAGCTGGCGGCCGCTGCGCGCTCGGCCGGCGTCACCACGCTCATCACGTACGCGGTGCGCGTGGGCACGTCCATCTGCGACAGCAATGCTCGCACCAGAAGCAGCGCCAGCACCAGCGGCAGCGTCGGTGCGAGCGCCGCGGCGACCAGGCAGACGTTGGCCGGCAGATGGGTGAGGACCATCGTGTTGACCAAGCCGATGCGCCGCGCCAGCACCGGCGCAGCCAGTTGCGAAGCGGCGGCGAGCAGCCCGGCGCAGAAGAAGAACACGCCGGCCGCGGCCAGCGACAGGCCGAAGCGCTGCATCAACCACAGCGACAGCAGGCTGTTGAGCACCAACCCGCCGGCGAAGGCGTCCGTGACGCTCAGGCTGGCGGCCGCAGCACGGCCAGCAGCCAGCGGTTGAAGTCGGCGATCTCTTCCAGGCTCACCGAGTGCTCCATCGGGTACTCGTGCCACTCGACGCGGTAGCCCAGTGTGCTGAGGGCATCGCGCGAGGCCACGCCTCGCGCGTGCGGGACCACGGCGTCGCGCGTGCCGTGGCCGAGGAAGATCGGCACGCCGACGTTGGCCGTGTGGCGCTCGCGGGCCGTGGTGTCGGCCAGCGGCAGGTAGCCCGACAGGCCGGCCAGCCCCGCCAGCCGCTGCGGGTAGCGCAACCCGGCGCCCAGCGCCACCGCACAACCCTGGCTGAAGCCGGCCAGCACGATGCGTTGGGCCGGCACGCCTTGCGCGAGTTCGCGGTCGATCAGTCGCTGCACCAGGCCGAACGACTCGCGCAGCCCGGCCTCGTCTTCGCGCTTGGCGCCCGCGCGCTCGAGTTCGCTGCCGAGGATGTCGTACCACGCGCGCATGCGGTAGCCGTTGTTGAGCGTGACCGGGCGCACCGGCGCGCGCGGCAGCACCCAGCGCACCGGGCCGACGGCGGCGAGATCCATCTCGTCGGCCAGCGGCTGGAAGTCGGTGCCGTCGGCGCCGAGGCCGTGCAGCACGATGATGGTGGCGGCAGGCGTGCCGCCGGGATGCAGTTCGATGGTTTGCAGCGTCATGAGGGTGGGCCCGGGCCTGCAGCGAGTCAGTAAGCCAGGCCCATCGCGTCGCGCACGTCTTTCATCGTCTGCTTGGCGATCGTGCGCGCGCGCTCGGTGCCCATCTCGACGATCCAGTGCACCTGCTTGGGGTTGGCGAGGTATTGCTCGGCACGCTCGCGCCACGGCTGCTGCTCGGCAATCATGGCATCGATCACCGGCTGCTTGCATTCGAGGCAGCCGATGCCGGCGGTGGTGCAGCCCTTGACCACCCAGTCCTTCGTCTCGGCGTTCGAGTAGAGCTGGTGGAACTGCCACACCGTGCAGCGCTCGGGGTTGCCCGGGTCGCTGCGGCGTACGCGCGCCGGGTCGGTCGGCATGGTCTGGATCTTCTGCTTCACCACGGCCGGCTCTTCGCGCATCGCGATCGCGTTGCCGTAGCTCTTGCTCATCTTGGTGCCGTCCAGGCCGGGCAGCTTCTTCACCTCGGTGTGCAGCGCCTGCGGCTCGGTCAGGATGGTCCGACCGCTGCCCTTCAGGTGGCCGAGCAGGAGTTCGCTGTCGTCGCTGCTCCAGCCGGCGATGTTGCGCGGCAGCCTTGGCGACCAAGCCTTCGCCCTTGGCCAGTGCCTCGGCGCTGCCGCTTTCGCCGTAGGCCTTGCGCTGCTTCTCGAGATAGCGCGCGTCGTCCTTGGGCAGCTTGGCGATGGCGGCGGCGACCTTGGCCTCGAAATCGCCCGGCCGCCCGTAGAGGTGGTTGAAGCGGCGCGCCACTTCGCGCGTGAGCTCGACGTGCGAGCTCTGGTCTTCGCCGACCGGCACGTAGGTGGCGCGGTAGATCAGGATGTCGGCGGCCTGCAGCAGCGGGTAGCCGAGGAAGCCGTAGGTGGCGAGGTCGCGGTCCTTCAGCTTCTCGATCTGGTCCTTGTAGGTCGGCACGCGCTCGAGCCAGCCCAGCGGCGTGCCCATCGCCAGCAACGTGAACAGCTCGGCGTGCTCGGGCAGCCGGCTCTGGATGAAGATCGTGCAGCGCTCGGGGTCCAGCCCGGCGGCCAGCCAGTCGGTGACCATCTCGTAGACGTAGCGCTCCATCACGCCGCGCTCTTCGTAGTGCGTGGTCAGCGCATGCCAATCGGCGACGAAGAAGAAGCAGTCGTACTCCTCCTGCAGGCGCACCCAGTTCTTCAGGGCGCCGTGGTAATGGCCGAGGTGCATGGCGCCGGTGGGGCGCATGCCGGAGAGGACGCGAGACTTCATCGTGCGGGCCGAGGGATCGAAGGCGCGATTCTAGGCGGCTACACTCGCGCGCCAGTCTGGCCCGCCGCACGTGAAACGCATCGTCATCCTCATCTCCGGTCGCGGCTCGAACATGCAGGCGATCGCGCTGCGCTGCGCGGCCGAAGGCTGGCCGGCGCAGGTGGTGGCGGTGATCGCCAACCGGCCGGACGCCGCGGGGTTGGCGTTTGCGCAGCAGCGCGGCATTGCCACCGCGGTGGTCGACCACCGCGCATTCGCCAGCCGCGACGCCTTCGACGCGGCGCTGGCCGACGCGATCGACGCCCACCGCCCCGACCTGGTGGTGCTGGCGGGCTTCATGCGCATCCTCGGCGCCGGCTTCGTGCGCCGCTACGAAGGCCGCATGCTCAACATCCACCCGTCGCTGCTGCCGGCCTTCCCGGGCCTGCACACGCACCGCCGCGCGATCGAGGCCGGCTGCAAGCTGGCCGGCGCAACGGTGCACTTCGTGACCGCCGAACTCGACCACGGCCCGATCGTCGCGCAGGCCGCGGTGCCGGTGCTGCCGGGCGACGACGAGGACACGCTCGCCGCCCGCGTGCTGGCGCGCGAGCACGTGATCTACCCGCTGGCGGTGCGATGGTTCGTCGAGGGACAGTTGCGGCTCGAACGCGGCATCGTCACGCACAAGGCCGGCACAACCCAACTCCTGTAGGGTCGCCATGCATCCCAAAGCTCTGCTGGAGGCCTGCACCGAACTGATCGGCGCGGTGCTCAAGTTCGACGCGCCGGCCGACAACATCGTGTCGTTCTTCCTGCGCCAGCACCGCGAGCTCGGGCCGCGCGAGCGCCATACGCTGGCCGAGACGGCCTACTCGGTGCTGCGCCGGCGCCTGCTGTTCCAGCACCTGGCGCAAAGCGGCAGCGGGCCGCTCGAGCGCCGGCTGGCGATCGTGGGCTGGGCCGGCGACGCAGCGTTCCTGCGCGCGGCGCTGGCACCGCACGAGCAGAAGTGGCTCGAGCAAGTGCAGGCCATCGACCGCAACACGCTGGCCCCCAAGCTGCGCCACAACCTGCCCGACTGGATCGCGCAGCCGTTGCAGGCCCAACTGGGCGATGAGGGTTTCTGGGCCCTGGTGGCGAGTCTCGACGAGACGGCGCCACTGGACTTGCGCGTCAACGTGCTGAAGACCAAGCGCGAGGCGGCACAAGCGGCACTGGCCGCGGCCGGCATCGAGGCCGTGCCGACACCGTACTCGCCCTGGGGCCTGCGTGTGCAGGGCCGGCCGGCGCTGCAGAAGCTGCCGCTGTTCACCGGCGGCGAGGTCGAGGTGCAGGACGAAGGAAGCCAGTTGCTGGCACTGCTGACGGACGCCAAGCGCGGCGAGATGGTGGTGGATTTCTGCGCCGGCGCCGGCGGCAAGACGCTGGCGCTCGGCGCCGCGATGCGCAACACCGGCCGGCTGTACGCCTTCGACGTGGCCGGCCATCGACTGGAGGCGCTGAAGCCGCGGCTGGCGCGCAGCGGGCTGTCCAATGTGTATCCGGTGCAGATCGCCCATGAACGCGACGAGCGCATCAAGCGACTGGCTGGCAAGATCGACCGCGTGCTCGTCGATGCGCCCTGCTCGGGGCTGGGCACGCTGCGCCGCAATCCCGACCTGAAGTGGCGCCAGTCGCCGAAGGCGGTGCAGGAACTGAACGCCAAGCAGACGGCGATCCTGGCTGGCGCGGCAAGGCTGCTGAAGCCCGGCGGCCGGCTCGTCTACGCCACCTGCAGCCTGCTGGCCAGCGAAAACGAGGCTGTCTGCGCGGCCTTCGTCGCGGCGCATCCCGGTTTCGCCCGCCTCGCGGTGGATGTGCTCTTGACCGATCTCAAGGTGCCCGGCGCGGCATCGCTCGTGCAGGACGGCAATTTGCGCTTGTGGCCCCATCTGCACGCAACGGACGGCTTTTTTGCCGCTGTCTGGCAGAAAACCTGAGCTCGCCGCCATTTGCGGTGGCCATTGTGAGCGCGCCGATACGCGTTAATACGGCGCTCAGGCCGGCCGACCCCCCTACAATGTCGGATCTCGACAAAGGATACGAATGGAAACGATGATCTTGGTGCGCGACGCGCTGGTCGATTGGCTGGCGAACGGCGCGCTGGCCGCAACTTGGTGGCAGGTCTTGCTGGTGACGCTGGCGATGACTCACATCACGATTGCCGCGGTAACGATCTTCCTGCACCGGGCGCAGGCGCACCGCGCGCTCGAGTTGCACGCGCTGCCCTCGCACTTCTTCCGCTTCTGGCTGTGGCTGACCACCGGCATGGTGACCAAGGAATGGGTCGCCATCCACCGCAAGCACCACGCCAAGTGCGAAACCGACGAAGACCCGCACAGCCCGCAGACGCGCGGCATCAAGAAGGTGTTGCTCGAAGGCAGTGAGCTCTACCGTGCCGAAGCCAAGAACCAGGAGACGCTGGAGAAGTACGGCCGCCAGACGCCTGACGACTGGATCGAACGCAACCTGTACACGCGCTACTCATGGGAAGGCGTGGGGGTGATGCTGATCATCGACCTGTGGCTGTTCGGCGCCATCGGCGCCGCGGTGTGGGCAGTGCAGATGATGTGGATCCCGATCAATGCCGCCGGCATCATCAACGGCATCGGCCACTGGTGGGGGTACCGCAATTTCGAGGCACCGGATGCCTCGACCAATGTGTCGCCTTGGGGCGTCATGATCGGCGGCGAGGAGTTGCACAACAACCACCACACCTATCCGACATCGGCAAAGTTTTCGGTCAAGCCGTATGAATTCGACCTCGGCTGGGGCTACATACGCGGTCTCGAGATGCTGGGCCTGGCCAAGGTCCGCAAGACGCCGCCGAAGCTGGAACTGGGCGCCGTGCGCGCAGCCGACGGCAAGACGCTCGATGCGCTGATCGCCAACCGCTACGAGGTCATGGCGCAATACGCCGCGACCCTCAAGCACACGGTGGGCGCCGAGCTGGAAAAGCTCAAGGCGCAGGGGGCGAAGAACAGTGCCCGCTGGTCCGAAATGCGCTTGGCCAAGCGCTGGCTGCACCGCGACGACGACAGGATTCCGCAAGGGGTGAAACCGCAGGTGGCTCAGGCCCTGGCGCAAAGCCCGACGCTGGCCAAGCTGGTCGCGATGCGCGAGGAACTGCGTCAGCTCTGGACGCGTACCAACGTGTCGGCCGACCAGTTGGTGGTCGATCTGCAGGCCTGGTGCAAGCGCGCCGAGGACAGTGGCGTCGCCGCGCTGCGGGAGTTCTCGCTGAAGCTGCGTGCCGCGCACGCCTAGGCGCGAGGCGAAAAAAGGGCCGCGTCAGCGGCCCACCATCGAGAAGGGGTCGCCAAGGCGACCCCGTTCTTCTTCTTATTTCAACTTCGTTTCCTTGTAGAGCACGTGCTTGCGTGCCTTCGGGTCGAACTTCATGAATTCGAGCTTCTCCGGCGTCGTCTTCTTGTTCTTGGCCGTGGTGTAGAAATGCCCGGTGCCGGCTGAGGATTCCAGCTTGATCTTTTCGCGTCCGCCTTTGGTGGCCATGTCGTTCTCCTAGTTCAGAGTTCGCCGCGGGCGCGCAGGTCGGCGACGACCTGCTCGATGCCCACCTTGTCGATCAGTCGCAGCGCGGCGTTGGTCACGCGCAGCCGCACCCAGCGGTTTTCGGTTTCGAGCCAGAAGCGGCGGTACTGCAGATTCGGCAGAAAGCGGCGCTTGGTTTTGTTGTTCGCGTGGGAGACGTTGTTTCCCACCATCGGGCCCTTGCCCGTGACCTGACAGACGCGTGCCATGTGGCACCTCCAATGAGTCTCGACGATTCGGATTCTGCCGATTTCGGCAAAGACCGCGAGTATAGCGGCAAACCCACGCCTGAAGCAGGGCGCGGGTGCCCGATGGACGGCTAAGCCTGCTGCTCCAGGAAGCGCTGCGCATCCAGCGCGGCCATGCAGCCGGTGCCGGCGCTGGTGATGGCCTGGCGGTAGACGTGATCCTGCACGTCGCCGGCGGCAAACACGCCCGGCACGCTGGTCATCGTCGCCAGACCGTTGAGCCCGCTGCGGGTGAGGATGTAGCCGTCCTTCATCTCCACCTGGCCGCGGAAGATGTCGGTGTTGGGCTGGTGGCCGATGGCGATGAAGCAGCCCTGCACCGCCAGTTCGCGGCGGCTGCCGTCCTGCGTGTTCTTCAGGCGCACGCCGGTCACGCCCGAGGCGTCGCCGAGCACCTCGTCGAGCGTGTGCCAGAGGTGCAACTGCATCTTGCCCTCGGCCACCTTGGCGTGCAGCTTGTCGACCATGATCGCCTCGGCGCGAAACTTGTCGCGACGGTGGATCAGGTGCACCTTGCTGGCAATGTTGGACAGGTACAGCGCTTCCTCGACCGCGGTGTTGCCGCCGCCGACCACGCAGACCTCCTGGCCCTTGTAGAAGAAGCCGTCGCAGGTGGCGCAGCCGCTGACGCCGCGGCCCATGAAGGCCTGCTCGCTGGCCAATCCAAGGTACTTGGCGCTGGCGCCGGTGGCGATGATCAGTGCGTCGCAGGTGTAGCTGCCGGCGTCGCCCGCCAGGCTGAACGGGCGCTTGGAGAGGTCCACCCGATTGATGTGGTCGAACACGATCTGGGTGTTGAAGCGCTCGGCATGGGCCAGGAAGCGCTGCATCAGCTCCGGACCCTGCACGCCGGCCACGTCGGCGGGCCAGTTGTCGACGTCGGTGGTGGTCATCAACTGACCGCCCTGCGCCATGCCGGTGACCAGCATGGGCTTGAGGTTGGCGCGCGCCGCGTAGATCGCGGCGGTGTAGCCGGCCGGGCCGGAGCCGAGGATCAGGACCTTGGCGTGGATGGGTGGGTTCGTCATTTGAGGTAGGGGGATGCGTCGTTGTCCGCCAACAGGTGAGCCTACTTCGGGTACAGACCCAGTGGCGTCAATCTAGTCAATAGGCACAATAGTGAAATTGTAGGCAGTTGCCCGGGTTGCGTTTGCGCCGCCGTAGCTGCCAGCACCACAACCCTGCCCTGGAAGGAGACCCGCCGATGTCGATGCTCTCGAATCTCGACCTGATCCGTCGTGTGCCGCTGTTCTCGATGCTGACGAACGACCAGGCGCAGCAGGTCGCCGACAGTGTCGTGAAGCGGCGCTTTCGCAGAGGCGAGATCGTCGTCGAGCAGGGGCGCAAGAGCAATTCACTGTTCATCCTGCTCAATGGCCGTGCACGGGTGCTGACGGCCGATTCGCGGGGCCGCGAGGTCATCCTGGCGGTGCTCGAGGCGGGCGACTACGTCGGCGAGATGAGCCTGATCGACAACGAGCCACATTCCGCCACCGTCCGCGCCGAGATCCAGACCGACATGCTGGTGCTGGGCCGCGCCGAGTTCTCGCGCTGCCTCCCCGACAGCACCACGCTGGCCTACGGCATCCTGCGTGGGCTGGTGTCTCGGTTGCGCGCGGCCGATCGGCAGATCGAATCGCTGGCGCTGCTCGATGTGTACGGCCGCGTGGCGCGCACGCTGCTCGACATGGCCGAGGACGTGAATGGCGTGCAACTGATCCGCAACAAGGTGTCGCGCCAGGACATGGCCAAGGTGGTCGGCGCCTCACGCGAGATGGTCAGCCGCGTCATGAAGGATCTCGAGGAGCGTGGCGTGATCGAGACCCAGGAGAACGGATCGGTGATCATCAAGCAGCGCCTGCACAACGACTGAACGCGATCCTGGCTCGGGCGCCTGGTTGGGCGACAATTCGGGCATGACCTTTCCTCTCGGATCGCTGCGCGCCGACGGCAGCGCGACGGCTGCGGGCCCGGCCGGCGCCAACGCCCCCGCATCGTCGATGCCGATGCGGCGCCAACTGTGGCTGCTGGCCGGTGCGGTGTTGTGGCTGCTGGCGATGCTGGCACTGATCACCCACCACGCTGCCGATCCGGGCTTCTCGACCTCAGGCACCGGTGAGGCGCTGCGCAACAAGGCCGGCCAGATGGGCGCCTGGGCGTCGGACTTCGCGCTGTTCCTGTTCGGCCACTCGGTGTGGTGGCTGCCGCTGGTGGCGGCGAGGGCGTGGCTGGCGGCGCTGGCCCGCGACCTGCGCGGCGAGCCGCCTCGCAGCGGTCATGCCGCGACGTTCTGGCTGGGCCTGGCGCTGCTGCTGGCCGCCAGCGCCGCGCTCGAGTCGACGCGGCTGTATCGCTTCGAAGCGCTGCTGCCGGGTCATGCCGGGGGCGTGCTGGGATACACGCTGGGCCCGCTGTCGGTGAAGTGGCTGGGGTTCGCCGGCTCGGGCGTGCTCTGGATCGCCGCGCTGGTGGCCGGCATGGCACTGGCCTTGCGGTTTTCCTGGTTGCGTCTGGCCGAGGCGATCGGCGAGCGCATCGACACCTTCAAGGAGCGGCGCGAGGAGCAGCGCGAACGCGCCGAGGACGTGCGCCTGGGCCTGGAGGCGCAACGCGAGCGTGAACATGTCGTGGAAGTCGAGCGCCACGCAGTCGAGGAGCAGTTGCCGATCGTCATCGACAAGCCGCTGCCCGAACTGCCGAAATCCGAGCGCGTGGCCAAGGAGAGGCAGAAGCCGCTGTTCAGCGAACTGGCCGACACGAAGCTGCCGCAGGTCGATCTGCTCGACGCGATACCCGGCCGGGTCGAGAGCGTGAACTCCGAGTCGCTCGAGATGACCTCGCGGCTGATCGAGAAGAAGCTGAAGGACTTCGGCGTCGAGGTGCGCGTGGTCGCCGCCTCGCCCGGGCCGGTGATCACCCGCTACGAGATCGAGCCGGCGACCGGCGTCAAAGGAGCCCAGGTGCTCAACCTGGCCAAGGATCTGGCGCGCTCGCTCAGCCTGGTCAGCATCCGGGTCGTCGAAACGATCCCCGGCAAGACGACGATGGCGCTGGAGTTGCCCAACGCCAAGCGGCAGATGATCCGTCTCGCAGAGATCCTCGGTTCGCAGGCCTACAACGATGCCGCCTCGCACCTGACGATGGGCCTGGGCAAGGACATCGTCGGCCTGCCGGTGGTGGCCGACCTGGCCAAGATGCCGCACTGCCTGGTGGCCGGCACCACCGGCTCGGGCAAGAGCGTGGGCATCAACGCGATGATCCTGTCGGTGCTCTACAAGGCCGAGGCGCGCGATGTGCGGCTGATCATGGTCGACCCCAAGATGCTGGAACTCAGTGTCTATGAGGGCATCCCGCACCTGTTGTGCCCGGTGGTCACCGACATGAAGCAGGCCGCCAATGCGCTCAACTGGTGTGTCGGCGAAATGGAGCGCCGCTACAAGCTGATGAGCAAGCTCAGCGTGCGCCAGTTGTCCGGCTACAACCGCAAGATCGACGAAGCGGCCGAGCGCGGCGAGAAGCTGCCCAACCCGTTCAGCCTGACGCCCGAGGCACCCGAGCCGCTCGAGCGTTTGCCGCACATCGTGGTCGTGATCGACGAGTTGGCCGACCTGATGATGGTGGTCGGCAAGAAGATCGAGGAATTGATTGCCCGCCTGGCGCAGAAGGCGCGTGCGTCCGGTATCCACCTGATCCTGGCCACGCAGCGGCCCAGCGTCGATGTGATCACGGGCCTGATCAAGGCCAACATTCCCACGCGCCTGAGTTTCCAGGTCAGCAGCAAGATCGACAGCCGAACGATCCTCGACCAGATGGGCGCCGAGGCGCTGCTGGGGCAGGGCGACATGCTCTACATGTCGGCGCCCGCGGGGGTGCCCACGCCGATGCGCGTGCATGGCGCTTTTGTCAGCGACGACGAGGTCCACCGCGTCGTCAACTACCTGAAGAGCCAGGGCGAGCCGAACTACATCGAAGGCATTCTCGAAGGCGGCACGCTCGACGGCGACGCCGGCACCGAGCCGGGCGCACCGGGCGAAGCCAATGGCGAGGCCGATCCGATGTACGACCAGGCCGTGGCGATCGTGTTGCAGCACAAGCGGGCGTCGATCTCGCTGGTGCAGCGGCATCTGCGCATTGGCTACAACCGTGCCGCACGGCTGCTCGAGCAGATGGAGAAATCGGGCCTCGTCTCGGCGATGGCCACCAACGGCAACCGTGATCTGCTGGTGCCGCGACGCGACGAATGAGGCCCGCTTTCGCCGCCTTGCTGCTCGTCGCCGCGACCAGCCCCGTTCGCGCCGACGCGGTCGATGCACTGCGCGAATTCGCCCGCGAGGCGAAGACCGGCCGGGCCGCGTTCACCCAGATGGTGACGTCACCCGACGGGGCGAAGAAGAAGACTTCGAGTGGCAGCTTCGAGTTCGCGCGTCCGAACCGCTTTCGCTTCGCCTACGCCAAGCCGTTCGAACAGCAGATCATCGGCGACGGCCAGAGACTGTGGCTGTATGACGTCGATCTGCAGCAGGCCACCGTGCGCGCGATGGACAAGGCGCTCGGCGCCACGCCGGCCGCGCTGCTCGCTGGCGCGTCGCCCGACAAGGATTTCGAGCTCAGCCCATTGCCCACGACGCAGGGCCTGGAGTGGGTGCAGGCCACGCCGCGCGACAAGGAAGCCCTGGCCAACCTGCAGTCGTTGCGCGTCGGGTTCCGGGGCAACACGCTGGCGGCGATCGAGTTGGTCGACGGCTTCGGCCAGCGCTCGCTGCTGACGTTCACGGCACTGGTGATCAACGTCGCGCTGGCGGCCGACACCTTCCGCTTCGTGCCGCCGCCCGGCGTCGAAGTGCTGACCCAGTAGCTCACGCACGGGCGACCGTGGCCAGGCCGCGGCGGCGCATGGTCGCCAGCCATGCCAACGCGATGGCGATCAGTGCCAGCGGCACCAGCGAGCCGATGTTGAGCCAGGTCCAGCCTTGTGTCGTGACCAGGGCGCCCGAGGCGAACGACGTCAGCGCCATCGTCGTGAAGACGCAGAAGTCCATCGCGCCCTGGGTCTTGTTCTTCTCTTCGGGCCGATAGACCGAGGTCAGCAGCGTGGTGCCGCCGACGAAGAGGAAATTCCAGCCGACACCGAGCGTGAACAGCGCGACCAGGAACTGCTCGAGCTCGACCCCCGACAGGGCGACGGCCACGCACACCAGATTGAGCAGCACACCGACGGTCATGATCGGCAGCGTGCCGAAGCGCTTGATCAGGTGGCCGGTGAAGAAGCCCGGAACGAACATGCCGAGCACGTGCCATTCGAGGACCAGTGCGGCATCGGAAAACGGCAGGCCGCAGCGCGACATCGCGATCGGCGTGGCGGCCATCAGCAGGTTCATCACGCCGTAGCCGAGTGCGGCTGCGACCACCGCGACGATGAATACCGGTTGGCGCACGATCTCGCCCAGCGGGCGGCCGCCGCCACCCGCCTTCGGCGCCACGTGTGGCGGGAAACGGATGAACGACAAGGCGGCCAGCGACAGCAGCGCCACGCCCACCAGCGACAGGTAGGCGGCCGCGAACGGCACTGGCAGCAGGTTGCGCGTGGCGCTGGCCAGGTTCGGCCCGGCGAACGCCCCGATGATGCCGCCGGCCAGCACCAACGAGATCGCACGCTCCTTGAAGTCGGCTGCCACCAGCTCGGGCCCGGCAAAGCGGTACAGCGCCGCGTTGGCGTTGTAGAAGCCGGCCACGACCGTGGCCAGCACCAGCAGCCAGAAGTTCTTCGTCACCGCGGCATAGGCGCACAGCCCGGCCGACAGCGCCGCGACCACCAGCCCGAGCTGAAATGAGCGCCGTCGCCCCCAGCGCGCCTGCGTGCGCGCGACGATCGCCGCCGACAGTGCGCCGCCGACCACGTAGCCGGTGACCGGCAGCGTCGCCATCCACGACAGTGGCGCCAGCGACAGGCCGACCAGCCCGTTGATGGCGATGAAGACGACGTTGTTGGTCAGGAACAGACCTTGGCAGAGCGCGAGCAGCAGCAGGTGGCGGTTCATGCGGGGATCATCTCATTGCACTGCGACAATCACCGGGCCATGTCCGCCTCGCTGTTCGACGACGACCAACCCGCGCAGACCGCTCCCCCGGTACCGGCCGATGCGCCGCTCGCCGAGCGCCTGCGCCCGCGCACGCTGGCCGAGGTGATCGGCCAGCGCCACCTGCTCGCGCCCGGCAAGCCGCTCGCTGCCGCGTTCGCGGCCGGACGGCTGCACTCGATGATCCTGTGGGGCCCGCCGGGCGTCGGCAAGACCACCTTGGCGCGGCTGGTGGCCGGCGCGTTCGATGCCGAGTTCATCGTCATCTCGGCCGTGCTCGGCGGCGTGAAGGACATCCGCGAGGCGGTGGAGCGCGCCAGCGCCGCGCGTCGCGTCGGTCGCGCCAGCATCGTCTTCGTCGACGAAGTCCACCGCTTCAACAAGGCGCAGCAGGATGCCTTCCTGCCGCACGTCGAGTCGGGCCTGTTCACCTTCATCGGTGCGACCACCGAGAACCCGTCGTTCGAGGTCAACTCGGCGCTGCTGTCGCGCGCGACGGTGCATGTGCTGCAGCCGCTGGCCGCCGACGAGTTGGCCGAACTGCTCGAACGCGCGCGTGCGGCGACTGCGCTGCCGCCGTTCAGCGAAGCGGCACGCGACCGCCTGGTGGCCTATGCCGACGGCGACGCCCGGCGCCTGCTCAACGCGGTCGAGAACCTGGCCGCGGTGGCGGGTGAGGCGACGCAGATCGATGAGCCGTTGCTCGAGCGCGCCCTTGGTGAGCAGCTGCGCCGCTACGACAAGGGCGGCGAGCAGTTCTACGACACCATCTCGGCGCTGCACAAGAGCGTTCGCGGCAGCGACCCCGATGCCGCGTTGTACTGGCTGGTGCGCATGCTCGACGGCGGCGTCGATCCACGCTACGTGGCGCGGCGCGTGCTGCGCATGGCCAGCGAAGACATCGGCCTGGCCGACCCGCGCGCGCTGCGCATGGCGCTCGATGCCACCGAGGTCTACGAGCGCCTCGGTTCACCCGAGGGCGAACTGGCGCTGGCGCAGGCGGTGGTGTTCCTGGCGGCGGCGCCGAAGTCCAACGCCGTGTACGCGGCCTGGAACGAGGCGCGCGCCTTCGTCAAGGCCGATGGCACGCGGCCGGTGCCGCTGCGCCTGCGCAATGCACCGACGAAGCTGATGAAGCAGCTCGACTACGGCCGCGGCTACCGCTATGCGCACGACGAGGTCGAGGGCTTTGCCGCCGGCGAAAGCTATTTCCCCGACGGCCTCGCGGCGCCGACGTTCTACCGCCCGACCGAGCGCGGCCTCGAAGCCCAGATCGCCGCCAAGCTCGCGCACCTGCGCGAGGCCAATGCCCAGGCCGCCGGCGACGATACCGCTCAGAGCGCGTAGCCGCGCCGAGGCACCACTGCGCGCATCGCGAAGGCGGTGCGCAGGCGCGCGACGTGCGGAAACGCCGCCACCTGCTGGCGATGCACGCGTTCGAAGTCACGCATGTCGGCCACCGCCACCCGCAGCAGGTAATCGATGTCGCCCGACATCAGGTGGCATTCGAGCACGTCGGGACAGGCCTGCACCGCACGCTCGAATGCCTCCAGTGCGGCGCTGCCCTGGCTGTCGAGCGTGACCTCGATGAACACCGTGTTCGGCCGGCCGATCGCCTCGCCGTCGAGCAGCGCGGTGTAGCCGGCGATCACGCCGGAGGTTTCGAGCCGCTGCAGGCGGCGAAAGCAGGCCGACGGCGACAGGCCGATGCGCTGCGCCAGTTCGGCGTTCGCGAGGCGCCCATCGGCTTGCAGCAGGCGCAGCAACTCCCGGTCGAGCTTGTCAAGTTTCATGCGCGTGTTCTGGAAGTTCTGCCGAATGGTAGCGACCAAACACGAAAATCTTCGAAGAATCGTGCACAAACCAAGGGTTTGCCAGGGGCTGGTCCGCAACCCTCTTCGACGCGGTGTCGGTCACGATGCAGGCTGCACAAACCCACCGGAGACACAGCCATGCGGATCGGCGTTCCCAAGGAAATCAAGGTCCACGAATACCGTGTCGGCATGACGCCGTCGGCGGTCCGTGAGGCCGTGCATCACGGCCACGAGGTGCTGGTGCAGGCCGGTGCCGGTGCCGGCATCGGCTGCGACGACGACAGCTACCGCCAGGCCGGGGCCACGGTGGTGGCCGATGCGGCTGCGGTGTTTGCCGCGGCCGAGATGATCGTCAAGGTCAAGGAGCCGCAGCCGGTCGAATGCGCGATGCTGCGCAAGGGGCAGTTGCTGTTCACCTACCTGCACCTGGCGCCCGATCCGGTGCAGGCCGCGGGCCTGCGCAAGAGCGGTTGCACCGCCATCGCCTACGAGACCATCACCGACGACCACGGCGGCCTGCCGCTGCTGGCGCCGATGAGCGAAGTGGCCGGGCGCATGGCGATCCAGGTCGGTGCCGTCGCGCTGCAGAAGGCAGCAGGCGGCCGCGGCGTGCTGCTCGGCGGCGTGCCCGGCGTGGCCCCGGGCAAGGTGGTCGTGATCGGCGGCGGCGTGGTCGGCACGCATGCCGCACGCATGGCCGTCGGCCTCGGCGCCGACGTCGCGATCCTCGACCGTTCACTGCCGCGACTGCGCCAGCTCGACGAGCTGTTCGGCGGCCGTGCGCAGACGCAGTACGCGACGCTCGACGCCACCGAGGCCGCGGTGCTGGACGCCGACCTCGTGGTCGGCGCGGTGCTGGTGCCGGGCGCAGCGGCGCCCAAGCTGATCAAGCGTGCACAACTCGCGCTGCATGAAGCCGGGTGCGGTGATCGTCGACGTGGCCATCGACCAGGGTGGCTGCTTCGAGACGTCGCGTGCCACGACGCACGCCGAGCCGACCTACGAGGTCGATGGCATCGTGCACTACTGCGTGGCCAACATGCCCGGCGCCGTGCCGCGCACGTCGACCTTTGCGCTCAACAACGCCACGCTGCCGTTCACGCTGGCGCTGGCGGGCAAGGGCTGGCGGCGTGCGTGCAGCGAGGACGCGCACCTCGCGGCCGGCCTGACGGTGCATGACGGCGCCATCGTGCACGAGGCGGTCGCGCAGGGCCTGGGCCTGCCGTTCGTCGCGCCGGCCAGCGTGCTGGCCTGAATCCTGCTCGTCCGTGCCCCGCGCGAGGGTAATCCTTGCGCGGGGCACGTTTCGTGCCTGCCTACAATCCGCGCGACACAGCAACGGCGCGCGGCGGGCCTCACCACCGTCGTGTCGTCGACCGAGGAGCAGGCACTTGGAAACCTTCTTTCAGCAGATCATCAACGGCCTGGTGCTGGGCAGCATGTATGCGCTGGTCGCCCTCGGCTACACGATGGTGTACGGCATCATCAACCTGATCAACTTCGCGCACGGCGAGGTGCTGATGTTCGGGGCGCTGACCAGCTGGACGGTGGTCACGCTGCTGGCCGACAGCGGCATGCCCGGGCTGGCTGGTGATGCTGATCTCGCTGCTGTGCGCCATCGTCGTCTGTGCGGCGCTGAACTTCACGATCGAGAAGGTCGCCTACCGGCCGCTGCGCAATGCGCCGCGGCTGGCGCCGCTGATCACCGCGATGGGCATGAGCCTGCTGCTGCAGACGCTGGCGATGATCATCTGGAAGCCCAACCCGAAGCCCTATCCGATCCTGTTGCCCAACGAGCCGATCGACCTCGGCGGACCGGTGATCAGCGTCGTGCAGTGCCTGATCCTCGGCCTGACGGTGGTCATCCTGGCCAGCCTGATGTACCTGGTCAACAAGACCAGGCTCGGCCGTGCGATGCGGGCCACCGCCGAGAACCCGCGCGTGGCAGCGCTGATGGGCGTGCGCCCCGACATGGTGATCTCGGCCACCTTCATCATCGGCGCGGCGCTGGCTGCGGTGGCTGGCGTGATGTGGGCCGCCAACTACGGCACCGTGCAGCACACGATGGGTTTCCTGCCGGGCCTGAAGGCCTTCACCGCGGCAGTGCTTGGCGGCATCGGCAATCTCGCCGGCGCAGTGGTCGGGGCCCTTCTGCTCGGGCTGGTCGAGGCCATCGGTGCGGGCTATCTCGGTGAGCTGACCGGTGGCGTGCTGGGCAGCCAGTACGTCGACATCTTCGCGTTCGCGCTGCTGATCCTGGTGCTGACGCTGCGGCCGTCGGGCCTGCTCGGCGAGCGTGTCGCCGACCGGGCATGAGGAGGGTTGCCGCGATGATGAAGAACAAGCTCGTCGTCTTCCTGCTCGCTGCGGCCTTCCTGATCGCGCTGCCGCTGTTGCGCAGCAGTTCGGCCAGGGCTGGGTGCGCATCATGGCGCTGGCGCTGCTGTACGTGCTGCTGGCGCTGGGCCTGAACATCGTGGTCGGCTATGCCGGGCTGCTCGACCTCGGCTTCGTCGCGTTCTACGCCCTCGGTGCCTACATGTACGCGCTGCTTGCGTCGCCGCACCTGTCGGAGAACTTCGAGGCCTTCAAGGCGGCCTTCCCCGAACGGGCCTGCACACGCCGATCTGGGCTGGTGATTCCGCTGGCCGCGGCGCTGGCGGGAATCGCCGGCGCGCTGCTCGGCGCGCCGACGCTGAAGCTGCGCGGCGACTACCTGGCGATCGTGACGCTCGGGTTCGGCGAGATCATCCGCGTGTTCCTGAACAACCTCGAGCATCCGGTCAACATCACCAACGGCCCGCGCGGCCTGGACCGCATCGACTCGATGACCCTGTTCGGCCTGCTCGACTTCGGCAAGGGCATCACGGTCGGCGGCTTCAGCATCCCGTCGGTCTCGCTGTACTACTACCTGTTCCTGGCGCTGGTGGTGTCCAGCGTGGTGATCTGCCACCGGCTCGAGACCTCCCGCATCGGCCGCGCCTGGATGGCCATTCGCGAGGACGAGATCGCGGCCAAGGCGATGGGCATCAACACCCGCAACATGAAGCTGCTGGCGTTCGCGATGGGGGCCACCTTCGGCGGCGTGTCCGGCTCGATGTTCGCGTCGTTCCAGGGCTTCGTGTCGCCCGAGTCGTTCAGCCTGATGGAGAGCGTGATGATCGTGGCGATGGTCGTGCTCGGCGGCATCGGCCACCTGCCCGGGCGTGATCCTCGGCGCGGTCATGCTCGCCGCGCTGCCCGAGGTGCTGCGCTACGTCGCCGGCGACATCCAGAACATGACCGGCGGGCGCATCGATGCTGCGATCCTGCGCCAGTTGCTGATCGCACTGGCGATGATCACCATCATGCTGGTGCGGCCGCGCGGGCTGTGGCCCTCGGCGGAGCACGGCAAGGCGGCCCCGGCGCCGGTGCCGGCGCCAGCGAAGTGAGGGGCGCCGCACATGAACAACGCAGTTCTCCAGGTCAAAGGCGTTTCCAAGCGCTTCGGCGGCTTGCAGGCGCTGTCGGACGTCGGCATCACGATCCTGCCGAGCCAGGTGTATGGCCTGATCGGCCCCAACGGCGCCGGCAAGACGACCTTCTTCAATGTCATCACCGGGCTGTACACGCCCGACGCGGGGACCTTCGAACTCGGCGGCGAGACCTACAAGCCCGAGGCCGTCCACGAGGTGGCCAAGGCCGGCATCGCGCGCACGTTCCAGAACATCCGCCTGTTCGCCGAGATGACGGCGCTGGAGAACGTGATGGTCGGGCGCCATGTGCGCACGCAGTCGGGCCTGTGGGGCGCGGTGTTTCGCACGCCGGGCTTCGAGGCCGAGGAGGCGTGCGATCACGGCGCGGGCGCGCGAGCTGCTCGACTACGTGGGCATCGGCAAGTACGCCGACTACAAGGCGCGCACGCTGTCCTATGGCGACCAGCGGCGCCTGGAGATCGCGCGGGCGCTGGCCACCGACCCGAAGTTGATCGCGCTGGACGAGCCTGCCGCCGGCATGAACGCCACCGAGAAGGTCGTGCTGCGCGAGCTGATCGACCGCATCCGCAAGGACGGGCGCACGATCCTGCTGATCGAGCACGACGTCAAGCTGGTGATGGGCCTGTGCGACCGCGTCACCGTGCTCGACTACGGCAAGCAGATCGCCGAAGGCACGCCGGCCGATGTGCAGCGCGACCCGAAGGTGATCGAGGCCTATCTCGGCGCCGGGCACACGGCAGCATGATCATCACCCCCGAAGCGGCTTCGCCGCTCCCCCTCAAGGGGGCGGCGCTGGCGGCCTGGCAAAGCCAGTTCCGCGGCGCCTGCTTGGCGCGACCGACCCACTGCATCATGGACAGTTGACATGGCGACCACTCTTCTCAAGGTCAGCGGCCTGAAGGTCGCCTACGGTGGCATCCAGGCCGTCAAGGGCGTCAGCTTCGAGGTCCGGCAGGGCGAGCTGGTCAGCCTGATCGGCGCCAACGGCGCGGGCAAGACCACCACGCTGAAGGCCGTGACCGGCATCCAGCCGGTGGCGGCCGGCGAGATCGAGTTCATGGGCCGGGCGATCAAGGGCCAGGGCGCCTGGGACCTGGTCAAGCAGGGCCTGGTGATGGTGCCCGAGGGGCGCGGTGTGTTCTCGCGCATGACCATCACCGAGAACCTGCAGATGGGCGCCTTCGTCCGCGACGACAAGGAGATCGACGCCGACGTCGACAAGGTGTTCGGCATCTTCCCGCGCCTGAAGGAACGCGCCAGGCAGCTCGCCGGCACGATGAGCGGTGGCGAACAGCAGATGCTGGCGATGGGCCGCGCGCTGATGGCCCGGCCCAAGGTGCTGCTGATGGACGAGCCGTCGATGGGGCTCTCGCCGATCATGGTCGACAAGATCTTCGAGGTCGTCGCCGACATCCACAAGCAGGGCACGACGATCCTGCTGGTCGAGCAGAACGCCAGCCGAGCGCTGGCGCTGGCCGACCGCGGCTACGTGATGGAGTCCGGCGAGATCACGATGCAGGGCGAGGCCAAGGGCTTGTTGGCCGACCCGCGGGTTCGCGCGGCCTACCTCGGGGAATGACCGGCTGCGGCGCGGTTATCCGGCGGCATCCTGCGCGGCGGCTTCGCCGTCGTCGTCGATGCCATGCAGGATGGCATCATCGCGGCCTTGCGCGTGGGCGCACGCCACGCCGTCCAGCCGGGAGGGCTGACGCCAACCAAGACTCACGAGGACTGCATGACGACCCTGCGCAAGCCGACCCTGACCGCCGCCACGCTGATGCTGGCGCTTGCCGCATCGGTGGCCCTGGCCCAGACGGCACAGCCCAAGCCGGCCAGCCTGCTGCCAACGCCAAACCCGCTGCCACGACCACGGGCAAGACCCTCGGCGGCAATGCGGCCGCCGGTGGCAAGCTGATGACGCGCGACGAGCTGCGCATCTGCCTGAAGCGCCTGGACGACCTCAACCAGAGCACCAAGGAACTGGAGGCCCAGCGGCCCGGGCTCGACCGCGAGCGTGACGAACTGAAGGCCGCGGGCGAGGCGCTGAAGACCGAGCGCGCCGAACTCGACCGCCAGCTCGGCTCGGTGCGCGAGTGGGAAACCAAGGTGCGTGCGCACTCGGCCGACGTCGAAGCCTTCAACAAGCGCAACGCCGCACTCGCTGAAGCGCCGCGCAACCAGCAGGAGAAGCTGGCCGAGGAGTTGAAGGTCGAACGCGAGCGGCTGGAGAAGACGCGCGAGGCGCTGAGCGCCGAGGAGGCCAGGCTGGTGCCGGCCTACAAGGCCAGCGCCGCGGCGCACAACGAACGTGTCACGGCGCGTGACGCAAAGGTCACCGACTGGAATGCGCGCAATGCCGCTGCGGCGGATGCATCGGCCAAACAGCAGGAGGCGCGCGCCGTCTGGCTCAACGAATGCGCCAACCGGCCCTACAACGAAGACGACGAGAAGGCCATCAAGGCCGGCAAGTGAAGGCCATGGCGACGACCGACACCAATCCACTGCTGCAGCGCTGGACCACGCCGTACGAACTGCCACCCTTCGCGGCCCTGCGGCCCGAGCATTTCGCGCCGGCGCTGCACGAGGCGATGCGGCAGCATCGCGCCGAACTGGACGCCATCGCGCAGCAGGCCGAAGAACCGTCCTTCGACAACACGCTGGCACGCCTGGACGCGTCTGGCCGCCTGTTGGCGCGCGTGGAAGCGGCGTTCCACAACCTCTGCGCCTCGGAGACGTCGCCCGCATTGCAGCAGGTGCAGCGTGAGATGGCTGGGCCGATCGCGGCCCACTCGAACGCGCTGTACATGCATGCGGGCCTGTTTGCGCGCATCGACAGACTGCATGCCGGGCGCGCCGACCTGGGCCTGACGCCGGAACAGCTGCGCCTGCTCGAGCAGGTGCACCAGGACTTCGTGCGTGCCGGCGCGCGGCTGGCACCGCGGGACCAGCAGCGCTATGGCGCATTGATGGAGAGATTGGCTGCGCTGACCACGCAGTTCGGCCAGAACGTGCTGGCCGACGAGACCACCTTTGTCCTCGCGCTCGACGGCGAGGCCGATCTGGCCGGACTGCCCGATTTCGTCCGCGACGCGGCGCGCCAGGCTGCGGTCGAGCGAGGCCTGGACGGCCACCTGATCACGCTGTCGCGGTCGCTGATGGTGCCGTTCCTGACCTTCAGTGAGCGGCGAGACCTGCGCGAGCGGGGCTGGCGTGCCTGGACCAGCCGCGGTGAACATCCTGGCAGCAGCGACAACCGCGCCATCGTCCGCGAGATCCTGCAATTGCGCGCAGAACAGGCGGTGCTGCACGGCTATGCCACTTATGCCGACTACGCGCTGGCCAACACGATGGCGCGCAACCGGGATGCGGTGATGCGCTTGCTCGACGACGTGTGGCAGCGTGCGGTGCCGGCGCTCGAGGGCGAGCGCGCCCAGTTGCAGGCACAGATGCGCGACGAGGGCATCGCGCACGAGATCGAACCGTGGGATTGGCGGTTCTGGGCCGAGCGCGTGCGTCGACGCAGCTATGCCGTCGACGACGCCGAGGTCAAACCGTACTTCCCGCTCGAGCGCATGGTCGCGGCGGCCTTCGACTGTGCCGAACGCCTGTTCGGCGTGCGCTTCACCGAGCGCGCCGATCTGCCCGTGTATCACCCTGACGTCAAGGCCTACGAGATGCGCGACCGCGCGGGTCGCGTGGCCGGCATCTTCCTGCACGACAACTTCGCCCGCGCGAGCAAGCGCAGTGGCGCGTGGATGAGTTCGTTCCGTCAGCAGACAAGGAACGGCGGCGACGTGATTCCGATCGTCGTCAACAACAACAACTTCGCGCAGGCCGCGCCGGGCCATCCGACGCTGCTGTCGTTCGACGACGTGCGCACGCTGTTCCACGAGTTCGGGCATGGCCTGCACGGGTTGCTTTCGAACGTCGGTTACGAGCGCCTGTCGGGCACCAACGTGCTGCGCGACTTCGTCGAGTTGCCATCGCAGTTGTTCGAACACTGGATGAGCGAGCCCGCGGTGCTGCGGCGCCACGCCTGCCATGTGCACACCGGCGAGCCGATACCCGAAGCCCTGATCGAGCGCCTGGCGGCCGCGCGCCGATTTGGCCAGGGTTTCGAGACCGTGCGTTACACCGCCAGTGCACTGACCGACATGGCCGTGCACTCGCTGCCTCCCGGTCAGACGCCCGACGACGTGGTGGCTTTCGAAACCGAGGTGCTGCGCGCGCGTGGCCTGCCGCCGGGCGTCGGCGTGAACCACCGCTTCACCCACTTCCAGCACTTGTTCGCGGGCTCGGGTTATGCCGCCGGCTACTACGTCTATCTGTGGGCCGAGGTGCTCGATGCCGATGCCTACGATGCCTTCGTCGAGGCTGGCGATCCGTTCGATGCCGCCGCGGCCGCGCGCTTGCTGCGCCACGTCTATGCCGCGGGCGACAGCGTCGAGCCCGGTGCGACCTACGTCGCGTTCCGCGGTCGCGCAGCGCGGCTGGAGCCGATGCTGAAGCAGCGCGGACTGCTGACGCCGGCCTAGCGTTTGGTCAGCCGCAGCGTGTCGTTGTCGCGCTTCATCTGAAAGCGCGTCAGGAAGCTGTTGCCGAGCAGCACATGCTGCAGCGCCGAGGGCATCACGACGGCCTCGACGTTGGCGACTTCGACATCACCCACGCGCACGGACGACAGCGTCACCAGGTTGACCGGGATGCGGCCGTTGGCGGTGCCGGCGAAGCCGCGCGGCGCGCTCTTGTAGTTGATGCCGAGGCGGTCGGCATCGGCCTGGCCCATGGCGATCGCGGAGGCGCCGGTGTCGACCAGGAAGGTCACGGCCTTGCCGTTGATCTGCCCGTCGGTCGTGAAGTGGCCACCGGCGCCGGCGCTCAGCACGATCTCGCTGCCGCCGGCGCTGGCGCTCGCGCTCTCGCCGCCGCCGACGCGCACCTGGCTGGCGCCGGCGACCAGAACACGCCGCTGGCCACCGACCTCGACCTCGGCCTGGGTGCCCGACAGCGACAGCAGCCGCACGCCCTGCACCGTGGCACCGACCTCGACGACGCGCGGCTGGCCGTCGATCACCAGCAGCGCCTGGCGCGAACCCATCTGGCCGTTCAGCGTCACGGTCTGCGCCTGAGTGGCGCAGGCGACGGCGAGCCACGCCACGGTCAACAGGGGTCGAAGGCGCATCTTGGTCAGTCGCGGAAATTGTCGAACTTGAGCGGCACTTCGGTGATCTCGCGGCGCAGCAGTGCGATCACGCTCTGCAATTCGTCGCGCTTGGCGCCGGTGATGCGCACCGTGTCGCCCTGGATCGCGGCCTGCACCTTGAGCTTGCTCTGCTTGACCAGCGTCTGGATCTTCCTGCCCAGCTCGCTGTCGATGCCGCACTTCACGTGCACCGGCTGGCGCACCTTGTCACCGCCGGCCTTCTCGATCTTGGCGCTGTCGTCGAGGAAACGAACGTCGACGCCGCGCTTGGCCAGCTTGGCCAGCAGGATGTCCTTGACCTGGCCGATCTGGAAATCGCTGTCGGCATGCAGCATCAACTCGCGCTCCTTGCTGCTCTTTTCGGTCAGGTCGATCTTCGCGCTCGAGCCCTTGAAATCGAAGCGCGTGCCGATCTCCTTGTTGCTCTGCTCCACGGCATTGCGCAACTCCACGAAGTCGGGTTCGAGAACGGTATCGAAGCTGGGCATGGGTCAAAAGCGATTCAGGGCCGGCACGTGCCGATGATCGGTGAAAATTCTGCCATGCCGACGCCCGCTGCGACTCAATTGCCGATCGAACACGGTGTGAACCTGCGCACATTCAACAGTTTCGGCTTGCCGGCGCAGGCGCACACGTTGGTGCGCATCGACAGCGACGCGGCGCTGCGCCGCGTCATCGACCACCCCGACCTCGGGCGCGCCCCGAAGTTCATCCTCGGTGGCGGCAGCAACGTGATCTTCGCGCGCGACCCGGACGCGGTGGTGCTGAAAGTCGAAGTGCGTGGCCGACGCCTGGTCGAGACGCGGCCCGACGCCTGGATCGTCGAGGCCGGCGCCGGCGAGAACTGGCACGACACGGTGGCCTGGACGCTGGCCCAGGGCTGGCCCGGGCTGGAGAACCTGGCGCTGATCCCGGGCTCGGTCGGGGCGGCGCCGGTGCAGAACATCGGTGCCTACGGCGTCGAGCTGAAAGACCGTTTCCACTCGCTCGACGTCGTCGACCTGGTCACCGGACGCAGCGTCACGCTCGATGCACCGATGTGCCACTTCGGCTACCGCGACAGCGTGTTCAAGCGCGATCTCGCCGGCAAGGGCGTGATCACGCGCGTGCGCTTTCGCCTGCCGCGGCCATGGCAGCCGGTGCTCGGCTACCTCGAGCTCGAACGCAAGATGCAGGAGACGGGCAACCACGCGCCCGATGCGCAGACGGTGTTCGACTGGGTCTGCGCGATCCGCCGCGCCAAGCTGCCCGACCCGGCCGTCATCGGCAACGTCGGCAGCTTCTTCAAGAATCCGGTGGTCAGCGCCGAGCAGTGCCGCGACATCATCGGCCGCGATCCCGAGGTGGTGCACTACCCGTTGCCGGACGGCTCGATCAAGTTGGCAGCCGGGTGGCTGATCGACGCCTGCGGCTGGAAGGGCAAGTCGATCGGCCGTGCCGGCGTCTACGAGAAGCAGGCTCTGGTGCTCGTCAATCGCGGTGGCGCGTCGGGCGCGGAGGTGTTGACGCTGGCGCGGGCGATTCAGGAGAGTGTGTACGGGCGCTTTGGCATTCGGCTGGAGCCTGAGCCGGTTGTGGTGTAGGTTCTTCTCTTGCCGAGTCGGCGCCGGGGGTGCCCCGGCGGGCAGTCACTTTCTTTCTGGTGGCTCAGAAAGAAAGTAACCGAAAGAAAGAGCGCCTGAACACGTGCTCATTCGCGCCTGCGGTCTCGCTTGATGCGCCGTGTCCTGCCGCAAGGCCTGACCCGGTACGGGCTCGAGTTGCGATTGCAGCGCGGCGCACCGCGCTTGGGCCACGACACAGGTGCGGGTGGCTCGGTGCAATCGCACGAAAGCCCGGACATCCCCTGGGTGTGCGGGCGAACAGACGACGCATCGCGCGGACAAACCCAAAAATGGGTGTTCGGGCTCTTTCTCTTTGGTTACTTTCTCTTTGAGCCAGCAAAGAGAAAGTGACTGCCCGCCGGGGCACCCCCGGCGCCGACGTGGCAAGAGAAGAACTACCCCCGCGCAGCGCGCAAAGCAGACTTCGGCCGAAACGCCTTGCACACCGAATCGTCGGTCTCCAGATAAGGACCACCGATCAGATCGATGCAATAGGGCACAGCCGCAAAGATCCCATGCACCGGCGGCGAAGCCGAGGGCAAGCCCTCCAGGGTTTCGGCGATCGACTTCGGCTGCCCCGGCAGATTGACGATCAGGCACTGCTTGCGGATCACGGCGATCTGCCGCGACAGGATCGCGGTCGGCACGAAGTGCAGGCTGATCTGCCGCATCTGCTCGCCAAAGCCCGGCATCACCTTGTCGGCGACTGCCAGCGTGGCTTCGGGGGTCACGTCGCGCGGCGCCGGGCCGGTGCCGCCGGTGGTCAGCACCAGGTGGCAATGGTGACGGTCGACCAGTTCGGTCAGCGCCTCGGCGATGGCATCTTCTTCATCGGGGATCACGCGGGCGTCCCACTCGATCGGGTTGCGCAGCGCGCGCGTGAGCCAGGCCTGCAACGCCGGCAGGCCCTTGTCTTCGTAGACCCCGGCCGAGGCGCGGTCGCTCACCGACAGCAGGCCGATCTTGACGCGGTCGTGATCACTCATTGGAGGCCACCAGCACGGGTTTGAGGAACTGGAACAACTCGCGCCAGGCCCGGCCGTGCCGCTGTTCGGGTGGCAAGGCGGCGTCCTTGCGCGCATTGCGGATCAGCGTGCGCAGGCGTTGCGCGTCGGTGGCCGGATGCTCGGCGAGCCAGCGCGTCAGTGCCTCGTCGTTGGCCACCAGTTCGACGCGCCAGTGCTCGGCACGGTGCAGCGCCAGCGAATCGTGCGCCCGGCCGAGCTGCGCCTCGGCAACGGCCTCCTGCAACGGTGCGAGATCGGCCTGGCGCATCAGCTTGCCGATGTGCTGGCGCTGGCGGCGGCGGCCTTCGTGCGAGCGGGTGCGCTGGTACTCGAGCAGTGCGTCGCGCAGTGCCTCGGGCATCTCGATCGCGGCCAGCCGTGTGTCGGGCAGCGCTGCCAGCGCCTCGCCAAGCGCCTGCTGGTCGTGCGCCTGCTTCTTCAGCGCGGTCTTGCTCGGACGCTCGAAGCCGGTCTCGGCGTCGTTCTCGGCGATGGGGACAAAACGGGTCATGCGCAATCGTTCAAGGGCTGCTCGGTATGATAGTTCGCAGCTCTCGACGATGGTCCCAACCCCCACATGACAAGACACACCGGCTTTGCCTACACCCGCGACCAGTTCCGGCAGATCGTCGAAGACACGCTGGCGATGAGCCGCAGCGCCGGTGCCAGCGATGCCGGCGCCGAGGTGTCGGAAGGGGTGGGCCTGTCGGTGTCGGCGCGCATGGGCGAACTCGAGAACGTCGAGCGCAATCGCGACAAGTCGCTCGGCGTCACCGTCTATGTCGGCCAGCGCCGTGGCAATGCCAGCACGTCGGACTTTTCGCGTGCGGCGATCGAGCAGACGGTGCAGGCGGCCTACGACATCGCGCGCTTCACGGCCGAGGACCCGGCGGCCGGCCTGCCCGACGCGGCCGACCTGGCCAGCGCCGCTGCGGCCGAGCGCGACCTCGACCTGTTCCATCCCTGGGCCATCGATGCCGAGGCAGCGGCTGCGCTGGCGCTGCGCTGCGAAGCGGCGGCGCTCGGCACCGATCGGCGCATCACCAATTCCGAGGGTGCCGGCGTGAGCGCCCAGCAGTCGCACTTCTTCATGGGCAACACGCGCGGTTTTCGTGGCGGCTATGCCAGTTCGCGGCACTCGCTGTCGGTGGCGCCGATCGCGTCGCGCCCGACCGGCAGGCGCGAACCCGACATGCAGCGCGACTACTGGTACAGCTCGATGCGCGACGCCCGTGACCTCGCGGCACCCGAAGCGGTGGGCCGCTATGCCGCCGAGCGGGCGCTGTCGCGCCTGGCGTCGCGCAAGGTCGCCACCTGCGAGGTGCCGGTGCTGTTCGAGTCTTCGCTGGCTGCCGGGCTGCTCGGCGCATTCGTGCAGGCGACCTCGGGCGGCTCGCTCTACCGCAAGTCGAGCTTCCTGGAAGGCAGCCTGGGCCAGCCGGCGATGGCTGCCCACCTCGATCTGCGTGAAGATCCGCATGTCGTCAAAGGCAAGGGCAGCGCGCCGTTCGACGACGAGGGCGTCGCCACCCGCGTGCGCGACGTGGTCAAGGCCGGCATCGTGCAGGGCTACTTCCTGTCCTGCTACTCGGCGCGCAAGCTCGGCATGAAGACCACCGGCCACGCCGGCGGCTCGCACAACCTGACGCTCACGAGCCGCCTGACGAAGCCCGGCGACAACCTCGACGCGATGCTGGCCAAGCTGCACCGCGGCCTGTTCGTGATCGAGCTGATGGGCCAGGGCGTCAACTACGTTACCGGTGATTACTCGCGCGGCGCCGCCGGCTTCTGGGTCGAGCGCGGCAAATTGGTGCATCCGGTGCACGAGGTCACGATCGCCGGCAACCTGCGCGAGATGCTGAAGAACATCGTTGCCCTCGGCGCCGACACCTACACCTACGGCAGCAAGACCGTCGGTTCGATGCTGGTCGAGCGCATGAAGGTGGCCGGCGCCTGAAGGTTCCCCGCGGCCCGCTTGGGAAAACCCGCGGCGTGGCGGCGGGCGCGTGCTGCCTAGAATGCCGGGTGTTTCCTTGTCCGGGCTTGTGCCCAATCCTTTAGGAGATCGATTCATGGAACGTCGTTCCTTCGTACAGGGTGCCGGCCTGGCCGGCGTGCTTGCCACGGGCATGGCTCCCGCCATCGTGCACGCCCAGGCCAACATCCGCTGGCGCCTGGCCTCGAGCTTCCCGAAAGTCGCTCGACACGATCTTCGGCGCCGCCGACGAATTCGCCAAGCAGGTCGGCGCGATGACCGGCGGCAAGTTCCAGATCTCCACCCACGCCGGTGGCGAACTGATGCCCGCCTTCGGCGTGCTCGACGGCGTGGCAACGGCACGGTCGAAGCCGGCGCACACCGCGCCGTACTACTTCTTCGGCAAGGACCCGACCTACGCGCTCGACTGCGCCATCCCGTTCGGCCTGAACAGCCGCCAGATGACGGCCTGGATGTTCGAAGGCAACGGCCTGAAGCTGTTGCGCGAGTTCTACGCCAAGTCGAACATCGTCAACTTCCCGATGGGCAACACCGGCGCGCAGATGGGCGGCTTCTTCCGCAAGCAGATCAACGTCGCTCGCCGACATGAAGGGCCTGAAGATGCGCATCGGCGGCTTCGGCGGCAAGGTGCTCGAGCAGATCGGCGCGGTGCCGCAGAACATCCCCGGCGGCGAGATCTACCAGGCGCTGGAGAAGGGCACCATCGATGCGGCCGAGTGGGTCGGCCCGTACGACGACTTCAAGCTCGGCCTGCACAAGGTGGCGCCGCACTACCACTACCCGGGCTGGTGGGAAGGTGGCCCGCAGCTGTCGCTGTACGTCAACCAGAAGGCCTACGACGCGCTGACGCCCGAGTACAAGGCCATCGTCGAGAACGCCGCGGCCAACGCCCACGTCGACATGCAGGCCAAGTACGACGGCCGCAACCCGGCTGCGCTGAAGCAACTGGTGGCGGCGGGCGCCAAGCTGCACGCCTTCCCGAAGGACGTGATGGATGCGTCGTTCAAGGCGGCGATGGAGGTCTATGCCGAACTCAATGCCAGCAACCCGGCGTGGAAGAAGATCTACGACGACTACTCGACCTTCCGCCGCGACCAGAACCTGTGGTTCCGCTTCACCGAGAACCGCTTCGACGACTTCATGCAGATCGCAGAAGCTCTGAGCCGCCGGCCGCGCACGCGCCGAGCGCGCCTCGCCGGACTCATGAGACGCCAAGCGCGCGGCGGACCTTCGGCGAGGCGGCTGCGCGTGAACGCGCCGCGGCCGCCGGTCAGGGCTTCTTGGCCTCGTCCTTCTTCATCGACTCGAGCAACCCCTTCATCGGGTCGTCCTTCTCGCTGCCAGCGCCTTCGCTGGCCGAGGCCGCAGAGGCGCCCGCGTCCGGCCCGGCAACGTGCGGCTGCGCCGCGGTCGGCGGTGGA
Organism: uncultured beta proteobacterium; assembly: GCA_963783785.1. Classification (GTDB taxonomy): domain Bacteria; phylum Pseudomonadota; class Gammaproteobacteria; order Burkholderiales; family Burkholderiaceae_C; genus CADEEN01. Next base: position 171,264 of record CAWAOQ010000006.1, on the reverse strand, counting down.
CTTGTCCTGCATCATCTGCAGCGCCTTGTCGGCGTCGATGTCGACGGTCTTCTCGATGCCGCCCGTCACCAGCGCCGGGAAGACGATCAGCGCCGCCACCATCACCAGCTGCACGCAGATGAAGGCGATCGAGCCCTTGTAGATCTGGCTCGTCTGCACTGCCGGGATCAGTCTCGCCGGTGACGACGTCCTTGTAGTCGTTCTTGGCCGCCACGCTGCGCAGGTAGAACAGCGCAAAGCCGAACGGTGGCGTCAGGAACGAGGTCTGCAGGTTCATCGCGACGATCACGCCGAACCAGATCAGCGTCATGTCCGCCGGTGTGCCGGCGGGCAGCAGCCCGGGCAGGATCTTGTCGGCCACCGGCGCCAGGATCGGGATCACGATGAACGCGATCTCGAAGAAGTCGATGAAGCAGCCGAGGATGAACACCAGGATGTTGACGACGATCAGGAAGCCCATCGCGCCGCCGGGCATGTCCTTGAACAGGTGCTCGACCCAGATGTGCCCGTCGGCGGCGTTGAAGGTGAAGCTGAACACCGTCGAGCCGACCAGGATGAAGAGCACGAAGCACGACAGCTTGGCGGTGTTGTCCAGCGCCTGGATCAGCATCGCCTTGGTCAGCTTGCCGCGGCCCCCGGCCATCAGCAGCGCGCCGAGCGCGCCCATCGCGCCGCCTTCGGTGGGGGTGGCGATGCCGAGGAAGATGGTGCCGAGCACCAGGAAGATCAGCACCAGCGGCGGGATCAGCACGAACGTGACCTGCTCGGTCAGGCGCGACAGCAGGCCGATCTTCAGGAACTTGTTCACCAGCGCCAGCGCCAGCGCCAGCAGCGAAGCCACCGTCATCGACAGGATGAAGATCTCGTCGCCCGGCGCCGGCAGGTCGCGTCCGATCAGCGGATTGATCACGCTCTGGTGCACGCGCGACCAGGCGTAGCCAGCCACGCCGCAAACCGCAAACAGCGCCAGCAGCGAACGGTGGCCGCTGGCGCCGTTGGGCTCGCGGTAGATGCGCGCTTCGGCGGGCAGCGCCGGCACCCACTGGGGCTTGAAGATCGCCACCAGGGCGATGAACCCGAGGTACAGGCCGACCAGCATCAGCCCCGGCAGCAGCGCGCCGGCGTACATGTCGCCGACCGAGCGGCCGAGCTGGTCGGCCAGCACGATCAGCACCAGCGACGGCGGGATGGCCTGCGCCAGCGTGCCCGACGCGGTGATGGTGCCGGTGGCGATGGTGCGGTTGTAGCCGTAGCGCAGCATGATCGGCAGCGAGATCAGGCCCATCGAGATCACCGCCGCCGCCACCACGCCGGTGGTGGCGGCCAGCAGCGCGCCGACCAGGATCACCGCGATGGCCAGGCCGCCGCGCACCGGGCCGAACACCTGGCCGACGGTTTCGAGCAGGGCCTCGGCCATGCCCGAGCGCTCGAGGATGATGCCCATCAGCGTGAAGAACGGGATCGCCAGCAGCGTGTCGTTCTGCATGATGCCGAACACGCGCAGCGGCAGCGCCTGCAACATGTTGGTGCCGAACATGCCGGCCTCGATGCCGATGAAGGCGAAGAACAGGCCGGTGGCGGCCAGGCCGAAGGCCACCGGAATGCCCGACAGCAGGAAGACGAACAGGCCCGCGAACATCAGCGGGACGAAGTTCTGGGCGAGGAACGAGGCTTCCATCTACTTGTCTCCAGCCAGTTTCTTCGCCGCCTCGGCGGCCAGTTCTTCGGCCAGCAATTCGTCGTCGCTCTTGCCGCTTTCGAAGCTCATCGGCTCATCACGCAACCCGCGCAGGAAGGCGATGCGCTTGACCAGTTCGGAGACCGCCTGGATCAGCAGCAGGCTGAATCCCAATGGCATCAGCAGGTAGGCCGGCCAGCGGATCAGGCCGCCGGCGTTCTGCGACATCTCGCCGGTGGTCAGCGCGGTGGAGAACAGCGGCCAGCTCAGCCAGACCATGATCAGGCTCAGCGGGATCAGGAAGACGACGATCCCGGCGATGTCGATGATGGCGTTGGTGCGCTTGGACAGCTTCGATGAGATGAAGTCGATGCGCACGTGCACGTTGCGCATGAAAGCGAAGCCCGCACCGAGCAGGAAGACGCCGGCGAACAGGTACCACTGGATCTCGAGGAACGCGTTCGAGCTGATGTTGAACAGCTTGCGGATGATGGCGTTGCCGGCGCTGATCAGCACCGACGCCAGTACCAGCCAGCGGATCAACCGGCCGATCTGGTGGCTGAGCGCGTCGACGCCAGCCGAGAGCTTGAGCAATGCGGTCACGGGGAATTCCTCACGCACAGAAGCGACAGCCTCGCTGTCGACAGCCGCAATGTATCCAGTCCAGCGGCCCGCCACGCGGCGCGAGCGTCACACTCAGGGAAAGCCCGGGGCGCAAATCGCAGCGCGCTTGCGCACGCCGGGGTCGCTCAGCGTGCCTGCGCCTGCATGAACAGGTTGGCCGAGCGATTGCCGCTGCGGCAGAAGGCCAGGATCGGCCTCGGCAGTTCTTCGAGCAGGCGCGCGAACGCGGCGATCTGCTCGGGCGTCTGGAAGCTGCCCGCCACCGGCAGGAAGCGGTACTCGAGCCCCGCGGCGCGGGCCGCGGCTTCGATCGATGCGTTGGTCGGCTGGTCGGGCCCGAACTCGAAGTCGGGCCGGTTGTTGACCACGCTGCGAAAACCCGCGCGTGCGGCCTCGGCCATCGCCTCCGGGGTGAGTTGCGGCGCGACGCAGACGTCGGCGGCCACGGCGCGCAACGGCAGGGTGCTCGGGTTCATGGCGGCAGCCTACTTCGACAAGGCGGCCTTGACCGCGGCCGACACCATTCCCATGTCGGCCTTGCCAGCCAGTTCGGCCTTCACCGCGGCCATCGCCTTGCCCATGTCGGCCGGGCCACTGGCGCCGACGGCGGCAACGATGCGCGCCACGGCCGCGGCAATCTCGTCGGCCGACAGCCGCTGCGGCAGGTAGGCCTCGAGCACGCGCAATTCGGCGCTCTCCTTGTCGACCAGGTCGGTGCGCCCGCCCGCAGCAAACTGCGCGATCGAGTCCTTGCGCTGCTTGATCAGCTTGTCGACGATGGCGATCACCGCCGCATCGTCGAGTTCGACGCGCTCGTCGACTTCCTTCTGCTTCAGCGCCGCGAGCAGGCCGCGGATGGTCAGCAGGCGCGGCGCGTCCTTGGCCCGCATCGCGGCCTTCATGTCGTCGGTGATCCGGTCTTTGAGGGGCATGGTGGCGGTCTCGGCAATGAAAAAGCCCGCTGCGGCATCCCGCGCGGGCTTTGGATCGGACTCGGGCCCGCTCAGTACAGCTTCTTGGGCAGCTGCATCGAGCGCACGCGCTTGAAGTGGCGCTTGACCGCGGCAGCCTTCTTGCGCTTGCGCTCGGCGGTGGGCTTTTCGTAGAACTCGCGGGCGCGCAGGTCGGTCAGCAACCCCAGTTTCTCGATGGTGCGCTTGAAGCGGCGCAGCGCCACGTCGAATGGTTCGTTTTCTTTGACGCGAATCGTGGTCATGAAGCAGGTGATCCTCGGGGTGTGCGCGGCCATTGCGCTGGCTTGCGGCTTGGGCGGAGCGTCCGGCGTTCCGCCCGCGAACCGACGCGCGGGTTTGCTAACAGCCGGAAATTATAGCCCGGTTCAAGACGTCAACGCCTCCGGGACTGCGCGCCTGCACCCAGACAGGCCCACCGCCCACCCGCAGCTACCATTGCAGCCAACTTCGACATAGGGGGAGATGTCGATCGTTCTGGGGGGGAGCGTGGCCTCTTCCCTTGCCTGACCGGATTCCCTGTCTCAACATCCAGGAATCGCCTGCCTTGCTGCGCCACCACAGGCTCGCGTATTGGCCGACGACCTGCCCATGACGCCCGAACTTTCCGAACTGCCCGCCCGAAACGCTGCAGCATCCGACACCGTGCCGGCAGCGCTGTTGCCCGCACTCGGGGCATTGGTGCCCGCGCTGTTGCGCCGCGACGCCGACATGCTGGCCGTCAAGGATGCCAGCAGCGGCGTTTACGTCCATGTCGACGCAGCGATGCTTGGCTTGGCTCGACCGTGGCCTGGACGACGTGATCGGCCGCAAGGATGCCGACCTGTTCGAGCCGGGTCTGGCGGCGGCCTTGCGGGCAGCGGATCAGTCGGCCTTGGCGCAGCCGGAAGCGCTGGTCACCGAACACCGCTTCGACTGGCACGGCACGCGACAGGAATTCAGCGTGTTGCGCCAGCGGCTTGAAGGCGCGGCCGGGCGCACGCTGCTGGCGACGGTCTGGCGCGACCTCGCGCCACTGCGGCGGCGCGAGGCGCAGCGGGCGGCCGCGCTCGAGCAGCTCGAGCAACAGCAGCGTGCCAACGAGCAATTGCGGCGCGAGAGGCACGACCACACGCTGCGCGACGGCGAGACGGGTCTGTACAACCACGCCCATTTCGACGACCAGTTGCGGCGTGAAGTCGACCTGTCGACGCGCGAGCACCGTGAATTCGCGCTGGTGTCGATCGCGCTCGATCCGCTGTCGCCCGAGGTGGCCGCACTGGGCGACGTGGCGCGCGCGCGCATTCACGACGCGCTGGGCCGGCTGCTGCGCGGCAACACGCGGGCCATGGATGCGTCCTGCCGCTTCGACGAGACGCGCTTCGGCGTGTTGCTGTCGGGTGTCGGCCTGGCCACCGCGCACGCGCGCATGGAGGGCTTGCGCCGCCAGTGTGCGACGCAGATCGTCGCGCATCGACGGGCGCGAGATCGGTTTCACGGTATCGATGGGTGTGGCCAGCTTTCCCCACACCGCGCACAGCCAGGAAGAGTTGCGCGCGGCGTGCGATGCGGCGCTGGCTGACGCCCGCAAACGTGGCGGCAATCGCGTCACGCTGGCAAGCATCCGCTTCGATCCGAGCTGACAGGGTCCGCTGGCGGCGCCCGCGTGGTGGCGATTCAGCCGCCCAGGCCGCGCCACAGCATGTCGGCGGCCAGCACATACAGCATCACCGCGAAGATGCGCCGCAGTTGGCGCACGTCGAGGGCGTGCGCTGTGCGGGTGCCCAGCGGCGCGATCAGCACGCTGGCCGCTGCGATCACCGCCAGCGCCGGCAGGTACAGAAAGCCCACGGCGCCGGGCAGCGCCGGCGGTTGCGACCAGCCCCCGATCACATAGCCCAGCGTATTGGCCAGTGCGATCGGAAAGCCGATCGCCGCGCCTGTGGCCACTGCGTTGTGGATCGGCACGTTGCAGCGGGTCATGAACGGCACCGCGATGAACGCGCCGCCGGCGCCGACCAGGCCGGACAGGAAGCCGATGGCGCCGCCGGCCGCTGCCTGGCCGGCACGCCCAGGCAACTGCCGGCTCGGTTTGGGGGGCCGGGCCAGCAGCATCTGCGTGGCGGAGAAGCCGACGAATGCAGCGAACGACAGGGCCAATGCCTGGCCCTTGACCAGAGCAAAGACGCCGGCGCCGGCAGCCAGGCCACCGAGCAGGATGCCGGGCGCCATGCTGCGAACGATGTCCCAGCGCACGGCGCCGCGCCGATGGTGGGCACGCATCGTCGACAGCGACGTGAACAGGATGGTTGCCATGGCGGTGGCGATGGCCATCTTCACGGCGACGTCGGCGCTGACGCCGCGTTGCATCAGCAGCCGCGTGAGAAACGGCACCATCACCATGCCGCCGCCGATCCCCAGCAGGCCAGCCAGAAAACCGGTGGCGCTGCCCAGCAGCAGCAATTCGGCCACCAGCACCGGCTCGAACATCGCCATCACGGTGAACCGAGCAGCGCCTGGATGGCTTGCCACTCGGCCGCCGTGACCGGCGTGATCGACAGCCGGTTGCCACGCGCCAGTACCTGCATCGACGCCAAGGCGCGCTGCGTGCGCATCTCGGCCAACGACAGCAGCCGCGTCTTGCGCACCAGCTCGACGTCGACGTTCAGCCAGCGCGGCGCATCGGCGGTCGCCTTCGGGTCGTGGTACTTGCTGTGCGGATCGAACTGCGTCGCATCGGGGTAGGCATCGAGGCCACCACGGCCAACCCGGCGATGCCCGGCTCGGGGCACGACGAGTGGTAGAACAGGACGCCATCACCGACGTGCATCGCGTCGCGCATGAAATTGCGTGCCTGGTAGTTGCGCACGCCGGTCCAGGGCACTCGACCGAGCCGAACGAGGTCGTCGATCGAGCACTCGCTGGGCTCGCTCTTCATCAGCCAGTAGGCCACGGGGTGCGTCGACGGAATGGAGGGTAGGTGTCTGCCGCGCCCTCACGGACCGCATTCCTGAACCCTTGGGAAGTTCAGGTGGGCGAGGTCAGCAGGGCTTCGGGTTCATCTGACGCGAGACGCTCACACCAGCCGTGCAATGTTCCAAGCCCTTGCTCATAGAGCATCGGTTCCAGGAAATATAAAGCCCGCGCGAACGCGGCAGACGCGGACGATTCTACGGCTACAGCAGGTGCCCGTCGCTGCCCAGCGCACTGTCGATGCGCGCCACCAACGTGTCGATCTGCACGCCGTCGGTCCCGTTGAGGGATGGCGGCGCTGCCCTGGTGGCCCGTTCCGCGAGCTGATAGGCCAGGTTCAACGCCGCCAGTACCGCGATGCGCTCGCGGGCCTTGACCTTGCCGGCGTCGCGGATCGCGCTCATCTCGTGGTCGACGCTGGCCACCGCCGCCTGCAACGACGCCTCACCGCCCGGCGGGCAGGCCAGGATGTAGCTCTGGCCCATGATCGTGAATTCCATCTGCTTCATGTGCCGCCCCGATCGGAGGAACCGCTGTTGGCCGGCAGCCGCTCGAGCAACGCGTCGATGCGCGCACGGGCTGCGGTCAGGCGTGACTTGAGGCTGTCACGCTCTCCGGTCACGCCGCTCAATTGCTGCTGCAGCAGCGCATTGGTGCGTTCGAGCTCATGGTGCCGCAACAGCAGTCGGTCGATGCGCTCGGCAAGGTCTTGCAGCGTGGACATGGGTGCGGGCGGGGCGAGGGTCAGCAATTATGCGGTGCGCGATCGGCGGCATGTCGCCTGTTAGCATCTGCGTCGTTGGTGCCTGCGCCACAAGTTCATGGTGGCGTGGGGTAAACGGGAATCGGGACGCAACGCTGCCACGCAGTCGAGCCAACCCGAGCTGCCCCCGCAACGGTAAGCGCACGGGCCGTGGTGTTTGTTGCACCCCGGCCCCGCTCGTGCACACCGGCCACTGGAGCCATGCAGTCGGCTCTGGGAAGGCCCGCACGGGTCGATGCGCCAGCCCGGATACCGGCCAACATGGCGGCACGTCGCGTTCGCGGCGTGCCATGAGGTGCATGCCAGCGGGGAAGCTGCCGTGCACGTTGATGCGGATCGATGCCTCCAGCATGTCTTGCCAATCCTGCGGGCCGCACGCCCTCCTGGCGTTCGCTGCGCTTGCCTGTGCCACTGCCGTTGCGAATGCGCAGTCCGCCGCCGAACCGCCCAGCCTCGTGATCACCGCGGCACGTGCCGAACAGGCGCTGCCCGATGCACTGCCCAGCACCCGCGTCATCGACCGCGCCGAGATCGACGCGCTGCAACCAGCCGACCTGCCGGCGATGCTGAGGGCACTGACCAGCATCGACGTCGCGCAGACCGGTCCGCTCGGCTCGCAGACGAGCTTGTTCCTGCGCGGTGCCGACAGCCGGCAGGTGCTGGTGCTGGTCGATGGCGTGCCGCTGGTGCGCGCCGATTTCGGCACGGCGTCGTGGCAGAACCTGCCCGTCGAGCAGATCGAGCGTGTCGAAATCGTGCGTGGCAACCTGTCCGCCCTGTACGGGGCACAGGCGGTCGGTGGCGTGGTGCAGGTCGTCACCCGCCGCGCGCCGGCAATGCAGGCCAGCGCATCGCTCGGCAGCCAGGGCACGGTCGCCGCGACGCTGGCCGGCGGCGCAGGCTCCGGTGACGGCGACACGCGCATCAGCGCTTCGCTGTCGACCCGCAGCACCGACGGCTATTCGGCACGCGATGCGGCGGTCGACCCGGCGGCCAACCCCGACCGCGATGCGGCGCGTCAACAAGGCGCCAGCGCACGAGCTGGAGCAGCTCTGGGCGCCGGGCCAACGCACGCAATTCAGCGCCCTCGCCAGCCGCACGCGCAGCGCCTACGATGGATTCACGCCAGGCCTCGACGATGTGCTGACCACGCGCACCGATGCCGTCGGGCTGAACAGCCGCCATGCGCTGGCTGCCGCGCTGGCGTTGACCGTCGATCTCGGCCAGACCCGTGAACGCTTCGAAGACCCGACCGGCTTTGCGACGAGCGGCGACAACCGCGTGCGCCTGGCCGGCCTGCAACTGGCGTGGCTGCCATCGGCCGCACAAGAGTGGCAAGTCGGCGCCGAAGCCAAGGGCGAGCGCTTCGGTGATTCGAACACGCCCGCGCGCACGCGCAAGACCGACAGCCTGCGGCTGGGCTGGCTCGGCCGCTTCGGCGCCGGCGACGCGCTGCAGCTGCAGGCCAACCTGCGCGGCGATCGCAGCAGCGACTATGGCCACGCCACCACCGGCCTGCTGGCGTTGGCATACGTGCCGGCGCCGGGCTGGAAGGCGAGCGCGCAGTGGTCGACCGGCTTTTCCGCGCCGTCGTTCATCGACGAGTTGTACGCCGACCCGACGACGACACTGCGACCGGAACGCTCGCGCCAGGGTGAGCTCGCGCTGCAGTGGTCGGGTGCCGGTGGCGGGCTGGCGCGCATCGCGGTGTTCGCGCAGCGCCAGCAGGATCGCATCAGCTTCGACCCGGTGACCTTCGAGACCGTGAACATCGCGCGTGCGAGGAACAACGGCCTCGAACTGATCGCGCAGTGGCCGCTCGGCGCCGGCCGGCTCGCCGCCGAGGCCACGTTGCAGGACCCGCGCGACGCCGACACCGGCCAGCCGCTGAAGCGCCGTGCGCAGCAGTCGCTGGCGCTCAACTACAGCGCCACACTGGCCGGCTGGCAGGGCATGGCTGCGTTGCGCTACACCGGCAGGCGCCTGGACACCGATCCAGTGACCTTCGGCGACGCTTACAACCCGGCCCGCACGACGCTCGACCTCGCCGTGCACCGCCAACTGACGCCGACCTGGCGCGTGTCGGCCAAGCTCGACAACGCCGGCGACGCGCAGGCCAGCGAAGTGCTGGGCTACACCGCTGCGCCGCGCAGCCTGCTGGTCACGCTGCAGGCGACACTGCCATGAGGACGAAGCCGCGATGCCGCTGACGGGAACCCGCCTGGGCTGGTTTGCCGCCGCGCTGGTGACGGCCACGCTGGTCGTGCTCGTGCTGTCGCTGTCGATCGGCAGCGCCGGGCTGGACTGGCCGTTGATCCGCACGCTGCGCGCGCCGCGTGTGGCCGCGGCCGCCGGCGTCGGCGCGCTGCTGGCGCTGTCGGGGCTGGCGATGCAGTCGCTGCTGCGCAACCCGCTGGCCGACCCCTATGTGCTCGGCACGTCCGGCGGCGCGGCGGTCGGTGCTTTGCTGGCGCTGATGTTCGGTGTGGCGATGGCGTTCGGCGCGGCCGCGGGGGCGCTGGCCGCCGGCGCGCTGCTGGTGCTGCTGGCACGGCGTGCGCTCGCGGCCAGCGACGATGCCTCGCCGCGCCTGATCCTGACGGGGGCGATGCTGGCGGCGGCGTTCGGCGCGTTGGCCACCTTGCTGCTGACCTTGACGCCGGAGCAGCGCCTGCGCGGCGCGATCTTCTGGCTGGTCGGTGACCTGTCGGGCGCCGATCACGCCGGCGCAAGCCTGGCCGCTGCGCTGGCGTTTTCGCTGGCGCTGCTGGCGCGCCACCGCGCCATCGATCGCCTGCTGCTCGGCAGCGAGGCGGCGCACCTGCTCGGTGAGCCGGTGCGGCGACTGCGCCTGGAACTGCTGGTCGGCGCCTCGCTCGCGGCCGGGCTCGCGGTGGCCAGCGCCGGCGCGATCGGGTTCGTCGGCCTGGTCGTGCCGCACGCGCTGCGGCTGGCGGGCGTGCAGCGCACCCGCGATCTGGCCTGGCTCACCCCGTTCGGCGGCGCGGCGTTGCTGATGGCGGCCGACCTGCTGTCGCGCAGCGTGGCCTCGCCGATCGAATTGCCGGTGGGCGCGGTGATGGCGCTCGTCGGCGCGCCGGTGTTCGTCGTCTTCCTGGCGCGGGGCACCCGATGAAGGAAGCGTTGATCGAGACGCGTGCACTGACGCTCGCGGCGGCGGGCCTCACATTGGTCGGCTCGCTCGACTGGCGCGCCGCCGTCGGCGAACGCTGGTGCGTGATCGGTCGCAATGCCGCCGGCAAGAGCACGCTGCTGCGCGCGCTGGCGGGCATCGGCGAGGCGGAGTTGCAGCCTGCGGGCGAAGTGCGATGGCTCGGCCGGCCGGCGGTCGACTGGCCCGCGGCCGATGCGGCGAGCGTGCGCGCCTTCCTGCCGCAGCACGCCAGCGATCGCTTCCCGATCACCGTGCAGCGCCTGCTCGAGATCAGCCTCGTTCGGCCGCAGCACGAGGTACGCGTGCCTGCTGGCGCGCGCTCGATGCGCTGGCGCTGGCCGATCGCAACGTGCTCGAACTCTCCGGCGGCGAACGACAGCGTGTGGCGCTGGCGCAATGCGCGGTGCAGGGCGCACCGTTGCTGCTGCTCGACGAGCCGGTGGCCTTCCAGGACCCCGCGCACCAGTTGCAGGTGGCGCAGTGGCTGACGACCTTGCATCAGCACGCGGTGGTGATGTCGGCGCACGACGTCAACTGGATCGCGCGCGCTGCGACGCACGTGCTGGCCTTGCTGCCCGACGGCGCCTGCGAACAGGGCAGCGTGGCCGAGATGCTCGATGCCGATCGCTTGCAGCGCGTCTATGGTTGCGCCTGGCGCGCGATCGATGGCGACGGTGGGCGCTACTGGGTGGCGCAGTAGCTACGGCACCTGCCGCGCGCGGTCGATCGCGTCGCACAGCGCTGCGGCGCCTTGCACGAAGCGCGGGCCCATGCGGCCGATCAGGTCGGGGTCGAGGGTGGCGAATTGCCGGTGCTTGACTGCGCTGACCTGCGTGAAGCGTTGCCAGCGTGCGAAGTCGAGTTCGGTGTCGGCCGGCCGGCCGGCGGTGGCGATCAACTGCGGGTCGGCCGCGACGGCAGCCTCCCAGCCCACCGTCGGGGTCAGCAGCGGCAACGCGGCGAACACGTTGACGCCGCCGCAGGCGTTGATCGCTTCGCCGATCAGGTGTTCGCGGTTGACGGTCATCAGCGGCTCGCGCCAGAGCTGCCAGAACACGCGCAGCGCGGGCTTGCCGGCATGGCGCTGCTGCAGGCCTTGCCAGTCTCGCTCGAAGCGCTGCGCAGCCTGCGCGGCCTCTTCGGCATGGCCGAGCAGCAGGCCCAGACGGCGCAGCGTCTCGGGGATTGCCGCTGCGCTGCGGATCTCGCTTTCGAACACCGGCAGACCGAGCGTGCGCAGGCGCGCCCTGTGACGATCGTTCAGGCCACTGCGCCAGACCAGCAGCAGGTCGGGCTTGAGGCGGGCGATGGCTTCGAAGTCGATCGCGAACGCGTCGCCGACGATCGGCAGCGCGCGCGCGGCCGCCGGATGATCGCTGTGGCGGATGACGGCCTTGACCGCATCGCCGCCGCCGGCGGCGAAGGCCAGTTCGGTCAGGTGCGGCGCGAGGCTGACCACACGGGTGGCAGGCGCAGCCAGCGTGACTGCGAGCCCGCTGTCGTCGCGCACGCTGACCTCGGCATGGCCGGCGCCGATGCGCAGTGCAGCGCAAAGCGCCAGCGCCAGCCGCTTCATGGTGCCGGTGTCTTCGGCGTGAAGTCGCAATGCGCCGCGACGCGGCACTGCCAGCACAGCGGCTTGCGGGCCTGGCACACATAGCGTCCGTGCAGGATCAGCCAGTGGTGGGCATCGATGCGGTAGGCCGGCGGTACACGGTCGAGCAGCTTCATCTCCACGTCGTACGGTGTCTTGCCCGGTGCCAGGCCGGTGCGGTTGGCGACGCGAAAGATGTGCGTGTCCACTGCCATCGTGGGTTCGCCGAAGGCACAGTTGAGCACCACGTTGGCCGTCTTGCGGCCGACGCCGGGCAGCGCTTCGAGGGCTTCGCGCGAGCGCGGCACGATGCCGCCGTGGCGCTCGACCAGGATGCGGCAGGTCTGGATCAGGTGCTTGGCCTTGTTGCGGTACAGACCGATGGTCTTGATCCGCTCGGCCAGGCCGTCGACGCCGAGCGCGAGCATCTTCTGCGGTGTCGGGGCGATCGCGAACAGGTGCCGGGTGGCGCTGTTGACACTGACGTCGGTGGCCTGCGCCGACAACAGCACCGCGGCCAGCAACTCGAACACGCTGCTGTAGGCGAGCTCGGACGCCGGGTGCGGGTTGGCCTCGCGCAGCGTGGCGAAGAAGGCTTCGATGTCGGCGGGCTTCATCGTCAGTTCGGCGTGCGACTGCGCGCGCGCTTCAGCGCGGCCTCGATCACCGCGCGCTTGCGCTCGAGTGCCGCGGGATCGGTGATCGTGCTTGCGCTGGCGAGGTCGGCCAACTTGGCCTCGGCCTTGGCAGCCAGGCGCTCGTCGTTCTCGCGGCGGTCACGTTCGGTGCGTTCGCGGTGGGCCGCGTAGCGCTGGCGCGCCTCGTCGGCCTGCGCCGGGCTCCAGGCAGCCCATCCGCTCGCGCCGGGCGTCGCCTCCTCCAGCGAGATGCAATCGACCGGACACACCGGCAGGCACAGTTCGCAGCCGGTGCACAGGTGCTCGATCACCGTGTGCATCGACTTGGGCGCGCCGACGATGCAGTCGACCGGGCAGGCCTTGATGCACAGCGTGCAGCCGATGCACCAGTCCTCGTCGATCACCACCAGCTTGCGCGGGCCCTCGTGCCCGTGCGCCGGATTCAGCGCGATCACCGGGTCGCCGGTGATCGCTGCCAGCCGTGCAATGCCTTCGGCGCCTCCTGGCGGGCATTGATTGATCGGCGCCTCGCCACGGGCCATCGCCTCCGCATAGTGCCGGCAGTCGGCATAGCCGCATCGCGTGCATTGCGTCTGCGGCAGCGCAGCGTCGAGGCGATCGGCGAGGGCGGCGGTGACGGTCACCGCCGGATTATCGGCGGCGCGACAGACCCTTCTTGGCGGCGGGCTTGCGGGCGGGCGCGGCCGAGTTGCCGTTGGCCGGAGCCTCGCGCGGCCCGCTGCCGTAGCGGGCGATGAAGGCGCTGACCTCGGGGTAGACCTGCTCGCGCCAGCGCCGGCCCGAGAAGATGCCGTAGTGGCCGGCGCCCACCGCGTCGTAGTGGAACTGGCGCGTCTTGGGGATGCCGGTGCACAGGCCGTGCGCCGCGCGGGTCTGGCCGGCGCCGGAGATGTCGTCGAGTTCGCCTTCCACCGTCAGCAGTGCCGTGGTACGGATGTCCTGCGGACGGACCGGTTCGCCCTTGACCCGCCAGCTGCCATTGACGAGCGCGAAATCCTGGAACACCGTCTTGATGGTGTCGAGGTAGTACTCGGCGGGCATGTCGAGGACCGCGTTGTACTCGTCGTAGAACTCGCGGTGGCTCTCGACGCTCTCTTCGTCGCCGCGCACCAGGTCGAGGAAGTAGTCGTAGTGCGAGGTGACGTGGCGATCGGGATTCATCGCGACGAAGCCACTGTGCTGCAGGAAGCCGGGGTAGACGCGGCGGTTGGCGCCGGGATAGTTCGGCGGCACGCGGTAGATCACGTTGTGCTCGAACCACTCGTGGCTCTTGTTCATCGCCAGGTTGTTGACCGACGTCGGCGACTTGCGGGCGTCGATCGGACCACCCATCATCGTCATCGTGCGCGGCGTGAACTCGCCGCGGCTGGCCATCAGCGACACCGCGGCCAGCACCGGCACCGTCGGCTGGCAGACCGAGATGACGTTGACCTCGGGCCCGATGTGGCGAATGAACTCCTCGATGTAGGCCACGTAGTCGTCGAGATGGAACGGGCCCTTGTCGACCGGCACCATGCGCGCGTCGGTCCAGTCGGTGATGAAGACCTTGTGGCCCGACAGCAGGCTCTTGATGGTGTCGCGCAGCAGCGTCGAGTGGTGTCCCGACAAGGGCGCCACCACCAGCACCACCGGCTGGGTCTTCATGTCGCCCAGTGCGGTCGGGTCGTCGGTGAAGCGCTTGAAGCGCAGCAGCCTGCAGAAGGGTTTCTCGATCGCCACCTGTTCCTGTACCGCGACCGCGACGCCGTCGACGATCGCGCTGCGGATGTCGAACTGCGGCTTCTCGTACTCCTTGGCCAGCCGATGCATCAGATCGAAGCCCGCCGAGACGCGCTGCGCCATCGGCGTGTGCGTGAAGGGTGACAGCGGGTGGTTGTACAGCTTCGACGAGGCGCTGGCGAACTCGGCGAAAGGCGCCATCAGGGCGCGTTGGGTTTCGTACAACTGGTAGAGCATGGCGGGGTGAGCCTCGGTCTGTTTGTGCGATGCAGCAATCGTGCCGCGTGGATGGCCCCTGCAACAGCGAGAAAACACGTAGCCCGGCAGGCTGACTGGGAGACTGAAGGCGCGGGCTTACATCACGCTGGCAATCGCCCTGGCGACCGCGTCGAGGTTCTTCGGGTTCAGCGCAGCCACGCAGATACGACCCGAATCGATACCGTAGACGCCAAATTCACTGCGAAGTCGCTGCATTTGCGTTGCGTTCAAGCCACTGTAGCTGAACATGCCCTGCTGCCGGGTGATGTAGCTCAGGTCTTGCGTGACGCCGGCGGCCGACAGTGTCCCGACCAATGCGCGGCGCATGGTCTTGATGCGCGCGCGCATCGCTGCCAGTTCGTGCTCCCACTGCGCGCGCAGCGCGGGCGTCGACAGCACCGTGGCGACGATCTGCGCCCCGTGGATCGGTGGGTTCGAGTAGTTGGTCCGGATCACGATCTTCAACTGCGACAGCACGCGCGCCGCCTCTTCGGCAGTCGCGCAAACCACGCTGAGCGCACCGACGCGCTCGCCGTACAGCGAAAAGCTCTTCGAAAACGACGTCGAGACGAAGAAGTCGAGGCCGCTGGCGACGAACTGGCCAATCACGGCTCCGTCCTCGGCAATGCCTTGACCGAAGCCCTGGTAGGCCATGTCGAGGAAAGGCACCAGGCCGCGGGCTTTGACGATGCCTACCGTCTCGGCCCATTGCGCCGGCGTCAGGTCGTAGCCGGTCGGGTTGTGGCAGCAGGCATGCAGGACGACGATCGTGCCGGCTGCCGCGGCCTCGAACGCAGCGCGCATCGCGGCGAAGTCGATGCCGCGCCCGGGCGCGTCGTAGTAAGGATAGGTTGCCGACCTCGAAGCCGGCCTGCATGAACAACGCACGGTGGTTTTCCCAGCTCGGGTCGCTGATCAGGACCTTGGCCCCGGGGTTCATGCGCCGCAGGAAATCGGCACCGATCTTCAGGCCGCCGGTGCCGCCGAGGGCCTGCACGGTGGCCACGCGCCGGGACTCGACGATCGGGCTGTCGGCGCCGAACACCAGCCCTTGCACGGCCCGATCGTAGGCCGCGATGCCGTCGATCGGCAGGTAGCCGCGCGGCTTGGCCGACTCGACCAGTTGCTGTTCGGCCGCAGCCACGCAGGCCAGCAGCGGCAGCTTGCCGTTCTCGTCGTAGTAGACCCCGACGCCGAGGTTGACCTTGTTGGGATTCGGATCGGCCGCGAACTGTTCATTCAGACCCAGGATCGGGTCGCGCGGGGCCATTTCGACGGCAGAAAACAGGCTCATGAGGGGTGGTGGCAGGGAGGGAAAGGGGGCGGCGCCACATTGCGGTACGCTGCCAAGTGGTCCCGATTTTACGGGGCACCCTCAGGCTTGCCCGATGTCCTCCCTCCCAGAAGCGTTGCCCGCCGCACAACCCGCACCCGACGTCCAGGCCGCAGGCCGGTTCGTCACGTTCCCCGATTCGCCATTCCAGCTTTTCCAGCCCTACGCACCGGCAGGTGACCAGCCGGCAGCGATCGCCCAGCTGGTCGAGGGTGTCAAAGACGGCCTGGCGTACCAGACGCTGCTCGGCGTCACGGGCTCGGGCAAGACTTTCACGATGGCCAATGTCATTGCCCGGCTGGGTCGGCCGGCGATCGTGTTCGCGCCGAACAAGACGCTGGCCGCGCAGCTGTACAGCGAGTTCCGCGAGTTCTTTCCGAAGAATGCGGTCGAGTACTTTGTCAGCTACTACGACTACTACCAGCCCGAGGCCTACGTGCCGCAGCGCGACCTGTTCATCGAGAAGGACAGTGCGATCAACGAGCACATCGAGCAGATGAGGCTGTCGGCCACCAAGAGCGTGCTCGAGCGGCGCGACGTCGTCATCGTGGCCAGCGTCAGCGCGATCTACGGCATCGGCAAGCCCGAGGACTACACGCAGATGCGCTTCATTGCCCGGGTGGGCGACAAGATCGGCCAGCGCGATGCAATTGCCCAGCTGATCCGGATGCAGTACACGCGCAACGAGACCGACTTCTCGCGCGGCAGTTTCCGTGTGCGCGGCGATGTGATCGACGTCTTTCCGGCCGAGCACTCGGAGCTGGCGGTGCGCATCGAGCTGTTCGATGACCAGATCGAGTCGCTGTCGCTGCTGGACCCGCTGACCGGGCGTATCCGGCAGAAGGTGCCGCGCTTCGTGATCTACCCATCGAGCCATTACGTGACGCCGCGCGATCGCGTGCTCGCCGCGATCGAAACGATCAAAGCCGAACTGCGCGACCGCGTGGCCGAATTCGTCGCCGCCGGCAAGCTGGTGGAGGCGCAGCGGCTCGAGCAGCGCACCCGCTTCGATCTCGAAATGATGCAGGAGGTCGGGCACTGCAAGGGCATCGAGAACTACACCCGCCATCTGTCGGGCGCCAAGCCGGGCGAACCACCGCCGACGATGGTGGATTACCTGCCGCCCGATGCACTGATGTTCCTCGATGAGAGCCATGTGCTGATCGGCCAGCTCGGCGGCATGTACAACGGTGACCGCGCACGCAAGACGACGCTCGTCGAATACGGCTTCCGGCTGCCGAGCGCGTTGGACAACCGGCCGCTCAAGTTCGAGGAATTCGAGAAGAAGATGCGCCAGACGATCTTCGTCTCGGCGACGCCGGCAGCCTACGAGCAGGAGCATGCCGGCCAGGTGGTCGAGCAACTGGTGCGGCCGACGGGGCTGATCGATCCAGTGGTCGAGGTACGCCCTGCAACGCACCAGGTCGACGACGTGCTGCAGGAGATCCGCTTGCGGGTCGAGGTCGGTGAACGCGTGCTGATCACCACGCTGACCAAGCGCATGGCCGAGCAGTTGACGGACTACCTGGCCGACAACGGCGTCAAGGTGCGCTACCTGCACAGCGACATCGATACGGTCGAGCGGGTCGAGATCCTGCGCGATCTGCGGCTGGGGATGTTCGATGTGCTCGTCGGCATCAACCTGCTGCGCGAGGGGCTGGACATCCCCGAGGTGTCGTTGGTGGCGATCCTCGATGCCGACAAGGAAGGCTTCCTGCGTGCCGAGCGATCGTTGATCCAGACCATCGGCCGCGCGGCGCGCAATCTCAACGGCAAGGCGATCCTCTATGCCGACAGGATGACCGACTCGATGCGCCGCGCGATCGGTGAAACGGACCGGCGGCGCGCCAAGCAGATCGCTCACAACGCAGCGCACGGCATCACGCCGCGCAGTGTGGTCAAGCAAGTGCGCGACCTGATCGACGGTGCGGTGTCGGCCAAGACCGCCAGGGACGACCTGCAGCGTGCGCATGCCGCTGCCGAGATCGAGGTGATGAGCGAGAAGGATCTCGGCAAGCGCATCAAGCTGCTAGAGAAGCAGATGCTCGACCATGCCCGCAACCTCGAGTTCGAGAAGGCGGCGCGGGTGCGTGACCAGCTGGCGCTGCTGCGCGAGCAAGCCTTCGGTGCGCCTGGCCACGATGTCAACGTGATTCCACTGCCGCCCGGCCAGGACAAGGGCAGGGCCGCATGAACGCGCGGCCACTGCGCGTGCTGATGGTCTGCCTGGGCAACATCTGTCGATCGCCGACCGCCGAAGCCGTGCTGCGCGAGCATCTGCGAGGGCAGGGGTTGCACGGTCAAGTCGAGGTCGATTCCGCCGGTACCGGGGACTGGCACGTCGGCAGTGCGCCGGACGCTCGCTCGCAGCGCCACGCTCAGCGCCGCGGCTACGATCTGTCGGGTCTGCGCGCACGGCAGGTGGTCGAGGCCGACTTTCACCGCTTCGACATGGTGCTGGCGATGGACGAGGACAACCTGGCCGATCTCGAGCGCCTCAGGCCGCCAGGAGCCACCGCGGAGGTGCGACTTTTCGCCGTGGGCGCCGTGCCCGACCCGTACCAGAGCGGGCCGGATGGCTTCGAGCTGGTGCTCGATCTCGTCGAGCAGGGATGTCAGGCGCTGATTGCCGAGTTGCGTGTGCGCCTCGGAACTTCCTGACTCGAATCCGACCAAAACAGTCGGCTTCCGCTATACTTGACTGAACTGATCGGGATCAGTCGAGGGTTAACCCGCCAGCTTGCTGTCGTGGAACAGCAGTGCAGCCACTTGGCGGAAACCTTCCAACCCGGTCCCCGGACCTCTTGCAGGAGAAACTCATGCGTCTCACGACCAAAGGGCGATTCGCAGTCACAGCGATGATCGATCTCGGCTTGCGCTCGACCAATGGCCCTGTGGCGTTGGCGGCGATCAGCGCGCGGCAGCAGATCTCGCTGTCCTATCTGGAGCAGCTGTTCGGCAAGTTGCGCCGTGCCGAGCTGGTTGAAAGCACGCGCGGTCCGGGTGGCGGTTACTCGCTGGGCCGCGGCGCCGATCAGATCACCGTCGCCGACATCATCGTCGCCGTGGATGAGCCGATCGATGCCACCGGCTGCGGCGGCAAGGAAAACTGCATGGGCGATGACAATGGCAAGTGCATGACGCACGACCTGTGGAGCGCGCTCAATACCAAGATGATCGAGTTCCTCGGCGGGGTCACGCTGAAGAAGCTGGTCGATGACCAATTGGCCAAGGGCGTGTCGGTGGTCGAGCCGCCGATCAAGCGCGCCATCTCGTCGGCGCCGGTCGTCAAGCCGATTCGCATCACGGCCCCGAACTCCGTATTCGCGCTCGGCGCAACCCTCACCAAGTAAGCGTGGCCTGCAACAAGAAACCGATCATGGACATGACGCCGCACTTTCCGATCTACATGGACTATGGCGCCACGACACCGGTCGACCCGCGTGTGGTCGACGTGATGGTGCCGTGGTTGCGTGAGCACTTCGGCAACCCGGCTTCGCGCAGCCACGCCTGGGGCTGGGAAGCGGAAGCGGCGGTCGAGAAGGCCCGCGTGCAGGTGGCCGAGTTGATCGGCGCCGACCCGCGCGAGATTGTCTGGACTTCGGGCGCGACCGAGAGCAACAACCTGGCCCTGAAGGGTGCGGCGCACTTCTACAAGACGCGCGGCAAGCACATCGTCACGGTGAAGACCGAGCACAAGGCCGTTCTCGACACCTGCCGCGAGCTCGAGCGCCAGGGTTTCGAGGTGACCTACCTCCCGGTGCAACAGGACGGCATGCTCGATCTCGACGCGTTCAAGGCGGCGCTGCGTACCGACACCATCCTGGCCTCGGTGATGTTCGTCAACAACGAGATCGGCGTGATCCAGGATATCCCGGCGATCGGTGCGATTTGCCGTGAGCGCGGCATCATCTTCCACGTCGACGCCGCGCAAGCCACCGGCAAGGTGGCGATCGATCTGGCCACGCTGCCGGTCGACCTGATGAGCCTGGCTTCGCACAAGACCTACGGCCCCAAGGGCATCGGCGCACTCTACGTGCGGCGCAAGCCGCGCGTGCGCATCGAGGCCCAGATGCATGGTGGCGGCCACGAGCGTGGCATGCGTTCGGGTACCTTGCCGACGCACCAGTGTGTCGGCATGGGCGAGGCCTTTCGCATCGCGCGCGAAGAAATGGGCGTCGAGAGCGAACGCATTCGGATGCTGCAGCAGCGCCTGGTGCGCGGCCTGACGGACATCGAGCAGGTGTTCATCAACGGCCACCTGGAGAAGCGCGTGCCGCACAACCTGAACATCAGCTTCAACTTCGTCGAGGGCGAATCGCTGATCATGGGTGTGAAGGGCCTCGCAGTCAGTTCCGGTTCGGCCTGCACCTCCGCCAGCCTGGAGCCGAGCTACGTGCTGCGCGCGCTCGGCCGCAGCGACGAATTGGCGCATTCGAGCCTGCGCATGACGATCGGTCGCTTCACGACCGAAGAGGAAATCGACTACGCGGTCAGCACGCTGAAAGATCGCGTCGCCAAGCTCAGGGAGTTGTCGCCGCTGTGGGAGATGTTCAAGGACGGGATCGACATCAGCACGATCCAGTGGACCGCGCATTGAACTTGATGGAGTACTGACATGGCATACAGCGAGAAAGTCATCGACCACTACGAGAACCCGCGCAACGTCGGCTCGTTCGACAAGGGAGACGATACGGTCGGCACCGGCATGGTCGGTGCCCCGGCCTGCGGCGACGTCATGAAGTTGCAGATCAAGGTCAACCCCGCCACCGGCCTGATCGAGGACGCCAAGTTCAAGACTTACGGCTGCGGCTCGGCCATCGCGTCGAGTTCGCTGGTCACCGAGTGGGTCAAGGGCAAGTCGCTCGACGAGGCGCTGACGATCAAGAACACCCGGATCGCCGAGGAACTCGCGCTGCCACCGGTGAAGATCCACTGCTCGATCCTCGCCGAAGACGCGATCAAGGCGGCGGTCGAGGACTACAAGGCCAAGAAAGCCCACTGAGATGCCCGTCACGCTCACCGAGGCCGCGGCCCGTCACGTCAGCCGCTACATCGCCCGCCGCGGCAAGGGCGTCGGCGTTCGGCTGGGTGTCAAGACCACCGGCTGCTCGGGCCTGGCCTACAAGCTCGAATACGCCGACGAAGTGGCGCCCGAGGACCATGTCTTCGAGGGCCACGGCGTCAAGGTATTGATCGACCCGAAGAGCATGCCCTACCTCGACGGCACTGAACTCGATTTCGTGCGCGAGGGATTGAACGAGGGCTTCAAGTTCCACAACCCGCGCGAGAAGGATCGTTGCGGCTGCGGCGAGTCGTTCCGCGTGTAGCCGCCGCCGGGCCCCGACGGGCGCAGCGCGGCTGCGCCTTTTTTGTGCCGCCCATCACTCCATGAGTCTCGACATCGTCATCCGCCCCGAACGTGCCGACCATCCCCAGGTGGTGGTGGCGCTGGCTGCGCTCGACGATTACCTCCGCGCCCTCTACCCGCCGGAAGCCAATCACATCCTGTCGACCGAGGAGTTGCTCGCACCCGACGTCAGCTTCTTTGCTGCCTGGCAGGGTGACCGCGTGATCGGCACCGGCGCCGTTCGACAGATGGCTGGCGAGCCTGAGACCGGCGCGAAGGCCTATGGCGAAGTCAAGCGCATGTACGTGGATCCTTCACTGCGTGGCCGGCGCATCGGTGCCCGGTTGGTCGAGGCGCTCGAAGCATCGATGCGGGCACGGGGCCTGACTCTCGCGCTGCTCGAAACCGGGCGCGACCAGCATCAGGCGGTTCGCCTGTATGAACGCTGCGGTTACCGGCGGCGAGGGCCGTTCGGCGGCTATCCCGACAACGGCCTGTCGCTGTTTCTTGCCAAGGTGCTGGCAGCATGAAGCCCGACCTGCATCTCGGGGACAGCGACTTCGCGCTGTTCGGCCTGCCCGAGCGCTTCGAGATCGACCGCAAGGATCTCGACGAACGCTGGCGCAGCCTGCAAGCATCGGCCCACCCCGATCGCTTCGCCGCCGAAGGCGCGGCGGCGCAACGGGTGGCGATGCAGTGGTCGGTTCGCATCAACGAGGCTTACCGCCGGCTGCGCGAGCCGCTGGCGCGTGCAGCGTATCTGTGTGAGCTGCGCGGTGCACCGATTGCGGCACACAGCAACACCGCGATGCCCGGCGATTTCCTGATGCAACAGGTGGCCTGGCGCGAGGCGCTCGATGAGGCCGACAGTGATGCGGCGCTCGGCGCGCTCGAGGCCGAGGTGCACGCCGCCGAGGCCGACCTGATGGCGCAATTGGCGACGCTGCTGGATGGCGCATCGCCGTCGCCTGCGCTGGCTGCCGAGCGGGTGCGCGCGCTGATGTTCGTTCACCGTTTTCGAGCCGATCTCGCGCGTCGGCTCGATGCATTGCACGACTGACCGATGGCTCTACTGCAAATCTCGGAGCCCGGTCAGACGCCCGACCCGCACACGCGGCGGATTGCGATCGGCATCGACCTGGGCACGACGAACTCGTTGGTCGCCGCGGTACGCCACGGCGTCGCCGAATGCCTGCCGGATGGTCACGGTCGCGCGATCCTGCCTTCGGCGGTTCGCTACCTCCCGAACGGACGACGGCAGATCGGTGCCGAGGCCCTTGCGGCGCAGGCCGACGATCCGCTCGACACCGTCGTCTCGGTCAAGCGTTTGATGGGCCGTGCGCTGGCGGATGTGGCGGGGCACACCAGGCTGCCGTACCGTTTCGTCGACCGGCCAGGGATGGTCGCGATCGAGACCCGCGACGGCGTCAAGACGCCCGTCGAGGTGTCGGCCGAGATCCTTGCCGCGCTGCGACAGCGCGCCGAGGACAGCTTTGGCACCGACGACCTGTTCGGCGCCGTGATCACGGTGCCGGCCTACTTCGACGACGCGCAGCGCCAGGCCACCAAGGACGCAGCCAGGCTGGCCGGCCTCAACGTGCTGCGACTGATCAACGAACCCACCGCTGCGGCGGTCGCTTACGGGCTGGACAATGCCAGTGAGGGCCTGTACGCGGTCTACGATCTCGGCGGCGGCACCTTCGACATCTCGCTGCTGCGCCTGACCAAGGGCGTTTTCGAGGTGGTTGCGACGGGGGGCGATGCGGCGTTGGGTGGCGACGATCTCGACGCCTTGCTTGCCGAGTGGGCCCTGGCCGCGGCGGGTCGCCGGGCCTCGACCGCGCACGATCGCCGAGCGGTGCTGGTGGCGGCGCGTGCGGCCAAGGAGGCGCTGACCGGTGCAGACACGGCCACGCTGTCATGTGCGCTGGCCGACGGGCCGCTGGCGGTGGCCGTCACGCGTGCGCAGCTCGATGCGCTTGCCAGGCCACTGATCGACAAGACGCTGGCCGCTGTCAAACGGGTGCTGCGCGACGCCAAGATCAGCCGCGACGACGTACAAGGTGTCGTGATGGTCGGCGGCTCGACGCGCATGCCCGCGGTGCGAACGGCGGTCGGCGAGTTGTTCGGCCGTCCGCCGTTGACCAACCTCAATCCGGACGAGGTGGTGGCCGTCGGTGCTGCGATCCAGGCCAACCAGCTGGCCGGCAATGCGCCCGACGGCGAGATTCTGCTGCTCGACGTGATTCCGCTGTCGCTCGGCCTCGAGACGATGGGGGGACTGGTCGAGCGGATCATCGAGCGCAACAGCACCATCCCGACGGCCAAGGCGCAGGACTTCACGACCTATCAGGACGGCCAGACCGCGATGGCCTTGCATGTGGTGCAGGGTGAGCGCGAACTGGTCGCCGATTGCCGCTCGCTGGCGCGCTTCGAGCTGCGGGGCATTCCACCGATGGTGGCCGGCGCAGCACGCATCCGCGTCACGTTCGAGGTCGACGCCGACGGCCTGCTCAACGTCAGTGCCCGCGAGCTGACTTCCGGCGTCGAAGCGGCGATCACCGTCAAGCCGAGTTACGGACTGGCCGACGACGACATCGCCCGCATGCTGCGCGAAGGCTTTGCGCAGGCCGACGCCGATGCCGTGGCGCGTTCACTGCGCGAGGCGCGCGTCGAAGCAGAACGGATGGTGTTGGCCACCCGTTCGGCGCTGTCGGCCGATGCCGATCTGCTGACCGATGCCGAGCGCAGCGCGATCGATGCGCTGATCGTCCAGACGCAGCACATTGCTCAAAGCGAAGACCACCACGCGATCGACGCCGCGGTCAAGGCGCTGGCCGACGGTACCGAAGCCTTTGCCGCCATGCGCATGAACCGCGGCATCCGCAAGGCGCTGGCAGGCCGCAGCGTCGAAGAAATCTAGCCCGCCCACGCCATGCCTGTCATCAAGATCCTGCCCCACGCCGAGTACTGCCCGCAGGGTGACCAGATCGAGGCCGCGCCCGGGACCTCGGTCTGCGAGGCCTTGTTGGAAAACGGCATCGCCATCGAACATGCTTGTGAGATGAGCTGCGCCTGCACGACCTGCCATGTCATCGTGCGCGAGGGCTTCGAGTCGCTCGGCGAGATGGACGAGAGCGAGGAAGACCTGCTCGACCGCGCGTGGGGCCTGGAGCCGACGTCGCGCCTGTCATGCCAGGCGATCCTGTCCAATCGCGACGTCACGATCGAGATTCCCAAGTACTCGATCAACCACGCCAAGGAGAACCACTGACCTGATGGCCACGGCCATGAAAAAACCCGCCGCAGCGGGTTGGCTGGCGTGGACCGGAAGAAGGTCAGTTCCTCGGGGCTTCCGAGCCGGTGATCGTGCGTCGGAACCAGTCGCCGATCGGCCGCAGCGAATCGAAGAGCGAATCCGGTTGGCCCTCGCGCTCGCGCAGCAAACCGCGCTCGCCGAGCATTTGCAGGAACATGCGCACGTCGAGCCTGGAGGCGCCACTTGCCACGACCAGTTGCTGAACCGACATGTAGCGGTGCGACATGTCGCTGAGCATCCGGCGATAGACGGTGCGGTGGTAGGGCGCCGGCAGATCTGGCCAAGCGGTGAGCTTGAATTCCTTCATGGTGCCAAGGGGCGGGCCACGACTGCGAGCGGCCCTTTGCTTGTTCAGTGGCCCCGAGCGTATTCCTGCGTGCCCTGTCAAGCCAAGTGAATAGGGGGCAATGCAGTGACTTTTCGAACAAATTGTTGTTTCGTATTGCAAGCGGTGTGCTGCTTGTCACGGTCCCAGGCCGGGGTGGGCAGCTGGCTACACTGGCCTGATGCAGGTCCTGGGTATCGAGTCGTCGTGCGACGAAACCGGCGTGGCGCTCATACGATGGCATGGGCAAGCGTTGCCCGAACTGCGCGCCCATGCGCTGTACAGCCAGGTCGATATGCATCAGGCCTACGGTGGCGTGGTGCCCGAGCTGGCCTCCCGCGACCACATTCGGCGTGTCTTGCCGCTGGCGCGTCAGGTACTGGCCGAAGCCGGCAGTCGTCTCGACGAGGTCGACCTGCTGGCTTACACGCGTGGACCGGGCTTGGCAGGTGCGCTGCTGATCGGCGCCGGCGTCGGTTGCGCGCTGGCCGCCGCACTGGGCCGGCCTGTGCTCGGCGTGCACCATCTGGAGGGGCACCTGCTGTCGCCGTTCCTTTCCGCTGACCCGCCGCAGTTTCCGTTCGTTGCGCTGCTCGTGTCGGGGGGGCATACGCAGTTGATGCGCGTGCAGGCCGTTGGCAGGTACGAGCTGCTCGGTGAAACCATCGATGACGCCGCCGGCGAAGCCTTCGACAAGAGCGCCAAGCTGCTTGGGCTGGGCTATCCCGGTGGTCCGGCGCTGGCGCGTCTGGCCATGACCGGCGATGCGCTGGCTTTTGCGCTGCCTCGTCCGCTGCTGCACAGCGGCGACCTCGACTTTTCGTTTGCCGGCCTGAAGACCGCCGTGCTGACGCAAGTGCGCAGGCTGGGTGTCGCGCCCAGCCAGCAGCAGCGAGCCGACCTTGCTGCGTCGACGCAAGCGGCGATTGTCGAGGTCCTGGTGAAGAAGTCGATGCGGGCACTGCGCGACACCGGCCTGCCACGCCTGGTGGTCGCCGGTGGTGTCGGCGCCAACCTCGCCTTGCGATCGCAACTCGACGACGCCTGCGCTCGGGCAGGCGTGCGCGTGCACTACCCCGAACTGCACCTCTGCAGCGACAACGGCGCGATGATCGCGCTGGCTGCCGCAATGCGCGTGCAGAGCGGTTGCGCGAACCCACTGTGCGACCTGACCTTCGAGGTGAGACCGCGCTGGGCGCTCGACGCCATCTAGCCAGGTCGAAGTGCCGCACCGCTGCAAGATGCCACTGTCGACTGAACCGCGGAGGTGATGAACCATGCGTCGATCGATCGAACAACTGCCTGGCTCACGCATCCGTGAAGTCGCCAACGCGGGGCTGGGCCGCAGCGACGTGCTCGCATTCTGGTTTGGCGAGAGCGACGAGGTCACGCCGGCCGCGGTGCGAGAGGCCGCCGCGGCGTCGCTGGCGGCAGGCGAGACGTTCTATGCCCACAACCTCGGCCTGCCCGAACTGCGTGAGGGCATTGCCTCCTATGCCAGTGCACTGCACCGCCCGCTGGCGGCCGAGCGGGTGGCGGTGACGTCTTCGGGCGTCACGGCCCTGATGCTGGCGATGCAATTGCTGGCCGGGCCCGGCGACGAGGTCGTCGCGGTGGTACCGGTCTGGCCCAACCTGACCGCGCAGCCGGCGATCCTCGGTGCGCAGGTCAAGCGCGTGCCTCTTGCGCCGCGCGACGATGGCGCCTGGGCCCTTGACCTGCAAGCCCTGCTCGATGCCGTGACGCCGGCCACGCGCGTGCTGCTGGTCAATGCGCCGAACAACCCGACCGGCTGGACCTTGTCCCGTGCCGAGCAGGTGT
This sequence comes from uncultured beta proteobacterium, assembly GCA_963783785.1. Lineage (GTDB taxonomy): Bacteria > Pseudomonadota > Gammaproteobacteria > Burkholderiales > Burkholderiaceae_C > CADEEN01. The sequence continues at coordinate 144,723 of CAWAOQ010000006.1, read as the reverse complement.
CGATCCTCGACCACTGCCGCAAGACCGGCACCTGGATCGTCGCCGATGAAGTCTACGAGCGGGTGTGGTTCGAGCACGGTCGGGCGGCGCCGAGCTTTCTCGACATCGCCGAGCCCGACGACCGGCTGGTCATCGCGCAGAGCTTCTCGAAGACGTTTCTGATGACCGGCTGGCGGCTCGGCTGGCTGGTGCTGCCGCCGGGCCATCTGGACGCGATCGGCAAGCTGATCGAGTTCAACAGTTCGTGTGCACCGGTGTTCGTGCAGCGTGGCGCAATGGCGGCGCTTGCGATCGCCGACGATTTCGTGCCGGGCCTGGTCGAACGGCTGCGCGCCGGCCGCGACCTGCTGGTCGGTGGATTGCAGGCGATGCCGGACGTGCGCGTGGCGCTGCCGCGGGGCGGCATGTACGCCTTCTTTCGCGTCGAGGGCCAGCGTGACTCGCTGGCCTATGCCAAGCAGCTGGTCACCGCCCACGGCCTCGGCTTGGCGCCCGGCGTGGCCTTCGGCGCCGAGGCCGAGGGCTGGCTGCGCTGGTGCTTCGCGACCCAGGATCTGGCGCGGCTGCGCGACGGGCTGGCCCGGTTGTCCTCGGCGCTTGACCTATAATCCTCTGGCTTCGCGCCAGACGGATGGTGCGAATACAAGCACGGCATGGGTCGGTTTCACCCGTGACCGCAAGTGGAACCGGAAACCGCCTGGGTCAGTGCCGTGGACAAGCGGCACGCCCCGCCAGCGGTTTCCCAGTCTGAGGAAATCGCCATCATGGCAATGGGTACCCAACAAACGGCCGAGATCGTCAAGGCCAATGCACGCGCTGCCAACGACACCGGCAGTCCCGAGGTGCAGGTCGCGTTGCTGACCGCGCGCATCAACGAACTCACTCCCCACTTCAAGACGCACGCCAAGGACCATCATGGCCGCCGCGGGCTGCTGAAGATGGTCAACCAGCGCAAGCGGCTGCTGTCCTATCTGAAGGACAAGGACGCCGACCGCTACACCGCGCTGATCCAGAAACTGGGTCTGCGCAAGTAAGGCCAGACCACGACGATGAGCCTGCGCTGGACCCACCAGAGCGCGGGCTTTTCGTTCTTGGAGATCGGAACCGGACGCGCTGCTGTGTCATTCCAACGCCATTGCTCGATCGCAATCGCTCTGGAATGGCATCCCGCCGACGGCTCTGAACTCCGCTCCCGAGGCGCATCGCGCCTCTTACCGAAGCAGGAGATGCAATGAGCATGTTCAACAAGGTCAGCAAGACCTTCCAGTGGGGCCAGCACACCGTGACGCTGGAAACCGGCGAGATCGCCCGCCAGTCTGGCGGCGCCGTCGTCGTGACGATGGACGACACCGTGGTGCTGGCCACCGTGGTGGCCAAGTCTGACGCCAAGGCCGGACAGGATTTCTTCCCGCTGACGGTGGACTACATCGAGAAGACCTACGCCGCCGGCAAGATCCCGGGCAGCTTCTTCAAGCGTGAAGGCCGTCCGAGCGAACTCGAAACGCTGACCTCGCGCCTGATCGACCGCCCGATCCGCCCGCTGTTCCCCGAGGGCTTCTTCAACGAAGTCCAGGTCGTCGTGCATGTCCTGAGCCTGAACCCCGAGGTGCAGGCCGACATCCCGGCGCTGATCGGCACCAGCGCGGCGCTGGCCATCTCCGGCATCCCGTTCAACGGCCCGATCGGCGCGGCCCGCGTCGGCTACATCGACGGCCAGTACGTGCTCAACCCGGGCAAGACGCAGCTCGCCGACAGCAAGCTCGAGCTGGTGGTTGCCGGCACCGAGGCGGCCGTGCTGATGGTCGAGTCCGAAGCCGACCAACTGAGCGAGGAAGTGATGCTCGGCGGCGTGGTCTTCGGTCATGACCAGGGCAACATCGCGATCGCTGCGATCAACGAACTGGTGCGCGAAGCTGGCAAGCCCGAGTGGCAGTGGACGCCGCCGGCCAAGAACGAATCGTTCATCGCCACCGTCAATGCGCTGGCCGAACCGGCGTTGCGCGCGGCCTACCAGATCCGCAGCAAGCAGGCCCGCACGCAGGCCTGTCGCGAGGCCACCGCCAACGTGATGGCGGCGCTGAAGAACGATGGCATCGAATTCGACAAGGTCGAGGTCGAGGGCCTGCTGTTCGAAATCGAGTCGCGCATCGTGCGCAGCCAGATCCTGGCCGGCGAGCCGCGCATCGACGGCCGCGACACCCGCACCGTGCGCCCGATCGAGATCCGCACCGGCGTGCTGCCGCGCACCCACGGCTCGGCGCTGTTCACGCGCGGCGAGACGCAGGCCGTGGTGGTGGCCACGCTCGGCACCGACCGCGATGCCCAGCGCATCGACGCGCTGGCCGGCGAGTTCGAAGACCGCTTCATGCTGCACTACAACATGCCGCCGTTCGCGACCGGCGAAACCGGCCGCGTGGGTTCGCCCAAGCGCCGCGAAATCGGCCACGGCCGCCTGGCCAAGCGTGCACTGATCGCCGCGCTGCCGAGCAAGGAAGATTTTCCGTACTCGATCCGCGTGGTCTCGGAGATCACCGAGAGCAACGGCTCGTCGTCGATGGCCTCGGTGTGCGGGGGTTGCCTCGCGTTGATGGACGCCGGCGTGCCGATGAAGGCCCACGTGGCCGGCATCGCGATGGGCCTGATCAAGGACGGCAACCGCTTCGCCGTGCTGACCGACATCCTCGGCGACGAAGATCACCTCGGTGACATGGACTTCAAGGTGGCCGGCACGACCACCGGCGTCACGGCGCTGCAGATGGACATCAAGATCCAGGGCATCACCAAGGAGATCATGCAAGTGGCACTGGCGCAAGCCAAGGAAGCGCGGCTGCACATCCTGGGCAAGATGCAGGACGCTGTCGGCGGCGCCAAGACCGAGGTCTCGCAGTTCGCGCCGCGCCTGTACACCATGAAGATCAATCCGGAGAAGATCCGCGACGTGATCGGCAAGGGCGGTGCCGTGATTCGCGCGCTGACCGAGGAAACCGGCTGCGTCATCGATATCGGCGAGGACGGCACGATCACCATCGCGTCGACCGAAGCCGCCAAGGCCGAGTACGCCAAGCAGCGGATCACGGAGATCACCGCCGAGGCCGAAGTGGGCAAGGTCTACGAGGGCGCGATCACCAAGATCCTGGACTTCGGTGCCTTGGTGAACATCCTGCCGGGCAAGGACGGCTTGCTGCACATCAGCCAGATCGCGCACCAGCGCGTCGAGAAGGTCGAGGACTTCCTCAAGGAGGGCCAGATCGTCAAGGTCAAGGTGCTCGAGACCGATGAGAAGGGCCGCATCAAGCTGTCGCTGAAGGCGCTGCTCGACAAGCCCGAAGGCTATGTCGAGGAGGAACGTCCGCGCCGCGAATACGGCGATCGCGGCGATCGTCCGCGTCGCGACGACCGTGGCCCGCGCCGCGAGCGTGAGCCGCGCGAGCACCGCGAGCCGCGTGGCGAGGCGCCTGCTGGCGACGCGCCGGCGACAGCACCGGCCACTGGCGACAGCCAGCCGGAGTAAGAACGAAGGCCGCCATGCGCGCGATCGAAATCAGCCGCTTCGGCGCCCCCGAGGTGCTGCGCGAGACGGCCCGGCCCGACCCGGTGCCCGCATCGGGCGAGGTGCTGATCCGCGTCGCGGCCTCCGGCATCAACCGGCCTGACGTGCTGCAGAGAAAGGGCCTGTATCCGATGCCGCCCGGTGTCTCGGACCTGCCGGGCCTGGAGGTCGCGGGTGTGGTCGAAGGCGGTGACGCCGCTGAGCTTGCGGCGGCGGGGCTGGCGCTCGGCGACCGCGTCTGCGCGCTGGTTGCGGGCGGCGGCTATGCCGAGTTGTGCGTGGCACCGATAGCGCAAACGCTGCCATCGCCACGGGGCCTGAGCGACGTCGAGGCGGCGAGCCTGCCCGAGACCTTCTTCACCGTCTGGCAGAACGTGTTCCACATCGCCGGATTGCAGTCTGGCGAGTGGTTGCTGGTGCAGGGCGGCTCGAGCGGAATCGGCGTCACGGCGATCCAGTTGGCCAAGGCCTTCGGCGCCAGCGTCATCGTCACTGCAGGCAGCGATGACAAGTGCGCGGCGTGCGTCGCGCTCGGTGCCGATCATGCGATCAACTACCGCACGCAGGATTTCGTGGCCGAAGTCGGGCGCCTGACCGACAAGCGCGGCGTCGATGTCGTGCTCGACATGGTCGCGGGTGACTACCTTGCGCGCGAGATCGAGTGCCTGGCGACCGATGGACGCCTGGCGATCATTGCGGTGCAAGGCGGCACGAAGAGTGCGCTCGACGTTGGCGCCGTGCTGCGCAAACGCCTGTCGATCGTCGGCTCGACGCTGCGCCCGCGCAGCGTGGCCTACAAGGGCGTGCTGGCGCGTGCATTGCGCGAGCGCGTGTGGCCCTTGATCGAAGCCGGCCGCATCAAGCCAGTGATCCACAAGGTGTTTCCCGCGGCCGACGCCGCTGGCGCCCACGCGCTGATGGAATCGAGCACGCACGTGGGCAAGATCGTTCTGCAATGGTGATGAACATGCGCAAGAAGCTCGTTGTCGGCAACTGGAAGATGAATGGCAGCCGCCCGGCCAACGCCGAGTTGCTGGCCGGCATCCTGGCGGCGGGCCCTTTCGGCGCCGACGTGGCGGTGTGCGTGCCGTTCCCCTATCTGGCCGAGACTGCGGCGACGCTGGCTGCCAGCAACATCCGCTGGGGCGCGCAGGACTGCTCGATGCACGAGCAGGGGGCCTACACCGGCGAGGTGTCGGCAGCGATGCTGTTCGAGTGCGGTTGTCGCTACGTCATCGTCGGCCACTCCGAGCGCCGCGCATATCACGCCGAGACGGACCAGTTGGTGGCCGACAAGGCCAAGGCGGCGCTGGCCCGTGGCGTGACGCCGATCGTCTGCGTCGGCGAGACGCTGGCTCAGCGCGAGGCTGGCGAGACCGAGGCCGTCGTCAAGCGGCAGCTGTCGGCGGCGATCCACACGCTGGCCCATTGTGCCGGCGAGATGGTGGTGGCTTACGAGCCGGTGTGGGCGATCGGGACCGGCCGCACGGCGACGCCCGAGCAGGCACAGGCGGTGCACGCACTGCTGCGTGCGCAGTTGCGTGCCGCGACCCCGCGCGCCGACGACATGAAGATCCTCTACGGTGGCAGCGTCAAGCCCGACAACGCCGCCACCTTGTTTGCGCAAGGCGACATCGACGGTGGCCTGATCGGTGGTGCTTCATTGAAGGCGGCTGACTTCGTCGCCATCTGTCGCGCGGCGCAATGACGACGAATTTTCTCCAAAGACATCCATCATGCAAATCTGGTTGAACCTCATGCTGGCCGTCCAGCTCATCGCCGCCTTCACGATGATCGGCCTCGTGCTGGTGCAGCACGGCAAGGGCGCCGACATGGGCGCCTCGTTCGGCAGCGGTGCGTCCGGTAGCCTGTTCGGTGCCACCGGCAGCGCCAACTTCCTGTCGCGTTCGACGGCAGTCTGCGCCGCCATCTTTTTCGTCAGCACGCTGGTGCTGTCGTATTTCGGCAATCTGGGTACGGCAGCGGACAGTGGTGGAAGCGTGTTCGAGCGTGGCGGCGCGGCCAGCGCACCTGCGACGGCGCCGGCGCCGGTGGTCGGCCAGATTCCGACTGCACCGGTGGCCTCGGCGCCTGCTGCCACGAGTGCCGCGGCGAGTGCCACCGCAGGGGCCGCATCGGGCGCCGCGATCCCGAATCGCTGAGCAATTGCCCTTAGAATTGCTGGCTGCCCGGATGGCCATTCCTCATGCCATCCGGGCATTCCATCAGATGCCGCCGACGTGGTGAAATTGGTAGACACGCTATCTTGAGGGGGTAGTGGCGAAAGCTGTGCGAGTTCGAGTCTCGCCGTCGGCACCAACAACGCTAGACGCCCGACATGCATGGCCCGCCTCTCCGGGTCGTGCACTGCTCAAACCCGCCGACGATCGCACGCCGACATGGACTTGCAACAGTACCTGCCCGTGATCCTGTTCATCCTGGTCGGCGTGGCGGTCGGCGTCGCCCCCCAGGTGCTCGGTTTCGTGTTTGGGCCGAACCGCCCGGACGCCGAGAAGAACAGCCCCTACGAGTGCGGCTTCGAAGCCTTCGAAGACGCCCGCATGAAGTTCGATGTGCGCTACTACCTGGTCGCCATCCTCTTCATCCTGTTCGACCTTGAGATCGCGTTCCTTTTCCCCTGGGCGGTGTCGCTCAATGAAATCGGCGCGTCAGGCTTCTGGGCCATGATGGTCTTTCTCGGCATCCTCGTCGTCGGTTTCGTCTACGAGTGGAAGAAAGGTGCTCTCGACTGGGAGTAGCAGGTCATCATGGGCATTGAAGGCGTCTTGAAGGAAGGGTTCGTCACCACGCAGGTCGACACCCTGATCAATTGGTCGAAGACCGGTTCGCTATGGCCGATGACCTTCGGCCTGGCCTGCTGCGCCGTCGAGATGATGCATGCCGGGGCTGCACGCTACGACATCGACCGCTTCGGCATGCTGTTCCGGCCCAGCCCGCGGCAGAGCGACTTGATGATCGTCGCCGGCACGCTGTGCAACAAGATGGCGCCAGCCCTGCGCAAGGTCTACGACCAGATGGCCGAGCCACGCTGGGTGCTGTCGATGGGCTCGTGTGCCAACGGCGGCGGCTATTACCACTACAGCTACTCGGTGGTGCGCGGCTGCGACCGCATCGTGCCGGTGGACGTGTACGTGCCCGGCTGCCCACCCACCGCCGAAGCGCTGCTCTACGGCATCCTGCAGTTGCAGGCCAAGATCCGGCGCGAGAACACGATCGCCAGATGAGCGCACGACTCGACGCCCTGCAGGCGGCGCTGGAGGCAGCGCTCGGCCCGAAGATGGCCGCGCTGGTGCGCGACCGCGGCGAGATCGCGGTGACCGTCGATGCAGCGGACTACCTGGCCACGGCCACGACACTGCGCGACGATCCGTCGCTGGCATTCGAGCAGCTGATCGACCTCGCCGGCGTGGACATGAGCCACTGGAAGGACCAACCTCACGAGGGTCCGCGTTACGTCGTCGTGTCGCACCTGCTGTCGGTCAGCAAGAACTGGCGGCTGCGGCTGAAGGTGGTCTGTCCCGACGACGAGTTGCCGCTGGTGGCTTCGCTGACGGACGTGTGGAGCGCCGCCAACTGGTACGAGCGCGAGGCGTTCGACCTCTACGGCATCCTGTTCGAGGGCCACCTCGACTTGCGCCGCATCCTCACCGACTACGGTTTCATCGGCCATCCGATGCGCAAGGACTTCCCGGTCTCGGGCCATGTCGAAATGCGCTACGACGCCGAGCAGCAGCGAGTGATCTACCAGCCGGTGACGATCGAGCCGCGCGAGGTCACGCCTCGCATCGTGCGCGAAGACAACTATGGTGGCCCGCACTGACCGAGGTCGCAGCGATGGCGGAGATCAAGAACTACACGCTCAACTTCGGGCCCCAGCACCCGGCCGCCCACGGGGTGCTGCGGCTGGTGCTCGAGCTCGACGGCGAGGTGATCCAGCGCGCCGATCCGCACATCGGCCTGCTGCACCGGGCCACCGAGAAGCTGGCCGAAAGCAAGACCTTCATCCAGGCCTTGCCCTACATGGACCGCCTCGACTACGTGTCGATGATGGCCAACGAGCACGCCTACTGCCTGGCCATCGAGAAGCTGCTCGGCATCGAGGTGCCCGAGCGCGCGCAGTACATCCGCGTCATGTTCGGCGAGATCACGCGCCTGCTGAACCACCTGTTGTGGCTCGGCGCGCACGGTCTGGATTGCGGCGCGATGAACATCCTCATCTACTGCTTCCGCGAACGCGAGGACCTGTTCGACATGTACGAGGCGGTGTCGGGGGCGCGCATGCACGCGGCCTACTTCCGTCCCGGCGGCGTCTACCGCGATCTGCCCGATGCGATGCCGCAGTACCAGGTCAGCCGCATCAAGAACCAGAAGGCGATCGATGCGCTGAACGCCAACCGCCAGCGGCTCGCTGCTCGACTTCATCGATGACTTCTGCGCCCGTTTCCCGGCCAACGTCGACGACTACGAAACGCTGCTCACCGACAACCGCATCTGGAAGCAGCGCACCGTCGGTATCGGCGTCGTCTCGCCCGAGCGCGCGCTGAACCTGGGTTTCACCGGGCCGATGCTGCGTGGCTCCGGCATCGAGTGGGACCTGCGCAAGAAGCAGCCCTACGACGTCTACGACCGGATGGATTTCGATGTGCCGGTCGGTGTCAACGGCGACACCTACGACCGCTACCTCGTGCGCATCGAGGAGTTGCGTCAGAGCAACCGCATCATCGCCCAGTGCGCGCAGTGGCTGCGCGCCAACCCGGGGCCGGTGATCACCGACAACCACAAGGTGGCGCCGCCCTCGCGTGTCGACATGAAGTCGAACATGGAAGAGCTGATCCACCACTTCAAGCTCTTCACCGAAGGCATGCACGTGCCCGAGGGCGAGGCCTACGCGGCGGTCGAGCATCCGAAGGGCGAGTTCGGCATCTACCTGGTCAGCGATGGTGCAAACAAGCCCTACCGCCTGAAGATCCGCGCGCCGGGCTTTCCGCACCTGGCCGCGCTCGACGAGATGGCACGCGGCCACATGATCGCCGACGCGGTGGCGATCATCGGCACCATGGACATCGTGTTCGGCGAGATCGATCGATGAGCTTTTCTGACGCAACCATCGCGCGCTTCGCCAGGGAAGTCGCCAAGTACCCCGCCGACCAGAAGGTTTCGGCGGTGATGGCGTGCCTGGCCATCGTGCAGCAGGAGCAGGGCCATGTGTCGCGCGAGGCCGAAGAGGGCATCGCGGCCTACCTCGACATGGCGCCGATCGCGGTGCACGAGGTGACGACCTTCTACAACATGTACAACCAGCAGCCGGTGGGCAAGTACAAGCTCAACGTCTGCACCAACCTGCCTTGCGCGCTGCGGGACGGCGACAAGGCGCTCGACCATTTGTGCAGGAAGTTCGGCGTCGAGCCCTACGGCACCAGTGCCGACGGTCTGTTCACCGTGCAGCCCAGCGAATGCCTGGGCGCCTGCGCCGACGCGCCGGTGATGCTGGTCAACGATCGCCAGATGGTCAGCTTCATGAGCAACGAGCGGCTCGACGAGCTGGTCGACACCCTGAAGGCGCGGGCCAAATGACGCTCGACCTGTCGCGCTTCCAGGCCCAGGGCCGTGAGACCTGTTTCCACGGGCGCCACATCGAGCCGCAGATCTACGCTGGACTCGATGGCAAGAACTGGCGCCTGAAGGACTACGAATCGCGCGGCGGCTACCAGGCGCTGCGCAAGATCCTCGCCCTCGACGGTGGCGCCGGGATGACGCCCGACCAGGTCATCGCCGAGGTCAAGGCCAGCGCCTTGCGCGGTCGCGGCGGCGCCGGTTTCCCGACCGGCCTGAAGTGGAGCTTCATGCCGCGCCAGTTCCCCGGCGCGAAGTATCTGGTCTGCAATTCCGACGAGGGCGAGCCCGGTACCTGCAAGGACCGCGACATCCTGGCCTACAACCCGCACATCGTCATCGAGGGCATGGCGATCGCTGCCTATGCGATGGGCGTGAAGACGGCCTACAACTACATCCACGGCGAGATCTTCGAGATCTACGAACGCTTCGAGGAGGCGCTCGAGGAGGCGCGCGCGGCCGGCTACCTCGGTGACCGGATCCTGGGCAGCGAATTCAGCTTCCAGTTGCACGCCTTCCACGGTTTCGGCGCCTACATCTGCGGCGAAGAGACGGCATTGCTCGAGTCGCTGGAAGGCAAGAAGGGCCAGCCACGCTTCAAGCCGCCATTCCCGGCCAGCTTCGGCCTGTACGGCAAGCCGACCACGATCAACAACACCGAGACCTTCGCCGCGGTGCCGTGGATCATCCGCAACGGCGGCGTGCCGTATCTCGAAATCGGCAAGCCCAACAACGGCGGCACGAAGATCTTCTCGGTCGTCGGCGACGTCGAGCGGCCGGGCAATTTCGAGATCCCGCTCGGTACGTCGTTCGCCAAGCTGCTCGAACTCGCCGGTGGCGTGTCCGGCGGCCGCAAGCTCAAGGCGGTGATCCCCGGCGGCTCGTCGGCGCCGGTGCTGCCCGCTGCAGTGATGATGGACACGACGATGGACTACGACGCCATCGCCAAGGCCGGCTCGATGCTCGGTTCCGGCGCGGTGATCGTGATGGACGAACGCCGCTGCATGGTCAGGAGCCTGCTGCGCCTGTCGTACTTCTACCAGCACGAGTCGTGTGGCCAGTGCACGCCGTGCCGCGAGGGCACCGGCTGGCTCTGGCGCATGGTCGACCGCATCGAGCACGGAAAGGGCCGCGCGGAAGACCTGGCGCTGCTCGACTCGGTGGCCGAGAACATCAAGGGCCGCACGATCTGCGCACTGGGCGATGCGGCCGCGATGCCGGTGCAGGGCATGCTGAAGCATTTCCGGGATGAGTTCGATTACCACATCGAACACAAGACCTGCATGGTTGTGCCCTCATGATCGAACTCGAACTCGACGGCAAGAAGGTCAGCGTGCCCGAGGGCAGCATGGTGATGCACGCGGCCGATGCAGCAGGCATCACGATCCCGCACTTCTGCTATCACAAGAAACTCACGATCGCGGCCAACTGCCGCATGTGCCTGGTCGATGTCGAGAAGGCACCCAAGCCGATGCCGGCCTGCGCGACGCCGGCGACCAACGGCATGGTCGTGCGCACCAAGAGCGAAAAGGCCATCAAGGCGCAGCAGTCGGTGATGGAGTTCCTGCTGATCAACCATCCGCTCGATTGCCCGATCTGCGATCAGGGCGGCGAATGCCAGCTGCAGGACCTGGCGGTTGGCTACGGCGGCTCGGCCTCGCGCTACACCGAAGACAAGCGCGTCGTCCTGCACAAGGACGTCGGGCCGCTGATCTCGATGGAAGAGATGAGCCGCTGCATCCACTGCACCCGCTGCGTGCGCTTCGGCCAGGAAGTGGCCGGCGTGATGGAGCTGGGCATGATCCACCGCGGCGAGCATTCGGAGATCACCACGATGCTCGGCGACACCATCGACTCCGAGCTGTCGGGCAACATGATCGACATCTGCCCGGTCGGTGCGCTGACCAGCAAGCCGTTCCGCTACCGCGCCCGAACCTGGGAGCTGTCGCGCAGGAAGAGCATCAGCCCGCACGATGCCACCGGGGCCAACCTGATCGTGCAGGTCAAGGCCAACCAGGTCATGCGCGTGGTGCCGCTCGAGAACGAGGACGTCAACGAATGCTGGATCGCCGACCGCGACCGCTTCTCGTACGAGGCACTCGACGGCCCGCAGCGGCTGACGCAGCCGATGATCAAGCAGGGCGGAGCCTGGCAGGCGGTGGACTGGAACACCGCGCTGGGCTATGTGGCCGACGGCTTGAAGCGCATCAGGGCCGAGTTCGGCAGCAGCGCCATCGGCGCGCTCGGCTCGGCGCATGCGACGGTCGAAGAACTCCACCTGCTGGCCAAGCTGGTGCGCGGGCTGGGCAGCGAGAACATCGACCATCGCTGCCGTCACGCCGATTTCGCCAACCGTGCGGCCCGCGGGCATGCACGCTGGCTCGGCACCAGCATCGCATCGCTGTCGTCATTGCAGCGCGCCTTCGTGATCGGCTCGTTCCTGCGCAAGGACCATCCGCTTGCTCGCGCAGCGCCTGCGCCAGGCGGCGCGCCGCGGTGCGCAATTGCACAGCCTGCATGCGGTGCACGACGACTGGGCCATGCCGCTGGCCACGCAGTTCACCGCCGCGCCGAGCGGCTGGGTCGATGCGCTGGCGCAAGTGGTGGCCGCGATCGCGCAAGCCAAGGGCATTGCGGCCCCGGTGGCGGCGACCCCGAGCGACGCGGCGCGGCGGATTGCCGCCTCACTGCTTGGCGGCGACCGCAAGGCCGTGCTGCTGGGCAACAGCGCCGCCCAGCATCCGCAGGCGACGCAGTTGCTGGCACTGGCGCAATGGATCGGCGCCGAAACAGGCGCCACGGTCGGCTACCTCGGCGAGGCCGCCAACAGTGTCGGTGCGCAATTGGTCGGCGCGATGCCGGGCGAGGGCGGTCTGGATGCCGGCCAGATGCTCGCGCAGCCGATGAAGGCCTTGCTGCTGCTCGGCGTCGAGCCTGCGTTCGACGCCGCTGACGCTGCCGGCACGCGCGCCGCCCTGCAGGGCGCCGGCCTGGTGGTGTCGCTGTCCCCATTCAAGGATGCCAACACCGAGTTCGCCGACGTGTTGCTGCCGGTGGCCCCATTCACCGAAACGGCCGGGGCCTTCGTCAACGCCGAAGGACGGCTGCAGGGGTTCCACGGCGTGGTTCGCCCGCTCGGCGAAACGCGCCCGGCCTGGAAGGTGCTGCGCGTGCTCGGCAACCTGCTCGGCCTGGCCGGCTTCGAGTACGCCTCGGCCGAAGAGGTGCGTGGTGAAGCGCTCGGCGACCCGGCCACGATCGCGGCGCGGCTGGACAACCACGCACCGCTCGCGACCGCGACGACGACGCGGCACGGCGGCCGGTGCACTGGAGCGCCTTGCCGACATACCGATCTACTGTGCCGACGCATTGGTGCGCCGTGCGCCGTCGCTGCAGGCCACGGCCGACGCCCGGCCGCCGCTGGTCGGCGTGCCGAGCGCGCTGTGGCGCGAACTCGGCCTGAAGGCCGGGGACCGGGTGCGCGTCAGTCAGGGCCATGCGAGCGTGACACTGCCGGCGCGCGAGGATGCGACGCTGGCCGCCAACACCGTGCGCGTGGCGGCCGGGCACCCGAGCACCGCCACCCTCGGTGCGATGTTCGGCGCGATCCACATCGAGAGGTCCGGCGCATGATGGACTGGATCCTGTCGTTGCCGCAGGCGTACCCGACCACCTGGCTCGTGATCTGGAGCCTGATCAAGATCGTTGCCGTGGTGCTGCCGCTGATGGGCTGCGTCGCCTACCTGACGCTGTGGGAGCGCAAGGCGATCGGCTGGACGCAGATCCGCCCCGGCCCCAACCGCGTCGGCCCCTATGGCCTGCTGACGCCGATCGCCGATGCGGTCAAGCTGATCTTCAAGGAGATCATCCGCCCGACGGCCGCCAGCAAGGGCCTGTTCTTCCTCGGCCCGGTGATGACCATCATGCCGGCGCTGGCGGCCTGGGCGGTGGTGCCGTTCGGCCCCGACGTCGTGCTCGCCGACGTCAACGCCGGCCTGCTGTTCCTGATGGCCATCACCTCGATGGAGGTCTATGGCGTGATCATTGCCGGCTGGGCCTCGAACTCGAAGTACGCGTTCCTCGGCGCGCTGCGGGCGTCGGCGCAGATGGTCAGCTACGAGATCGCGATGGGCTTCGCGCTGGTGGTGGTGCTGATGGTCTCGGCCAGCATGAACATGACCGACATCGTGATGAGCCAGGGCCGCGGCCACGCCGCCTCGATGGGTCTGACCTTCCTGTCGTGGAACTGGCTGCCGCTGCTGCCGATCTTCGTCGTCTACTTCATCGCCGGCCTGGCCGAAACCAACCGCCATCCGTTCGACGTCGTCGAGGGCGAGTCGGAGATCGTCGCCGGCCACATGATCGAGTACTCGGGCATGAGCTTCGCGATGTTCTTCCTCGCCGAGTACGCCAACATGATCCTGGTCAGCACGCTGTGCGTGTTGCTGTTCCTGGGCGGCTGGCTGCCACCGATCGACTCGGCGCTGTTCAACTGGATCCCGGGCTGGATCTGGCTGGCGATCAAGGTCTTCGTCGTCGTCACGATGTTCCTGTGGGTGCGCGCCACGTTCCCGCGTTACCGCTACGACCAGATCATGCGGCTGGGCTGGAAGATCTTCATCCCCGTCACCCTGGTGTGGCTGGTGGTCGTCGGGCTGTGGATGCAGTCGCCCTGGAACATCTGGAACTAGGAGACGGTTGAAATGTCCGCGTTCGCCGCCGTCAAGGATTTCACCAGCAGCTTCCTGCTGACCGAGCTGTTCAAGGGCATGGCCATCACCGGCCGTCACTTCTTCGCCCGCAAGATCACGGTCCAGTTCCCGGAAGAGAAGACGCCGCTCAGCCCGCGCTTTCGCGGCCTGCACGCACTGCGCCGCTACGACAACGGCGAGGAGCGCTGCATCGCCTGCAAGCTGTGCGAGGCGGTGTGCCCGGCGATGGCCATCACCATCGAGTCGGACGTGCGCGCCGACGGCAGCCGCCGCACGACGCGCTACGACATCGACCTGACCAAGTGCATCTTCTGCGGTTTCTGCGAGGAGAGCTGCCCGGTCGATTCGATCGTCGAGACCCACATCTTCGAATACCACGGCGAGAAGCGCGGCGACCTGTACTTCACGAAGGACATGCTGCTGGCCGTGGGTGACCGCTACGAAAAAGAGATCGCTGCGGCCAAGGCGGCCGACGCGCCCTACCGGTGAAGGGCGGCTGAGCACGATGGACACCACCACGACCCTGTTCTACGTCTTCTCGGCGGTCCTGCTGGCCGCGTCGTTCGGCGTCATCACGGCGCGCAGCACGGTGCACGCGGCGCTGTACCTGGTGCTGGCCTTCTTCAGCGCCGCCTGCGTCTGGATGCTGCTGAAGGCCGAGTTCCTGGCCATCGCGCTGGTGCTGGTCTACGTCGGCGCAGTGATGGTGCTGTTCCTGTTCGTCGTGATGATGCTCGACATCAACACCGACAGCCTGCGCCACAACTTCTGGCGCCATTTCCCGCTCGCGGGCCTCGTCGGCGCGCTGATCGCGCTCGAGATGACGCTGGTGCTGCGCGGCGGCTTCGATCTGGCGCTGGCCAAGCCGCTCACGGCGGCCGAACTGAAGCTGGGCAACACCAAGCTGCTCGGCGTCGAGGTCTACACGCACTACCTCTATCCGCTGCAACTGGCGGCAGTGCTGCTGCTGGTGGCGATCATCGCCGCGATCGCGCTGACGCTGCGCGAACGCAAGGACTCGCGGCACATGGATCCGTCGCAGCAGGTGCGCGTGAAGCGGGCCGATCGCGTGCGCCTGGTGAAGATGGCGGCGGTGATCGAGCCGCCCCCGGCGCCGCCTGCCGCGCCGGCCCAAGCACCGGAGAAGACCTGATGTCCGGCACGCTGACCCTGTCTCACTTCCTCTCGCTCGGCGCGATCCTGTTCGCGCTGTCGGTGATCGGCATCTTCCTGAACCGCCGCAACCTGATCGTGCTGCTGATGGCCATCGAGCTGATGCTGCTGGCAGTCAACCTGAACTTCATTGCCTTCTCGCACTACCTGGGCGACATGGACGGCCAGGTCTTCGTGTTCTTCATCCTCACCGTGGCGGCGGCCGAGTCGGCGATCGGCCTGGCGATCCTGGTCGTGCTGTTCCGCAACCGCGAGTCGATCAACGTGCAGGAACTCGACAGCCTGAAGGGCTGAAAGCAGCAACGACATGTCGGCAACGATCTCCCAGAACCTGCTGCTGACCGTCGCCCTGGCGCCGCTGGTGGGCGCCATCGTCGCCGGTTTCTTCGGCAAGACGATCGGCCGCCGCGGCGCGCACGTGGTCACGATCCTCGGCGTGCTGGTGTCCTTCATCGGCTCGGCCATGGTGCTCAAGCAGGTGGCACTCGAAGGCGCGCGCTTCAACGCCACGATCTACGAGTGGATGGTGCTCGGCGGCCTGAAGATGGAGGTTGGCTTTCTCGTCGACGGCCTGACCGCGATGATGATGGCGGTCGTCAGCTTCGTGTCGTTGATGGTGCACATCTACACCATCGGCTACATGGAAGAGGACCCCGGCTACCAGCGCTTCTTCTCCTACATCTCGCTGTTCACGTTCAGCATGCTGATGCTGGTCATGAGCAACAACTTCCTGCAGTTGTTCTTCGGCTGGGAAGCGGTCGGCCTGGTGTCCTACCTGCTGATCGGCTTCTGGTTCAAGAAGCCGACCGCGATCTTCGCCAACATGAAGGCGTTCATCGTCAACCGGGTGGGCGATTTCGGCTTCATCCTCGGCATCGGCCTGATCGCCGCCTACGCCGGCACGCTGAACTATGCCGAGGCCTTCGCCAAGGGCGGCGAGCTGTCACGCATCGTGTTCCCCGGCAGCGACTGGAAGTTGATCACGGTGGCCTGCATCTGCCTGTTCATCGGCGCGATGGGCAAGAGCGCCCAGTTCCCGTTGCACGTGTGGCTGCCCGATTCGATGGAGGGCCCGACGCCGATCTCGGCGCTGATCCATGCCGCGACGATGGTCACGGCCGGCATCTTCATGGTCGCGCGCATGTCGCCGCTGTTCGAACTGTCCGATGCCGCGCTGAGCTTCATCCTCGTGATCGGCTCGATCACGGCGTTGTTCATGGGCTTCCTGGGCATCATCCAGAACGACATCAAGCGCGTGGTGGCGTACTCCACGCTCAGCCAGCTCGGCTACATGACGGTGGCGCTCGGCGCATCGGCGTACTCGGTTGCGGTATTCCACCTGATGACGCATGCGTTCTTCAAGGCCCTGCTGTTCCTCGGCGCGGGCTCGGTGATCATCGGCATGCACCACGACCAGGACATCCGCAACATGGGTGGCCTGCGCAAGTACATGCCGATCACCTGGTTCACCTCGCTGCTCGGCTCGCTGGCACTGATCGGCACGCCGCTGTTTTCGGGCTTCTACAGCAAGGACAGCATCATCGAGGCGGTGCACGCCAGCCACCTGCCGGGTGCCGGGTTCGCCTACTTCGCGGTCGTTGCCGGCGTGTTCGTCACCGCGTTCTACTCGTTCCGGATGTACTTCCTGGTCTTTCACGGCGAGGAGCGCTTCCGCCACAAGCCCTTCCCGGGCGAGCACGACCACCACGACGACGGCCATCACCACGACGTGACGCCGCACGAGTCGCCGTGGGTCGTCACTGCACCACTGATCCTGCTGGCCTTGCCCTCGGTGGTGATCGGGTACGTGACGATCCAGCCGATGCTGTTCGGTGACTTCTTCAAGGGCGCGATCGTCAACGACATCGCACGCCACCCGGCGATGCTGGAACTGGCCTCGCATTTCCACAGCGCCGGCGGCATGGCGATGCACTCGCTGCAGACCGTGCCGCTGTGGCTGGCAGTGGCCGGCGTGGTGACGGCCTGGTGGTTCTATCTGAAGCAGCCTGCGATCCCGGCGGCGATCAAGGCCCGCTTCGCCTGGATCTACCGACTGCTCGACAACAAGTACTACATGGACTGGTTCAACGAGCATGTGCTGGCCGCCGGAACGCGGCGGGTCGGGATCGGCCTGTGGAAGGGCGGCGACGTCGGTCTGATCGACGGCGCGCTGGTCAACGGCTCGGCGCGTGCGGTTGGCGCCGTCGCGCAACTGACCCGGCTGCTGCAGACCGGCTACCTGTACTTCTATGCGCTGGTGATGCTGCTCGGCGTGTTCGGTCTGATGACCTGGCAGTTGTGGCCGCAGGTGAGCCGCCTGTTCCGCTTCTAGCCCCGAAGACGATAGAACAAGAACGCGAAAGAGGACACGATGGGCTTGTTGAGCGTTGCGATCTGGTTGCCGATCCTGGTGGGTGGCGTCCTGCTCGCGCTCGGCCGCGACGAACACGCGGGCACGGTGCGCTGGATCGCCCTGCTGGGCGCGATCGCCAGCTTCCTGGTGACGATCCCGCTGGTCACCCGCTTCGACGTGACCACCGCGGCAATGCAGTTCGAGGAGAAGCTGCCCTGGATCGAGCGCTTCAAGGTCTTCTACCACCTCGGCGTCGACGGCATCTCGGTCTGGTTCGTGCTGCTCACGGCCTTCATCACCGTGATCGTCGTGATCTCGGCCTGGCAGGTGATCACGGTGCGCGTCAACCAGTACATGGGCGCATTCCTGATCCTGTCAGGCCTGATGGTCGGGGTGTTCTGCGCGCTCGACGGCCTGCTCTTCTACGTCTTCTTCGAGGCCACGCTGATCCCGATGTACATCATCATCGGCATCTGGGGCGGACCGAACCGCGTCTACGCGGCGTTCAAGTTCTTCCTCTACACGCTGCTGGGCTCGCTGCTGATGCTGGTCGCCCTGCTGTACCTGTACTTCAAGTCGGGCGGCAGCTTCGCCATCCTCGACTGGCACAGCCTGCCGCTGCCGCTCCCGGCACAGACGTTGCTGTTCTTTGCCTTCTTCGCCGCGTTCTCGGTCAAGGTGCCGATGTGGCCGGTGCACACCTGGCTGCCCGACGCCCACGTCGAGGCGCCCACCGGCGGCTCGGTGGTGCTGGCCGCGATCATGCTGAAGCTCGGCGCCTACGGTTTCCTGCGCTTCTCGCTGCCGATCGCGCCCGATGCCAGCCGCGAGTGGGACTGGTTCATCATCGCGCTGTCGCTGATCGCGGTGATCTACATCGGCCTGGTGGCGCTGGTGCAGCAGGACATGAAGAAGCTGGTGGCCTATTCGTCGATCGCGCACATGGGTTTCGTGACGCTGGGCTTCTTCATCTTCAGCGAATTGGGCGTCTCCGGCGGCATCGTGCAGATGATCAGCCACGGCTTCATCTCGGGCGCGATGTTCCTTTGCATCGGCGTGCTGTATGACCGCGTGCACTCGCGCGAGATCGCGGCCTATGGCGGCGTCGTCAACACCATGCCCAAGTTCGCCGCCTTCGCCGTCTTCTTCGCGATGGCCAACTGCGGCCTGCCCGGCACCAGCGGCTTCGTCGGCGAGTGGATGGTGATCCTCGGCACCGTGAAGGCCAATTTCTGGCTCGCTGCGCTGGCCGCCACGGCACTGATCTTCGGCGCCGCCTACAACCTGTGGATGGTCAAGCGGGTGTACTTCGGCGACATCGCCAACGACGATGTCAGGGCCCTGACCGACATCGATGCGCGCGAGTTCCTGATGCTGGCGCTGCTGGCCGCGGCAGTGCTGTGGATGGGCGTTCAGCCCAAGCCCTTCACCGACGTGATGCACGTGTCCGTCACCCAACTGCTGCAGCACGTCGCGCAGAGCAAGCTCAACTGAGCCGCCATGAATGCAATGAACTGGTTGGTCGTCGCTCCCGAGATCGTGCTGCTGGCGATGGCCTGCGTCATCGCGCTGGTCGATCTGTTCGTCACCGACCGGGCGCGTCGCGTCACGTTCTGGCTGACCCAGGGCACCCTGGCGGCCGTGGCGCTGTTGCATCTTCAGGCGCTGGATGCCGGCCAGTCGCTGTTCGGCATGCAGGGCATGGTGGTCTCCGATCCGCTCGGCCACCTGCTGGCGTTCTTCGCGGCGTTGTCGGTGATGGCGACGCTGGCCTACGCCCAGCCCTACATCGGCCCTCGCGACATGATGAAGGGCGAGTTCTTCACGCTCTCGCTGTTCGTGTTGCTCGGCGTGTGCGTGATGGTCTCGGCCAACAACTTCCTGGTCGTCTACCTCGGCCTGGAACTGATGAGCCTGTCGCTGTACGCGCTGACCGCGCTGCGTCGCGACCACGCGATGGCGACCGAAGCCGCGATGAAGTACTTCGTGCTCGGCGCGCTGGCCTCGGGCTTCCTGCTCTATGGCCTGTCGATGATGTACGGCGCCACCGGCAGTCTCGACATCCAGCGCGTGTTCGAGGTCATCGGCAGGGGCCAGGCCAATCCGCAGGTGCTGACGTTCGGGCTGGTGTTCATCGTCGCCGGGCTGGGCTTCAAGTTCGGCGCCGCGCCGTTCCACATGTGGGTGCCCGACGTCTACCACGGCGCACCCACGGCCGTGACACTGCTGATCGCCGGTGCCCCGAAGCTGGCGGCCTTCGGCGTCACGATCCGCCTGCTCGTCGAAGGCATGCTCGGGCTGGCCACCGACTGGCAGCAGATGCTGGTGGTGCTGGCGCTGGCCTCGCTCTTCATCGGCAACCTGGCGGCGATCGCGCAGAGCAACCTGAAGCGCATGCTGGCCTATTCGGCCATTGCGCAGATCGGTTTCATGCTGCTCGCCCTCGCTTCCGGCGTCGTCAGCGGCAACACGCTGTCGGGCGGCAACGCCTACAGTTCGGCGCTGTTCTACATGGTGGCCTACGTGCTGACCACGCTCGGCTCGTTCGGCCTGATCCTGCTGCTGTCGCGCCAGGGTTTCGAGAGCGAGGAAATCAGCGACCTGGCCGGTCTGAACCAGCGCAGTCCCTGGATGGCCGCGGTGATGGCGTTGTTCATGTTCTCGCTGGCCGGCATCCCGCCGACGGTGGGTTTCTACGCCAAGCTCTCGGTATTGCAGGCGCTGGTCACCACCAACCTCGCGGGCTACCTGTGGCTGGCCGTCATCGCCGTGCTGCTGTCGCTGGTGGGTGCGTTCTACTACCTGCGCGTGGTCAAGGTGATGTACTTCGACGAGCCCGCTACCGATGCGCCGCGCATCAGTGGCGAGCGCGGCGTGCAGGCCCTGCTGGCGGTCAACGGCGCGGCGGTGCTGGTGTTCGGTCTGCTGCCCGGCGGCCTGATGGCGATGTGCAGCTCGGCCATCGTGCGTGCGTTGGCCACATGACGACCTCCAGCGCCCTCTGCTCACGCTCCCGAGGGGAGCCCCGGCCGCTCGGGCACAGCCCGGCGCGGCCTGGGGTCGCCGCGTGATGAATTCAGCGGGCGACGAGCACCTGACGGAGGTCCTGGTCAGCGCCGAGCCGGTCTGGCGCGGCCGCTTCCTCGATGTGCGCCGCGACACCGTGGCGCTGCCCGACGGCCAGCTGACGACCCGCGAGCACATCGTCCATCCGGGCGCCGTGATGATGGTGCCGCTGCTGCCGGACGGCCGCTTGGTGATGGAGCGCCAGTACCGTCATCCGATGGGGCGGGTGATGCTCGAGTTCCCGGCCGGCAAGATCGATCCCGGCGAGGCGCCGTTCGCCTGCGCGGTGCGCGAGTTGGCCGAGGAGACCGGCTACCGTGCCGCCGAATGGGCGCGGGCTGGCATCCTGCACAACGCGATCGCATACTCCAACGAGGGCATCGAGATCTGGTTTGCGCGCGGCCTGACGGCGGGCGAACAGCGCCTCGATGCCGGCGAGTTTCTCGAGATCGTGATCCATGCACCGGCGGAAGTCGATGCGCTCGCCGCCCGCGGCGACGTCACCGATGCCAAGACGCTGATCGGGCTGCTTTGGTTGCAGAAGTGGCAGTCGGGCCAGTGGCCGTTGGCATGGCAGCCTGCACCCGGCCTATGATGAACTGATGCGACCCCCATCCTCACTACGTTCGCGGCCCCCCGAGGGGGCGTCGGTCCGCTTGGGACGGCCCGGCGCGGCCTGGCCATGAAAGTCATCGATCTGCGCTGCAACAACGGCCACGGCTTCGAGGGTTGGTTCGCGACGGACGACGATTTCCTCGAGCAGAACGGTCGCCAGCTGATCGCCTGCCCGCTGTGCGCCGATACCGTGATCGTTCGCCTGCCCAGTGCACCGCGGCTGAACCTGTCCGGTGCGCGCGAGGTGGCGCCGGCGGCCCAGCCGCCGCAGCCCGACACGCAGGCGCAATGGCTGAAGGCCTTGCGCCATGTGCTGGCGAATACCGAAGACGTCGGCGAGCGCTTTGCCGACGAGGCGCGCCGCATCCACTACGGCGAGGCCGCCGAGCGCAGCATTCGTGGCCAGGCCACGCCCGACGAACGCGAGGCACTGCGAGATGAGGGCATCGAGGTGATGCCGCTGCCGCTGCCCGCGGCCTTGAAGGAGCCGCTGCAGTAGCTACAGCACGCGCCCAGGGTTGAGCAAGCCCTGCGGATCGAGCGCGCGCTTGACGGCACGCATCATCGCCAGCGCGGTCGGGTCCTTGCGCAGCGCCAACTCGTCGCGCTTCAGCTCGCCGATGCCATGCTCGGCCGAAATCGACCCGCCGTTGGCGACCACGGCATCGAACACCACCTTGTTGACGGCAGGCTCTTCGCTGCGCAGGAATGCAGCGGCGTCGGCACCCGCCGGGGCCTGCACGTTGTAGTGCAGGTTGCCGTCGCCGAGGTGGCCGAAGTTGACCAGCCGCACGCCCGGCCAGCGCGCCGCCAGCACAGCGCCTGTGGCGGCGCAGAAAGCGGGAATGCGCGACACCGGCAGCGAGATGTCGTGCTTGATGTTCAGCCCTTCTTCGCTTTGCGCCAGCGGGATCGATTCGCGCAGGTGCCACATCGCGCGCGACTGCGCCACGCTCTCGGCCACGGCGGCATCGCCGATCGTGCCGGCTTCGAGCGCGTCGGTGAGCACGGCTTCGAAACGGTTGCGTGCGTGGGCTTCACCCTCGCTGTCGGACAGTTCGACCAGCACGGTCCACGGCACGCTCGGCAGCGGCTGGTGCAATTGCGGGAAGTGTCGCGCCACCAGCGCCAGCGAGAAGGCATTCATGACCTCGAAGCCGGTCAGCCCGGGGCCGAGTTGCTGCTGCGCCGCAGCCAGCAGCGCCACGCAGGCCTCGAGCGACGCACACGCGGCCAGCGCAGTCATCGTCGCCGCCGGCCGCGGGTGCAGGGTCAGCGTCGCGGCGGTGAGGATCGCCAGCGTGCCCTCGCTGCCGATCAGCAGGTCACGCAGGTCGTAGCCGGTGTTGTCCTTGCGCAGGCCGGCCAGGCCGTGCCAGACGTCCCCGCTGGCCGTCACCGCCTCGAGCCCCAGGCACAGCGCCCGTGCGTTGCCGTAGCGCAGCACCTGGGTGCCGCCTGCGTTGGTGGCCAGGGTGCCGCCGACGGTGCAACTGCCTTCGGCGGCCAGGCTCAGCGGGAACAGCAGGCCGGCGTCGTCGGCGGCCTGCTGCACGGTCTGCAACACGCAACCGGCCTCGGCCGTCAGCGTCAGGTTGGTGCGGTCGATCTCGCGAACGCGGTTCATGCGGGACAGACTCAGCAGGATCTGCGTACCGCTGCCATCGGGCACCCCGGCACCGACGAGGCCGGTGTTGCCGCCCTGCGGCACGATCGGCGTGCCGTGCGCCGCGCAGGCGCGCACGACCGCGGCAACCTCATCGGTCGAGCCCGGCCGCACCACGGCGAGTGCCTTGCCGCGCCAGCGCTTGCGCCAGTCGAGTTCCCAGGCCGACAGGTCGCCCTCGGTGAGCACGTGCGCGGCGCCGACGTGTCGACGCAGCGTATCGAGCAGCGCTGAGGCCATCGCCGCGCGGCCGTTCATGTCGACCCACCTGCGTGCCGGGCCTGCCGCAAGCGCCACCGCACATGCACGGCGCAGGCCGCGAACAACATCAAGCTCAGGACGATCTCGGCCAGCGCCAGCGGGACGACGATGCCGCGTTCGCTGGTCGCGCGCACCGCGCCTTCAGCGACATACAGCCACACCAGCAGGCTGACCCAGCGGTAGGTGTACATGCGATGTTTCAGCAAGCCCGCCAGCGCCCCGGCCAGCGGCAGCACTTTCAGCGCCCAGGTGCGATTGCCGGTGGGCGCGAGCCACAGTTCCCAGGCCAGGCCGAGCAGGATCAGCGCCAGCAGGCAGCCGACCGCCAGCGCGCGCACGCGTTCGAGGAGGGGGTCGGCCGCATTCACGGCAACTTCGAGCGCAGACATGTTTGGCATCATAGGGCGATGACCCTGACCTTCACCCTGGCCGAATGGCGTGCCCGACTGACCGGTCTCTACGAGACGCTTCAAACCTGGCCCTGGCTGGCCACCGCGCGCACGCTGCGTGAGCGGTTCCGCGAAGACCACCTCGGCCTGACCGCGAGCAGCCTGACCTTCACCACGCTGATCGCGATGGTGCCGCTGGTCACCGTGATGCTGGCGGTGTTCAGCGCATTCCCGATGTTCGCGAGTTTCCAGTCGGCGCTCGAGAAGTACTTCCTGCAGGGGCTGGTGCCCGAGGGCATCGCCAAGCCAGTGCTGGGCGCGCTGACGCAGTTTGCGGCCAAGGCGACGCGGCTCGGTGCCCTCGGCCTGATCGTGCTGGTGATGACGGCCCTGGCGCTGATGTTGACGATCGACCGCGCCCTCAACGCCATCTGGCGCGTGCGCCGCCCGCGGCCGATCGCGCAGCGCGTGCTGGTGTACTGGGCCGGACTGACGCTCGGGCCGCTGCTGCTGGGCATCAGCCTGTCGCTGACGACGACCGTGCTGACGGCGTCCAAGGGCGTGGTCGGCGCGCTGCCCGGTGGCATCGAACTGCTGCTCAACGTGATCGAGTTCGTGTTGATGGCAACCGGCACGGCAGGCTTGTTCCGCTACGTGCCGAATACGCCGGTGCACTGGCGACATGCACTGGCCGGCGGGGCGTTCGTGGCCGTGGGTCTGGAGCTCGCCAAGCGCGCGCTGGCCTGGTATGTGGGCCTGATGCCGACCTATGCCACCGTCTACGGCGCATTCGCCACGGTGCCGATCCTGCTGCTGTGGATCTACGTCGCGTGGATCATCGTGTTGTGGGGGGCGGTGATCGCGGCCTATGCGCCCAGCCTGTCGATGCACATCACGCGCCTGCCGGCCACGCCGGGACACCGGTTCACGCTGGCTCTGGCCGTGATCGGCGCGCTGGCACGGGCGCGTGCGGGCCCGCGGCGCGGCCTGGCGCCCGACGCGCTGGCGGCGGTGCTGGCCACCGATCCGTTGCAGATCGAGCCGATCGTCGAGTCGCTGATCGAGATGGACTGGGTGGCGCGGCTCGACGAGGAGGATGGCCCGCGCGTGGTGCTGTTGGCCGACCCGGCAAACACGCCGGTGCGCGAGCTGGTCGATGCATTGCTGCTCGAGCCGAGCGCGGCCGCCAGCGTGTTCCGCGCGCGTACCGGCATCGAGCGTCTGACGCTGGGCGAGTTGCTGTAGCGCTGCCGGGCCTGGCCGCCGCTCATGCCGCGGCGCAATGCATCACGCGGCCCTTGCCCAGCCGCTTGGCGGCATACATCGCGCTGTCGGCCATTTGCAGCAGGCGCAGCGGCTGCGTCGCGTCGTGCGGTGCCAGCGCATAGCCGATGCTGGCCGAGACGCCCTGCGCGCCGCGGCAGCGGGCCGCGCAGTCGCGCACCGCCTGCAGCAAGTGTTCGGCCAGCGCATGGGCGCCGCCGACGTCGCGCACGGAGGCCAGCACCAGGAACTCGTCGCCACCGAAGCGACCGACGGCGTCTTCGGCCCGCACCGCCTGCTGCAGCGCCTGGGCCAGTGCGACCAACAGGGCATCTCCCGCGGCGTGGCCCTCAGCATCGTTGAGCGACTTGAAGCCGTCGAGGTCGACGAAGAACAGCGCCACCGGCTGCGAACCGCACAGGGCCGCGGCGGCGTCGAGGCGCTCCATCATCGTGCGCCGGCTCAGCGCGTCTGTCAGCGCGTCGCGTTCGACACTGCGTTGCAGACGCCGCTGCGCTTCCGTCAGGTCGTGCACGTCGATCGTCGCGGTGTAGACGCCCTGCACCTGGCCATCGTCCGCGAAATCGGGCACGTAGCTGGTGCGCAGCCAGCGTGGACCCTGCGGCAGGTTTTCGACCAGGCGCGTGTACTGCATCGGCTCCCCCGCCAGTGCATGCTCGAAGTAAGGTCGGTGCAGCGCCCAGCGCGCCGCACCACGGACCTCGCCGATATGTTGGCCGAGAAGCTCTGCGGCGGGCCGGCCCACCGCCTGGGTGTAGGCCCGGTTGACGAAGCGCAGCCGGAAGTCGCGATCGACATACGTCAGTGGGTACGGGATGTGTTCGGTGAAACGGTCGAGCCGACGGCGAGCGTCGTGCAGCGCCTCGCGCTCGACCACGTCGTCGTGGATGTCGAACGCAATGGTGTAGATGGCCTCGATCTCGCCCTGCGCATTGCGGTCGGGAAAGACCATCGCGCGCGTCCAGCGCGCGCTGGCACCCTGGTGCGTGAGGCGGCGCTCGTAGCTCACGGTGCGGCCCGCAAAGGCGGCGGCAAAGGCGCCGCTCGCGGCATCCCACGCGGCTTGGCCGTACAACTCGGCCAGGGTGCGGCCGATCAGTTCATCGGCCGGGCGTCCGGCCCAGGTGGTGTAAGGCGCATTGCAGAACAGCAGGCGCGCGTCGCGATCCCAGCGCCCGATCGGCAGTGCGATGGCGTCGACCAGTCGCTCGGCCGGGTCGGCACTCAGGCTGCTTGGGGGTGGGTCGCTCGGTTTCACGGCGAAGGGGCAGGGTTGTTGCGGCGCATCGTGGCATCGGCCGCTGACGGCGTCACTCACCCCGAAGGGGGGATTTGAACGCCCGCGTGACATCGGCCACGCTCGACCGGCCTGTCGGGGCGCGCTCAGGTGCGATGCAGCACCACCAGCAATGCCTGCGCCGCGGACCGGCCCGGGTTGTGGATGCGGTGCGGTGCGTCGGCGGCATAGCGCGCCGTCTCGCCATGGCGCACCCGGGTCGACTCGGCGCCGGCCTGCACTTCGAGCGCGCCGGCGAGCACCGACAGGTGCTCCCGCGAACCTGGCTCGTGGGGCTGCGAAGCCAGCGTGCCGCCGGGCTGGACGGTCAGCGTGTACCACTCGAACTGCCCGGCGAGTTCGATCGGCCCCAGGATCCGCAGCTCGCACTTGCCGTCGGGGCTGGCCAGCGTCGGCGTGGCGTGCGCCGGCACGGTGGTCAGCAGCGGTGCCGCAGGGCGCTCGCCGCCCAGCAGTTCGCCGACACCGACGCCCAGCGCGGTGGCCAGCCGCCAGACCACGGCAACCGTCGGATTGGCCTGGTGGCGCTCGATCTGTGACAGCATCGACTTCGACACGCCGGCCAACCGCGACAGCTCGTCGAGCGACAGGCCGCGTGACTGGCGCAGTGCGGCCAAAGCCGCGCCGACACGTGGCGGCTGCTGTGCCGGCGCCGGCTGCGACGGTTTCGTCTTGACGGGACTCGGCCTGGACACGATACTGGACATCTGTTCGATATATCGAAATGTGCACCCATCATTGAACGAGTGCATTCTGCATCATCGGGAGCCGGAGCACCATGAACACCGCATTCTTCGAGCACCTTCAGGCCGAGTTGGACGCATTGCGCGAGGCCGGCCTGTACAAGGCCGAGCGCATCCTGGTCACGCCGCAAGGCGCGCTGGTCAGGACCGCCGAGGGCCGGGAAGTCATCAACCTGTGCGCCAACAACTACCTCGGGCTGTCGTCGCACCCGCGGGTGATCGCGGCCGCGCACGACGCGCTCGCCAGCCACGGCTACGGCATGAGCAGCGTGCGCTTCATCTGCGGCACGCAGGACCTGCACAAGACGCTCGAGCAGCGCATTGCGCGCTTCGTGGGCTGCGACGATGCGATCCTCTACGCTGCGGCCTTCGATGCCAACGGCGGCCTGTTCGAGCCCCTGCTCGGCGAGGAGGACGCCGTCATCAGCGACGAGCTGAACCACGCCTCGATCATCGACGGCATCCGCCTGTGCAAGGCGCGGCGCTTTCGCTACCGGCACAACGACATGGGCGACCTCGAGCGCTGCCTGTCGGAGGCCGCTGCCGGCGGCGCGCGTTTCAAGCTGGTCTTCACCGACGGCGTGTTCTCGATGGACGGCACCATCGCCAGGCTCGATGAAATGCGTGCCCTGTGCGACCGCCACGACGCGCTGCTCGGCATCGACGAGTGCCATGCGACCGGCTTCGTCGGCGCGCGCGGTCGCGGCACGCACGAGTTCCGCGGCATCTTCGGCAAGGTCGACATCATCACCGGCACCTTCGGCAAGGCGCTCGGCGGCGCGTCGGGCGGCTTCACCGCGGCACGCCGCGAAGTGGTCGAGTTGCTGCGCCAGCGCTCGCGGCCCTACCTGTTCTCGAACACGCTGATGCCCGCGATCGCCGGGGCCTCGATCGCGGTGCTCGACCTGCTCGAATCCAGCACCGCGCTGCGCGACAAGCTCGAAGACAACACGCGCTGGTTCCGCGCCGCCATCACGGCCGCCGGCTTCGACGTCAAGCCCGGCGAGCACCCGATCGTGCCGATCATGGTCTACGACGCGGTCAAGGCGCAGCAACTCGCGGCGCGGCTGCTCGAACTCGGCGTCTACGTCGTCGGCTTCTTCTTCCCGGTGGTGGCCAAGGGGCAGGCGCGAATCCGCGTGCAGATGAGCGCGGTGCACGAGCGCGCGCACCTGGAAGCCGCGCTCGCGGCGTTCACGCAGGCCGGGCGCGAGTTGGGGTTGCTCAAGTGAGGCGGGCCGAGCGCCGGGCCGCTCCCAAGCCGGACCGCATCCCCATGGGGGATCGGGTGCGGTACTCCGCGCCCGAGCGGCTCACATGACCTCGCCGAAGATTCTCATCATCGGCGCCAATGGCCAGATCGGCACCGAGCTGGCGGCCGAGCTGGTGCAGCGCCACGGCGCTGCCGCCGTCGTCACCAGCGACCTCGCGCCGCAGGGGCGTGTGCCGGGCCTGACGCACGAGACGCTCGACTGCACCGACATCGGCGCGCTGACGGCGGTCGTCGAGCGGCACGGCGTGACGCAGGTCTACCACCTCGCGGCTGCCCTGTCGGCGCGCGGCGAGAAGCACCCGATGTGGGCCTGGGACCTGAACATGAAGGGGCTGCTGAACGTGCTCGAAGTGGCCCGCTCGCACAAGCTCGAGCGCATCTTCTGGCCCAGCTCGATCGCCGCGTTCGGCCCCGGCACGCCGCAGGACCACACGCCGCAAAAGACGGTGATGGACCCGACCACCGTCTACGGCATCAGCAAGCTGGCCGGCGAGGGTTGGTGCGCCTGGTACCACCGTCACCACGGCGTCGATGTGCGCAGCCTGCGCTATCCGGGCCTGATCAGCTGGAAGACGCCGCCCGGCGGCGGCACCACCGACTACGCGGTCGAGATCTTCCACGCGGCGCTGAAAGCCGGCCGCTACACCTGCTTCCTGCGCGAGGACCAGGCGCTGCCGATGATGTACATGCCCGATGCGATCCGCGCGACGCTGCAGCTGATGGAAGCGCCGGCCGCTTCGGTCCGCGAGCGCGGTTCCTACAACCTGGCCGGCATCAGCTTCACGCCGCTCGAGATCGCCGCCGCGATCCGCAGACGCCTGCCAGCCTTCACGATGGACAGCGAGCCCGACTTCCGCCAGCCCATCGCCGCCTCGCTGGCCGCGCTCGATCGACGACAGCGTGGCGCAGCGCGACTGGGGCTGGCGACCGCGCTACGACCTGCAGGCGATGGTCGACGACATGCTGGCGAACCTGGCGCCGCTCGTGCGTTGAGCCGCGCAGCTTGCCGGCGTCAAACGGCCAACAGCTCGACCTCGAACACCAGCGTCGCATTCGGCGGAATCACGCCGCCGGCGCCGCGTGCGCCATAGCCCAGTTCGGGCGGGATGCGCAGCATGCGCGTGCCGCCGACCTGCATGCCTTGCACGCCTTCGTCCCAGCCGCGGATCACCATGCCGGCGCCGAGGTCGAACTTGAACGGGTCGCGGCGGTCCTTGCTCGAATCGAACTTGCGGCCGCGGCCGCTGTCGCTCGTCGGGTCGTACAGCCAGCCGGTGTAGTGCACGGTGACTTCGCTGCCGGCTTGCGCCGTGGCGCCATGGCCGACGGTGGTGTCTTCGTAATGCAGGCCGCTCGGGGTGGTGGTCATGGGACGATCGCCTTGGGTTGTGATGGAAAAGCCGCGATGCTACACACCGGCGTCAAGCCCCCCGCAACCAGCGCTTGCGCCAGCTGGCCACCGCCCGCTCCAGCCAGCCGCCGATGTCGCCGCTGTCGGGCACCGTGAGGTTCAACACCACGGCGGTGTCGCGCAAGGCGGCCAGCGGGTCAAGCACTTCGATCGGCGCCGCGCCGTTGCTCTTGGACAGCTTTTCGCCGCGGGCATCGCGCACCAGCGGCGTGTGCAGGTAGCGCGGCGTCGGCAGGCCGAGCAGACGCTGCAGGTAGATCTGCCGTGCGGTGTTGTCGGCCAGGTCTTCGCCGCGGACGACGTCGGTGATGCCCTGTGCGGCGTCATCGACCACCACCGCAAGCTGGTAGGCCCAGGGGCCGTCGGCGCGTTGCAGCACGAAGTCCCCGACCGCATGCGTCACGTCCTGGTGCTGCGGCCCGAGGCGTCGGTCGTGCCAGTCGATGAACACCGGCGTGTCGTCATCGCCGCAGCGCAAGCGCCATGCGCGTGCGGTCTTGCCCTTGAGGCCCGCACGGCAGGTGCCGGGGTAGATGCGCTCGGCACCGCGTTGCGCGGGCAGGCCGAGCGCCGCCAGTTCGGCATCGATGTCGCGCCGGGTGCAGCCACAGGGGTAGGCCAGACCGGCCGCGCGCAATTGCTGCAGCGCGCGCTCGTAGTGCGCGCTGCGCTGCGATTGCCACAGTGGCGGCTCGTCGGGCACGAGGCCGAGCGCGGTGAGCTGGCGCGTGATCTCGGCGTCGGCACCGGGCACGGTGCGCGGACCGTCGACGTCTTCGAAGCGCAGCAGCCAGCGCCCGCGGTGCGCCCGCGCATCGAGCCAGCTGGCCAGCGCGGCCACCAGCGAGCCGGCATGCAGCGGGCCGCTGGGCGAGGGGGCAAAGCGGCCGGTGTACACGCTTGTCGCAGCGCGCTCAGGCCAGCGCCGGGCCGTTCCCAAGCGTCGGCCTGAGGCTCCCCTTGGGGGAGTGCGAGCGCAGCGAGCGAGGGGTTGTCATTTCATCATGCGAGGGTCTGCGGCAGGCCGGTGTGGCGTTCGAGCAGCGCCTTGCGCGTCGCCTCGCTGGCCAACTGCTCGAGCCACCAGGCCAGTGCAAGGCCCTGCGGCGCCTTCTTCGGCTGCGGCGTCGCCGCCTCGCGCCAGGCATAGCCGAGCCGGGCGCGGGCGGGTTCGCGTTGCACCCGCTTGACGACCAACCGGCCGGCCCGGATGTGCTCGCGCGCCAGCGGCTCGGCCAGGAAGCCGCAACCTAGGCAGCGCAACTGCGCCTCGAGCTTGGCCTGCACCGAAGCCACGGTGAACACCTCCTGTCCGGGCAACAGATTGAAGCTGCGCGGTTCATGGCGGCGCGCCGAATCGGCCACCGCGACGGCGCGGTGGCGCAGCAGTTCGTGGTCGGGGATCGCGCCGTGGTACGCCGCCAACGGGTGATGCGGCGCCACCGCGAACACGAAGTCGATCTCGCCGAGCGGCCGCAGCTCGATGCCCGCCGGCGGCGCGACGCTGCCGATGCCGACGCCGATCGCCAGGTCCGCCTCGCCCGACAGCAGCGCTTCCCAGGTGCCGGCCAGCACCTCGGTGCGCAGCCGCAGGCGGGTGCCCGGTCCGCCGGCGGCGCTGGCGTTGTCCGGGCGCAGCGCATAGAAGGCCTCGCACAGCTCGAACAGCGTCAGGTACGAGACCACACCGTCGGCGGCCACCGTCAGCTGCGTCTCCCAGCCGCACGAGACGCGGCGCACGCGATTGGCCACCGCGTCCATCTCGGCCAGCAGGCGGCGGCCTTCGCCGAGCAGTTCCTCGCCGGCGGCGGTGAGGCGTGCCTGCCCGGAGCGGCGGTCGAAGAGCAGCACATCGAGGGCGTCTTCGAGCTGGCGCACGCTGTAGGTCAGTGCCGAAGGCACCTTGCCGAGTTCGCGCGCCGCAGCGGCAAAGCTGCCGGCGCGCGCGATGGTGTCCATCATCGCCAGTGCTTCGGGGGTCAGGGCGTTGCGGCTGCTGCTCATGCATTCATCATATTTGAACGTCTGCTTCAAGGCGGGCTACGCCCCGCGGCGGCACGCGCTGCCTACAGTCACGTCATCAAAGGACACCGCCATGCTGACCCTTCGCAAATCCCAGGATCGCGGCTATGCCGATCACGGCTGGCTCAAGAGTTTTCACAGCTTCTCGTTCGCCGACTACCACGACCCGGCGCAGATGGGCTTCGGCAACCTGCGGGTCATCAACGAAGACCGCATCGCGCCGGGCACCGGCTTCGGCACCCACAGCCACCGCGACATGGAGATCGTCAGCTACGTGCTCGACGGCGCGCTGAGCCACAAGGACAGCATCGGCAACGGCGCGACGATCGTGCCCGGCGAGGTGCAGCGGATGACGGCCGGCACCGGCATCGCCCACAGCGAGGCCAACCAGGCTGCCGGCCAGACGACCCATTTCCTGCAGATCTGGCTGCTGCCCAGCCAACGGGGGCTGACGCCCGGCTATGAGCAAAAGGCGTTCGCCGAATCCGACAAGCGCGGCCGGCTGCGATTGGTGGCCTCGCCGGACGGCCGCGACGGTTCGGTGACGATCCACGCCGACGCGTCGATCTACGCGGGCTTGTTCGACGGTGCCGACGAGCGCGCCGAACTCGCCCTCGACCCCATGCGTCTGGCCTATGTGCATGTCGTGCGGGGCGAGGCGACGGTCAACGGCCAGCCACTGCTGGCGGGCGATGCGGCGCGGCTCGACGGCGAACCACGCCTCGTGATCGAACGCGGTCGCGACGCCGAGATCCTCGTTTTCGACCTGGCCCGCTGAGGCCGTCTTCACTTTCCAACCGAAGGGCAATTCCGTGAGCAAGAAGATCGTCATCGTCTATCACAGTGGCTACGGCCACACCCGCAAGATCGCCGAGGCGGTGGCCGCCGGCAGCGGCGCTGCGCTGCTGGCGATCGACGCCGAAGGCAACCTCCCGGCCGGCGGCTGGGCGCAACTGGCCGCGGCCGACGCGATCGTGTTCGGGTCGCCGACCTACATGGGCAGCGTGAGCTGGCAGTTCAAGAAGTTCGCCGATGCGTCGAGCAAGCCATGGTTCAGCCAGCAATGGAAGAACAAGCTGGCGGCGGGCTTCACCAACTCGGCCTCGATGAACGGCGACAAGCTGTCGACGCTGCACTACTTCTTCACGCTGAGCCAGCAGCACTCGATGCTGTGGGTCGGCACCGGCATGATGCCCTCCAACAGCAAGGCCGCGACCCGCAACGACATCAATTACGTCGCATCGTCGTCCGGCCTGATGACCGCCACGCCGTCCGACGCCTCGCCGGACGAAATGGTGCCCGGCGACATCGCTACCGCCAGGCAGTTCGGCCGCCGCGTGCCGAAGCGGTGGCGCTGCTGGCGCCGTCGCGCCCACCGATTTCCACACCCGAACCGCAAGGAGAATTCGCATGAACGCCCAAGGCTTTCCCGTCCTGATCGCACGCCTCCTGCTGGCACTGATGTTCGTGCTGGCCGGCATCAGCAAGTTCGCCGGCCTCGAAGGCACGGCCGGCTACATCGCCAGCAAGGGCCTGCCGCTGCCCCAGTTGCTGGCTTTTGCCACCGCATTGATCGAAGTGGTGGGCGGCGTGATGCTGATCGTCGGCTGGCAGGCGCGTTGGGCCGCCCTGGCGCTGGCGGCCTTCACCGCGCTGGCCTCGGTGATCTTCCACAACTATTGGGCGCTGCCGGCCGACAAGCAGATGATCGACCAGTTGATGTTCATGAAGAACCTGTCGGTGATCGGTGGGCTGCTGATGGTGTTCGGCTTCGGCGCAGGGCCCCTCAGCCTGGACGGCCGTCGCGCCGCCGCCTGACGGCAGCCGGCGACCGGCGCGTTGCCCTTCAAGGCCGATCGCATGGTGCAGCGCTACAGTCGCGCTCATGGACACCATGCGACGCCTGGCGAATGCGCTGACGCTGTGGGACTGGCTGGCGGTCGTCGCCTTTTTCGTCGCCTGGATCGGCTATGCCCGCTTCGCCAGGCGCCGTGCCGCCGTGCAGCCTACGCTGCTGGCGGCCAGCAATCAGGTGCGGCGGCAGTGGATGCTGCAGGCGACCCGGCGCGAGGTGCGCGTGGTCGATGGTGTCGTGGTGCAGAACCTGTCCACCAGCCCGAGCTTCTTCGCCTCGACAACGATCCTGATCATCGGCGGCTTGCTCGCGCTGCTGGGCACGGGCGACCATGCCAGCGCGCTGGTGGCCGAGATCCCGTTCGCCGCGCGCACGTCGGCGCTGCTGCTCGACCTGAAACTGGTGCTGCTGACCGGCATCTTCGTCTATGCGTTCTTCCGCTTCACCTGGAGCCTGCGCCAGTACAGCTTCGGCGCGCTGCTGGTGGCGTCCGCCCCCGAGCATGACGAATTCGCGCGGCTCGGCGATGCGGCCCGCGAGCGCTTCGCCGACCGTGCCGGCGGCGTGGTCGGCCTCGCCGCCGAGTCCTTCAACGACGGTCTGCGCGCCTACTACTTCGCCTTCGCCGCTGCCGCGTGGCTGTTCTCGCCGCTCGCGCTGATGCTGGGCAGCGCGGGCGTGGTGTGGATCCTGTACCAGCGCGAATTCCACTCCGACGCGCTGGCGCTGTTGCGCGACTGACGCCGTCGCTGCCGTCGGCCGCCACATACGCCGTCACGCATAGTGACTATCAGACCGGTGCCATGCACCACCGCGGCCGGCGTGCGAACATGCCGGGCCATGTTCCGGCGCACGGTGGCTGGGCGCACAGCCGGTGAAGGCAGCGCCCGTCCAGCAGTCGAGCCGGTTTCTTCCAGGTGCGGTGAAAGACCATAATTGCCGCACTTGGCACCCCCCCTTTTTTCTTCAATCGCGAGGACAACCCATGATCGACACCAAGAAGCGTCACACGATCCGGCTGGCTGCATTGGCAGCCGCGGCGGCCACCACCGCGCTGGTCGGTTGCGGCAAGAAGGAAGAGCCGGCGGCCGCAGCCCCGGCGGCATCGCCGGTCGCAGCTTCCGCACCGGCGCCCAAGCCCGAGCCATTGAAGATCGCCTTCGCCTACGTCGGCCCGGTCGGTGATGCGGGCTGGACGTTCGCCCATGAGGCCGGCCGCAAGGCGGTCGAGGCCGAGTTCGGCGACAAGGTCAAGACCAGCTACGTCGAGAACGTGCCCGAGGCGGCCGACGCCGAGCGCGTGATCCGGCAGATGGTCAGCGAAGGCAACAAGCTGATCTTCGGCACCACCTTCGGCTACATGGACCCGATGATGAAGGTCGCCGCCGACGAGAAGGGCGTCAAGTTCGAGCACGCCACCGGCTTCAAGACTGCCGAGAACATGCGCACCTACGACAGCCGCACCTACGAGGGTGCGTACCTGGCGGGCATCATCGCCGGCAAGATGACCAAGAGCAACACGCTCGGCGTCGTCGGCTCGATCCCGATTCCCGAGGTCATCCGCAACATCAACAGCTTCACGCTCGGCGCGCAGAGCACCAACCCGAAGATCAAGACCAAGGTGGTCTGGATCGGCAAGTGGTTCGATCCGCCCAAGGAAGGCGAGGCCGCGCAGAGCCTGATCAACCAGGGCGCCGACGTGCTGTTCCAGAACACCGACTCGAGTTCGGTGCTGCAGACCGCCGAGAAGAACAAGAAGCTGGCCTTCGGCTGGGACAGCGACATGAGCGCCTACGCCAAGGAGGCGCACCTGGGCTCGGCGATCATCAACTGGGGCCCGTACTACAAGCAGGCCGTCAAGGAGGCACTCGACGGCAGCTGGAAGACGCACCAGGTGTGGTGGGGCGTCAAGGAAGGCGCGATCGACATGGTGTCGATCAGCGACAAGGTACCCGCCGACGCGAAGGAAGCGGTCGAGAAGGCCAAGGCCGGCCTGAAGGATGGCAGCTTCCACCCGTGGAAGGGGCCGGTCGTCGACCAGGCCGGCAAGACGGTCGTCGAGAAGGACCAGATGCCCGACGACAAGTTCATGCTCGGCATCAACTTCTACGTCAAGGGCGTCGACGGCAAGGTGCCGTCGGACAAGAAGTAGATCGCCATCGCAGGATGACGCAGGCCGCCGCGGCTCGCCCCGGCGGCCTTTTGCATGGGTTGACCCGATGATTGATTTCGACCGCATCCCGCGCGAGCGCCTGCCGGCGCTGCTGCGCACGATGCCCAAGGCGGAGCTGCACATCCACGTCGAGGGCTCGCTCGAGCCTGAACTGATGTTCAAGCTCGCGGCGCGCCACGGCGTGGCGTTGCCGTACGCGAACGTCGAGGCGCTGCGGGCGGCCTACGACTTCGCCGACTTGCAGAGTTTTCTCGACCTCTACTACGCCGGTGCCGCGGTGCTGCGCACCGAGGCCGACTTCTTCGACCTGGCCTTGGCCTACCTCGAGCGCGCCGCGGCCGACAACGTCGTGCATGCCGAGATCTTCTTCGACCCGCAGACGCACACCGAGCGCGGCGTGCCGATCGACGCAGTGATCCTCGGGCTGGCTCACGCCTGCCGCCGCGCGCATGCCGAGTGGGGCTTGAGTGCGACGCTGATCCTGTGCTTCCTGCGCCACCTGAGCGAAGACGACGCGCTGGCCACGCTGCAGGCCGCGCTGCCGTGGCGCGAGCACTTCATCGGCGTCGGCCTGGACAGCAGCGAATGCGGCCATCCGCCCGAGAAGTTTGCGCGCGTGTTCGAGCGCGCCCGCGCGCTCGGCCTGCACGTGGTGGCGCATGCCGGCGAGGAGGGGCCGCCGGCCTACGTCGAAAGCGCGCTCGACGTGCTTGAGGTCGCAGCGCATCGACCACGGCGTGCGTGCGCTCGAATCGCCGGCGCTCACCGCGCGGCTGGCGCGCGATCGGGTGCCGCTGACGGTCTGCCCGCTGTCCAACGTCAAGCTGCGCGTGTTTCCGACGCTGGCCGAGCACAACCTGCCGGCGCTGCTGGCGGCCGGACTCGTCGCCACCGTCAACAGCGACGACCCGGCGTACTTCGGCGGCTACCTCAACGACAACTTCGTGCAGACCTTCGCCGCGCTGCCGGCGCTCGGCGCACGCGAGGCCTACACGCTGGCGCGCAACAGCTTCGAGGCCAGCTTCGCCAGCGCAGGACAAGGCGCGCTGGATCGCAGCGCTCGACGCGCACTTCCGGCAGGCGGCCGGCTGCATCGCCTAACGGGCCTGGCACTTGATGGGTGCCATGCGGCCGATCTCGATGATCAACTCATCGCCTTTGCCGCGAACGGTGTTTGGCCCGTTGGTGTAGTGAAAACCTGAAGCGGCTGGTTGTTGCTGCAGCTCCATGGTCTTGCCATTGCGCACCAGAACGCCAACCCCTTGCAGCGGAAAGAAGCGCATTTCGACCTCCTCTGCGTTTGCGCAGGCGTATCGAACGCGGCGTTCACCCGTGGGCTCGCCTTGGTGCATCGGTGTCGAACAACCCATGCACAAGACGGCGGACAGTGCTGCGAGATGGACACGCGTCATGCGATGAACTGCATGGAACTCAGGCCTTCGCGGTGCCCTGGGGCGGGCGGTTCTTGCGATAGGAGTTCTTCAGCGCGATCTTGCCTCCCCGAAAGGTGAACAGATCGCAGCCGCGGACTTCGACGCGAGTGCCGTCGGCGCGGGTTCCTGTGAAAACCCACTCCGAGACGCCACGGTCGCCTCGGACAAAGTGACGGGCGCCGCCCCAGTGGGCATCGGGGAAGGTTGCCCATACCTCCGCGAAGGCGGCGCGCACAGCCTCACGGCCTGCGTACCGGGTGCCGCAGACGTCAGGGCCGGCAGAGGCCTCGAAGACGCAGTCGTCGGTCATGAAGGACATGAGGGCGTCGACATCGTGGCGATTCCACGCCTCGGCGAAGGCTTGCAGAACCTCGGTGGTGACCTCGTCAATCGCGTTCGGCATGATCCGATCCCTCTTTCGTGCTGGACATTGGTGCGAAGAAACCGGGCAGGTCAGTGCGCTTGCCGCCGTACTCAGGCCGGCTCTGCCGTGAACTTGACCCCCAAGGCTCGGGCGACCTTGATGACGGTCTCGAAGCGCGGCTTGGCGCCAGGGGCCAGGGCCTTGTACAGACTCTCTCTGCCGAGACCTATCTTGGCGACCTACCATCCCTGGCGCGAGCAATCGGAAGCGCAAGAGCAGGAGTCAGGATCTTCGTTCTCGGCAGCAAGGCGGTCCGATGTACTCGGACCCGATTGCTTCGTATCGCGAGGTACTTCGCGAAGGAGAACGAAACCTCTGACAGATTTGGAGAAATCAGCCTTGCGCGTGTGGCACGCGATGCTCACGTTGCGCATCTCGGACTGAAGTTGACGACGAGCGAGTCCGGATCGATCAGGCAGTTCGTCAGCCATGCAACGAACTCTTCGTGTTTGCGGCACCGTGAACAGTAACGTAGCCACGGCAGATGTCGAACCCAGCAGTTCCGCACGCCCTATCGTCCGCTGGGTCAGGCGGCAGGTGGCGTAGACGACCAAAGCGATGCCCACGAAGCCAATGACAAGAGCGCCAGTAGCGCAACTTGCTGTGATGCTACCGGGAGGGGCGCGTCTGCGGAAGTCCGCCCAAACACCATCCAACGGGGGATCGCGCCGCACCATGGGCGGCCTGAAGATTTGCGGATGGATGAACCACGAGACCGCCCTTCGCCGCGGCTCGCCGCCGCCGCGCTGGCCGTGGCGGCGCGCCGCGCCACCTACAATCCGACCTCTGCGCGCAACGTGCCACCCGCCGCGCAGACCCTCATCCGGTGGCCATGTCGAGGACAACCATGTCAAAAAACCTCATCCGCGGGCGCCTGCTCGCGTCGATGCTATTCACTTGCCTGACGTTCGCGGCCGCCGCGGCCGAGCCCTTGAAGGTCGGCTTCGTCTATGTCACGCCGGTCGGCCAGGCCGGCTGGACCTACCAGCACGACCAGGCGCGGCAGGCGATGCAGCGTGCGCTCGGCGACCAGGTCGCGACCGCGCTTTGTCGAGGCAGTGCCCGAGGGCGCCGACGCCGAACGCGTGATGCGCGAGATGGCGGCCCAAGGCACGCAGTTGATCTTCGCCACCAGCTTCGGCTACCTCGATCCTGCGCTGCGGGTGGCGGCCGACTACCCGGCGGTGAAGTTCGAGCATGCCGGCGGCTACAAGACCGCCGCCAACCTGAACACCTACAACGCGCGCTTCTACGAAGGCCGCTGGCTCGCCGGCTGGCTCGCCGGCAAGGCGAGCAAGACGGGGGTGGCCGGCTACGTGGCGGGCTTCCCGGTGCCCGAAGTCGTGCAGGGCATCAACGCCTTTGCGCTCGGCATGCAGGCGGCCAACCCGAAGGCCACGGTGCGCGTGCTGTGGCTCAACACCTGGTTCGATCCGCCCAAGGAGCGCGAGGCGGCGCTGTCGCTGATCAGCGCCGGTGCCGACGTGCTGGCGCATCACAGCGCGTCGCCGGCGGTGCCGCAGACCGCCGAGGAAAAGGGCGTGAAGCTGATCGCCTACCCGAGCGACATGAGCCGCTATGCGCCCAACGCGCAGTTGGCGGCGGTCACGGCCGACTGGAGCGGCTACTACATCCGTGTCGCCCAGAGCGCGATCGCCGGTACCTGGCAGCCGCAGCCGGTGTGGGGCGGCATCCGCGACGGCATGGTCAAGCTCGCCGGCCTCTCACCCGCACTGCCGGCAGCCCAGCGCAAGGAACTGGCCGCGCGCGAAGCGCTTCTGGCGACGGGCAAGGCCGGGCCGTTCGTCGGCCGCCTGGTCGACCAGGCGGGCATCGTGCGCCAGCAGCAGCGGCGTCCTGGGGGACGACGCGATTGCGCGGATGGACTGGTTCGTGCAGGGTGTCGTCGGCACCTTGCCCAAACCCTGATGGAGAAACGACCGTGATGCACCGACTGCTGGCTTCGCTGGCCTTTGCCTTGGTCTGCGCCGTGGCGCCGTCGCCGGCGGCCGCGCAGGGCAAGACGCTGCGC
The DNA here is from genome assembly GCA_963783785.1 of uncultured beta proteobacterium. Classification (GTDB taxonomy): domain Bacteria; phylum Pseudomonadota; class Gammaproteobacteria; order Burkholderiales; family Burkholderiaceae_C; genus CADEEN01. The sequence continues at coordinate 105,357 of CAWAOQ010000006.1, read as the reverse complement.
TTTGCCAGCGCGTTCGACCCGCAGAGCATGGACCCGCACTCGCTGGCCCTGCTGTACCAGACGCGGGTCGTGACGCAGATCTACGAAGGTCTGGTCAACCGCGGCAAGGACTTCAAGCTCGAGCCGTCGCTGGCGGTCTCGTGGGAGATGACCAGCCCGACGACCTGGCGCTTCAAGCTGCGCCCGGGCGTGAAGTTCCACGACGGCGCGGCGTTCTCGGCCGACGACGCGGTGTTCTCGATCGAGCGCGCCCTCGACAAGGCCTCGCAGCGCAAGAACCAGATGCTCGGCATCACCGCGGCGAAGAAGCTCGATGCGCTGACGATCGAGGTGCAGACCTCGGCCCCCGACGCGGTGCTGCCCGAGAAGCTCTGGCTCGTCGCGATGATGAGCAAGCCCTGGTGCGAGAAGAACAACGTCGCCCGCCCGCAGGACTACAACGCCAAGCAGGAGACCTTCGCGGTGCGCAACGCCAACGGCACCGGGCCGTTCGTGCTTGCGCGCTACGAGGCCGACGTGCGCACGCTGCTGAAGGCCAACCCGTCCTGGTGGGGCCGTGGCACGGCGGCCGGCGGCGGCAACCTCGACGAGGTGGCGTACCAGGTGATCCAGTCCGATGCGACGCGGCTGGCGGCGCTGGCCTCGGGCCAGGTCGACTTCGTCATCGACCCGCCGTTCCAGGACCTGCTGCGCCTGAAGGCCGACAAGACGCTGAAGGTCAGCGAGGTCGACGACATCGGCACCCAGTACTTCGCGCTCAACCAGCACAGCGCCGAGTTGCCCGGCAGCGACGTCAAGGGCCGCAACCCCTTCAAGGACTTGCGCGTGCGCCGCGCGGTGCAACTGGCGATCGATACCGACTTGATCGTGCGCCAGGTGCTGCGCGGCGAAGGCAAGGTGACGGGTTCGTTCGTGTCGCCGCTGGTCGACGGCTACGTGGCCGAGTTCGAGCAGCGCCCCAAGGCGGACGCCACGGCGGCGCGCGCACTGCTCAAGGAAGCCGGCTACGAGAACGGCTTCTCGCTGCAGATGGATTGCGTCAACGTGGCCTGGCGTGCGTCGGTGTGCCAGGCGGCGGCGGCGATGCTCGAGCGGGTCGGCATCCGCGCCAACCTCGTGACCTCGCCGAGCTCGGTGTTCTTTCCGAAGCTGAGCCAGGGCACCGGCAGCCTGGTCGAGTTCGGCTGGAGCGCGAGCCCCGACCCCTGGGGCATGCTGCAGTCCACCGTGCGCAGCAACGACGGCCTGGCCGCCGGTGCCTTCAACGCCGGCCGCTACAGCAACCCCAAGCTCGACGCGCTGATCGATGGCCTGCGGGTCGAGCCCAACCTGGCCAAGCGGCGCCAGATGGTCGGCGAGGCGTTGCGCCTGATGGACGCCGAGCTGCCGATGATTCCGCTCTACCGACGCCAGCACAACTGGGTCATGCGGCCGAACGTCGACGTCGTGCACTGGCCCAACGACGTGCTCGAGCTGCGCTGGGTGACGATGCGCTGACCGGCGCGGACGGCGCGCTATTTGACCGGTCGTTGAGAACTGTCAACCCGGCGGGCGGCCGGAGCGGCTAACCTTTTCGTGCGGGTGTTGCTCTTGGTGATGTTCAGCGGTCTGGTCTTGTGTACGCCGAGGGTTGTCCCGCCGAAAGGTGGAAACTATGAGAACCGCACGCACAAGGTGGTGGATTCCTGTCGCGATCGCACTGGCGTTGCCGGTCGCGGCCATGGCGCAGGCCAAGGCGGATTTCGGCAAGAACGAGTTCGATGCCAATTGCGCCGCCTGCCATGGCGTCTCGGGCAAGGGCGGTGGGCCGATCGCCGATCTGCTGAAACGCAGCCCGACTGACCTGACGACGCTGCAAAAGAGAAATGGCGGGATCTTTCCGATGGCGCGGGTGTACGAGACCATCGAAGGCGTCGGTGTGGCCGAGCACGGCACGCGCGACATGCCGGTATGGGGCCGCGAGTACAGCATCAAGGCCGGCGAGTACTACATGGACGTGCCCTACAACCAGGAAGCCTACGTTCGTGGACGCATCCTGGCGTTGGCCGAGTACCTGAGCCGCATCCAGGTGAAGTGATTCGCGCAGTCGGGGTGGTGCGCTTGGCCGCGGGCGGTCAGCTCAACGCCGCGGCCAATGACGAGGCTGAGGCCCCGAAGGCGTAGGCATCCATGCCGAGCGAGCCGTAGGTGACGCTGGCGTGCAGACGCTGCGGTCCGGTTTCGGGCCCGCCGGCGCCGGCAGCGATGTACCAGGGCAGCAGGTGTTCGTCGCTCGGATGCATGTCCACCGCATGGGGCGCGCGTGCCCGGTAGGCGAAGAGCGCGTCCCAGTCGCGTGCGGCGGCGCGTGTTTGCATCCAGTCGCGGAAGGCGGCACTTTCGGCGATCTCGGGCTGCTCGACAGCGGCGTTGAGGCCATTGGCAAAGACGCGATGCAGGTTGTGGGTGATGCTGCCGCTGCCCAGCACCAGCACGCCGTCGTGCGCCAGCGGCGCGAGCGCCTGGCCGAGCGCGAACAAGGCTGCCGGGCTGTCGCTCGGCACCCAGGCCAGCGGCAGCACCGGGATGTCGGCGTCGGGGTAGGCATAGCGCAGCGGTGTCCAGATGCCATGGTCCAGGCCACCTTGGGCAACGCACTGCGCGGCGATGCCGGCGCCAGCCAGCAAGGATTGCACCTGCACGGCCAGCGCGGGTGCGCCGGGTGCGTCGTAGCGCAGCGTGAAGAGGCGTGGATCGAAGCCGCCGAAGTCGTACACCGCTGCATGGCGCTCGGCGGCCAGCAGCACCGGCTGGCGCGCCAGGCTGTGGGCCGACAACGCGAGGATCGCGCGCGGCCGGCCGAAGGTCGCATCGATCGCCGGCCCAAGGCGCTGCATGAAGCGGCCGGCCGCACCGGGTTCGAGGGCGGTCATCGGTGAGCCGTGCGACAAGAAGATCGCGGGCAGGGGGCGGCGTGTGTCCATGACGTGATTGGAGCGCAACGCCGGCAGGCGGGCGTTGCAAGCCATTGCACGCTGCATTCACCGCTGCGTGCACGGGAGAGCCGCGATCGGCTACTGTCGCCTCTTCGCTGCCAACCGTCCCGGCCATGCCTGCTTCCCCGCCACGCCCTGCCATCCAGCGCCCCACGGTCATGACCCTGGCCTGGCGCCAGGCCTTGCGCGACTTCCGCGCCGGAGAGTTGCGTCTGCTGCTGGTGGCGGTAACGCTGGCGGTGGCGGCGTTGACGGCGGTCGGTTTCTTTGCCGACCGCCTCGACCGCGGCCTCACGCGCGACGCCAGGCAGATGCTCGGCGGCGATGCGATCGTGACCAGCGACAAGCCGCCGCAACGGCTCTTCGTCGACGAAGCCGCTGCCCGAGCGCTGTCGGTGGCCACGACGGCGACCTTCCCGAGCATGGGCCGGGCGCCCGACGCGCTCGGCGGGGCGTCCAGGCTGGTGGCCGTCAAGGCGGTCAGCGACGGCTACCCGCTGCGTGGGCGCCTGAAGCTCAAGGACGGCCCGGGGGGCCGTGCGCTCGATGCCGCCGGCGCGCCTGAGCGCGGCACGGTGTGGGTCGATCCGTCGCTGCTCGATGCGCTGCAGTTGAAGATGGGTGATGCGCTGCTGCTCGGCGATGCATCGCTGGCGATCGCCCGCTTGATCGTCGTCGAACCTGACCGCGGGGCAGGCTTCATGAGCTTTGCACCGCGCGTGATGCTCAACCACGCCGACCTCGCCGCCACCGGGCTGGTGCAGCCTGCCAGCCGTGTCACGTACCGGTTGGCGGTGGCCTCGCCGATCGGCCGCGATGCCGACATCGCCGACTTCGTGCGCTGGGTCGAAACGCAAATCGACGAGCGCGCCCTGCGCGGTGTGCGTGTCGAGTCGATGGAATCGGGGCGCCCCGAGATGCGCCAGACGCTCGACCGCGCCGGCAAGTTCCTCAATCTCGTGGCGCTGCTGGCGGCGCTGCTGGCGGCGGTGGCGGTAGCCATCGCCTCGCGCGATTTCGCCAACCGCCACCTCGACGATTGCGCGATGCTGCGCGTGCTGGGCGCATCGCAGCGCCACATCGCGCTGGCCTACACGCTGGAGTTCGGCGCGCTCGGCGTCGGCGCCAGCGCGCTCGGCGTGCTGTTCGGCTTGCTGATGCACCATGGGTTCGTGAGCTTGCTGGCTGGCCTGGTCAGCAGCGATCTGCCGCCGCCGGGGCTGTGGCCGGCGTTGTTCGGGCTCGGCGTCGGTCTGACGTTGCTGATGGGCTTTGGCCTGCCTCCGGTGCTGCAACTGGCGCGGGTGCCGCCGTTGCGCGTGATTCGCCGCGATGTCGGCGCATTGAAGGCCTCGTCGCTGGCCGTGCTCGGCACCGGCACGTTGGGCTTCGCCGCGCTGCTGCTGGCGGTGTCGACCGACCTGAAGATGGGGTTGATCGCCGTCGGCGGCTTCGCGGCGGCGGCTGCGCTGTTCGCGCTGCTGTCCTGGGCCGCGGTGATGGCCTTGAAGCGCACCGTGCCGGAAGCGCGGGCGCCCCGCTGGCTGGTGCTCGCCACGCGCCAGATCGCCGCCAGACCGGCGTTTGCCGTGCTGCAGGTGTCGGCGCTCGCGGTCGGCCTGCTGGCGCTGGTGCTGCTGGTGCTGCTGCGCACCGACCTGATCGCCAGTTGGCGCGCCGCCACCCCACCCGATGCGCCAAACCGCTTCGTCATCAACATCCAGCCCGAGCAGGGGGAAGCGTTTCGCCAGGCCCTGACCGCAGCGGGCATCACGCGCTACGACTGGTACCCGATGATTCGCGGCCGGCTGGTCTCGATCAACGGTCGCCCGGTCGCGCCCGACAGCTTCAGCGACGAGCGCGCCAAGCGGCTGGTCGAGCGCGAGTTCAACCTCAGCCATGACGCGCAGCTGCCTGGCCACAACCGCATTTCCGCAGGACGCTGGACGGTCGAGGAGGCCGATGCCGTCAGCGTCGAAGACGGCCTGGCCAAGACGCTCGGCGTCGGCATCGGCGACCGCCTCGCCTTCGACATCGCCGGCACCTTGCGTGAGGGCCGCATCACCAGCCTGCGCAAGGTCGACTGGGCTTCGATGCGCGTCAATTTCTTCGTGATATTCCCGATCGCGGCGATGCCGGGCCTGCCTGCCACCACCATTGCAGCGTTCCGGGCCCCCGAGGCCGTGACGGGCCAGCCCAGTTTCGACAACGCGCTCGGGCGCGATTTCCCCAACATCACCAATGTCGACGTCTCGGCGCAGATCGGTCAGGTGCAGCGCGTGCTCGACCAGGTGATCCGCGCCGTCGAGTTCCTGTTCGCCTTCACGCTGGCGGCCGGGCTGGTGGTGCTGTTCGCCGCGGTCAGCGCCACCCGAGAGGCGCGCGCCAGGGAATTTGCGGTGATGCGCGCGATGGGTGCCGGCCGCACGCTGCTGGCCCAGGTGCAGCGCGCTGAGCTGCTCGGCGTCGGCGCACTGGCCGGCGTGCTGGCGTCGTGCGCGGCCATCGCGGTGGGCTGGGCGCTGGCGCGCTTTGCCTTCGAGTTCCAGTGGACCGCGTCGTTGTGGGTGCCGCTGGCGGGCGGCGCCGCCGGCGCGCTGCTGGCGCTGGCGGCCGGCTGGTGGGGGCTGCGCGAGGTGCTGCGCCGTCCGGTCGTCGAGACGCTGCGCAAGGCGGCGCAGGAATAGCGGCCGTTCGTCGCCGTTCGGCGCAGGTCGTCGCCCGCAGCACGCGTTGCGTCGCAAGCGGCTTTCGCCGCGGTCTGCCGCTGCCTAGAGTCCAGCTCATCGAACGACACCGCACCGCCATCGAGGAGCCCAGCATGAACACCACCCTGACGCAACGCCTGATCGAACGCGGCACCGCATTGATCCTCGCCATCGCTGTCACTGTCAGCCTGCTCGGGGGCATCGATGCCCTGGCGGCCCACGACGTCCAGGCCGGGTCGCTGCTGGTGCAGCGAGACGAAGCGTCGCATCTGCCCGGCTGATCGGTACCTTTGCGGCCGCAAGCCGACTCGGCATCCGCAGACGGCTAACGCGTCGCCCGCCGGCGCACGCAGTCCAGGTACGCCTGCCCGTCCGGGGGCAGGCCGGTGCGCTGCGACGTCCAGACCATCTCGCCCAGGCACTCCATCACCTGGTGCTGCGCCTCGTGGGCCGAACCCAGTCGCGCGGCGAGCAAGTCGCAGGCCTGCCTGATGCCGCGAGGCTGGTCGATGGCCACCTGCTCGCTGATCGTCAGGTGCATCGACAAGTGCAGGAACGGGTTCGCACGGCCGTCGTCGACCGTGTAGCTGGCCGACAGCGCGGCGTCGACATCGGCCAGGTCGGTGTCGTACTCCGGATGCTCGGCGATCCACCGTGCGGCCAGGGTCTCCATCGGCGTCAGCGGCATGCCGCCGCGTTGTTTGCTGTGCGTCTGGCAGAAAAAGCGGCGCACGTCGTGCTGGGAAGGGGCGAACATGGTCCGACAATTGTGCTTTCGTTGCCGCCATCGCGGCCCAGGCCTGTCATGCAGATCACCACCGAACAACTCTTCACCGCCGCCCGCACACAGAACGGCTACCGGCCCACGCCGGTGGCCGACGAGACGCTGCGCCAGCTCTACGACCTCGTCAAGTGGGGGCCGACCGCGGCCAACAGCACGCCGGCGCGCTTCGTCTTCGTGCGCAGCGAAGAGGCCAAGGCCCGCCTGCTTGCCTGCGTCTCGCACGGCAATGTGCAGAAGGTGCGTGAAGCGCCGGTGACGGCGGTGATCGGCATGGACATGGCGTTCTACGACAAGCTGCCGCAGCTGTTCCCGCACACCGACGCGCGGTCCTGGTTCGTCGGCCACCCGCTCAAGATCGAGCACACCGCGTTTCGCAACTCGAGCCTGCAGGGCGGCTACTTCATCCTCGCGGCACGTGCGCTCGGTCTCGACTGCGGGCCGATGAGCGGCTTCGACGCAGCGAAGATGGACGCGGCGTTCTGGGCCGGCACGACGGTCAAGACCAACTTCATCTGCACCCTCGGCGAAGGTGACCCGGGCAAGGTGCTGGCACGCAGCCCGCGCCTGTCGTTCGAAGAGGCGTGCCGGCTGGCTTGATGGAGCTTCTGATCACCGACCCCTGGTTCTACGCCGTGGCGGTGCCCGCCGTGCTGCTGATGGGGCTGGCCAAGAGTGGCTTCCTGATGGGCTTCGGCTCGCTGGCCACGCCGCTGCTGGCGTTGACGATGCCGGTACCGCAGGCGGCGGCCGTGATGCTGCCGTTGCTGCTGGTGATGGACGCCACCGGCGTGCGGCAGCTCTGGCACGACCGCGATCGCGAACTGCTGCGCCTGCTGGTGCCGGCGGGCCTGCTGGGCACGGTGATCGGCACGCTGCTGTTCGGGCTGTTGTCGGCCAAGACGGTGGCCGCAGTGGTCGGTGCGCTGACGCTGCTGTTCCTGGCCCAGCGGCTGGTCTTTCCGCCACACCGCGATGCGCCGCCGCCATCCAGGCCGGTCGGCTTCCTGCTCACGGTGGCGGCCGGCTTCACCAGCTTCGTGGCCCACGCCGGCAGCCCGCCGATCAGTGCCTACGTGCTGCCGCTCAAGCTCGATCCGGTGCGGCTGACCGCCACGTTGGCGGTGCTGTTCGGCATCATCAACCTGTCGAAGTGGATTCCGTACGCCGGCTTGGGGCTGTTCGACAGCCGCATCCTCGTCACGTCGCTCGCGCTGCTGCCATTGGCCCCGGTGGGCGTGTGGCTCGGCGTGTGGGCCACCCGGCGCATCGATGCGGGCTGGTTCTACCGCATCGCCTACACCGGCATGTTCCTCACCGGCGTCAAGCTGTTGTGGGACGGCCTGCGCTGACGCTCATCGGTCGCCGGCCTCGTCGCTCGCCGCACCGGCCCAGCCACTGGCCTGCCTTCGGCTGTCCTTGCGCGCGCGCTCATCGGCCATGAACTGCTCCATCTGCTGGCGGCCGATCTTCGACATCGCGATCAGCCTGGATTCGTCGCGGAAATGCGGCGCCGACTCCTGCAGCTGCTCGAGGTTGTGGCGACGAAAGCGCAGCGCCAGGTTGCGCGCCTGGTGGCGCTCGAAGCCCAGCGCTTCGAGCACGCTGCGTGCGCTCATCAAGGCTGCGTCGAAGGTCTCGCGCTCGATGTGCGCGACACCGCGTTCGTTCAGCTGGTACCAATGCTGCACGTTGCGCGCGCGGGCCACCAGCGTCAGGTGCGGGAAGTGCTCGCGTGCCAGGTCGACCAGCGCCAGACTCTGCGCGACGTCGTCGATCGCCACCACCAGCACGCGGGCCTCGGCCGCACCGGCCACGCGCAGCAGGTCCAGGCGCGTCGCGTCGCCATAGAAGGCGCGCCAGCCGAAGCGGCGCACGGCCTCGATCTGCTCGCTGTCGTGGTCGAGCACGGTCGGCTGGATGCCGTTGGCCAGCAGCAGGCGGCCGACGATCTGGCCGTAGCGGCCGAAGCCGGCGATGATCACCGCCTCGCGTTGCGGCTGGTCGATCTCGTCGAGCTTCGGTGCACCACGCGAAGCCAGGCGCGGCGTGACGAAGCGGTCGACGATCACCAGCGCCAGCGGCGTGGCCAGCATCGAGATCGCCACCGCGGCGACCAGCAGCGACGCCGCCGTCGCGTCGATCACGCCGGCCTGCGCCGAGGCCTGGAAGACGACGAATCCGAACTCGCCGCCCTGCGCCAGCAGGATCGCGAACAGCGGCCGCTCGGCCAGCGGCACGTTCATCGTGCGCGCCATCGCCACCAGCACGACGGCCTTGACGGCGACGAAGCCGAGCACGATCAGCGCCACCAGGCCGGGCTGCGCCAGCACCACCGCGAAGTCGATGCTCATGCCCACGGCGATGAAGAACAGCCCGAGCAAGAGGCCCTTGAATGGTTCGAGATCGGTCTCCAGCTCGCGGCGGTATTCGCTCTCGGCCAGCAGCACGCCGGCCAGGAAGGCGCCGAGCGCCATCGACAGCCCCACCGCATGCATCAGCGCGGCGGTGGCGACCACCAGCAGCAGCGACGCAGCGGTGAAGATCTCGGGCGTGCGGCTGCGGGCGATCCAGCGCAGCGAGGGGCGCAAGGCCAGGCGCCCACCGATCAGCAGCGCCGCGATCACCGCCACCGCCTTGGCCGCCGTGAGCCAGCCGCTGCCGGCCGTCGCGGCCGTGGCCTGCTGCGCGGCCACCGGCAACAGCGGCAACAAGGCCAGGATCGGGATGGCCGCCACGTCCTGGAACAGCATCACGCCGAGCACGCCCTGCCCGGCGGCGGTGGGTTGCACGTTGCGTTCGGCCAGCACCGCCAGCCCGATCGCGGTCGATGACATCGCCAGGCCCAGCGACGCCGCCAGCGCGACCGGCCACGCCACGCCGAATGCCACGCCCGCTGCCGTCATCAGCAGGGCGCTGCTGATCACTTGCACCGAGCCCCAGCCGAAGATCGGCCGGCGCATGGCCCACAAGCGGCTCGGCTCGAGCTCGAGGCCGACCAGGAACAGCATCAGCACGACGCCGAACTCGGCCACCGTGAGGATCGTCTGTGCATCGGTCACCAGCGCCAGCCCCCAGGGCCCGATCACGATGCCGGCCACCAGGTAGCCGATGATCGAACCCAGGCCGAGCGCCCGCGCCAGCGGCACCGCGAGCACCGCGGCGGCGAGGTAGATCAGGCTGGTCGTCAGCCAGGTGGTGCCATGGTCCATCAGTCGGGTTCCGCGGGGCGGTCGATCGCCGGCACCTCGCGCACGTCGCACGGCGCGATGTCTTCGATCTCGGGCCAATCGGGATAGCTGGCCAGCCGGGACACGAAGGTCTGCACGTGATCGTTCAGTGCGTCATCGCCGACGCGGTGGGCGCCGTGCAGCACCAACGGCGGCAGGAAGCGCATGCCGACCAGTTGCGCCGTCTGCTCGTAGGGTGGCAGGAAGGCATCGAAGAAGTAGCGGTTCAGGCCATCGGGGCGGTAGGCCTCGGCGCTGCCGCCGGTCGAAGTGACGAGCCACAGGTCCTTGCCGCGCAGCGCGGTGCCGCCGGGCCCGTAAGCCCAGCCGAAGGCCAGCACGTCGTCGGCCCACAGCTTGAGCAGTGGCGTCATGCCGTACCAGTGCACCGGGTGCAACCAGACCACGAGCTGTGCGTCGGCCAACGCGGACTGCTCGGCGGCCACGTCGATCAGGTAGTCGGGGTAGAGCGCGTAGAGGTCGCGCACCTCGACCTGCGGCAGGCCGCGGCCCGCGGCGGCCCGTGCCAGCGCGTGCGTGACGCGAGAATGCTCGAGCTGCGGGTGGGCGCAGAGGACGACGATGCGGGCCACGGACGGGCTGGGTGTGGGGGTTGGCGCTAGGGTGCTCGCGGCGAGGCGCCGCTACCATAACCGCTAATGGGCAGGAGGATTCGATGCCGGTGATCGTGGTCGCCAATCCCAAGGGTGGCGTGGGCAAGAGCACGGTGGCCACCAACCTGGCCGGCGCACTGGCTCGTGCCGGCCACGCGGTGATGCTGGGCGATGTCGACCGCCAGCAATCGGCGCGCCAATGGCTGGCGCTGCGCCCGGCCACCTTGCCGTTGATCCGCGGCTGGGATGTGGCCCACGACGATGTCGTGCGTCCGCCCAAAGGCACGACCCATGTCGTGCTCGACACACCGGCCGGGCTGCATGGTCGGCGCCTGGACGACGTGATGCGCATTGCCGATCGGATGATCGTGCCGCTGCAGCCGAGCCTGTTCGACATCCAGGCCAGCCACGCCTTCGTGCGCGCCTTGGCCGCGCACAAGCGCAGCGAGAAGGTGCGTGTCGGCGTGATCGGCATGCGCGTGCGCGAAGGCACGATCGCCGCCGACCAGTTGCGCCACTTCCTCGATGCGCTGGACGTGCCGGTGCTCACGATGCTGCGCGACACGCAGTTGTACGTGCAGCTGGCCGCGCGCGGCGCGACCTTGTGGGACATCGCGCCCAGCCGCGTCGAGCGCGACCTGGCGCAATGGCAGCCGCTGCTCGAATGGGCGGCCCATCGATGAAGCATTTCGCCCACCTCGCTGAGCTGGCCCATCACGTTGGCGGGCACCTGGCCGACAGCGACTGGATCGTGATCGAGCAGTCGCGCATCGACCTGTTCGCCGAGGCCACCGGCGACAGGCAGTGGATTCACGTCGACACCGCGCAGGCCGAGGCCGGCCCGTTCGGATCCACCATCGCGCACGGGTTTCTCACTGTCAGCCTGCTGCCGGCGATGCGGCACGAGGCGTTCTCGATCGACGATGTGCGCATGGGCATCAACTACGGCCTCAACCGCGTGCGCTTTCCCGCGCCGGTGCCGTCGGGCAGCCGTCTGCGCGCGCAGTTCCGGCTGCTGGCGTTCGAGCCGTTGCCTGGCGGCGCCCAGTTGACCATCGAGGCCACGATCCATCGTGACGGCAGCGTCAAGCCGGTGTGCGTGGCCGAACTCGTTTCCCGCCACTTCGTGTGATGCCATGAAAGTCCTGCTGATCGACGACCATCCCCTGATCCTGGCGGCGCTGCAGGCAGTGATCCGCGGCCTCGGTGAAGATCTCACGGTGGTCGGTGTCGCCACCGATCGCGAGGCCCGCGCGGCGCTCAAGAGCGACCCCGACTACGACCTGGTGCTGCTGGACCTGTATCTCGGCGAGGCCGATGGCTTCGAGCTGCTGGCCGAACTGCGCAGCCTCTATCCGGCGCTGCCGATCGTCGTGGTGTCGGCGTCCGATCGCGCCAGCGATGTGATCCGCGCCATCGATGCCGGGGCCATGGGCTTCGTGCCCAAGCGGGCCAGCAACGACACGCTGTTCGAGGCGCTGCGGCTGGTGATGTCGGGCGGCATCTACGTCCCGGCGATGACGCTGGGCTTCGATCCGGGGCCGCTGGCACCGCTGCAGGACGGCGACACGGTGCCCGACGTGATGCGGCCGTACGCGCACGACGAGGTCAATGACCTGGGCCGGCCTGGCGACAGCGCGACGCCACCGCCGGGGCCGGCGAGCTCGCTCGACGCGCTGGGGCTGTCCAGACGCCAGGCCGATGTGCTGGCGTACCTGTTGCAGGGCCTGCCCAACAAGCTGATCGCGCGTGAGATGAACCTGTCGGTCGAGACCGTCAAGGACCATGTGGCCGCCGTGCTGCGGGCGCTCGGGGTGTCGTCTCGCACGCAGGCGGTGCTGGCGGTCAGCCAGATGACTCAGCGCGCGGGCGCTGGCGTGCCGGGCTGGAAGCGTTCGCGGCATTGACCGCGCACCCCGCCGTCGTCGACGCGCCGGACCGCGAGCCGCACGTCGACGGCCTGCGCGCGCTGTACGAGCAGGCGCCCGCGAGCCTGGCCGGCAACGGGATCGGCATCGCGCTGATCGGCCTGGCCTTCTGGCAGCCGGCCGATGCGCCGCGCTTGCTGGGCTGGCTCGCCTGTGCCGGGCTGTTGTGGCTGTTGCGGCTCGCGCACCACCTTCGCTACCGTGCTGCGCGCGACAGCGACAGCGCCACGTTGCTGGCCTGGCGCGGCAGCTGGCGTGCGCTCGTGCTGGCCCAGGGCGCGATGTGGCCGCTGGCGGTATGGCTGTTCTGGGCGCCGGACTCGCTGTTCCACACCGCCGTGCTGATCGTGATTGCCAACAGCTACACGCTGGCGTCGGTGCAACTGCTCGCGCCGCAGCGCCGGCTGTTTCTCGGCTTCACCTGCGTGGTGTTGTTGCCGACGATCGCCCGCGTCGCCAGCGACACCACGCAACCCTGGCATTGGCAATTGGCCGCTGTGCTCGGCCTGGTGTTCGCCGTGGCATTGGTCCTGGGCCGCGCCTACCGCGGCGCACTCGGCCAGGCCATCGGCCTGAAGCAGCGCACCGAGCAACTGGCCGCGCAACTGCGCATCGAGAAGGCCGCGGCCGACGAGGCGCGGCGCATGGTCGAGGCGGCCAGCCGCGCCAAGACCCGGTTCTTCGCCGCCGCCAGCCACGACCTGCGCCAGCCGCTGCACGCGCTGGGCCTGTTTGCGGAGGCCCTGCGTCAGCGGAGCCAGCGCGCCAACGACCCCGAGGTGGCGTCGCTGGTCAACAGCATCAACCAGAGCGTCGATGCGCTCGAGGGCTTGTTCGGCGAGCTGCTCGACATCACCCGCATCGACAGCGGCGGCGTCGAGCCGCAGCCAGGGCTGGTGCGCATCAAGGACCTGTTCGCGCGCTTGCGTCTGACGTTCGAGCCGGCGGCGTTCGAGAAGGGCCTGGCGTTGTCGTTTCGCGGCGCACAGCGCGTCGCCGTCACCGACGGCCTGCTGCTCGAACGCATCCTGCGCAACCTGGTCGCCAATGCGATCCGCTACACCGAGGACGGCGGCGTGCTCGTGGCCTGCCGGCCACGCGGTGACCGGCTTGTCGTCCAGGTGTGGGACAGCGGCATCGGCATTGCCGAGGCCAGCCTGCCGCATGTCTTCGAAGAGTTCTACCAGGTGCAGGGTCGTCGCCCGCTGGAGCCGCACCAGCGCAAGGGCATGGGCCTCGGCCTGGCGATCGTCAAGCGCCTGGCCGGGTTGCTCGAGGCGCCGCTGGCGGTACGCTCGCAGCTCGGCCGCGGCACCGTGTTCACGCTCGAAGTACCGGCCGGGCGCGAGCCACCGGGCGCCGCGCCACCGCCGCTCGGCACGGCGGCAGGGCGCGGCCACACGCTGGCGCAGCGGCGCATCGTCGTCGTCGAGGACGAACCGGCCGTGCGCGAAGGCCTCACCGTGCTGCTCGTCGCCTGGGGAGCAGAGGTCGCTGCCTTCGACGACCTGACCACGTTGCAGCGCTGGCTCGACGAACCGGCGCGAGTCGCGCCCGACCTGCTGATCGTCGACTACCGCCTGCCCGAAGGCCGCACCGGCCTCGAGGCGATCGGCGCGCTGCGGGCGCGCTGGCCCGGCAGCAGGTTGCCGGCCATCGTGGTGACCGGCAGCAGCCTCGGCGGCCACGAAGCGGAGGCCCAGCAGCATGACTTCCACCTGCTGATCAAACCGGTGCTGCCGAACAAGCTGCGCGCGATGATCGCGTTCAAGCTCGGGCAGCGCTGAGGCCGCGCCTGCCGGCCCGGCGTTTCTGCGGGGCGTTCGCTCAGCTCGGCGAGTACGCCAGCCGCACGTAGATCGGTGCGAAGGCCTCGGCCTGCGTCACTTCGAGCAGGTGCTCGCGGGCCAGTTCGAGCAGCGCAATGAAGGTCACCACCACCACCGGCACGCCGCGGCTGGTCTCGAACAGGTCTTCGAACAGCGCAAAACGCCGGCCCTGCAGCTTCTTCAGCACCAGGCTCATGTGCTCGCGCACCGACAGTTGCGCGCGGCTGATGTGGTGGTGTTGCACCAGGCGGGCACGTTCGAGGATGGCCCGCCAGGCGTCGCGCAATTCATTGGGAGCGACGTCGGGGAACCTGGGCGCGAGCGACTGCTCGATCGTCACCTGCGCACGCAGGAAGTCGCGGCCGAGCATCGGCAGCGCATCGAGTCGTGCCGCCGCGAGCTTCATCTGCTCGTACTCCAGCAGCCGGCGCACGAGTTCGGCACGCGGGTCTTCGGCCTCCTGGCCCTCGGCGCTCTTCTTCGGCGGCAGCAGCATGCGGCTCTTGATCTCGATCAGCATCGCCGCCATCAGCAGGTATTCGCTGGCGAGTTCGAGGTTGCGCTTGCGGATCTGCTCGACATAGGCCAGGTACTGGCGCGTCACGTCGGCCAGCGGGATGTCGAGGACGTTGAAGTTCTGCTTGCGGATCAGGTACAGCAGCAGGTCGAGCGGGCCCTCGAAAGCCTCGAGGAAGACTTCGAGCGCGTCGGGCGGGATGTACAGATCCTGCGGCAGCGCGAACAGCGGTTCGCCGTACAGGCGCGCGACCGCGATCGCATCGATCTCGGCCGGCGGCAGCGTGGCCGCCAATTCGGGGTCCGGCGACGGCGGCAGGTGGCCGTCGACGCGTGCGGTCACGCCGCTCACTTGGCCTTGGTCTGGTAGACGTAGGGCTGCTGCGGCACCTCGGCGTCGCGCCACTCGGCCTGTGCCTGGCGGTCGATCGCGCGGTCCCACAACAGTGCACGGCCCGCCCGTTGCTCGGCCTCGAGTGTCGGCTTCGCGGCCTTCAGCGTCTCGATCAACTGCGTGACGTCGGACTTGTACGGTTTCCAGAACAGCGGCATGGGGGAGGGCAGAATGCGGCGGGATTGCCCAGATTTTACCGGGGGTGCTCAGCGTGCCGTTCAAGCAATCTGCCGCCACGTCGCTGGCCGGCGCCGCGCTGCTGATCGCCGGTGGCCATCAGCGACGCAAGCCCTCGCTCGTGAGGCCCGCACCGCAGTGATCGAGACCGAGCTCAAATTCCGCATCGACCCGGCCCGGCGCGACGCGCTGCGGCGCGCAGTCGCTGGCGCGGGGGCGGCGCGCGCGGTGCGCTTGCAGGCGCGCTACTTCGACACGCCGGACGGCCGCCTGGCGGCGGCCGGGCTGGCGCTGCGTCTGCGTCGAGAGGGCCGCAGCCGTTGGGTGCAGACACTCAAGGGCCAGGGCGACGGGCTGATGCAGCGCCTCGAGCACGAGGTGGTGCTCGACGTCGCCGGAGCAACCCGACCGATCGCGATCGACCTGGCGCGCCACGACGGCACGCCGGCCGGCGCCGCGCTGCGGGCTGCCCTCGGGCCCGACGAAGGCGAGCTGGTCGAGCGCTTCGCCACCGACATCCGCCGCACCCGGCGCGTGGTGCAGGTCAGGCATGCAGGCATGGCCGCGACCGTCGAGCTGGCGTTCGACGAAGGCCGGATCGTCGCGGCTGGCGCCGACCGGCCGCGCGCGATGGCGGTCACGGAGCTCGAACTGGAACTGCTGAGCGGCCCGCCCGAGGCGCTGCTGCTGATCGCGTCGCGCTGGGTGCAGCGGCATGGCCTGTGGCTGGACATGCGCAGCAAGGCCGAGCGCGGCCACGCGCTGGCCGTCGCGGCGGCCGTGCCGGCTGCACGGGCCGAGCCGCCGGAAGTCGGGCCGCGGATGTCGCAGCGCCAGGGCCTGGCGGCGATGGTGCGGGCCTGCCTCGGGCAGGTGCTGCCGAACATGGCCGTGGTGGCCGACGGGCAGGCCACGGACCCGGAACATGTGCACCAGCTGCGCGTGGGCTTGCGCCGTCTGCGCACGGCGTTGCGCGAATTCGGCACCGGCATCGAGGGCGTGGATGCGGCGTGGGGCGATGCGCTGGCCGAAACATTTGCCGTCCTCGGTGCGGCGCGGGACCGCGACGTGGTCCCGATCACGCTGGCGCCGGCGCATGCGGCCGCCCGCGCGGCCGGGCTCGCCGGGCCGATGTCCGCTGCGCTGCCGACCGCACCGGCGGCCCCGTCGGACCTCGCCGTGCTGCGCGAGCGCCGCTTCAACCTGGCACTGCTCGGGTTGATCGGGTTCGCGCTGGATGGCGACAGGGCCGCCGGCGGGCGCTGCGTTGATCGACGCAGCCCGCGCGTGCCTGGCGCGCCGGCATCGCCAGGTGCGCGTGGGCGGCCAGCGATTCGAGACGCTCGACGATGCCGAGCGGCACAGGCTGCGCAAGCGCCTCAAGCGATTGCGTTACGACATCGAATTCGTCGCGCCGCTGTTCCGTGCCAAGGCCGCGGCGCGCTATCTCGCCCTGTTGCGGCCGGCGCAGGATGCGCTCGGCGACTACCACGACCTGGTGGTGGCCGAGGCGCAGTGCCGCGCCACCTCGGCGCCGACGCCGGCCGACGCGTTCGTGCTCGGCTGGTTGGTGGCGCGGCGCGAGCTGCTGATCGCGCGTGCCGTCGACCGGCTGCGTGCGCTCGACGCGGCGCCGCGCTTCTGGAAGCGCTGATCACGCCGGCCGGGCCCGACCTTCGTCGCGCGCCGCCGCGACCCGATGAGGGGGCTGTCTCAGTGCCCGCTGGCCGGGGCTGTCGTCCGGCAGCGGCGCACCGCAGTGAGGATGCCGCGCAGGATCTCGAGCGGCGGCGGCGGGCAGCCCGGGACCTCGACATCGACCGGGATCACGTTGGCCACCCGGCCGCAGCTCGCGTAGCTCTCACCGAAGATGCCGCCATTGCAGCCGCACTCGCCGATCGCGACCACCATGCGCGGCTCCGGCGTGGCGTCATGGGTGCGCCGCAGTGCTTCGGCCATGTGGCGCGATACCGGCCCGGTGACGAGCAACATGTCGGCGTGGCGCGGGCTGGCGACGAACTTGATGCCCAGCCCTTCGAGGTTGTAGTAGGGGTTGTTGAGGGCGTGGATCTCGAGTTCGCAGCCGTTGCACGAGCCCGCGTCGACCTGGCGGATCGCGAGCGCCTGGCCGAGGATGTCGAGGATTTCGCGCTGGATGCGTTCGGCCGCGACGCGCAGCGATTCGCTGTCCGCCGGCGCCGGTTCGGTGACGATGCCGGTGCGCCCGATCTGCTTCAGGAGTTGCCACATCGCGAGATCCTAGAGATCGTGCCCCGAATAGCTGAGGTTGAAGCTCTTGTTGATGAGCGGGAAGTCCGGAACGATGTTGCCGATCACGGCATGTTCGAGCACCGGCCAGTTGTGCCACGACGGATCGTGGCAATGGCAGCGCCGGAGGCGGCCGTCGCCACCGAGTTCGAGGGCCACGAGAACCTCGCCGCGCCAGCCTTCGACCCAGCCCGCACCGATCGCGTCGTGTGCCGGCAGTGCCACGCTCCGCGCGCGTCGCGCCGGCCGGCAGGCCGGCACAGATCGCGCCGATCAGGCGCAGCGACTCGAGCGCTTCATCGAAGCGCAGTGCCACGCGGGCTGCCACGTCGCCGTTTCGGTGGGTGGCCATCGCGACCTCGAGTTGGTCGTAGGGCAGCCAGGCCTGGTCGCAGCGCAGATCGGTGCTCTGGCCACTGGCACGGCCGGCCAGGCCCGTCAGGCCCAGCTGCGCGGCCAGTTGCGGGGTGACATGGCCGGTGGCGATGAAGCGGTCCTGCAGACCGGCGTGTTCGTCGTAGATCTTGCGCAGCGCGATCAACTCGCCCACGGTCGCATCGCACTGCCGGCGCAGCCGATCGAGCATCGGGCCGTCGGCATCGCCACTCACGCCACCGGGGACCACGCAGTCCATCATCAAGCGGTGGCCGAAGGCCTGCAGCGACAGCCGCTGCCAGTCTTCGCGCAGGCGCGAGAACTGGGCCAGCCCGAAACCCAGCGCGGCATCGTTGCCGAGCGCGCCGAGGTCGCCGAGGTGATTCGCGACCCGTTCGCGCTCGAGCAGCAGCGCACGCAGCCAATGCGCCCGCGCTGGGACCGCACAGGCGGCCGCGGACTCGAGGGCCATGCAGTAGGCCCAGGCACAGGCCACCGTCGAGTCGCCCGAGACCCGGCCCGCCAGGCGGTGCGCCTCGAGCGGCGGCAGTTGCGTGAAGCGGCGGTCGATGCCCTTGTGCGTGTAGCCCAGGTGCTGTTCGAGCCGCAGCACCTTCTCGCCGACGACCGAGAAGCGAAAATGCCCCGGCTCGATGATGCCCGCGTGCACCGGGCCAACGGCGATCTCGTGCACGCCGTCGCCTTCGACACGCACGAAGGGGTAGTCCGATGGCATGTCGGCGTGCGCCGTGGCCGGTGCCCGGGCGTCGTCGCGCAGCGGGTGATCGTCCGGCGACCAGAGCCCGTGGTCGAGCCAGGGGCGCGTGTCGGCCGCGCCTTCGGCGACGATCCCCAGCAGGTCCGTCGTCGCGCGCTGCATGCGGCCGGCGGCGGGAAAGATCGGGGCGAGGTCGGGGCAGGTCGGTGCCGTGCCCGGCAGTGGCAGTTCGAGCCAGGCCAGCCCGTCCTGCAGGGCATAGGCCGCACAGGCGACGAAGCCGCCACCGCGGTCGCGGCGGTCCACACCCCAGGTCGATACCAGGCGCCCGCCAGCGTCTGCGACCGCGCGGGCAGCGGTTAGCCATTCGTCTCGCGTGACGCCGCCATGCCAGATCGGCAGCGGCGCAGTCAGCCGCTCGAGAGGCAAGTTCAAGCCAGCAATGGTCATGAGCTCAACCACCGATCATCCGCGCCGCCTCGCGGTACCAGGCGTCGAGGTACGGCGGGATATACAGGCCCAGCATCAGGCCGATCGCCAGATGCACGAAGACAGGTATCAGCGCCGGCGGGTGCGCCAGCGGCTTGAGGGTGGTGTCGCCGAAGACCATCGGCTGCACCCTGGCAAACACCGACGCGAACGCGACGCCGAGCGCCACCAGCAGGAACGGTGTGGCCCACGGCTGCTCGCGCATCGCTGTGGTGATGATGAGGAATTCGCTGGCGAAGACGCCGAATGGCGGCATGCCCAGGATCGCCAGCGAGCCCAGCATCAGGCCCCAGGCCACGGTGGGGCTGACCTTGATCAGGCCACGGATCTCTTCCATCACCTGCGTGCCGGCCTTCTGCGCCGCGTGGCCGACGGCGAAGAAGATCGCCGACTTGATCAGCGAGTGCACCGTCATGTGCAGCAGGCCCGCGAAATTGGCGATCGGCCCGCCGAGGCCGAAGGCAAAGGTCATCAGCCCCATGTGCTCGATCGACGAATAGGCGAACATGCGCTTGACGTCCTTCTGCCGCGTCAGCAGGAAGGCCGCCGCGACGACGGAGATCAGGCCGAAGCCGATCATCATGCGGCCGGCCAGCGGGCTTTCGAGCGCGCCGTCGGTCAGCACCTTGCAGCGCAGGATCGCGTACAGCGCGACGTTGAGCAGCAGCCCCGACAGCACTGCCGAGACCGGTGTAGGGCCTTCGGCATGTGCATCGGGCAGCCAGTTGTGCACCGGCACCAGTCCGACCTTGGTGCCGTAGCCGACGAACAGGAAGACGAACGCCAGCGTGATGATGTGCGGGTCGAGTTGGCCCTTGACGGCGTTGAGATTGGTCCACAGCAACGCGCCACCTTCGCTGCCGATCACCTTCTCGGCCGCCATGTACATCAGCACGGTGCCGAACAATGCCTGCGCGATGCCGACGCCGCACAGGATGAAGTACTTCCATGCCGCCTCGAGACTGGCGGCCGTGCGATACACGCTGACCAGCAGTACGGTGGTCAGCGTCGCGGCTTCCATCGCCACCCACAGGATGCCCATGTTGTTGGTCATCAGCGCCAGCAGCATCGTGAAGCTGAACAACTGGTACATGCTGTGGTACAGGCGCAGGCGCGGCGGCGTCATCTTGCCGTGGTCGCGTTCGATGCGCATGTAGGGGCGCGAGAAGATCGCGGTCGTCAGGCCGACGAAGGCGGTCAGCGTGACCAGGAAGACGTTGAGCGCATCGATGAAGAACTCGCGATTCCAGACGAACAGCGGACCGTCCGTGATGACCTGCGCCGTGAGCACGCAGGCGGCAACGAAGGTGCCCAGGCTGAAAGCGACGTTGATCTCCATCGCCACGTTGCGGTGTCCGACCAGCGCCAGCACGGCGCCGCCCGCGAGCGGGATACCGAGCACGAACAGCAGCGTTTCCAAGTCAGTCTTCTTTCAGCTGTTCGAGGTGGCGGATGTCGAGGCTGTCGAACTGTTCGCGGATCTGGAACATGAACACGCCCAGGATCAGCACGCCGATCAGCACGTCCAGAGCGATGCCGAGTTCCACCACCATCGGCATGCCGTAGGTGGCCGAGGTGGCGGCGAAGAACAGACCGTTTTCCATCGACAGGAAGGCGATCACCTGCGGCACCGCCTTGGCCCGCGTGATCATCATCAGGAAGGACAGCAGCACGCAGGCCAGTGCGATGCCCAGCGAGCCGTGGGCGATCGTCGTCGACAGCTGCGAGATCGGATGCGCCAGGTTGAAGGCGAAGATCACCAGGCCGATGCCGATCAGCATCGTGGTCGGGATGTTGATCAGTGTTTCGAGGTCCCAGCGCACGTTCAGGCGGTCGATCACGCGATGCAGCAGCCAAGGAATCAGCACCACCTTGAGTGCGAAGGTGATCGCCGCCGACACGTACAGATGCGGCTGATGCGTCACGTAGCCGACGACTGCGGTGGCGACGACCAGGGTCGCACCCTGCAGCGTGAACAGATGGATCAGCGACAGGATGCGGCGCTGCGAGATCATCGCGAAGGCCAGCAGCAGCAGCCCCGCGCCGAGCAGGTTGATGAACTGCGTGAACAGCGGGCTCATGTCATTGACCCAGCAGGATGTGCACCAGCAGGCCGATCACGGCGAGCAGGAACGCGGTGGCCAGGAACTCGGGAACCCGGAAGATGCGCATCTTTGCGCTCGCGGTTTCGAGCAGCGCGAGACCGATGCCGCCGGCCGCCAGCTTGAGCACCAGCACCGGCAACGCGAGCAGCAGTTCCAGCGGGGCATCCGCCTCGGCGATACCCCACGGGAAGAACAGCGCCAGGCCGATGCACGAGTACGCGAACAGCTTGAGGCTGGCGGCCCACTCGAGCAGCGCCAGGTGGCGGCCGGAATATTCGAGGATCAGCGCCTCGTGGATCATCGTCAGTTCGAGGTGCGTCGCCGGGTTGTCGACCGGCACGCGCGCGTTCTCGGCCAGTGCCACCATCGTGAAGGCCACGCCGGCGAAGGCCAGGCCGGGGTAGATGGCCAGGTCGCGGTGGGCCAGCGTCTCGACCATCGTCGTCAGCGAAGTGGACTGGGAAATCAGCGATGCCGAAAAGAGCACCATCAGCAGTGCCGGCTCGGCCAGGAAGCCGATCAGCATCTCGCGCCGCGCGCCGAGCGTGCCGAAGGCGGTGCCGATGTCCATCGCCGCCAGCGAGATGAAGACCCGGGCCAGCGCAAACAGGCCGACCAGCGCAATGGCGTCGGCCGCCGGCGCCAATGGCAGGTCGGTCGAGAGGGTCGGGATGATCGCGCAGGCCAGTGCCATGCAGCCGAACACGATGTACGGCGCCGAGCGGAACACCTGCGACGCGTGCTCCGCCACCACCGACTCCTTGTTGAAGAGCTTGTGCAGCAAGCGGTAGGGCTGAAGCAGGCTGGGCGCCGAGCGGTTTTGCAGCCACGCGCGGCACTGGTTGACCCAGCCGGCCAGCAGCGGCGCCAGCAGCAGCGCGGCCACGATGGCCATCACTTGCGACGTGAAGGCATAGAGCGTCACCTTGTCACCACCAGCAGCATCGCGATCAGCGTCAGGAAGCTGAACAGCAGATAGACCGCGATGCGGCCCTGCTGCAGCAGGCCTATCAGCCGCGCGGTGCGGACCACGACCGCGGCGATCGGCAGGTAGAGCCAATGCCAGAAATGGTCTTCGAGTGTCACTCGGTAGCGCGGCTGGGTGTCGAAGGGGCTCGGCAATTCACGCTGCATGCGAAAGAAGGGCTCGAAGATCTGCCGGATCGGCTGGCCGAAGCCCTCGGCCGTGTCCTGCATGCGAGCGTTCGGCCGTGGGAAGCCGCAGGCCCAGGGGGGCGCGCGCCGCAGCCGGCCGTGGTAGAGCCTGCGGACCAGCAGCCAGGCCAGCGCGAAGCTGGCCGCTACGCCGAGCAGGAAGATCGCCGGCCCGTAGCTGGCCCGCTCGACGCCCGATGGTGCGAGCAGCCAGCCGCTGGCGGCCACCGTCTGGCCCAGCCCCGCATGGACGAGCTGTTGCGTGACCGGGTCGATGACCTGGATGAACTGGCTGGGCAGCAGGCCCAGCGCGATGCAGCCGGCCACCAGCCACAGCATGCCGGCACGCTCCCAATACCCGGCATCGTGGGCCTGGGCGAGCTTCTCTTCGCGCGGCTGGCCGAGAAAGATGATGCCGAAGAACTTGACCATGGTGTAGCCCGCCAGCGCGGCCACCAGCGCGATCAGCGCCGCCACCACCGGAATCAGCATGTTGAGCACCGAGTGCGGCAGGCCCGGCGTGAACAGGAAGCTTTGCAGCAGCAGCCACTCCGAGACAAAGCCGCCCAGCGGCGGCAGCCCCGCGCTGGCCAGCACGCCGACCAGCGTGATCCAGGCGACCCAGGGCATGCTGCGGATCAGCCCGCCGAGCTTGCCGAGGTTGCGTTCGGAGGTCGCGTGCAGCACCGATCCGGTGCCGAGAAAGAGCAGGCTCTTGAAAAGGGCGTGGCTGGCGACGTGGTACAGGCTCGCGGTGAGCGCCAGCGCCGCCATCGGCTTCATGTCGTAGGCCGCGAAGACGACGGTGAGGCCGATGCCGGCCAGCAGTACGCCGATGTTCTCGATCGACGAGTAGGCGAGCAGCCGCTTCATGTCGACCTGCACCGCGGCGAAGACGACACCGAACAGGGCCGTGGCCAGGCCCAGCGCCAGCAGCACGCCGCCCCACCACCACAGCTGCAGGTGCAACAGGTCGAAGATGACGCGCAGCAGGCCGTAGATCGCGGTCTTCAACATCACCCCGCTCATCAGCGCCGAGACTGGCGAGGGCGCCGCCGGGTGGGCCTCGGGCAGCCAGATATGCAGTGGCAGGATGCCGGCCTTGGCGCCGAAGCCGAGTACCGCCAGCCCGAACGCGGCCGAGGCCCAGAATGGCGACAGCGCCTGCGCCCGCATGTTGGCAAAGGTGTAGTCGCCAGTGTTGGCTTGCAGCACGCCGAAGCACATCAGGATGCCGATCGCACCTACGTGCGCCACCAGCAGGTAGAGATAGCCGGCACGCCGGATCTCGGCGATGCGGTGGTTGGCCGTGACGAGGAAGAACGAGGACAGCGCCATCGTCTCCCACATCACCATGAAGGCATAGGCATCGTCAGCCAGCACCACGCCGACCATGCTGGCGAGGAAGACGTGGTATTCGAGGCACAACAGGCCCGGTGGCGTGCCCTCGCCCTTTCGGAAGTAGCCGGCGGCGAAGGCCGAGACGCCGGCAGCGGTGGCGCCGATCACCATCAGGAAGAAGGCCGCGAGGCTGTCCAGGCGCAGATGGAAGGGCAGCGTCGGCAGGCCGATCGGCAGCACGGCCACCTCGGTGCCGTTGAACACCGCGCTCATCGCCACGCCAAACAGCAGCACACCGATCGCACCGCCCGCTGGAAACAGGATGCGGGAAACGAACCGGAAGCGGCGCAGCGCGAACACCCCGGCCAGACCCACCAACAGCCAGGCCGCGACCACGATCAGCACCCAGTCGATGTGCAGCCAGTGCGTCATCGCTTTCGCCGGCGCGCCGCGTTGCGCCGCTGTCGCTCAGCGTTCTGTGGCGCTGCGGCCGCCTCGGCGCTCGCGCCGCTCGGCACGAACGAGGCCCCGTGGTGTGCGAGATAGTCGCGGATCAGTTGACGCACCACCTGCGAAGGGGTCTGGTCCTGCAGGGCGCACAGCCTCTCGAAGGCTGCCTTCTTGGCCGGATCTATCAGCAGCGTGAGCCGCGCTGTCTTCAGCTCCATGCGTTCCGGGTATGTTAATGCGATGTGCGTCCCGTGTTTATTCTAGTCGCACTGGTCGGGCGACAAGGAGCTGCCCTCGTAGCGAAGCGCGCGGTGGCTGGATCCGCGGTCGTTGAGCTTGTGCCAAGACGCCCGCCTGCTCGAGCTTGTCGCCCGTCGCCGGGCGGTCGATCAGCGCCTGGGGTTGGCGGTCGTCGGGTCGATCACCGCGGACACCAGCGTGATCCGGTTGGCCGGAAAGCCCGACTGCTCGGCGTGGCTCCTGATCAGCGCTTCGCTGGGTGCGTTGTAGACGCAATAGATCTTGTCGCCGGCCACGTAGCTGTGCACCCACTGGATGTCGGGGCCTAGCACGCGCAGCACGCCGTTGGACTTCTGCGCGGCATCGCGCAACTGCGCCGGCGTCATCGCACCGGCGCCCTTGATCTCGCGTTCGATCAAGTACTGCTGCAGCGGCGGTGCGGTCTGCGCGAAGGCACTCGCACAGGCCAACAACAGGGCAACGACGGGCACGGCAAGGTATTTCATCGCGGTCTCCTTGGTTCAGGGTTGGTAGAAGTACGGGTCGAGCACGCTGACCTCGGTGATGCGGCCCACCGGCAGGCCGTTGCGGTCGGCCACCTTGCGGATGGCCTCCGGTGCCGGCGCGTCGTAGATGCAGAAGGTGTTCTTGCGGTCGGGCGTGACGTAGGAATGGACCCAGGTCACGCCGTGCTCGGCGTTGTTGGCGACGACGCCGGCGATGGCCTTGCGGCCGTCGGCGTTCATCGGGATCGACAGTCCGTCGGGGAAATTGCGTTCGATCAGGTAGCGGGGCATGCGGTCTCCTTGTCGAGGTTCGACGGCACCCTGCCGTCGATGTCGAGAAGGATCGCCGCGGCGCGTTTTCGCCGCGTCGGCAGGCTTGCCTACTTTGCGGCTGGCGCTTGCCCAGATTGCGGCGCCAGCCCCGCGCGCTGCGCGGCCTGGATCGCGGCCAGGCGCGAGTCGACACCGAGCTTGGCGAACACCGCCGCCAGGTGGTGGTCGACGGTGCGCACCGAGCGGCTCAGGCGCTCGGCGATCTCGGCGTTGCGCAGGCCGTCGCACAGCAAACGCAGGATCTGCAGCTCGCGCGTCGTCAGGCCGAACGGGTGTTCGCCGCGTGGAGCTGCGCGGTCCGCGCACGCCGGCCTCCAGCAGGCGCGGCGCAGGGCTTCGGCGGCGGGTCGAGCGCCCAGGCGTTCGAAGGTCGACAGCGCCTCGCGCTGCGCGTCGACGTCGCCATCGGCCAGCGCGCGCGCCTCTTCGTACGGGCAGGCCAGTTCGCGCCAGGCCTGCGCGGCTTCGCGCCAGCGGCCCGCCATCTGCAGGGCGTACGGCGCGGCCGCGTAGGCGGGCAGATCGACCGCATCGGCCGCGAGCTGGCGCCAATACGCCAGCTCGCCGACGTACCAGGTGTGACGATGGCGCTGCGCCAGCTCGAAGGCCGAGCGCGCCTCGTCACGGCAACGCGCCGCATCGCCCTCGAGCCACGCCGCCTCGGCCCGCGCGATCCGCACCGGCGCCACGTATTGCAGCAGGCCGGCGCGCTGCGCCATCGCCATGGCCGCGTCGAGCGCATCCCAGACACCGGCGTCGCCGCGCCGCGCGCGCAGGCGCCCGAGGGCCACGCGCGCCATGACGTGTGCGACCCGCGGCTCGAGACCGCTGCTCAACACCTGGAGCGCGAGTTCGCCGGCTTCGTCCCAGCGACCGAGGTGCAACCAGCAGCAGGCCAGCGCGCCTTGCGCCGGTGAGGCGTCCATCTGCAGGTCGTCGGCGGTCTTGATCGCGGCCAGCAGATGGGGCTCGGCGCGGACGAAGCGGTGGGCTTCGAGCGCGGTCTCGCCGAGGTTGATCTCGGCGCCGAAGACCTGGTTCATGCGACCGTTGTCCTGCGCCAGCTGGCGGCTGCGCTCGAGCTTCGCGCAGCCGGCCTCGAAGTCGAAGTGCGTCAGTGCCGCGCCCTGCGAGTTGAGCGCCGAGATCAGCGCCTCCAGGTCGCCGAAGCGCTCGGCCAGCGCGATGGCCTCGTCGCCCGCGCGGATGGCCTCGTCATCGTCGCTGCGCATCATGCTGAGGTGGGCCTGGGTGCGCCAGGCGTAGGCCAGTTCGCGGCAGGGCGGCAGCGGCCGCAGCAGATCGAAGGCCTGTTGCAGCGCCTCGGCGGCTTCCGCATCACGGCCGGCGTTGACCAGCAGGTTGGTCAGGCGGCACAGGTTCTCGGCCTGGCGAGCGACCTCGCCGAGTTGCGCGCACAGCGCGATCGCGCGCCGGCGCGCCTCGATGCCGGCCTGCGAGGCGCCGACCGCCAGGCACTCCCACGCGAACGCCTCGAGCAGGCTGGCCAGTTCGGTCGGCGGCAGGCGATCGGCCCAGCGCAAGGCGCGTTCGTACTGCGCCTTGGCCTCGCGCCGCGCGCCGACTGCGACGGCCTGGCGCGCAGCCTGCCGTGCGAAGTCGAGCACCGCCTCGCGGTCCTGCGCGGCCTCGGCGTGTTCAGCCAGTCTTGCCGGATCAATACCCGGCGCGGCGCGCAGGGCCTGCAGTGCGCGCCGGTGCAGGTCTTGCCTGCGGGGTGACGACAGTGATCCGAGCACCGCCTGGCGCGCCAGTTCATGGCGGTACTCGAGCGTGCTGCCCGCGTCCTGGAGCACGCCGGCCGCCAGGCAGGCCTCCAGCGTCGCCGCGTCGCCGCCGGCCACCGCCTCGAGCAGCGCTGCGTCGATGTGGGGCCCGAGCACGGCGGCGATTTCGAGCACCGCGCGCGCGGCGGCGGGCAGCGGCGCGATGCGCGCCAGCACCGCGTCGCGCACCGTCGGCGGCACACCTTGTGCGCTGCCGATGGCGATCAGCTCGGTCACGAAGAACGGGTTGCCACCGCTGACACGGTGCAGCGCCTGTGCGTCGACCGCGCGTGGGCCGGCGAGCCGTCGCACGGCGTCGGCCGACAGCCGCGGCAGCGCGATGCGTGCCGCGCCGGGCAAGGCGCCGAGCACGCGCCGCAAAGGGTGGCTGGCACCGATCTCATCGTCGCGGTAGCTGGCCAGCAGCAGGGTGCGTGTGCGCTCGATGCGCCGGCCCAGCCAGGCGATCAGATCCAGTGTGGCTTCGTCGGCCCAGTGGACGTCCTCGAAGACGAGACAGCGTGCGTCGCGGCCGAGCGCGTCGAGCACGGCGTCGAAAATGGCGACGCGGCCCGCTTCGCGTGCCAGCGTCGCCGGTACCGCGCCGCCCAGGCCGGCGGCCATGTCGCGCAGGGGGCCGAGCGGGCGCGGCGTGAACAGCGGGTCGCAGGCGCCCCATACCGCGTCGCGCGCGAATTCGCGCAACAACGTGGTCTTGCCGATGCCGGCCTCGCCGCCGAGCAGCGCGACCTGCCCCCGCCCGGCGGCGGCCTGTTCGCGCAGCGTCGACAAGGCGTCGAGCGCGGGCTGGCGTTCGAGCAGCATGGGCGCTGGCCGGTCGCTGCCGAGGCCAGCGTTACCGCACGCGCAAGCCGGGCATCGCGCCCGGCCAGGGCTCGAGCACGTAGAGGCCCGGGTGGGCCTTCTCGTCGGCGTGCGAGGCCGCCAGCACCATGCCCTCGCTGATGCCGAACTTCATCTTGCGCGGCGCCAGGTTGGCAACCATCACGGTCATCTTGCCCACCAGATCCTCGGGCTTGTAGGCGCTCTTGATGCCCGAGAACACGTTGCGCGTGCGGCCCTCGCCGACATCCAGCGTCAGGCGCAACAGCTTGTCGCTGCCTTCGACCGCCTCGGCGTTGACGATCTTCGCGATGCGCAGGTCGAGCTTGCCGAAGTCGTCGATCTTGATTTCGGGCGCAATGGTTTCACCGCCAGGCAAGGCCGGGGGCGCAACGGGCGGCTCGAGCAGCGCATCGACCATGCTGGCATCGACCCGCTGCATCAGATGACGGTAGGCACCGATGGTGTGGGCGCCGAGCGCCCGTCCGGCGTCGGGCCAGGCCAGCGGTTCGATCTTCAGGAAGGCCTCGACCCGTGCCAGCCAGTGCCGGCAGCACCGGCTTGAGGTAGATCGTCAGCAGCCGGAAGGCCTCGATGCAGACGCTGCAGACGTCGTGCAGCGCGGCGTCCATGCCGTCCTGCTTGGCGAGTTCCCACGGCTTGTGGCGATCGACGTACTCGTTCACGCGGTCGGCCAGCAGCATCACTTCGCGCAGGGCCTTGCCGAACTCGCGCTCCTCGTAGAGCTCGCGCAGCGAGGCGCCGTGGCCGCGCAGTGCATCGAGCAGTGCACGGCCCTCGACACCGAGGTCCGACGACAGGCGGCCGCTGAAGCGTTTGCTGAGAAAGCCCGCCGCGCGGCTGGCGATGTTGATGTACTTGCCGACCAGGTCGCTGTTGACGCGGGCCACGAAGTCTTCGGGGTTGAAGTCGATGTCTTCGACCTTGGCATTGAGCTTGGCCGCGATGTAGTAGCGCAGCCACTCGGCGTCGAGCCCGACCTCGAGGTACTTCAGCGGCGAGATGCCGGTGCCGCGGCTCTTGCTCATCTTCTCGCTGTTGACGGTGATGAAGCCGTGCACGAAGACCTTGTCGGGCGTCTTGCGGCCGCTGAAGTGCAGCATCGCCGGCCAGAACAGCGTGTGGAAGTAGGTGATGTCCTTGCCGATGAAATGGATCTGCTCGACAGCCGGGTCGGCCATGAAGGCGTCGAAGTCGCGCGATGTCCTGTCGAAGTAGTTCTTCAGCGACGCCAGGTAGCCCACCGGGGCATCGAGCCAGACGTAGAAGTACTTGTCGTCGGTGTCGGGGATGCGGATGCCGAAGTACGGCGCATCGCGGCTGATGTCCCAGTCGGCCAGGCTGACGTGGCCCTCGTCGTCGGCCGTGAACCACTCGCGGATCTTGTTCAGCACCTCGGGCTGCAGGCGGCCCGGGCTCTGGGTCCACTGCTGCAGGAACTCGAGGCAGCGCGGCGAGCTGAGCTGGAAGAAGTAATGCGCGCTGGCCTTCAGCACCGGGGCTGCGCCCGACAGTGCCGAGTACGGATTCTTCAGCTCGGTGGGCGAATACACCGCGCCGCAGACTTCACAGGAATCGCCGTACTGGTCTTTCGCGCCGCACTTCGGGCACTCGCCCTTGATGTAGCGGTCGGGCAGGAACATCGACTTCACCGGATCGAAGAACTGCTCGATCGTGCGCTCGGCAATCAGCCCCTGCTTGCGCAGCCCACGGTAGATGCTTTGCGCCAGTTCGTGGTTCTCGGGCCCGTCGGTCGAGTGCCAGTTGTCGAAGCCGATGTGAAAGCCGTCGAGATAGGCCTGGCGGCCGGCGGCGATCTCGGCCACGAAGGCCTGCGGCGTCTTGCCCGCCTTCTCGGCCGCGATCATGATCGGCGCGCCGTGGGCATCGTCGGCGCAGACGAAGTGCACCTCGTGGCCCTGCATGCGCTGGAAGCGCACCCAGATGTCGGCCTGGATGTACTCCATCATGTGGCCGATGTGGAACGGCGCGTTGGCGTAGGGCAGGGCGGTGGTGACGAAGAGCTTGCGCGGCATGGCCCGATTCTAGGCACCCCGCAGTGCGCGCCCGCCGCCGGTGCCGCGCCTCAGAACGTCAGCGTCACCGTGATCGTGTCGGCGTAGAGGCCGGTGGCTGCGGTCTGGCCTGCCGGGATGCGGCCGTAGATCGTCAGGTTCGGGTTGTTGAAGGCGAGCGTCTGGTTGCCGTTCAAATTCGAACGCAACCGAGGTAGGCCGGCACGGTCACCGTGCTGCCGCTGCCGTCGCCCCAGACAACCGTGCGCGCCGCCGTCGTGTACAGGTTGTAGTTGAGGCGTGACGCGCCGCTGGCCATCTGGCGCGGTGCATAACTGGCCGCCAGGCCGGGGCTGAGCGAGATCACCGGGAAGATCGTCGGGCCGGCCCCCGGCGGCGGCGTGTTCGTGCAGCGGCCGGTGATCGTTGTCATTGCGCCGTCGTTCTGCGTGCCGTCGTAGGCGCCGAAGCCGGCGGCGCCTACGGCATCGATGACGCAGTCGGTCGCCGCCGCCGCGGGCAGCGCGAGCAGCGCCGTGCCGAGCAGCAGCGCGGCGTGGGCCAGCCTCCAGCGCCGGCTCACCGCGTCACCCCGCGGCAGACGAAGGGGCCGAGTTGCGGCAGTGGGTCGTTGGTCTTGGTCATGGTCAGCATGATCTCGCATGTTCGCTCGCGCCAGGTCACGCGCAGCGTGTTGCTCTCGGCCAACCCGGTGAGCCAGGCTTCGCCGTCCATCGCCACCGGGAACATCGTGTCGCTGCCGGCCACCTGCACCACCGCGCCGGCCGGCACCGCGCCGCCGTCGTCGAGCACCAGCCGCACCAGCGCCCCGGCCGAGCGGCGCACCGGGAACTTCAGCACCAGGCCGCTGCGGTGGTAAGGCACGGCGTCGATCTTCAGCGTGTCGATCTGCGCGTCGAGCGGGAAATCGGCGGCGTCGACGCTGATGCCGTTCTTCTCGTAGGCGCGCAGCCGCGGCAGGAAGGCGTTGCCCTGGGCGTCGGTGCGGGCGATCAACTGGTTGTCGGCAAACACGCGCACGCCGGGGTAGTCGGGCAACTGCACGACGCCGAAGCTGTCGCTGATGCGCCGCCCGGCGAAGGCGGCGCCGCCGACGAAGGCCACGCTGCCCGAGGCGGCCATGCGCGCAGCGGTTTGGCCCTGTGTGCTTGCGACGTCTGCGCCCGCGGTGACGAAGTCGTTCTGCCAGGCAACGCCGGCCTCATGTCGCTGCTGCGAACTGGTGCGGGCCTGCCAGCCGAAGCCGCTGCCCACCGGCAGGCCTTGCTGGGCTTGCGCGATCAGCTCCTGGCGTCTGCTGTCCCGTGCCTGCCGTTGCGCTGCGCCGAGACGCTGGCGCTGCTGCGTTCGCCGAACGGCACCGTCATGGTGGCGAACAGGCTCTGCGCGCGGTCGCCGGCCAGCGCCTTGAGCAGCGACAGGCTCAGGTAGACCCGCCGGCCGAGGTTGGCGCCGTAGTTGGCCGAGACGAATTCGGCCCGCGGGCGGTCGTAGTTGTCTTGCCGCGCATAGCCCACGCCGAAGGAGCCGAAGCCGCCGGCGAACAGAGCTGGCGCTGGCCGCGACCAGTTGCTGCGGCGGCAACTCGCCGGACTCCTGGCCGATCTGCGTGAACTGGCGCGACGCCCATAGGCCGCGCAGGCCAACGCTCAATGCATTGATGTTGTTGTGCTCGAAGCCGAGGCCGAGCAGTTGGCCCCTGCCGGCCTTGCTGTTGCTCAGCGCAGCGGCGGCGCTGAAGATGCCGACCGCCGGCACCAGCTGCACGCCCGACAGCCCGGCCGTGGTCTGCCCGCCCTCGGCCGCCTCGGCGTGGACTTCCGCGGTGAAGCGATCGCTGAGGCCGCGGCGGTAGGTGCCGGCGCCGAAGCGGCGCCCGTATTGCGTACCGGCCTGGGCGTAGTTGGTGCGGATCGCGCCGCCCTCGACCGAAAAATCGCTCAGCCCGCTTTGCAGCAACGACATGCTGGCGTAGAACGGCTGCGTCACCACCTGTTCGCGGC
Source organism: uncultured beta proteobacterium (assembly GCA_963783785.1). GTDB lineage: Bacteria > Pseudomonadota > Gammaproteobacteria > Burkholderiales > Burkholderiaceae_C > CADEEN01. Next base: position 73,535 of record CAWAOQ010000006.1, on the reverse strand, counting down.
CGAACAGGTCGCGCACCACCACCCGCATCTCGCCCTGGCCGGTGATGCCCGGCAGCCCGTTGACCGAGAACGGACCCGGTGGCACCGACTGGCTCGAGATCAGCGAGTTGTTGACGAAGATGTCCACCGTCGACGGCAGCACGGCCTCGCCGCTGACGCGCTGCAGTGGCATCGTCAGCAGGTACGGCTGGGTCGCGAAGTTGTTGGCGTACTGGATGCCGCCGAAGCGCGTCGACCGACCCCAGCCGCTGGCGGGCAGCGTCACCGCGTCGCCGACGCGCAGGCTGGTGCGCTGTTCGGGCAGGTCGAGCGTCCAGGTCGTGTCCAGCCGCGTCACGTGCTCGGCACCGCCGTTGCGGCTGGCCAGGAAGCTGGCCGTGCCGACGCCCACCGGCGTGAACACGCCGAACTCGAAGAAGCCGCTGGCGTCGGTGCGCTCGGCGGTGTGTTGCGCGAACAGTTCGTAGTTGAAGAAGCCGCCGTTGCCGCTGCGCACCGGCACCGGCATCGGCGGCGCGGCCTCGGTCAGCGCGGTGGCGAAGAAGGCGCTTGCCGGGGCATCGATCAGCAGGCGCTGGCCGGCCTCGTCGAGCGTGGCCTTCACGCCCTCGAGCGTGGCGATCGGGAGGTAGCCCTGGCCGAGGTGGCGCAACGCCGGCTCGCCCGGTGGCGTGCGCAGGCGCCAGCGCAGCAGGTCGGCCTGGCGGGCGTACAGCGCACCGGCACGGTCGACGAGGATCAGGGCGGCTTCGGTTTGCGGCTGGCGGTTGATCTGCACGTCGAGCAGCATCTCGGCCATGCCCTGCGCGGCGCCAGGCAGAGCGGGCTGTGCCGCGGTGTGCCACTCGGCCGGCTGTGGGACGGGAGCGGCGGCCTGCACGGTCTGCGCCGACAGCGCAGCGCACAGCGCCGTCAGCCAGGCCTCAGGGCGGATCGAGCGTGACTTCGGCACTCAACTCGCCCGCGTCGGTGCTGGCCAGCACGCGCAGCCGGGTGGCGTCTGCCGGCAGGCCCGGCTGCGGCGGCTCGATCCGCCATTCGCGGCTCTGGCCCGGCAGCAGGTATCCGCCGCTTTCTTGGCTGGCCAGCGGCGGCGCGCCGGGCGCGGCGCCCGCGCCGAGCAGCTTGATGCCGATCAACTGCACGTGCATCTCGCCGGGATTGGTGGCCGCCACGCGCAGCGCGCCGCCGGCCTCGCGGCCGATGCGCCAGTTCAGCGTCGGCCTTGGCCGGCTGCACCGGCTTGACGAACACCGGCACGCCGATGCGCAACGCCATCTGCACGCCGGTCACTCCCGGCTGCGGCGGGCCCGGCACCTCCTGCAGGAAGATGCGGTAGCTCAACTCGCGGCGCGGGTCGGGCGCGCGCCGCAGGCCCACGCGCACCACCTGGGCGCCGTTGCCGGCCACGGTGAAGATCGGCGGTGAAACGATGACCTCGCTGGTCGGTTCGTAGACGTCTTCGCCGCCGTTCTGCGACCAGACCACCGCGCGCACCTGCACGACGGTCGGCTCGTCGCCGCCGTTGCGCAGCGTCAGCGCGGCGGTCGGCGTGGCCGGCGACAACTCGACGCGGACCGGCGAAATGCCCAGGCTCGCGGCCATGGCGGCGAGCGGCGCCGCAAGCAAGAAGGCCAGGCAGAGTCGCCTGGCCAGGACTGGGGATGGCATGAACATCAGTAGTTGACCGAGACCGTGATCGTGCTGGTGTAGTCGCTGGCCGGCATGGCGGCCTGGCTGGTCGCCGAATCCTGCAGCCTGCCGTACACGGTGTGGTTGATGACGTTGGCAAGCCCGGTGCCGGTGCCCCCTTGGGTCCTCGGCGTGGCGCTTGGCGCGCCCGGATTGTTCCATATGCGGTCGCGGGCCGCCGTGTTGTAGAGGTTGTACTGCAGGCTGCCGGCGACCGTGGCGCTGCTCATCGTTCGCTGCGCGAAGTTGCTGCCGTCGCCGGTGCCGGCGCTCAGGCCGATGCCGTACGGCGTGCCGCTGGTGCAGCGCACGGCAATGGTCGAGGTCTGGTCAATGTCGCCGGCGCTGGCGACGTAGTTGCCGAACGCCATCGTCGAAGCCAGACTGATGAAGCAGCTGCTGACGACGGTTGCGCTGACGTTGAACGCCGTGGTCTTGCTCGCGCCGACGGCCAGGCCGCAGCCGATGGCCAGCAGGGCAGCGGCGACGACTCGGGTTGCGTGCAAGTGCATGGCTCTTTCTTGTCGTGTGGTCCGGCGATGCGACGGCGCAAGGCCAGTTTAGGAACGCACGGCCCGCACGTTGCACGGCCATCGTCAGCAAGCCTGGGCCCGCGTGCACTCTGCCCGTGCATTCCTCTACGACCGCATGGCGCCATCACCGCTGCGTCAGACGTCGCGTCGGCCGCGACAGCCGTGCGCGGCACGGCCGGTATGCGTCGGCGCAAAGAGGAAGGCCAGGCGGATTCGCCTGGCCTGGAGCCGGAACGGAACAGGTCAGTAGTTGATCGTGACCGTGACCGTGCTGGTGTAGTCGGCCGCCGGCGCGGCCGCCTGACTGGTCGCTGAATCCAGAAGCCGGCCGTACACGGTGTGGGTGAGCACGTTGCCCAGGCCCGTGCCAGTCCCGCCTTGGTTGCCCGTACCGCGGCGGCGGTCGCCGGGTTGACCCAGGTGACGGTGCGGCCGCGTCGGTGAACAGGTTGTACTCCAGTGTGCTGCGGTGCCGGCGTGCTGCTCTTCAACACGCGCGGCGCGAAGCTGGGTGCTACCGGCCGTGCCCTCGTTGAGGCCGATGCCATAGGGCGTGGTGTTGCTGCAGCGCACGAGGATGGTCGAAGTCTGGTCGACGTTGGCCGGCTGCCGGGCGTGTAATTGCCGAACGCCATCGCGCTGGCCGAATTGATGAAGCAGTTGCTGACGACCGTGGCCGTGACGGCAAACGTTGTCGTCTTGGTTGCGCCGATGGCAAGGCCGCAGCTGCTGGCCAACAGGGCGGCGGCGAGGATTCGGGTTGCGCGGAAATTCATGATCGGTAATTCCTTTTGGGGTGATTGATTTGAATTGCGGTTCGGAGGCCACACCCCGGCCATCCGGGACGGCGCAAGTTTAGGTACGCACATGCTGCGCGAGCGCTGCCGCGGCTGCGAACGCGCGCCGGTGTGCACTCTGCCCGTGCATTCCTGCACGGCGGCACGGCGCGATCGTCTGTTGCTGTTGCGGCCGCGCTGCGGCCATGGGCAAAGCCGCTGCGCTAGACTGCCGCGCCTCCCCCGCAACCACCCATCCACGCGCGAATGTCCATCACCGAAGCGGCCCTGACCGATGCGTTGAAGAACGTCATCGATCCCAACACCGGCAAAGACTTCGTGTCGACCCGGCAGTTGAAGAACCTGAAGATCGAAGCGGGCGACGTCGCGTTCGACGTCGAGCTCGGCTACCCGGCCAAGAGCCAGATCCCCGCACTGCGCAAGGCGCTGATCGCCGCAGTGCGCACGCTGCCCGGCATCGAGAACGTCAGCGTCAACCTGCACACCAGGATCATTGCGCATGCGGTGCAGCGTGGCGTGCAGTTGATGCCGAAGGTGAAGAACATCGTCGCCGTCGCCTCGGGCAAGGGCGGCGTCGGCAAGAGCACCACCGCGGTCAACCTGGCGCTGGCGCTGGCCGCCGAGGGCGCCAACGTCGGCATCCTCGACGCCGACATCTATGGCCCCAGCCAGCCGATGATGATGGGCATCGAGGGCCGGCCCGAGAGCAGCGACGGCCAGACGATGGAGCCGATGTCCAACTACGGCGTGCAGGTGATGTCGATCGGCTTCCTGGTCGATGCCGACAACCCGATGATCTGGCGCGGCCCGATGGCCACCCAGGCCCTCGAGCAGTTGCTGCGCCAGACCAACTGGGCCGATCTCGACTACCTGATCGTCGACATGCCGCCGGGCACCGGCGACATCCAGCTCACGCTGTCGCAGAAGGTGCCGCTTGACCGGCGCCGTGATCGTGACCACCCCGCAGGACATCGCGCTGCTCGATGCCAAGAAGGGGCTGAAGATGTTCGAGAAGGTCGGCGTGCCGATCCTGGGCATCGTCGAGAACATGGCGGTGCACGTGTGCGAGAGCTGCGGCCATGTCGAACACATCTTCGGCGCCGAGGGCGGCAAGCGGATGGCTGCCGAGTACGGTGTCGACTACCTCGGCGCGCTGCCGTTGAACCTGTCGATCCGCGAGCAGGCCGATGCCGGCCGGCCGAGCGTGGTCAGCGATCCCGACGGCGAGATCGCCGCGATCTACAAGACCGTGGCGCGCCAGGTCGCGGTGAAGATCGCCGCCAAGGCCAAGGACTTCAGCGCGAAGTTCCCGACGATCTCGATCTCGAAGAACACATAGTGGACAGACCCTCGGTGGCCGTCGCGGTGGTGATGGAGCGCGTCGCGCAGCCCAACCGCTGGGAGGCCTGGGGGTTTCGCGTCGTCGAGGTGAGTGCCGATGAAGGTGTCTTCGGCACCGAGCCGCGAATGCTGCACGACGACGGCAAGGTGTCGCGCTGGCTGCATCCGGGGTTCGTGCTCGAGCTGTTCCCTGACGAGTGCAAGGGCTACTTCCTCAACCTCACCTCGGGCGCGCCGGTGTGGTTCGTGCCCTGGCGCGTGGACGACGGCGATGCCGCCATGGCGCGGCCGCTGGGGGTGAGCGTTTCGTACATCGAGGCCGACCGCTGGCTTGCCGCGGAGGAGAAGGTGGACAACCTGCCGCTGCCGTCCGAGCTGTGCGAGTGGCTGCGCGTGTTCACCAACGACCACTTCAAGCCAGACGGACCGCGCCGCCAGCGAGCGCAGTCCTTCCTGAGCCCGGAGGAGCGCGACCGGCAGGCCCGTGCGTTGCGCGAAGGCGGCCATGGCTGAGGACGACGGCTTCCTGTCGCGCTGGGCCCGGCGCAAGGCGCAGGTCAAGCAGGGCATGCCGGTCGCGCCAGCGGTGGCGCCCGCCGCGCCGTCAGGGCCGGCATCCGTGGCTCCTGTGACGCCGCCGCCGGCGCCCGCGCCCGTGGCCGCCGCCACTGCGCCCGCCGAGCCCCCGCCGCCACCGCCCACGCTGGACGACGTGGCGGCGCTGACCAGGGAGTCCGACTATTCGCGCTTCGTCTCGCCCGACGTGGACCCGAGCGTGAAGAACGCGGCGATGAAGAAGCTCTTCGCCTCCGACCCGCACTTCAATGCGATGGACGGGCTCGACGTCTACATCGACGACTACAACAAGTTCGAGCCGATCCCCAAGTCGATCCTGCGCCAGTTGGTGGCCGCACGCACGCTCGGCCTGCTCGACGACGAGCTCGAAGAGCAACCCAAGCCGGATAATCCGCCGGTCAACGAGGCCCTGCCGCCTGCCCATGAAGACGCTGATCTGCAACTGCAACCGGACGATGCCGCTGGACAGCCAGGCGCTGGCCAAGGCGTTGCCGCAGGCGGACCTCCCGACGACGCTGTACCAGACGCTTTGCCGCCGCGAAGCACCTGAGTTCCAGCGCGCCGCCAAGTCGGGCGACGACCTGCTGGTGGCCTGCACGCAGGAAAGCCGGCTCTTTCTGGAGCTGAACGAACAGACCGTCGGCGCGCCAGGCATTGCCGAGCGGCCGATCCGCTTTGTCAACATCCGCGAGACGGCGGGCTGGTCGAAGGACGCCGCCCAGGCGACGCCCAAGATCGCTGCGCTGATCGCCGCTGCGCAACTGCCCGACCCGGAGCCGGTGCCCACCGTCACCTACCGGAGCGCGGGGCGCTGCCTGGTTGTCGGGCCGGCCGACGCCGCCGAGCGTGCGGCCGCGATGCTCGGCAGCGCGCTGCAGGTGAGCCTGCTCGTCAGCCGGCGGCTCGCTGTCGCAGAGGCGTGACGTCGCCGGTGCACGCCGGTGCGCCTGATGCAGCTCACCGGCTGGCTCGGCGACTTCGAGGCCACCTGGTCGTCGGGCAACCCGATCGACCTGGACCTGTGCACCCGCTGCAACGCCTGCATCGATGCTTGCCCCGAAGGCGCGATCGACTTCGGCTACCAGATCGACCTCGGCCTCTGCAAGAGCCACCGCGAGTGCGTGCGCGTGTGCGATGCCGCTGGCGCGATCGACTTCCAGCGCGTGGCGGTGCAGACGAGCGAACGCTTCGATCTGGTGCTCGACCTGCGCGCCGAGCCCGCCTTTACGCAGCACGCGCCGCCCCAGGGTTACTTCCACGTCGGCACTGCCGACGAGAGGAGACTCTTCGACACCGTGCTGAAGCTGCGCGACCTGACGGGCGAGTTCGACAAGCCCAAGTTCTTCCACTACAAGCCCAAGCTGTGCGCGCACAGCCGCAACGAGCAGATCGGCTGCACCGCCTGCATCGATGTCTGCTCGGCGCGTGCGATCCGCAGCGACGCCTCGGTCAAGGGCAAGGCCGGCAGCGTGCCGCCGCAGCGCGACCGCACCCAGGCCATCAAGCCGGTGGCCGGCGGCATCGGCGGCGGCATCGTCGTCGAACCGCACCTGTGCGTGGGCTGCGGCGCATGCACGACGGTGTGCCCGAGCGGTGCGCTGGCCTATGCGACGCCGAACACGGTGGACCAGGGCAAGGTGCTGCGCACGCTGCTGCAGACCTACGCCAGGGCGGGCGGGCAGCACCCGGCGCTGCTGGTGCACAGTCAGGGCGCGGGCGCACGGCTGATCGATGACCTGGGCCGCGCTGCGCGCACTGACAAGGCGGTCCGGGGCCTGCCCGCGCGCGTGCTGCCGCTGGCGGTGTGGCACACGGCCAGCGTGGGCATCGACCTGTGGCTGGCCGCGATCGCGCTGGGCGCGACCGACGTCTGGGTGCTGGTCACTGACGAAGAGGCGCCCGAGTACCGGCTGGCGCTTGCCGAGCAAATGGCCGTGGCGCAGGCGATCCTGAGCGGCCTGGGCTACGCCGGCACGCACCTGCGTCTGATCGAGGCCCGCGATGCGCGCGACCTGGCCGATCTGGACCGCGCGCTGCGGGCCGCGCCGGCACAGACCGTGGCCCGGGCCGCGACGTTGTCGCCGCAGGCCGACAAGCGCGCCACGCTCGACCTGGCGCTCGACCACCTGCTGGCCCAGGCCCCGAAGAGCGTGCCCGACGCGATCGCGCTGCCGGCCGCCGGTGCGCCGTATGGCAACCTGCTCGTGGACAAGGACAAGTGCACGATGTGCCTGTCGTGCGTGGGCGCCTGCCCCGAGAGCGCGCTGGCCGACAACCCCGAGGCACCGCAACTGCGGTTCATCGAGAAGAACTGCGTGCAGTGCGGCCTGTGCGCCAAGACCTGCCCCGAGCATGCGATCGCGCTCGAGCCGCGCCTGTGGCTGGCCGATGGCGGCAAGGCGCGCAAGCAGATGCGCGTGTTGAACGAAGCGCAGCCGTACGCATGCATCAAGTGCGGCAAACCCTTCGGTACGATCAAGGCCATCGAGTCGATGGTCGCCAAGCTGTCCGGCCACTCGATGTTCCAGGGGGCCGCGGCCGAACGGCTGAAGATGTGCGGCGACTGCCGCGTGATCGACATCCACACGAACACGAACGAACTGAGGATCACCGACCTGTGAGCGATGCCATGGCCCAAGTGAAGCTGCTCGACCGCGACGACGGCGAGGAGCTGCAGCGCGCCGAGCTCTACGGCCTGCTCGCGCGCCTGTGGCACGCGCCGCCCGACGCGGCGCTGCTGGAGCAGTTCGCGGTGGCCGTCACCGAGGCGCCGCAGCCGGGCTCCTTTCTCGAGTCGCCGTGGCAGGACCTGGTGGCTGCGCTGCGCGCCAGCAGCGTGAAGGAGGCCACCGAGGAGTACGAAGCGCTGTTTGTCGGCATCGGCAAGCCCGACATCCTGCTCTACGGCTCGCACCACCTGGCCGGTGCGCTGAACGAGAAGCCGCTGGTGGCGCTGCGCGCCGACCTGGCTGAGATCGGCCTGGCGCGCGACGCAGCCGTCGAGACCAGCGGCGAGACCGAAGACCATGTGGCGTTCGTCTTCGAGGTCATGCGCTACCTGATCGCCGGCGACGACATCGCGGTGTGCAACCTCGAGCGCCAGCGGCGCTTCTTTCGCGAGCACATCCAGCCCTGGGTCGGGCAGTTCGCTGGCCGATGCCGTCGAGCAGCACGCGCGGGCCAAGGTCTACGCGGCCCTGGCTGCCTTCACGCGCGCGTTCGTGCAGGTGGAGACGCAGGGTTTCGACATGATCGAGTGAGGCAGGCCAAGAGCGGGGACGCGCCGGCGGTCCGCTCACCGGCCGATCACGTGCCGAGCCACCGGTGGGTGCGGTTCGCGGTCTCGACCAGTTGCTTGGCAAAGAGCTGCTCGTCTGCCAAGCCGTCCAGGCAGCGCAGGTCCAGCCGCAACTGACCGTCCTCCACTCGCCCCAGCACCGGTATCGGCAGCGCCCTGAAGGAGGCCGCCAGGCGCTCCGGAAAGCTCCCTGACCGCTTGGCTCCGCTGGGCGGCCCGATCGCGATGCACGCGCTGTCGAGCCGATCCACCGGCAGCGACCCGCTGCCGATCTGGCTCTTGCAGGGCAATACCTGCACCGAGGCCTTGTCGCCGAGCGCCTGGCCGATCAGCGGCGCCAGGCGCTCGGCCTGGGCCCGGATCTCTTGTTGCGGGCGCGTGAGCAGCCGCAGGGTCGGCAATCTTTGGGCCAGGCGGTCGGGGTCGCGATAGAGCCTGAGCACGGCCTCCAGCGCCGCGATCGTCATCTTGTCCAGGCGCAGCGCGCGCTTCAACGGATGGCGCTTGATCTTCGCGATCAGTGCCTTGTCGCCGACGATCAGGCCGGCCTGCGGGCCACCGAGCAGCTTGTCGCCGCTGAAGGTGACGACGTTGGCGCCCGCGGCGATCGACTGTCGCGGCGTGGGCTCGGCGGGCAGGCCCCACTGCGTCATGTCGATCAGCGAGCCGCTGCCCAGGTCTTCGACGAAGGGCAGGCCACGCTGTCGGCACAGCGCCGCCAGTTCGGCGATCGCCACGCCGGTGGTGAAGCCCTGGATCGCGTAGTTGCTCGCGTGCACCTTCATGACGAGCGCGGTCCGTGGCGTGATCGCGGCCTCGAAGTCGCGCAGGTGGGTGCGGTTGGTGGTGCCCACCTCGACCAGCTTGGCATTGGCGCGGCGCATGATGTCCGGGATGCGGAACGCGCCGCCGATCTCCACCAGCTCGCCACGCGAGACGATCACTTCCTTCTTCTCGGCCAGCGCGGCCAGCACCAGGAGCACCGCTGCCGCGTTGTTGTTGACCACGGTCGCGGCCTCGGCGCCCGTCAGTTCGCCGAGCAGTGCGTCGATGTGATCGTCGCGGTCGCCGCGCGCGCCGGTGGCCAGGTCGTACTCCAGATTGGCCGGCCGCCCCATCACGGCGGCGACCGCGTCGATGGCCTCCTGCGGCAGCGGCGCGCGACCCAGGTTGGTGTGCAGCACGGTGCCGGTCAGGTTGAACACCGGGCGCAGGTGCGGCGTGGCCAGCGCGTCGAGCCGTTCGCGGCAGCGTGCCTCGAATGCCGAGGCGTCGAAGGGCTGCGATGCGTTCGTGCGCCAGGCATCGAGTGCTTCGCGCGCCGCGGCCAACACGCCCGTGCGGCCATGCCGCGCCGTCAATTCACGCAGCGCCGGAGACTCGAGCAACTTGTCGAGCGAGGGCGGTCGGCGCGTCGGAGGGTTCATTGCGTGGTGACTCGAAGGGCGCGCATTGCGCTGCCAGCGCCGCGGCTCCGGCTCCGTCGTTCCATCGGCGCCGCCGCCTTGCGGCGGAGTCGCAATGCCGCCCCCGCGCTGGACATTGCGCTGGCGGAAGAGGGTGGGAGTCGAACCCACCTGGGACCGCAGGGCAGCCCCACCCGGTTTTGCAGACCGGACGCCCCACCGGGGGACGATCCTCCTCCATCTTTCTTACGCGGCATGGCCACCGAACATCTCGTTCGCGTCGCGCCGGATCTTGCGGCCCATCGGGTCGCGCTTGGTGAAGCCGATCTGGTCGAAGAACTCTACCAGCGGCAACGACAGGTGCCGGCTGATGCCGGTGGTCTCGCGGTAGGTCTTGACGTTCAGGCGCTTGTGCTCGTCGGCGTGCGCCAGTTGCTGTGCTCGCGCGGCCAGCTCGCTCAGGTGCTCGGCGAGGATGAAGTACTCGGCACCCACCGCGTACACCTTGCCCAGGCTCGCGGCCTTGTGCAGCAGCCGCGTCACCTGCGCGCGGTGCAGCATGCGGTCGCGGGCCAGCATGTCGGACAGCTTGGGCGGATGGTTCCAGCCGCCTTCGGCCAGCCACGGGCGCAGGTGCTCCCAGAGCTTCTGGTCGGCACCTTGAAGGCTGGCTTCGTGGCCGGCCAGGCGCAGGAAGGGCCCGTGGCGCTGCAGCGTGCCGCCGCTGCCGCTGAGCTCGCGCAACAGCAGGGCGAAGACGGCGGCGCTGGGCTTGACAGCGGCCTTGGCGGTGGCTGAACGCTGCAGCTGTTCCACCGTCATGCCGGGACTGTCGGGGGCGCGCTTGTGGTGGGCCGACAGCAGCTCGGCCAGACGCGACCCCCAGGTCTCGATCTGGCCCTGGGCAAAGGCCAGCGTGGTCTTGCCGTCGCTGACGGTGCGGTGCGGCACGGCCTGCGCGAGGGCCTGCGCGGCATCCGGGCGCAGGTTCCACAGCGTCGAGAAGCGCGGCAGGTCCACCCCGTTGGGCTGCTCGAGTGCCAGCAGTGCCCCCAGCGCTTCGGCGGGCGTGGGCCGTTCCAAGGCCGCCAGCACGCCCAGGCGCTGCGACTTGTGGCGCCGCGCGGCCGGCGCGAAGGCGTCGATCACCGCGCCGCCGCCGATCGTGCGCAGCGCCGACTGGTCGCGCAGGATGAACCGGTCGCCGTGCAGCGCGCCGATCGGCTTGTCGAGTTCGAGTTGCACCAGCGCACTCGCGCCCGGCGCGATCGGCCTGCCCTCGAGCAGCACCACGCGCGCGCCGACGTCCACCGCGCCGAGGTGCAGGTGGACCGGCGTCCAGTGCGCCAGCGGCCTGGCCTCGCTGGCCAGCACGCGCAGGCGAGCGTCGAGGCGCTGCGTGGGTGCGTGCGCCGCCTCGGCGACGATCCAGTCGCCGCGCGCAATGTCTTGCTTCTCCACGCCGGCCAGGTTGAGTGCCAGGCGCTGCCCGGCCTGGCCGGATGCGGCTTCGCGGTTTTCCGCATGCAGGCCGCGCACGCGCACGGGCTTGCCGTTCGGCGTCACGAGCAGCCTGTCGCCGACGGCGACCGAGCCCGCCACGGCGGTGCCGGTGACCACGGTGCCGATGCCGGCCAGCGAGAAGCTGCGGTCCACCGCGAGGCGGAAGTGACCATCGACGCGGGCGCTCGGCAGCGCGGCACGCGCTTCGGCGAGTAGGGCCTCGAGCCTGTCGATGCCCTGTCCGGTCACCGAGGACACCGGCACGATCTGCGCGCCGGCCAGCCCGGTCGATGCGAGCAGTTCGCGCACTTCGGCCGTGGCCTCGGCCAGCCGGGCCTCGCTGACGAGGTCGGCTTTGGTCAATGCGACCACGCCACGCGTCAGGCCGAGCAGGCTGAGGATCGCCAGGTGCTCGCGGGTCTGCGGCATCGGCCCGTCGTCGGCAGCAACCACGAGCAAGACATGGTCAATGCCGGTCGCGCCCGCCAGCATGTTGCGGATCAGCTTCTCGTGGCCGGGCACGTCGACGAAGCCGAGTACGCCGCCATCGGCTGCGGGCTTGTAGGCGAAGCCCAGGTCGATCGTGATGCCGCGCGCCTTCTCTTCCTTGAGTCGGTCGGCATCGACGCCCGTCAAGGCCTTGACCAGCGAGGTCTTGCCATGGTCGATGTGACCCGCGGTTCCGATGATCAAGTTGGTGTCCGTGCTGGCGCTGGAGGCGCGCGATGTTAGCGCTCGACGCCCACATTACGCGAAGCTGACAATGCGCAAAGGTTGACTAGGGTCATACCGGTTGACTGGCTGTTGGATTATCAAGTCAACTCGTTAGCGACCGTATTGGGCTTGTGCTCCCTGCAGGCCACGCAACCAGGAGATCCGAGATGCGAGATCCGAAGCAGACGGTGCCGCGCCGTGGCCTGTTGGCCGGTGTGGGTGCCGTTGGCGCGCTGGCCGCGGCGGCCACCGTGTTGCCGGGCGGCCAGCAAGCCGTCGCCGACGCGAAGGTCGTGGACGCGAAACCCGCGCCCGATACCGCCTCCGGCTACCGCCTCACCGAGCACGTGAAGCGGTACTACAGCAGCACCCGAATCTGAGTTCCAGTTTCGTCCAACCGGAGGCAACACCATGTTGTTGACAAGAAGGTCGACTGGCGGCGGGGGGGCGGCAACGCCACCTTCCGGCACGCTGGTCGACAGCCTCGCACGCGGCATCTCGCGCGCGATACCCACGATGGACCGGCGCAAGTTCCTGCGTCGCTCCGGTCTTGGTGTGGGCGTCGGCATTGCCGCGTCGCAGCTGACGCTGGTGCGCAAGGCCCACGCGCAGGACAAGCCGGCGGCTGCCGGCGGCAATGTCAAGGTCGAGGTCAAGCGCACGGTCTGCACGCACTGCTCGGTGGGTTGCGCGATCGATGCCGTGGTCGAGAACGGCGTGTGGACGCGGCAGGAGCCGGTGTTCGACTCGCCGATCAACCTGGGCTCGCACTGCGCCAAGGGCGCTTCGGTGCGCGACAACGCGCGCGGCGAGTTCCGCCTCAAGTACCCGATGAAGCTGGTCAACGGCAAGTACCAGCGCATCTCGTGGGACACGGCGCTCGACGAGATCAGCGCCAGGATGCTCGAGCTGCGCAAGGAAAGCGGCCCGGACAGCATCTTCATCGTCGGCTCTTGCAAGAGCAACAACGAGCAGGGGTACCTGCTCAGAAAGTGGATGTCCCTCTGGGGCAGTAACAACTGCGACCACCAGGCACGAATATGCCACTCCACTACTGTCGCCGGTGTGGCGAATACGTGGGGATACGGTGCGATGACCAACTCGTACAACGACATGCAGAACGCCAAGGCGGCGATGTACATCGGCAGCAATGCGGCCGAGGCACACCCCGTCTCCTTGATGCACATGCTGCATGCCAAGGAAAAGGGCTGCAAGATGATCGTGGTCGATCCACGATTCACTCGAACGGCCGCCAAGGCCGACCAGTACGTCCGCATGCGCTCCGGCGCGGACATTCCGTTCCTCTTCGGCGTGATGTACCACGTCTTCAAGAACGGCTGGGAAGACAAGAAGTACCTCGAGGACCGCGTCTGGGGCATGGACAAGGTTCGCGACGAAGTGCTGGCCAAGTGGACGCCCGACAAGGTGTTCGAGGCCTCCGGCGTCGACGAGGCCACCTGCTACCAGGTCGCCAAGACGATGGCCGAGAACCGCCCGAGCACGCTGGTCTGGTGCGTCGGCCATACCCAGCACACGATCGGCAACGCGATGGTGCGCGCCTCGTGCCTGCTGCAGCTGGCGCTGGGCAACATCGGCAAGATCTGGTGGCGGCGCGAACATCTTCCGCGGCCACGACAACGTGCAGGGCATCACCGACGTCGGCATGAACCCCGACTCGCTGCCCGGCTACTACGGCATCGCAGAGGGCGCGTTCAAGCACTTCGCCGCCGTCTGGGGCGTGGACTTCGAGTGGATCAAGAAGCAGTACGCCCCGGGCATGATGACCAAGCCCGGCCTGACCATCTCGCGCTGGTTCGACGCCGTGCTCGAGAAGAGCGACGTGATCGACCAGGAAACCAACCTGCGCGGCATGTTCTATTGGGGTCATGCGCCGAACTCGCAGACCCGCGGGCTGGACTTGAAGCGGGCGATGGACAAGCTCGACCTGCTGGTCGTGGTCGATCCCTTCCCGTCGGCCACGGCGGCGATGGCGGCGATGCCCGGCAAGGCCGAGGACCTGAACCCGAAGCGCGCCGTCTACCTGCTGCCGGCCTGCACGCAGTTCGAGACCAGCGGTTCGTGCACCGCCTCGAACCGCTCGCTGCAGTGGCGCGAGAGGGTCATCGACCCGCTGTACGAATCGCGCAGCGACCACATGATCATGTACCAGCTCGCGCAGAAGCTGGGCTTCGGCGAGCAACTGGTCAAGAACTACAAGATGCAGAAGGTCAAGGGCCTGGACGAGCCCGTGCCCGAGGACATCCTGCGCGAGATCAACAAGTCCGTCTGGACCATCGGCTACACCGGCCAGAGCCCGGAGCGCCTGAAGGCGCACATGCGCAACATGCACGTCTTCGACGTCAACACGCTGCGTGCCAAGGGCGGCATCGACAAGGAGACGGGATACAAGCTCGACGGCGAGTACTTCGGCCTGCCGTGGCCGTGCTACGGCACGCCTGAGATGAGGCACCCGGGCACCTCCAACCTGTACGACACCTCCAAGCACGTCATGGAAGGCGGCGGCAACTTCCGCGCCAACTTCGGTGTCGAGCGCGACGGGCAGTCGCTGCTGGCCGCCGATGGTTCGCACTCGAAGGGCGCCGACATCACCACCGGCTACCCTGAGTTCGACCACCTGCTGCTGAAGAAGCTCGGCTGGTGGGACGAGCTCACCGAGGACGAGAAGAAGAAGGCCGAGGGCAAGAACTGGAAGACCGACCCGTCGGGCGCGATCATCCGCGTGGCGATGAAGAACCATGGCTGCCATCCGTTCGGCAACGCCAAGGCGCGCGCGATCGTCTGGAACTTCCCGGATCCGATTCCGCAGCACCGCGAGCCGATCTACTCGACGCGGCCGGAACTGGTGGCCAAGTACCCGTCGCACGAGGATCGCAAGACCTTCTGGCGTCTGCCCACGCTGTACAAGTCGCTGCAGGACAAGAACAAGGACGTGGGCAAGCAGTTCCCGCTGATCCTCACCAGCGGCCGGCTCGTCGAGTACGAGGGCGGCGGCGACGAGACGCGCTCGAACCGTCTACCTCGCCGAGTTGCAGCAGCACATGTTCATCGAGATCAACCCGGCAGCGGCCAACGACCGCGGCATCCGCAACGGCGAGGACGTCTGGGTGACCTCGCCCACGGGCGCCAGGATCAAGGTCAAGGCGCTGGTGACCGAGCGCGTGGGCAAGGACACGGCCTTCATGCCGTACCACTTCGCGGGCCACTGGCAGGGCGTGGACCTGCTGGCGCACTACCCGCAAGGTGCGGCGCCGATCATCCGCGGCGAGGCTTGCAACACCGCCACGACCTACGGCTACGACGTCGTGACGATGATGCAGGAAACCAAGACCACCGTTTGCCAGATCGAAAGGGCGGCTTGACATGGCACGCATGAAGTTTCTCTGCGACGCCGAGCGCTGTATCGAGTGCAACGGGTGCGTCACGGCGTGCAAGGCCGAGCATGACGTTCCCTGGGGCGTGAATCGCCGTCGCGTCGTCACCCTCAACGACGGTGTCCCCGGCGAGCGCTCGATCTCGGTGGCCTGCATGCACTGCAGCGACGCGCCCTGCATGGCGGTGTGTCCGGTCGATTGCTTCTACCGCACCGACGAAGGCGTGGTGCTGCACGACAAGGACATCTGCATCGGCTGCGGCTACTGCAGTTACGCCTGCCCGTTCGGCGCGCCGCAGTTCCCGACCAACGGCACCTTCGGCCTGCGCGGCAAGATGGACAAGTGCACCTTCTGCGCCGGCGGCCCCGAGGCCAACGGCTCGCAGGCCGAGTGGGAGAAATACGGCCGCAATCGCCTGGCCGAAGGCAAGCTCCCCGCCTGCGCCGAGATGTGCGCGACCAAAGCCTTGCTCGGTGGCGATGGCGACGTGGTCGCCGACATCTTCCGCACCCGGGTGCTGATGCGCGGCAAGGGCAGCGAAGTCTGGGGCTGGGGCACCGCCTACGGCAAACCCACGCAGGGGACGAAGTCATGATGCGAAGCACGATCGCGATGGCGATGATGGCCGTCTGTGTCAGCGGCTGCGGCGAGAAGCCGCAGGCGGCGGGGCAGGGACCGGCAAAGAAGGCCGACGGCAAGGCCTGGGAACAGTCGCAGAGCGCCAACGTGGCCCAGGGCTGGAAGCCCGGCGACCAGGCCAGCTGGGAGGCCCAGATGCGCGTTCGCGCGCAAGGCCAGAGTGAGCATTCGCGCATTGCGGCGGCGCCGGCCGTGGCCGCCAGCGCGCCGCAATGAACCTGCCGGGGGTGGGCACGATGCAACGCGTGATGCGAGAGATCCTGGCGCTGGCCGTGCTGCTGGTGCCGCTGGCGCTGCAGGCGCAGACCGCCGCGCCGCCGGCCGAGCCCGGCAAGGCCGCAACGGCCCCGTTCGTGGCCCCCGCCGAGCCCAAGCCCGACGAGGACAATGCCCAGCGCAGCAAGAGCCAGCCGGGCAACAACGCGCCGCTCTGGCGTGCCGTGCGCGAGTCGGGCACGCAGCCGGGCTACACCAGCCTGCCCGGCGCCGAGATGGGGATCCTGATCCAGCCATTCGTCAAGTACCCCGGTGCGCCGATGACGACCGCCGGCGAAGCCTGGCGCGAGGTGCGCAACCGCTGGATCATTCCTTACGGCGGTGCGCTGATCCTGATCGCGGCGCTGGCCATCGGCCTGTTCTACTGGCGCCGCGGCCCGATGGGCGGCCACCTGCCCGACACCGGCCGCAAGATCGAGCGCTTCACGTACTTCGAACGTGCGGCCCACTGGAGCGTCGCGATCTCATTCGTCGTGCTGGCGGTGTCCGGGCTGGTGATGGCGTTCGGCAAGTTCTTCCTGCTGCCGATCATCGGCGGCACGCTGTTCGGCTGGTTGACCTACGCACTGAAGACGGCGCACAACTTCGCCGGCCCGTTGTTCGCGGTGGCGTTGCTGATCTTCATCGTCGGCTATGTGCGCGACAACCTGCCGCGCGGCGACGACCTGAAGTGGCTGGCCAAGGGCGGCGGGATGTTCGGCGGCCAGGAGGTGCCTTCGCATCGCTTCAACGCCGGCGAGAAGATCGTCTTCTGGGGCGGCGTGATCCTGCTCGGGCTCACCGTCGTCGCGTCGGGGCTGGTGCTCGACAAGCTGGTGCCCGGCATGGCCTATACCCGTGGCGACATGCAGATCGCGCACATGGTCCACGCCATCGCCTCGGTGCTGATGATGGCGATGTTCTGCGGCCATATCTACCTCGGCACGATCGGCATGAAGGGGGCCTACCAGGGCATGCGCACCGGCTATGTCGACGAGGGCTGGGCCAAGGAACACCACGAGCTCTGGTACGACGACATCAAGGCCGGCAAGATCCCCGCACAGCGCTCGCGCGAGGCGGCTCCGCCACTGGCCAGCCAGGCTTGAGTCGACGTCGCACGCACTGACAGCTAGAGGAGATCGCATGAAGCGCATCGTCACCCTGTCCCTGTTGACACTGGCCTTCGGCGCCGCGCTGGCCAAATTGCCGGCGCCGGTGCTGTCGGACGAAGCCAAGGCCAAGGCGGCCGAGGCAACCGCCAAGACCGCGCACGGCAACAAGGTCGCCGATTTCCAGCTGTGCAAGTCGATGGAGCGCGTCGCGGCCCGCTACCAGGCCGAGGCCAAGAAGGCCGGCAAGGAAGTCAAGCCACCGACCGAGACGCCGCCCTGTGCGGATCCGGGCCCGTTCGTCTATCCGCCGCCGGCGGCAGCGACAGCCGCCGCCCCGGCACCCGCGGCCGCGCCCGCACCTGCGCCCGCTCCGGCAGCCGCGGGTGCCAAAGCCCCCGCGAAGAAGACCTGACGGCGCGGGCGGTTATAACGGCGGCGGCGGCGCGTTGGACGCCGCCGATCCGACCGATTGCATGCTGACCCTGCCCGAATCCCGCCCGTCGCGGCTGTTGCCGCATCTCACCGAGGCCCGCGCGCCGCTGACGCGCGAGGTCGAGGTGTGCGACGAATTCGGCCAGCGCCGCACGATCCAGATTCCCGCCGAGCGGCCGCTGACGCTGTTCGTCGACAAGCGCGAGGTGGTGACGCTGATGACGCTCGGCGCTGCCCCCGAGTTGCTGGCGCTTGGCTACCTGCGCAACCAGCGGCTGGTCGAGTCGCTGGACGAGGTCGCGTCGATCACGGTCGACTGGGATGTCGACGCCGCCGCCGTCAAGACCCACCGCGGGACATCGCCTGCGATCGAGGCCCGCACGTCGCGCCGCATCGTGACCACCGGCTGTGGCCAGGGCACGATGTTCGGCTCGATGATGGACGAGCTCGACGGCTTGCGCTTGCCGTCGGCCGCAGCGGCACGCATCCGCCAGTCGACGCTGCAGCTCCTCAACGAAGCGATGCGCAAGACCGACAGCGTGCACCGCCGTGCCGGCTCGGTGCACGGCTGCGCGCTGTTTCGCGGTGGCGAGATGCTGACGTTCGTCGAAGACGTCGGTCGCCACAATGCCATCGACACCATCGCCGGCTGGATGTGGCTGCATGGCGACGGGCCGCTCGGCCAGGGCGCCGACAAGGTCTTCTACACGACCGGCCGGTTGACCAGCGAAATGGTCATGAAGTCGGCCCAGCTCGGCGTGCCGATCGTGATCTCGCGCAACGGCGTCACGCAGATGGGCTACGAATTGGCGGTGAAGCTGGGCATGACGCTGTTCGGTCGCGCCAGCCAGCGTCACTTCATCTGCTACTGCGGCTTCGACCGCTTCGACGCCGAACCCGAGCCCGAGCGGCCACCCGTGCGCGTGGTGACCGGCTGACGCAGTCGGGCCGCGCCGGGCCGCTCCCAAGCGGCCCGAGCTCCCCTCGGGGGGCGACGCCTCCGGCGTCTTGGGGCCGTCGATTACCGGGCTGCCGGCGCGTGCAGATCGCGCAGGTGCGTCGGCCCGACGCGGTTGTCGATCTCCGTTCGCAGCGCCTTGCCCCAGCCGAGCGCGAACAGCGCTTCGGCGACGACGAACATCGGGCCGACCAGCAGGCCCACGCAGGTCATCGACGAAGGCCGGCTTGCGGCCCTCGTAGTAGTGGCCGACGAACTGCACCATCCAGCCGACGAAGAAGCAACCCAGGCCCCATGCCAGCCACGCCGAGGTGTCGAACTGGGCCAACGGCAGTGCGGCCAGGATCAGCACCAGGTTGGCCAGGCTCACGGCCACGCCGAGCACGAGGTTGCCGCGTGTCAGGTACCACAGTGCAGTCGCGGCCCAGACCAGCGCTGCCGGCGTGACCGGCCAGCCGGCCAGCTCGACACTCGGCCGGGCCAGCAGCGCACCGACCGCGAACACGATCAGCGGGATGCCGACGAAATGCGTGGCGATGTTGCGGCGGTCGCGGTGGTACGCGGCGTAGTTCACCATCAGTTCGGTCGCGGCGCTCATGGCGGTCTCCCGGGGGCAGCTTGACGGCATGTTAGCGCGCGCAGCGGGTCGTCGGGCGTGATGCGTTGCCTACAATGCCCGCCATGAGCATCAAGAGCGACAAGTGGATCCGCCGCATGGCCCAGCAGCACGGCATGATCGAGCCGTTCGAGCCCGGCCAGGTGCGCCACGCGCCCGACGGCCACAAGATCGTCAGCTACGGCACCTCGAGCTACGGCTACGACATCCGCTGCGCGCCCGAGTTCAAGGTCTTCACCAACATCTACAGCACGGTGGTCGACCCGAAGAACTTCGACGAGAGGAGCTTCGTCGACATCGAGTCCGACGTCTGCATCATCCCGCCGAACAGCTTCGCGCTGGCGCGCACGATCGAGTACTTCCGCATTCCACGCAACGTGCTGACGATCTGCCTGGGCAAGAGCACCTATGCGCGCTGCGGCATCATCGTCAACGTCACGCCGTTCGAGCCCGAGTGGGAGGGCTTCGTGACGCTCGAGTTTTCCAACACCACGCCGCTGCCGGCCAAGATCTACGCCGGCGAGGGTTGTGCCCAGGTGCTGTTCTTCGAGAGCGACGAGGTCTGCGAAACCTCGTACAAGGACCGCGGCGGCAAGTACCAGGGCCAGCGCGGCGTCACGCTGCCCAAGACCTGATCCCTCGAACGGAGACCCGCACCGTGAAATGGGAAGGCCAGCGCCAGAGTGACAACGTCGAGGACCGTCGCGGCGAAGGCGGCGGGCGTGGTGGCGGGTTTCGTGTCGGTGGCGGGCGCGGCATCGGCCTGGGCACCATCGTCATCGCGTTGGTCGCGGGCTGGATCTTCGGCATCAACCCGCTGACGCTGCTCGGCGTGCTCGGCGGCGGCGGTGGTGCGATCGAGGCGCCGTCGGCGCAGCAGGCGCCGGCGCAACGGCCGCCGGCCAACGACGAGGTGGCGGCGTTCGTGTCGACCGTGCTCGCCGACACCGAAGACATCTGGGGCGCGGTGATGAAGACCGGTGGCGCCGCCTACCGCGAGCCCAAGCTGGTGCTGTTCCGCGGCGCGGTCGGCACCGCCTGCGGCACCGGCCAGTCGGCGATGGGGCCGTTCTATTGCCCCGGCGACCAGAAGGTCTACCTCGACCTCGGCTTCTTCGACACGCTGCGTTCACGCATGGGTGCGCCGGGCGATTTCGCGCAGGCCTATGTGATCGCGCACGAGGTCGGCCACCATGTGCAGAACCAGCTCGGCATCACCGGCAAGGTCGACGGCATGCGCGGTCGCGTATCGGCGCAGCAGATGAACGCCTTGTCGGTGCGCGTGGAGTTGCAGGCCGACTGTTTTGCCGGCGTCTGGGCCCACCACTCGCAAAAGGGCAAGGGCTGGCTCGACCGCGGTGACATCGACGAGGCGATGAACGCTGCCGCACAGATCGGCGACGACATGCTGCAGCGCAAGACGCAGGGCACGGTGGTGCCCGAGAGCTTCACGCACGGCAGCAGCCAGCAGCGGCAGAGCTGGTTCCGGCGCGGGCTCGAGTCGGGCAGCGTCGGGCAGTGCAACACCTTCGACGCGCGGCAGCTGTAGCGCGCGCCGCGGCGCGCGCTACATGTGGTCCATCACCCGCACGAGACGCTCGCGCACCTGCCCGGCAAGCTGTCCGACAGCCGGGTGATCGACCAGCCGCAGCACCGCATCCGGATCCATGAACTCGACATGCGTGCTGCCGGCCGCGTCACGCCGGACGACGACGTTGCACGGCAGCAGCGCACCGATCTGCGGCTCGGCGGCGAGTGCCTGGCTGGCGAACTGCGGGTTGCAGGCGCCGAGGATCTTGTAGGCCGGCACGTCCAGGCCGAGCTTGGCCTTCAGCGTGGCGGCGACGTCGATCTGCGTCAGCACGCCGAAACCTTCCTTGGCGAGTTCCTGGGTGACCTTCTCGACGGCCGCGTCGAATGTCATCGCGACGGTCTTGCCGAATGCGTACTTGCTCACTGTGACCTCCTTTGATCGGCGGTGCGGGCATGCCCGCCGCTTTTCATCCTAACGCGACAGCGGCGTCCGATGCGGCATGATGCCGCCTGCTGCAAAGGGGGCCTGCACATGTCTGAACGCTCGCCGCAGAAGGCCACCGCCTTCATGCGCTTCTTCGCCAACGAGTCTGCCGGCGGCGTGGTGCTGGGCATCGCGGCGCTGGCCGCGCTGGTGGTCAGCAACTCGTCGCTTGCGGGCTGGTACGAGGCGTTCCTGCAAACGCCGGGCGAACTGGTCCTCGGCAAGACGCTGGTGCTCGAGAAGACGCTGCTCGTCTGGGTCAATGACCTGTGGATGGCGGTGTTCTTCTTCCTGGTCGGCCTGGAGATCAAGCGCGAGTTCGTCGAGGGTGAACTGGCCAGCCGCCAGCAGGCACTGCTGCCGCTGGCGGCTGCAATCGGCGGCATGGCGGTTCCGGCGCTGATCTATGCGGCCGTCAACCGGGGCGATGCCCAGGCACTGCAGGGCTGGGCCATCCCGGCCGCCACCGACATCGCCTTTGCCATCGGCATCGTGATGCTGCTCGGCTCGCGGGTGCCGGCGTCGTTGAAGGTCTTCCTGGCGGCGGTGGCGATCATCGACGACCTGGGCGCGATCGTCGTCATTGCGCTGTTCTACACCGACAAGCTCTCGGTCACGGCGCTGGGCGGCGCCGTCGTCGGGCTGGCGGCGCTGCTGCTGCTGAACCGCATGAAGGTGATGCGGGTGGACGTGTACGCGGCGGTCGGTCTGCTGATCTGGGTCTTCGTGCTCAAGTCGGGCGTGCACGCGACGCTGGCGGGCGTGCTCACCGCGATGGCGATCCCGGTCCGCGACGCTGACGGCGGCTCGCCGCTGCAGCGCATCGAGCATGGCCTGCACCCGTGGGTGGCCTTCCTGATCCTGCCGGTGTTCGGGTTCTGCAACGCGGGCGTCAATCTGGCCGGCGCCAGCCCCGCGGCGCTGCTCGACCCGGTGACGCTGGGCATCGTTCTCGGCCTGGTCTTCGGCAAGGCCATCGGCGTGTTCGGCGCCTCGTGGCTGATGCTGCGTGCGGGCCTCGGCGCGGCACCGGCCGGGGCCAGCACACTGCAGCTGTTCGGCGTGTGCGTGCTGTGCGGCATCGGCTTCACGATGAGCCTGTTCATCGGTGGCCTCGCCTTCGACGGCCTCGGTGCCGTCTACGAAACCAAGCTCAAGCTCGGCGTGCTTGCCGGCTCGCTGATTGCGGGCCTGGCCGGTGTGGCGATCCTGATCGCTGCGGGCCGCGTCAGGCGTGCGGTTCCGGCTTCGACGCCGACATGAGGCGGTCGGTGTAGGCGATCGCCATCGCCGACAGCAGGAAGGTGATGTGGATCGCGGTCTGCGCGATCAGCACCTTCTCCGAGTAGTTGGCGGCGTTGATGAAGGTCTTCAGCAGGTGGATCGAGCTGATGCCGATGATCGCGGTGGCCAGCTTGACCTTCAGCACCGAGGCATTGACATGGCTCAACCATTCGGGCTGGTCGGGATGGCCCTCGAGGTTCATGCGCGAGATGAAGGTCTCGTAGCCGCCGACGATGACCATGATCAGCAGGTTGCTGATCATCACCACGTCGATCAGCGCCAGCACCACCAGCATGATGATCGTTTCGTTGAGCGCGACCGCCTCGCCGCTGTAGCCGATGCTCTTGGCCAGCGCGCCGATCGCCGCCGGGCTGCCGAACGCCGCCTCGATCAGGTGCAGCAGCTCGATCAGGAAGTGCCAGACGTAGACGCCCTGCGCGGCGATCAGGCCCAGGTACAGCGGCAGCTGCAGCCAGCGGCTCATGAAGATGAGCTTCGGCAGTGTGCGCATCTCGGGCGTGGTGTT
Organism: uncultured beta proteobacterium; assembly: GCA_963783785.1. GTDB lineage: Bacteria > Pseudomonadota > Gammaproteobacteria > Burkholderiales > Burkholderiaceae_C > CADEEN01. The sequence goes on along the minus strand of CAWAOQ010000006.1, from coordinate 50,444 downwards.
GGCGGGCAGGGGTTGCATGGGCGGGTTCAGGGGAATTCCGGATGCGTGGGATTGTAGGGACGCTCCCATCGGCGCACGCTTTGCGGCAGAGTAAGGCCTCGGTAAGAGCCCGGGCCTACCTTTGCCGGACTTTCAAGAACCGACCATCCGCAGGAGACCATCATGAGCAGCGAAGGCCACGAAACCAGGCTGTATCCCCCGCCCGCCGCGCTCGCGGCGTCGGCCAACGTCGCCGGTCAGGCGGCCTACGACAAGCTGGTGGCCGAAGCCGCCGCCGACTACGAGGGTTACTGGTCGCGCCTGGCGCGCGAGTTCGTGAGCTGGAAGACGCCGTTCACGAAGGGCCTGAACCGCGACAACGCGCCGTTCTTCAAGTGGTTCGAAGACGGCACGCTCAACGTCTCGTACAACTGCCTGGACCGCAACGTCGAGACGCGGCCTGGGCGACAAGGTCGCGATCATCTTCGAGGCCGACGACGGTGCCGTCACCAAGGTCACCTACCGCGAGCTGCTGGCCAAGGTGTGCCAGTTCGCCAATGCACTGAAATCACGCGGGGTCAAGAAGGGCGACCGCGTGCTGATCTACATGTCGATGAGCGTCGAGGGCGTGGCGGCGATGCAGGCCTGCGCACGCATCGGTGCGATCCACTCGGTGGTGTTCGGCGGCTTCTCGGCGCAATCGGTTCGCGACCGCGTCCAGGACGCCGGCGCAGTGATGGTCATCACCGCCGACGAGCAGCTGCGCGGCGGCAAGCAGTTGCCGCTGAAGGCCATCGTCGACGAGGCCATTGCCCTGGGCGGCTGCGATTCGATCAAGGACGTGATCGTCTACAAGCGCACCGGCGGCCAGATTCCCTGGAACCCCGCGCGCGACCGCTGGCTGCACGAAGAACTGAATGGCAAGCCGACCAGCTGCGAGCCCGAGTGGGTCGACGCCGAGCATCCGCTGTTCCTGCTCTACACCTCGGGCTCGACCGGCAAGCCCAAGGGCGTGCAGCACAGCACCGGCGGCTACCTGCTGTTCGCGGCGCTGACGACGAAGTGGACCTTCGACCTGAAGGACAACGACATCTTCTGGTGCACCGCCGACATCGGCTGGGTCACCGGCCACACCTACATCACCTACGGCCCGCTGGCGCTCGGTGGCACCGAGATCGTGTTCGAGGGCGTGCCGACCTACCCCGACGCCGCCCGCTTCTGGAAGACGATCGAGAAGCACAAGGTCACGATCTTCTACACCGCGCCGACCGCGATCCGCTCGCTGATCAAGGCCGCCGAAGGCAACGCCGCGGTGCACCCGGCACGCAGCGATCTGTCGTCGCTGCGCATCCTCGGTTCGGTCGGCGAGCCGATCAACCCGGCGGCCTGGGAGTGGTATCACAAGCATGTCGGCGGCGGCCGCTGCCCGATCGTCGACACCTTCTGGCAGACCGAGACCGGCGGCCACATGATCACCCCGCTGCCCGGCGTGACCACGCTGGTGCCGGGCTCGTGCACGCTGCCGTTCCCCGGCATCCAGGCCGCGGTCGTCGACGAGACCGGCAAGGACGTGCCCCACGGCCAGGGCGGCATCCTGGTCGTCAAGCAGCCGTGGCCGAGCATGATCCGCACCATCTGGGGCGACCCCGAGCGCTACCAGAAGAGCTACTACCCGGCCGATTTCCAGGGCAAGTACTACCTCGCCGGCGACGGTGCGATCCGCGACCCGGCCACCGGCTACTTCACGATCACCGGCCGCATCGACGACGTGCTCAACGTCTCGGGCCACCGCATGGGCACGATGGAGATCGAGAGCGCGCTGGTGTCGTGCACCGAGCTGGTGGCCGAAGCCGCGGTCGTCGGCCGTCCGGACGACACCACCGGCGAGGCGATCTGCGCCTTCGTGGTCTTGAAGCGTGCGCGTCCGACCGGCGACGAAGCCAAGAAGATCGCCAACGAACTGCGCAACTGGGTGGCCAAGGAGATCGGCCCGATCGCCAAGCCCAAGGACATCCGTTTCGGCGACAACCTGCCCAAGACGCGCAGCGGCAAGATCATGCGCCGATTGCTGCGCTCGATCGCCAAGGGCGAGGCGATCACGCAAGACACCTCGACGCTGGAAAACCCGGCCATCCTCGAGCAACTCGCGCAGAGCCTGTAGATCGAGCGCAGCGCCGGGCACGTGCCGGTTGGGAGCACGCGCAGACGGATCTGACCATCCTCGAGCGCTCGCGCCACAGGCAGCGTGCCTCATGCGCTCTTCCTGATCGTTGCGCCCAGGGTGCCATGCGCTGCGCCTCCGCCATCGCCTTCGCGGCCGGACTGCCGCGGCGGCCGCCCAGGCTGCCGGCAGCGTGCAGGTGTCGTTCGTGCAGCCGGAGAAGTTCTCCGATGCCGAGGATGATCGCCACGACAGCTCGCAGAACCTGCGCGAACTCAAGCGCTACCTCGAGGTGCAGGCGGCCAGGCATGTGGGCGACGGCCAGACCCTGACCATCGAGGTGCTCGACGTCGACCTGGCCGGCGAGCTGCGCTTCGACCGCCGCCGGGCCGCGGACGTCCGCGTGCTGCTGGGCATGGCCGACTGGCCGCGCATCAAGCTGCGCTACACGCTGGAGTCGGCCGGCCAGCCGGTGCGCCGTGTCGAGCAGACCGTCTCCGACATGGCCTACCTCGAGCGCATGAACCGCTACGCGGACGGTGAAATGCTGCGCCACGAGAAACGCATGCTCGACGAGTGGTTCGAGGCGCAGTTCGGCCGCGCCGCGGCCAAGTGAGCGGCGCAGCGCTCAGCTGATCACGTAGGCCGCCGAGCCTGTCGCGATCACGATGCCCTGGTCGTTGGTCAGGCGCATCTGCGTCGAGCCGATGCGTCCGCCCAGCCGCGTGACCGCGGCCGTGGCGACGAACGAGGTGCCGACGCCGGGGCGCAGGTAGTCGATGCGCAGGTCGATCGTGCTCATCTTGGCAAAGCGGTGCAGCACCTGTGCGGTGTCTTCGTCGGCGTGCTTCTCGCCGATGGCCACCATCAGCGCCAGGCCCCCCATCGCGTCGAGGGTGGCCGAGATCACGCCACCGTGCAGCCGGCCGTACAGGTAGTGGCCCACCAGTTCGGGCTTCATCGCGAAGCGGATGCGCGGCTCGGGCGCGCACGCCGACTCGACCTTCAGGCCCAGCGTCTGGTTGAACGTGATGCGGCGCTCGAACAGGTCGGCCAGCGCGGCATCGAGAAGCGGTCTGTTCTTCGGCGCTGCGGCGTGGGGCCGGAGCATGGGCGTGGGCATGGGCAATCATGGGCGCATCGTAGCGGGCCTTGCGATGGATCCTGTCGCGGACAATCCTCGGCGACGACTCCAACCCGCAACCAGGACATGAGCGCCGCCAGCCCCGCCCGCTTCGACCGCCTCGACGCCATGCGCGGCGTGGCCATCGTCTGGATGGCGGTGTTTCATTTCTGCTTCGACCTGAACTTCTTCGGCTGGCTCGAACCGCGGCAGAACTTCTACACCGATCCGTTCTGGACGATGCAGCGCAAGGCCATCGTCAGCCTGTTCCTGTTCACCGCCGGTGTGGCGCAGGCGGTGGCCCTCGAGGGCGGCCAGAGCTGGCCCCGGTTCTGGCGCCGCTGGGCGCAGATCGCGGTCTGCGCGGTGCTGGTCTCGGCCGGCTCGGCGCTGATGTTCCCGAAGAGCTGGATCAGCTTCGGCATCCTGCACGGCATCGCGCTGATGCTGGTCGTGGCGCGGCTCGCGGCGCCGCTCGGCGGCTGGCTGTGGCCGCTGGGCCTGGTGGCGTTGCTGCTGCCGCAATGGCTGCAGCACCCCTGGTTCGACACGCCCTGGACCAGCTGGATCGGGCTGGTGACGAGGAAGCCGGTGACCGAAGACTACGCGCCGCTGCTGCCCTGGTTGGGCGTGATGCTGTGGGGCCAGGCCGCCGGGCGATGGCTGCTGGCCCATCGCCGCGGCGTGCTCGCCGGTGCGGTGCCGCGCCCGTTGCAGGCGCTGGCCTTGCTCGGGCGCTGGTCGCTCAGCTTCTACATGGTGCACCAGCCGGTGCTGATCGGTGCGCTGCTGGCCTGGCGCTGGGCCAGCCACTGGGCCAGCGCCTGAGCCTGCGGTCGGCGTGCCGACGGTGACCGCACGAAGCGACGGCTACCATCGCGTGATGCATCACGCGACATTGCCGGGGCACGCATGAGTGCCCGCATCCTGTTCGGCTTTCACGCCGTCACGGTGCGCCTGAAGACCGCGCCCGCATCGGTGCTCGAGATCCACCTCGACGCGAAGCGCCGCGACGCCCGCATGCGCCAGTTCGCCGAGCGCGCACGCGAAGCCGGGGCCAAGCTGATCGACAGCAGCGATGCGCAACTGACGCAGCTGGCCGGCACCGCGCGCCACCAGGGCGTGGTGGCGCGTGTCACCGCGCTGGTCGCGCGCCATTCGCTCGACGACGTGCTGGACGACGTGAAGGGCGCACCGCTGGTGCTGGTGCTCGATGGCGTGACCGACCCGCACAACCTCGGCGCCTGCCTGCGCGTGGCCGACGGTGCCGGTGCGCACGCGGTGATCGCGCCGAAGGACCATGCCGTCGGCCTCAACGCGACGGTGGCCAAGGTGGCCAGCGGCGCGGCCGAGACGGTGCCGTACCTGATGGTCACCAACCTGGCGCGTTCGCTGAACGAGATGAAGGAGCGCGACATCCGCATCGTCGGCACCAGCGACGATGCCGAGCGCACGATCTACGACCTCGACCTCAGCGGCCCGGTGGCGCTGGTGCTCGGCGCCGAAGGCACGGGGCTGCGCCAGTTGACGCGCAAGACCTGCGATGAACTGGTGCGCATCCCGATGCAGGGCGCCGTCGAGAGCCTGAACGTGTCGGTCGCTGCGGGGGTGTGCCTGTATGAAGCCTTGCGGCAAAGGCGACCAGGCCATTGACAGCGCGCGCGAGCGCGTGCGCGCGGCGTTGCGACCGGGCGGCCTGGTCGTGCTGACGGGCGCCGGCATGAGCGCCGAGAGCGGCATCCCGACGTTTCGCGACGCGATGACGGGCCTGTGGTCGCGGTTCGATCCGGCCGAGCTCGCCAGCGAAGTCGGCTTTCGCGCGCAGCCGCAGCGCGTCTGGCAGTGGTACCAGGAGCGACGCGACGGCGTGCGCCGCGCGCAGCCGAATGCCGGCCACCTGGCGCTCGCCGCGCTCGACCAGCGCCATCCCGGCGTGCTGACGATCGTGACGCAGAACGTCGACGACCTGCACCAGCGCGCCGGCAACCGCGATGCGATCCGGCTGCATGGCGACATCCTGCAAGACCGCTGGCTCGATGCCTGCCCGCACCGGCCGCCCTGCGCCGTGGCGGCGGCAGTGGCAGCGCACGGTGGCCCACCGCGCTGCGCCGAGTGCGGCAACCCCGTCCGGCCGGGCGTGGTGTGGTTCGGCGAGATGCTGCCCGCGCTGGCGCTGGAGCGGGCCGAACGCGCCGCGCGGCAGTGCAGCGTGATGCTCGTCGTCGGCACGTCGGGCGCCGTCTGGCCGGCGGCCGGGCTCGCCAGTGCGGCGCGTCGCGCCGGTGCGTGGGTGGCGATCGTCAATCCGAACGAGAGCGAGATCGACGACGATGCGCACCTGGTGTTGCGCGGCAGTGCCGCCCAGCTGCTGCCCGCGCTGCTCGAAGGCGTCTAGCTAGATCCAGCCCAGCGCGCCGACCGTTGCGCCGGCCGCGATCAGCCACACCGGGTTGATCGCGGTGCGCAGCATCAGCACGACGGTGGCGAGCCCCAGCACCCAGGCCGCCGGTTGCTGCGCGTGGGGCAGCGCCAGCAGGCCGCCGGTGCTCAGCAGCAGGCCGATCGTGATCGGCGCCATGCCGGCCACGAAGGCGCGCACGCCGCGGCTCTCGCGGCGCTTGCCGCCCCAGCGGGTGGCGGCGAGCGCCAGCGTGGTGCTCGGCACCAGCATGCCGACGAGCGCGAGCGCCGCGCCGCCGAAGCCGGCCACCGCATAACCGATCACCGGCACGAACATCAGGTTCGGCCCCGGCGAAGCCTGCGCCAGTGCGATCGCGGCGCTGAACTGGGTGTCGTCGATCCAGCCGCGCTGCACGACCACGTAGCGATGGATCTCGGGTGCCACCGCCACCGCACCGCCGATGGCCAGCATCGACATCGCCAGGAAGTGCGCGAACAGCGCCCACCAGTCGGCGCCGCTGGCCATCGAGAAGCTCACCGGGCGTGCCCCAGCCGCCACCATGCCGCCGCCACCGCGGCGCCGCCGATGCCGAGCACCGCATAGGCCATCGGCCAGCGCAGCCCGCCCACCACCACCAGCGTGGCCAGCAGCGCCAGCGCGCACGGCACGCGGCCGAGCGGGTTGCGCGCCAGCGTCGGCACCAGCTTGAGCGCCATCGCCACGATCAGCCCGGCAGCCACCGCCCCCATGCCGTGCAGCGCGCCGGCCACCAGCGGCTCGGCGGCGAAGCGCGCGTACAGCACCGCCAGCGTCATCACGATCATCAGCGGCAATGCCAGCAGGCCGGCCAACGCGGCGAAGGCACCGCGCCAGCCGAAGAAGCGGTCGCCGATCATCAGCGCCATGTTGACGATGTTGGGCCCGGGCAGCACCTGGCCGATCGACAGCGTCTCGACGAACTGCTCCTGCGTGAGCCACTGGCGGCGCTCGACCAGTTCGCGCTGCGCGATCGGCAGCACGCCGCCGAAGCCCTGCAACGCCAGCGCGCTGAACACGCGCAGCAACTCGCCGGGCGAGCGCGGCTGGTTCGGCTGCGCCGGCAGCGGTGGGTTCAACGGATCACCTTCAGCGCGTCCGGATTGACGATGTTGGTGGGGTTCTGGTTGACGAAGGCGACGACGTTGTCGAACGCGGCGCCGAAGTACATCTCGTAGCTGTCCTGCTCGACATAGCCGATGTGCGGCGTGCAGACGGCGTTTTCCAGCCGCAGCAGCGGGTGGCCCTGCAGGATCGGCTCGGTTTCGAACACGTCCACCGCGGCCATGCCGGGGCGGCCGCGGTTGAGCGCCGAGACCAGCGCGCCTTCGTCGATCAGCTCGGCGCGCGAGGTGTTGACGAACAGTGCCGTCGGCTTCATGCGCGTCAGGTCGTCGAGCGTGACGATGCCGCGCGTGGCGTCGGTCAGGCGCAGGTGCAGCGACAGCACGTCGCAGGTGTCGAAGAAGGCTTCGCGCGTCGGTGCCGGCAGCAGGCCGTCGGCGCGCGCCTGGTTGCGCGAGGCCTCGCTGCCCCAGACGGTGACGTTCATGCCGAAGGCGCGCCCGTAGCCCGCGATGCGCCGGCCGACCTTGCCGTAGCCCCAGATGCCCAGCGTCTTGCCCTCGAGCTTCATGCCGATGTTGAAGTTGGGCGGCATCGCCGCCGCCTTCAGCCCCGACTGCTGCCAGGCGCCGTGCTTGAGGTTGGCGATGTACTGCGGCAGGCGCCGCATCGCCGCCATGATCAGGGCCCAGGTCAGTTCGGCCGGCGCCACCGGCGAACCGACGCCCTCGGCCACCGCGATGCCCAGCCGCGTGCAGGCCTCGACGTCGATGTGCGACCCGACGCGGCCGGTCTGCGAGATCAGCCTCAGCTTGGGCAGCTTTTCCAGCAACTGGCGCGGGAACGCGGTGCGCTCGCGGATCAGCACCAGCACCTCGGCATCGCGCAGCCGCACCGACAGCTGGCCGATGCCCTTGACCGTGTTGGTGAAGACCTTGGCGTTGAGGTGCTCGAGCTTGGATGCGCACTGCAGCTTGCGCACGGCATCCTGATAGTCATCGAGGATGATGATGTTCATGTTGGTCGCGTTCACACGCGTGATTCTGCCTTGCGCGCTACGATCGCGCGCTTACAACAGGAGACACACGCCATGGCGATCACGATGCACTCGGCTAGCGCGCCGATCTTTATCCGCATGCTTTCCAACCTGCTGGTCTGGCTGGACAAGGCGCAAGCCCATGCCGAGGCGCGCAAGTTCGACCCCAACAACTACGTCGGCCTGCGCCTGGCGCCCGACATGCTGCCGTTTGCCAAGCAGATCCAGATTGCCAGCGATGCCGCGAAGAGCTGCATGGCGCGGCTGGCCGGCGTCGAGGTGCCGAAGTGGGAAGACACCGAGACCACGCTGGCCGACCTGCGCTTGCGGGTGCAGAAGACGATCGACTACGTCATCTCGTTCGACGCGGCGCAAATCGACGGCAGCGAAGGCCGCGAGATCACGATCCCGATGCGCTCGGGCGACCCGCTGGTGTTCAGCGGCGAGGCCTACCTGAAGCACTACGCGCTGCCGAACTTCTTCTTCCACACCACCACCGCCTACGCGCTGCTGCGCCACGGCGGCGTCGAGCTCGGCAAGGGCGACTACCTCGGCGGGCGCTGAGGCTACACCTGCCCGTACAGGGCCTTGCGCTGCGCCGTGTAGACCCACCACGGCGCGGCCTCGGCGCCGCGCATGAAATCGGTGGCGGCCATGAAGGTGTCGAGCACGCAGGGGTCTTGCCGGCAACCGGTGGCGGCGCACAACTGCTGGTACAGCACGAACGGATCGCGCCCGCGCAGATCCTTCGGCGTGCGGATGCCGATCAGCCGCAAGTCGGCGGCCAGCGCGGGGCCGATGTTGGGCAGTTGCTCGAGCTCGCTGCAGGCGCCGGCGTGCGCAGCCTTGGGCTGCTTGATGCGCACCGCCGCCTTGGCGTGCCTGTAGGCCGTGTCCGACTGCGCCATCTCACATCATCATGTTGTTGCGGATCAGCCCGACCGCGAGGCCTTCGATTTCGAACTGGGTTTCGCCCGGCGAGACGACGATGGTTTCGAAGTCGGGGTTCTCGGGGATCAGCTCGATGCCGTGGCGGCCGCGCTTGAAGCGCTTGACGGTCACCTCGTCGCCCAGCCGCGCGACGACGATCTGGCCGTTCTTGGCCTCCTTGGCCTTCTGCACCGCGAGCAGGTCGCCGTCCATGATGCCGGCGTCGCGCATGCTCATGCCGCGCACCTTGAGCAGGTAATCGGGCTTGCGCGCGAACATGCTGGCTTCGACGATGTAGGTCTGGTCGATGTGTTCCTGCGCCAGGATCGGGCTGCCGGCGGCCACCCGGCCCACCAGCGGCAGCATCAGTTGCGTCAGGCCCGGCAGGCTGTACTGCTTGCCGCGCGCTTCGTTGAGTGCGCGCAGCGTGTCGGCACGCAGCCGGATGCCGCGCGAGGTGCCGCCCACCAGCTCGATCACGCCCTTGCGGGCCAGCGCCTGCAAATGCTCTTCGGCGGCGTTGGGCGAACGAAAGCCGAGCTCGGCGGCGATCTCGGCCCGGGTGGGCGGTGCGCCGGTGCGCTCGATCGCGCTTTGCACGAGCTCGAGGATCTGTTGCTGGCGGTCGGTAAGCTTCGGGCGTTCTTCGATCATGGTCGCTGCCCAGGCAAGGGCTGGTGGTTTGTCCAGTAACTGTATTTTCATCCAGATCGGGTGCCAATGCAACGCAAGATCGTCATCCTGGGCACCGGCGGCACGATCGCCGGCACCGCCGCGAGCGCGGCCGACGCCGTCAACTACACCGCGGCGCAGCTCGGCGTGGCGCAACTGGTGGCCGCCGTGCCGCCGCTGGCGCAGCTGCCGATCGAGTGCGAGCAGGTGGCCCAGCTCGACAGCAAGGACATGGACCACGCCACCTGGCAGCGCCTGGCGCAGCGCGCCGCGCAGCACCTGGCGCGCGCCGACGTGGCCGGCGTGGTGGTGACGCACGGCACCGACACGCTCGAGGAAACCGCCTACTTCCTGCACCGCGTGCTGGCGCCGGCGAAGCCGCTGGTGCTGACCGCCGCGATGCGCCCGGCCACGTCGCTGCAGGCCGACGGGCCGCAGAACCTGCTCGATGCGGTGACGCTCGCGCGCGACGGCAACGTGCCCGGCGTCAGCGTCGTCATCGCCGGCCGCGCCTGGGCCGGGGCCGACGTGCGCAAGGTGCACACCTACCGGCTCGATGCCTTCGACGGCGGCGATGCCGGGCCGCTGGCGCTGATCGAGGACGGGCAGGTGCGCGTGCTGTGCCAGCCCGCGCCTGCGGCGGGCGCAGCGGCCGCGCTCGGCGTGGACGCGATCGCCGCCGAGCCCGCCACCTGGCCGCGCGTCGAGATCGTGCTCAACCATGCCGGCAGCAGCGGCGCGCTCGTCGATGCACTGGTGGCGCAGAAGGTCGACGGCCTGGTGGTCGCCGGCACCGGCAACGGCGCGATGAGTGCACCGCTCGAAGCCGCGTTGCGGCGCGCGGCGCGCAGCGGTGTGCGCGTGCTGCGCGCCAGCCGCTGTGCGGCCGGCCCGGTGCAGGGCGGCGACAGCGCCGAACTGCCGGGCGCCGGTGCGCTGACGGCCGTGCAGGCGCGCGTCGAGTTGCTGTTGCGACTGTTGGCTGACGCGCAATAGCCACGCGCCGACCGGCGATCAACGCCGGCGGTTACACGCCGCTCCCCGGCTCGGCCAGAGGCCGTGACTTGCTTCACGCGCGCCGCACCGACCCTCCCCCGACCTGAAGGGCGACCCTCTGTTGCGGGGGACCTGTTCCCGAACCCGCGCCCACATCATCCCGCCAACGCGCTACTGGCTGGGCCGATAGCGCACCGAGATGACGGGCCAGCGCCGCAGCAGTTCAGCGCCAGGCCGTCATCGCGAACAGGATCCATCGGCTGAATCAGATTGACATCTACGATGGGAAAAGACATGGCTACCAATACCAGCGGCGGAACGACCACTTCGTTTTCCAACACGCCCCAAGCGACGGACGATCTGTTGACGACGACGGCGAGTGGTTCACTGATCACCGAGGATTCGATCTGCCTCATCCTGAACGTGATGGCCAACGACCTCGGGGGCAACGCAAAGGTACTCTGGTCGCTGGATGATGGCACCAGCGCCTCGACTGCCACCAAGATCTACGCGCCGGCGGACCTTCTGACCCAGGACACGGCTCGGGTCGAATCGATGAGCACGGATTACAGCGCGAGCGGCGCTCACATCTGGATCAGGGCAGACGGGACAGTGGGGTATGACACGAGCACCTTCAGTGCAGCGATGAAAGGGGCACTGCAGGCGCTCGCCGTGGGTCGAGACCCTTACGGACAGCTTCACCTACGCGATCCGCCTGGCGAGCGGCACGCTCAGTTGGGCTACCGCAACCGTGTCGTTTGCCGGCGCCAACGATGTTGTCACGATCACCAGTGGTCCCCAAGCGGGTGCGGTAACCGAAGACGCGGCCGACACCGACCAGCCTGAACGACTCGCTGAGCGCGGCGGGCACGGTGGCGTTCAACGACGTTGATCTTGCCGACACCCACACCGCGTCATTCGCGGCGGCAGCGGGCAACACCACGTCGCTTGGTGCGTTTGCGCTCGCAGGCGTGAGCGAGGCGGCCAACCGCGGCGGTAGCGGCTCAGTGGGATGGACCTATGATCTGACCAACGCAGCGGCACAGTACCTGGCCCAAGGGCAGACTGTCACGGAAACGTACGTCGTCACCATCGCTGACGGGCACGGGTCGACGTGCCACTCAGAATGTGACGATCACCATCACGGGCACCAACGATGCGCCGATTGTGTCGGCGACGGATGTGACCGGCGCGGTGACCGAGCAAGGCACGCCGGCGGGCAACCTGACCGACAGCGGCAGCCTCACGTTCACCGATGTCGACCTGAACGACGTGCACCTGGTCAGCGCCACCGGCACGCCGGTGGGCAGCGTGCTGGGCAGCCTGACGGCGGTGAAAGACTCTGACACCACGGGCACCGGCAGTGGTGGTCAGCTGACGTGGACCTACACGGTGGCCGACTTCGGCCGTCGAGTATCTGGCCGAAGGCCAGAAGAAGGTCGAGAGCTTCACGATCACGCTGGACGACCAGAACGGCAGCGTCGATCACCAAGACGATCGACGTCACCATCACCGGCACCAACGATGCGCCGATTGTGTCGGCGACGGATGTGACCGGCGCGGTGACCGAGCAAGGCACGCCGGCGGGCAACCTGACCGACAGCGGCACGCCTCACGTTCACCGATGTCGACCTGAACGACGTGCACCTGGTCAGCGCCACCGGCACGCCGGTGGGCAGCGTGCTGGGCAGCCTGACGGCGGTGCAAGACTCTGACACCACGGGCACCGGCAGTGGTGGTCAGCTGACGTGGACCTACACGGTGGCCGACGTCGCCGTCGAGTACCTTGCCGAAGGCCAGAAGAAGGTCGAGAGCTTCACGATCACGCTGGACGACCAGAAGCGGCAGCGTCATCACCAAGCACGATCGACGTCACCATCACCGGCACCAACGATGCGCCGATTGTGTCGGCGACGGATGTGACCGGCGCGGTGACCGAGCAAGGCACGCCGGCGGGCAACCTGACCGACAGCGGCAGCCTCACGTTCACCGATGTCGACCTGAACGACGTGCACCTGGTCAGCGCCACCGGCACGCCGGTGGGCAGCGTGCTGGGCAGCCTGACGGCGGTGAAAGACTCTGACACCACGGGCACCGGCAGTGGCGGTCAGCTGACGTGGACCTACACGGTGGCCGACTCGGCCGTCGAGTACCTGGCCGAAGGCCAGAAGAAGGTCGAGAGCTTCACGATCACGCTGGACGACCAGAACGGCAGCGTCATCACCAAGACGATCGACGTCACCATCACCGGCACCAACGATGCGCCGATTGTGTCGGCGACGGATGTGACCGGCGCGGTGACCGAGCAAGTCACGCCGGCGGGCAACCTGACCGACAGCGGCACGCTCACGTTCACCGATGTCGACCTGAACGACGTGCACCTGGTCAGCGCCACCGGCACGCCGGTGGGCAGCGTGCTGGGCAGCCTGACGGCGGTGAAAGACTCTGACACCACGGGCACCGGCAGCGGTGGTCAGCTGACGTGGACCTACACGGTGGCCGACTCGGCCGTCGAGTACCTGGCCGAAGGCCAGAAGAAGGTCGAGAGCTTCACGATCACGCTGGACGACCAGAACGGCAGCGTCATCACCAAGACGATCGACGTCACCATCACGGGCACCAACGATGCGCCGATTGTGTCGGCGACGGATGTGACCGGCGCGGTGACCGAGCAAGGCACGCCGGCGGGCAACCTGACCGACAGCGGCAGCCTCACGTTCACCGATGTCGACCTGAACGACGTGCACCTGGTCAGCGCCACCGGCACGCCGGTGGGCAGCGTGCTGGGCAGCCTGACGGCGGTGAAAGACTCTGACACCACGGGCACCGGCAGTGGTGGTCAGCTGACGTGGACCTACACGGTGGCCGACTCGGCCGTCGAGTACCTGGCCGAAGGCCAGAAGAAGGTCGAGAGCTTCACGATCACGCTGGACGACCAGAACGGCAGCGTCATCACCAAGACGATCGACGTCACCATCACCGGCACCAACGATGCGCCGATTGTGTCGGCGACGGATGTGACCGGCGCGGTGACCGAGCAAGGCACGCCGGCGGGCAACCTGACCGACAGCGGCAGCCTCACGTTCACCGATGTCGACCTGAACGACGTGCACCTGGTCAGCGCCACCGGCACGCCGGTGGGCAGCGCTGCTGGGCAGCCTGACGGCGGTGAAAGACTCTGACACCACGGGCACCGGCAGTGGTGGTCAGCTGACGTGGACCTACACGGTGGCCGACTCGGCCGTCGAGTACCTGGCCGAAGGCCAGAAGAAGGTCGAGAGCTTCACGATCACGCTGGACGACCAGAACGGCAGCGTCATCACCAAGACGATCGACGTCACCATCACCGGCACCAACGATGCGCCGATTGTGTCGGCGACGGATGTGACCGGCGCGGTGACCGAGCAAGGCACGCCGGCGGGCAACCTGACCGACAGCGGCAGCCATCACGTTCACCGATGTCGACCTGAACGACGTGCACCTGGTCAGCGCCACCGGCACGCCGGTGGGCAGCGTGCTGGGCAGCCTGACGGCGGTGAAAGACTCTGACACCACGGGCACCGGCAGTGGTGGTCAGCTGACCTGGACCTACACGGTGGCCGACTCGGCCGTCGAGTACCTGGCCGAAGGCCAGACGAAGGTCGAGAGCTTCACGATCACGCTGGACGACCAGAACGGCAGCGTCATCACCAAGACGATCGACGTCACCATCACCGGCACCAACGATGCGCCGATTGTGTCGGCGACGGATGTGACCGGCGCGGTGACCGAGCAAGGCACGCCGGCGGGCAACCTGACCGACAGCGGCAGCCTCACGTTCACCGATGTCGACCTGAACGACGTGCACCTGGTCAGCGCCACCGGCACGCCGGTGGGCAGCGTGCTGGGCAGCCTGACGGCGGTGAAAGACTCTGACACCACGGGCACCGGCAGTGGTGGTCAGCTGACGTGGACCTACACGGTGGCCGACTCGGCCGTCGAGTACCTGGCCGAAGGCCAGAAGAAGGTCGAGAGCTTCACGATCACGCTGGACGACCAGAACGGCAGCGTCATCACCAAGACGATCGACGTCACCATCACGGGCACCAACGATGCGCCGATTGTGTCGGCGACGGATGTGACCGGCGCGGTGACCGAGCAAGGCACGCCGGCGGGCAACCTGACCGACAGCGGCAGCCTCACGTTCACCGATGTCGACCTGAACGACGTGCACCTGGTCAGCGCCACCGGCACGCCGGTGGGCAGCGTGCTGGGCAGCCTGACGGCGGTGAAAGACTCTGACACCACGGGCACCGGCAGTGGTGGTCAGCTGACGTGGACCTACACGGTGGCCGACTCGGCCGTCGAGTACCTGGCCGAAGGCCAGAAGAAGGTCGAGAGCTTCACGATCACGCTGGACGACCAGAACGGCAGCGTCATCACCAAGACGATCGACGTCACCATCACGGGCACCAACGATGCGCCGATTGTGTCGGCGACGGATGTGACCGGCGCGGTGACCGAGCAAGGCACGCCGGCGGGCAACCTGACCGACAGCGGCAGCGCTCACGTTCACCGATGTCGACCTGAACGACGTGCACCTGGTCAGCGCCACCGGCACGCCGGTGGGCAGCGTGCTGGGCAGCCTGACGGCGGTGAAAGACTCTGACACCACGGGCACCGGCAGTGGTGGTCAGCTGACGTGGACCTACACGGTGGCCGACTCGGCCGTCGAGTACCTGGCCGAAGGCCAGAAGAAGGTCGAGAGCTTCACGATCACGCTGGACGACCAGAACGGCAGCGTCATCACCAAGACGATCGACGTCACCATCACGGGCACCAACGATGCGCCGATTGTGTCGGCGACGGATGTGACCGGCGCGGTGACCGAGCAAGGCACGCCGGCGGGCAACCTGACCGACAGCGGCAGCCTCACGTTCACCGATGTCGACCTGAACGACGTGCACCTGGTCAGCGCCACCGGCACGCCGGTGGGCAGCGTGCTGGGCAGCCTGACGGCGGTGAAAGACTCTGACACCACGGGCACCGGCAGTGGTGGTCAGCTGACGTGGACCTACACGGTGGCCGACTCGGCCGTCGAGTACCTGGCCGAAGGCCAGAAGAAGGTCGAGAGCTTCACGATCACGCTGGACGACCAGAACGGCAGCGTCATCACCAAGACGATCGACATCACCATCACGGGCACCAACGATGCGCCGATTGTGTCGGCGACGGATGTGACCGGCGCGGTGACCGAGCAAGGCACGCCGGCGGGCAACCTGACCGACAGCGGCAGCCTCACGTTCACCGATGTCGACCTGAACGACGTGCACCTGGTCAGCGCCACCGGCACGCCGGTGGGCAGCGTGCTGGGCAGCCTGACGGCGGTGAAAGACTCTGACACCACGGGCACCGGCAGTGGTGGTCAGCTGACGTGGACCTACACGGTGGCCGACTCGGCCGTCGAGTACCTGGCCGAAGGCCAGAAGAAGGTCGAGAGCTTCACGATCACGCTGGACGACCAGAACGGCAGCGTCATCACCAAGACGATCGACGTCACCATCACGGGCACCAACGATGCGCCGATTGTGTCGGCGACGGATGTGACCGGCGCGGTGACCGAGCAAGGCACGCCGGCGGGCAACCTGACCGACAGCGGCAGCCTCACGTTCACCGATGTCGACCTGAACGACGTGCACCTGGTCAGCGCCACCGGCACGCCGGTGGGCAGCGTGCTGGGCAGCCTGACGGCGGTGAAAGACTCTGACACCACGGGCACCGGCAGTGGTGGTCAGCTGACGTGGACCTACACGGTGGCCGACTCGGCCGTCGAGTACCTGGCCGAAGGCCAGAAGAAGGTCGAGAGCTTCACGATCACGCTGGACGACCAGAACGGCAGCGTCATCACCAAGACGATCGACGTCACCATCACGGGCACCAACGATGCGCCGATTGTGTCGGCGACGGATGTGACCGGCGCGGTGACCGAGCAAGGCACGCCGGCGGGCAACCTGACCGACAGCGGCAGCCTCACGTTCACCGATGTCGACCTGAACGACGTGCACCTGGTCAGCGCCACCGGCACGCCGGTGGGCAGCGTGCTGGGCAGCCTGACGGCGGTGAAAGACTCTGACACCACGGGCACCGGCAGTGGTGGTCAGCTGACGTGGACCTACACGGTGGCCGACTCGGCCGTCGAGTACCTGGCCGAAGGCCAGAAGAAGGTCGAGAGCTTCACGATCACGCTGGACGACCAGAACGGCAGCGTCATCACCAAGACGATCGACGTCACCATCACGGGCACCAACGATGCGCCGATTGTGTCGGCGACGGATGTGACCGGCGCGGTGACCGAGCAAGGCACGCCGGCGGGCAACCTGACCGACAGCGGCAGCCTCACGTTCACCGATGTCGACCTGAACGACGTGCACCTGGTCAGCGCCACCGGCACGCCGGTGGGCAGCGTGCTGGGCAGCCTGACGGCGGTGAAAGACTCTGACACCACGGGCACCGGCAGTGGTGGTCAGCTGACGTGGACCTACACGGTGGCCGACTCGGCCGTCGAGTACCTGGCCGAAGGCCAGAGAAGGTCGAGAGCTTCACGATCACGCTGGACGACCAGAACGGCAGCGTCATCACCAAGACGATCGACGTCACCATCACGGGCACCAACGATGCGCCGGTGCTGAATGTTGCGGCGGCCCCGGTGCTCGCCACGGTGGCTGAGGACGCAGGTGGTCCGGTGGGCGCCGTCGGCACGCTGGTGTCTGCGCTCGTCAACCTGAACCCGCCCGTCGATGGCGGACTGGATAATGTGACCGACGCCGACAACGGCGCTGTGACCGGCATCGCCGTAACAGCCACGAACTCGAACAACGGCACCTGGTGGTACTCGACGAACAACGGCGGAACCTGGGCGCAGATCGACCCAGTGTCAGACTCGTCGGCGTTGCTGTTGACTGCGGATGCGGCCACACGCGTCTACTTCCAGGGCGACTTGAACTTCAGCGGGACGGTCAGCGACGGGATCACCTTCCGCGCCTGGGATCAGACAAGCGGCACGACAGGCACCAAGGTCAGCACCGCGACGTACGGCGGTACCTCGGCGTTCTCGAGCGCGACTGACACGGCGAGCGTCACGGTCAACGGTGTCAACGACAACCCGATCGCGACGAATGACGTCCTCTACGTTTCGAACAGCACCGTCGTGACCCTCTCGTCGGCGGTTCTCCTTGGCAACGACACCGACATCGACGGTACGTTGATGAGCCTCACAGGGCTTAGCCTTATCAGTGGCTCGCTTGGCGGCAGCGGCAACGACGGAGATTTCGCGATCAACCCCGATGGGACGTTCTCGTTCACCACAGGTGCGACCGGTGGAACGTGTCGAGTCCGACCGTCGTAACGCTTGGATATACGGTCAGCGACGGCGCTGGTGGCACTGCGTACGGGCCAGGTCTTCGGTAAGAGTCATTTCGACCACCACAGGCAACAATTCTGTCGACCTCAGCGCTGTCACTGGATACCAGGCGACATACCTAGACCTAAAAGACGGAAACGACACTGGTACCGATGGTGCTGGCCAATCCATACTTGTTGGCGGGGCCGGCGGCGACAACCTCACAGGCAATGCGGGTAACGACTTGCTGATTGCTGGGACCGGTAACGGCGATACGCTGGTTGGTGGCGCCGGGAACGATGTGCTTCGAGATGGCAGCGGCAACAGCACGTCGATGGATGGTGGGGCGGGCAGCGAAGACATCGTGGACTTCTCCGCCGGTACGACCGGCATTACCTTCACGTCTGGTTCAGAGCGCGGCGTTCACATCGATCGCGAACGGAACCGGTGATCTTGGCAACAGCGGTCAGTATGCGAACATGGAAGGTGTATACGGCACTGGGCTCGCGGACAATATCATTGGTAGCGCATCGAATGACATCATTCGAGGCGGCGGCGGTAACGACACGATTGACGGCGCCGGCGGCATCGGATTTGATCGACTTCTCCGACGGCGCGGCTGCCATCAATTTCACATTGACGCAGAGCGCGTCGGCGACGGCCTTCAATACCGACTCGGCGGGTCGCGGCACCGATGCGTACTCGAACATCGAGGGCGTGATCGGAACCGCGTACAACGACACGCTCACCGGCTCGGCCTCCGCCGACCAGTTGCGCGGCGGCGGCGGCAACGACGTGATCAGCGGCATGGGCGGCGACGACCGCATCGTCGGCGGCCCGGGAGCCGACGCCATGACCGGAGGCACCGGCAGCGACACCTTCGTCTTCGACACGGCGTCGAACGCGGTCGATACGGTCATCGACTTCAACGCCTCGGGCTCGGCAGGCAGCGGCGACTTCATCGAGCTGTCGCTCGCGACGTTCGGCGGCGCTCACGACGGCGAGCCGGCAACGCGCTGGCGGCGGACGAGTTCGCCTCGTCCGACGGCGGCGGTGCGGCCGACGTGGTCGGCGCCGGAGTGCATGTGATCTACGACAGCGCCACGGGCAACCTGTACTACGACGCGGACGGCGGCGACGCCGCGGGCCGTGCGCTGCTCGCCACGTTGCACCTGACCAACCACGGCGGACACCTTCGACCACAACGACATCAGGGTCGGACCTTGACGGTGACCAACCTCGGGGCTGGAACCCCTCGCGTGAGGGGCTCCAGCCCGCATTGGTGGCCGGTCCGTGGACTTCTTGCCTAGGGCACGCCGTGGTGCAGACGTAGCCTGACGCCAATCGCTTCGGATGCCGCCCTGCCGTGACCTCACTGTTCAAGCTCCTCAAACGCCCGCTGCTCCACGTCGCCGGCCTGTCCTTCTTCGTCAACCTGCTGCTGCTGGTGCCGGCGCTGTTCATGCTGCAGGTGTTCGACCGCGTGCTGGCCAGCCAGAGCGGCGACACGCTGCTGGTGCTGCTGCTCGGCGTGGGCATCGCGCTGACGCTGCTGCTGGCGCTGGACTACCTGCGCAGCCGCCTGCAGGGCGTGGCCGGCAACCTGGTGGCCGAGGCGCTGTCGCCGACCGTCGCGCGCATCACGGTGGCGCAGGGCGCGCGGCGCAGCGGCCGGCCGCCGAGCGAGGGGCTGCGCGATGTGGCCTCGCTGCGCGCGCTGTTCTCGTCGCAGGGCCTGCTGGCGCTGTTCGATGCGCCGTGGGTGGTGGTGTACGTGGGCGTGATCTGGCTGGCGCATCCGGCGCTGGGCATGGCGGCCGCGGTGGCGGCGGTGGTGATGCTCGGGCTGGCGCTGCTGAACGACTTCCTGACCCGCCGCGACATCGAATCGCTGCAGAAGGCCGCCGGCGGCGCCACGCGCTACCTCGAAGCCTCGCTGCAGAACGCCGAAGTGGCGCAGGCGATGGGCATGACCGATGCGCTGCTCGGCCGCTGGCGCGCGAAGAACGCCGAGGTCACCGCGCTGCAGGGCCCGACGGCGCGCAAGTCGGTGCTGATGACGGCCACCACGCGCACCGTGCGGCAGGGCGTGCAGGTCGTGATCCTGGCGCTCGGCGCCTGGCTGGTGATCCGCGGCGAGGCCACGGCCGGCATCATGATCGCCACCACCATGCTGCTCGGCCGCGCGCTGGCGCCGGTGGAGCAGGTGGTCGGCAGCTGGCGCGTGCTGGCCGAAGGGCGCGCGGCGTTCCGGCGGTTGGGCGAGTTGCTGGCCGCGGGCGATGCCGAGCCCGAGCGCATGTCGCTGCCGGCACCGACCGGCAAGCTGCTGGCGCAGGGCCTGGTGTTCCGCGCGCCGAACAGCGAACGCATGCTGCTGGCCGGGGTGTCGCTGCAGCTCGACGCCGGCGAGGCGCTGGCCGATCATCGGGCCGAGCGCGGCGGGCAAGAGCACGCTGGTGCGGTTGCTCACCGGCATCTGGAAGCCCACCGCCGGCACCGTGCGGCTGGACCAGGCCGACCTGACGCAGTGGCCGCGCGAAGACCTCGGCCCGCACCTCGGCTACGTGCCGCAGGACGTGGAGCTGTTTCCCGGCACGGTGGCCGAGAACATCGCGCGGCTCGGCGCCGTGGATTCCGCCAAGGTGGTGCAGGCCGCGATGCGCGCGCATGTGCACGAGATGATCCTGTCGCTGCCCGAGGGCTACGACACGCCGGTCGACCCGGCCGGCGCACTGCTGTCGCCCGGCCAGCGCCAGCGCCTGGCCTTGGCGCGCGCGCTGTACGGCGAGCCCGAAGCTGCTGATCCTCGACGAACCCAATTCCAACCTCGACGGCGCCGGCGAGAACGCGCTCGCCGCGACGCTGCGCGACTTGCGCGGCAAGGTCACGGTGGTGGTGGTCACGCACCGCAACACGCTGATCCAGCATGTCGACAAGATGCTGGTGCTCGATGGCGGCCGCACCCAGCACTACGGCCCGGCCGCCGAGGTCATGAAGGCGATGCAGCAGCGGCCCGGCGCCGCACGGCGCCCGAGCCGGTGCATCCGCGTGGTGATGCCCGTCACCGCAGGGGGCGTGGCATGAGCGCCGCGTTGACGCTGCCCGGTGACGCCGGCGCGCCGCTGCGCACGCAGCAGGCCGAGGCCAGCCGCCTGGCGCGCGCGGCCGGATGGGTGCTGGTGCTCGGCCTGGCGCCGGTGCTCGGCTGGATGGCCTATGCGCCGCTGTCTTCGGCGGTGGTCGCCGGCGCCTTCGTCAAGGTCGATCTCGACCGCCGCCCGGTGCAGCATGCCGAGGGCGGCACGGTGCGCGAGGTGCTGGTGCGCGACGGCCAGCGCGTGGAGCTGGGCCAGCCGCTGCTGGTGCTGGGCGACGTGTCGGTGGATGCCGACATGAACCGGCTCACGTACCGCGTGGCGGCCGAGCGCGCCAGCGCGGCGCGGCTGGAGGCCGAGCAGGCGCTGTCGTCGTCGATCAGTTGGCCGCCCGAGGTGACGGCCGCGGCGGCGGCCGATGAGCGCGTGGCCGAGCAGGTGGCCAAGGAGAAGGCGCTGTTTGTCGCGCGGCGCGAGGCGCTGGTCGGGCAGATCGCGCTGCTGCGTGCGCAGCAGGACAAGGTGGCCCAGGAGCGCGAGGCGCTGAGTGCGCAGATCGTGCAGGCCGGCGAATCGCTGCGCCACCAGAAGGCCGAGCTCGAGACCAACCGCAACCTGCTGAAGGACGGCTTCATCTCGCCCGCGCGGATTTCGCAGCTCGAGGCCGTCGTCGCCGACTACGGCGTCAAGGTCGAGGAGCGGCGCTCCGAGCTGGCGCGCGCCGAGCAGCGGCTGATCGACAACGGCCTGCGCATCAAATCGCTCGAAGGCGAGTACCGCCAGCAGGCCAGCGACCAGTTGAAGGTGACGAGCTCGCGGTTGTCCGAGATCCAGCAGGAGCAGCGCAAGACCACCGACGCGTCGAAGCGCCAGGTGATCGTCGCGCCGGCCGCCGGCGAGGTGATGAACCTGAAGTTCACGTCGCCGGGCACGGTGGTGTCGCCGCGCGAGCCGATCGCCGACATCGTGCCCACCGATCCGCGGCTGATGGTCGAGGCCCACATCCGCACCGAAGACGTGAGCCGCGTGCAGCAGGGCCAGCCGGCCGAGATCCGCTTCACCGCGTTCAAGTACCGCACCACGCACCTGGTCGAGGGCAAGGTGTTCTACGTCTCGCCCGACCGCCTGGTCGACCGCGCCACCAACCAGCCGTACTACGTGGCGATGGTCGAGGCCGATGCGAAATCGCTGGCGCACGCCGGCGAGATCAAGCTGCAGGCCGGCATGCCGGCCGAGGTGTTCATCAAGGGCGAGCAGCGCACGCCGCTGCAGTACCTGGTCGAGCCGGTGACGCAGGTGCTGCGCCGCGCCGGGCGCGAGCAGTAGCCGCCACATCCCCTGAGGCGCCCACCGGGCCGGCCGCCGGCGAGGCCCCGCCCCATGCTTGCGGGCCCGCGATACCCGCGAACGCGGGGGCCGCCACGCTGGCCCCTTCGGCCGCCGCGCGCTACAAGGGTGTCGTGGCGCCAGACAGGGCGCCGCCACCAGGCCCATGTATCGACGAGGTCGCAGGGACCGGCACGGGCGGTGGCGAGCAGAGGGGATCGAACATGACCAACTTCAGGCGCATCGCCGTGGCCCTGCTGGCCTTCGTTGCGTTGGCGGGCGCCGAGGCAGGCGCCTACCGCTGCGTCGACGCGAACGGCAAGGTGTCGTATTCCGACCGCCGTTGCGAGCCGGGAAATTCGACTGCCGCGGTGATCGACCGCAGCGGCACGCGCTTGCCCGCACCGGCCGAGGCCGCGTCGGCATCGGTGCCGGGATCGGCGCCGGCATCGGCGCAGGCATCCCCGCAGGGATCAGCGCAGGGATCAGCGCAGGCATCAGCGAAAGCATCCGCTTCAGGGCGGCCTGGCGGTGTGTCGCCGGTCGTGCAGGGCGGTGTGAGCGTGCCCGATGCCGGCAAGCTGGGCCCGGCGCACGTGCTCGCCGCCTGCGGCACGCTCGTCACGCACTGCGTCAACCCGCCCGGCAAGTCGCTCGACACGTGTTTCGCGTCGGCGCCACGCTGCACGTCGGCCCAACCCTGGCTCGACGGCAGCAGCATGGCGTGCTGCCCGCAGGCCTGCCGCGAGCGCTACGAGTCGCTGCGCAAGGCCGGCCAGCCGGCCGTGCAGGCCTTCGAGCAGACGCTCAACGGCACCGGCTGCCTGGCGTCGCGCTGAGCCCCGCGCAGGGCCACGCCCGCCGGGGTGGCTGAGCGGCGTTGGCCCGCCGTCCCGCACAATCGCTGCGACACCGCGGCGGCATCGGTCGATGCCGTCGCCCTTCGTCGTCGCACCGAGGCCCTGCCGACACGCGCCATGAATCCCTCCGACGTCCGCCACGTGCTGCTGCTGCAAGCGGTCGAGACCGCCGATGCCGGGCCGGCGGCGTCGCCGTGGACGCCGGCCGACGCGGCGTGGGCCAGCAGCGAGGCGCGGCACGAAGTCGGCGAGCAAGGCGGTGCGTCGGCGTTTGTCGTTCGGCGCGCGCAACTCGGCCTGGGGCGCCTGGCCGGGCGCGACCCGCAGTGGTACCGCATCGCTGCACGGCCCGCAGGCCGTGCGGGCGCGTGGGCCACGCTGCTGCTGGTGCTGGCCTACGTCGTCGGCATGGCCGGCGATGCGTTCACCGCGTTGCATCGCGTCGACCTGCTGCCGCAAACCCTGGTGACGGTGCTGCTGCTGCTGTGGAACGCGGTCGTCTATGCCGCGCTGCTGGTGGCCGCGCTGTGGCGCCCCGGGCCCGGCGCGGGCCGTGGCCCATGGCATGGGCTGCGCGACTGGGCTGACGCGCTCGGCAAGCGCTTCGCGGCGTCGGCCCGCTGGCCGCTCGACGCCGATCGCAAATGGGTGGCCGCGGTCCAGGCCCGCTTCGCGAGCCAGTGGTCGGCGGTCACGGCCGTGCGGCGGCAGCGTCGCACGATGGCGCTGCTGCATGCCGGGGCCGCGCTGCTGACGCTCGGCGTCGTGTCGTCGATGTACCTGCGCGGCCTGGTGTTCGACTATCGCGCCGGCTGGGACAGCACCTTCCTCGGCGCCGGCGAAGTCCACGCGTTGCTCGGCGCGGTGTTGGGGCCGGCCTCGGCCGTCAGCGGCATCGCGCTGCCGGACGTGCCGGCGCTGGCGCGGCTGCGCTGGGCCGACGGCGGTGGCGAGGGTGCCGCACGCTGGATCCATCTGTACGCGTTGACGCTGGCGGGCGCGATCGTCGTGCCGCGCCTGCTGCTGGCCCTCTGGAGCGCGCTGCGAGCGCGCCAGGCCGCACGGCAACTCGCACTGCCGCTCGACGAGCCGTACTTCGTGCGGCTGCAGCGCGCGCTGCAAACGGCGCCGCAACCGGTGACGGTGCTGCCGTACAGCTACCGCCTCGGCGCGCCGCAGCAGGCCGGCCTGGCCGCGGCATTGACCGAGGCGCTCGGCCCGCGCGTGCAACCACAACTGGCCGAGCCGCTGCCGCTGGGCGCGGAGGACAAGTTTCCGCAGGGGCTGCCGACGGAGTTGGCCGACACGGTGGTCGCGCTGTTCGCGCTGACCGCGACGCCGGAGCGCGAAGTGCATGGCGTGTTCCTGCGTGCACTTGCACGCCTGCTGCCGGCGCGCTGCACCTTGCACGTGGTGGTCGACGAATCGGGCTTTCGCCAGCGCTTCGCGGCGACGGCCGACGGCGCCAGGCGCCTGGCCCAGCGGCGCGAGGCCTGGCAGCAGCTGCTCGACGAGCTGTCGTTGCCGGCGCCGCGCTTTGCCGATCTGGCTGCGCCCGCGGGGGCCGCGTGATGGCGCCGACGACGATCGCGCTGAGCCTGGTGTCGCACACCAACGTCGGCAAGACCACGCTGGCGCGCACGCTGCTGGGCCGCGACATCGGCGAGGTGCGCGACGCCGCCCATGTGACCGAGGCCGCCGAGGCCCATGTGCTGGTCGAATCGGCCACGGGCGACCGCCTGATGCTGTGGGACACGCCGGGCTTCGGCGACAGCCTGCGGCTGGCCAAGCGGCTGGCGCTGGCCGGCAACCCGATCGGCTGGTTCCTCAGCGAGGTGTGGGACCGCTGGCGCGACCGCGCCTTCTGGTCGAGCCAGCGTGCGCTGCGCAACGTGCTCGAGCAGGCCGACGTCGTGCTCTACCTCGTCAACGCCTCCGAGGCCCCCGAGGATGCGGGCTACCTCGATGCCGAACTGCGGGTGCTCGCGCTGATCGGCAAGCCGGTCATCGTGCTGCTGAACCAGCTCGGGCCTGCCGGTGCCGCCGCCGACGGCGAGGCACGGCAAGTCGAGCGCTGGGCCGCGCGACTGCATGCCGCGAAGGGCGTTCATGCGGTGCTGCCGCTCGACGCGTTCACCCGCTGCTGGGTGCAGGAGGGCGTGCTGTGGCAGGCGGTGGGCAGTGCGGTGCCCGTGGCGCACCGGCTGGCCTTCAAGCGGCTGCGCGCGGCCTGGCACGAGCGGCAGGTCGCGACCTGGCGGGCCGCGATGGCCGAGCTGGCGCGGCGCCTGGCGCGCGCGGCGCTCGATCGCGAGGTCGCGACGTCGCAGGGCTGGCGCGGTTCGCTGCGTGCGCTGGGCACGTTGCTGGGCTTGCACAACGGCGACGCCGGCAGCGCCAGCGAGCGCGCGATGGCCGAGCTTGCCGGACGGCTCGACGCCGACGTGCGCGCCTCCACCGATGTGCTGATCCGACTGCACGGGCTCGACGGCGGCGCCGGCGACGAAGTGCTGGGCCGGCTCGCTCGCCACTACGCGCTGCGCCAGCCGCTCAACGAAGGCCGCGCCGCGCTGTGGGGCGGGCTGGTCACCGGCGCGCTGGCCGGGCTGAAGGCCGACATCGCCACCGGCGGCCTGACGCTGGGCGGCGGGCTGCTGGCCGGTGGCGTGATCGGCGCGTTGACGGCGGCCGGCGCAGCGCACGGCGTCAACCGCGTGCGCGGCCTCGACCAGCCGGTGGTGGCCTGGGACCGCAGCGTGCTCGATGGGCTGTTGTCGGCGGCGCTGCTCGGCTACCTGGCCGTTGCGCACCACGGCCGCGGCCGCGGCGCCTGGGTGGCGCAAGACCCGCCGGCCGCGTGGACCGCGGCGGTGACGCAGGTGGTGGCCGAGCGGGCGTCGGACATCGCGGCCCTCTGGCAGCAACGCGAGGCGCTGCTCGCGCAGGCGAGCGCGGCGTCCAAGCGCGACACCGACACGCTGCAGCAGCCGCTGCAGGCATTGATCGGTGACCTGTGCGTGCGCTTGCTGCGAGCGGCTCTATCCGGAAGCCAGCGCGGTGGCGCTGGGCTGATCGGTCAGACCGACGCGGCCTGCATCGTTTCGAGTTGGTGCTGCAGTTCGAGCCAGCGCTCTTCGAGCATCGCCATCTCGGCGTCGATGTGGGCGAGCCGGCGGCCGGGGTCGGCGATGCCGGCGGGCGCCATCGATGGCGCTGCCAGAGCCGCTTCGAGCTCGGCGCGCTCGGCCGGAGCCTGGCCAGGCGCTGGTCGATCTGCGCCAGCTCGTTGCGCAGCGGCCGGGTCTGGTCGGCCAGTTTCGCGCGGGCCTGGCCCTTGGCCTTGCGCTCGTCGCGCGAGCCGCTGGCCGACGCGGGCGCCGCACTGCGCGGCGTTGCAGCGGCGGGCTTTGCCGTGGCGGTGACCACGGCAGACACCACCGGTGCGGTGCCTGGCACCGGCGGCGCCGGTTGGCCGCGTGCCGCGGCGCGTGACACCTCGAGCAGCCAGCGCTGGTAGTCGTCGAGGTCGCCGTCGAACGGCAGCACGCCGCCGCGCGTGACCAGCCAGAACTCGTCGCAGACCTCGCGCAGCATCGCGCGGTCGTGGCTGACCAGCATCACCGTGCCTTCGAACTCGTTCAAGGCCATCGACAGCGCCTCGCGGGTGGTCAGGTCGAGGTGGTTGGTCGGCTCGTCGAGCAGCAGCAGGTTGGGGCGCTGCCAGACGATGCCGGCCAGCACCAGGCGCGCGCGTTCGCCGCCCGACAACGTGCCGACGGTCTGGTGCACCATGTCGCCGGCGAAGTTGAACTGGCCCAGGAAGTTGCGCAGGCCCTGCTCGCGGGCGTCCTGCCCCGGCACGTTCAACTCGCGGGCCAGGCGCGTCATGCGCTGCAGCGGCGTGTCGTCCTCGTGCAGCAGATCCATCTCCTGCTGCGCGAAGTAGCCGATCGCCAGGCCCTTGCCTTCGGTCATCGTGCCGCCCAGCGGCGGCAGCGCGCGGGCGATGGTCTTCACCAGCGTCGACTTGCCCTGGCCGTTGGCGCCGAGGATGCCGATGCGCTGGCCGGCCATCACGGTGCGGTTGACGCCCCGCACGATGATGGTCGGGCCGCCGGCGCCGGGCCGTCCCAAGCCGGCGAGCACCCCCTCAGGGGGTGTGTCGTCGTACCCGGCGACCGGGGGCACCATGTAGCCGCATTCGAGATCGCGCATCGCCAGCATCGGGTTCGGCAGGTTCTGCGGCTCGCGGAACTCGAACGCGAAATCGCTGGCCGTCAGCACCGGCGCGATGCGCTCCATGCGGGCCAGCGCCTTGACGCGGCTTTGCGCCTGCTTGGCCTTGCTGGCCTTGGCCTTGAAGCGGTCGATGAAGCGCTGCAGGTGGGCGATGCGCTCCTGCTGCTTGGCAAACGACGCCTGCTGCTGGCTCATGCGCTCGGCGCGCATCTCTTCGAAGCCCGAGTAGTTGGCGCCGTAGCGCGTGACCTGCGCGTCGTCGACGTGCAGCGTCACGCGCGTCACCGCATCGAGGAATTCGCGGTCGTGGCTGATGATCACCAGCGTGCCGGCAAAGCGCTGCAGCCAGGCCTCGAGCCACACCAGCGCGTCGAGGTCGAGGTGGTTGGTCGGTTCGTCGAGCAGCAGCAGGTCGGCCGGGCACATCAGCGCGCGCGCCAGTTGCAGCCGCATGCGCCAGCCGCCGGAGAAGCTGTTGACGGGGGCGTCGAGCTGTTCGCTGCGAAAGCCCAGGCCGAGCAGCATCGCCTGCGCGCGTGAACGGGCGTCGAAGCCGCCGGCCTCGTCGATGGCCATGTGCGCGTCGGCGATCGCGTGGCCGTCGTGCGCGGCCTCGGCGGCGGCCAGCGCGGCCTGCGCCGCGGCCAGCGGCGTGTCGCCTTCGAGCACGTAGTCGGTGGCGCCCTGGTCGGTCTCGGGCATCTGCTGCGCCACTTCGCCCAGGCGCCAGCGCGGTGGCATCTCGACGTCGCCGGCATCGGCGTGCAGGCGGCCTGCGATCAGTGCGAACAGGCTCGACTTGCCGGCGCCGTTGCGGCCGACGAGGCCGGCCTTCTCGCCCGGATTGAGCGTGAAGCTGGCCCCTTGCAGCACCACCCGGGCGCCGCGCCGCAGCGTGACGTTGCGGACGGTGATCATGCGTTGACGAGCACCGTGCGGCCCTGCACGCGGCCGGCGCGCAGGTCGTCGAGCGCGGCGTTGGCCTCGGCCAGCGGGCGGGTGTGGCAGTGGCAGCGCAGCTTGCCGGCGGCCGCCAGCGCCAGCGTGGCGCGCAGGTCGTCGCGCGTGCCGACCGCGTTGCCGACGATGCGGAACTCGCCGCTGACGATGGCCAGCGCCGAGAACTGCAGCGGCTCGGGCGGCAGCCCGACGATGGCCAGCGTGCCGGAAGGGCGCAGGCACTTGAAGGCGAGGTCGACCGCGGCGCGCGCGGCGGAGGTCACGACGGCCACGTGCACGCCGCCGAGCGTGCGCACGGCCTTCGGCGTGTCGGGCGAGCGGGCGTCGAACACATGCGCCGCGCCCAGTGCGCGTGCGGCCGCGAGCTTGTCGTCGGCCACATCGAGCGCCACCACCTCGGCACCTTGCGCCAGCGCGATCTGCAGCGCCAGATGGCCGAGCCCGCCGACGCCGACCACCGCGACGCGCTGGCCGGGGCCGACGCCGGCGTTGTGCAGCGCGCGGTAACTGGTGACGCCGGCGCAGAACAGCGGCGCCGCCTCGACGGCACTGAGCGAATCCGGAATCGGCAGCGCATGGCTGGCCTTGGCGCGCATGAATTCGGCGTAGCCGCCGTCGACCGTCATGCCGGTGACCGTGCCCTTGCGGCACAGGTTCTCGCGGCCCGACGTGCACAGATCGCACTGGCCGCAGGCATGGTGCAGCCAGGCCACGCCGACGCGCTGGCCGACGGCCAGGTGCGTGACCGCCGCACCGCGGGCGACCACGTGGCCGACCACTTCGTGGCCCGGGATCAGTTGCGCCTTGGTGCCGGCCTTGAAGCCGGGCGTGTCGCCGTCGACGATGTGCAGGTCGGAGTGGCACACGCCGCAGGCCTCGACCTTGATCAGGACTTCGTCGGCCAGCGGCTCGGGGGTGGGCAGGTCGAGCAGCGCGAGGGGTTGGCCAAAGGCCTGGAGGACGGCAGCTTTCATGATCGGATTGTCCTGGTTCAGCGGGTGAGCGCCTCGCGGGTGAACAGCAGCAACTGGTCTTCGCCGGCGCTGGTCGGCAGCCAGACCGCTTCGAGCGTCGGGAAGGCGGTCTCGAAGTGAGCGCGTTCGTGGCCGATTTCCAGCACCAGCACGGCGTGTTCGGTCATGTGGTCCGGAGCGCGCGCGATGAAGGTGCGAATGAAGTCCATGCCGTCGGCGCCTCCGGCCAGCGCCAGCCTCGGCTCGGCACGGTATTCGGCCGGCAGCGCGAGCATCGATGCGGTGCTCACATACGGCGGGTTGCACAGGATCGCGTCGTAGCGCCGGTTGGCGACGGCCGTCAGGCCGTCGCCCTGGTGCAGCGTGATGCGATCGGCGAGGCCATGCTTGTCGATGTTGATGCGCGCCACCGCCAGCGCGGTGCCGCTGAGATCGGCGGCATCGACGGTCACCTCGGGCCACGCCAACGCGGCCAGCACGGCCAGGCTGCCATTGCCGGTGCAGAGGTCGAGCACGCGCCGGGTGTGGCTCGGCAGCCAGGCGTCGAGCGTGCCGTCGGCAATCACCTCGGCGATCAACGAGCGCGGCACGATCGCGCGCTCGTCGACGTAGAACGGCACGCCTTGCAGCCAGGCCTCGTGCGTCAGGTAGGCGGCGGGCTTGCGGCTGGCGATGCGCTCGTCGACGAGGGCCTCGATCGCCGCGATGTCGCTGGCGCCGAGTTCGCGTGCCGCCACGCTGTCGAGGTCGTCGAGCGGCAGCCCGAGGCGCCACAGCACCAGCCACACCGCTTCGTCGAAGGCGTTGGTCGTGCCGTGCCCAAACGAAACGCCCGCCTGGGTGAGGCGGGCGCTCTGGCGCTCGATCATCTCGATCAAAGTCACGTCAGCAGTCGCTCCAGTACGCCGCGGTAGATGTTGGCCAGGCGCTCGATATCGGCGGCCTCCACATGCTCGTCGATCTTGTGGATGCTCGCATTGCGCGGGCCCAGCTCGATCACCTGCGGGCAGATTGTCGCAATGAAACGCCCGTCCGACGTGCCGCCGGTCGTCGACAGCACCGGGCGGTGGCCGCATTCGGCCTCGATCGCGGCGCCGACCGCGTCGGTCAGGGTGCCCGGCGTGGTCAGGAAGGGCTGGCCGCCGAGCGTCCATGCCAGGTCGAACGTCAGCCCGTGCCGAACCAGCAGCGCGTGCACCCGCGCCTGCAGGCTCTCGGCCGTGCTCTCGGTGGAGAAGCGGAAGTTGAAGTCGACCACCGCCTCGCCCGGGATCACGTTGCCGACGCCGGCGCCGGCATGGAAGTTGGACACCTGGAACGTCGTCGGCGGGAAGAAGGCGTTGCCGCCGTCCCATTCGGTGGCCGTGAGTTCGGCCAGTGCCGGCGCGAACTGGTGGATCGGGTTGCGGGCCAGCTGCGGGTAGGCGACATGGCCCTGGATGCCCTTGACGGTGAGCCTGCCCGACAGCGTGCCGCGGCGGCCGTTCTTGATCATGTCGCCGAGCGCCTCGACCGACGTCGGCTCGCCGACGATGCACATGTCGAGCCGCTCGCCGCGCGCGGTCAGCAATTCGACCAGCCGCACCGTGCCGTCGACCGACGGGCCTTCCTCGTCGCTGGTGATCAACATCGCGATCGCGCCGGCGTGATCGGGCGTCGCGCGCACGAAGGCCTCGGCGGCCACCGTCATCGCGGCGATCGAGCTCTTCATGTCGGCCGCGCCGCGGCCGTAGAGCTGGCCGCCGCGGTGACTCGGCACGAACGGGTCGCTGGTCCATTGCGAAAGGGGGCCGGTCGGCACCACATCGGTGTGGCCGGCGAAGGCCAGCGTCGGGCCCGGCCGCGTGCCGCGACGGATCGCCCAGAGATTGGTGACCCGGAAGGCGTCGGGGCCGCAGACCAGCGTTTCGCAGCTGAAGCCCAGCGGGGCCAGCCGGGTCTTCAGCAGTTCCTGGCAGCCGGCGTCGTCGGGCGTGACCGAGGGCCGGGCGATCAGCGCTTCGGCGAGCTGGACTGCCCCGGACATCACGCCAGCCGACCGAACCTGGACGAGGATTTCGGTACTTCAGGCCGAACGTCGAGGACGATCTCGGTGAACAGCGACTGATCCGTCTCCTCGGCCTTGGGCGGCTGGCGCGACACCGGCGTGGTGTCGTTGGCGAGGCGCCACAACAGGTTGGTCGGCGAATCGGAGAAGACCAGGCCTTCTTCGCGGGTGATCGTCCCTTCGGTGATCAGCCTCGCCAGGTCGGCCTCGAAGGTCAACGAGCCTTCGGCCAGCGACTTTTCCATCGCTTCCTTGACGCCGCTGATGTCGCCCTGCTCGATCAGCTCGGCCACCAGCTTGGTGTTGAGCAGCACCTCGCACGCCGGGATGCGGCCACCGGCCTGCGCGCGCACCAGGCGCTGGGACATGATCGCCCGCAGGCCCGAAGCGAGGTCCGACAGCAGCGCGGGCCGCGACTCGGGGGTGTAGAAGGACAGGATGCGGCCGAGCGCGTGGTAGCTGTTGTTGGCGTGCATCGTGGCCAGCACCAGGTGGCCCGACAGCGAGTACGAGATCGCCGAGGTCATCGTCTCGCGGTCGCGGATCTCGCCGATCAGGATCACGTCGGGGGCCTGGCGCAGCGCGTTCTTCAGCGCGATCTGCAGGCTGTTGGTGTCGCGCCCGACCTCGCGCTGGTTGACCACCGACTTCTTGTTGGTGAACAGGAACTCGATCGGGTCTTCGATCGTCAGGATGTGGCCCGTCAGGTTCTGGTTGCGCTGTTCGAGCATTGCCGCCACGGTGGTGCTCTTGCCCGTGCCGGTCGCGCCCACCAACAGGATCAGGCCGCGCTTCTCGAGCACCAGCTCACCCAGGATCGGAGGCACCTTCAGCGACGCGAGCGTCGGGATCACGAACGGGATGCAACGGAACACCGCCGCGATCGAGCCGCGCTGGCGGAACGCCGACAGGCGGAAGCTGCCGACCTTGGTGATGCCGATGCCGACGTTGAGCTCGCCGGTGTCGTCCAGCTCCTCCAGCTGCTGCGGTGTCAACAGTTCGGCCAGCAACTGGCGCGGCTGCGCATGCGACAGCGGCGTGTCCGACAACTGCAGGATCTGACCGTTGATCTTGATCAGGATCGGCGTGTTGGCCGACAGGTAGACGTCCGACGCGTTCTTCTCCGCCATCAGGCGCAGCACGCGCTCCATGTTGCCGCCACCGTTGCTCGCGCTCATGCCTTGCTGCTCCTGGATCGCGCCGCGGGCTCAGGCTCGCAGCAGTTCATTGATGCTGGTCTTGGCGCGCGTCTGCGCGTCCACCTTCTTGACGATGACGGCACAGTACAACGAGTACTTGCCATCGGCACTGGGCAAATTACCGGAAACCACGACCGAACCGGCCGGAATGCGGCCATAGCTCACTTCGCCGCTCGCGCGGTCGTAGATCTTGGTGCTCTGGCCGATGTAGACGCCCATCGAGATCACCGAGTTTTCCTCGACGATCACGCCCTCGACGACCTCGCTGCGCGCGCCGATGAAGCAGTTGTCCTCGATGATCGTCGGACCGGCCTGCAGCGGCTCGAGCACGCCGCCGATGCCGACCCCGCCCGACAGGTGCACGTTCTTGCCGATCTGCGCGCACGAACCCACGGTGGCCCAGGTGTCGACCATCGTGCCCTCGTCGACATAGGCGCCGATGTTGACGTAGCTCGGCATCAGCACCACGTTCTTCGCGATGTAGCTGCCGCGCCGCGCCACCGCCGGCGGCACCACGCGCACGCCGGTGGCGCGCATCTGGGCTTCGTCGAGGTTGGCGAACTTCGTCTGCACCTTGTCGAAGAAGCCGAGGTCGCCGGCCCGAATGACCTTGTTGTCACTGAGCCGAAAACTCAGCAGCACCGCCTTCTTGACCCACTGGTTCACTGTCCACTGGCCGACGCCCTGGCGCTCGGCCACGCGGATGCGGCCCTTGTTGAGGTCGGCGATGACGAGATCGACCGCGTCGCGCAGTTCGGGCGTGTTGACGGCTGTCGAGGTTGGCGCGCGCATCCCAGGCGTGGTCGATGATGGTCTGCAGTTGAAGTGTCATGGCAGGGTTCGGGTGAAGGAGACGATGCGCTGGGCCGCTTCGACGCATTCGTCGACGCCGGCCACCAGTGCCATGCGGATGCGGCCGCGGCCGGGATTCGCGCCGTGGGCGTCGCGCGCGAGCAGGCTGCCCGGAAGGACCGCCACATTGTATTGAGCCAGCAGGCCGACGGCGAAGGCGACATCGTCCCCGACGCCGCCTGCGCTGGCGTCCTGGCGACTCCGGGGCACGGCGGCCCACAGGTAGAACCCCGCGTCGGGCAGGGCCACGTCGAGCACGCTGGCGAGCATCGGCGTGACCTTCGCGAACTTGGCGCGATAGAGCTCGCGGTTGGCCAGCACGTGGGCCTCGTCGTTCCAGGCCGCGATGCTCGCCGCCTGCACCACCGGGCTCATCGCGCTGCCGTGGTAGGTGCGGTAGAGCAGGAAGTTCTTCAGCACGGCAGCGTCGCCGGCGACGAAGCCCGAGCGCATCCCCGGCACGTTGCTGCGCTTGGAC
Organism: uncultured beta proteobacterium; assembly: GCA_963783785.1. GTDB lineage: Bacteria > Pseudomonadota > Gammaproteobacteria > Burkholderiales > Burkholderiaceae_C > CADEEN01. Next base: position 16,634 of record CAWAOQ010000006.1, on the reverse strand, counting down.
AGGCTGCTGAAGACGACGAGGCGACGGAAGTCGTCGCGACCGAGCAACCTGGCCGCTTGCAGCGCGCCGAGCGGCGGCTCGTCGCGGAAGTAGATCTCGCTGTAGCACTCGTCGCTGGCGATCACGAAGCCATGGCGGTCGGACAGCTCGAACAGCGCGCGCCACTCGTCGAGCGGCATCACCGCGCCGGTCGGGTTGCCGGGCGAGCAGACGTAGAGCAGTTGCGTGCGGGCCCAGGTGGCGGCGTCGATCTGTGACCAATCGGCCGCGAAGTTGCGCGCCGGGTCGCTGTTGGCGAACGCCGTCTGCGCGCCCGCGAGCAGCGCCGCGCCTTCATAGATCTGATAGAAGGGGTTGGGGCAGACCACCGTGGCGCCGGGACGTGTCGGGTCGATCACGGTTTGCGCCAGCGCGAACAGCGCCTCGCGCGAGCCGTTGACCGGCAACACCTGCGTCGCCGCATCGAGCGCCACGCCGTAGCGCCGCTGCAGCCAGCCGGCGATCGCTTCGCGCAAGCGCGGCTCGCCGGCGGTGGCGGGGTAGCTCGACAGCCCCTTGAGGCCGGCCACCAGTGCCTGTTCGATCAGCGCCGGCGTGGCATGACGCGGCTCGCCGATGCCCAGGCTGATCGGCCGGTGCGCAGGCGACGGCACGATGCCGGCGGTGAGCGCGCGCAGGCGCTCGAACGGGTACGGCTGCAGTCGCGCCAGCAACGGATTCATGCGATCGATGATAGGCGAGCACGCCGCCTACAGGCGGCCCACGCAACCCGGTGCGCCGCAGCGGCAGGCGAGCTTGCCTTCGTGGTGCGTCTCGCCGTAGTCGACGGTGATTTCTTCGCCCACGGCGATCGCGGTCAGCGCATAGAACTCGACCCGGCCCTGACGGATGCACAGCCGCGCGTTGGGCTGGCAGCTGTGGTTGGTGTAGCGCATCGGGTCGGATGACTTCGAGAAGTCGATCGCCTTCTTCTGCGACACCTCGACGATCATGATCCGCTCATGCCGGGTGGCGCGGATGCGCGCCTCGGCCACGCTGATCGATTCGCCGCGGATCTCGCCGATCTTCAGGCGCGGTGGGATCGGTTCGGCGGCGAAGGCACCCTGGCCGTCGATGCGGCTGGGGGCCACGTTGACGGCGAACTTCTGGTACGCGGGGCGCGCGGCGGCCTCAGTCATCGACCTGCGACGACGGCAACGCCACCGGCGCTGCCGGCTTCCAGCCCTTCTTGCGGTATTCGGCGACCACGTCGGTGTAGATGCCGCCGCGCACGTTCCACTCGGCGCTGATGCGCACGAAGCGCGGTCGGGTCGCCTCGACGATGTCGTCGAGGATGGTGTTGGTGACCTTCTCGTGGAACGCGCCCTCGTTGCGGTAGCTCCAGAAGTACATCTTCAGGCTCTTCAACTCGACGCACAGCCGGTCGCAGACCATCTCGATGCGAAAGCGCGCGAAGTCGGGCTGGCCGGTCAGCGGACACAGGCAGGTGAACTCGTCGATGGCGAAGCGGATGGTGTAGTCACGCTGCGGCGCCGGATTGGGGAACACGTGCAGTTCCTTGCTCGGCGCGCTGGGCGGGTTGACCGGCATCGGCCTTTGCTTGGGGGAGGTCTTGGCCATGGGGCAGGGGCTGGCTGAGGCTCGGATCCAGGGGGCCGCGATGGTATCATCCGGCCGCCTCGCAGCGTCACGAAGAAGCGAGTTTTTCCTTACGAATCAATCACTTGGCAACGGCGGCGGCTCTCGCCGCCGTTGCTCATTGCGGCCCGCCCATGCGCCTGAATTCGATCAAACTCTCGGGCTTCAAGTCCTTCGCCGAACCGACCACGTTCCAGCTTCCGGGCCAACTCGTCGGCGTGGTCGGGCCCAACGGCTGCGGCAAGTCGAACATCATGGACGCGGTGCGCTGGGTCCTCGGTGAGAGCAAAGCCAGCGAGTTGCGCGGCGAATCGATGCAGGACGTGATCTTCAACGGCTCGGGCCAGCGCAAGCCGGCCAGCCGGGCCAGCGTCGAGCTGGTGTTCGACAACGCCGACGCGCGTGCCGGCGGACAGTGGAACCAGTTCGCCGAGATCGCCGTCAAGCGTGTGCTGACGCGCGATGGCAACTCGAGCTACTACATCAACAACCAGCCGGTGCGCCGCCGCGACGTGCAGGACGTGTTCCTCGGCACCGGCCTCGGGCCCCGGGCCTACGCCATCATCGGCCAGGGCACGATCAGCCGCATCATCGAGAGCAAGCCCGAAGAGCTGCGCATGTTCCTCGAGGAAGCGGCCGGCGTCTCGAAGTACAAGGAGCGTCGCCGCGAGACCGAGAACCGGCTGAAGGACACGCGCGAGAACCTCGTTCGCGTCGAAGACATCCTGCGCGAGCTGAATGCCAACCTCGACAAGCTCGAGTCCCAGGCCAAGGTGGCGCAGCAGTACCGCGCGCTGCAGGACGAGGGTGCGCTCAAGTTGCACCAGCTGTGGTTCCTGAAGCACCGCGACGCGGCGAACGAGGAAGCGCGCGTCAGCAAGAACGCTGCCGATGCAGCCACGGCACTGGAGGCGCGCATCGCGCAGCTGCGCCAGGTCGAGGCCGAACTGGAGACGGTGCGCCAGGCGCACTACCAGGCCGGCGATGGCCTGCACGGCGCGCAGGGGCTGCTGGCCGAGGCGGCGCTCGAGGTCAGCCGGCTCGAAGAACGCATCCGCTACGTGGTCGACAGCCGCCAGCGCGCGGCGCAGCGCATCAGCGAGCTGCAGGCGCAGGACGCGGCCTGGCAACAGCGCAGCAGCGATGCGCAGAACGAACTGGCGGCGACCGCCGATCAGATCACCGCCGCCGAGGAACAGAGCGAGTTGCTGGCCGCGCAGGCCGAAGAGCAGGCGCAACAGCAGCCCGCGCTCGACGACGCGTTGCGCAGCGCGCAGGCGCGCAGCAGCGAGCAGCGCAACAAGGTGGCCGAGGTGCAGCAGCAGATCGGGCTGCTGGCCGCCGAGGGCCGCAACGTGGACGAGCAGTCGCGCGCGCTGCGCAGCCGCCGCGAGCGCCTGGCCGCCGAGCGCCAGGGCCTCGGCGCGCCCGACGAAGCCAGGCTGTCCGCGCTGAAGGCATCGAGCGGCGAGGCCGACGCAGCGCGGGCCGTCGTCGAGGCCCGGCTCGCCGCATTGAGCGACGAAGTCCCGGCGCTCGACGAGCAGCGTCGCCAGCAGCAGGCCGCGGCCAACCGCGAAGCCGGCAAGCAGGCCGACATCAGTGCGCGGCTGGACGCATTGCGCGCGCTGCAGGAGAAGGTGCAGACCGAGGGCAAGCTGAAGCCCTGGCTGGCGCGTCACGGCCTGGACGGCCTGCAGGGCCTGTGGACCCGGGTGCACATCGAGTCCGGCTGGGAGACCGCGCTCGAGGCCGCCTTGCGCGAGCGGCTGAACGCGCTCGAAGTCGGCCGCGTCGAGACCGTTCGCGCCTTCGCCGCGGATGCCCCGCCGGCCAAGCTGGCCTTCTATACCAAGCCGGCCGCGGCGATCGCCCGAGCGCCGTCAGGCGGTGCGAGCGTCGATCTGCATCAGACCCTTCCGCGCCTGTCGGACCTGCTGCGCCTGTCGGACGCCGGGCTGAAGGCGCTGCTCAACGACTGGCTCGAAGGCGTCTATACCGCCGCCGACCTCGACGAGGCGCTGGCCAGCCGCGGCAAGCTGACGCACGGCGAGGTCATCATGACCCGCGAGGGCCATGCGGTGTCGCAGTTCGCCGTTGCGTTCTACGCCCCCGACAGCGAACAGGCCGGCATGCTGGCGCGCGCGCAGGAGATCGAGAACCTCGAGCGCCAGCAGCGGGCACAGGCCCTCATCGCCGACGAGGCCCGCAGCGCCCTCGTGCGCAGCGAGGCAGCCTACACCGAGGCCTCGCTGAAGCTGGCCAGCGTGCGCCGCGAGGCCGGCGAGGCGCAGACCCGGACCCACCAATTGCAGGTCGAGTTGCTGCAGTTGGCGCAACTGGCCGAGGCCACGCAGGCGCGCAGCAGCCAGCTCGACGAGGAGCTGGCCGAGCTCGACATCCAGCTCGAGGCCCTGGCCGAACGCCGCGCCACCGGCGAGGCGCGCTTCGAGGAACTCGACATGCAGCTCGGCGTGACGCAGGAGCGCCACGCCGAACTCGACGAAGCAGTGATCGCCGCCGAACGCGCGCTCGCTGCGGCCCGCGAACAGGCCCGCGCGCTCGAGCGCCAGGCGCAGGAGGCGCAGTTCCACGCCCGCACGCTGGCCGCGCGGCGCGGCGAACTGCAGCGCGCGATCGATGCCGCCGCCGAGCAGGTCGCTGCCAACGCCCAGACGGCCGAACAGTTGCAGGCCGAGCTGGCCGCGCTCGACGACGCCGCCGCGCAAGCCGGCCTGCAGACCGCGCTGGCGCTGAAGCTCGAACGCGAAGCTGCACTGGGCGCGCAACGCAGCCAGTACGACGACCTGTCGGCCAAGCTGCGCGGCCTCGACGAGCAGCGCCTGACGATCGAGCGCAGCCTCGAGCCGCTGCGCGAGAAGATCACCAAGCTGCAGCTCGAACAGCAGGCGGCGTCGCTCGGCGGCGCGCAGTACCTCGAGCAACTGACGGCCGCCGCGGTCGACATGGCCGCGCTGGAGCAGTCGATCGCCGACGGCGGCGTGAAGCTGGCGGGCCTGCAGGGCGAGATCGACCGCATCAACCGCGACATCGCTGCGCTCGGTGCGGTGAACATGGCCGCGCTGGAAGAGTTGACGACCTCGCGCGAGCGCAAGAACTTCCTCGATGCGCAGAACGCCGACCTGGCCGAGGCCATCGCCACGCTCGAAGGGGCGATCCACAAGATCGATCTCGAGACGCGCGAGCTGCTGGCACAGACCTTCAACCAGGTCAACGGGCACTTCGGCCGCATGTTCCCGACGCTGTTCGGCGGCGGCACGGCCAGGCTCGTGATGACCGGCGACGAGATCCTCGATGCCGGCGTGCAGGTGATGGCGCAGCCACCGGGCAAGAAGAACAGCACCATCCACCTGCTGTCGGGCGGCGAGAAGGCCCTGACCGCGATCGCGCTGGTGTTCGCGATCTTCCAGTTGAATCCGGCGCCGTTCTGCCTGCTCGACGAGGTCGACGCACCGCTGGACGATGCCAATACCGAGCGCTATGCGAAGCTCGTCACCGAGATGAGCCAAGCCACCCAGTTCCTGTTCATCAGCCACAACAAGATCGCGATGGAGATGGCGCGCCAGTTGATCGGCGTGACGATGCAGGAGCAGGGCGTTTCGCGCATCGTCACGGTGGACATGGACGTGGCGGTCACCCTGGCCGAGGCGGCCTAGGATGGCATCCCTCCCGACCCGGCCGATGGCTCGCGACGCGATGCGGCCGCTTGGCCGGGATCAGCGCGGCGCAGGCCCGAGGTCGCACGGATGACGCTCACCACCGCCCTTGTGTTGGTCGCCATCGCGGTGCTGGCGGCACTGGCCGCGCATGGTGTCTGGAGCGCACGCCGCGCGCGGCCGCGGCGGGCGGTGGCCGAGGTCGCGGTGGCCACGCCGGAGCGCGTCGAACCTTCGCTCGGCACGCTGCCGGACGCGACCGTGTTGCCGGTGCCGAGCGCACCGCGCCGCGTCGGCGCCCGCATCGATGCGTTGATCGACGCCATTGCCACGCTGGCGCTCGAAGCGCCGGTCAGCGGCGAAATGCTGTTGGCACACCTGCCTGCGTCGCGCCGCGCCGGCACCAAGCCGTTCCACGTCGAGGGCCTGAACGCAGCCACCGGCGAGTGGGAGATGCTGGCGCTCGGCCAGCGCTACAGCGAGTTGCAGGCCGGCGTGCAACTGGCCAGCCGCAGCGGCGCGTTGAACGAGATCGAGTACTCCGAGTTCGTGCAGAAGGTGCAGGCCTTCGCCGATGCGATCGGTGCCGTGCCCGACTTTCCCGACATGCTCGACGTGGTGGGCCGCGCGCGCGAGCTCGACGGCTTTGCCAGCCCGCACGATGCGACGCTGTCGGTGCGGCTGCGGGCCAACAGCGTGGCCTGGTCGGTGGGCTACATCCAGCAGTGCGGGCAACGCCATGGTTTCGTGTCCGGCGCGCAGGCCGGCCGGCTGGTGCTGCCGACCAGCGAAGAGGGCGCGCCGCCGTTGCTGGTGTTGTCCTTCGATGCCCAGGCCGCGTTGGCCGACGATCCGGCGCAGGCGGCGGTGCGCGAGCTGGTGCTGACGCTCGACGTGGCGCAGTCGCCCGAGAGCGCCGAGCCGTTCGCGGCCTGGCACCAGGCGATCCGCGCGTTGACCGAAGACATGGACGCGACGGCGGTCGACGACGACGGCCGCCCGCTGACGCTGCAGCACTTTGCCTCGATCGCCCAGGAGCTCGACAAGCTCTACCGCGCACTTGAATCGCGCGACATGGCCGCCGGCACGCCGGTCGCGCGGCGCCTGTTCCAGTGAGCCGGCTGCAACGGCCCGCGGTCGGGTTGTGATGGGCAGCGGCGCCACCGACCCGGCCCGACGCGCCGCCGAATTGCGCGAGCTGCTGCAGTACCACGCGCACCGCTATTACGTGCTCGACGCACCGGAGATCCCCGATGCCGAGTACGACCGGCTGTTCGAGGAGCTGCAGTCGATCGAGGCCGCGCATCCCGAGCTGATCACCGCCGACTCGCCGACGCAGCGCGTGATCGGCAAGGTGCTCGCCGGCTTCGTGCCGGTGCGCCATGCGGTGCCGATGCTGTCGATCCGCACCGAGACCGACACCACGGCCGGCGGCGCCGAGGCCTTCGACGCAAGGGTGCGGCGTGAACTCGGCCTGGCCGCCGATGCGCCGCCGGTGGCCTATGCCTGCGAGCTGAAGTTCGACGGGCTGGCGATCAACCTGCGCTACGAGCGCGGCGTGCTGGTGCAGGCCGCGACGCGCGGCGACGGCGAAACCGGCGAGGACGTGACGCAGAACATCCGCACCATCGGTGCGATTCCGTTGCGCCTGCGCGGCTGCAAGGCGCCAGTGCTCGAAGTGCGCGGCGAGGTCTACCTGCGGCGCGATGACTTCGAAGCCCTCAACCAGCGCCAGCGCGACAAGGGCGAGAAGACCTTCGTCAATCCGCGCAACGCCGCTGCCGGCGCGGTGCGGCAGCTCGACCCGGCGATCGCCGCGCAACGCCCGCTCAGTTTCTTCGCCTACGGCGTGGGCGAGGTGCAGGGCTGGGACCTCCCCGCCAGCCACAGTGCCACGCTGGATGCGCTGGCCGCAATGGGTGTGCCGGTGAATCGCGAGCGTGACGTGGTGCACGGTGGCGCCGGGCTGGTGGCCTTCCATCGCCGCATCGCCGCACTGCGCGATGCGCTGCCGTTCGACATCGACGGCGTGGTCTACAAGGTCGACAGCCGCGCACTGCAGCAGCAGCTCGGCTTCGTGACCCGCGAGCCGCGCTGGGCCGTGGCGCACAAGTATCCGGCGCAGGAGCAGCAGACCCGCTTGAACGGCATCGAGATCCAGGTCGGTCGCACCGGCAAGCTGACGCCGGTGGCCAAACTCGAACCGGTGTTCGTCGGTGGCACCACCATCAGCAACGCCACGCTGCACAACGTCTTCGAGTTGCGCCGCAAGGGCGTGCGCATCGGCGACACGGTGATCGTGCGTCGCGCCGGTGACGTGATCCCCGAAGTCGTCGGCCGGGTCGTCGGCGCGCCGGGCGAGCGCGCGACCTACGTGCCCAACTTCCGCATGCCCGCTCACTGCCCTGTCTGTGGCAGCGCCGTGGTGCGCGAGAAGGGCGGCGTCGACCATCGCTGCAGCGGCGGGCTGTTCTGCGCCGCGCAACGCAAGCAGGCGATCCTGCATTTCGCCAGCCGGCGCGCGATGGACATCGAGGGCCTGGGCGACAAGCTGGTCGACCAGTTGGTCGATGGCGGCGTGATCCGTGCACTGCCCGATCTGTACCGCCTGGACGAGGCGTCGCTCGCTGCACTGGACCGCATGGGTGAGAAGAGCGCGGCCAATCTCGTCGCGGCGCTGGAGCAGAGCAAGCGCACCACGCTGGCGCGGTTTCTCTACGCGCTGGGCATCCGCCACGTCGGAGAGACCACGGCCAAGGACCTGGCCCGGCACTTCGGTTCGCTCGATCGGCTGATGGACGCCGGGGTCGAGCAGCTTCTCGACGTCGAGGACGTCGGCCCGGTGGTTGCGCAAAGCATTCATGTGTTCTTCGCGCAGCCGCACAACCGCGAGGTGGTCGAGCAACTGCGCGCGGTGGGCGTGCACTGGCCCGAGCACGACGGCGATGGCGACCTGTCGCCCAAGCCCCTCGCGGGCCAGACCTTCGTGCTCACCGGCACCCTGCCGACGCTGACCCGCGAGGACGCCAAGGCGATGATCGAAGGTGCCGGCGGCAAGGTGGCGGGCTCGGTGTCGAAGAAGACGAACTTCGTGGTCGCCGGTGAGCAGGCCGGCAGCAAGCTCGACCGTGCGCAGGAACTCGGCGTGAAGGTGATCGACGAAGCGGCGCTCTTGCGTATGCTTGCCACACCATGAACCATCCTCTGCTCGGTATCGACCTCGGCGGTACCAAGATCGAAGTCGCCGCGCTGGCGCCCGACGACGGCCGCTTCCTCGTGCGCGAACGCGTGGCCACGCCGCCTGGCGGCTATGACGCGTTGCTGGCGACCATCGCCGGCCTGGTCGACCGCACCGAGGCGCGGCTCGGCGTGCGCGGCCTGCCGCTGGGTGTCGGCATTCCCGGTTGCGTCTCGCCGGCCAGTGGGCTGGTCAAGGGGGCCAACACCATCGCGCTGAACGGCCGCGCGCTGGATCGCGATCTGGCGTCGCGGCTGTCGCGCCCGGTGCGCATCGAGAACGATGCCAATTGCCTGGCCATGAGCGAGGCGGTCGACGGCGCTGGAGCGGGCGCACGGATGGTGTTCGCCGCGATCCTCGGTACCGGCGTCGGTGCCGGCATCGCCATCGACGGCCGCGCCTGGGGCGGCGCGCACGGCATTGCCGGCGAGTGGGGCCACAACCCGGCACCGCGGCTGACCGAGGACCGCAACGTGCCGTCGCCGCACTGCTGGTGCGGCCGCGGCGCGTGCAACGAAACGCTGCTCAGCGGCCCCGGCCTGGCCGCCGACCACTTGCGCCACGGCGGGGCGTTGCTCGATGCGCGTGCGATCGTCGACGCCGCGCGCCACGGCGACGCCGCGGCGCAGGCCACGCTGGACCGCTACATCGAGCGGCTCGCACGCGCGCTGGCGCAGGTCATCAACCTGCTCGATCCGGACGTGATCGTGCTCGGTGGCGGCCTCAGCAACGTCACCGAGCTGATGCGCGACGTGCCGACCCGCTGGGTGGCGCATGTGTTCTCCGATGTGGTCACGACGCCGCTGCGAGCGGCCGTGCACGGCGACTCGTCGGGGGTGCGCGGCGCGGCCTGGCTGTGGCGGGCTCACCCATGAGCAATGCCTGCCCGCAACCAGGGAGATCACGCGTGTCACGTCGTCATCGCTGTCTGGCCATCGCCGTGCTGGGGTTGTGCGCAGCAACGGCGCAGGCGGCTTGCCTCGGCGACGCCGAGGTGCAGTACCTGGGTTTGCCGGCCAGCCCGGTGGTCAACGTGAGCTTCAAGTAATGGCCATACGCGACATCCTGAAGATGGGCGACGCCCGCCTGCTGCGCATCGCGGAGCCGGTGCGTGCATTCGATACGCCCGAGTTGCACGCCCTGATCGACGACATGTTCGACACCATGGAGGCGGCCGACGGCGCGGGGCTCGCGGCGCCGCAAATCGGCGAGAACGTGCAACTGGTGATCTTCGGTTTCACGAACAACGTGCGCTACCCCGACGCGCCGCCGGTGCCGCGCACCGTGCTGATCAACCCGGTGATCGAGCCGCTCGGCAGCGACGAGGAGACAGGCTGGGAGGGTTGCCTTTCGGTGCCCGGGCTGCGCGGTGTGGTGCCGCGCTGGGCCCGCATCCGCTACCGCGGTGTCGATCCGTTGGGCCAGCCGATCGTGCGCGAGGCCGACGGGTTCCATGCCCGTGTCGTGCAGCACGAGGTCGACCACCTGATCGGCCGCCTGTATCCGACCCGCATGCGCGATCTGACCCAATTCGGCTTCACCAGCGTGCTGTTCCCTGGCCTGGACGCCGGCGCCGAAGAGTGAATCTCGTTGCGCGCCTGTAAAGCGTTGTTTCTGCGTCAGCGGCGGGCGCTGTCGTGGCGTTTAGCTTGGTACGAGCGCCAGCGGTAGGGCGCCGACAAGGAGATCAGCATGCCTGAGGGCACCCGACAACCGATTGCGCACCGGATCTTCAACCACCTGGCGGCACTGGCGCTGGCCGCCGGCGCGTTGCTGGCCAGCGGCGCCGTGTGGGCCGACCCGCCAGGACGCGTCGGCCGCATTGGCGAGTTCAGCGGCACGGTGTGGATGTTCGATGCCGAGCAGGGCGAATGGACCGCTGCACAACGCAACCGGCCACTGACCAGCGGCGACCGACTCTCGGCCGAGCGCGATGCACGCGCTGAGCTTCAGATCGGCTCGGCCATGCTGCGGCTGGACAGCGGCACCGAACTCGAAGTGACCGAACTCGATGATGCGCGCGTGCGCGTGCACCTGCACAACGGCAGCCTGGCGCTGCGCCTGCGCAGCAACGCGTCGGCGCGCGAGTTCGCCGTCACCACCGCCGAGGGCCAGTTCGAGCCGCAGAGCGCCGGCCACTACCGCATCGACCGGCGTGACGACGGCAGCTTCGGCGGTGTCATCACCGGTGCCATGCGTTTCGAGGCTCGCGACAGCGCGCTCGAACTCGCTGCCGGCCAGCGTGCCGAGCTCTGGATCGAACGAGGCGTCACGCACTACAGCTGGTCGCAACTGCCGGACGACCGCTTCGCCGAATGGGTGGCGCAGCAGGAGGGCGAGTACGAGCGCGCCGCGCGCAGCTACCGCTATGTGTCGCCCGAGATGACCGGCGCCGAAGACCTCTACCGCTACGGCGAGTGGGACCGCCATCCCGAGTACGGCGCGCTGTGGCTGCCGACGATGGTCGCACCGGGCTGGGCGCCGTACCGCTACGGTCACTGGGCGTATGTGCGCCCCTGGGGCTGGACCTGGATCGATGACGCACCCTGGGGCTTCGCGCCGTTCCACTATGGCCGCTGGGTCTGGTGGCGCGACCGTTGGGGCTGGGCGCCGGGCCAGTATGTGGCGCGCCCGGTGTATGCGCCGGCGCTGGTGGCCTGGATCGGTGGCCCGAACTTCAGCATCGGCATCAACCTCGGTGGGCCGGCGGTGGGCTGGGTGCCGTTGTCGCCGCGCGAGCATTACCGGCCGACCTATGCCGTGACCAACGTCTACATCACCAATGTCAACAGCCCGCACCGGCGCTGGCAGCCGCCGATGCGGCCGAACCAGCCGGTGCGCACCGGCCCGATCATGTACACCAACCAGGGTGTGCCGGGCGGCGTGACGGTGGTGCCGCAGCAAGTGCTGCGTGAGCGCAAGCCGATCAGCAATGCCGTGATCGCGCCGGTCGATGCGGGCACGATCCAGCGGTGGCAGTCGCAACCGGCGCCGTCTGGCAGCAATGAACCTCGGCTGCAGAACGCGCCACCGCCGCCGCCGGCGCGGGCACCGCGCGTCGTTGCGGCGCCTGGCGGCGCGGTGCCGGCCGTGCCCGGCGCCGTGCGCGCCACGCCTTGGGGCCAGGTGGCGCCGGCGCCGCGCGCGAACGTGCCGGCGACACCGGCGGCCCGCGGGGACGGCGGCGATGCATCGCGCACGCGCGGACCGCAGACCGATCAGCACGGCAATGCGCCGGCGGCGAACCGCGCGATCACGACGGCGCCGACGACGACGCCGACCGCCCCCGCAACGCCGCCGCCGCAGGCTCGCATTGCACCGGTCCAGCCCCAGCAGGCGCCTGGGCAGGCCGCGCGGCCCGGGCAACCGACTCCACCTGCACGAGCAGCACGTCCAGCCCAACCGGTGCAGCCGGTGCAGCCGGTCCAACCGGTGCCAGGCGTTCGCCCGGTACCGGGCCAGGCACCGGTGCAGGCCCCCGTGATGCGACCGGCACCCGGCGGTGAAGCTCCGGCCAATGCCCGTGGCCAAGGCCCCGCCAAGGACGCCGACGACCGAGACGACCGCCAGCCCCCCGGGCAGGAGCGCCGCAAGCGCGACAGCAACCAGTGAGCTTGGCTCGGCGCGGCGCGGCGCGCGCCGCCCGCCGACGCCGATACTTCGTGCTTCATCGACACGGAGGATTGCCATGCACGGCCTGCCAACCTACGACGACGTGGCCGCCGCCGCGCGCCGCCTCGATGGCCACGCCCATCGCACGCCGGTGCTCACGTCGCGCACCGCCGACGAAGCGACAGGCGCCACGCTGTACTTCAAGTGCGAGAACTTCCAGCGCATGGGTGCGTTCAAGTTCCGCGGCGCGTTCAATGCGCTGTCGTGCTTCGATGCCCGCCAACGCCGGCACGGCGTGGTGGCTTTCTCGTCGGGCAACCACGCGCAGGCCGTGGCGTTGTCGGCGCGGCTGCTCGGCATGCCGGCCACCATCGTGATGCCGCACGACGCACCGGCCGCCAAGGTGGCCGCGACGCGGGGCTATGGTGGCAACGTGGTCTTCTATGACCGCTACCGCGAAGACCGCGAGGCGATCGGCGCGCGTCTGGCCGAACAGCACGGCATGACCCTGGTGCCGCCTTACGACCACGCCGGCGTCATTGCCGGCCAGGGCACCGCGGCCAAGGAACTGCTCGACGAGGTCGGCCCGCTGGACGCGCTGTTCGTCTGCCTGGGCGGCGGCGGCCTGCTCAGCGGCAGCGCGCTGGCCGCGCGCGCGCTGTCGCCGCGCACGATGCTCTTTGGCGTCGAACCCGAGGCCGGCAACGACGGCCAGCAATCGTTGCGAAGTGGCGCGATCGTGCACATCGATACCCCACAGACGATCGCCGACGGCGCGCAGACCCAGCACCTGGGACAGCTGACGTTCGAGATCATCCGCAGAGACGTCGACGACATCTTCACCGCAAGCGATGCGGAGTTGATCGACGCGATGCGCTTCTTCGCCGAGCGCATGAAGATCGTCGTCGAGCCGACCGGCTGCCTGGGTTTTGCCGCGGCAAGGCGTCAGGCGCAGAGAGGCCAGCGCGTGGGCGTGATCGTCAGTGGCGGCAACGTCGACATGCAGCGCTTCGGCGCGCTGATGGCGGCCTGACCTAGAAGCCCCTCACTAGAATGCTGCACTGCAGCAAATATGTCTTGCATTGGCGAGCCTACGGAGTAAGATGCTTTCATGTTGCAGCGCAGCAAACTGCCGCAAGATCTGATCTCAAACCACTGGAGCCCCCATGCTGAACACTGAACAATTCACCGCCACGAACAAGGCCAATTTCGAAGCCCTGATGGGTCTTGACCACCAAGGCCTTCGAGGGTGTCGAGCAACTCGCCGCGCTCAACCTGCAGGTCGTCAAGGCCAGCCTCGACGAAGCCACCGAGGCCGGACGCGCCGCGCTGTCGACGCAAGACCCGCAATCGCTGCTCGCGCTGCAAGCGGGCCTGCTGCAGCCCTCGGCCGAAAAGGCGAGCGCTTATGGCAAGCAGGTGTACGGCATCGTCGCCGGCATCACTGCCGAGCTCGAGAAGGTTGCTGGCGAGCAGGCCGCGGCAGCGCAGGGTTCGTTTGTCGCGCTGATGGAAGCCGCAGGCAAGAACGCCCCCGAAGGGTCGAACAGCGGCATGGCCCTGTTCAAGTCGGCGATGGCAACCGCGAACAACGCGTTCGAGGGTATGCAGAAGGCCGGTCGCCGGGCTGCCGAAACCGCCGAAGCCAACTACGCCGCCGTGACCGGCGCGACGGCGAAGTCTGCCGCCAAGGCCAAGCGCGGCTGATCGACGCAGGAGTGACGGGCGCAATGTTCGAACATTGCGCCCGGTCGCGTTTTCCTGCGGGAGGATCGATCGGGTGGGCAGCGAACTCACCTGCTGCGACCCCGATTGACCGATTGCCGAATGCGAAGAGGACAACGCCGCCCATGCGCAAGCGACCCTCCTATTGGCCCACCGAGCGCAGCTTGTTTCGTGACAGGGGCAAGCGCAGCATCGTCGCGACCTTGATCGTGTGGGCCCTGTCGATTGCCGCTGCCTTCCTGCTGGTCGGCTACCTGCGTCATCCGCTGGTCTGACCCGACGAGCGTGATCGGTTTCCTGGGAAGATGGCCCACTGCATGAGTGCCATCGCTGCTGAAATCGTCGCGCTGCTCGAACGCATGGCTCGCGTCGCGCCATTGCCTCGCGTGCGCGCGCTGCATTTGCCGCCGCCCACCGCCGAGGGCCGCGACGGCGAGTTCTGCGCGGTCGAGCTCGACGAGGGTTCGCTGGGCCTGAGCTTCGTGCTGCTGGGCGACACGCTGGCCATGCTGCGCGGCGCGGTCGTTCACGCCGAACTGGCCGGGATGCCGGCATTGGCACTCGCAAAGCGCTATGCCGAGCACACCGGAGCGCAGCGCGCGTTGGGCTTTGCCGCCGTCAACGCATTGACGCGCCATCTGTTCGACCGCTCGCGCTACGAGCCGCCCGCAGCCGGCGGCTCGATCGGCGACCTCGGCCTCCAGCCCGGCGACCACCTCGGCATGATCGGTCTGTTTCCGCCGCTGGTGCGCCAGGTCCTTGCCACCGGGGCACAGCTGACGGTGGTCGAGTTGCGTGCCGACCTCGCCGGCCCGCGCGATGGCTGGCATGTCACGCTCGATGCCGGCGAACTCAGCCACTGCAACAAGATCCTGTCGACCAGCACCGTGCTGCTCAACGACACGCTGGACGCGGTGCTCGAGCGCTGCCGGCATGCCGAGCGGGTGGCGCTGATCGGCCCGGGTGCCAGCTGCCTGCCCGACCCGCTGTTCGCACGCGGCGTGACGCTGCTTGGCGGCAGCTGGGTGGTCGACGGCGACTCGTTCAAGGCGGCGCTGCGCGCCGGCACGCCGTGGGGCGGCTTCACGAGGAAAGTGGCAATCGGCCGTGACGACTACCCGGGCTTCGACCACCTGCTGGCGAAGGCCCTCGAGCCCATGTCGCGTCCGCACCAGCCCCATACTCCGCTGTCCCTCACCCCGCGGCGCTCGTCATAGCCCGCCGCATGTCCGCGCCGATGCCCGGTTACCAGACCAAACAGCAACAGATCGCCGTGGCCGGTGTCGATGACCTGGCCATGCGCTCGTTGCTCGATCGCCAGCAGTACGCCGATCCGCTCGGCGAAGCCGCGCGGCAGGGCATTTCCCCGGCCGCGTGGCCGTTGTTCGGCCAGCTTTGGCCGTCGGGCACCCGCCTGGCCGAATTGCTGGCCGCGCGGCCGGTGCGCGTGGGCGAGCGCATCCTCGAAGTCGGCTGCGGATTGGCCTTGGCCAGTCTGGTCGGCCACCGCCGCGGCGCCGACATCACGGCCAGCGATTGCCATCCGTTGGCTGAGGGCTTCCTCGGCGAGAACCTGCGGCTGAACGCGATGGCGCCGATGAAGTACCGCCACGGCCAATGGAGCGTCGACGCGCCGCGGCCGAGCGGGCGGCCCGCCACCGGCGGCGCGCGCGTGGTGCGCGGCCGCTTCGATCTGATCATCGGCAGCGATCTGCTCTACGAGCGCGACGACAGCGCCACGCTGGCCGGCTTCATCGGCCGCCATGCCGC
This sequence comes from uncultured beta proteobacterium, assembly GCA_963783785.1. Taxonomy (GTDB): domain Bacteria; phylum Pseudomonadota; class Gammaproteobacteria; order Burkholderiales; family Burkholderiaceae_C; genus CADEEN01. Next base: position 974 of record CAWAOQ010000006.1, on the reverse strand, counting down.
CAGGGGGGCCGAGGTCTGGATCGTCGACCCCGATCGCGGCAACCGTCCGGCGTTCAACCGCAGGATGGCGACGCTGGGTTTTCACCTGCACGAAGAACGGCTCGATCGCCCGGCCGCGATCGGCGTTGCTGCGTACAAGGGGCGCCTGCTGACCTACCGCTCGAGCGAGGTGCTGCAATGACCGAGCCGCTGCTGCTGACGGCCACGCAGATCTCCACCTTCGAGGGCCAGCGACTGCTGACCAAGGCCAGCGGCTTCTTCTTCGCGCGCGACGAGCGGCTGTTCCTGGTGACCAGCCGCCACGTCGTGCTCGACGAACCGAGCCTGCATTTTCCAGACCGCATCGAGATCGAACTGCATCTGGATGCCGTCAACCTGACGCGGTCGAGCGCCTTCTCGATGCCGCTGTACCGCGACGGCAAGGGCCTGTGGCGGCAGGGCGAGGACGCCGGCGGCGAGATCGATGTCGCGGTGCTCGAGATCGACCGCGCGGCGCTGCCGAAGTCGGTGGTCCTGCAGGCGTTCACGCCGCAGCACCTGCCGGCCTCGTTCGACGATGTCGAGGTCGGCTCGCCGCTGCTGATCGTCGGCTTTCCGCTGAGCTTCCACGACACGCTTCACCACCTGCCGGTGGTGCGCCAGGCAGCGATCGCGTCGTCGTTCGGCGTGCGCTTCCAGGGCCAGGGCTACTTCCTGACCGATGCACGTACCCATCGCGGCACCAGCGGCGCGCCGGTGGTGATGCGCGCGGCCGCTGCGGAGGCCGACCTCGGTGATCTGCCCTGGAAGCTGCTCGGCGTGCACGCCGCGCGCATGGACATGAAGACGCGCGACCTCGAGCAGGACGAATCGCTGGGCCTGAACTGCGCCTGGTACGCCGACATCCTGCTGACGCTGACCGCCGCCGAGGCTGTTGCGCCCACGCCGCTCAAGGCCGGAACCTGACCTGGCCTCGCGTTCGATCGCGGAACTGG
>CAWAOQ010000005.1:0-32797 GCA_963783785.1 uncultured beta proteobacterium | reverse complement strand
GCCGAGACGCAGAACCCGCGCGCACCCCCGAAACGGCCGCGCAACGTCAGGCCGCCGCTTCGAGCCCGCTCTCGAATGTGCGCGCATCAGCCGCGTCGCCTTGGCCGCATCGCGCGCCTCGATCGCCGCCATCAGCGCGCGGTGCTCGGCCAGCGAGTCGGCCAGCCGTCCCTGCTTGAACAGCGAGTGGTGGCGGTTCAACTTCATCACCTTGCGAAGATCCGCGACGATCTGCGCGCACCAGCGGTTGCCGGCGATCTCCAGCAGCGCCATGTGGAACGCTTCGTTGGTGGCGAAGAAGGCGTCGCGCTGGCGCACCTGTTTTTCGAGCCGGTCGTGCAACTGGCGCAGCGCGGCGATCTGCGCCGGGCTCGCGCTGCGCGCGACCTCGCCGGCAGCGTCGGACTCGAGCAACGCCGAGCACCCGATAGACCTGCGTCACGTCGTCGCGTGACATCTCGGTGACGTAGGCGCCGCGCCGCACCTTCATCGTCACCAGGCCTTCGACGGCCAGCACTTTCAGCGCTTCGCGCAGCGGCGTGCGGCTGATGCCGTATTCGGTCGCGAGCTTCTGTTCGTCGATCCACGCAGCCGGGCTCGAGTTCGCGGCTGAAGATCTGCGCGCGCAGACGTTCGGCCACGTCCTGGTAGAGGGCGCGAGGCGACAGCGAGCGCGTGGCGGTCGGTGCTGCGGCAGGGTGCACGGGGGTCGGGCCGATGTCAGTTTGGTGTTGGATTTGAATTCATAATTATGGATAATGCAAGCGCTGCAGTCCGCCGCAGCGCCATCCTGGCCCACGAGGAGATGCCGCATGTCCAAACCCAGCGCCACCCTGACCGATTGGCTGCGAGCGGCGGCCAAGTCTGCGCCGGGCGGTGACGTCGCGGCGCTGGACTGGGTCACGCCCGAGGGCATCACCGTCAAGCCGCTGTACACCGCGGCCGACCTGGCGGGTCTGCCGCACACCGATACGCTGCCCGGCTTCGAGCCCTACCTGCGCGGTCCGCAGGCCACGATGTACGCGGTGCGGCCGTGGACGATCCGCCAGTACGCGGGTTTCTCGACCGCGGAGGCCAGCAACGCCTTCTACCGCCAGGCCCTGGCCGGCGGCGGGCAGGGTGTCAGCGTGGCCTTCGATCTCGCCACCCATCGCGGCTACGACAGCGACCACCCGCGCGTGACCGGCGACGTCGGCAAGGCCGGCGTGGCGATCGATTCGGTCGAGGACATGAAGATCCTGTTCGACGGCATTCCGCTGGACAAGGTCTCGGTGTCGATGACGATGAACGGCGCCGTGCTGCCGGTGCTGGCCGGCTACGTGGTCGCGGCCGAGGAGCAGGGCGTGGCGCAGGACCAGCTCGCGGGGACGATCCAGAACGACATCCTCAAGGAGTTCATGGTCCGCAATACCTACATCTACCCGCCGGAGCCGAGCATGCGGGTGGTGGCGGACATCATCGAGTACACGGCGCAGAAGATGCCGAGGTTCAACTCGATCTCGATCAGCGGCTATCACATGCAGGAGGCCGGCGCGAACCAGGCGCTGGAGCTGGCGTTCACGCTGGCCGATGGCAAGGAGTACGTGAAGACCGCGCTGGCCAAGGGACTGGACGTCGATGCGTTCGCCCCCCGCCTGTCGTTCTTCTGGGCCATCGGGATGAACTTCTATCTCGAGATCGCCAAGATGCGCGCCGCGCGGCTGCTCTGGACACGCATCATGAAGGGCTTTGGCGCCCGGGACCCGAAGAGCCTGATGCTGCGCACCCATTGCCAGACCTCGGGCTGGAGCCTGACGGAGCAGGACCCGTACAACAACATCGTGCGCACGACGATCGAGGCCATGGCCGCGGTGTTCGGCGGCACGCAGAGCCTGCACACCAACAGCTTCGACGAAGCCATCGCGCTGCCGACCGAGTTCAGTGCCCGCATTGCGCGCAACACGCAACTGATCCTGCAGGAAGAGACGCACATCCCGAACGTGGTCGATCCGTGGGCGGGCAGCTACCTGATGGAGAAACTGACGCACGACATGGCCGACGCGGCATGGAAGACCATCGAGGAAGTCGACGCGCTGGGCGGCATGACCAAGGCCGTCGACAGCGGCTGGGCCAAGCTGAAGATCGAGGCCAGCGCGGCCGAGAAGCAGGCCCGCATCGACGCCGGCCGTGACGTGATCGTCGGCGTCAACAAGTACCGGCGCGAAGAACAGGACGCGATCGAGATCCGCGACATCGACAACCACGCGGTGCGCGAGCAGCAGATCGCGCGGCTGGCGGCCTTGCGCGCGAGGCGCGATGCGGCGAAAGTCCAGGGGGCGCTGCAGGCGCTGACCGCATGCGCCGCGGGAGGCACGGGCAACCTGCTGGCGCTGTCGATCGAGGCCGTGCGCGTGCGCGCCACGGTCGGTGAAATCAGCGATGCGCTGGAGAAGGTCTGGGGGCGCCACCGCGCCGACACACAAAAGGTGACCGGGGTGTATGCAGCCGCGTATTCAGACGCCGATGACAGCGCCGAGAGCTGGGACCGACTGAAGGCCGAGATCACCGCATTCGCCGAGGCTCATGGCCGGCGTCCGCGGGTGATGATCGCCAAGCTCGGGCAGGATGGCCACGACCGCGGCGCCAAGGTCGTGGCCACGGCGTTCGCCGACCTCGGCTTCGATGTCGACATCGGTCCGCTGTTCCAGACCGCCGAGGAGTGCGCGCGCCAGGCGATCGAGAACGACGTGCACGCGGTCGGCGTCAGCACCCTGGCCGCTGGCCACAAGACGCTGGTGCCCGCCATCATCCAGGCGCTGAAGGACCAGGGGGCGGACGACATCATCGTCTTCGTCGGTGGCGTGGTGCCGCGGCAGGACTACGAGTTCCTGTACCAGGCCGGCGTGGCGGGCATCTACGGACCGGGCACGCCGATCCCGGCGAGCGCGAAGGACGTGCTCGAGCACATTCGCAAGGCGGTGAAGTGAACCCCACGGCGGCCACCGGGTTCGCGCTGGAAGTCGCGAGCGCGGACGACTTCGAGGCCCTGCATGCGCTGCACCTGCGCGCCATGCGCGAGAGCCTGGAGCACCTCGGCCGCTATGACCCGCACCACGCACGCGAGCGGCTGGCTGCCGGCTTCGCGCCCGAACACACGCATCACATCGTCGTCGACGGGCGTCGCGTGGGCTTCGTGGTGTTGAAGCCGCTGTCGCACGTGATGCGGCTGGATCACCTCTGCATCGACCCGGCTGCACAGCGCCGCGGCATTGGCTCGCAGGTGATGGGTTGGGTCTTTGCGCAGGCCGACGCGGTGCAGTTCCCGCTCGAGCTGTGTGCCCTCAAGGGCAGCAAGGCCAACCACTTCTACCTGCGCCACGGTTGCGTGAAGACAGGAGAGGGCGACATGGGACATCGACTATGTGCGCATGCCTTTGAGCGACGGCGTGCGTGCAGTGCACGCCATGTGGTCGGCATTCCAGGCGCGTGACTGGACGTCGGCGCGCGCGCTGCTGCATGACGACCTGCAAGCCGTCTGGTGGACCAGCGGCGAACGTTTCGACGGCGCCGACGCCTTCATCACGGTCAATGCCCGCTACCCCGAAGGCTGGACCATCCATCTGATCGATGTATCGATGTTGCGCGACGGTCGGGTGATGTCGATGGTGCGCGTCGACCACCCGCCGCAAAGCTTCTTCGCCACCACGTTCTTCCTGGTCGACGATGGCGTCATCACCGCCATCGACGAGTACTGGGCCACGCTGGAGGCACCGCCGGCATGGCGCAGCCCGGGCGCCGTCGCTGGCTGCTCCCGCTTCGATCCACGGGCCGACCCGCGGGCGCGGATGCCATGAGCCAGCCACCGCGGCCGGCCGAGGTCGACCGGAAGCTGGTCGATGCCGTGCTGCGTGGCACGGGCGCGGCGCAACGGCGCGCCGTCGCCAAGACCATCACGTTGCTCGAGTCGACGCGCGCCGATCACCGCGCGCGTGCGGACGAACTGCTCAACGCTCTGCTGCCGCACACCGGTCGGTCCTTTCGCCTGGGCGTCAGCGGCGTTCCGGGCGTGGGCAAGAGCACCTTCATCGAAGCACTCGGCCTGTTCCTGATCGGCGAGGGGCACCGCGTGGCGGTGCTCGCGGTCGACCCGTCGTCCAACGTCTCGGGTGGTTCGATCCTCGGTGACAAGACGCGCATGGAACGGCTCTCGGTCCATGAGCGTGCCTATATCCGCCCGAGCCCCGCAGGCGGCACGCTGGGCGGTGTGGCCGAGAAGACGCGTGAAGCGATGCTGGTGTGCGAGGCCGCCGGCCACGACATCGTGATCGTCGAGACCGTCGGTGTCGGCCAAAGCGAGACCGCGGTGGCCGGTATGACCGACATGTTCGTGTTGCTGCAACTGCCCAATGCCGGCGATGACCTGCAGGCGATCAAGAAAGGCGTGACCGAGCTCGCTGATCTGGTGGTCATCAACAAGGCCGATCTCGACGCTGCGGCGGCGACGCGGGCACAGGCGCAGTTCACCAGCGCATTGCGCCTGCTTGGCCTGCACGGGCGATCGGATCGCGCCCACCATGACTCGACGATCTGGCACCCGCAGGTGTTGCAGCTGAGCGCGCTGAAGGGCAGCGGCCTGGCCGAGTTCTGGCAGGCCGCGACCCGCTTTCGCGAGCTGCAGACCGCCAGTGGCAGGCTCACTGAGCGCCGCCACGCGCAAGACCGGGCCTGGATGTGGGAGCGCATCGAGGCTGGTCTGCGCCAGCGTTTCAAGAGCCACGCGGCCGTGCGTGCGGCATTGCCGCAGGTCACCGCCGACGTGCAGGCTGGTCGCCTGGCGGCCTCGGTGGCCGCACGCCGCCTGCTCGACTTGATGAATTGAACGACGAACCGAGGAGACTGCGTATGCACGACATCATCGAACAGCTGGAGAACAAGCGAGCGGCGGCACGACTGGGCGGTGGCACCAGGCGCATCGATGCGCAGCACACCAAAGGCAAGCTGACGGCACGTGAACGGCTCGAACTGTTGCTCGACGAGGGCACGTTCGAAGAGTGGGACATGTTCGTCGAGCACCGTTGCGCCGAGTTCGGCATGGCCGACAACAAGATCCCGGGCGACGGTGTCGTCACCGGCTACGGCATGATCAACGGCCGCCTGGTGTTCGTGTTCAGCCAGGACTTCACCGTCTTCGGTGGCGCGCTGTCGGAGGCGCATGCCGAGAAGATCTGCAAGGTGATGGACCAGGCGATGAAGGTCGGCGCGCCGGTCATCGGATTGAACGACTCGGGCGGCGCACGCATCCAGGAGGGCGTCGCCTCGCTCGGCGGCTACGCCGACGTGTTCCAGCGCAACGTGATGGCCTCGGGCGTGATCCCGCAGATCAGCCTGATCATGGGGCCGTGCGCCGGCGGCGCGGTGTACTCGCCGGCGATGACCGACTTCATCTTCATGGTCAAGGACAGCAGCTACATGTTCGTCACCGGCCCCGAGGTGGTGAAGACGGTGACCCACGAGGAAGTGACGGCCGAGGGGTTGGGCGGTGCGACGACGCACACCACGCGCAGTGGCGTGGCCGACCTGGCGTTCGACAACGACGTCGAGGCGTTGCTGATGCTGCGCCGCTTCTTCAACTACCTGCCGCTGAACAACCGCGAGAAGCCGCCGGTGCGTCTGGGCGGCACCCTGGTGGCCGATCCGGCCGAGCGACTGGACCACTCGCTCGACACGCTGGTCCCGGACCACCCGAACAAGCCGTACGACATGAAGGAGCTGATCGTCAAGGTACTCGACGACGGCGACTTCTTCGAGCTGCAGCCCGACTATGCGAAGAACATCGTGATCGGCTTCGGCCGCATGGATGGCGCGACGGTCGGCATCGTCGCCAACAATCCACAGGTGCTGGCCGGCTGCCTGGACATCAAGAGCAGCATCAAGGCCGCGCGATTCGTGCGCTTCTGCGACGCGTTCAACATCCCGGTGCTGACCTTCGTCGACGTGCCCGGCTTCATGCCCGGCACCAGCCAGGAGTACGGCGGCATCATCAAGCACGGTGCCAAGTTGCTGTACGCCTATGCCGAGTGCACGGTGCCCAAGGTCACGGTGATCACGCGCAAGGCCTACGGCGGCGCCTACGACGTGATGAGCTCCAAGCACTTGCGCGGTGACGTCAACCTGGCATGGCCGAATGCCGAGATCGCGGTGATGGGTGCCAAGGGCGCCGTGGAGATCATCTTCCGCGAGGACAAGGGTGACCCGGCCAAGCTGGCAGCCAGGGAGGCGGAATACAAGGCGCGCTTCGCCAACCCCTTCGTCGCTGGCAGCCGCGGCTTCATCGACGACGTGATCCAGCCGCACGAGACGCGCCGGCGCATCTGTCGCTCGCTGGCGATGCTGCGCGACAAGAGGCTCGACAACCCGTGGCGCAAGCACGGCAACATCCCACTGTGATGTCAGCCCCCACGCTCACTTTGTTCGCTGCCCCCGAGGGGGCGTCGGGCCGCTCCGGAGCGGCCGCGCGCGGCCCGAATCGCGCTAAGGAGTTCATCACGTGTTCACCAAGATCCTGATTGCCAATCGTGGCGAGATTGCCTGCCGGGTCATCAAGACGGCACGCAAGATGGGCATCGCGACCGTCGCTGTCTATTCCGAAGCCGACCGCGACGCGCGCCACGTCGCGCTGGCCGATGAGGCGGTGTTCATCGGCGCCGCGCCGAGCCGGGAGTCCTATTTGCAGGCCGACAAGATCATCGCGGCCTGCAAGAGCACCGGCGCCCAGGCCGTGCACCCGGGCTACGGCTTCCTGTCAGAGAACCAGGACTTCGCCCGGCGTGCCGAAGAGCAGGGCATTGCCTTCATCGGTCCGAAGCACTACTCGATTGCCGCGATGGGCGACAAGATCGCCTCGAAGAAGCTCGCCCTCGAGGCCAAGGTCAACACGATACCGGGCTGGAACGAGGCCATCGAGGCGCCCGAGCGCGCGGTGGAGATCGCGCGCGACATCGGCTACCCGGTGATGATCAAGGCCAGCGCCGGCGGCGGCGGCAAGGGCCTGCGCGTGGCGTACAACGACAGGGAGGCCTTCGACGGATTCAGCGCCTGCCGCAACGAAGCGCGCAGCAGCTTCGGCGACGACCGCGTGTTCATCGAGAAGTACGTCGAGCAGCCGCGCCACATCGAGATCCAGGTGCTCGGCGATGCCCACGGCAACGTGGTCTACCTCAACGAGCGCGAGTGCTCGATCCAGCGCCGCCACCAGAAGGTGATCGAGGAGGCGCCGTCGCCGTTCATCAGTGACGCCACCCGCAAGGCGATGGGCGAGCAGGCGGTGGCGCTGGCCAGGGCGGTGAAGTACCAGAGTGCGGGCACCGTCGAGTTCGTCGTCGGCAAGGACCAGAGCTTCTACTTCCTCGAGATGAACACGCGGCTGCAGGTCGAGCACCCGGTCACCGAGTGCATCACCGGGCTCGACCTGGTGGAGCAGATGATCCGCGTCGCTGCAGGCGAGAGGTTGGCGTTCACGCAGGCCGAGGTGCAGCGCCGGGGCTGGGCCATCGAGTGCCGCATCAATGCCGAGGATCCGTTCCGCGGCTTTCTGCCCTCGACCGGGCGCCTGGTGCGCTACCAACCGCCGGCACAGACGATGGAAGCGGCCTCGCCGGTGCCCGAAGGCGGCGGGGTGCGCGTGGATACAGGGGTCTACGAAGGCGGCGAGATCCCGATGTACTACGACTCGATGATCGCCAAGCTGATCGTTCACGGCTTCGACCGCGACGACGCGATCGCCCGCATGCGCGAGGCGCTCAACGGTTTCGTGATCCGCGGCATCAGCAGCAACATCCCGTTCCAGTCGGCCCTGCTGGCGCACCCGAAGTTCATTGCCGGCGACTTCAACACCGGCTTCATCGCCGAGCACTATGCGCACGGCTTCCGCGCCGAGGATGTGCCGCACGACGATCCGGACTTCCTGGTCGCGCTGGCCGCCGCCGTGCACCGCACCTACCGCCAACGCGCGGCGCGCATCAGTGGACAACTGCCCGGCCACAGCCTGCGCGTCGGCGATGAGTTCGTTGTCGTCGTCAAGGGCGAGGGGGGCAAGCACGTGCACCGTCAGGTGCAGGTGCACGCCGACGGCACGATGGCCGTGACCGTGGGCGGCCGCCTGTATGCGATTGCCAATGACTGGACCTTCCGCGACATCCGTGCCAGCGGCACCTGCAACGGCCAGCCTTTCACGGCCCAGATCGAGCGCCATGGCTTGTGGTTGCGCATCGCCCACAACGGCATGCAGGTCGACACCCTGGTGCTGCCGCCGCGCGCGGCCGAACTGCTGCGTGTGATGCCGTTCAAGGTGCCGCCCGACATGAGCAAGTTCCTGCTTTCGCCGATGCCGGGGCTGCTGGTCGACATCGCGGTCAAGCCCGGCCAGTCGGTGCAGGCCGGCGAGCGACTGGCCGTGATCGAGGCGATGAAGATGGAAAACATCCTCACCGCCACCCGCGAAGGCACGGTGGCCGAGTTGCTGGCCACCAAGGGCGAGAGCCTGGCGGTCGATCAACCCATCCTGAGCTTTGCGTGATGAACGAAAAACCCTTCAAGGTCCTCGGTATCCAGCAGGTCGCGATCGGCGGGCCCGACAAACAGCGGCTGAAGTCGCTGTGGGTGGACATGCTGGGCCTGACCGTCAAGAGCACGTTCGTCTCCGAGCGCGAGAACGTCGACGAGGACATCTGCGCCATTGGTGCCGGGCCGCATGCGGTCGAGGTCGACCTGATGCAGCCGCTCGATGCCAACAAGAAGCCCGCCGTGCACACGACGCCGCTGAACCATGTCGGGCTGTGGGTCGACGACCTGCCCGCGGCGGTGCAATGGATGAGCGCGCATGGCGTGCGTTTTGCGCCGGGCGGCATTCGCCGCGGCGGCGCGGGCTACGACATCTGCTTCATCCATCCCCGGGGCAACGAGGAATTTCCGCTCGGTGGCGAGGGCGTGCTGATCGAGCTGGTGCAGGCACCGCCGGAGGTCGTCGCGGCGCTGTCCGTTTAGACTCGTCGCCCTAGCCCTCTGCCTCCGGAAGCCTTGTCCCGCCGTTCATGAGCACCGATGTCATCCTCGAGACGCGCGGCTTGACCAAGGAATTCAAGGGCTTCATTGCGGTCGACAACGTCAACCTGCGCGTGCAGCGCGGCAGCATCCACGCCCTGATCGGCCCCAATGGCGCCGGCAAGACGACCTGCTTCAATCTGCTGACCAAGTTCCTGACGCCGACCGCCGGGCAGATCCTCTTCAACGGTATCGACATCACGAGGGAGCCACCGGCGCACATTGCGCGGCGCGGCATCATCCGCTCGTTCCAGATCTCGGCCGTGTTTCCGCACCTGTCGGTGCTGGAGAACGTGCGCGTGGCGCTGCAAAGGAAGCTCGGGACCTCATTCCACTTCTGGCGTCCCGAGCGCAGCCTCGAGCCGCTCAACGATCGCGTGCACGAACTGCTGCGCGCGGTCGACCTCGACAGTTATGCCGCCACGCCGACGGTGGAGTTGAGCTATGGCCGCAAACGCGCGCTGGAGATCGCCACCACGCTGGCGATGGACCCCGAGCTGATGCTGCTCGACGAGCCGACCCAGGGCATGGGCCTCGAAGACGTCGACCGCATCCGCCAGCTGATCAAGAAGGTGGCCGCCGAACCGCACCGTGCTGATGGTCGAGCACAACATGAGCGTGGTGGCCAGCATTGCCGACACCATCACCGTGCTGCAGCGCGGCGCCACGCTGGCCGAGGGGCCGTACGAGCGTGGTGTCGAAGAACCCCGCGGTGATCGAAGCCTACATGGGCAGCGCCGACGCCGAGCTCAAAGGGGCTCACTGATGGCGACCCCGATCCTCGACGTCAAGGACCTGCACGCCTGGTATGGCGAATCGCATGTGCTGCATGGCGTCAGCTTCGACGTGCAGGAGGGCGAGGTGGTCACGCTGCTCGGGCCGCAACGGCGCCGGCCGGACGAGCACGCTGCGCGCGATCATGGGCCTGACCGGCAGCCGCAAGGGCTCGGTCCGCGTGCGCGGCAACGAGGCCATCGACATGGCCACGCACCGCATTGCGCGGCTGGGCATCGGCTACTGCCCGGAAGAGCGCGCGATCTTCTCCAGCCTGTCGGCCGAGGAGAACCTGATGCTGCCGCCCGCACTGGCCCAGGGCGGGATGAGCGTCGATCAGATCTACGCGATGTTCCCGAACCTGAAGGAGCGCGCAGGCAGCCAGGGCACGCGGCTGTCGGGCGGCGAGCAGCAGATGCTGGCGGTGGCGCGAATCCTGCGCACCGGCGCGCGGCTCCTGCTGCTCGACGAGATCTCCGAGGGCCTGGCGCCGGTGATCGTCCAGAAGCTCGGCGAGATGGTGCGCACACTGCGCAAGCAGGGCTACACCATCGTCATGGTCGAGCAGAACTTCCGATTTGCCGCGCCGCTGGCCGACCGCTTCTTCATCATGGAGCACGGCCGCATCCTTCAGGAATTCACCCAAGCGCAGTTGCCCGCCAACACTCGAGCGGCTGCATGAGTATCTGGGCGTGTGAATCGCGCCTTGCCGTCAACCCAGCCCACCCAAGGAGAACTCCTCATGAAACTCAAGAAGATCACTGCGGCCTGCAGCCTGGCCGTCGCCGCCTTGTTCGGCGCCGCGACGCCGGCGCAGGCGCAGATCTCCGGCGACGTGATCCGCATCGGCATCATCACCGACATGTCCAGCGTCTATGCCGACATCGACGGCCAGGGCGGCGTCGAAGCCATCAAGATGGCGATCGCCGACGCCGGCGGCAGCGATCGCCGGCAAGAAGATCGAGGTCGCTGTTCGCCGACCACCAGAACAAGGCCGACGTCGCTGCGGCCAAGGCGCGCGAGTGGTTCGACACCCAGGGCGCTGGACATGCTGATCGGCGGCACCAATTCGGGCACCGCGCTGGCGATGTCCAAGGTGGCGGCCGAGAAGAAGAAGCCCTTCCTGGTGGTCGGCGCCGCGTCGTCGGCGCTGACCAACGACCAGTGCACGCCCTACACGGTGCATTGGGCCTACGACACGGTGGCGCTGGCCAAAGGCACCGGCAATGCCGTGGTCAAGGCCGGGCGGCAAGAGCTGGTACTTCCTGACCGCCGACTACGCCTTCGGCGCCGCGCTGCAGAACGACACCTCGACCGTCGTCAAGGCCGCCGGCGGCACCATCGTCGGCTCGGTCAAGGTGCCCTCTGAACGCCAGCGATTTCTCGTCCTTCCTGCTCCAGGCGCAGTCGCAGCAAGGCGCAGATCCTCGGCCTGGCCAATGCCGGCGGCGATACCATCAATTCGATCAAGGCGGCCAACGAGTTCGGCGTCACCAAGACCATGAAGCTGGCCGGTCTGCTGGTCTTCATCAACGACATCCACTCGCTGGGCCTGAAGACCACCCAGGGCATGTACCTGACCGACAGCTGGTACTGGAACCAGAACGCCGAGACCCGCGCCTGGAGCCGCCGCTTCTTCGAGAAGATGAAGCGCATGCCGTCGTCGCTTCAGGCCGGCGACTACTCGGCAGCGTCGCAATACCTGGCGGCCGTCAAGGCCACCGGCAGCGACGACGCCGACAAGGTGCTGGCCCAGATGAAGAAGACCAAGATCAACGACGTCTTCGCCAAGGGCGGTTTTATCCGCGACGACGGCCGCATGGTCCACGACATGTACCTGATGCAGGTGAAGTCGCCGGCCGAGTCGACCGAACCCTGGGACTACTACAAGGTCGTCGAGACCATTCAAGGGCGAGGCGGCGTGGCAGACCAAGGCCGACAGCAAGTGCGCGTTGTGGAAGTGAAGGCCAGTGACCTTGCGCTGAGGCGCACGCCATGGAGATCTTCGGCATTCCCCTGCAGGCCTTCCTCGGTCAGCTGATGCTGGGGCTGGTCAACGGGTCCTTCTACGCCATGCTCAGCCTGGGCCTGGCGGTGATCTTCGGCCTGCTCGGGATCGTCAATTTCGCCCATGGCGCGCTGTACATGATCGGGGCCTACGTGGCCTGGTTGAGCCTGGAAAAACTCGGGCTCAACTACTGGGCCGCGCTGGTGCTGGCGCCCCTGGTGGTGGGGGTGCTGGGTGCGGCCATCGAGCGCACGCTGCTCAAGCCGCTGTACCGCATCGACCCGATCTACAGCCTGCTGCTGACCTTCGGCCTGGCCTTGATTGCCGAGGGCGTGTTCCGCGACCAGTTCGGCGTTTCGGGCCAGCAGTACCCGGTGCCCGAGGCACTGCAAGGCGCCACCAATCTCGGCTTCATGGTCCTGCCCAACTACAGGGCCTGGGTCGTGGTGGCGTCGTTGACGATCTGTCTTGTCGACCTGGTTCGTGATCGAGAAGACACGCCTCGGGGCCACGCTGCGCGCTGGCACCGAAAACCCGGCGCTGGTGCAGGCCTTCGGCATCAACGTGCCGCTGATGGTGACACTGACCTATGCCGGTGGTGCGGCGCTGGCTGCGGTCGCCGGGGTGCTGGCCGCGCCGGTGATCCAGATCACGCCACTGATGGGCAGCAACCTGATCATCGTGGTGTTCGCAGTCGTGGTCATCGGCGGCATGGGCTCGATCCTTGGCTCGATCCTGACCGGCGTGGTGCTCGGCCTGGTCGAGGGCCTGACCAAGGTCTTCTACCCCGAGGCCTCGAATATCGTCGTCTTCGTCATCATGGCCATCGTGCTGATGGTCCGGCCGGCCGGGCTGTTCGGCAAGGAGAGATGAGATGACGGCGTCGACGCAGACACTGGCCCGTGTCGCCTGGGGCGCGGGCCTGTCCTTCCTGTTGGCGGCGCCGTTCATCGGCGTCTACCCGGTGTTCCTAATGACGGCGCTGTGCTTTGCGATCTTCGCCTGCGCCTTCAACCTGCTGCTGGGCTATACGGGGCTGCTGTCCTTCGGCCACGCCGCGTTCATGGGCTCGGCGGCCTACGCCACCGGCTGGCTGGTGCGCAGCGCCGGCTGGTCGCCCGAACTCGGCCTGCTCGCCGGCATGGCTGATTGCCGGCGCGCTCGGCCTGGTGGTCGGCCTGATCGCGATCCGTCGCCAGGGCATCTACTTCGCGATGGTCACGCTGGCGATGGCGCAGATGATCTATTTCGTCTGCCTGCAGGTGCCCTTCACCGGCGGCGAAGACGGCCTGCAAGGCGTGCCGCGCGGCACCCTGTTCGGCCTGATCCCGCTGGCCAGCGACCTGACCCTGTACTACGTGGTGCTGGCGATCTTCGTCGCCGTCTTCCTGGCCGTCATCCGCATCGTGCATTCGCCCTACGGACAGGTGCTCAAGGCCATCCGCGAGAACGAGCCGCGCGCCGTCTCGCTCGGCTACGATGTCGACCGCTACAAGCTGCTGGCCTTCGTGCTGTCAACGGCCATTGCCGGCCTGGCCGGCGCGCTGAAGACCCTGGTGCTCGGTTTCGCGACGCTGTCCGACGTGCACTGGTCGCTGTCGGGCGAGGTGGTGCTGATGACCCTGCTCGGCGGAATGGGCACCTTCGCCGGGCCGGTGATCGGCGCGGTGACGATCATCGGGCTGCAGAACTTCCTGGCCGATCGCGTCGGTTCCTGGGTCACCGTGATCATCGGCGTGATCTTCGTCGTCTGCGTGCTGGCCTTCCGCAAGGGCATCGTCGGCGAATTGCTGGCTTGGCAGCAACGGCGCGCCGCAAGGGCCGCGGGCGAGCGTCAGTAGCTGGCGGGGTTGTCTGCCTGGCAGGTGCTCCAGTCTGCAGGGATTGCGGGCTTCGAGCCGTCGCGCCAAGAATCCGGGACAATCATGGGCTGAGAGGCCCAACCCGATGAGCGGACGCACCCTTTACGACAAGCTGTGGGACGAGCACGTCGTCCACACCGAAGACGACGGCACCTCGGTGCTCTACATCGACCGTCACCTGGTCCACGAAGTCACCAGTCCGCAGGCCTTCGAGGGCCTGCGCCTGGCCGGGCGCAAGGTCTGGCGCGAGAGCTCGATCGTTGCCACCGCCGACCACAACACGCCGACCCACAACTGGGCCGCCGGCTACGATGGCATCGCCGACCCGGTGAGCAAGCAGCAGATCGTCACGCTGGATGCCAACATCAAGGCCTTCGGCGCCGCGGCGTACTTCCCGTTCCTGGACAAGCGCCAGGGCATCGTGCACGTGATCGGCCCCGAGCAGGGTGCCACGCTGCCGGGCATGACGGTGGTCTGCGGCGACAGCCACACCAGCACCCATGGCGCGTTTGGCGCGCTGGCGCACGGCATCGGCACCAGCGAAGTCGAGCATGTGCTGGCCACGCAGACCTTGCTGGCCAAGAAAGCCAGGAACCTGCTGGTGAGAGTGGAAGGCGCGTTGCCGCGCGGCTGTACCGCCAAGGACATCGTGCTGGCCGTGATCGGCCGGATCGGCACGGCGGGCGGCACCGGCTACACGATCGAGTTCGGCGGCAGCGCGATCCGCGCACTCAGCATGGAAGGCCGCATGACGGTGTGCAACATGGCCATCGAAGCCGGCGCGCGCGCCGGGCTGGTGGGCGTGGACGACAAGACCATCCAGTACGTGCAAGGCCGGCCGTTCGCACCCACCGGGATCGAGCTGCAGCATGCGATCGCTTACTGGCGCACGCTGCAGTCCGACGCGGATGCGAAGTGGGATCGAGTCGTCGAGATCGACGCGGCGGCGCTGAAGCCTCAGGTGACCTGGGGCACCAGCCCCGAGATGGTGGTCGCGATCGACGAGCGCGTGCCGGACCCCGAACGTGAGAAGGACGCCGGTCGGCGTGACGCGATCGAGCGCGCGCTGGCTTACATGGGCCTGGAGCCGAACAAGGCGGTGGCCGACATCCGCATCGACAAGGTGTTCATCGGCTCGTGCACCAACAGCCGGATCGAAGACCTGCGCGAGGCGGCGGCGGTGGTCAAACGGCTGGGCCAGCGCGTGGCAGCGACGGTCAAGCTGGCGCTGGTGGTCCCGGGCTCGGGGCTGGTCAAGGCGCAGGCCGAGCGCGAAGGGCTCGATGTCGTGTTCAAGGCCGCCGGCTTCGACTGGCGCGAACCCGGCTGTTCGATGTGTCTGGCGATGAACGCCGATCGGCTCGAGCCCGGCGAGCGCTGCGCCTCCACCAGCAACCGCAATTTCGAAGGCCGCCAGGGCGCCGGCGGCCGCACCCACCTGGTGAGCCCGGCGATGGCTGCTGCTGCGGCCATCGAAGGGCATTTTGTCGACGTGCGCCGTTTTGTTTGAACCAACCAGGAGAGACGAATGATGAAGCTATGGGGACTGATCGCCGTGCTGGCCTTGCTGGCGGGCTGCAACACCTTCGAAGGCATGGGCAAGGACATCTCCAAGGCCGGCGAGACGATCGAGAACGCCTCGAAGAAGAAGTGATCGAGACCGCACCGTGCAAGCTTTCACCGTCCACCAGGGGCTGGTCGCGCCGATCGACCGCGCCAACGTCGACACCGATGCGATCATCCCCAAGCAGTTCCTGAAGTCGATCAAGCGGTCGGGCTTCGGCCCGAACCTGTTCGACGAGTGGCGCTATCTTGACCACGGCGAGCCCGGCCAGGATCCCGCCACGCGCAAGCCCAACCGCGACTTCGTGCTCAACCAGCCGCGCTACCTCGGTGCGTCGATCCTGCTGGCGCGCAAGAACTTCGGCTGCGGCTCCAGCCGCGAGCACGCGCCGTGGGCGCTCGAGCAGTACGGCTTTCGCGCCTTGATCGCACCGAGCTTTGCCGACATCTTCTTCAACAACTGCTTCAAGAATGGCCTGCTGCCGATCGTGCTCGGCGAGCACGATGTGGCCCGGCTGTTCGACGAAGTCGCCGCCTTTCCAGGCTACCAGTTGACCGTGGACCTGCCGCGCCAGGTGGTGGTCAAGCCCGACGGCGCGGAGTTGACGTTCGAGGTGCAGGCCTTTCGCAAGCAATGCCTGCTCAACGGCTGGGACGATATCGGACTGACGCTGCGCCACGCGCAGAAGATTCGAGCCTTCGAAGCCGAGCGACTGGCGCGGATGCCGTGGTTGGACCATCGGCCGCTCTGACTCAACGAGAGACATCGAATGAAGATCGCAGTGTTGCCGGGCGATGGCATCGGCACGGAAATCATGGCCGAGGCAGTGAAGGTGCTGCGCGTGCTCGACTTGCCGCTGGTGCTCGAGACCGCGCCGGTCGGCGGTGCCGCCTACGAGGCCCATGGCCATCCCCTGCCGGAGGCCACGCTGGCGCTTGCCAAGGCCGCCGATGCCGTGCTTTTCGGTGCCGTCGGGGACTGGAAGTACGACAAGCTCGAGCGGGCGCTGCGCCCCGAGCAGGCGATCCTCGGCCTGCGCAGGCACCTCGGGCTGTTCGCCAACTTCCGCCCGGCAATCTGCTATCCGCAGCTGACGCACGCGTCGAGCCTGAAGCCCGAACTGGTGGCTGGCCTGGACATCCTGATCATCCGTGAGCTCACCGGCGACATCTACTTCGGCCAGCCGCGCGGCCGCCGCACTGCGGTGGACGGCCACTTCCCGGGCGCCGAGGAGGCTTTCGACACGATGCGCTACAGCCGGCCGGAGATCGAGCGCATCGCGCATGTCGCGTTCCAGGCCGCCAGGAAGCGCAGCAAGAAGGTCACCAGCGTCGACAAGGCCAACGTCCTGGAGACCTTCCAGTTCTGGAAGGACGTGGTGACCGAGGTCCACGCGCAGTACCCCGACGTGCAGCTCGAGCACATGTACGTCGACAACGCTGCGATGCAGCTGGTCAAGGCGCCGAAGGCGTTCGACGTGGTGGTCACGGGCAACATGTTCGGCGACATCCTCTCCGACGAGGCCGCGATGCTGACCGGTTCGATCGGCATGTTGCCGTCGGCGTCGTTGGACAAGCACAACAAGGGCCTCTACGAGCCCAGCCATGGCAGTGCGCCCGACATTGCGGGCAAGGGCGTCGCCAACCCGCTGGCTACAATCCTGTCTGCCGCCATGATGCTTCGCTTCTCGCTCAACCAGCCCGCCGCCGCCGACCGCATCGAGTCGGCGGTCAGGGCGGTGCTGTCCGCGGGGTTGCGCACGGGCGACATCTGGAGCGAAGGCACCCAGAAGGTCGGCACGCAGGCGATGGGCGATGCCGTTGTCGCGGCCGTGGTTGGCAACTTCGCCGGCAAAACGATCACCACCAAGAGCTGACAGCTCCCGGATCGTCTCGCCCCCAACTTCTGGACCCCGGCGATGCGGGCCGGGAACCGGAAGGGGTCCGCAGCAGGAAAGGCAAGACTGGAATGGCACTCGTAGGATTGGTCGGCTGGCGCGGCATGGTCGGCTCCGTGTTGATGGAGCGGATGGAGGCCGAGGGCGACTTCGCGCTGATCGAGCCGATGTTCTTCTCGACGTCGAATGCCGGTGGCCCCGCGCCGGCCGCGATCGCGAAGTTCACGAAGAACGAAGCGAAGTTGCAGGACGCGCACGACGTGGATGCGCTCAAGCGCTGCGACATCGTCATCACGGCGCAAGGCGGCGACTACACCTCTGCGGTGTTTCCGAAGCTGCGTGCGGCCGGCTGGAAAGGGCACTGGATCGATGCGGCGTCGACGCTGCGGATGGCAGACGACGCAGTCATCATCCTCGATCCCGTCAACCTGCCCGTGATCAACAATGCCCTCGCCAAGGGCGGGCGCAACTGGATCGGCGGCAATTGCACCGTCAGTTGCATGCTGATGGGCGTCGGTGCGCTGTACAAGGCCGGCCTGGTCGAATGGATGAGCACCCAGACCTACCAGGCGGCATCGGGTGGCGGTGCACAGCACATGCGCGAGTTGTTGACTCAGTACGGCACGCTCAACGCCGAGGTGAAATCGCTGCTTGACGACCCGAAGAGCGCGATCCTCGAGATCGACCGCAGGGTCATCGCCAGGCAGCGCGCGCTGTCTGCGGAGGAAACGGCCAACTTCGGCGTGCCGCTGGGCGGCTCATTGATCCCGTGGATCGACAAGGATCTCGGCAATGGCATGTCCAGGGAAGAGTGGAAGGGCATGGCCGAGACCAACAAGATCCTGGGCCAGGGCGAAGGCTTTGGCTCGGCTGCGGTGCCGGTGGACGGCTTCTGTGTGCGCGTCGGCGCGATGCGTTGCCACAGCCAGGCGCTGACCTTCAAGCTGAAGAAGAACGTCCCGCTGGCCGATATCGAGGCCATGATCGCTGCCGACAATGCCTGGGTGACGGTGGTGCCCAACACGCGCGAAGCGACGCTGCGAGACCTGACGCCGGTGGCGGTGACGGGCACGATGACGATCCCGGTCGGCCGTCTGCGCAAGCTCGCGATGGGCCCCGAGTACCTTGGCGCCTTCACAATCGGCGACCAGTTGCTGTGGGGCGCGGCGGAGCCGCTGCGGCGCATGCTGCGCATCCTGCTCAACGGCTGAAGGCGGGCTTGCGTTGTTACATGACAACAAGTTCACGACTGCGCCGGGTCACAGGCGGTTTCGGCCGATGGCAGACTTTGCGTGAGTTTGTCACCCTATATGCTTGATGCTATTGTGATTTTGGCCTTCTTTGGGCTGTGAGCGGGTGGGCTGAGCGGCACCCGGCGCCTTCGTATGCAACGTCATTTCTACGGCGGACAACTTCCACTGTCCGCTGTGGGCCATTGGGAGATGCCTTGAACACCATCCACTCGACCTACCCCGAGCGCCGCGGCGGCCGCATTTGCCCTCTCGGCGGTGGCCGCTGCCACGCTGGCACTGGCTGCCTCGGGCAGTTGGGCACTGGGCCTGGGCCGCATGGCGGTGCAGTCCGCATTGGGTGAGAACCTGCGTGCCGAAATCGACGTCACCAGCATCACGCCCGAAGAAGCCTCCTCCTTGCGGGTGCGCATTGCGCCGCCCGACGCCTATCGCGCTGCCGGTGTCGATTACAGCGCGGCGCTGCCGGGAACGCAGGTGACGCTTGCACGCCGCACCGACGGTCGGCCGTACCTGCGTGTATCGAGTGACCGTGCAGTGCAGGAGCCGTTCGTCGACGTGATTCTCGAACTGAGCTGGTCCAGCGGTCGACTGGTGCGCGAGTACACGATGCTGCTGGATCCGCCGACGACGCGGACCGCCTGCGTCTCCCCCGGCGCCAGCAGTCGCGCCGGCCATATCGGCCGCCCCGACGCCGCCACCGACCTCCACGCCAACGCCCGCACCGGCGCCGCGCGCCGCGCTGGCCGCGCCGGCGCCCGCCGCGCCGCGTGCCGCTGCACCGGCGCCTGCTGCCAGTCCCACGGCGCCGCCGCGCCGCGCGCGGCGGCACCAACGGCGCCATCCACCCCGTCGGCATCGGGCGATGAGTACAACGTTCGGGCCGGCGACACCCTGTCCCGGATCGCGGCGCGAACGCAGCGCGAGGGCGTATCGCTCGACCAGATGCTCGTCGCGCTGTGGCGCGGCAACCCGCAGGCCTTCATCGCCAACAACATGAATCGGCTGAAGGCCGGCTCGACCTTGTCGGTGCCTTCGGCGGCTGCCGCCAAGGAGGTGCAGGCTGCCGAGGCGCGTCAGGTCATCCAGGCGCAGAGCGCGGACTTCGGCGCGTACCGTCAGCGGCTGGCCAGCGGCGTCCCGGAAGTCAAGGCCACTGAGCCCGCCCGACAGGCCACGGGCAAGGTGCAGGCCCAAGTCGACGACAAGAAGGCGGCGGGTGCGACCAGCCCCGATCGCCTGACGCTGTCCCAAGGCGGCGTCAAGGCGGGCGCCGAAGCCAAGGTATCGAAGGACACCGAGAAGAAGGAGCAGACGGCTCGCGTGGCCGAGTTGGCGCGCAATGTCGACGAGTTGAAGAAGCTCAAGGACGGCCCCGGCGTGGCCGCGCCGAAGCCGGGCGCTGCCCCTGCGGCGCCCGCTGCACCCGCGGCAGCCGTCGCTCCCGCGCCGGCCCCGGCGACGACGCCGGCTGCGCCTGTGGTCGTGGCCGCGGCTCCGGCTGCGGCCGTGACTCCTGCGGTGCCAGCGCCGGCGCCTGCGCCTGCGCCTGCGGCCCCGGCTCCAGCGGCACCGACGTCGGCTCCCGCAGCCGCAGCCGCGCCGTCGCAGTGACATCGGCGCCCGCACCGGCCGCCAAACCCGCGGTGGCTGCCAAGGCGCCGACCATGCCGGCGGCCGAGGAACCCGGATTCGTTGCCACGCTGCTCGACAACCCGTACGTCTTGCCGGGTGCCGGTTTCGTGATGGTGTTGCTGGCGGGGCTGGGTTTCTATCGCTGGCGCAGTCGCGCTCGCGCCGAGAGCGGAGAGACCTCTTTCCTCGAGAGCAGGCTGCAGCCCGATTCGTTCTTTGGTGCCAGTGGCGGGCAGCGCATCGACACGCGTGATGCGTCTGGCGCGGCGTCGTCGATGAGCTATTCGCTGAGTCAGCTCGATGCGATCGGTGACGTCGATCCGGTGGCTGAAGCCGACGTGTATCTGGCCTACGGCCGCGACCTTCAGGCCGAGGAGATCCTCAAGGAGGCGATGCGCAGCAACCCGGACCGCTTGGCCATTCGTTCCAAGCTGCTCGAGGTCTATGCCAAGCGGCGCGATACCAAGGGGTACGAGCTGCTGGCGACCCAGTTGTTCTCGCTGACCAAGGGCGAGGGTGACGAGTGGCACAAGGCCCAGGAACTCGGCCAACAGATCGACCCCGAGAACCCGCTGTACCAGCCGGGCGGCCGGCCGAGTGCGGCCATGGCCGGTGGTGCCGCGGCGGTGGTGGAGTTGCTCGGCGCCAGCACGATGCCGCAGTCGGTGTTGCCGCCGACGTCGCACTTCGCGCTGTCGGAGCAGCACGAACCCACGAAGTCGCCGACCGGTCGACCTCGATCTCGACCTCGATGTCGTCGCGCCGGTGCCGCCGGCAGCAGCCGCTCGAAATCACGCAGCCGATCGAACCGGCCACGGCGCCCGACGCGACCGCCTCGCGGCGGCAACCGCGTCGGCAGCCAAGGCTGGCCGACTTGAGCCTGCCGGTCGGTGACGCCGCCGCCGCCTCGACGACGACGGCGGCAAGCATTCGACTTTGGCTCGCATCTCGCTCGACCTGGGTACATGCGGCCAACGCCGGTCCAGCCGAGCCGGCGCTCGACTATTCGTCGATGCCGGGGGCGCTGCCGAACGCCGCTGCGCCGATCGGTGACCCGTCCGATCCGCTCGTGCGCAAGTTCGAGCTGGCCGAGGAGTTCCGGCAGATCGGGGACATGGAAGGCGCTCGCGATCTGCTCGAGGAAGTGGTCGCCAAGGCCACGGGGCCGCTGAAGTCACGCGCGCAGAGCCTGCTCGACAGCCTTGCCTGACATCGCTCGCCGCGATGCACCGGCCCTGCGCCGGCGCATCGCGCTCGGCGTCGCCTATCGTGGCGTCGCCTACCACGGCTGGCAAAGCCAGCCGGACGGGCAGACCGTGCAGGACCATCTCGAGCTCGCGCTGTCGCGCTTTGCCGATGCGCCGGTGGCCACCTTCTGCGCCGGTCGCACCGATGCCGGTGTTCACGCGCTGAACCAGGTCGTGCACTTCACTGCGCCGGTCGAGCGCGATGCCTTCTCCTGGGTGCGCGGCACGAACCGCTACCTGCCGCGAGACATCGCCGTGCAGTGGTGCCGCGATGTCGCCGAGACATTTCACGCCCGCAACAGTGCGCGCGGCCGCCGCTATACCTACCTGCTGCTCGAATCGCCGGTCCGGCCGGCGCTGGAACACGGTCTCGCCGGCTGGGTGTTCCGTCCGCTCGATGGCGATGCGATGCGGTCCGCGGCTTGCCATTTGGTCGGCGAGCATGACTTCTCGTCATTTCGCAGCGCCGAATGCCAGGCCGCGTCGCCGGTCAGGCACCTCAAGAGCATTGCGATTGCGCGCCATGGCGCCTACTGGCGTCTCGATTTCGATGGCGTCGCCTTCCTTCATCACATGGTTCGCAACATCCTCGGGTGCCTGGTGGCCGTCGGGCATGGCAACCGTGCGCCGGCCTGGCTGGCCGACGTGCTGGCGGCCCGCAGCCGTGACGCAGCCGCGCCGACATTCGCCGCCGACGGTCTGTACTTCGCCGGGCCGTACTACGATGCCAGCCATGGATTGCCCGAGCACACGCCGGCGTTCGACTGGCTGCCTCGCTGACGTTCGCGGGCGGCGATGAACTCACGCACCCGGATCAAGATCTGCGGCCTGACCCGCGAAGCCGACGTCGTTGCCGCGGTGGAGGCCGGAGCCGATGCGCTGGGTTTCGTGCTCTATCCAAAGAGTCCGCGCCATGTCAGTCCCGAGCGGGCCGCGAAGCTGGCGCACGAGCTGCCACCGTTCGTGACCGCGGTGCTGCTGTTCGTCAATGCGCCGGCGGCCGACATCGCCGCCGCGCGCGCGCTGTTGCCGCATGCCACGCTGCAGTTCCACGGCGACGAGTCTCCGGCCGAATGCGATGCTGCCGGGCGGCCCTACCTTCGCGCGGTGCGCATGGCGCCGGGCGTCGATTTGCTAGACTTCGCGCACCGTTTTCCCAACGCCCAGGCCCTGTTGCTCGACGCTGCCGTCGACGGTTGGGGCGGCGGCGGCAAGGTGTTCGATTGGTCGCTCATTCCTCAAGACCTGCCCGCGCCGGGCGCTCTCGCTCGGTCGTTTTGTCTGGTGGGTTGAATCCTGCCAATGTGATCGATGGGGTGCTGCACGCACGGCCATTTGCCGTTGACGTGAGCTCCGGCGTCGAGAGCGCGAAGGGCATCAAGGATGCCGCGCTGATGCGCCGGTTCTGCGAAGCGGTTCGCGAGGCCGATGCCCGGCTCGCCAACCTCGCCACCTGAGACTTCAATCACCACCATGCTGCACTACGCACAGCCCGATGCCCGCGGGCACTTCGGGCCCTACGGCGGCACCTTCGTTGCCGAGACACTGATCCACGCGCTCGACGAGCTGAAGGCGGCCTACGAGCACTACCGCAACGAGCCCGAATTCGTTGCCGAATTCCGCAGCGAGCTGGCCCACTTCGTCGGCCGACCGAGCCCCGTCTATCACGCGGCGCGACTGTCACGCGAGATCGGCGGCGCGCAGATCTACCTGAAGCGCGAAGACCTCAACCACACCGGCGCGCACAAGATCAACAACACCATCGGCCAGGCGCTGCTGGCGCGGCGCATGGGCAAGCCCCGCGTGATCGCCGAGACCGGCGCCGGCCAACATGGCGTCGCCACCGCGACGGTGGCTGCACGCTGGGGCATGGAATGCGTGGTCTACATGGGCAGCGAGGACGTCAAGCGGCAGTCGCCCAATGTCTACCGCATGCACCTGCTCGGCGCCAAGGTGGTGCCGGTCGAGAGCGGCTCGCGCACGTTGAAGGACGCGCTCAACGAAGCGTTGCGCGACTGGGTCACGAACGTCGAGAACACCTTCTACATCATCGGCACGGTGGCCGGCCCGCACCCGTACCCGATGATGGTGCGCGATTTCCAGCGTGTGATCGGCGACGAGTGCCTGGTGCAGATGCCCGAGATGATCGGGCGCCAGCCCGATGCGGTGATCGCCTGCGTCGGCGGCGGCAGCAATGCGATGGGCATCTTCTACCCGTACATCGAACATGAGGCGCGTGCGCCTGATCGGCGTCGAGGCCGCCGGGCTGGGTCTGGATTCCGGCAAGCATTCGGCGTCGCTGATCGCCGGCTCGCCCGGCGTGCTGCACGGCAACCGCACCTACCTGCTGCAGGACGCGAACGGCCAGATCACCGAGACGCATTCGGTCTCGGCCGGCCTCGACTACCCCGGCGTGGGCCCCGAGCATGCGTACCTGAAGGACATCGGCCGCGCCGAGTATGTCGGCATCACCGACGACGAGGCGCTGTCGGCTTTCCACCGCCTGTGCCGCACCGAAGGCATCATCCCTGCGCTCGAATCGAGCCATGCGGTGGCCTACGCGATGAAACTGGCGGCAACGATGCGCGTTGACCAGCACCTGCTGGTCAACCTGTCGGGCCGTGGCGACAAGGACATCGGCACGGTGGCCGACCTGTCCGGCGCCGAGTTCTTCTGCCGCCCGTCGTGCACGGGCCAGGCGGTGAAGCGATGAGCCGCATTGCAAAGACCTTTGCCGATCTTGCGGAAAGGCATCGCAAGGCCCTGATCCCGTACATCTGCGCCGGCGATCCGCTGCCGGACGCCACCGTCGACGTGATGCTCGCGATGGCGGATGCCGGTGCCGACATCATCGAACTCGGCGTGCCGTTTTCCGACCCGATGGCCGACGGCCCGGTGATCCAGAAGGCCTCCGAGCGCGCGCTGGCCAAAGGCGTCGGCATGACGCAGGTGCTGGCTTTCGTGCGCGGCTTTCGCGAGCGCAACCAGGCCACCCCGGTGGTGCTGATGGGCTACGCGAACCCGATCGAGCGCTACGGCATTCCGCGTTTCATCGCCGACGCCAAGGCCGCCGGCGTCGATGGCGTGCTGGTGGTCGACTATCCGCCCGAAGAGGCCGAGTCGTTCGCCGCGGCGCTGAAGGCGACCGCGCTCGATCCGATCTTCCTGCTCGCGCCGACCTCGACCGAGCAACGCATGAGGGATGTCGGCCGCATCGCCAGCGGCTATGTCTACTACGTGTCGCTGAAGGGTGTGACGGGTGCCGGTCACCTCGATACCGACGCGGTGGCCGCCGTGCTGCCGCGGATCCGCGAACACGTGAAAGTGCCGCTGGGCGTGGGATTCGGCATCCG
The DNA here is from genome assembly GCA_963783785.1 of uncultured beta proteobacterium. Lineage (GTDB taxonomy): Bacteria > Pseudomonadota > Gammaproteobacteria > Burkholderiales > Burkholderiaceae_C > CADEEN01. Next base: position 8,129 of record CAWAOQ010000005.1, on the reverse strand, counting down.
CGATGCCGCCACCGCGACGGCCGTGGCGCGTTCGGCCGACGCGGTGGTGATCGGCTCGGCGCTGGTGCAACTGCTGGAGAGCCCAAACGCGCGATACTCTGGCCCCCGCGGCTGCGGCGTTCATCGCCGGGATCCGCGACGCGCTGGATCACCATGCCAACGAAGGGACATCCTGATGAGCTGGCTCGAAAAACTGCTGCCGCCGAAGATGCAGCCCACCGACCCGAGCGAGCGCCGCACGGTGCCCGAGGGTCTGTGGATCAAGTGCCCGTCGTGCGAAACGGTGCTCTACAAGACCGACCTCGACCAGAACCAGAACGTCTGCCCGAAGTGTGACCACCACCACCGCATCGGCGCGCGGGCGCGGCTCGACGTCTTCCTGGATCCCGAGGGTCGCTACGAGATCGGCCAGGAAGTCGTGCCGGTGGACGCACTCAAGTTCAAGGACAGCAAGAAGTACCCCGAGCGCTTGCGCGATGCACTCGAAGCCACCGGTGAGACCGATGCGCTGATCGTCGTCGGCGGCGCGGTGCACACGATTCCGGTGGTGGCTGCCTGCTTCGAATTCGATTTCATGGGCGGCTCGATGGGGTCGGTGGTCGGCGAGCGCTTCGTCAGGGGCGTCGAGGCCGCGATCGAACAGAAGGTGCCGTTCATCTGCTTCACCGCGACCGGCGGCGCGCGCATGCAGGAGGGTCTGCTCTCGCTGATGCAGATGGCCAAGACGAATGCGGCGCTGACGCATCTGGCCAAGGCGGGTCTGCCGTTCATCAGCGTGCTCACCGACCCGACGATGGGTGGCGTGTCGGCGGGCTTCGCGTTCATGGGTGACATCGTGATCGCCGAGCCCAAGGCGCTGATCGGCTTTGCCGGGCCACGCGTGATCGAGAACACGGTGCGTGAGAAGCTCCCCGAGGGCTTCCAGCGCAGCGAGTTCCTGCTGCAGAAGGGCGCGCTCGACATGATCGTCGACCGCCGAGAGCTGCGTGGCACCATCGCGCGCGCGCTGGCGATGCTGCAACGCCAGAGCGCCGACGCCGTCGCGTGACCCTCCCGACGCTGGAGGCCTGGCTCGCGCACTGCGAGCGGATGCACCCTGTGTCGATGGACCTGTCGCTCGAGCGAACGGTCCGGGTCCGACAGCGCCTCGGCCTGGCATTCAACGTGCCGGTGGTCACCGTGGCCGGCACCAATGGCAAGGGCTCGACCTGCGCGATGCTGGAGTCGATCGCGCTGGCCGCAGGCTGGCGCGTCGGCACCTATCAGAAGCCCGAGCTGGTGAACTTCGAGGAACGTTGCCGCGTCGGCGGCCGGCCGGTCGCCGCGGCAGCGTTGCTGCCGCACTTCGAGGCCGTCGAGGCCGCGCGAGGCGACATCACGCTGACCAAGTTCGAGTTCACCACGCTGGCGATCGCGCGCCTGTTGAGCTTGACGACCGCTCGACCTGGTGATCCTCGAAGTCGGGCTTGGCGGACGCTACGACGCGGTCAACGCGATCGACACCGACTGCGCGGTCATCACCAGCATCGACCTCGACCACACCGAGTACCTCGGCCCCGACCGCGAGTCGATCGGCCTGGAAAAGGCCCAGATCATGCGCCGCGGGCGGCCGGCGATCGTCAGCGACCCGTTGCCGCCGCGCTCGGTGGTGGCGCACGCCGAGGCTGTCGGTGCCGACCTGTGGCTGGTCGGTCGCGATTTCAGCCACTCCGGCGACCGCCAGCAATGGAGCTGGCAGGGCCGCGATCGGCGCTACAACGGGCTCGCATACCCCTCGCTGCGGGGCGCCAACCAGTTGCTGAACGCGTCCGGCGTGCTGGCGGTGTTCGAGGCCCTGCGCGAGCGCCTGCCGGTGCCGGCCCAGGCCGTGCGGCAGGGCCTGGCCACCATCGAGTTGCCCGGACGCTTCCAGATCGTGCCCGGCGAGCCGACGCTGGTGCTGGATGTGGCACACAACCCGCACGCGGTCGCGGCGCTGGCCCTCAACCTGGACCAGATGGGCTTCTATCCACGCACGCATGCGGTGTTCGGTGCGATGCGCGACAAGGACCTGGCCGGCGTGATCGCCCGCGTGGCGCCGCTGATCGATGCCTGGTACTGCACCGACCTGCCGCTGCCACGTGCTGCGAGTGCCGCACACCTCGCCCGGCACATCGGCGACGTTGCGACCAGGCGCGGCGACGAGCACGCATGTCGATCCGTCGCACGGCGCTGGCCGCCGCCCTCGAGGCGGCCGACCCCGCTGATAGAATTTTGGTGTTCGGCTCGTTTCTCACCGTGGGTGGCGTGCTGCGGCAAGGTCTGCCGCGCCTGGGCGCCCGACACGCGGCGTAGGCGCTGCACGCAGCCGCTGGCGCACCGCCCACGGCCTGCAGCCCCAACGCATCGACACGCCACGACAAGCCTCGCATGGGTCTGTTTTCCTACTTCAAGCGCCAGGGCGGCGCGGCACCGGCCGCGGCCACCGGCGACTCGGCGCAGGCTGTCGCCTTGGCACGAACGCGCGCCCGGCGCCGGCTGATCGGTGCGGTGGTGTTGCTGGGCATCGGCGTGATTGCGTTCCCGCTGTTGTTCGAATCGCAGCCGCGGCCGATTCCGGTGGACATCGCGATCGAGATTCCGCGCAAGGAAGGCGCGCCGACGCTGACCATGCCGCCGCCGCGCCCTGCGTCCGCTGCAGCGGTCAAGCCGGTCGCCGTGCCGCCGATGATCACGGAGTCGAAGGCGGACGCAGGCAAGGCCGTCGTCGCGGAACCGCCGGCACCGCCCGCGCCGAAAGCAGAGGCTGCAGCGAAGCCTGTCGCGCCAAAAGTCGAGGCACGGGCCGAGCCGACACCGGCATCGCCGCCACCCAGCCGCCCGGCCAAGGCCGATGCCGCCGTCGCCGATGCCAACGGCCGCTTTGTCGTTCAGATCGGCGCCTTTGCCGACGCAGCGGTCGCGCGCGAGGCCCGCGCGAAGGTCGAGAAGCTGGGCTTGCGCTCCTACACCCAGGCGGTCGAGACCGACAGTGGCAAGCGCACCCGGGTCCGGCTGGGGCCCTTTGGGTCGCGTGACGAGGCCGAGGCTGCTGCGGCGAAGGTCAAGGCAGCTGGTCTGCCGGCAGTCGTGTTGACGCTATGAGCGCTGCGTCGCAGGGTTGGGTCGATTGGGCGTTGCTGGCGTTGCTGGCGCTGTCGATCGTCGTGGGTCTGTGGCGTGGCCTGGTGTTCGAGGTCCTGTCGCTGCTGGGCTGGATCGCGGGGTATGTCGCGGCGCAGGCCTTCGCACCGGAGGTCGCCGTCCACGTGCCCATCGGCACGCCCGGCAGTGCGATCAACCTGGCGGTGGCATTCGCGGCGCTGTTCTTGCTGGCCCTGATCGCCTGGGCACTCGCCTCGCGGCTGCTGCGCCTGCTGATCCATGCGACGCCGTTGCAGTTGATCGATCGCGCGCTCGGCGGTGGTTTCGGCCTGTTGCGCGGCGCGCTGCTGCTGCTGGCGGTGGCCAGCGTGGTGTCGCTGACACCGGCCTCGCGATCGCCGGCGTGGCAGCAATCGCAGGGTGCGGCGTGGCTTGTCGCGGGATTGCAGACGTTGAAGCCGGTGTTGCCCGAGACGTTCGCGCAACGCTTGCCCTGAAAGGACAATGGGCCATGTGCGGCATCGTCGGCGTCATTTCCAAGGCGCCCGTCAATCAGCTGATCTATGACGCGCTGCTGCTGTTGCAGCACCGCGGGCAGGACGCTGCCGGCATCGTCACGATGCTGGACCAGAAGTGCTTCATGCAGAAGGCGCGTGGCATGGTGCGCGACGTCTTTCGCACACGCAACATGCGCGCGCTGCCGGGCAACGTCGGCTTGGGCCAGGTGCGCTACCCGACCGCCGGCAACGCCTACAGCGAAGAAGAAGCACAGCCGTTCTACGTCAACGCACCGTTCGGCATCGTGCTGGTGCACAACGGCAACCTCACCAACGCCCATGCGCTGAAGGCCGAGTTGTTCGCGGTCGATCGCCGCCACATCAACACCGAGAGCGACACCGAGGTGCTGATCAACATCCTGGCGCACGAGCTCGATCTGGCGGCGCGCGACCTGCCATTGACGCCGATCGAGGTCTTCAAGGCGGTGGCCGCCGTTCACCGGCGCGTGAGGGGTTCCTACGCGGTGATCGCATTGATCGCCGGCCACGGCCTGCTGGCCTTCCGTGACCCGTTCGGGATCCGGCCGCTGGTGTTCAGCCAAGACAAGGACGGTGAAGTGATGGTCGCCAGCGAGAGCGTTGCGCTCGATGGCACCGGCCACCGCCTGGCGCGCGACGTGGCGCCAGGCGAGGCCATCTTCATCGACCTCGCGGGCCAGGTGCACACGCGCCAGTGCGCCGACAGGCCGAGCCTGAATCCGTGCATGTTCGAGTTCGTCTACCTCGCTCGCCCGGATTCGGTGATGGACGGCGTGTCGGTGTACCAGGCGCGCTTGAACCTCGGCGAATCGCTGGCGCAGCGGTTGATTTCGACGATGCCGCCGTCGGACATCGATGTCGTGATCCCGATTCCAGAATCGAGCCGCCCGAGCGCGATGCAACTGGCGCAGAAGATCGGCAAGCCCTACCGCGAAGGGTTCGTCAAGAACCGCTATGTCGGTCGCACCTTCATCATGCCGGGCCAGGCGGTGCGCAAGAAGAGCGTGCGGCAAAAGCTCAATGCGATCGGCGTTGAGTTCAAGGGCCGCAACGTGCTGCTGGTCGATGATTCGATCGTGCGCGGCACCACCAGCCAGGAGATCGTGCAAATGGCGCGGGAGGCCGGCGCGCGCAAGGTCTACATGGCATCTGCTGCGCCGCCGGTGCGTTACCCCAACATCTATGGCATCGACATGCCGACCAAGGAAGAGTTGATCGCCAACGGCCGCAGCATCGAGGAGATCCGCCAGTTCATCGGCGCCGATGCGTTGATCTACCAGGACGTCGATGCGATGAAGCGGGTGGTCGGCGCGCTCAATCCGCGCATCGCCAGCTTCGAAGCCAGTTGTTTCGACGGCCACTACATCACCGGCGACGTCAGCGATGCCGATTTCGCCGCGCTCGAGGCCCAGCGCCGGCTGCAGTTCGATGAAGAGGAGTCGGGCGACCGTGGCCGCCTCGCGTTGCAGAGCGTGGCGGAGAAGGCATGAGCGACTTCAAGAAATTGCCGCGTGTCGATCTGCCGCCGGGTGTGAGGCTGGATACGCTTGCCGTGCGCGAAGGCCTGCCACCGTCGCAATGGGGCGAGAACTCGGAGGCGCTCTTCCTGACCAGTTCGTTCGTGCACCCGGATGCAGCGACGGCCGCAGCGCGATTTGCCAACGAAGAGGAAGCCTTCGTCTACAGCCGCTTCTCCAATCCCACCGTCACGATGATGGAGCGCCGCCTGGCGGCCATGGAGGGCACCGAGGCCTGCATCGGCACCGCCAGCGGCATGGCGGCCATCCTGCTGCTGCTGATGGGACTGCTGAAGGCGGGCGACCACGTGGTGTGCTCGCAGAGCGTGTTCGGTTCGACCATCAAGTTGCTGCAGGGCGAGTTCGGCAAGTTCGGCGTGCAGACGACGTTTGTGTCGCAGACCGACGTGGCGCAATGGCGGGCCGCCGTGCGGCCGAACACCAGGCTGCTGTTCGCCGAGACGCCGAGCAACCCGTTGACCGAGGTCTGCGACATCGCGGCGCTGGCGGCGATCGCGCACGATGCCGGCGCGCTGCTGGCGGTCGACAACTGCTTCTGTTCGCCGGCCCTGCAGCAGCCGGTCAAGTTCGGCGCGGATATCGTGATGCATTCCGGCACCAAGTTCCTGGACGGCCAGGGCCGTGTGATCGCGGGAGCGTTGTGCGCCAGCGAGCAGCTCGTCAACGAGAAGCTGGTGCCCGTGATGCGCAGTGCCGGCATGAGCCTGTCGCCGTTCAATGCCTGGGTGGTGCTGAAGGGCTTGGAGACCTTGTCGATCCGCGTGCGGGCGCAGAGCGATCGGGCGCTCGCGATGGCGCAGTGGCTCGAAAGCCAGCCGCACGTCGAGCGCGTGTACCACCCGAGCCTGCCCTCGCACCCGCAGCATGCGCTGGCGATGGCGCAGCAGTCGGGGCAGGGGGGCGCGGTGGTGTCGTTCATCGTCAAGGGCGGCCGTGCCGCGGCGTTCGCGGTCATCGACGCGACGCGCATCTGCTCGATCACCGCCAACCTCGGCGACACGAAGACGACCATCACCCACCCGGCCAGCACCTCCCACGGCCGGCTCTCCGAAGAGCAGCGCCTGGCGGCGGGCATCACGCAGGGGATGATCCGTCTGGCGGTCGGTTTGGAGGACACCGAAGATCTGAAGGCCGACCTGCAGCGTGGCTTCGAGGCGCTCGGCGCATGACGGTCCGCACCCGCATCGCGCCGTCGCCCACTGGTTTCCTGCACCTGGGCACGGCACGCACCGCGCTGTACTCGTGGGCCTACGCGCGCCATTACGGCGGCCAGTTCGTGCTGCGCATCGAAGACACCGACGTCGCGCGCTCGACGCAGGACTCGATCGACCAGATCCTGGCCGCGATGCGCTGGCTCGGTCTGGACTACGACGAGGGCCCGATCTACCAGATGCAGCGGCTGGCGCGCTATCAGGCCGTCGCCGAGCAGTTGATCCGCGACGGTCACGCCTACCGCTGCTACTGCACGCCGGCCGAACTGGACGCGATGCGCGAGGCCCAGCGTGCCCGGGGCGAGAAGACCCGCTACGACGGGCGCTGGCGCCCCGAGCCGGGCAAGCCGCTGCCACCGGTGCCGTCCGGCGCGAGCCCCGTGGTGCGCCTGAAGAACCCGCAGGACGGCGACGTGGCCTGGCACGACCTGGTCAAGGGCCACATCGCGATCAGCAACCGCGAGATCGACGATCTGATCCTGCTGCGGCCGGACGGCGTGCCGACCTACAACTTCGCCGTCGTCGTCGATGACTGGGACATGGGCATCACGCATGTCTTCCGCGGCGACGAGCATGTCAACAACACGCCGTGGCAGATCAACATCTTCCGTGCGCTCGGTGCGCCGCTGCCGCAGTTCGGCCACTGCCCGATCATCCTTGGCGACGACGGGCTGAAGCTGTCCAAGCGTCGCGGTGCGGTCAGCGTGACCGCCTACGAGGAGGCCGGCTATCTGCCCGAGGCGATGCTCAACTACCTCGCGCGGCTGGGCTGGAGCCACGGCGACGATGAACTCTTCAGCCGTGAGCAGTTGGTCGCGTGGTTCGATGGCAGCCATCTCGCCCGCAGTCCGGCGCAGTGGGATCCGGCCAAGCTGGCCTGGGTCAACGCGCAGTACCTCAAGCAGGCCGATGACATGCGACTCGCCGCCCTCGTGCGTGCACAACTGGCGGGCCGTGGTGTGACGGCCGGCGAGACCGATCACCTCGCGCGTGCCTGCGCACTGTTCAAGGACCGTTGCAACACGACGGTCGACCTCGCCGATTGGCTGCAGATGTACTTTGCGCCGGTCGCACCCAGCGCAGATGATGTCTCCACGCACGTGACCGAAGCGGTGCGCCCGGCCATCGTGGCATTGCGCGATCGGCTGGCCGATGTCGCGTGGGACAAGGCCGCGATCGCTGCCGCGATGAAGGACGTGCTGACGTCGCACCAGTTGAAGATGCCGCAACTGGCGCCTGCCTTGCGCGTGCTGATTTGCGGTCGCACGCAGACACCATCGATCGATGCCGTGCTTGCGCTGTTTGCTCGCGAGGTGGTGCTCGCGCGCTTGCAGCACGTCTGAAAATGCTGTCTATAATCGCGGTCTTGCTTGAACGGCGTCGCCGCACCTCATGGGGGTATAGCTCAGCTGGGAGAGCGCTTGCATGGCATGCAAGAGGTCAGCGGTTCGATCCCGCTTACCTCCACCAAGATCGCAAGGTCGAGGCGGGCGCGCAGTTCAGGTGAGATGAAGGTTTCAGTCCCCTTCGTCTAGAGGCCTAGGACACGACCCTTTCACGGTTGTAACAGGGGTTCGAATCCCCTAGGGGACGCCAAGTTTGGCTGCACTTGCGGACGCCCGTCCGGTGACGCAGCCACCGCGTGGAGTGGTAGTTCAGTTGGTTAGAATACCGGCCTGTCACGCCGGGGGTCGCGGGTTCGAGTCCCGTCCACTCCGCCA
>CAWAOQ010000004.1:0-118828 GCA_963783785.1 uncultured beta proteobacterium | reverse complement strand
GCCCTGGAAGGGGTTGCCGTTGGCGTCGATGCCGCTGGCCGTGCCCGAGAGCTGCAGCTTCATGTCCATGTAGTGCACGCCGAGGCTGGCCGCCACCTCGTAGGTCGGGCGGCGCACGAAGGCGTACTCGTAGGCCAGTTCGAAGACCTGGAAATCATTCTTGAACTCTGCGCGGCTGCCGCTGTTGAACGTGTAGTCGCCCCACTGGACGTCGTTCTCGAGAACCTTGGAGCGCGTCTGCGAATTGTCGAAGTACATGAAACGCATGCGGTGCTCGGGCGTGATGCGCCAGAGCAGGTCACCGCGGATCCGCGTCGCGTCGCTCGCCTTTCCAAAGGTGTCGTCGAAATCGACTTCCGGGTTGCTGCTCGACTGCCCGTTCAGGTTGGCCTTCACCGACGACCCGAAAACGAAGCCGCCGAGATTGATCACCCACTTGTCATTGAGCAGGCCCTCGGCCCCGGACGACGACTGGGCTGCAGCGGTGGTCGCAACACCGGTGCCCAGAACGCTGCACAGCAGCAACGACGCGAATCTGAACGGGGTGCCTGTCTTCATGGTGTCTCGCTCCAGGGTTTGATCGGTGTGCAATCAGCGGGTGACCCAGCGTCACCCATTTGCCATGCTGGCAGCATCTCGCCGTGCTGGCAATAAGAGGTTGACTTGTGTCACGTCGCAGCGACATGGTCAGCGCCGGTCACTGCACTTGCGGCGGCAGCAGGTACAGCGTCATCGCAAAGACCAGATAGACCATCAGCAACAGAGCGCCGACGAACCATGCCGACCGCCCGCTGTTCGTGACGAACGACGCGGTGAGGGTGGCGATGAGCATCATCACCACGGCCCCCGGCCAGAGGTGCAGGTCCATCGGCGTCGGGCCGATGACGTAGCTGAGCAACACCAGCACCGGCGCCACGAACAGCGCGATCTGGGATGCGCTGCCCAGCGCGATGCCGACGCTCAGGTCGAGCCGGTCCTTGCGGGCACCCGAGAACGCCGAGGCCATTTCGGCCGCACCGCCGACCAGCGCCACGACGATGAAGCCGACGAACGCCTGGGTCATCCCGAAGGCCTCGGCCGCCTTTTGCACCGACTCGACGAAGATCTCGCTGACCAGGGCCACCAGCACCGTGACACCGGCCAGCGTGGCCAGGGCCAGGCCCATCGGCCACGGCGCCTCGCCTTCCTCGGCGTGCTCCGCGCTGGCGAACAACTCGCGGTGCGTCTTCAGCGAGAACAGCATGCCCAGTCCGTAGGCCGCGATCAGCAGCACCGCCAGGCCCAGGCTCAGCGTCTGCGAGAAGGCTGCCTTCGCCGTCGAGTCGGCCGTCGCGATCGCCGATGGAATCAACAGCGCCACCGTGGCCAGAAAGAGCAGGCCGGCCTGCAAGCGGGCGCCGGCCCGGTTGAACTCCTGCACGTGGTGCTTGAGTCCGCCGAGCAGAAACGACGCGCCGAGCATGAACAGCGTGTTGGTGACGATCGCGCCGGCGATCGACGCCTTCACCAGCATGTATTGCCCGGCCTTCAAGGCGGTCAGCGCGATGACCAGTTCCGTCAGGTTGCCCAGCGTGGCGTTGAGCAGCCCGCCCGCCGCATCCCCCGTCTTGGCGGCAACCGATTCGGTGGCGTGACTCAGCAGTGCCGCCAGCGGCACGATCGCCAGCACCGACAGCACGAACAGCAGCGTGTGCGCTTCTGGCTTCAGCTTTGCGGCTGCAAACACCACCGGCACGAAGGCCAGCAGCCAGAGCAGCGGGTTGTGACGGACTTCCTTGAGCAGCGGGTTCATGCGTTCAGCGGACTGGGCCGGCACGGTTGACACCGCTCAAGTATCAGCCCGGTCGCGACGTCCTCGGCTGGCTCGGTGAAGCCTATACTTTTGCTGCATTGCAGCAAGGCAGAATGCGCGTGTGTGATTCGATCAATCCCTGGCCATGAACAAACATTCCAAGTACGAACGGCTCATCGAGGCCTGCAAGGAGTTGCCACCGACTCCGACGGCGGTTGTCCACCCGTGCGATCGCGCGGCCCTGGAGGGCGCCATCGGTGCCGCCCGCCTGGGCTTGATCAGCCCGATCCTGGTGGGCCCGAAGACACGCATCCTCGAGGCCGCCGCCCAGGCCGGCATCGATCTGGCCGGTGCTTCGATCGTCGACGTGCCGCACAGCCACGCAGCGGCAGACAAGGGCGTCGAGCTCGTGCTGCAGGGCAAGGCCGAGGCGCTGATGAAGGGCAGCCTGCACACCGACGAGCTGATGGGTGCCGTGGTGCGGCGTGACAACGGCCTGCGCACGAGCCGCCGCATCAGCCACTGCTTCGTGATGGACGTGCCGGCGTACGAACACACGCTGATCATTTCCGATGCCGCCGTCAACATCCAGCCGACGCTCGAAGACAAGATGCACATCGTGCAGAACGCGATCGACCTGGCCCACGCGTTGAGATTCCCGGAAGTGCGCGTCGCGATCCTGTCGGCGATGGAGACGGTGAACCCCAAGATCCTCTCGACGATCGAAGCGGCCGCGCTGTGCAAGATGGCCGACCGTGGCCAGATCACCGGCGGCATCCTCGACGGCCCGCTGGCGCTCGACAACGCGATCAGCCTCGAGGCCGCCGCGATCAAGAAGATCGACTCGCCGATCGCCGGGCGCGCCAACGTGCTGATCGTGCCCGACCTGGAAGCCGGCAACATGCTCGCCAAGAGCCTGTCGTTCATGGCCGGCGCCGACGCGGCGGGCATCGTGCTCGGCGCCCGTGTGCCGATCATCCTGACCAGCCGCGCGGATTCCGAATTGACCCGCCTCGCATCGTGCGCCGTGGCCGTGCTGGTGGCACTGGCGCGCCGCACCGCGTTGTCCAAGGCCGTGGGTTGAGCACGCCATGAAGAACCAGGCCATCGCCGTGCTGAATGCCGGCTCGTCGAGTGTCAAGTTCTCGATCTTCTTCCAGCGCGCGGGCGAACTCGAACTGAGCCTGCGCGGGCAGTTCGAGGCCTTGTTCAGCCGTCCTCGCTTCGTCGCACGCAACGCCGCCGGCGACACCGTCGCCGAGCAGACCTGGGACGAAGGCTCGCAGCTGGGCCACGACGGCGCCCTGGCGCACCTGATCGCCTTCCTGCGCGGGCAGGCCGGCGGCGCGCAACTGGTCGGCGTGGGCCATCGCGTCGTGCACGGCGGGCTCGACTATTCGCAGCCGGTGCGCGTGGACGCAGCGGTGTTGGCCGTGCTCGATCGCTACGTGCCGCTCGCTCCGCTGCACCAGCCGCACAACCTGGCGGCTATCCGTGCGGTGGCCGCGCGCGCGCCCGACGTGCCGCAGGTGGCCTGCTTCGACACCGCCTTCCACCGCACCAATCCCGATATCGCCCAGATGTTCGCGCTGCCGTACGAACTGCACGAGGCCGGTGTGCGCCGCTACGGATTCCACGGTCTCAGCTACGAATACATCGCTTCGGTGCTGCCGGGTCTGGACCCCAAGGCCGCCGCCGGCCGCACCGTGGTGCTGCACCTTGGCAACGGCGCCAGCATGTGCGCGCTGGCCGCAGGCCGCAGCGTCGCCTCGACGATGGGCTTCACCGCTGTCGACGGCTTGCCGATGGGCACGCGCACCGGCAGCCTGGACCCGGGCGTGGTGCTGTACCTGATGGACGACCGCGGCATGGATCCGCGCGCGATCGAGAAGCTGCTCTACCAGCAGTCGGGCCTGCTCGGTGTCTCGGGCATCGCCAGCGACATGCGCACGCTGCTCGCGAGCGACGCGCCACGGGCGCGCCTGGCGGTCGATCTGTTCGTGTACCGGATCGGGCGCGAGCTGGGATCGCTGGCAGCGGCCCTCGGCGGGCTCGACGCGATCGTGTTCACTGCCGGCGTCGGCGAGAACTCGGCCGAGATCCGCGAGCGGGTGTGTCGAGCCGCTGCCTGGCTCGGCGTCGAGATCGACGGCCCGGCCAACGCCGCGGGTGGCCCGCGCATCAGCACGGCGGCGAGTCGCGTCGCCGCCTGGACCGTGCCGACGAACGAGGAGTTGATGATCGCGCGCCACACCGAACGCCTGCTCGCGCAGTGAGGGGAACCATCGCATGTCGCTCGTCATTCCACAACCGGTGCTGAAGGGCGCCAAGGCGCTGGTCGTCGGCATCGCCAACGACAGCTCCATCGCCTACGGCTGCGCCCGGGCGTTGCACGAACTCGGGGCCGACCTGGCCGTCACCTACCTCAACGAGAAGGCGAGGCCGCATGTCGAGCCGTTCGCGCGCGAGTTCGGCGCGTCGATCTTCATGCCGCTGGATGTCAGCGTGCCGGGGGAGCTCGAAGCCTTGTTCGGCGCCGTCGAGCGCGACTGGGGCCGGCTCGACATCCTCGTGCATTCGATCGCCTGGGCGCCGAAGGATGACTTGCAGGGCGGCCTGCTCGAATGCTCGGCCGAGGGCTTCGCGAAGGCGATCGATGTGTCGTGCCATTCGTTCATCCGCATGGCCCGGCTGGCCGCGCCGCTGATGGACCGGGGTGGCACGATGATCGCGATGAGCTACCACGGTGCCAACCGGGTGGTGCCCAACTACAACGTGATGGGCCCGGTGAAGGCGGCGCTCGAGGCCTCGTGCCGGTACCTGGCGTACGAACTGGGGCCCAAGGGCATCCGGGTCCATGCGATGTCGCCGGGGCCGCTGAAGACACGCGCGGCTTCCGGGCTGAAGGACTTCGATTTGCTGTTGGTCGAAGCGGCACAGAAGGCGCCGCTCGGTGAACTGGTCGACATCATGGATGTCGGCTTTGCCTGCGCGTACCTGGCGACGCCTTATGCGCGCCGCATCAGCGGCGACACCATCTACGTCGATGGCGGCGTCCACATCATGGCCTGATCGCCGCGGCGCCATTGCGGCCGCCGTTGCGAGGGCGCGAACACGCACTGATAAGATTTGCGTGCAAGAGCCGTCACGCAGCCGACGACAAGACGACGCTGCGGTGACATTCACCCACGGCTGGGCCGTCGCTTCAAGAGAGCCGATCCCGATGAAACCTCCACAGTCCGCGTCCGCCCGGGCCTCAGGCGCCGCAACGGCCATCGTTGCCGTGCTCGCCGCGGCCGTGCCATCGGCGGCGCACGCATCGTTCCTGCCGCCGGAACTGATGGACAAGGCGGCGACCTACCTCGCGTGGTTCATCATCATCGCGATGCCGATCGCCGGCGTCGTGCTGTTCTGGCTGGTGCACATCCTGCCGGAGAAGATCGCGCACAAGCGCCATCACCCGCAGAAGGACGCGATCCAGACGCTGTGCCTGCTGTCGCTGGTGTTCGGTGGCTTGTTGTGGCCGATCGCGTGGCTGTGGGCCTATACGAAGCCGGTGAGCTACCGCCTGGCCTACGGCACCGACAAGGGCGACGAGTATTTCGTGCACATGGCCGACGAGGCGCAGGCCGGCAAGCTCTCGGCCGGTGACATGAAGGTCGTGCGCGACGAGCTCGACTCGATCGCCGCGAAAGGCGCGATGCCGCTCGAACTGCACCATGCGCGCGCGAAGATCGAAGCCGCCTTGGTCGCGGCCACGCCGGCAGCGCCACCCGCTGCCGCGGCCCAGCCCGCTGCGCAGGGAGCTGCGTGATGGAAGCCCTGCTGCTCGGCATCTATGCCTTCTTCGTCTGGCTGATCTTCATCAAGTTCAAGTGGCTGCCGTGGACCACCACGTCCAAGGTCACCGTGGTGATCATCCCGATCGTCGCGCTCACGGCACTGGTCCTGACCCTCAACGTGGTGGCGCCGTCGTCCAGCGACGTGCGGGTCTTCAAGTACGTGGTGCAGGTGCTGCCCCAGGTGCGCGGGCGCGTGCTCGAAGTGCCGGTCGAGCCCAATCGGCTGGTGAAGAAGGGCGAGTTGCTGTTCAAGATCGACCCGACGCCGTACCAGAATGACCTGAACGTCGCCAAGGCCAAGCTGGCCGCCGACGAGGCCAAGCTGGCACAGGCCAACGCGGGCCTCGTGGGCTCGTCTGCCGACGTCAGAACGCTGCAGGAGCAACTCAAGTCGGCCAACGCGCAGGTGCGGGTGCTGCAGCCCCGGCTCGACCTGGCCAAGACGCGCGTGCGGCAGAACCGCGAACTGGTGGCCACCGGTGCCGGCGACCGTTTCGCGCTCGAACAGGCCGAGGCCAACGTGATCGACCTCGAGGCGCAGATCCTCACGGCCTCGGCGAACGAGGCCCAGGTGACGCAGAAGCTGTCGGGCATCGTCAACGGCGAACAGGCCAGCGTCGCGGCCGCGCGCGCGCAACTCGCCACCGCGAAGGCCCAGGTCGATTCCAGCCGCGCCGACGTCGCCAACGCACAGTGGAACCTCGACCAGACGACCGTCTACGCGCCGGCCAACGGCTACGCCACCAACGTCCAGTTGCGGCCCGGCTCCTATGTCGTCGCGATGCCGCTGGCGCCGGCGATGACCTTCGTCGAGGAGGAGTACCAGGTCATTGCGCTGTATGGGCAGAACGAGCTGGTGCTGGTCGAGCCCGGCAACCACGCCGAGATCGCGCTGCCCACCTACCCGGGGCGCGTCATCAAGGCCAAGGTCGATTCGATCGTCTGGGCCCAAGGGCAGGGCCAGCTCGCGATGTCGGGCACGTTGCCGCAGACCGGCGTCTACCCGCAGGCGCCGGGGCGCTTTCCGGTCAAGCTCGAGATCGACGAGCGTGACCGCGAACTCTTCCTTGCCGCCGGCGCGGCCGGCGCAGGGGCGATCTACACCGAACATGCTGCAGCGATCCACATCCTTCGCATGGTGATCCTGCGCATCGGTTCGATCACCAACTACCTCGTCTTGAAGCTGCATTGATGCGGGCCGCCCGATTCACCCGACTCGCCGCGGCAGCAGCGCTCGTTTCGGCCCTGGTGGGCTGCGCGCTGCAGACCCCGCCCACTGCTGCCGACTTGCAGAAGGAGGCACTGCCGCACACCACGGTGCCGCCGGCGTTCACGGCTGGCGGCGGCGTGGCCGCGCCCGTGGCCGACCGCTGGCTGGCCAGCTTCAACGACCCGGCCCTGTCGGCGCTGGTCGACGAGGCGCTGATGTTCAACGCCGACTTGCAGACTGCGGCGGCGCGGGTCGAGCAGGCCGCCGGCTACGTCAAGGTCGCCGGCGCGTCGCTGCTGCCCCAGGTCGGTCTGGCAGCCGCCGGCAGCGGCGCCACCAGCAGCAGCAGCGGCGGGCTCGACGGCATCTGGCTGAATGCCTCGCTCGAACTCGACATCTGGGGCCGCGTGCGCTACGGACAAGCAGCGGCGCAGGCGCAGTCCGAAGCCTTGTCGGCTGCCTACGCCTATGCCCGCCAGTCGCTGGCGGCGATGGTCGCCAAGAGCTGGTTCCTGGCCACCGAAGCGGGGCTGCAGCGGGCCATCGTGCAGGAGATGCTGCGCTCGTCCGAGTCGATGCTGCGCCTGGCGCAGGACCGGCAGCGCATCGGCAATGGCACCGAACTCGACGTCGCCGCGGCTCGCGCCAGCGTCGGCAGCTATCGCGACGCGCTGCGGCAGATCGACCTCTCGCGCGTGCAGGCCTTGCGCGCGCTCGAACTGCTGCTGGGCCGCTATCCGGCTGCCGAGGTTGCGGTGGCCCAGCGTCTGGCCACGATGCCTCCGCCGGTGCCCGTCGGCCTGCCGTCGGAACTGCTCGAGCGCCGGCCCGACGTGATCGCCGCGGAGCGCCAGGTGGCCGCGGCGTTCAACCGCGTCGGCGAGGCGCGCGCTGCGCAACTGCCGCGCATCAGCCTGACGGCGGGCGTCAGCAGCATTTCGAGCGACGTGCTGGTGTTGCAGGACCGGGACAACCCGGCCTGGGGCATTGGCGGCAACCTGCTGGCGCCGCTGTACCAGGGTGGGGCGCTGCGTGCGCAAGTGGAGATCCGCACGGCCGAGCAGAAGCAGGCGGTGGCAGCCTACGCCAGCGCCGGCCAACGCGCCTTCGGCGAGGTCGAGAGTGCGCTCGCGGCCGAGAATGCGCTGCGCGATCGCGAGGCCATCCTCGAAGCGACGGTGCGCGACAACGAACGCGCGCTGGAACTGGCGAATGTCCAGTACCGGGTCGGCAGCACCGACCAGCGGGCCGTCGAGCAGCGCCAGCTCGCGCTGTATTCCAGCCGCACGTCGCTGCTGCGCGTGCAGACCGAGCGGCTCGCGCAGCGAGTGAACCTGCACCTTGCGCTCGGCGGCGCCTTCGCCGAGCCTGCTGCCGGCGCGGTGGCTGCGCGCTGAGCTTTCGACCGAAGTACCGACCGTTTGGGTCAGCGCGCAGCGGCTGCGCCGGCGTCAGAGCAAGATGCCAATCAGCTTCTTCAGCAATTCCTCCAGCGGCATCATCGTGAGCGCCAGCGGCACGATCGGTGCCAGCGTGGCCACGGCGAGCTGGATCACCATCTCCTTGGTGACCGGCACGGGGCGCATGGCCTGCACCACTTCGTAGCTGTTGCCGAGATCCGCGAGCGACTGGATGTCGGCGCTGCCGACGAAGGCCTCGTCGGCAGGCGCGCCGCCGCGCAGCCACTTGGCGTCGAACTCGCGCACGTAACGCTCGCCCAAGGTTCCGTATTCGCGCAGGCCCATTCGCTTCGCCTGTGCAAGCTGGGGCACGAACACCAGCAACGGCAGGATCACGATCGCCAGCACGAAGGCAAGCATCACGGCGATCTCGGCCTTGAACTCGAGCAATTGCGCGCCGAGGTAGAAGATGCGGTTCGCGAGCGGGCCGGCGAGCAGCGCGCCGTGCGCCACCGCGAGCAGCGTGAACGCGTAGACCGTCGCGGAAAGGAATCCGAGGCCGCCGAGACGGTCTGGATGCGTCGGGATCAGGCGCAAGTCGATGCGTGACACCTGCCACAGAAGGCGGGCCCAGATCACGAGGCGGAAGTACCAGCGCACCAGCAGGAACTGGAACAGCGGCAGGCTGACGTAGCCGTACCAGATGCCGGCGAACGACAGCGTCGTGCCGTCGCCGGAGGGTGTCGCGTACCAGGTGCTGGCGTCGAGTGCGAGGTACTGGCGCCAGACGATCAGGATGCCGACGCCATAGACCAAGGCGATCAGCAGGACCTCGGCAAGCACCGAGTTGCGCCACCGGAAGGCCGATGCGATGGCCGCATCGAACCGCGGCATGGCGCTCTCGGGAATCAGGCGGCGCTCCAGAAACACCTCCACGATGGAACGCATGCGCCGGTGCACCACGAGCTCGGCGCCGATCAACAGCGGCAGCGCGACCAGGTAGCGGATGTGCACTTCCACATCGCGCAGGAACGGCACCGCGACGCTGCTGCCCAGCGCCCGTCCTTCCAGAACGGAGAGCACCAGCAGCGGCAGCCACGCGAGCAACGAGATGACGATGATGCGCTGGCGCGCCATCGTCAGCGCATCGTCGGCCAGGTGCGCCCGACGCAGAAGCTGGAACAGCGGCCCGCCGAGCACGAGCGAGAAGTCGGTCGGGTGGCCGAGCAAGCCCGTCCCGTCTGCGGCCTTCGGCGTGAGCGTCTTCATGTCGATCATCCTCGGGGCGGCGCTGGACGTTCCCCTGTCTGGTCCTGCATGGTGCTCGGCAATGCCTGGTAGCGCTCGATCACCGCGCGTGCGTTGAACAGCATGCGCTCGCGGCCGAGTCGCTGGTCGAGTCCGGCACGTCGTGCGACCTCGAGCACGCCGGGGTTCAGCCCGCCAGCCAGACGACGATGCCGCTTTCCGTCGCGCGCTTCTCGCCTTCCATCAGCGCCAGCAATGCCGAGTACTCGATATCGGGGACCCGGCTCATGTCCAGCGCCAGCACGCGCGGCTTGTGCTGGGTGACCAGCGCATTGATCTGATCCGTCACGTTCTGCGCATTGACGAAGAACAGGCGCCCTTCCGGCCGCACGATCAGCAGGCCCTCGAAGGTCTCGTCGTCCGGGTGCTCGGGCGACAGCGGCCGCAGCACGTCGGCCCCGCGCTTGCGACCGATGACCGACACGCGCGGCTTGGCGGCCTGGCTCGCCAGCCCGATCATCGACACGATGATGGCCACCACGATGCCCTTGAGCGTGCCGAACACCAGCACGCCGATGCAGGCGATCAGCGCCCAGCGAAACTCCATCGAGCGCACGCTGCGGATGGCGCGGAACTCCGCGGGCTGGATCAGCCCGACCGAGTAGACGATGACGACGGCCGCCAGCGTGGCATTCGGCATCAGGCCCAGCAGCGGCGCCAGCAACAGCATGGTGGCCAGCGCGGCACCCGCGGTCACCAGCGAGGCCTTCTGCGACTGCCCGCCGGCGGAACGCACGACCGCGGTCTGCGAGGTGCCGCCGCCAGCCGGCATCGCGCCGAGCAGCGCGCCCCCCAGGTTGGCCGCGCCGGTGGCGATCAGTTCGCGGTTCGCGTTGATCGGCGGGTCGGCAGGGCGCGCAAAGGCGCGACCCGCCGCGATCGTCTCGGTGAAGCTCATCAGCGCGATCCCGAGCGCGCCGGGCACCAGTTGTTCGACCAGCGACAGGTCCGGCATCGTGATCGCCGGCAGACCTTGCGGGATCAGGCCGACGAGGGACACGCCTTGCGAGTCGAGCCCGAACAACCATGCGGCGGCGATGCCGCCACCCACCGCGACCAGCGGCGCCGGCGAGTGCGGCCACAGGCGTTCCATGCCGATCAGCACGACGAACGTGGCGGCGGCGACCGCCAGCGTCAGCAGCGAGGTGTCCGGCACGTGCTGCGCCACGCTCACCAGGTCGGCGAAGAACCCGTGCTTGGTGATGTGGATGCCCAGCAGCTTGGGCACCTGGTCGAGCACGATGACCAGACCGATCCCCGCCTTGAAGCCGGTGAGCACCGGCGTGGAGATGAAGTTGGCGACGAACCCCAGACGCAGCACGGCCGCCAGCAACAGCATCACGCCGACGAGTGCGGCGAGCGTGGCCGTTGCCGCGATCGAGCTTTGCCGGGTCGCCGTCGGGTACCACCAGCCCCAGCTGCGTGCCGGCCAGGATCGCCAGCGTGGTGGTGGAGCTGACGCTGAGCACCCGCGACGAGCCGAGCAGCGCATAGATCACCATCGGGACGAAGGCCGTGTACAGGCCGACGGCGACGGGCAAGCCGGCCACGCTCGCGTAGGCCATGGCCTTGGGCAGCACGACCGCCGCGGCCGTCAGACCGGCGACCAGGTCGAAGCGAAGTGCGCCGGTGCCGGGCGGGATGGCCCTCGCTTCGATCGGAGGCGGGTTCATGCGGTCGCTTCAGCGCGGACGGGTTCGGGCCACAGGGCGGACGCCGCCCGTTGCGCCACGGTCAGAAGCGTTCCTTGACGTACTTGAACGGATAGTCGGCGGCCTTGTAGCGGCCGATCTTGCGCTTGGGCAACACGATCTTCTTGGCGGGGACAGCCTTGTACGGAACCTGCTCCAGCAGGTGGCTGATCACGTTCAGGCGCACGCGCTGCTTGTCCTCCGAACGTGCCACGAACCACGGTGCCCATGAGGAATCGGTGGCAGCGAACATCTCGTCTCGCGCCTTCGTGTAGTCGTCCCAGCGATCGTAGGACTTCAGGTCCATCGGCGTGAGCTTCCACGTCTTGCGGCCGTCGCCGATTCGGGCCTTGAGCCGCCGCGTCTGCTCCTCGGGGCTCACTTCCAGCCAGTACTTGAGCAGGATGATGCCGGACTTGATCATCAGCTTCTCGAACAGCGGCACCATCTGCAGGAATTGCTGCGCCTCCTCTTCGGCGCAGAAGCCCATCACGCGCTCGACGCCGGCGCGGTTGTACCAGCTGCGGTCGAAGATCACGACCTCGCCTGCGGCCGGCAGGTGCGGCAGATAGCGCTGGGCGTACATCTGCGACTTCTCGCGCTCGGTCGGTGCCGGCAGTGCAATGACGCGAAACACCCGCGGGCTCACGCGCTCGGTGATCGCCTTGATGGTGCCGCCCTTGCCGGCGCCGTCGCGGCCCTCGAAGACGATGCAGACCTTGAGGCCCTTGCGCACCACCCACTGCTGCAGCTTCACCAGTTCGACGTGAAGCTTCTTCATCTCCCGCGCGTAGGCCTTGGCGGACATCTTGCCGCCGGGGGCCGCCGCATCGGGTTGCACCGCAACTGCATCGACGGCGTCGGCGTCGCGCGTCTTGCCTTCGGGTCCGTTGTTCGCTTCTGCGATCTTCTTTGCCATGCTCCATCTCCATCGAGTCGTTCAACTGAATGCTGCGCGAGCCTGTCTGCGCGAGCCAGCCCCAAGATCTTCCACCTGCTGGCCGGCAGGTGACTCATGAGACGCTACCACGGCGCCGGGCGGTCTGGTACCCTGATTGCGCAATAACCCGTGGGGCGCAATGGCGCCGTTGCCGAGGCACCGCGACTGGACCATGAACGAGAGCATCGACGCCGCCGCCGCAAACCCACTCAGCCAGCAAGTCACGTTGCGCAACGGGACCCCCGTGCTGATCCGGGTCGCGCTGCCGCAAGACCGCGCCAGGATCGTCGCCGCGTTCGACAAGCTCGAGTCCGGCACGATCTATACGCGCTTCTTTTCGATGCGCAAGGGGCTCAGTGAAGCCGAGCTCGACCGCATGACCGCGAGCGATTTCGTCAATTTCCTGATGCTGGCAGCGACCGTCGGCACGGGGGCCGACGAAACCGTGATCGGCGGCGCCAGCTACGTCGTCCTGCCGCCGGCCGAAGGCGCACGCACCGCCGAGGTGGCGTTCACGATCGAGGAGGACTACCAGGGGCAGGGCCTGGCCGGCAAGCTGATGGCGATGCTGGCCGGCATCGCCCGCCAGCACGGCATCGACCGTCTGGAGGCCGACGTGCTGGCGGGCAATGCGCCGATGCTCGCGGTGTTCGAGCGCAGCGGCCTGCCGCTGACGAAGACGAGGGAGGGCGGCGTGACCCATGTCGTGATGAACCTGCGCCAGGACAGTGGCAAACCATAGGCAAACGCAATGAGCGAAACCAGCACACACGACCCTGCCGTCGAGGCACTGATCAAGGATCTCGAAAGCCAGGGCAAAGGCCGCTTGCTCGACCCGATCGATCGCAACTCCGAAGTCCTGTTCGGCCTGTTCATGGTGCTGACCTTCACCGGCACGCTGAGCGTGGCCACGGCCGGCCGCGAAGACGTGAAGCTGATGC
Source organism: uncultured beta proteobacterium (assembly GCA_963783785.1). Lineage (GTDB taxonomy): Bacteria > Pseudomonadota > Gammaproteobacteria > Burkholderiales > Burkholderiaceae_C > CADEEN01. The sequence goes on along the minus strand of CAWAOQ010000004.1, from coordinate 105,704 downwards.
TGGTGGCCGCGATCGGCTGCAACATCGCCTGGGGCTTCGTCGATGGCGTGATGTACGTGCTGCGCAACCTCGTCGTGCGCGCCCGTGAGGTCACCCTTGCCAAGGCCGTGCGTGCCGCACGCCGGCCCGAAGACGCACACCACCTGGTGGCGACGCAGATCGGGCCGATGGCCGCAGGACTGGACCGACCGGGCCTCGAGCGCGTGCGTCAATGGCTCGTCGACCAGCCGCTGCCGCCGAGAGGCCGCACAAGGATGAAGGCGGACGACTTCCGCGGCGCGCTGGGCGTGTTCCTGCTCGTGTTCGCGTCGACGTTCCCGGTCGTGCTGCCGTTCGTCTTCATTGACAACCTGCAACTGGCGATGCGCGTCTCGGCCGCGGTCGCGATCGCGATGCTGTTTCTCTGTGGCTACAACTGGGGCCGTTACGGGGGCATCACGCCGTGGTGGTCCGGGCTCGTCATGGTCGTGCTCGGGGTCGTCGTCGAGGTCATCGTCATCGCGCTGGGCGGTTGACCCGCCGCCACGCGGCCGACAAAGCGCGGAGCGGTTGACGAACGTCAACCGGGTGGCTGGCGCGCGGCGAGGCGGAGTGAACTTTCCTTGGTGCGCTGCAACATAATCGGATCCACAGAGCTCGTCGAACCGAATCCAAGGAGTCGAAATCATGTTGACCGTTCAAGAACGCCTCACGCCCGTCGCCGAGCGTTCGACCAACATCGCGAAGTTGTTGCAGCGACGCCTGGAAATCGCGCAGAACCGCTACAAGGACCGTGTCGCGAAGGCGATGCAGGCGCGGCTCGAGGCTGCGACGGCCCAGCCTTCGTCGCCCTGGTCGATCTGGAGCGACTGGACGCAATACGCGACCGACACGGCCCAGCGTTCGCTGCTGTTCTGGGACACGCTGCGGCAGCGCGGCAACAACTACCTGGAGCACGAGAAGGCCGGCAAGCCGCCGCTGCTGCACTTCGACTGCGAAATGATCCTGGATGCGCGCACCTTTGCGCAGCCGGTCAACTATGCGCTGGTGCGCATCGTGCCGCCCAAGGGCGTGAGCGTCGATGCGACGCGCCGGCCGTACGTGATCATCGATCCGCGTGCGGGGCACGGCCCCGGCATCGGCGGCTTCAAGGACGACTCGCAGGTTGGCGTGGCGCTGCGCGCGGGGCATCCGGTCTACTTCGTGATCTTCTTCCCCGACCCGCAGCCGGGCCAGACCCTGCCCGACGTCTGCGCGGCCGAACAGATCTTCGTGCGCAAGGTGCGCGAGTTGCACCCGAAGAGCCCGAAGCCGGCGATCCTGGGCAACTGCCAGGGCGGATGGGCGGCGATGATGCTCGCCTCGTCCAGCGCCGAGGACACCGGGCCGATCGTCATCAACGGCGCCCCGATGTCGTACTGGGGCGGCGCCTGGAACGAAGGCGAAGGCGACAACCCGATGCGCTACTCGGGTGGCCTGCTCGGCGGCAGCTGGCTCGCATCGATGACCGCGGACATGGGCAACGGCATCTTCGACGGTGCGCACCTGGTGTCCAACTTCGCGAACCTGAACCCGGCCAATGCGCTGTGGGACAAGTACTACAACCTGTACTCGAAGGTCGATACCGAGGCGCCGCGCTTCCTCGAATTCGAGCGCTGGTGGGGTGGCTTCTACCTGATGAATCGCGAAGAGATCGAGTGGATCGTGCAGAACCTCTTCGTCGGCAACAAGCTGTGGTCGTCGGCGGCGGGCGCCGACGGCAAGGTCTTCGATCTGCGCGCGATCCGCTCGCCGATCATCCTGTTCGCGTCGATGGGCGACAACATCACGCCGCCCGAGCAGGCCTTCAACTGGGTCGCCGATGTCTACGGTTCGACCGACGAGATCAAGGCCCGGGGGCAGGTCATCATCGGCCTGCTGCATCAGGACGTCGGCCACCTCGGCATCTTCGTGTCGGGCAAGGTCGCGACCAAGGAGCACGCGCAGATCGTCGAGGTGATGAATTCGATCGAGGCGCTGCCGCCGGGCCTGTACGGCATGCAGATCAAGGAGGTCACGGGCCGCAATGGCAGCGTCGAATACGAGGTCGAGTTCATCGAGCGCCAACTCGAGGACGTGGTCGCCCGGCTGAACCGCTTCGGACGCAAGGACGAGAAGCCGTTCGAGGCCGTGGCCGAGATCTCCGAGTTCAACCAGAAGGCCTACGAGTTGTTCGCGCAGCCGATCGTGCAGGCGATGGCCAACGACACCACGGCCGAGATCAGCCGCCAGTTCAACCCGATGCGCGTCGAGCAGTGGGCGGCGTCGGACCAGAACCCCTGGCTGGCGTGGATCGGCCCGATGGCCGAGGCAGTCAAGGCGGCACGCCAGCCGGCGCCGGAGAACTCACCGTTCAAGCAAGCCGAAGGGCTCGGCTCCGACCTCATCAGCGCGTCGCTCGACTACTACCGCGAGGTGCGCGACGCGATGAGCGAAGCGCAGTTCTTCCAGACCTTCGGTGTGATGTTCCCTGCGCTGCGGGGCGGGCGTGCCGAGGAGGGCGAGCGCACCGTGGCGAAACCGGTGCCACCGCGCGAACTGCCGGTCGTGCGCGAGGCGCTGGCCGCCATCGAGCAGGGCGGCTACGCCGAGGCGCTGGCGCGTGCCGCGTGCCTGCTGGCGCGCAAGGGCGAACCGCTGCCGCTGGCGCGGGTGGAACTGAAGGCCGAACTCATCGACGAGTACAGCTCGCTGCTGCCGCCGCTGCCCGCCAAGCAATGGCGAGATATCCGTGGCCGCCAGGAGATCATCTGCCGCTACGAGCCCGAACAAGCGGTGCAGTCGCTGCCCAAGCTGCTCGCCGCAGCCGGTGACCGCGAACGGTTCCTGACCGTGCTCGATCGGCTGCTGTCCGACCCGCGGGTGCCGACCGGACGGGCCAGCGCCGCGCAGCGCGATATGCTGCAACGCATTCGAGCGCTGCTGCCGTCGACAGCCGGCAAGACACCGCGGGTCGGCGCCTCGCGAAAGAAGACGGTACGGAGTAGAAATCGCATGACCGATGATGCTGAAGATCCCGGCTATCGCCACAAGCGATGGACCAAGCACTTCGAGGAGATCGACCTCGAGATCGCCAAGCTCGCCACGATCTGCAAGGTTCCGCTGCTCGATCCCGGCGTGATCGAACGTGTGCTGCACAAGGACAGCCTGGTCTGCGGCACGCAGAACCCGCGCGCTTTCGAGAAGCTGCGTTCGCTGCTGATGATGCATTACTCGGTGCGCGACAAGGCGCTGGTTGCGCTCGGCGAAGAGGAAACCCTGCAGATCGTCGCCGAGATCGTGGCCCGCCTGCGCGAGCGGATCGGCGACAAGCTGGGCGGGCCGGCCGCCGGATGAACGCGTTGCCCGCTGCGCGCGAGCGCGGCGGGCCCGCTGCTCAGGCGTTGCCGCGGTCGGCAGCGCTGCCGGAGTCGGCCGCGAGATCCGGGGCGCCCGGTGGCAGCTTGGCACTTGCCCTTGCGTAGAGCTTGATGCCCGGCATGACGCTCACGCCGTGCGCAATGATGCTGAGCAGCACCGTTGCCACCATGGCCAGGCGAATCGTCGACTCGCCGGTCAACGCCGCGTTCTCGCTCAGGTAGACCAGACCCAGGACGATCGAGGCCAGACCGCGGGGCCCGAACCAGCCCATGAACAGCACGGTGGCGGGGCTCAGCCCGGTGCCGCGCAATGCCAGTGCGACCGGCAGCATGCGGACCACGGTGAGACTGGCCAGAGCGTAGAGCCAGAACGGCAGGCCGATGTCGCCGGCGGCCCTCGCGGCCAGCATCCCGAACAGGAAGAACACGAAGAAGTTCAGCAGCTGGCCCCATTCCTCGGTGAACTCGACGCTGTGCTGCCCGACGTTCCTGAACCCGACCTGCGCCGCGAGCCCGGCCACGAAGGCGGCGATGAACGCGCTCGCCGCGGTGGCGTGCGCGGCCATCAGAGAGAACAGCGGCAGGGTCACCACGCCAAGCTGCATGAACGAGCCCGACATCCACTCCTTGCGGCGCGCCAGGTCCAGCAGCCAGCCGCCCGCCAGGCCGATGGCAATCCCGACCATGGCGCCGTAGCCGAGCTGCTCGACGAGAACGCGCGTCAGGGCGGTCTCTGAACCGGCGCCGCTCTGTGCTGCGGCGGCCAGTGCGATGAAGAACATCATGAACGGCACCGCCATGCCGTCGTTCAGCCCGGCCTCGACGTTGAGTGCCTGGCGAATGCGCTCGGGCACGAGGGGGCTGGTGACGATGACCTGCCCGAGCCCGGCGTCGGTGGGGGCCAGGATCGCGGCCAGGATGCCCGCTTCCAGCCACGTGAGCCCGCCGAAGATCACCATCGCGAAGACGGCGCCCAGACCGATGGTCAGCAACATGCCGGTGCTGAGCAAGCGCAGCGGCAAGCTACCGCGTGCCCCGAGCATCTTCAGGCTGACGCGGGTCGCGTCGGTGAACAGAAGCATCACGAGCCCGAGTTCGGCAATCTGCAGAAAGGTCTGCCGTTCGATCTCGAGCACCGACCGTGCCGCGGGCAGCGCAAACGTCAGCGCGCCGGCCGCGGTGAAGATCATCGGGGCGGTCAGGAGGCTGCTGCCGATCCGCCGCGACAGCAGGCTGACCAGAAACACCACGCCGATGAAGATCGCGAGGACGATCACGCTTGTTGCCGAGGGCCGTCGTCACCGAGGGCTTCTGCCGGCAGCGCGGACTCTTCGTCCTCCTTGCGCACCCACTCCTCGAGCAGCCGGTAAGTGACCGCCAGGACCACGGGCCCGACGAAGATGCCGACCACGCCGATCGACAGCAACCCGCCGATGACGCCGGCGAAGATCAGCAGCAAGGGCAGGTCGGCACCCTTCTTGATCAGGTACGGGCGCAGCACGTTGTCCATCGTGCCGGCGACCAGCGTGAAGACCAGCAGCACGGTCGCCCACGCGTTGTCGCCGCTGTAGTAGAGCCAGATCACCGACGGCACCAGCACCAGGAACGGGCCGATCTGCGCAATGCACAGCAGCAGGACCAGCAGCGTCAGCGGCCCGGCGAAAGGCACGCCGGCGATGGCAAGCCCGACGCCGGACACCGTGGTCTGCGCCACGGCCGTGACCACCACGCCGAGCGCGACGCCGCGCACCGCTTGTGCCGCCAGCACGGCAGCCTTGTCGCCGCTTTCGCCGGCAAGACGGTGAAGGAAGCGTCTGACACCCGTTGCCGCGACATCCCCCTTGACGTACAGGATCGCGGCGATCACCAGCGTGAACATCACATGCACCAGTGCTGCGCCGACCGTGCCGAGCTGCCCTGCCAACCACGAGATCGCCTGCATCGCATAGGGCTTCAGACGTGCCAGACCACCACCGACCAGCTCGTTCCAGGCCAGGGCCAGCTTGTCGCCCACCGCGGGCAGGTCGGCGACCCACTGTGGCGCCGTGGGCAACTGCAGGCTCTGCGCCGAATTGCCCCACGAGACGATGTCCTGGGCATGGGTGATCACCATCGCAATGGTGAACACGAGCGGCAGGATGAAGACCAGCAGCAGCAGCAGCGTCATCAGAGCCGCTGCGGCGCCGCGGCTGCCACGGAGCCGGCGTTGCAGTGCGCCCAGCGCCGGCCAGGTGGCGATGACGATCATCGCGGCCCAGATCAGCGCCAGCAGGAACGGGCTCAGCACCCACAGCGAAGCGCCGGCCAGCAGCGCGATGAACGCGACGCCCATCGTGAGCTGGGGCAGTCTGGTGATTGGGCGCTGCATGCGGTGCATCCGTTCTGGTGTTGAGGCAGTCGCTAGATGGCGACTTCGGCCTTGATGTGCGGGTGGGACTGGTAGCCGATGATCGCGAAATCGTCGTACTGGTACTCGTCGATGCGAGCGGGGCGCCGTTTGAGTTCGAGCCTGGGCAGCGGGAAGGGTTGACGTGTCAGCTGCAGCTGGGCTTGTTCGACGTGGTTGCTGTAGAGGTGCACGTCACCGCCGGTCCAGACGAAGTCGCCGACCTCGAGGTCGCATTGCTGGGCCAGCATCGTTTGCAGCAGCGCGTAGCTCGCGATGTTGAACGGCACGCCGAGGAAGACATCGCACGAGCGCTGGTAGAGCTGCAGATGCAACTTGCCGCCCATCACTGCGGTCTGGAACAGGCAGTGGCACGGTGCCAGCTTCATGCTCGGGATCTCGCCGACATTCCAGGCGCTGACGATCTGGCGTCGCGAGTGCGGATCCTTGCGGATCAAGTCGATCAGCTGCGCAATCTGGTCGATTTCCCGGTTGTCGGTGGTCGGACCAGGCGCGCCACTGCTTGCCGTAGACCGGACCCAGGTCGCCGTTCTCATCGGCCCACTCGTCCCAGATGGTGACCTTGTTCTCGTGCAGCCACTTGACGTTGGTGTCGCCGCGAAGAAACCACAGCAGTTCATAGACGATCGAGCGCAGGTGCAGCTTCTTGGTGGTCACGAGCGGGAAGCCGTCGGACAGGCGAAAACGCATCTGGTGGCCGAACACGGCCCGCGTGCCGACGCCGGTGCGGTCCGGTCGGTCGACGCCGTCGGCCAGCACGCGTCGAATCAGGTCTTGGTATTGCTTCATGTCATGGATTATCCGGTGACGACGCCGGCTCGAGCTCGAACTGCATCGCGGCCAGCCGGGCATACAAGCCGCCGCGTGCCACCAGTTCGGCGTGGGTGCCGGTCTCGATGATGCGGCCATGGTCGAGCACGACGATGCGGTCGGCGCGCTGCACGGTGGCCAGGCGGTGCGCGATGACCAGCGTGGTGCGGCCGCGCATCGCCGACTCGAGGGCGGCCTGCACCATCCGTTCGCTCTCGGCGTCGAGTGCGCTGGTGGCTTCGTCGAGCAGCAGCAGCGGCGGGTTCTTCAGCATCGCGCGCGCGATCGCGATGCGCTGGCGCTGGCCGCCCGACAGCCGCACGCCGCGCTCGCCGAGGTAGGTGGCGTAACCCTCGGGCAGGGCGGCGATGAAGTCGTGTGCAAAGGCGGCCTTGGCCGCGGCAATCACCTCGTCGTCACTGGCCGTCGGGCGACCGTAGCGGATGTTTTCCAGCGCGCTGGTCGAGAACACCACGCTGTCCTGCGGCACGATGCCCACGCGTTGGCGCAATTCGGCGAGCGCGACGTCGCGCACCGGCACGCCGTCGATCGCCACGCTGCCGTGCTGCGCGTCGTAGAAACGCAGCAGCAGCTGGAACACCGTGGTCTTGCCGGCGCCGCTCGGCCCGACCAGGGCCACGGTTTCGCCGGGCCGCACTTCCAGGCTCACGTCGCGCAGCGTGGCGTGCTGCGGTCGCGACGGGTAATGGAACGTCACGTCGTCGAGTCGCACCGAGGAGCCCCCCTGCGCCGGCGGCAGCGTGCGCGGCACGGCCGGACCGACGACCGGCGAGCGCGATTGCAGCAACTCCATCAGGCGCTCGGTGGCACCGGCCGCGCGCAGCAGGTCGCCGTAGACCTCCGACAGCACCGCCACGCTGGAGACCAGGATCAGCACGTAGACCACGGTCTGACCCAGGTGCCCGGCACTGATCTCGCCGGCCAGCACCGCCCGCGTGCCCTGGTACAGGCCCCACAGCAGCGCGCCGAAGGTGGCCGTGATGATGAAGGCCACCAGCATCGCGCGCACGCGGGTGCGCTTCCTTGCGGTGTCGAAGGCGTTCTCGGTGGCGAGCGCGAAGCGCGCCGATTCGTGCCGCTCCTGGGTGTAGCTCTGCACCACCGGGATGGCATTGAGCACCTCGGCGGCGATCGCGCTCGAGTCGGCCACCCGATCCTGGCTGGCGCGCGAGAGCTTGCGCACGCGGCGGCCGAAATAGACGCTGGGCAGCACCACCAGCACCAGGATGCCGAGCACCTGCGTCATCACGTAGGGGTTGGTGATGACCAGCATGCCCAGCGCGCCGATGCCCATCACGGTGTTGCGCAGGCCCATGCTGAGACTCGAGCCGACCACGGTCTGCACCAGCGTGGTGTCGGTCGTCAGCCGCGACAGCACCTCGCCGGTCTGCGTGGTCTCGAAGAACTCGGGGCTCTGCTCGACGACGTGGGCGTAGACCGCGTTGCGCAGGTCGGCCGTGACGCGCTCGCCCAGCCAGCTGACCATGTAGAAGCGCGCTGCCGAAAACAACCCCAGTGCCGCACCGACCATGAACAGCGCGAAGAAATGGCCGCGCAGCGCCATCACCCGTTCGCCCGGCTCGGCCGCCACCAGGCCGCTGTCGATCAGCGACTTCAGCGCCACCGGCAGTACCAGGGTGCTGGCCGCGGCCAGCACCAGGAACAGGACCGCCAGCGCGATGCGGCCGCGATACGGCCGCAGGAAGGGCACGAGGCCGCTCAACGAGCGCGGCGAAGCCGGACTGGCGGGCGGTGCGGGCGGGCGCGGTGTCGCGGCGTGGGTTGCGGTCGGGAGGTTCGGCACGGCCGCCAGTCTATCGGCCGCCGTGCGGCGCCCGATCGCGCCGGCCACCACCCACGCAAGTGCGGGAGGTGCTCGCGCGGCGCAGGCGGCTCAAGCGGCCCGGTCTGTGGTCGAATAGCGCTCAGGATGGATCGCCAGCCTTCCCCCGTCATCTTCGCGCGCCCGGCGTCGCCGGGCCGCCGGTTGCGCATGCAGCGTCTTGCGCTGACGGTCGGCCCCGTGCGTGCCATCGTCGTGCTGGCGTTGGCTGCCACGGTGGTCGCGCTGCTGCTGGCGTGTGCAGTCTGGCTGGTGGGGGGCGACGGTGCGCCGGGGGCGATCATTGCCGCTGCGTTGCTGACCGCACTGACGATCACGCCGCTGGTGGCCTGGCCTCTGATGCGGCTGGTGATCGAACTCGAGGCCAAGCGCGCGCAACTCGATGTGCTGGCCACCCGCGACGAGTTGACGGGCGTGTACAACCGTCGCCACTTCCTGGTCCTGACAGAGCGCGAATGGGCGCGCTGCCGCCGCTATGAAATGGGCGCGGCGATGCTGATGATCGATGTCGACCGCTTCAAGGACGTCAACGAGCAGCATGGCCACCTGGCCGGTGACCTGATGCTGCGCGAGATTGCTCGCGCGGCCACCGAAACGCTCAGGCAGCCTGATCTCTGCGGCCGTTTCGGCGGCGAGGAATTCATCGTCTTCCTGCCCCATGCCGATCCGCTCGGGGCCATCGATGCCGCTGAACGCATCCGCGACTGCGTGGCCCAGCTGGTGCTCGAATGGCGCGGGGCGGCGGTGCGAACGACCGTCAGCGTCGGCGTCGCGGCGCTCGATGCGGCGCATGAGTCGCTCGGCGCGTTGATCCAGGACGCCGACCAGGCGCTGCATGCCGCCAAGGAGGCGGGTCGCAACTGCGTGCGCACGCTGCCGCCGCAGCCGCGCCGCAGCGGCGAGGTGCGGCCGGTCGAATTGCGCTGACGCGGCCGCGGTCGCTCAGAGGTTGCCGGCGAACAGCCGGCGCACGAACAGGTCCTTGAAGCTGTGCGCCTCGGCCAGGCCGAGCCGTTCGAGGTAGGCGTGCGGCGCCTCCTTGCCCTCCCACAGGCTCTTCACGGCCATCGTCACCAGTTCTTTCGGGTGGTGGCTGGCATGCTTGAGCTTCTTCAGCGCGCGGACGATGTGCATCTCGTCATCGGTCAGGTCGGTGCCGAACGGGAAGTCCGGCAACAGCCCGGCCTCGGCTCCACGGATGCAGCTTGTCCTCGAGCATCTGCGGCAGGTTGCTGCGGTAGCGGTCCGGCACCTGGTAGCCGGCTTCCAGCTTGCCGTTCGACTTGGCCTGCTTGACCAGCTCGTCCTGGAAGCGTGAGTCGGCGATCGCGATCAGGCGCTTGATGACGTCTGCGTCGCTCTGGCCGCGCAGATCGGCGACACCGTATTCGGTGATGACGATGTCGCGCAGATGGCGCGGGATCGTCACGTGGCCGTAGCTCCAGACGATGCTGCTGCGCAGGCCGTCCTGGTTGTCGTGCGTCGCGCGCAGCGTCATCAGCAGCCGCGCGTCCGGCAGCGCGTGCGCCATCGCGACGAAGTTGTACTGACCGCCGACGCCGCTGACCACCTGGCCCGACTCGAGCGCGTCGCTGCAGGCCGCACCGAGCAGCGTGACGATCATGGTCGAGTTCATGAAGCGCGCCTTGCGTCGCTGCGCCCGCTTCAGTTCGTCCTGGCCGTACAGCTGGTTGATGAAGTCGATGCGCGTCATGTCGATCTTGGCCAGCTCCTGCGGAGGCATCGTGCGCAGCCGCTCGTAGAAGTCGCGCGGGCCGAGGAAGAAGCCGCCCGTCATGAAGATGCCGTGCGCCAGCCGCGTGCCCAGCAGCGTGGACGCGACGCGCTCGAAGCCCTCGTCGCTGAGCAGGTCGTTGGCGACCCGCGTGTCACCCAGCACCAGGTGCTCGCCGTCGAGCGTGACCTCGGCCTTCAGCACGCCGTAGTGCTTGAGGAAGTCCAGGTCCTGCTGGCCGAGCGGCGAGCGCACGCGCCCGGCATCGATCAGCGCGCGCAGCGTTGCCGGCGTGACCGTCGCGGCGGGCATCTTGCCGTCGTTGATCAGTTGCTGCAGCACGGTGTCGCCGAACACCTCGCGGCGGATGATGCCGGCCTCGATCAGCTTCAGGAAGCCGTTGACGAACATCTCCGAGCAGCCGTAGAGGCCTTCGTCGAAGCGGCCCAGGCGGCGTCCGCTCAGTCCGTCGGGGCAGAGGCTTTCGAGGATGCGCCGGTACTCGTCGCCGTGGCGGTCGCGCACGATCAGGCCTTGCGCGATGGCGTCGCCGAGCGAGCCGATGCCGATCTGCAGCGTGCCGCCGTCTTCGACCAGGCTGGAGGCATGCAGGCCGATGGCGTAGTCCGCCGTGGTGACCTTGTTGTTGGGCGGCGCGAACACGGCGTGCGTGGCGGCCGGGTCGGTGACGACCACGTCGTAGAAGCTCGGCGCAACTTCGGCGCCGTTGGGCATGAACGGCATCTGCCGGTTGATGACGCCGATGGCCATCAGCGGCTGGCCGGCCGCGCGCATCTTCTCGACCACCTCGAACACCACGTCGGGGTTGCTCGACATCGACAGCCGCAGTGAATCGCCTTCACCGCGGGCCCCGACCGCCTGCGCGATCACGTTCATGCCCTGCACGGCCATGTCGCGGGCGACGAAGGTGTAGTTGGTCGAGATGTAGTGCTGCTGCGCGTTGACGTTGCCGAGGTAGTCCCCGGTCTTCATGAAGAACTCGCAGACCTCGATGTTGGGCGGCAGGCCGCTGCCGCGCAGATCCTTCACATAGGCCAGGTCGGGGTAGTCGCCGAACACGCGTGCGACCAGCGGCTCGAGGAAATGCTGCTCGAGTTCGCTCTTGCCGACCGGCTTTTCGAGCGACAGCGCGGTGACGATGCGCAACTGCCGCGCCGGGTTGGCCTTGATGCGCTTGTACAAGGCATTGACGAAGGGGTTGGGCTTGCCGACGGCCAGCGGAATCCCCATCACGATCTTGCCGGGGATGCGATCGAGCACGTGGTCAACGGCGGCTTCGATCGAGTCGATGAACAAGGGTTGCTTGACTTCGCTCATGGTGCGCTCCTGATCGAGAACACCAGTGTGGCGATGGATCGCCGAGCCTGCATTGACGCAGGCCAATCTACAGTGTCAGCGGGCCAGCGTAGCCGGTCATTTCGAGGTAACCGAGGCCGAGTCGGCGGCCCGCGCCGTCAAGCAGTTCGGCCAGGCCTTCCCAGTACACCGTGCCGGTGCTGGCGCGGCTGTCGAGTTCCTGGGCCTCGAGCAGCGCGCCCAGCTCGAACGAGCCGACCGGCGTGCGCACGCGCCAGCGCACCGGGTAGCGGGCGCGCGTGGCCGGCGCTGCTCCAGTGGGCGAGCGGCTCGAAGGTCACTTCGCCGGCGTCGAACACGCGCGTCGCGCCGCTGGCTTGCGCGGTGGCTGCCGCCGGCCCACACGGCGCTGCCATCGGCGCGGCGCAGCCGAAAGGCGGTGAGGGCGCCGCCGTCGGCCAGGTTGATGCCGATCCAGTCCCAGCCGACTGCGCCGGCCGGCAGCAGCGACTCGCTCCATTCGTGGTCGAGCCAGGCCAAGCCACGCACCGCGCGCACGCCGGCCTCGCGCCCGCCATGCTGCAACTCGCCGCTGACCGCCAGTTGCGGCTGGGTGTAGTAGTGGCTGGCCTGCGCGGTGTCGGGGCCCTTGCGGCTGTAGCCGGCGTCACCCTGCAGCAGCAGCGGCTGGGTCGTCGCGAGGGCCAGCCTGTAGGCAAAGCCGGCCGCCGCGTCGCCGAGCGTGGCGCGGTAGACGCTCTCGGTCGCCCCGTCGGCGTCGCGCTGCAGGCGCCAGGGGCCGATGTGCACCCGCGTGTCGGCCTGCGACGCCGCCGCGCGTGGCGACCGCTCGTCGCCGCTCCAGCGTGCGATGCGCTCGGCATGCGCCAGACGCCGGCCGGCCAGGTCGGTCAGCGCCGCATGGGCGAACAGCAACTGGCGCGCCGCAAAGCGGCTCGGCACGGTGGCCGCCAGGCCGGTGCGCGAGCGAAAGAACGTCAGCTGAAAGCCGAACGCCGGGGTCGCGGCTGCCTGGGCATCGTGCAGCCAGCCGGTGGCGTACCACCACTCGATGCGGGCCTCGGGATGCGCGCCGTGATCGCGCGGGAACACGAGCGGGCGCGGCGCGATCGCCGGGGCGGGCGGGGCCGCCGCGCCCGCCGGGGCCCGCAGGGCCGCCAGTGCGGCCAGCGCCAGCAGGCCGCGGCGCGGAATCACCAGTCCTCCTTGACGGCCGCCACGGCATCGTGCGACGCCGCGGCTCGGGCGCTGATCGCGGCCGTCGCGCTGCCGGCCAGCAGCACCGCGGCCGCCAGCGCGGCCAGCCGGCCCCAAGGCAGCAGCAGCTCCATCGTCCAGTGAAAGCTCTGCGGGTTGACGACGTGGACCAGCACCACCGCGACGGTCAGGCCCAGCGCCAAGCCAGCCAGGGCGCCGGCCGCCGTCCACGCCGCGCCCTCGCCGGCCACCACGCCGATGATCTGCGCCCGCGTCAGGCCCAGGTGCACCAGCAGCCCGAACTCGCGCCGGCGCGCCAGCACCTGGGCCGAGAAGCTCGCGGCGATGCCGGCCAGGCCGATCGCGATCGCCACGGCCTGCAGGTAGTAGGTGACCGCAAAGCTGCGGTCGAAGATCGCCAGCGAAATCACCCGCAGCTGCGTCGTCGCGACGAACTCGAGCAGCGACGGCTCGCCGGCCAGCGTGCGCAGCGCGCGCTGGACCTCGTCGATCGGCGCGCCGGGCGCGAGCCACAGCGCCAGGTCATTGACGCGCGTGTCGCCGCTCAGTTGCCGGTAGCGCTGGTCGTCGATGGCCACGGTGCCGAACTGGCGCGCATAGTCGCGCCAGATGCCGAGCACCTGCACCGTCACCGGAGGGGCGGCCAGCGGCAGCGCCAGCGTGCTGCCGGGCCGCAGGTCGTACAGCGTGGCCATCGCCTCGCTGATGTAGACGCCGGGCAGCGCCGTCGGCGCCAGCGGCGGGGCCAGCAGCGGCAGGCTGCGCGCCGGATCGGCCAGCGGCCGCGCGAACAAGGTCACGGCCGGGCGCGTCGGGTCGAGCACCAGCGCGCGGTTGCGCGAGGCTTCGACCCGTGCCACGCCGGGCAGCGCCGACACGGCGCCGATGAAGTCCGGCGGCAGGAAGGCCTGGTCGCTGGCCACGCTGCTGGCTGCCGTGCGCACGTACAGATCCGCCGGCAGCACCTGGTCGAGCCAGCGCGAGACGCCGTCGCGAAAGCTCGCCACCATCACCGTCAGCGCCACCGCGAGCGCCAGGCTCGCTGCCACGCCGGCGACGGCGACCGTGGCCGCATCGCGTTCGTGGCGCGCGCGCTGCAGGGCCAGCAGCGCCAGCGGCGACGTGGTCGTGCCGGCGCGCGCCAGCAGCGCTGCCACCAGCGCGGGCACGCAGGCGATGCCACCGACCAGCAGCAGCGCCACCGACGCATAGGCCGCCAGCGGCAGGCCGGCGATCGGCGGGGCCAGCGCCAGCAGTGCGCCGGCGACGAGCAACGCCGGCCCGCGCCAGGCGGCCTTGCCCGTGTGCTGCGTGCCGCCGAGGCCCTTCAAGGCCTGGGCGGGGGCGAGCGACGCCGCGCGCTGCGCCGGCAGCCAGCCGCCGACGAGCGCCGCCATCGTGCCCAGCGCCGCGAACACCAGCGCGCCGGGCCAGGAGAACGCCAGCGCCGGCGCGACCCCCGGGAAGTAGCCGCCGCCCAGGTCGCCGGCCAGCCAGCGCAGCGCGGCCTTGGCCAGCAAGGTCCCGGCGGCCACGCCCACCGCGCTGCCGGCGATGCCGAGCAGCGCACACTCGGCGATCACGAGCCGGCCGCGTTCGGCGGCCGACAAACCGAGCACGCCGAGCAACGCCAAGCCCGGCGTGCGCTGCGCGACCGACAACGCGAGCACCGAGAAGACCAGGAACGCGCCGACGAACAACGCCACCAGCGCCAGCACGGTGAGGTTGACGCGATAGGCGCGCGAGACGTTGGCCACACGCTGCGCGGCATCGTCGGCTTCGGCGAGCGTCCAGTCGGGCGGCAGCTGGCGCAGCGCATCGGCGCGCGCGCCTTCGGCCAGTCGCAGGTCGATGCGCGTCAGCCGCCGGTCGAATCCGAAGTGCGTTTGCGCGCCGGCGATGTCCATCACCGCCAGCGCCGCGCCGCCAGCGGCGACATGGCCGGCCACGCGCAGCGACACCGTGGCCAGGCCGTGCTGCACGCGCAGCGTGCCGCCCGGCGCGACACCCAGCCGCTGCTGGGCGCTGGCGTTGAGGAACACGGCATCGGGGTCGATGAAGGCGGTGCGGTCTGCCCCGTCGGCCGGGTGCGGCAGCAACGCCGGCGCCACGGCGGCCACCTGCAGCGCGTCGATGCCGATCAGCTTCAGCGGCACGCGGGGGCCGTCACGGCCGACGGCGTAGCTGTCGATCTCGACCACCGGGCTGGCCAACGTGACCGCGGGCTCGGCGGCCAGCGCGTCGACCAGCGCGTCGTCGCAGCCGTCGCGCTGCGCGCAGACCAGCGCAGCGTCGGGCTCGCCATTGGCCGCGCGCACCGCGGCCGAGAATTCGGCCAGTGCCGACTGGTTGATCAGGTGCACCGAGAACGCCAGCGCGACGCCGAGCGCCACCGCCAGCAGCGCCAGTGCCTGGCGCAGCGGATGGGCACGCCACTCCGGCAGCGTCAGCGTGCGCAGCAGCGCAGCGGTGCGGATGCCCGGCGCCGCGCGCGTCGTCGTCATGCGTCCTCGATGCCGTGGGCCGCCAGCCGCAGCACGCGGTCGGCATGCGCCGCGGCGTGCAGCGAATGCGTGACCAGCACACAGGCGGCGCCCTCGGCACGCACCTGCGTGGCCAGCAGGTCCATCACCCGCTCGGCGGTGTCGGGGTCCAGGTTGCCGGTCGGCTCATCGGCCAGCACCAGCGGCGGCCGGTGCACCAGCGCGCGGGCGATCGCCACGCGCTGCAACTGGCCGCCCGACAGCGTGCGCGGCAGCCGCGCGTCGAAGCCGGCCAGCCCGACGGCGGCCAGCATCTCGCCGACGCGTTCGTGGTCGGGGCGACCGAGCAGCAGCAGCGGCAGCGCGATGTTCTGCGCCACCGTCAGATGCGGCAGCACGTGAAAGGCCTGGAACACGAAGCCGACATGTGCACGTCGCCAGTGCGCCAGCGTGGTGTCGTCCAGGCCGTGCAGTGCGCGGCCGCCGAGTTCGACACGTCCGGCGCTCGGCACGTCCAGCCCGGCCAGCGCGTTGAGCAGCGTCGACTTGCCGACGCCCGATTCGCCGAGGATCGCCACCAGTTCGCCACGCGCGACCTCGAACGACACCTTCTCGAACACCGGCACCCCGCCATAGTGCTTGGCCAGGTGCTCGACGCGCAGCAGCGGACCGGTCATGCGCCGAGCCATCGCTTGACGGCCGATGCCACCTGCGCCGCCGCATCGTCGGCGTCGCAGGCCACGACGACACGCTGCGGCATGCCGCGCAGCCAGGTCAACTGGCGCTTGGCGAGCTGGCGCGTCGCGGCGATGCCGCGCTCGCGCACGGCGGCCCGCAACGCATCGCCGGCCAGGCCCTCGTCGAGCGCGGCCCAGGCCTGGCGGTAGCCGACGCAGCGCATCGACGGCAGGCCGGCGTGCAGGTCGCGGCGTGCGCGCAGCGCGCGCACCTCGTCGAGGAAGCCCTGTGCGAGCATGGCATCGAAGCGCGCCGCGATGCGATCGTGCAGCCACGCGCGCGAGGTCGGCTCGAGGGCGATCAGCGCCGGCGCCTGCGCCGCGCGCGGCGCCGTGTGGAAGCTCGACAACGTGCGGCCGCTGATGCGAAAGACCTCGAGCGCGCGGCCGATGCGCTGCGCGTCGGTGGGCGGCAGGCGCGCGGCGCTCGCCGGGTCGATGCGGGCGAGTTCGGCGTGCAGGGCCGGCCAGCCGCGCGCGAAGGCCTCGGCTTCGAGCGCGGCACGCACCGCCGGGTCGGCGGCGGGCAGGGCGTCGAGGCCGTCGCTCAGGATCTTGAAGTACAGCATCGTGCCGCCGACCAACAGCGGCAGCCGGCCACGCGCACTGATCTCGCCGATCAGCCGGGTCGCATCGGCGGCGAACTGGGCGGCCGAGTAGGCCTCGTGCGGGTCGAGGATGTCGATCAGGTGGTGTGGCACCGCGGCGCGGTCGGCCGCGCTCGGCTTGGCGGTGCCGATGTCCATGCCGCGGTAGACCAGCGCCGAGTCGACGCTGATGATCTCGAGCGGCACGCGTTCGGCCAGCGTCAGCGCGATCGCGCTCTTGCCGCTGGCGGTGGGCCCGGCGAGTCCGATCCAGGCCGGCGCCTTCATCGCGACGGCGCCACGCCGTGCCGCTGCACCAGGGTCCATGCCACCACGGCAGTGACGCTGCCCCAGAACGCAACGCCCAACGCCATCGGGCGCAGCGTGCCGTCGATGGCCTGACCGAGCCACAGGCCGACCGCGAACGCAGTCAGCGCCAGCAGGCAACCGGCCAGCGCCGAGGCCACGCCGGCCATCTGCGGGAACGGCCCGACGGCGCCGGTCTGGCCGCAGGGCTGGTGGATGCCGTGGCCGAACGTGTAGAGCCAATGCGAGCCGAGCACCAGCGGTACCGTGGCCCACGACGGCGCCAGCGCGCACAGGGCCATGCCGCTGGCCCCGGCGAGGGTGAACAGTCCGCCGCGCCGTACCGTGCCGTGCAGGCCCCAGTGCAGCAACCAGCGGCGGCAGAAGAACGTGCCGACCATGTAGGCCAGCGAACCGGAGGCCATCGCGATGCCGTACTGCACCGGGCTCAGGCCGAGCACCTCGATATAGGCAAACGACGAGGCCGCGAGCAGCGTGAACAGGCCGCCATAGGTGGCCGCGACCAGCAGCGACCAGGCCTGGAAGCGTCGGGTGCGCGAGCACCGTGCGTGCATTGCCGGCCAGCGTCGGTCCGTGCAGTGCCCGCTCGTCGCGCACGGCCAGCGTTTCCGGCACCTCGAGCCAGGTGTAGACGAGAACGAGCGTCGCAAAGATCGCCACCGCAGCCAACGCGCTGCGCCAGCCCAGCGCCATCGCCAGCACGCCGCCGAGCAGCGGCGCGGCGATCGCCAGCACGCCGAGCCCCGACAGGCCGAGCGACATGACGCGCGCGCCCTGGTGCGGCTCGTAGAGGTCGCGCACCATCGCGCGTGCACAGACCACCGCTGCGGCCATCGCGGCGCCCTGCGCGACGCGCCAGGCGATCAGCCAGCCGATGTGCGGGGCGAGCGCGGCGCCGATGCTGGCCAGCACCAGCAGCGACAGGCTGGTGAGCAACACCGGGCGGCGGCCGAAGCGGTCGGCGATCGGGCCCCACACCAGTTGCGACAGCCCGAAGGCCAGGATCAGCGCCGACATCGTCAGCTGCGTCGCGCTCATCGACGCGCCCAGGTCGCGCGCCAGCAGCGGCAGTGCCGGCAGGTAGAGGTCGGTCACCACCGGCTGCAGGCCGAGCAACAGCGCCAGCGCGATCGCCGCCATGGTGGGTGCCAGGACAGGGGCGCGCGCTGCCGCGCGTGCCGCCTTCGCCGCGGGCTGTGAATTCGGTCATGCACAGAGCGTACCAGCCGGTTGCATCCCCATACGTGGGCAGGTGCTGGCCACGGTACGATGACCGCACGCCCACTGATGGAGACCGCTCGCATGACAACCCGCACTCGACGCACGCTGGCCACCCTGGTCGCGATGAGCCTGTCCTTCGCCGGCCTGGTGCAAGCGGCCCCGCTGGTGCCTGCCGCGACCGCACCTGCGTTGATCGGCACCGAGCAGGCAGCCACCGCCCAGCCGGGCCGTGCACTGCTCGAGCAGACGTTGAACCGCGCCGATGTCGCGGCCGCACTGCAGGCCCGGGGAGTCAGCGTCGAGGTCGCTCGTGAGCGCGTTGCCGCATTGACCGACGCCGAGGCCGCGCAGGTGGCCGCACAGATCGACCAGGCGCCCGCCGGTGGCGATGCGCTCGGCGTGATCGTCACGATCTTCCTGATCCTGCTGATCACCGACATCCTCGGCTTCACGAAGATCTTTCCGTTCACGCGTCCGATCCGCTGATCGCTTGTCTGCGACCCGGCGCGGCCTGAGGTCTGGCATGCAAGTGCGGCGGCGGGCGTGGCTGCTCGGCACCGCCGCGTCGGCACTTTCCAGCGGCTGCGCCGTTTTCGCCGAGCCTCCGCAGAGCGCGGCACTCGCCGATGCACCGCCGCCCGGCCTGGCGCCACGCACCGAGTTGCGCGAGGTGCCGTTCTTCCCGCAAACGCCGTACCACTGCGGTCCGGCGGCGCTGGCGACGGTGCTGGCGCACGCTGGCCTGGCGGCCACGCCCGATCAACTGGCCGAGGCCGTGTTCCTGCCGGCGCGCGAGGGTGCGTTGCAGGCCGAAATGCTGGCGGCTGCGCGCCGCTTCGGTGCGCTGGCGGTGCCGCTGCAGCCGCAACTCGCCGACCTGCTGGCCGAAGTCGCTGCCGGCCTGCCGGTGGTGGTGCTGCAGAACCTCGGCCTGGCGTGGCTGCCGCGCTGGCATTACGCGGTCCTCGTCGGCTACGACCTGACGCAGCGACAGCTGGTGCTGCGCAGCGGTACCACCGAGCGCGAGGTGATGGGCTTCGCGCTGTTCGAACGCACCTGGGCGCGCTCGGCACGGTGGGCCTTCGTCGCGCTGGCGCCGGGCCGCCTGCCGGCGACGGCCAGCGAGACCGACAGCGTGCAGGCGGCGATCGCGTTCGAGCGCGTGGCGCCGCCGGCCCAGGCCATGCGCGCCTATGACAGCCTCGTCGAGCGCTGGCCACGCAATGCGCTGGCCGGGTTGGGGCGGGGCAATACCCGCTTCGCTGCCGGTGACGTCCAGGGCGCCGCACAGGCCTTCGAACGCGAGGCGGCACTGCACGACAGCGCGGCCGCCTGGCACAACCTCGCGGTCGCGCGCCTGCGCCTGGGCCAGCGCGCTGCGGCGCAAGACGCCGCCGAGCGCGCCGTGGTGCGCGCCCAGGCCGTCGAGCCGCAGTGGCTCGAAGCGTCGACCGCGCTGCGGGCGCAGACGCGGCGGGAGTGACCGCGCGCCGTAGCTAGAACGACTCGTCGTCGCGCAGGTAGCGCCACTGCCCCGGCGGCAATTTGCCGAGCACGACGCTGCCGATGCGCACGCGCTTCAAGCCCAGCACCTCGAGGCCGACCAGTTCGCACATGCGGCGGATCTGGCGCTTGCGGCCTTCGCGCAGCACGAAGCGCAACTGGTCTTCGTTGGCCCAGCTGACCTTGGCCGGCTTCAGCGGCTTTTCGTCGAGCGTGAGGCCATGTTCGAGCAGCGCCAGCTCGCGCTCGGTCAACGGCCCCGGTTGCGTGCGACGCACGCGCACCAGGTACTCCTTCTCGATGCGCGAGTCTTCACCGATCAGTGCCTTGGCGACGCGACCGTCCTGTGTCAGCACCAGCAGGCCCACCGAGTCGATGTCCAGGCGCCCGGCCGGCGCCAGGTGGCGCAAGTGGCCGGCGTGGAAGGCGATGCCGCGGTCGTCGGCCCAGCGGTTTTCGGGCTTGACCAACACCACCGCCGGCTCGTGGCCATCTTCGGCCTGGCCGCTGACGTAGCCGACCGGCTTGTTGAGCAGGATGGTGACGCGGCGCGCCTGTTCGTTGCGCGCACGCGGGTCGATGTCGATGCGCGCATCGGGGCCGATGCGCTGACCGAGCACGGCCAGCTTGCCATCGACCCGCACCCAGCCGGCGGCGATCCAGTCGTCCGCTTCGCGACGCGAGGCCAGGCCCATGGCGGTCATGCGCTTGGACAGGCGATCGCCTTCGCGCGCCGGGCCAGCGGCCGGTTGCGGTTCGCGACGCGAGGGCGGCGCTGGACGCGGCGCGGGCTCGCGGCGTGCCGGCGGCGAGGCCCGCGCTGGCGAAGGGCGGTCCCGTCGTGCCGGCGCGTCGCGGTCTGGCCGCGGCGCTGCATCGCCACGCGGGGGTCGGCGGGCCGGATCCTGGCGCTCGCGCCGCGGCGGCGCGTCACCGGATCGGGATGGTGGCGGCGCACGTCGCGCGGGCGCGGTGCCGGTTGGCGGCGCTTTCCGGGGGCATCGCGCGGCGGTTCCCGGCGCGGCGGGCGATCGCGCGCTGCACCGCTCGGCTGTGGTGCAGCGCGCCGCTCCTGCGCGGCACGCTCGGCACGCGCGGCGCGCTCGGCCTGCACTTCGGCCAGTGACTTCTGCTTGCGCGGCGCGGCGATGCCGCGCAGCGGCCCGCGCGGCTCGGTGCGCTGCCGCGTCGACGCGGTCTTGTCCTTCTTCAGTTTCAGTGTGGCCATGTTCAGTTCACGGCGCGCATGCCGAACAGCTCGGCCAGCGCTTCGCGATAGGCCTCGTGGCCGACCGCGTTGGTGTTGTGGTGCGTGCCGCCATCGACGAGCACGAAGCGTTTGGGTCCCACGGCGCGCTCGTACAGCGCGCGGCCGAGCGTGGGCTGGATCAGGCGGTCTTCGCTGCCATGCACCACCAGCAGCGGTGCCTTCACGCGCTCGATGTGCGTGCCGGCGTCGAAGCGCTGCGTGATCAGCGGCGCGACCGGCAGCCAGCCCCACTTCATGGTCTTCACGACCTCCGGGATCGACGGGAAGCTGCCCTCGACGATCAAGCCTGCGGCGTCGTCGACTTCGCCGGCCAGGCGCACGGCGATGGCGCCGCCGAGCGAATGCCCGAACAGGTAGCGTTGTGCCTGTGGGTGCTGCGCGGCCAACCAGTGCCAGGCTGCCGATGCGTCTTCGTGAGCCAGTTCCTCGGACGGCAGCGCCGGCGTGCTGCGTCCGAAGCCGCGGTAGTCGATGCCCAGCACCGAGAAGCCGAGCTGGTGCATGCGGCGCATGCGGTGCGCGCTGGACCGGACGTCATAGCGCGCACCGTGCAGGTACAGCAGCACGGGGGCATCGGGATCGGCTTGCGGCAACCACAGGCCGTGCAGCCTGATGGGCGCGGCATCGGCCTCGCGTGACTCGAATTCGATCCAGACATCGCTCATGCCTTCGGCCGCCGACGCGCCGTAGGCCCAGGTGCGGTCGCCGGGCTGGAAGATCCACTCGCGCTGTTTCTCGTCGAGCGTCGCGCAACCGGCCAGCGCCAGCAGCAGCGCGGCGGCAGCGAGGGTGGCGCGGCGCCAGCGGCGCGGGACGTTCACGGTCGACATGGGCACGATGCTGACACAGGCGCGGCGGTCGGGTCGGGTCAAAGCTTGTGAGTCGAAAGCAGCAAGCTGGTTTCGGTGCTGGCGATGCCGTCGATCAGGCGGATGCGGCCGAGCACCCGATCGAAGGCCTCCAGATTCTCGGCCCGCAATTCGGCCACGATGTCCCAGCGGCCGTTGGTCGTGTGCAGCGCTTCGACCGCAGGGTCGCCGCGCAGCGCCCGCAGCACGGCCTCGCCGCGGTTGCCTTCGACGGCAATGGTGGTCAGCGCGCGAATGCGGTGCTCTTCGGCCTGCGGCTTCAGGCGCACGGTGTAGCCGGCGATCGTGCCCGCGGCCTCCAGCTTGGCCAGCCGGTTCTGCACCGTGCCGCGGGCCACTTTGAGTTGCTTGGCAAGTGTGGCCACCGGTGCGCGGGCGTTCGCTCGCAACAGGGCGATCAATTGCTGGTCGGTGTCGTCCATCGGGGCGAAATATGCGAAATGCCAATCGGGGCTGACATTATGAATAGAGAAGGTGACGATCTGGTCAGGGTGCTGCCTTTTCTTTGGCTCCGAGGCTCCAGACAATCACTCAAACGACAATCTGGAGACAAGCCCGTGGTCGACTACATCGGCGTTGCCGACATCCAGCGGCTGGTCCACACGCAGGGTGTGGCCCGCTTCATCGAACGCCTGGCCGGTGAGATCGAGGCCGACTACCGGCGGTGGGCCGACTTCGAGAAGTCAGCCCGGGTGGCCAGCCATTCCGATGGCGGCGTGATCGAGTTGATGCCGACCAGCGATGGCCGCTTCTATTCCTTCAAGTACGTCAACGGCCACCCGAAGAACACCGCGGCCGGGTTGCTCACGGTCACCGCGTTCGGCGTGCTGGCCGACGTCGATACCGGCTACCCGCTGCTGCTGTCCGAGCTGACCGTGACCACGGCGCTGCGCACCGCCGCGATGTCGGCGCTGGCCGCCAGCCACCTGGCACGGCCCGACAGCCGCGGTGATGGCGCTGATCGGCAACGGCGCGCAGAGCGAGTTCCAGGCCATTGCCTTCCATCGCATGCTGGGCATTCGTGAACTGCGCCTGTTCGACGTCGACGGCGCGGCGATGGCCAAGCTCGAACGCAACCTGCGCGCGATGCCCGAACTGGCCGACATGGCGATCGTGCGCTGCGCGAGCACTGCGCATGCGGTGCGCGGCGCCGACATCGTGACCACCGTGACCGCCGACAAGCGCAACGCGGTGATCCTCGAACCGGCGATGATCGAGGCCGGCATGCACCTGAATGCCGTCGGTGGTGACTGCCCGGGCAAGACCGAACTGCACGCCGACATCCTGCTGCGGCCCGATGCGCGCGTGATCGTCGAGTACGAACCGCAATCACGCATCGAAGGCGAGATCCAGCAACTCGATGCCGACTTCGCGGTGACCGAGTTCGCCGACATTCTGCGTGGCGCCAAGCCGGGTCGCGTGACGGCCGACGACGTGACGGTGTTCGACTCGGTCGGCTTCGCCCTCGAGGACTACTCCTCGCTGCGCTTCCTGCACACGCTGCTCGGCGAACGATGCGGCGCCTGCACGCAGATCGACCTCGTGCCCCGCCTGGCGGATCCGAAGAACCTGTTCGGCGGCACGCTCGGCAGCGGGCACGCGGCCCTGCGCCGCGTCGCCTGAAGGCTGCCGGGGGCAGGCGAGCTGTCAGCGGCCGCGCAGGAAGAGGGCGTCGAGCTCCCTCAGCGTCACCTGCCGCCAGGTCGGGCGGCCGTGGTTGCACTGGTCGCTGCGCTCGGTGGCTTCCATCTCGCGCAGCAAGGCGTTCATCTCACCCTCCGTCAGGCGCCGGTTGGCGCGCACGGCGGCATGGCAAGCCATCGTCGCCAGCAATTCGTCGCGGGCCCGTTCGACGACACGGCTGGCCTCGTGCTGTGCCAGCTCAGCCAGCACCGACCGGGTCAGCGCCACCGGGTCGGCGTCGGCCAGTGCCGCCGGTCGTGAACGCACCGCCAGCGTGGTGCTGGCCAGCGGCGTGACTTCCAGGCCGAGTGCCGACAGCGTGCCGGCATGCGCCTCGGCGCTGGCCATCTCGGCCAACGTGGCGGCGAAGGTGGCCGGAATCAGCAGCGGTTGCACTTCCAGGCTGGCGCCACCGAGCTGGCGCTTGAGCCGCTCGTAGACGATGCGCTCGTGCGCCGCGTGCATGTCGACGATCACCAGGCCCTGCCGGTTCTCGGCCAGGATGTAGGCGCCGGCCAGTTGCGCCAGCGCCCGGCCGAGCGGCCATTGGTCTGCCGGCGCGTCCGGTGCGTCCGGCGCCGCGTGCGGTTCTGCGGCCGGCAGCGGGCGTGCGTACGGCGGCGGCGCCCTCGCGGGCATAGAGCGTGGCGGCATGCTGCAGTGCCAGGCCAGGCTGTGAAGGCGGCGTCGCGCGCCAGGGCGATGCGGCCAACGACAACGCGGCCAGCGCCGGCGGCTGCGCCGCTCGCCGCGGCGGCGCGTGGCAGCGCCAGCGCATTCTCGACCGCCAGGCGCACGGCCTGGTGGACCTCGCGCGCATCACGGAACCGGACCTCGATCTTGGTCGGGTGCACGTTGACATCGACCCGTTGTGGGTCGATCTCGATGAACAGCACGTAGACCGGCTGGCGCGCGCCGTGCAGCACGTCCTCGAATGCACTGCGCACACCATGCGCGACGCCACGGTCACGCACATAGCGGCCGTTGACATAGGTGTACTGCTGGTCGGCGCGGGCGCGGGCGGCATCCGGGACGCCGACACGGCCATGCAGCCGCAACGGCCCGGCCTGCCCCTGCACGGCCACGCTGGCGGTGATGAACTCTGCGCCCATCACGTCGGCCAGGCGAGCCTGCACATCGGCTGCGGCGCGCCACTGCGCCACCAGGCGGCCCTCGTGCCAGACCGCGAAGCCGACGTCGGGCCGCGCCAGCGCATGGCGGCGCACCGCGTCGACGCAATGGGCCAGCTCGGTGGCATCGGTCTTCAGGAACTTGCGTCGCGCCGGCGTGGCGAAGAACAGCTCGCGCACCTCGACGCTGGTGCCGACCGCGCGCGCTGTCGGCGCCATCTCGCCGGACCGGGCATCGAGCCGCGTGGCGTGCGGTGCATCGGCGGTGCGGCTGGCCAGCGCGAGCTCCGATACCGATGCGATCGCTGCCAGCGCCTCACCGCGAAAGCCCATCGTCGCGACGCCTTCGAGCTCGGCCAGGCTGGCGATCTTGCTGGTGGCGTGGCGGCGCAGCGCCAGCGCGAGTTCACTGCGCGGGATGCCCTCGCCATCGTCCTCGACCACGATCTGGCGCACGCCGCCGGCCGACAGCTTCACGGTGACCTGCGAGGCCCCGGCGTCGAGCGCGTTGTCGACCAACTCACGCACCACCGATGCCGGCCGCTCGACCACCTCGCCGGCGGCGATCTGGCTCACCAGTTCGTCAGGCAGGTCGCGAATCGGGCGGCGTGGGGCCTGCAGCGTGAATCCTTGGGGGGCACTCATTGTCGAATTGTCGCAGTCGGTGGCGGGCTCGCTGCCGGCACCCCGGATAATCCCGACCCATGCCCGAAGCCCTCCAATTCCTGCTCGACTTCATCCTCCACGTCGATGTGCACCTGCAAACCTTCGTGCAGACCTACGGGGCGTGGGTCTACGCACTGCTGTTCCTGATCGTGTTCGTCGAGACCGGCGTCGTGGTGATGCCGTTCCTGCCCGGCGATTCGCTGCTGTTCGTGGTCGGCACGCTGTGCGGCGTCGGGCTGATGAATCTGCCGCTGTCGATCGCGCTGCTGACCGCCGCAGCCATCCTCGGCAACCAGACCAACTACACGATCGGCCACCACATCGGTCCGCGCGTGTTCCAGTGGGAACAGAGTCGCTTCTTCAACAAGCGGGCGTTCGAGCAGGCGCATGAATTCTATGAACGCTACGGTGGCGTCACGATCGTGCTGGCGCGCTTCATGCCGTTCGTGCGCACCTTCGCGCCGTTCGTCGCCGGCGTGGCGCAGATGACGCGACGGCGCTTCACTTTCTATGACGTGACCGGAGGCACGCTGTGGGTCGTCAGCCTGGTCGGTGCGGGCTACCTGTTCGGCAACATCCCGGTCGTCAAGAGCAACCTCGAGAAGATCATCTGGGCGATGATCCTGATCCCCGGGCTGATCGCGATCTATGGCGGCTGGAAGGCGCGGCGGGCGCAGCCCTCAGCGAGCGGCAGCCGCCTGGGCTAGCGCGACGTACTCGGCCACCGGGACTTCCTCGGCGCGGCGCTGCACGTCGAAACTGCCGCCGAAGCCGCGGCCTTCGAGCCAGCGGCCCAAGGTGTGGCGCAGCAGCTTGCGTCGCTGTGAGAAGGCCACCTGCACGAGTTCTTCGAGCAGCTTCGTGTCGAGCGCGGCGGGATCGGGCCACGGCAACATGCGCACGATGGCCGAGTCCACGCGCGGCGGCGGCTCGAAGGCTTCGGGGGGCACGTCGAACAGCGACTCGATGTGGTAGCGCCACTGCAGCATCACCGTCAGCCGCCCATAGTCCTTGTTGCCGGGCCTCGCCGCCATCCGTGCGACGACTTCCTTCTGCAGCATGAAGTGCTGGTCCTGGATGTCGTTCGCGGCGCCAAGCAGGTGGAACAGGATCGGCGTCGAGATGTTGTAGGGCAGGTTGCCGACCACCCGCAGCCGGGAACGCAGCGAACGGGACAGCGCAGTGAAGTCGACCGTCAGCACGTCGGCCTCGACCACGTCGAGCGCCGGGTTGCGTCGCAGCCGCGAGGCCAGGTCGCGATCGAGTTCGATCACGGTCAGGTGTTTGCAGCGCTGCAGCAGCGGCAACGTCAGCGCGCCGAGCCCGGGCCCGATCTCGACCAGTGCATCGCCAGCCTGTGGGCCGATGGCATCGACGATGGCGTCGACGACGCGGCTGTCAGCAAGGAAATGCTGGCCGAAACGCTTGCGCGGCTGGTGCTTCACGCCGCCGGGGCCACATTCACAGCGGTGCTTCGCGCATCTCGATGTACGCACGGTCACGCAAGTCGCGCACCCATTCGCTGTAGGCCTGCTCGAACTTGCGCCCACGCAGCGCGTTGCTGCGCCTGCTCGCGCAGCACCTTGGTGTCGACGGCCACGCTGCGTCGTTCGAGCACCTGGATCAGGTGGATGCCGAAGCGCGACGCCACCGGATCCGATATGCCCCCGATGGGCAGCCGGTTCATCGCAGCCTCGAACTCGGGCACGTACTGGCCCGGTGCGGCCCAGCCGAGATCGCCGCCGGCCGCCGCGCTGCCGTCGAGCGAATGCTCGCGCGCGAGGTCTTCGAAGCGTCGCGCGCCGGTGTCGATCTGGCGCTTGAACTCGGCCATGCCGGGCCCGTGCGGCTTCCGCGCTGAGCTGCTGCGAGGGCCGCAGCAGGATGTGGCGGGCGCGCGTCTGCGTCGTGCGCAGCGTGGAACCATCGCTGCGTTCGATCAGTTTCAGGACGTGGAATCCAGCGCCGCTGCGCAACAGCGAGGGCGCCACTTCGCCGTTGGCCAGCGGGCGCACGACTTCGACGAACACGTCGGGCAGGCGGTCGGCCGGTCTCAAGCCGATCTCGCCGCCACGCTCGCGATTGGCGTCCTCCGAGACCTCCTTGGCCACGGTGGCGAAGTCCTCGCCGCCGCGGATGCGGGCCAGCGCCGCCTCGGCGCGCGCCTGGCGCTCGGCCACCACCGCTTCGCTGGCGTTTTCGGGCACCGGCACCATGACCTGCGCGATGTTGTATTGCACGTCGCCGGCCGCGGCACTGCGTTGTTTTGCAATGAACTCGTCGATCTCGCTGTCGGTGATGCGAATGCGCTGTGCCACCTCGCGCTCGCGCACGCGCTCGATCAGCATCTGGTCACGGATGTTGGCGCGAAAGCGCGGCATGTCCAGGCCCTCGCGCGCCAGTTGCTGGCGAAACTGGGCCTGCGTCATCTTGCTGTCCGCCACGATGCTGGCCACCGCGCGGTCGATTTCGACTTCTTCGATGCGCATGCCGCTGTCGCGCGCATGGCTCAGCATCGCGCGTTCCTCGATCAGCGACTCGAGCACTTCGCGCCGCAACGCGGTGTCGGGCAGAACCTGCTGGTTGGCGCGCTGCGCTTGTGCGCGAGCAATGGCCATGCGCTGGTTGACTTCATGGGCGGTGACCAGTTCCCGGTTCACCACCGCGACGATGTAGTCGCCCGGGCGTGCAGCAACCGCGGCAGGCGTGGCCACCGCGGGCGTGTTGGGCTGGGCCAGCGTGGGCAGGGCGGCAACCCACGCGAGCGTCGCGGCAAGCGCCGCAGATCGGAACAGGGATTTCATCGGGTCGTCGGGATCATTGCCGGCGCGGCGAGGGCGTGTAGACCCGCGGCGGCGGGTCACTGTGGTCGTCGCGCAGCAGTTGGTAGCCAGGGATATTGTCCTTCAAGACCTGGAGCGGGTTGGAACCCAGCCGCGACAGTCCGACCAGTTCGAGTTGCAGCAGCAATCGCGTCGTGGCCTCGGTGCGCCCGGTGGACACGCGCTCGCCGACCACCCGTGCGATCCAGCAACCGCTGTCGTATTCGAATCCGACCAGCGAATCGGTGATCCGGCTGTCGCGCATCGAGTAATTGGCGCGGCCGACGCTGTAGAGCGTGCCTTGGCATGCCGAGCTGCTGCTGCCGGCGCCGGCGGTCGCGCTGCCGCGGTACACCGGCCATTGCCAGCCGGCATCCAGATACTCGCTGCCGGCGCGTGCCAGGCGGTAGCTGGCGGCCAGCGTGTGCATGGGCTCCGGCGAGTAGCGCGCGCTCATCACCGATCGCATCGTGCGGTTGATCTCGGGGCTGTATTGCAGCGCGGCGTCGAGAACCCAGCGTCTGGAGACATTCACCGAGCCCAGCAGCAACAGGTCTGACAGGCGCTGCGTCAGCGGAATGCCGTCGGGCGTGATCTCCTGGTCGCGAAGCAGGTAGCGCTGGGCCAGGCCGAGCCTCATGGTCTCGATGCCGCTGGCCGGGTCGAGCAGCCGGGTGGTCACGCCGGCGGTGACCTGGTGACCGTCCGAGACGCGGTCCACGCCCGAGAAGGCGTTGTCGCTGAACACCGAGACGGCGTTGAAATCCTTGGGCGCGGTGTCGAAGAGTGGCAGCGTGGCCTGGTCACGCCGTGGCGTGTTGACATACAGCAGCCGGGGCTCGAGGGTCTGCCGCAGCGCGCGGCCAAACCAACTGGTGTCGCGTTCGAACACCAGGCCGCTATCGACACTGAGGGTCGGGATCGCGCGCGACGCCTGGCTGCGACCATCGCTCATCGGCGTGTCGGTGTCGTAGCGCGCCAGGTTGACTGCCAGCCGGGGTGTGAGCCACGCACCGGGACTGCGCCAGCTGTGGGCGACGCTGGCCAGCGCGTGCGCGCGCCAACCCTCGCGTCGCAGCGGGTCGGCGCTGTTGGCCGGCAGCGTGAAGCGATTGAGCTCGACCTCGAAGTCGGCGTCGATGCCGTACCCCCACGCCGGCAACTGCCCGGCGCCGCTCCAGCCCAGTTGCGCCGTGCGGTCGTACGGCGCCGCGATCAACGCCAGCGGGTCCGGGTCCTGCAGCACCTGCCAACGCTGCGTGCGGGCGTAGACGGTGGTCGGCAGGCCGGACACGACCCAGTCGTGCTCGGCGTGCACGACCGCCGACAGCAGCCGCGGCGTCTGCGAGTCCAGCACGCGCGGAAAGTCCTTCCAGTAGGTGTCGTCCGAAACGCGCTCGCCGCTGTGACCCCAGCGCAGTGCGTCGCCGGCGGTCTCGCCGAAGGCCAGGCCCTGCTGGCGCCACCGCAACGCGTGGCGTTCGGCCCCGAACACGCGGTCGTTGGGCAGCTCGTGCCACTGCAGTTCGCCGCCGTGGCGCGGCTCGAGGTAGCGCCCCTCGGCGATCAGGCCGACGCCACGGCGGGTGTAGACGATCGGCGTCAGCGTGGCATCGCGCTGCGGCGCGATGTTCCAGTAGTAGGGCACGGCCAGCTCGAGACCGCTCTTGTTGTCGAGGTTGACCGAAGGGGGCAGCCAGCCCGACTTGCGCGCATCGGTGAGCGGGAAGCTGAGCACCGGCACGGCCAGGATCGGCACGCCCAGAAAGCGCAGCACCGCGCCCTCGGCAATGCCCTCGTTGGCCTCGAAGTCGAGCTTGATGCGGTCGGTGGACAAGATCCAGTCCGGCGTGCCGTTGCCGTCGACCGTGCAGCCGGTGTAGGTGGCAGCCGCCAGGCGTGCGCGCTGGCTGTCGATGAAATCGATGCGCTCGGCATGTCCGCTCGCCGCGTTGATGGCGAAGAAGTAGTCTGGCTGCAGAAAGAAGCCCTCGAACTGCTGCAGGGTCAACTGCAACTCGGTTCCGGCAAAGCGGTTGCCGTCGGGCGTCAGGATCCGCACGTTGCCCTGGGCGCGCACGCGGCCCTCGACGTGGTCGTAGGTCAGCCGATCGGTGTGGATCGTGACGCGGGGGTGTCTCATCTCGACATGCCCATCGGCGATGGTCTCGACGTCGGGGCGACCGCGGATCTCGTCGGCCAACAATGTCAGCGGGGCCGTGCCGTCATCGCCCGCCCCGGCCGCCGCGCGCAGCCTCGCCGCCATGCCCTGGGCCTCGGCGCCGGCATGCGCGAGCAGCAGGGCGGCGGCCAGTGCCAGGGGAGGGAGTCGGGGCATCGGAGGTCGCGCGGGTGGTACGGCTTGCGCGGTTTGTAGAATGAAAATTATCCATGACGAGGTTCGACGGTCGCATCACCGAGGCGACCCGAGTTCAGCAGCACGTTGACGATCAGCCCCAACGACCCCCCCCGCGACAGCGCCGCAGTGCCACTGCCGGTGATCTGGCACGACGCCGAGCGCCAGGCCGCGTTCGAGCGTTGGCTGGCGCCGTTGGCCGCCGCACATCGGCTGGTCCATGACACGCTCCGGCCGGCTTCGGCCGACGCCAGCTTTCGCCGCTACCTGCGCGTCGATGCCGCCGACGGCAGCAGCCTGATCGTGATGGACGCGCCGCCGCCACAGGAGGACGTGCGCCCGTTCGTCCACGTCGCCGCGCTGATCGAGGCTGCCGGGCTGCATGGGCCGGCGATCCTGGCCGCCGACGTCGAGCGCGGCTTCCTGCTGCTCAGCGACCTGGGCTCGACGCTCTACCTGGATGCGTTGCGCGAAGCCACTGCGGGCGAGGCCGACGGCCTGATGCGCGACGCCATCCGCGCGCTCGTGCAATGGCAGGGCCATGTGCCTGCCCGTGCGCTGCCGCGCTACGACGATGCGATGCTGCGCCGCGAACTGGGCCTGTTCCCCGAGTGGTGCGTGCAGCGCGAGTTCGGCCGTCACTGGAGCAACGCCGAACAGCAGGCCTGGCAGCGCGTGTGCGACCTGCTGGTGGCCAGCGCGCTGGCGCAACCGGTCGTGGCCGTGCACCGCGACTGGATGCCGCGCAACCTGATGGTGGCCGACCCCAATCCCGGCATCCTCGACTTCCAGGACGCCGCCGCCGGCCCGATCGCCTACGACATGGCCTCGCTGCTGCGCGACGCCTTCCTCTCCTGGGACGAGGAGCGCGAGATCGACTGGGCGATCCGTTACTGGGAAGCCGCCCGCCGCGCCACGCTGCCGGTGGCCGACGACTTCGGCGAGTTCTGGCGCCAGCTCGAGTGGATCGGGCTGCAGCGCCATTTGAAGGTGCTGGGCATCTTCTGCCGCCTGAAGCACCGCGATGGCAAGGCCAAGTACGCCGAAGACCTGCCGCGCTTCTTCGCCTATGCGACCAAGGTGGCGATGCGCTACCGCGAGCTGCAGCCGCTGCTGGCGTTGCTCGAGCCGTTGTCGGGGATGAAGGCCGAGGTGGCGTTCTCGATGCGCTGACGCGCCATCAGCCGACGCGCAATTCGCTCTTCGCGTCGAACAGGTGCGCGTCCCCGGCGTGCCACGCCAGCTGCACCGGCTCGCCGCTGCGCAGCGCCAGCCGCCCCGGCGCACGGGCCAGCAGGTGGCCGAGGGCGGTGTCGATCAGCGCGTAGGTCTCGGGGCCGGTGGGTTCGACCATGATGACCTTGCCGGCTACGCCGTGGTCGGACAGCGCGACGTTCTCGGGGCGCAGGCCATAGAGCAGCGACGTGCTGGCGCCGAGCGCGGCGCGTTGCGCGTCGTTCAGTGGCAGTTCGACGCCACCGGCGCTCACGCCGCTGCCGCCGCGCTCGCACGCGAAGATGTTCATCGACGGCGAACCGATGAACTCGGCGACGAACTTGGTGGCCGGGCGTTCGTAGATCGCCTGGGGCGTGTCGAGCTGCTCGATGCGGCCGGCGCGCATCACGGCAATGCGGTCGCCCAGTGTCATCGCCTCGACCTGATCGTGGGTGACGTAGACCGTGGTGGTGTGGGTGCGCTGGTGCAGCAGCTTGATCTCGGCGCGCATCTCGACGCGCAGCTTGGCATCGAGGTTGGACAGCGGCTCGTCGAACAGGAACAGCTTCGGATCGCGGGCCAGTGCCCGACCCATCGCGACGCGCTGGCGCTGGCCGCCTGAAAGCGCGCCGGGCTTGCGATCGAGCAGGTGCTCGATCTGCAGCATCTTGGCCACCCTTTGCACCGCAGCGTCGCGCTCGGCCTTGGGCACCTTGCGCATCTCGAGCGCGAAGGCGATGTTGCCGGCGACGTTCATGTTCGGGTAGAGCGCATAGCTCTGGAACACCATCGCGATGTCGCGATCCTTGCTCGGCAGGTGCGTGACGTCGCGGCCACCGATGTGGATGCTGCCGGCGGTGGGTGTGTCCAGGCCGGCGATCATGTTCAGCAGCGTCGACTTGCCGCAGCCCGACGCGCCGACCAGGATCACGAACTCGCCGGACGCGACTTCGAGGTCGATGTCGTCGAGGATCACGGTGGTCTTGCCATAGACCTTGCGGATGTCGC
The DNA here is from genome assembly GCA_963783785.1 of uncultured beta proteobacterium. Lineage (GTDB taxonomy): Bacteria > Pseudomonadota > Gammaproteobacteria > Burkholderiales > Burkholderiaceae_C > CADEEN01. The sequence continues at coordinate 73,078 of CAWAOQ010000004.1, read as the reverse complement.
GGATCGATACAGCGGTCATGTGTGACTCATCCTTTGACCGCACCGGCCGTCAGGCCGCGCACGAAATACTTGCCGGCGACGATGTAGACGAACAGCGTCGGCAGCGCGGCGATCATCGCCGCGGCCATGTCGACGTTGTATTCCTTGACCGAGCTCGAGGTGTTGGCCAGGTTGTTCAGGCCGACGGTGATCGGCTTGCTGTCGGCGCCCGAGAACACCACGCCGTAGAGGAAATCGTTCCAGATATTGGTGAACTGCCAGATCAGCGTGACGACCAGGATCGGCGTCGACAGTGGCAGCACGATGCGCGTGAAGATGCGCCAGAAGCCGGCGCCGTCGAGCATCGCGGCCTTGACGAGTTCATCGGGCAGGCCGACGTAGTAATTGCGGAAGAACAGCGTCGTGCTCGGGATGCCGGCGATCACATGCACCAGGATCAGGCCCCAGATCGAGCTGGCGATGCCGAGCCAGCCGAGCACCTGGCTCATCGGCAGCAGCACCACCTGCATCGGCATGAAGACACCGAACAGCAGCATCGCGAACAACGCGTCGCTGCCGGGGAAGCGCCATTTCGACAGCACGTAGCCGTTGAGCGAGCCGATCGCGGTCGAGACCGCCACCGCCGGCACGCACCATCAGCAGCGAGTTCATGAAGAAGGGTTTCAGGCCGCCGCAGTCGATGCCGGTGCAGGCGCTGCTCCAGGCCTTGGCCCAGGACGCCAGGGTCGGGTCGCTGGGCAGCGACAGCAGATTGCCTTCGCGTACCTGCTGCATGTCCTTCAGCGAGGTCGTCACCATCACGTACAGCGGGGTCAGGAACCAGGCCGCGAACAGCAGCAGCGCGGCCCACAGCAGCGCACGATGAACAACGGCGCGGTTCACTTCTTGACCCTCAGCTCGGAATAGAGATAGGGCACGACGATGGCCGCCACGAGTGCCAGCATCACGGTGGCGCTGGCGGCGCCGAGACCGATCTGGCCGCGCGAAAAGGCCATCGCGTACATGAAGGTGGCCGGCAGGTCGGTGGCGAAACCGGGGCCGCCCGCGGTCAGCGCCATCACCAGATCGAAGCTCTTGATCGCCAGGTGGCTGACCACCATCAGCGTCGAGAAGAACACCGGTCGCAGGCTCGGAATCAGGATGCGCCAGTAGATGCGCGGCAGGCTGGCGCCGTCGACCTGCGCGGCCTTGACGATGCTGTCGTCGATGCCGCGCAGCCCGGCCAGGAACAAGGCCATCACGAAGCCCGCGCTCTGCCAGACGCCGGCAATGGCGATGCAGTAGATGGCCTTGTCGGGGTCGATCAGCCAATCGAAAGTGAAGCCCTCGAAGCCCCACTGGCGCACCAGGTGCTCCAGTCCCAGGCCGGGGTTGAGGATCCACTTCCAGGCCGTGCCGGTGACGATGAACGACAACGCCATCGGATAGAGGTAGATCGTGCGCAGCACGCCCTCGGCGCGGATCTTCTGGTCGAGCAGGATCGCCAGCAGCAGCCCGATGGCCATCGCGCCGCCGACGAACAGCGTGCCGAAGACGGCCATGTTGCTCAGCGCGACGCGAAAGCGCTCGCTCTCGAACAGGTTGACGTACTGGTCGAAGCCGGCGAACTCGTAGTTGGGCAGCAGACGCGAGGCCGACAGCGACAGGTAGCCGTTCCAGGCGATCAGGCCATAGATGAACAGCAGCGCCAGCACGAAGCTTGGCGCCACCACGAGCTTGGGCAGCCAGGACGCGCGCACCACCGCGCCCGGCTTACTTCGACTTCGCCGCGGTCGCGAGCTTGGCCATCGCGTCCTTCGCGCTCATCTTGTCGGTGTTCCAGAACTGACTGACGACGTCCTTCATCGCCCCTTCGGCTGCCGACGGCACGGCCATGCCATGGGCGATCGAGGGCACCAGCGTGCCGCTCTTGGCGTCGTCGACGAAGTCCTTGGACGACAGCTTGGCGCATTCGTCGAACTTGTCCATCTTCATGCCCAGGCGCACCGGAATCGAGCCCTTGTTGAGGTTGAACACCTCCTGGAACTCCGGGCCCATGATGGCGGCGGCCAGGTCGTTCTGCGCTTTCACGTTGGCCTCGTTCTTCAGCTTGAACATCGCGAAGGAATCGACATTGAAGGTGAAGGCCTTGGTGGTGCCCGGCGCGGCGATGCAGGCGAAGTCCTTGCCCGGCACCTTGCCCGCAGCGATGAATTCGCCCTTGGCCCAGTCGCCCATCAGTTGCATCCCGGCCTCGCCCTTGATCACCATCGCGGTGGCCAGGTTCCAGTCGCGGCCGCTGGCGTTCTTGTCGGTGTAGTCCTTGACGCGCTTGAAGGTCGTCAGCACCTTCTCCATGGTCGGGCTCGACAGCGCAGCCGGGTCGCGCTGCACCAGCGCCTTCTTGTAGAAATCCGCGCCACCGACGCCCAGCGCGACGCTCTCGAAAGTGGTGAAGTCCTGCCAGTTCTGGCCGCCATGCGCGACCGGGATCAGGCCGGCCTTCTTCAGCGCCTCGGCGGCGACGAAGAACTCGTCCCAGGTCGTCGGCAGCTTGGCGCCGGCCTTCTGGAACGCGGCCGGATTGGCCCACAGCCAGTTGACGCGGTGCACGTTGACCGGCACGGCAATGTAGTTGCCCTTGTACTTCATGACGTCGGAGACGACCTTGGGCAGCAGCTCATCCCACTTCTCGGCCTTGGCCACACCGTCGATGTTGGCGAGCACGCCCTCGCTGGCCCATTCCTGCAGCGACGGCCCCTTGATCTGGGCAGCAGCGGGTGCGTTGCCCGAAACCACGCGCGATTTCAGCACCGTCATCGCGGCATCGCCGCCGCCGCCGGCCACCGCGAAGTCCTTCCAGGTGTGGCCCTTGGCCTGCATCGCCGCCTTGAGCGACGCAGCGGCCTTGGCCTCGCCGCCGCTGGTCCACCAATGCAGCACTTCGAGTTCACCGGCCTGGGCCGGCGAGCCGACCAGGGCTGCGGCCGCTGCAATCAACGAAAGGGATCTCGAAACGACTTTCCGCATGGTGCGACTCCTGTAGTGGTGGCGCTCGGACTTCGTGGCGCCCCGGGCTGAGAACTGTGCTGTCGTCGGCCGCGGGCGGCAATCAAGGGTTACCCCTGGGCCGGCTGCAACACCTGCTGCACCATCGCCTGCGCCAGGGCTTGATCCGACAGCAGTACCTGAACGCCAAGCTCGCGAGCCAGCAGGGCGGCCTCGTCGTCGTTCTGGCCCCGCACCAGGACGCGGATGGCGGGGTTGAGCGTGCGTGCGGACTCGACCATCGCGCGCACGCCAATCGGGTCCGGGATGGCGATCACCAGCCATTGGGCCTGCGCGATATGCGCCTGGATCAGCGTTTCGGGCTCGGTGGCATCGCCGCAGACCGCGGCATGGCCCTGCGCCCGCAGCCTCTCGACGCGATCGCGGTTGCTGTCGGCCACCACGCAGGCGATACCCTGTGCGGCCAGCGCCGCGGCGATGTGGCGGCCGACGCGGCCGTGGCCGACCAGCACCACCTGACGCGCCAGGTAGCGGCTGTCGGTGCTGGCTGGCAGTTCGGCCAGCGGATCGTCGCGGGCTTCGAGCCGTCGCGCGGCAGCCGAGCGCGCGAGGATGGCGCGGCGCAACGGCTCGAGCAGCGCGAACAGCAGCGGGTTGAGGGCGATCGAGATCAGCGCGCCGGCCAGGATCAGGCTCTGTCCCTCGGGCGGCAGCAGCTTCAGCGACACACCGAGGGCAGCCAGGATGAACGAGAACTCGCCGATCTGGGCCAGGCTGGCGGACACCGTCAGCGCGGTACTCAGCGGGTAGCGCAGCAACAGCACCAGCAGCGCAGCGGCAATCGACTTGCCGAGCATGATCACGCCGACGACGGCCAGCACCCGCAGCGGCTGCTGCAGCAGCACCTGCGGATCGAACAGCATGCCCACCGATACGAAGAACAGCACCGCGAAGGCGTCGCGCAGTGGCAGGGACTCCTCTGCTGCGCGCTGGCTGAACTCCGATTCGCGCAGCACCATGCCGGCGAAGAAGGCGCCGAGCGCGAACGAGACGCCGAACAGCGCGGCCGAGCCGAAGGCGATGGTCAACGCCGCGACGACGGTGCACAGCGTGAACAGCTCGCGCGAGCCGGTCTTGGCGACCTGCCACAGCACCCACGGAAACAGGCGGCGCCCGACCACCAGCATCAGCGCCACGAAGGCCGCCACCTGGAGCAGGGTCTTGCCCAGCGTCGAGCCAGAGGGTATTGCCGACGACCGCGGGCTCGTCGCCGCGTCTCGAGCACGCCGGCCAGCGCCGGCAGCAGCACCAGCACCAGCACCATCGCCAGGTCCTCGACGACCAGCCAGCCGACGGCGATGCGGCCATTGCCGGATTCCAGGATGCCCCGGCTCTCCAGGGCCTTCAGCAGCACCACGGTGCTGGCCACCGACAGCGCCAGGCCGAACACCAGGCCCGCCGCCAGATCCCAGCCCCAAAGGTGGGCCACACCGATGCCCAGTGCCGTGGCCACGACCATCTGCACCACTGCACCGGGCAGCGCGATGCGGCGCACCGCCAGCAGGTCGGCCAGCGAGAAGTGCAGGCCGACGCCGAACATCAGCAACATGACCCCGATCTCCGCCAGCTGACTGGCGAGGGCGACATCGGCGACGAATCCCGGCGTGTACGGCCCGATCGCGATGCCCGCCAGCAAGTAGCCGACCAGCGCCGGCATCCGCAGGCGGGCCGCGATGAAGCCGAACAGCAGCGCGACGCCGAAGGCGCCGGCGACGGTACTGATCAGGCTGATGTCATGGGGCATCGGCGGGTCGGGTCGGCAGCGGCGCGGTCAGCACTCGACGATGTTCACCGCCAGCCCGCCGCGGGCCGTTTCCTTGTACTTGGTCTGCATGTCGGCGCCGGTTTCGCGCATGGTCTTGATGACCTTGTCGAGCGACACATGGTGCGTGCCGTCGCCACGCAGCGCCATCCGAGCGGCGTTGATGGCCTTGACCGACGCGATCGCGTTGCGCTCGATGCAGGGAATCTGCACCAGCCCGCCGACCGGGTCGCAGGTCAGGCCGAGGTGGTGCTCCATGCCGATCTCGGCGGCGTTCTCGACCTGTTCGGGCGTGCCGCCCATCACCGCGCACAGCGCGCCGGCGGCCATCGAGCAGGCCACGCCGACTTCGCCCTGGCAGCCGACTTCGGCGCCGCTGATGCTGGCGTTTTCCTTGTAGAGGATGCCGATCGCTGCGGCGGTGAGCAGGAAGTCGATCACGCCGCTGTCGGTCGAGCCCCGGCCGCCGGGCCGCCCCAAGGACGGAAGGCCCCCTTGGGGGGCGTCGCGCAGCGACTCGGGGGCAGGGTTCACGAAGCGGGTGTAGTAATGCAGCACCGCCGGGATGATGCCGGCGGCGCCGTTGGTCGGTGCGGTGACGACGCGGCCGCCGGCGGCGTTCTCCTCGTTGACTGCCAGCGCATAGAGGTTGACCCAGTCCATCACCTGCAGCGGGTCGCGCAACGCGGCCTCGGGGTTGGACGTCAGGTCGCGGTACAGCGGCGCCGCGCGGCGGCGCACCTTGAAACCGCCGGGCAGCACACCATCGGCGGCGCAGCCGCGCTTCACGCAGTCCTGCATCACGCGCCAGATGCGCAGCAGGCCGGCGTCGATCTCGGCGTCGCTGCGCCAGTGGTGTTCGTTGTCGCGCATCAGTTGCGCGATCGACTGGCCCGTGCCGACGGTCAGCGCCAGCAGGTCGTCGCCGCTGTGGAACGGGTGCGCGAGCACGGTGGTGTCGGGGGCGATGACTTTCTGCTTCGAGCCATCGGCAGCGACCTCGTCGCTGACCACGAAGCCACCGCCGACCGAGTAGTAGGTCCGGTTGGCCAGTTCGCTGCCCGCAGCGTCGAAGGCGGTGAAGCGCATGCCGTTGGCATGGAACGGCAAGGTCTCGCGGCGATGGAAGACGAGGTCGGCCGCCTCGTCGAACGCGACCGCCCGGCCGCCCGCCAGCACGAGGGAGCTGCTGCGCACGCATCGCACCGAGCAGCGCCGGGATGGCCTCGACATCCACCGTGTCGGGTTCGTGCCCGGCCAGGCCGAGCAGCACCGCCTTGTCGCTGCCGTGGCCCTTGCCGGTGGCGCCGAGCGAGCCGTAGAGCTGCGACTGCACGCGGGCCGTGTCGTCCAGCAGGCCGTCGTGCGCCAGCCGCAGCGCGAACAGTCGCGCCGCGCGCATCGGCCCGACCGTGTGAGAACTGCTGGGGCCGATGCCGATCTTGAACAGGTCGAAAACCGAGACGGCCATCGTGAGCCGGCCTAGGCGTACGCCGACACCGGCACGCAGCTGCAGAACAGGTTGCGGTCGCCGTAGACGTTGTCGACGCGACCCACTGGTGACCAGTACTTGTCGCGGCGCAGGCCTGCCACCGGGTAGGCGGCGAGTTCGCGCGAATAGGGGTGCGTCCAGTCCGCCTTCAGCAGCGCCTCGGCGGTGTGCGGCGCGTTCTTCAGCGGGTTGTCGTCCTTCGGCCAGGCGCCGCGCTCGACCTGCCGGATCTCCTCGCGGATGGCGATCATCGCGTCGCAGAAGCGATCCAGCTCGACCAGTGGCTCGCTCTCGGTCGGCTCGACCATCAGCGTGCCGGCCACCGGGAAGCTCAGCGTCGGTGCGTGAAAACCGTAGTCGATCAGGCGCTTGGCAACATCCTCGGCGCTGACGCCGGAGCCGTCCTTCAGCGGCCGCAGATCGAGGATGCACTCGTGCGCCACGCCGCCGCCCTTGATGCCAGGGACCTCGCCGCTGAAGTGGATGGCGTAGTGATCGGCCAGGCGCGCAGCGACGTAGTTGGCGGCGAGGATCGCGGCCTCGGTGGCCGCGGTCAGGCCCTCGCTGCCCATCATGCGCATGTACATCCAGCTGATCGGCAGCACTGCGGCATTGCCCAGCGGCGCCGCCGAGACCGCACCGACCGGGCGCTCGACGCCGGTGGTCGTCTTGTGCCCGGGCAGGAAGGGCACCAGATCCGCCACCACGCAGACCGGCCCGACACCGGGGCCGCCGCCACCGTGCGGGATGCAGAAGGTCTTGTGCAGGTTGAGGTGGCTGACGTCGCCGCCGAACTCGCCCGGCGCGGCCACGCCAACCAGCGCATTCATGTTCGCGCCGTCCACGTACACCCGGCCACCGTGCCGATGCACGAGTGCACACAGCTCCTTGACCTGCGTGTCGAAGACGCCGTAGGTGGAGGGATAGGTGATCATGATCGCGGCCAGGTTCGCGCTGTGCGCTTCGCACTTGGCGGCCAGGTCGGCCATGTCGACGTTGCCGAGCGCGTCGCACTTGACCACCACCACGCTCATGCCGGCCAGATGCGCGCTGGCAGGATTGGTGCCGTGCGCCGATTCGGGGATCAGGCAGATGCTGCGGTGGCCTTCGTTGCGCGAGGCGTGCCAGGCACGGATCGCCAGCAACCCGGCGTACTCGCCCTGCGAGCCGGCGTTGGGCTGCAGGCTGATGCCGGCGTAACCGGTGGCCTCGGCCAGCCAGCCGCACAGCTGGTCGTTGAGCTGTGCATAGCCGGCCAGCTGGTCGGCCGGCGCGAACGGGTGCACGCTGGCGAACTCCGGCCAGGTGATCGGGATCATCTCGCTGGTGGCGTTGAGCTTCATCGTGCACGAGCCGAGCGGGATCATCGTGCGATCGAGCGCGAGATCCTTGTCCGCGAGCCGGCGGATGTAGCGCAGCATCTCGGTCTCGCTGTGGTGCGAGTTGAACACCGGGTGCGTCAGGAACGGGCTGGTGCGACGCAGGTGCAGCGGGATCAGCGGCTCGACGCCCTTGGCATAGCCATCGATCGACGGCCGCTCGGTGCCGTCCGGTGCGAACCACGCCCACAGCGCCTCGATATCGGCGCGCGTGGTGGTCTCGTCGAGCGCGATGCCCAGTTGTTGCGGCGACAACCGCCGCAGGTTGGCGCCGGCGGCTACCGCGCGCGCGACGATGGCGTCGCTGCGGTCACCGGTTTCGACGCTGAGGGTGTCGAAGGCATGGGGCGTCTGGACGTTCAGTCCCATCGCCTTCAGGCCGTGCGCGAGGATCGCGGTGTAGCTCGCCACGCGCTGCGCGATGCGCTTCAGGCCCTGCGGGCCGTGGTACACGGCGTACATGCTGGCGATCACCGCCAGGAGCACCTGGGCGGTGCAGATGTTCGAGGTCGCCTTCTCGCGCCGGATGTGCTGCTCGCGCGTCTGCAAGGCCAGGCGGTAGGCCGGCGCGCCGTGAGCATCGACACTGACGCCGACCAGCCGGCCGGGCATCGAGCGCTTGAAATCGTCCCGGCAGGCGAGGAACGCGGCGTGCGGGCCGCCGGCACCCATCGGCACGCCGAAGCGTTGCGAGTTGCCGACGACGATGTCGGCGTCGAACTCACCCGGTGGCGCGAGCAGCGTCAACGCCAGCAGGTCCGTGGCGACGATGAACGCCGCCTGCCGCGCGTGAGCCTGTTCGACCAGCGGCTTCAGGTCGGTGATCAGGCCGGTGGTCGACGGGTACTGCGCGATGACCGCGAAGCAGTCGTGCTCCTGCATCAGCTGCGGCACCATGCCGACCAGGACTTTCAGGCCCAGCGGCGCGGCACGGGTGCGAATCACCTCGATCGTCTGCGGGTGGCAATCACCGGCGACGATGATGCTGTCGCAGGTGGACTTGACGCTGCGCTTGGCCAGCGTCATGGCCTCGGCCGCCGCGGTGGCCTCGTCGAGCATCGACGCATTGGCGATGGCCATGCCGGTGAGTTCGCAGACCATGGTCTGGAAATTGACCAAGGCCTCCAGACGCCCCTGCGAGATCTCCGCCTGGTAGGGCGTGTAGGCGGTGTACCAGGCCGGGTTCTCGAGGATGTTGCGCAGGATGACGCCTGGCGTCACCGTGCCGTGGTAGCCCTGGCCGATGAAGCTCTTCATGACCTTGTTGCGCGCTGCGACGCCACGCAACTCGGCCAGAGCTTCGCTTTCGCCCACCGGTGCCGGCAGCGCCATGCCCCGCGCGCGCGCGATCGACGGCGGCACGATCGCCTCGAGCAGCGCACGGCGCGAGGCCGCGCCGATCACCGACAGCATGTGACGCTCGTCGTCGGCGCGGGGCCCGATGTGGCGGGCCTGGAATTCGGCGGCGTTCTCGAGCGCGTCGAGCGGCTGGGTGGCGGACATCAACATGGCAACGAATCCTGGGCGAACGGGCAGGGATCAGCGGGTCTTCAAAGGGTCTTCAGCAGAGCGTCATAACCCGGCGGATCGAGCAACTGGTCGAACTGCTCCATGTGCGTGACATGGACCTTGTAGAACCAGCCGTTGCCCATCGGGTCGCTGTTGGCCAGCGAAGGATCGGCGCGCAGAGCTTCGTTGACCTCGACCACTTCGCCCTCGACCGGCATGTAGATGTCGGCCGCGGCCTTGACCGATTCGACGACACCGACCACCTCGCCCTTCTTGTAGGTCTTGCCGACCGTGGGCAGTTCGACGAACACCACGTCGCCGAGCGCCTCCTGCGCATGCAGCGTGATGCCGACCACTGCGGCCTCATGGTCCTCGATGTTGATCCACTCGTGGTCGGGGGTGAACATGGTCGTCATCGGCAGCTCCTCGGGTCGTTGGGTTGGGGGCAGGTAGGTGGGCGGGCAGGAAACTCGGATCAGCCGCGGTGGTAGCCGGGCGGCACGAAGGGCAGGGCAGTCACGCGCATCGGCTGGCGCTTGCCGCGCACCTCGGCGTAGACCTCGTGATTGAGGATGGCGTGGTTGGTCCCCAGGTAGCCCATCGCGATCGGCCGGTTGACGGTCGGCGCCAGCGTGCCGCTGGTGACGAGGCCGATCTTGTGGCCGTGGGCATCGATCAGCGTCGCACCCTCGCGCACCGGAATGCGCTCGAGGCCGACCAGCCCGACGCGCTTGAACTGCACACCGCCGGCCAGCTTGGCGGCGATGGTGTCGGCGCCCGGGTAATGTCCGGCACGCGCGCCCCCCGGCCGGCGCACCTTCTGGATCGCCCACGCGAGGCCGGCCTCGACCGGCGTGGTGCGCTCGTCGATGTCGTGCCCGTACAGGCACAGGCCGGCCTCCAGCCGCAAGGTGTCGCGCGCACCGAGCCCGGCGGGCTTGACTTCGGGCTGGGCCAGCAGGGCCTTGGCCAGCGCCAACGCAGCGTCGGCCGGCACCGAGATCTCGAACCCGTCTTCGCCGGTGTAGCCGCTGCGGGTGACGAAGCACTCGGCACCCACGAGCGTGAAGGTGTCGCCGGTCATGAAAGTCAGGCGGGCGACGCCGTCGGCCAGTCGCGACAGCGCCATGACTGCCTTCTGCCCCTGCAGTGCGAGCAGCGCGCGTTCGGGCATCGACACCACCTGGCAGCGGTGGCCGATGTGGGTGATCAGGTGCTTCGTGTCGGCTTCCTTGCGCGCCGCATTGACGACGACGAACAGGTCGTTCGCGCGCCGCGCGACCATCAGGTCGTCGAGGATGCCGCCCGCCGAATTGGTGAACAGCGCATAGCGCTGCTTGCCGACCGCCAGGTCGACCACGTCGACCGGCACCAGCGTTTCCAGCGCCGCCGCGGCATCGGCGCCGATCAGGCGCAACTGGCCCATGTGCGAGACGTCGAACAGCGCCGCCGACTCGCGGCACTGGCGGTGCTCGGCAATGATGCCGCCGGGGTAGTTGACCGGCATCTCGTAGCCGGCGAACGGCACCATCTTGGCACCCAGTTCGACGTGCAGGTCGTACAGCGGCGTGCGGAGCAGGTCGGCGGACATGGCAGTGATCTCCCGAGGGCTGTTTCGAAGCATCGGCGATGCCGATGGGGTGCTCGATCTTGCCCTCGCTGTCCGCTCTACCTGAGAGATTGGCGGTGTCGCCCTTCGAGCGATCGGCCGCTTGCCCCTTCGGTGGGCTGCGTCGGGCGCAGCCTCTCTCCAGTGAGGTCACGCCCCCGCTTGCGGAGGCGTTTGCCAGTCCTTTTGCCTGAGCGTTACACCGCAACTTTCACTGCGGCTTCGCCTTCGGCGGCCCGCCGCGTTCTTTCAAACATCGGCGGGCTCTCTCCTGGCGAAGTCGAGTGTAGCCGAGGCTTCGCGGTCACATCCCCGCGCGACTCAGGCGGCGCGGGGCCTGTTCGCGGCGCTCACATCCCCGCGTAGTTGGGCCCGCCACCGCCCTCCGGGGTGACCCAGACGATGTTCTGCGTCGGATCCTTGATGTCGCAGGTCTTGCAGTGCACGCAGTTCTGCGCATTGATCTGCAGGCGGTCACTGCCATCGTCGTTCTTGACGAACTCGTACACGCCGGCCGGGCAGTAGCGGCTCTCGGGGCCGGCGTAGCGGGCCAGGTTGACCGCCACCGGCACCTTGGCGTCGACCAGCGTCAGGTGGGCCGGCTGGTTCTCTTCGTGATTGGTGTTGCTGACGAACACCGACGACAGGCGGTCGAACGTCAGCACGCCGTCGGGCTTGGGGTAGGCGATCGGCGCGCACTCGGCCGCAGGCTTCAGCCGCGCATGGTCGGGCTCGGTGTTGTGGATCGTCCACGGCGGGCTCTTGATGCCCAGCTTGGGCAGCAACCAGTGTTCGATGCCGGTCATCAGCGCACCGATCCAGCTGCCCTTCTTGAACCATGGCTTGAAGTTGCGTGCACCGTTGAGTTCGTCCCACAGCCAGCTGGCGCGGAAGGCCTCCGGATAGGCCGCCAGTTCGTCGTGGCGACGGTCGTCCTTGACGACCGCCTCGTACAGCGCCTCGGCGCACAGCAGTCCGGACTTGATCGCCGCATGGCTGCCCTTGATGCGCGCAGCGTTCAGCGTCCCGGCGTCGCAGCCCACCAGTGCACCACCGGGAAACACCAGCTTGGGCAGCGCGAGCAGCCCGCCGGCGCAGATCGCCCGCGCGCCGTAGCCGATGCGCTTGCCGCCCTCCAGATGCTTGCGGATCGCGGGATGGGTCTTCCAGCGCTGCATCTCCTCGAACGGGCTCAGCCACGGGTTCTGGTAGTCGAGGCCGGTGACGTAGCCCACGGTGGCATGGTTGCCTTCGAGGTGGTAGAGGAAGCCGCCGCCGTAGCTGCGGCTGTCCATCGGCCAGCCGGCGGTGTGCACCACCAGGCCGGGCTGGGCCTTGGCCGGGTCGAGCTCCCACAGTTCCTTGACGCCGAGGGCATAGCCCTGGACGTCGCGGCCGGCGTCGAGGCGGTAGCGCGCGATCACCTGCTTGCCGAGGTGGCCGCGTGCCCCTTCGGCGAACACGGTGTAGCGCGCGTGCAGTTCCATGCCGAGCTGGAAGCCGTCGTGCGGCTGGCCGTCCTTGCCGATGCCGAGATTGCCGGTGGCCACGCCCTTGACCGCGCCGTCGTCGCCGAACAGCACTTCGGCGGCGGCGAAGCCCGGGAAGATCTCGACGCCCAGCTCTTCGGCCTGTGCGGCGAGCCATTTCGTGACCGCGCCGAGGCTGATGATGTAGTTGCCGCCGTTGTGCAGGCAGTCGGGGATCAGCCACTCCGGTGTCCGATGCGCGCCGCGTTCGGTGAGCCACAGCACCTCGTCGGCGACGACGCGCTGGTTCAACGGCGCGCCGCGTTCACGCCAGTCGGGGAACAGTTCGGCCAACGCGCGCGGATCCATCACCGCGCCCGAAATGATGTGCGCGCCGGGCTCGGAGCCCTTCTCGAGCACCACCACCGAGATCTCCTTGCCCTCGAAGCCGGCAAGCTGCTTCAGGTGGATCGCGCACGACAGGCCGGCCGGTCCGCCGCCGACGATCACCACGTCGTATTCCATCGCTTCGCGTGGGCCGTACTGGGCAAGCAATTCCTGAGGGGTCATGGTGTCGGGCTCGGGCAGGCCCTCTGTGAGCAACTGGCGGCGATTCTAAGAGTGCGTGCTATCGTGAACTGGTGACAATGTGATGCCGGTGCCGCGGCCCTTCGCGCCCGGTGCGTATGGAGCAGAAGATGGCCTATCAGATCGATTTGTCGGGCCGCGTGGCCCTGATCACCGGCGCCTCGAGCGGCCTGGGCGCGCAGTTCGCCCGCACGTTGGCGGCGGCCGGTGCCGGCGTGGTGCTGGCGGCGCGCCGGATGGAGCGGCTGAAGACACTGCGCGCCGAGATCGAGGCCGCCGATGGTGACGCGCATGTCGTCGGCATGGATGTCACCGATCCCGACAGCATCCGGGCGGCCATCGCCCATGCCGAGACGGAGATGGGCACCATCGACATCCTGGTCAACAACTCCGGCGTCAGCACCACGCAACGGCTGACGGACGTGACGCCCGACGACTACGACTTCGTGATGAACACCAACGCCCGCGGTGCATTCTTCGTCGCCCAGGAGGTGGCCAAGCGGATGATCGCGCGCAGCAAGGGCGCGGCGCCAGGCACCTACACCGGCGGGCGCATCGTCAACGTGGCGTCGATGGCCGGCCTGCGTGTGCTGAGCCAGATCGGCGTCTACGCGATGAGCAAGGCCGCGGTGGTGCACATGACGCGTGCGATGGCGCTCGAATGGGGCCGCTACGGCATCAACGTCAACGCGATTTGCCCCGGCTACATCGACACCGAGATCAACCACCACCACTGGCAGACCGAGGCCGGGCAGAAGCTGGTGCAGATGCTGCCGAGAAAGCGCCTTGGCAAGCCGCAGGATCTGGATGCCGTGCTGATGATGCTGTGCGCCAACGAGAGCCACTTCGTCAATGGCGCGGTGATCGCGGCCGACGACGGTTTCGGGGTCTAGGCCGTTGCGCTCGCTGACCCCCCTCGAGGCCCGCGTGCTCGGCGTGTTGGTCGAGAAGCAGCACACCGTTCCCGATACCTATCCACTCTCGCTCAATGCGTTGGTGGCCGGCTGCAACCAGAAGACTGCACGCGCGCCAGTGATCGAGGCCACCGATGCCGAGGTGCTGACCGCCGCCGATGGCCTCAAGTCGCTGAGCCTGGTGTTCGAGGGTGGCGGCAGCCGCGTCGTCAAGTTCGAGCACAACATGGGGCGTGTGCTCGGCGTGCCATCGCAGTCGGTGGCGCTGCTGGCGGTGCTGATGCTGCGCGGGCCGCAGACGGCGGCCGAGTTGCGGCTGAATTGCGAGCGCTTGCACCGATTCGCCGATATCTCGTCGGTCGAGGGCTTTCTCGATGAACTGGCCGCCAAGGCGCCGGCGCGGGTCGTCAAGCTGCCGCGTGCACCCGGCGAGCGCGAAGCGCGCTGGGCCCACCTGTTGTGCGGCGAGCCTGCCGCCGAGCAGCCGCGTGCCGGCGCGGCCCACGACGCCGAAGGGGGCGCCGTTTCGGCCGGCGAACTGGCGGCCATCAAGGCCGAGCAAACGCGCCTGGCGGCGCAGGTGGAGGCATTGCGGGCCCAGGTGCAGCGCCTCAGCCACGAGTTGGGCCTGGATCACGAGTGAGCACGGCATGCGATTTCACGTTCCCGCCGACAAGAAGCTGACCCACGAGATGGTCATCCCGATACGCTGGGGCGACATGGACGCGATGGGCCACGTCAACAACACCATCTATTTCCGCTACATCGAGATCACGCGCCTGGAGTGGCTGTTCAGGATCGGCGCGCCGCCCAACCCGGACGGGCAGGGCTGCGTGATCGTGAATGCGTTCTGCAACTTCATCCGCCAGCTCGAGTTCCCGGGCGACGTGCTGGCCAGGCACTACGTCACCAACCCCGGCCGCTCGAGCTTCGACACCTACGTCACGCTCGAGCGCACCGACCATCCGGGTGTGATCTATGCCGAGGGCGGCAGCAAGACGGTGTGGACCGATTTCCGGGCGCAGAAGTCGGTGCCGCTGCCCGACTGGCTGCGTGCGTTGGTCGGCTGAGACCGCACAGCACCGGAGCGGGATTCGCGCGCGGTCAGTGGCTGAGCGTGCTGGCGCAGGCCCCGCTCGGTTCAGGGTGTCGCGCGGTTGGCAAGCCGGCCGACCGCCGATCCGAGTTCGATCACTGCCATCGCGTAGTAGCTCGACCAGTTGTAGCGGGTGACGGCGTAGAAGTTGCTGGTGCCGGCCAGATAGGTCGGCGCGGCGCTGCCGTTCTGCAGTTCGACCAGCGCCAGCAGGCCTTCGTGATCGCGAGCCTGCAGTGGCAATTCGGCGCCGCGCTCTGCGAACTGCGCTGCGGTGAAGCTCGGCACGATGTCGGGTGCCAGCAGCATGGCGCGGTCGACCACGTCGACCGGGACGGCGACCCGGTAGTGGGTGGGCATGCCACGCTGCCAGCCGAACGCGGCCAGGTAGTGAGCCACACTGCCGATCACGTCGGCGGCGTTGGCGCTGTCCATCAGGTCGATACGGCCGTCTTCGTCGAAGTCGACGCCGTAGCGGGCGATGCTGCCCGGCATGAACTGCGGCAACCCGACAGCGCCGGCGAACGAGCCGACCACGCCCTGTGGATCGCGGCCCTCGCGGTGGCACCACAGCAGCAACTCCTCGAGTTGTTCGCGGAAGAACGGCGCGCGGTCGCGACGGCCCGTCGGAAAATCAAAGGCCAGCGTGGCCAGCGCATCGAGAGTGCGGTAGCCGCCCATGATGCGGCCGTAGAAGGTCTCGACGCCGACGATGCCGACGATCAATTCGGGGGCACGCCCCAGCGGTCTTCGGCCAGCGTGAGCCAGGCTTGGTTGGCGTGCCAGAAAGCCACACCGGCAGCGATGCGCTCGCGCTCGACGAAGCGGGCGCGATAGGCGGCCCAGTTCTTCGCCGTGCCGGCCGGCGGCGGCATGATCAGGCGCGCGACGCGCGGGCTCGAACCGCGCCTGCGTCAGTTGTGCGCGCAGCCAATCGGCGTCGAGGCCGGGGTGGCGCTCGGCCAGTTCGTCGGCGAAGCGCATCACGTCCTCGCGTTCACCGTACGGCACCGCAGCGGCGCGCCGTCGGCTTGTTGGCGACGCCTGAAGCGATGCCGCTGGCGCGGCGGTTCCTGTGCCGGCTGAGCCGGTGGCGGCGAGCGAGACGACGAGCGCCGTGGCCATTGCGGCCGCAGCACCGGCGGGCCCGCGGCGAGGACGAGGACGCATGGCTGAATTATCGCGGCCGTGTCGCCGCGACGGCGTTGCTGAACTGGCGCCACCATGCCGGATCGGGCCTCGCCGCGGCGCGGCGGCCATAACGCAAGCGGTCGAGCGACTCGAGCTGCGCCGCCACCGGCTCGCCGCGCGCGCCCAGATGCTGGCGCACACGAGTGGCCAGCGCGCGCGGCGGCTCGTGCGATGCAGCATCGATGCCGAGCGTGGCCAGCTGGCGTTGCAGGCGCGTGCGCAGACGCTGCCAGGGGTCGCGGCGGTGACGATCCCACCAGGCCCAGGCTGCGCCGGCCAGGCTGCCGCCGCTGAGCAGGGCGATCAGCAGGTAGGCCAGGTCTTCCCAGCTCGGCGAACGCACGCCCAACTTCTCCAGCAGGTCGAACTGCTGCGAGCGCGAGTAGTTGAGGACCCACTGATTCCAGCGGTTGTTGACCTGCTCCCACGCCGAGCGCAGCTGTGCCATCAGCACCGGATTGACAGCGGCGATCGCGCCGGCGACGACGCCGGGCTGCGGCCGCAGCGAACGGCTGGCCACCACGCGCTCGGGCGCCACGGCGGCGGTCGGGTCGACGCGTACCCAGCCGCGGCCGGCCAGCCAGACCTCGGCCCAGGCGTGGGCATGGCTGTTGCGCACGACGTGGTAGCCGTCCTGCAGTTCGGGATCGGCGCCCTGGTAGCCGGTGACGATGCGCGCCGGAATGTCGAGTGCCCGCATCACGACCACGAAGGCGGTCGAGAAGTGCTCGCAGAACCCCTGCTTGCGGTCGAGCCAGAACTCGTCGATGGCGTGGCGACCGTCGTCGTCGCCGTAGCTGCCGGGTGTCAGCGTGTAGGTGAAGCCGCTGCGGATGACCGACATCACGGCCTGCACGAGTTGTTCAGGTGTGGCGCTGGCGTAACGCGGGTCGCTGCGCAGTGCCTGGGCCCAGGCCAGCGTGCGCGGGTTGAAGCCGGCCGGCAGTTCGACATGGTCCCGCAACGACAGCGTCTCGTCGCGCGGTCCGTGGCGGTGATCGAGGTAGGCGCGGGCCGTCAGCCGCACGCGGTCGGTGACCGCGCGTTCGGTCGCCCATTGCAGGTCGCTGCGCAGGAAGGCGCGCAGGCCGTCGATGCGCGGCGCGTCGCCATCGCTGGCCGGGGTGGCTTCGAGCAGCGGCAGCAGCGGCAGCCGGCTCGGTTCGAGCGTCATTTCGTAGGCCACTGCGGCGACCCTGCACGCGCAATTGCGCGCCACGGCCGGAACCGCCCGCAAACGGGGACTCGATCCGATTCCACTCGACGCCGTCGAAGCGCGACAGCACCGGGCCGCGCCAGTACAGCGCATCCGGCGTCGGCCGTGTACCGCCGAGGAAGCGCACGCGAAACGCGACGCTCTCGTCGATTGCCAACTCGGCAATGCCGCCCATGCGCAGACTGCCCGACAGGCCGGTCTTGGCCAGCGTGTCCTGCGGCACGGCCCACAGCGGCGCCAGGCGCGGAAAGAGCATGAACAGCACGACCATGATCGGCGCGCCGAGAAGCGCAGCCTTGGCGGCCACTGCGCCGGCGCGCGCCAGCGAAGGCCGCCCGACCGGCATGTGCGCCAGCACCAGCGCCGCGAGCAGGCCCCAGACCGACACCAGCATGGCCGCCGCCACCGCCAGGGTCTGCGAATAGAGGAAATTGGTCAGGACGATGAAGAAGCCGAGGAAGAACACCACCAGCGCATCACGCCGCGCCCGCAGCTCGAGCGTCTTCAGCACCATCAGCACCACCAGCAGCGTGACGCCGGCGTCCTTGCCGAGCAGCGTGCGGTGGCTCCAGAAGGTCAGGGCCATGGCGAGCAGCAGCACCACGATCAACGGCCAGCGCCCCGGCAATGCGGCGTTGGCCACCGCGAGCCAGGCGCGCCAGAGGACAACCGCCGCAGTCAGCCCGGGCACCCAGGCCGGAAGGTGCGCGAAATGCGGTGCCAGCGTCCAGACGATCACCGCCAGCAGGAACAGCACATCGCGCGCGTCGCGTGGCAGGTGCGCCCAGCCTGGCCACCTTGGCAGCCAGGGTGCAATGCCCCTCACGCCGACCCTCGCTCCCGCGTACAGGGGCGACGGAGCGGCGCGCGCTCCCTCGCCCGCCGGCGGGTGAGGGGTGGGGTGAGGGCTGCTCATGACCACAACGCCAAGGCGTCCAGGCTGCGTCGCTGGTGCGCACTGCCGCTGCCGGGCGCGATCTCGATGCCCGGCAGGCGCAGGCCGTGCGCGACGCCGGCCGCCTCGGCAGCCAGCACCCAGGCCGCCAGCCGCGCCAGGCGTGGCTCGGTGCCGGGCAGGTGGGCCAGCTGCCAGTCCAGCCACAGCTGCTGCTGCAGTGCGCTGCTGGTGTCGCGGCTGACCAGCTCGCCGGTGCGTGCCGCCTTCTTCCAGACCACGCGCTTCAACGCGTCGCCGCGACGGTAGGCGCGCACGCCTTCGAACTCGCCACTGTCGCTCGGCCGGCGTTGCGCCGTCTCGCCGGCTGCCGCGGGCGCCGCCGGCAGCGGTGCCACCGGCCGCTCGGGCGCCGGCCAGGCGAGCACGCGCGCGGCAGGACGCCATACGGTCCAGGCCCGGAACAGGCCGAACGGATAGCGCGTTTCGGCACGCAGTGTCGGCACGTCGTGCAGGCCGCGATGCGGCGGCACGAAGGCCAGGTGCGCGCTGGCCTGGCCACCGGCGGGCACGTCGACGAAAACATCGTGGCTGCGGTCGCCGGCGTCTTCGAAACCGAGGCCGACGCCGTGCTGCAGCCGGTTCGGGCTGGTCAACACGACCTCGAGCACCAGCGCTTCGCCGGCAAACCCCGGCTGCGGCGGCTTCAGGTGCAAGGTCAGACCGCGCAGCGTGTTGTGCGTCAGGTGCATCGACACGAAGCCGGCCCCGGCAAGCAGGAACGTCAGCACATAGCCGAGGTTCAACTGGTAGTTGATGGCTGCCAGCAGCATCACCGCCAGCACCAGCGCGAAGACGAAGCCGGCGCCGGTGGGCACGATGTAGATGTTGCGCTGGGTCAGCGTCCAGCTGTCGGTGCGCGGGTGGCGCGCTTGCCACCATCGGCGCAGGCGAGAGCGGGCGGTACCGATCACAGCACCGGCACCGCCTTGACCATCGCCATCATCTGCTCGGCTGCGCCGCGGCCCGCCCCCGGCACGGGCTGCAGGCGGTGCGCCGCGGTCTGCACCAGAACGGCCTGGATGTCGTCGGGGGCGACATGGTCGCGGCAGTCCATCAGCGCACGGGCCTTGGCCGCACGCAACACCGCGATGCCGGCGCGGGGCGACAGGCCTTCGACGAACCACTGGCCGCTGCGGGTGGCGGCAATCAGCGCCTGCAGGTAGTCCAGCAGCGCCTCGCCGGCATGCACTGCGAGCACCGCTTGCTGCGCGGCCTGCAGCTCGACCGGGGTCATCACCGGTTGCAGTCGCTCGATCACGGCGCGGCGGTCGCTGCCGGCGAGCAGTGCGCGTTCGCTGGCTCGATCGGGGTAGCCGAGCGTGATGCACATCAGGAAGCGATCGAGCTGGCTCTCTGGCAGCGGATAGGTGCCGAGCTGGTCGGTCGGGTTCTGCGTCGCGATCACGAAGAACGGCGCTGGCAGCGCGCGCGTTTCGTTTTCGACCGTGACCTGGTGCTCTTCCATCGCTTCGAGCAGTGCGCTCTGCGCCTTCGGCCCGGCGCGGTTGATCTCGTCGGCCAGCAGCACCTGCGCGAACACCGGGCCAGGGTGGAACACGAACTGCTCCTTGCTGCGCTCGTAGACGCTGACGCCGACCAGGTCGCTGGGCATCATGTCGGCGGTGAACTGCACGCGCGAGAAGCGCAACCCGAGCGAGACCGACAGCGCGTGCGCCAGGGTGGTCTTGCCGACCCCCGGCACGTCCTGGATCAGCAGATGGCCGCCGGCCAGCAGGCAGGCGATGCAGTCCTCGATCTGCGGCCGTTTGCCGACGATGACCGTGCTAATCTGATCGGTCAGACGGGCCAGTTGCCGCGTCAGGATGTCGTTGTCATTTGCCATGCGCGGCACCATACCCGAATTCATTCGATTGCCATGACCACCGCCTTTTACAGCCACGCCGATTGCCGCGTCCACGACATGGGCCGCGGCCACCCCGAGTGCCCGCAGCGCCTGGACGCGATCAACGACCACCTGATCGCCGTTGGCCTGGCCAATGCGCTGGACCATCGAGAGGCGCCGCTGGCGACACTGGCGCAGCTCGAACGCGCGCACACCGCGTCGCACGTGCGCGAGCTGCAAGCGCTGGCCGAGCCGCTGGCGGCCAGTGGCGAGCACCATGCGCTGGACCCCGACACCAGCGCCGGCCCAGGCACCTGGGGCGCGGCGCTGCGCGCCGCAGGTGCGGCAGTGGCGGCCACCGATGCGGTGCTCGACGGCGAGGTGGTCAACGCCTTTTGCGCCGTGCGGCCGCCCGGCCACCACGCCACCCGCGACCAGGCGATGGGCTTTTGCTTCTTCAACAACGTCGCGGTGGCGGCGCGCCATGCGCTGGATGTGCGCGGGCTCGAACGGGTGGCGATCATCGACTTCGACGTGCACCACGGCAATGGCACCGAAGACATCATTGCCGGCGATGACCGCGTCCTGATGGCCAGCTTCTTCCAGCATCCGCTGTATCCCTACAGCGGCGCGGTGCCCAAGGGCACCAACATGGTCAACGTGCCGATCCCACCCTATGCGCGTGGACCCGAGGTGCGTGAGGCGATCGAGGCGATGTGGCTACCGCGCCTGGAGGAATTCAAGCCGCAGATGATCTTCATTTCGGCGGGCTTCGATGCCCACCGCGAGGACGACCTGGGCCAGCTCGGCCTCGTCGAGGCCGACTACGCCTGGATCACGCGACGCATGGTCGAAGTGGCCGCGCGCCATGCGCAGGGCCGCATCGTGTCGTGCCTGGAGGGTGGCTACAACCTGAGTGCCCTTGCGCGCAGCGTGGCCGCGCACCTGCGCGTGCTCGGCGACCTCGGATGAAACGGCCCCAAGCTCACTTCGTTCGCTGCACCCAGGAGGCGCGTCAGCACCTTCGGACGGCCGGGCGGTACTGACATGGCCGCGCCGGCCGAGGACTTCGACGCCTGGCTGGCCGCCTTGTTGCGGCCCAGCGTACTGATCGAGATGGTGGTTCTGGCCGCCTGCCTCGGCCTGTCTTGGTTGATGGTCCGCCTGGCCCGCGCGAGCCTCGACCCGCAGCGCCGCCCGAACAGCATCTGGTTCGGGGCGCGCATCGTCGACGGGGTGCTGTTTCCGGTGGCGGCGCTGCTGTGCGCACTGGCCGCACGCTGGGCGCTGAAGGCCTCGCTGCCGGTCGCCTTGCTGCATATCGCCGTGCCGATCCTGGCGTCGCTGGTGGTGATTCGCATCGCGGTGCGCGTGCTGCACGTGGCGTTCCCGACATCGCATGCGGTGCGCATGCTCGAACGCACGCTGTCCTGGCTGGTGTGGGGCGTGCTGGTGCTGTGGGTCACCGGCTTGCTGCCGCTGGTGATGCGCGAACTCGAGGCCATCCACTGGAAGCTCGGTGGCGTGGACGTGTCGCTGCGCAGCCTGATCGAGGGCGCGCTGTCGGCGGCCGCCGTGCTGGTCGCGGTGCTGTGGGTCTCGGCCGCGATCGAGGCTCGCCTGCTGGCCGGCGCCGCCGACAACCTGTCGCTGCGCAAGATCGCCGCCAATGCCACGCGGGCGCTGCTGTTGCTGGTGGGCCTGTTGCTGGCACTGTCGGCGGCCGGCATCCCGCTGGGTGCGCTGAGCGTGCTCGGCGGCGCCGTTGGCGTCGGGCTCGGTTTCGGCCTGCAGAAGCTGGCCGCCAACTATGTCAGCGGTTTCGTGATCCTGGCGGAGCGTTCGCTGCGCATCGGCGACATGGTCAAGGTCGACAAC
Organism: uncultured beta proteobacterium; assembly: GCA_963783785.1. GTDB lineage: Bacteria > Pseudomonadota > Gammaproteobacteria > Burkholderiales > Burkholderiaceae_C > CADEEN01. The sequence goes on along the minus strand of CAWAOQ010000004.1, from coordinate 51,126 downwards.
TTCGAAGGCCGCGTCACCGACATCAACACCCGCTACACGGTGATCCGCGCGCTCAATGGTCGCGAGTCGATCGTGCCCAACGAGATGCTGATCACGCAGCGCGTCGAGAACTCGTCGCTGGCCGATCCGCAGGTGTCGATCACGACCACGCTGCAGGTGGCCTACGGCACGGACCTCGACGCGCTGCTGCCGCGTCTGGCCGCCGCGGTGGCCGCCGTGCCGAGAGTGCTGGCTGCGCCTGCCCCTGGGGTGCAATTGGCCGGCTTTGGCGCCGACGGCCTGGACCTGGCGGTACTGTTCTGGATCGGCGACCCGGAAAATGGCCAGGGCAACGTCAGGAGCGACGTCAATCTCGCGCTGCTGCGCACGCTGAATGCCGCCGGGGTGGAGATTCCGTTCCCGCAGCGGGTGGTGCACCAGGCGCCGTAACGCGGCTGCTGCGGCGTCAGTCGCCTTGGCCGAGCAGCGGTATCGCGCCTTCGCTGCCGGCGCCGATCAGCCCGACCTTGCTGTACACGCCGAGCTTGTGGCGAGTGTCGGCGATGTCGAGGTCGCGCATCGTCAACTGGCCGATGCGGTCGGCGGGCGTGAAGGCGCCTTCGCCCTTTTCCATCGTCAGGCGCTCGGGGTGATAGGTGAGGTTCGGGCTCGTCGTGTCCATGATCGAGTAGTCGTTGCCGCGGCGCAACTCGAGTGTCACTTCGCCGGTGACCGCGCGCGCAACCCAGCGTTGGGCCGTTTCGCGCAGCATCAGGCACTGCGGATCGAACCAGCGGCCTTGGTAGAGCAGCCGGCCGAGGCGGCGCCCGTTGTTGCGGTATTGCTCGATCGTGTCTTCGTTGTGGATGCCGGTCACGAGCCGCTCGTACGCGATATGCAGCAGCGCCATGCCCGGCGCCTCGTAGATGCCGCGGCTCTTGGCTTCGATGATGCGGTTTTCGATCTGGTCGCACATCCCCAGGCCGTGGCGGCCACCGATGCGGTTGGCTTCCTCGAACAACGCGACCGCGCTGGCGAACGTCCGGCCGTTCAGTGCCACCGGCTGGCCGTCTTCGAAGCGCACGCTGACGGTTTCGGCCCTGACCGCGACGTCCTCGCGCCAGAACGCCACGCCCATGATCGGCGTGACGATGTGCAGGCCATTGGCGAGGAACTCGAGGTGCTTGGCCTCGTGCGTCGCGCCGAGCATGTTGGAGTCGGTCGAATAGGCCTTCTCGACGCTCATCTTGTAGTCGAAGCCGGCGGCGATCAGGTACTCGCTCATCTCGGTCCGGCCGCCGAGCTCGTCGATGAAACGCTGGTCGAGCCACGGCTTGTAGATACGCAGCGAAGGATTCGCGAGCAGGCCGTAGCGGTAGAAACGCTCGATGTCGTTGCCCTTGTAGGTGCTGCCGTCGCCCCAGATATTGACGCCGTCCTCGCGCATCGCCACCACCAGCGCGGTGCCGGTCACGGCACGCCCGAGCGGCGTGGTGTTGAAGTAGGTGGCACCGCCGGTGCTGATGTGGAACGCACCGCACTGGATCGCAGCGATACCTTCGGCGACGAGTTGGGCGCGGCAGTCGACGAGGCGGGCGATGTCGGCGCCATAGGCCTTGGCCTTGCGAGGGATCTCGTCGTAGTCGCTTTCGTCGGGCTGGCCAAGGTTGGCGGTGTAGGCACAGGGGATCGCGCCCTTGGCGCGCATCCAGTGCACCGCCGCGCTGGTATCGAGGCCCCCGGAAAAGGCGATGCCGACGCGCTCGCCGACGGGCAGGGACTGCAGGATGTGGCTGGACATGCTGTGGCTTGGGTTGAGGCTGGCGTCAGGCGACGACGACCGGGATCTTGCCGATCTTGGCCGCCCATTCCTTGGGCCCGGTGTCGTGGACGCTGGTGCCGTTGGCATCCACTGCCACCGTGACCGGCATGTCTTTCACGTCGAACTCGTAGATCGCTTCCATGCCGAGGTCGGCGAAGCCGACGACCTTGGCCTGCTTGATGGCCTTGGCCACGAGGTATGCGGCGCCGCCGACGGCCATCAGGTAGGCGCTCTTGTGCTTCTTGATCGCCTCGATCGCGACGGGCCCGCGCTCGGCCTTGCCGATCATGCCGATGAGGCCGGTCTGGGCCAGCATCATCTCGGTGAACTTGTCCATCCGCGTCGCGGTCGTCGGGCCGGCCGGACCCATGACTTCGTCGCGCACCGGGTCGACCGGGCCGACGTAGTAGATGACGCGGTCGGTGAAGTCCACCGGCAGCTTCTCGCCCTTGGCCAGCATGTCCTGGATGCGCTTGTGCGCGGCGTCACGGCCCGTCAGCATCTTGCCGTTGAGCAGCAATGTGTCGCCGGGCTGCCAGCTGGCGACCTCGGCCTTGGTCAGCGTGTCGAGGTTGACACGCTTGCTCTTCTTCACGTCGGGCTGCCAGTGCACGGCTGGCCACAAGTCCAGGCTCGGCGGCTCGAGGTAGACCGCACCCGAACCGTCGAGTACGACGTGGGCGTGACGTGTGGCTGCGCAGTTCGGGATCATCGCCACCGGCAGGCTGGCGGCATGGGTCGGGTAGGTCGCGATCTTGACGTCGAGCACGGTGGTCAGGCCGCCCAGCCCCTGCGCGCCGATGCCCAGCGCATTGACCTTGGTGTAGAGCTCGATGCGCAGTTCCTCGGTCTTGTCGGCCGGGCCGCGGGCCAGCAGATCGTGCATGTCGATCGGATCCATCAGCGCCTGCTTGGCCATCAACATGGCCTTCTCGGCCGTGCCGCCGACGCCGATGCCGAGCATGCCCGGTGGGCACCAGCCGGCACCCATCGTCGGCACGGTCTTGATCACCCAGTCGACCACGCTGTCGCTCGGGTTGAGCATCGCGAACTTGCTCTTGTTCTCGCTGCCACCGCCCTTGGCGGCGACGTTGATGCTGACGGTGCGGCCCGGCACCAGCCGGGTGTGGATCACCGCCGGCGTGTTGTCCTTGGTGTTCTTTCGCGTGAACAACGGGTCGGCCAGTACCGAGCCGCGCAGCTTGTTGTCGGGGTCGAGATAGGCGCGGCTGACGCCTTCGTTGATGGCGTCTTCGAGCGAGCCGTTGGCGAAGCCGTCCCATCGCACGTCCATCCCGACATCGAGGAAGACGTTGACGATGCCGGTGTCCTGGCAGATCGGGCGGTGGCCCTCGGCGCACATGCGCGAGTTGGTCAGGATCTGCGCGATGGCATCCTTCGCCGCCGGGCTCTGCTCGCGCTCGTAGGCACGGGCCAGGTGGGCGATGTAGTCGGCAGGGTGGTAGTAGCTGATGTATTGCAGCGCGGCGGCGATGCTCTCGACGAGGTCGGCGCGGCGGATCGGGGTGGTGGCGGCAGGCATGGCGACTCGCGGCAGTGGGTGACGACCTTGGATTGTGCCGCGCCCGTTGCGTCTGGTTGGCAGGTGCCACGAATTCTGGCTGGCGAGGTTTGTGGACCCGTTGCCCCGCGTCGTGTGCGCGCAGCGTCAGCGTCTGTAAACGCAAGTAAATTCGAGTCCGCGTTCAACCGAGCGGGCCGGCCAGACGTTGCAGAATCGTCGCGGCGACTGTCCGCTTGCCCAGGAGACATGAATGCAACCCATGATTCGCATCGCCATCCCTGTGCTGGCGTTGGCCCTGTTGTCGGCGTGCGCGAGCCGCCCGCCGCTCAACGAGCCGGTCTACAGCCCGTCACGCTCGGCGGTGCCCGTCGCGGTGTCCTACGGCGTGGTTCGCAGCATCGAGGCGGTCGCCGGCGCCGGCGATCAGCCGCAGGGTGGCGGTGCGGTGCTTGGCGGCGTGCTCGGTGCGATCCTCGGCCGCCAGTTCGCGGACAGCAGCTCGGGCAAGAACGTCGGCACGGTGGCCGGCGCCGTCGGCGGCGCGCTGATCGGCAACGAGGTCGAGAAGAACGTGCGTCGTGAGCAGCAGGGTGTGCGTGTGAACGTGCAACTCGACCAGGGCGGTGCGCGCAGCTTCGAGTTCAAGAGCGCGGGCGAGTTGCGCATCGGTGACCGCGTGCGCATCGAGGGCGATCAGCTCTACCGCTTGTGAGCCGCTGATCTAGAATTCAGTCCACAGGAAACGTACAAGGGCGAGAAAGGCATGTCGGTTATGACACCGCGAACTCAGTGCACCGTGCTGACGGTGTAGTCGCTCGCGCTCGTCTATTCCCTCGATACCCACCCCTTGTCAGAAGCGCGGTCTCGTACCGCGCTTTTCTTTTTGTTCGGAGTGATCGCCATGATCTCGATTCAACTGCCCGATGGTTCGAAACGCGAGTTCGCCGCACCGGTGACGGTGGCGGAAGTGGCCGCGTCCATCGGCCCTGGGCTGGCGAAGGCCGCGCTGGCCGGCCGTGTCGACGGCAGGTTGGTCGACGCCAGCCACCGCATCGAGGCTGATGCCGAACTGGCGATCGTGACCGACAAGGATGCCGACGGTCTGGACCTGATCCGCCATTCGACGGCGCACCTGCTCGCCTACGCCGTGAAGACCCTGTTCCCCGATGCGCAGGTGACGATCGGGCCGACGATCGAGAACGGCTTCTATTACGACTTCGCCTACAAGCGGCCGTTCACCCCCGAAGACCTGGCTGCCATCGAGGCCAAGATGGTCGAACTGAGCCGGCGAGACGAAAAGGTCGAACGTCGTGTCATGCCGCGTGACGAGGCCGTGGCCCACTTCAAGGCACAGGGCGAGCACTACAAGGCCGAGATCATCGCCAGCATTCCCGCTGATCAGGACGTGTCGCTGTACCGCGAGGGCGCCTTCGAGGATCTCTGCCGCGGCCCGCACGTGCCGAGCACCGGCCGGCTGAAGCATTTCAAGCTGATGAAGGTGGCTGGCGCCTATTGGCGGGGCGATCAGGCCAACGAGCAACTGCAGCGCATCTACGGCACCGCCTGGGCCACCAAGGAGGCCCTGCAGCAGTACCTGACGATGCTCGAGGAGGCCGAGAAGCGCGATCACCGCAAGCTCGGTCGTGAACTCGACCTGTTCCACCTCGACGAGCACGCGCCCGGCCTGGTGTTCTGGCACCCGAAGGGCTGGACGGTGTGGCAGCAGGTCGAGCAGTACATGCGCGCGGTCTACCGCGACAACGGCTACCTGGAAGTCAAGGGACCGCAGATCCTGGATCGGTCGCTGTGGGAGAAGACCGGCCACTGGGACAAGTACCGCGACAACATGTTCACGACCGAGTCGGAGAAGCGCGACTATGCGTTGAAGCCGATGAACTGCCCCGGCCACATCCTGATCTTCAAGCAGGGCATCAAGAGCTACCGCGATCTGCCGCTGCGCTATGGTGAATTCGGGCAGTGCCATCGCAACGAGCCGACGGGCGGCTTGCACGGCATCATGCGTGTGCGTGGATTCACGCAGGACGATGGTCACATCTTCTGCAGCGAGGACCAGATCCTCGACGAGTGCGTGGTCTATACGTCGCTGCTGCAGCGCGTCTACAAGGATTTCGGTTTCGACGAGATCCTCTACAAGGTCGCAACGCGCCCGGCACAGCGCATCGGTTCGGACGCCGTGTGGGACAAGGCCGAGCACGCCCTGATGGAGAGCCTGCGCCGCTCGGGCTGCGAGTTCGTCATTGCCCCGGGTGACGGTGCCTTCTACGGACCGAAGATCGAGTACACGCTGAAGGACGCCCTCGGCCGGCCCTGGCAGTGCGGCACGATGCAGGTCGATTTCTCGATGGCCGAGCGGCTGTCGGCCGAGTACGTGACCGAATCCGGCGATCGCCGGCCGCCAGTGATGCTGCACCGGGCCATTGTCGGCAGCCTCGAGCGTTTCATCGGCATCCTGATCGAACAGCACGCCGGTGCGCTGCCGGTTTGGCTGGCGCCAACCCAGGTGGTCGTCGCCTGCATCACCGACGGGCAGGCCGCCTACGCCGCTGAAGTCGTGAAAACGCTTCAAAAACAAGGAGTTAGAGCGTCGAGCGATTTGCGGAACGAGAAAATCACGTATAAAATCCGCGAGCATTCGATGCAAAAGGTTCCGTTCATCCTGGTCGTAGGCGACAAGGAGAAGGCAAACGGGACTGTTGCAGTGCGCGCCCGGGGCAACCTGGACCTCGGTGTGATGGCCCTCGACGACTTCGCCCAGAAGCTCGCCACCGACATCACCCTGAAGGTCTGACGGACAGCCCAGGCGCGCGTTTCGTTTTGTTCGGGCGTGCTGCCTTCACGCCCGCGAAGAGGTTGCCACCATCGCTACGTTTCTTGACCGCCGCACGCCCAACGCCGAGCGCAAACACCGTCTCAATCGCGAAATCACCGCGCTGGAAGTGCGCCTGAATGGCCCCGAGAACGAACCCCTGGGGGTCGTCAGCATTCAGGAAGCTCTGCGCCTGTCGGCCGAATACGACGTCGATCTGGTCGAGATTGCGCCGACCGCGGTACCTCCGGTGTGCCGGTTGATGGACTACGGCAAGTTCAAGTACCAGGAGCAGAAGAAGGCGGCCGAGGCAAAGAGCAAGCAGAAGGTCATCGAGATCAAGGAAGTGAAGTTCCGTCCTGGTACCGACGAAGGCGACTACGCGATCAAGATGCGCAATCTGCGCCGATTCATCGCCGAGGACGGCGACAAGGGCAAGGTGACATTGCGGTTCCGCGGCCGTGAGATCACACACCAGGACATCGGCATGAGGTTGTTGGAGCGCATCCGCGACGAACTGGCCGATGTGGCAGTGGTGGAGAACATGCCCAAGCTCGAAGGGCGCCAGATGATCATGGTGCTGGCGCCGAAGCGGAAGTAAGAGAATCGAAGATTCGCGGCCGAGGTCTGGTCACCTCGGCTGCCGAAGAGAAGCCGTTGCAGGCCAACCAAGCACCGCTTGTCCGCGGTCGCCTGCAGGGGTCACGAAGAAGGAGCAGTGAAATGCCCAAGATGAAGACCAAGAGCGGCGCGAAGAAGCGTTTTCGCGTCCGTCCGGGGGGCACCGTCAAGCGCGGTCAGGCGTTCAAGCGCCACATCCTCACCAAGAAGTCCACGAAGAACAAGCGCCATCTGCGTGGCGCGACGACCGTGCACGAGACCAACATGGGCCACATCGCGCAGATGTTGCCTTTCGCTGGCCTCTGACCCACTGCTGAAGGAGAAGAAACATGCCTCGCGTCAAACGTGGTGTCACCGCCCGCGCTCGCCACAAGAAAGTGCTGGCCCTGGCCAAGGGTTTCCGCGGCCGCCGCAAGAACGTCTTCCGCATCGCCAAAGAAGCGGTGATGAAGGCAGGGCAATATGCCTACCGCGACCGCCGCACCAAGAAACGTGTCTTCCGTCAACTCTGGATCGCCCGCATCAATGCGGCGAGCCGCGAACTCGGCGTGAGCTACAGCAAATTCATGGCCGGCCTGAAGAAGGCCCAGATCGGCATCGACCGCAAGGTGCTGGCCGACATGGCCGTCAACGATCCGGCCGCTTTTGGCAGCATCGTCGCCAAGGTGAAGGCCCAGCTGTCTTGATAGATGGCGCCGCACCAGCGGCGCCCATCGAAGAGGTCTCAAGCATCGAAGGCCGTCACCGCGGTGGCGGCCTTTTTTCGTCCTGAACACGAATGAGCGATCTCGAATCACTGGTGCAGGCGGCCGAACGGGAGTTCGGCGCCGCCGTCACGCCGGCCGAGCTGGAAAACGCCAAGGCGCGCTTTCTCGGCAAGGCCGGTCGCGTGACCGAAATGCTGAAGTCTCTGGGCGGGCTGCCGGTCGACGAGAAGAAGACCCTTGGCGCACAGATCAATGCCTCCAAGCAGCGTATCGAAGCGGCGCTCGAGGCTCGACGTCGAGCGCTGGCCGACGCCGAACTCGAGGCGCAGTTGAAGGCCGAGGCGCTCGATGTCACGCTGCCGGGGCGATGCCGCGGTGTTGGTGGCCTGCACCCGGTGAGCCGGACAATGGAGCGCATCGAGGCGATCTTCGCGTCGATGGGATTCGATGTCGCCGATGGCCCCGAAATCGAGACCGACTGGATGAGCTTCACGGCGCTCAACAATCCCGAGAACCATCCGGCGCGGTCGATGCAGGACACCTTCTACGTCGACATGAAGGACGAAGAGGGGCGCTGGCTCAACCTGCGCCCGCACACCAGCCCGATGCAGGTGCGCTACGCGCAAGCGCACGCGCGCCGGTACGCAGGCGTCGATCCGATGCCCGAGATCCGCGTCATCGCACCCGGCCGCACTTACCGGGTCGACAGCGACGCGACGCATTCGCCGATGTTCCACCAGTGCGAAGGACTGTGGATCGGCGAGAACGTCAGCTTCAAAGACCTGAAATCGGTGTTCACGGACTTCTGCCGCCGCTTCTTCGAAAGCGACGAGCTCGAATTGCGATTCCGGCCCAGTTTCTTTCCGTTCACGGAGCCATCGGCCGAAATCGACATTGCTTTCGCCACCGGGCCACTGAAGGGCAAGTGGCTCGAGGTGGCGGGTGCCGGCCAGGTGCATCCCAATGTGGTCAGCAACTTCGGACTCGACGCCGAGCGCTACATCGGCTTCGCGTTCGGGATGGGCCCCGACCGCCTGACGATGCTGCGCTACGGCGTCAACGACCTGCGCTTGTTCTTCGATGGCGACCTGCGCTTCTTGTCCCAGTTCAGGTAGCCAGTTCAATCAAGAAGTCAGGACGAGACGACGATGCAATTCCCGGAAAGCTGGCTGCGCGAGTTCTGTGACCCGCCGCTGTCCACTGAACAACTCGCTGAGTTGCTGACGATGTCGGGCATGGAGGTCGAAGACCTGCGTGCCGTGGCGCCGCCGTTCTCGGGGATCGTGGTTGCCGAGATCGTCGCGGCCGAGCCGCACCCGAACGCCGACAAGCTGCGCGTGTGCCATGTCCATGCCGGTGAGCATTCGAGGCGTGGCCCGCTGCAGATCGTGTGCGGTGCGCCCAACGCGCGCGTGGGCATCCGCGTTCCGTTGGCGCTGGTGGGGGCCGAGTTGCCGCCCGGCAGCGACGGCAAGCCGTTGAAGATCGGCCTCGGCAAGCTGCGCGGCGTCGACAGCCAGGGCATGCTCTGCTCTGCACGCGAGTTGAAGCTGTCCGAGGACCACGGCGGCCTGCTGGAACTGAATGCCGACGCCCCGCTGGGCGCCGACGTTCGCACGGTCTTGAATCTGGACGACCACCTGTTCACGCTGAAGCTGACGCCCAACCTCGCGCATTGCTTGTCGGTCTATGGCATTGCGCGCGAAGTGTCGGCGCTCACGGGTTCACCGCTGAAGACACCGGCGTTCCCGCCTGTGAAGGTGTCGAACGACGCCAAGCTGCCGGTGCGCATCGAAGCAACCGACCTGTGTGGCCGTTTTTCCGGCCGGGTCGTGCGCGGTGTCAACCCGCGAGCCGCGACACCGGCCTGGATGGTCGAGCGCCTGGCGCGCTGCGGCCAGCGGTCGGTCGCGCCGCTGGTGGATATCTCGAACTACGTGATGTTCGAGTTCGGCCGCCCCTCGCACATCTTCGACCTCGCCAAGATCCACGACGAACTGATCGTGCGCTGGGCACGCAAGGGTGAGCAGCTGAAGCTGCTCAACGGCAACACCGTCGATCTCGACGAGACCGTGGGGGTGATCGCCGACGCTCAGGCGGTCGAGTCGTTGGCCGGCATCATGGGCGGTGATGCCACGGCGGTCAGCGACGGCACGCGCGATGTCTACGTCGAGGCCGCCTTCTGGTGGCCCGAGGCAATCCAGGGCCGTTCACGGCGCTACAACTTCGCCACCGATGCCGGGCATCGCTTTGAACGCGGAGTCGATCCGGTCGGCACCGTCGAACACATCGAGCGCATCACGCAGCTGATCATCGACATCTGCGGTGGTGAACCCGGGCCGATGGACGACCAGCGCGCGGCGCTGCCCGAACGCACGCCGGTCGCATTGCGAGTGGCGCGTGCAGCCCAGATCATCGGCATGCCCGTGACGCAGGCGCAATGTGCCGAAGTGATGCGCCGGCTGGGCATGCCGTTCAGCGAAGGGGACGGCACGATCACCGTGACGCCACCGTCGTGGCGCTTCGACCTGACGCGGGAAGAAGACCTGATCGAAGAGGTGATTCGCGTCCTCGGCTACGCCAACCTGCCAGCAACACCGCCGCTGGCGCCGGTGACGGCTCGGGTGGCGCCCGAGGCGCGACGCAGTGCGCACGCAGTGCGTCACGCGCTGGCAGCGCTCGATTACCAGGAGACCATCAACTACAGCTTCGTCGAGGCGCGCTGGGAGCATGAGCTTGCCGGCAATGCCGATCCGATCGCGGTACTCAACCCGATCGCAGCGCCGCTGGCCGTGATGCGCTCGAGCCTGATCGGCAGCCTGGTGGCGGTGCTGCGCTACAACCTCGCACGGCGCGCCACACGCGTGCGGCTGTTTGAAGTCGGCCGCGTGTTCCGTCGTGACGCCAGCATCGCACACGGGCCGCTCAGCGTGGCCGGCCTCGACCAGCCGATGCATGTGGCCGGCCTGGCCTTCGGACCGGCCGACAAGGTGCAGTGGGCAAGTGCGGAACGCGGCGTCGACTTCTTCGACATCAAAGGGGACATCGAGGCATTGCTGGCGCCACGCCAGGCTCGCTTTGTCGCCGCCGTGCACCCGGCACTGCACCCAGGGCGCAGCGCACGCATCGAACTCGATGGCGAGGCCATCGGTTGGTGTGGGGAATTGCACCCTCGCTGGCGCCAGAGCTACGAACTGGCTCAGGCACCGATGCTGTTCGAATTGGATCTTGACGCGTGTCTGGCGCGTCCGGTGCCACACGCGGCGCCGTTGCCCAAGCAGCAATCGGTGATTCGTGACCTCGCCCTGGTGGTGTCCGAGCGTGTCAGCCACGACACGCTGATCGCGGTGGCGATGGCCGATGCGACAGGACTGACGCGCTCGGTGCAACTGTTCGATCTGTTCAAGCCGAATGCGGCGACCGCGAGCATCGGGCTCGACGAGCGCAGCATGGCGGTGCGCATCGAACTGCGCGATGACGAGGCAACGCTGACCGACGAACGGATCGACGCAGCCGTGGAGGCGATCAAGGCGCGCCTGCAGTCTCAACTCGGCGCCCGCCTGCGCGCCTGAAGGCACCGACGATGAGTACCAAACTTCCGGCGACAGCCGACAGTCGGGCCGACGAGGACGACGGCGTGATCCTGCCGTCGCTGGAAACCCCGACGTTGACCAAGGCCGAGCTGGCCGAGTTGCTGTTCGAGCGCCTGGGCCTGAACAAGCGCGAATCGAAAGACATGGTCGAAGCCTTCTTCGAGATCGTGCACGCCGCCCTGGTGACGGGCCGCGACGTCAAGCTTTCGGGATTCGGCAACTTCAATATCCGGCGCAAGGCGCCGCGGCCCGGGCGCAATCCGCGCACCGGTGAGTCGATTCCGATCAAGGCTCGCAATGTGGTCACATTTCACGCGAGTCACAAGTTGAAGGGCCTGGTGCAGGGCGACATCGCTCCCGAAGGGGAGTTCGAGTAAAGTCTCAGCTTTCCCAATGAAACTCCTTGATTTCAATGGAGAAAGTGCTTCCGGCGATTCCTGCCAAACGCTACTTCACGATCGGTGAAGTGAGCGATTTGTGCGGCGTGAAGCCGTACGTGCTGCGCTATTGGGAACAGGAGTTCACGCAACTCAAGCCGGTCAAGCGGCGCGGCAATCGCCGCTATTACCAGCATCATGAAGTGTTGCTGATCCGGCGCATCCGTGACCTGCTGTATGAACAGGGTTTCACGATCAGCGGTGCACGCAATCGACTGGCCGACGGCGCCAGTGCGCAGCACACGAAACTCGCGTCTGTCGATACGGAAGGGGAAGATTCGGCCGTGCTGGATACTTCCGATGCCGAAGACGTCGAGTCCACCGCGAAGGATGGAAACGAGACTGGCGTGGCAGTGGCTGACGCCGTTGAACTGTCATCGAGCCAGATCCGCGGCGAACTGATCGCGATCCGCGGTCTGCTCACGCTCTGAACCTTTGAAGGCTGCAGCTATACTCCAGCGCTACGTCGGGGTGTAGCGCAGCCTGGTAGCGCACTTGCATGGGGTGCAAGGGGTCGCGAGTTCGAATCCCGCCACCCCGACCAAAGATGATGAGGGTCAGCCGGAGGCTCCGGTTGGCCCTTTTTTCTTGCGGGCGTCATCGCGCCTGGTCAATTCGCGCCAACGAAGTGCGGAATCACGACCCGGCACGCGATGCCCTGGGAACCTGTTTTCCCGCCACTCCACGTCACCGCCGAGCTGTCTGACGCGCTTGCGCACGCCGCCCAGACCGAGGCCATGTGACCAGCCCTGCGGGTTGCGGCCACAGCCGTTGTCGATCACGTTCAACGTGAGTACATCGTGCTCGAGGCTGGCATCGATGGCGACGTGCGTCGCCTTGGCGTGGGCGATGGCGTTGCTGACCAACTCGCGCAGCACGCGCGTCAGTGCCGACCATTGCACGACGCTCAACTCGAAGTCACGGTCATAGGTGAAGGACCAGCCGAGTTCGCAGTCGGCAGCGGCCAGGCGCTGCGAGATGTCCGCCTTCCACTCGGCCACCGCATGCGACAGGCGGTGGTTGGGTGCGGCCAATCCGCGGGTCAGCGTCTTCAGGTCCTTCAACGTGTGGCGAAGGTAGTCTTCCATTTCGCGCGTCGGTGCCTGGTACATCAGCGTCAGGAGCCGCGCGCCGATGTCGTCATGCAAGTCCTGCGCGATGCGCATGCGCTCTTCGCTGCGACCGCGCTCGACCGCCGCGTCGAAGGCCACCGCGCGAGTGAGCTGGTCGAGAACCTGGTCGGCAAGCCGAGCGTCGTCGTTGGTGAACAGGCGTCGCCCGCGCTGCGCGAAAGCGAGCATGACGACACTGGGTGTCATGCCGTCGGCCAGCGCAGGCACCGGCACGACAAGGTTGACACCGTCTCCGACCACGCGCGAGCGGCCGCTGTGGCGCGGTAGCTGTCTGACGGCGAGCGGTTCGAACATTTCGCGCAGCAGCTGTGTCAGCTGCTCGCCGGCACACTGCGGCCTGGCCTGGATCTCGCGCGCCATGCGGTACAGATGTTCGAACAGGCGCTCCGTGGTGATGCGCTCGTGCGACATCACCCGGTTGAGCAGCCACTGACGCAAGCCCGCATACGCACCCAGCGAGATGAACAGCGCCAGCGTCAATGACGCGAAGTTGCTGAGCGACAACACGGCCACGAACAGCAGGTCGAGAGAGGTGGCCACCGTGCTGACGGCGGCCAGCAGTGAGAACTCGCGCATCAACGTCTGCGTGCGGGAGAGGAACGGCAGCATCAGCAGCAGCGACGCGGCAAACACCACCCAGACCGCGGCGCCGATCGTGGCGGCCTGACTCTGGTTCGCGAACAGCGGGTTCAGCGCGGCCATCGAGAGCGTCAGCAGCAGCTGCGTGCCGACGACCACGAGACACAAGCGCCACAACAGCGCTGCCCGAGGGTGTGGCAGCACACTCTGCATATGTCTGAGCTGGGCGATCGCCACGGTGCCGGCGACGAGGATGGTTCCCTGCACCCACCACCAGCTGTGCGGCAGCCACTCGCAGGCCACCGCCACCGCCAGCGCAGCGGTCAACAGCCAGACCGCCAGGGCGCGAAGCCAGCCCCCCGGTAACTGGTCGTGGATGCATGCCGGTGACGTGCACCAGCGCCGCCGCCGCGGCAAGGTCAAGACCACTGCGCAGGCCATGGTCCCAGCGCATGAAGCCCACCGGCCACCCCAGTCCGGGAATCGCTTCGGCTGCCAGAAGCAACAAGTTGCCGACCTGGGCGAACGCCATCACGGCGTAAAGCACATTGCGCCGATTGGGCAGTGCCAGGACCACGACCATGGTCACCAGATAGAGCAGCATCGCGAGCGCACTGGCGAGCCAGAACATCGCGCCGAGGCCGCTGCTGCCGCGTGGCTCGCACCTGCGCCGTGACGTGCCGGCCGTCGTCGAGGACGAGTTGCACCGGGCCGGCAGCCAGGGCCGCGCCGAGCCTGTCGTGCTGCGACACTTGTTGCGCGCGTTGATGGTCGTCGACCAGCCAGCGCGGCGACCGATGCAGCACCAACGTGTCCAGCGCGAAGGCATTGCCGCTGCCATCGACGAGGCTGCGCACGGCATGCGAGGGGGGCGATGGCGCCTCGAGCCTCAGGACGCCGCTGTCGTCGCCGTACAGCGCCTCGTCCAATGCGGGCACGGCGCCCAACGCCCTGACCAGCAGCAGCAGCGCCAGACAGCCACACAGCGCCGCAGCCACCAGCGCCCGCAGCCGCCAACCGATCCATCGTCCCTTGCGCAGGCCGTTGTTTGCACGGCGCTCCCAGGCATCTTCGCCGGATGCGGAGGCCGTCGCGGCGCGTTTGCTGTGGGTGGACTGGACGTCGGCGTCTGGGGGCAGGGCGGTCATCTCGCGCGGGCGCCGCGAAGGCGCAGGGTGCTGGCGATCAAACCAGGCCCTGCTTGCTGGCCAGCACGGCCGCCTCGGCGCGGCTGGACACGTTGAGCTTCTTGTAGATCGACTTGATGTGGTCGTTGACGGTAAACCACTTGATTCCCATCAGGCTGGCGATCTCCTTGATCGTGAAGCCCTTGCTCAGGTAGGTCAGTACCTCGCTTTCGCGCGGCGTCAGTCGCTCATGGTCGAGCGGCTTGTCCATCAGCGGTACGGGCTTGCTGGTCGTGAACGCGCCTTGCGACGTGAAGACGGCACCCGGTGCACCCTCGTCGCCGCCGTTGCCATGCCGGAAATGCGTCAGCAGGCGGCGCGCGATGGCTGGCGACAACGGCGGCTGCCCGCGCACGATCTTCTGCAGTTCCTCGACCAGCACTTCGAAGCGGTCTTCCTTGAGCAGGTAGCCGTCGGCTCCGCGCTGCAACGCAGGGAACAAATGGTCGTCGTCGGAATACAGCGTAGTGACGATCTTGGTTGCAGGGTAATGGGACAGTTCGCCGAGCAGGTCCATGCCGTTGCCGTCAGGCAGTTCGAGATCGACCAGGATCAGCTTGAACGGATCGACGCCATGCATGCCGCTGGCACCGCCGGCCATTCCGATCTGCCTGCGCGCACCTTCGAGGTCTCCGGCTTCGGTGATGGCGATCGTGTCGCTGAAACTCTCGCGGACCACGCGGCACAAGAAGCTGCGTGCCACGGGGTTGTCTTCGAGGATCAGGACCTTTACCACCATGCTCATCTCCCCCTGCTCCGGCGGAGGATCTCGTCCCTGGGGCCGTGCAGTGCATCCTAGCGCATCACGCTCCTGCAGACGAGGCTGGCTCTGCC
Organism: uncultured beta proteobacterium; assembly: GCA_963783785.1. Lineage (GTDB taxonomy): Bacteria > Pseudomonadota > Gammaproteobacteria > Burkholderiales > Burkholderiaceae_C > CADEEN01. The sequence continues at coordinate 35,882 of CAWAOQ010000004.1, read as the reverse complement.
GCGCAGCGTTCAATCGCCGTTGACCAGCAGCAGCTTGCCGCGCACCTGGCGCGTGGCGATGCGGGCATAGGCATCAGGCAGTGCGGTCATCGGCAACCGGCTGTCGATGGCGGGTTTGACACGACTCTGTGCGTACCAGCCGAACAACTCCGCCATCGCTTGCCGGAAGGCCTTGGGCTCGCGGCGAACGAACTCGCCCCAGTACACGCCCACCACCGATGCCCCCTTGAGCAACGGCAGGTTCCACGGCAATGCGGGAATCGGGCCGCCGGCAAAGCCAACGACAAGGTAGCGGCCGCGCCAGGCGATCGAGCGGAACGCCGGCTCTGCAAGAGTGCCGCCGACCGGGTCATAGATGACATCGGCACCCTTGCCGTCGGTTGCGGTCTTGACGGCATTGCGCAGGTCGTCGCGGCCGTAGTTGATGACCGCATCGGCCCCGAGCGTGCGGCAGAAGTCGCACTTGTCGTCACTCGACGCGGCGGCGATGACGCGGGCGCCTGCCGCCTTGCCGATCTGCACCGCCGCGCTGCCGACCCCGCCGGCAGCGCCGAGAACCAGGACGGTCTCGCCTTCGCGCAAGGCCGCACGGTCCATCAGTGCGTGGTGTGATGTGCCGTAGGTGAAGGCGAAGGCAGCGGCGTCCTCGAGGTCGAAGCCAGGCGGCAGCAAGATCACGTTGGCGGCATCGACGCGAGCGTGTGTCGCGAAACCCCCGGCCACGCCGATGGTGGCGACGCGGTCGCCCGGCTTGAACTGGCGCACACCATCGCCCACCGCATCCACGATGCCTGAGAATTCGCTGCCGGGCACGAAGGGCAGCGGGGGCTTGATCTGGTACTTGTTCTGCACCGTCAGCAGATCGGGGAAGTTCAGGCTCGCCGCGCGCACCGCAATGCGCAACTGGCCGGGCCCAGGAGCGGGTGTCGGCATCTCGATCCAACGCAAGGCCTCGACGCCGATCGGGTTGTCGCAAAGCCAGGCGTGCATGGGCGTGCTCCTTGTTGATCGAGGCATGCATGATAGGCAGCCGCAGCGCAGAGAGACGGCATGGGCGATGGCGTACCTGTCTGCCTACAATGAACCAATGCGTATTCTCATTGCCAACGACGACGGTTACCTCGCTCCTGGCCTGGCGGCACTGGTTCAGGCGATGCAGGGCCTGGGCGAGATCGAGGTGATCGCGCCAGAGCAGAACGCCAGTGGGACATCCAACGCGCTGACACTGAACCGGCCGCTTTCCGTGCAGCGCGCTGCGAATGGTTTTCGCTACATCAACGGCACGCCGTCGGACAGCGTTCACGTCGCGCTCACCGGCTTGCTGTCCGTGCGGCCCGATCTGGTGCTCTCGGGCATCAACAATGGCGCCAACATGGGTGACGACACCCTTTATTCCGGCACCGTGGCGGCGGCGATGGAAGGTTTCCTGTTTGGCATTCCTTCGATCGCTTTCTCGCAGGTCGAAAAAGGCTGGGCACATCTGGACGCTGCCGCGCAGGTGGCGCGCGCAGTCGTTGAGCAAGTCCTCGCACGGCCTCCTGGCCAGCGCCCTTGGCTGCTGAACGTCAATATTCCGAACCGAGCGGATGCACTGTCGCTGCCACGTCGCGTCACCCGGCTGGGCCGTCGCCATGCCAGCGAGCCGGTCATCCGACAGCAGAGTCCGCGCGGCGAGACAATCTACTGGATCGGTCCTGCCGGCGATGCGCGCGAGGCCGGTGAGGGGACGGATTTCCACGCCACCGCCAGTGGCCTGGTGTCGATCACGCCATTGCAGGTCGACCTGACCGATCATGCGTCCCTCAGCGCCTGGCAAGCCGCACTGACCGGCGCGGGGACGCAATGAGTGCGCGGGGCCGCCGCTTTCCAGTGGTGCTCGACCGCGCGGCGCATGCGGTTGGGCCGGCCAAGGCTGACGCTCGCGCAGGGCAGCGGTTGCAGCAGCCGCAGCGGCCCCTGCGCGACGCCAGCGAGCACGCTGCGCGCGAAAGCGTGCCCCTTGGGCTCGGCCTCGATTCGCAGTCGGTGCGCTCGCGCATGGTCGAACGCTTGCGCGCGCAAGGGGCGCGTTGCGAGCCTGTGCTCGCTGCGATGGCCAGCGTGCCGCGGCACGTGTTCGTCGACACGGCGCTTGCGGCCCAGGCCTACGAAGATACCGCTCTGCCGATCGGGCTGGGCCAGACGATTTCCAAGCCATCGGTCGTCGCGCGGATGCTCGCCCTGTTGTACGAGGGTCGCGACGCCGCCCGCACGGGATCGCTCGGCCGCGTGCTGGAGATCGGATCCGGCTGCGGGTACCAGGCGGCCTTGCTGTCACTGCTGGCGCAGCAGGTGATATCGGTAGAGCGCCTGCGCCCGCTGTACGAGCGCGCACGCGACAACCTGGCATTGATGCGCAGAGACAATCTGAGGCTGGTCTACGGCGACGGTCGCCTCGGCCATGCGCCGAATGCGCCCTACGATGCGATCGTTTGTGCGGCCGGGGGTGACGAAGTGCCGCAAGCGTGGCTCGATCAACTGGCCATCGGTGGTCGCCTGCTTGCACCCACGAGAGTCGGCCCGCAGAAGTGGCAGGTGCTGATCACGGTCGACCGCACGGACGACGGCTGGACGCGGCGCGATCACGAATCGGTGCACTTTGTGCCGTTAAGATCGGGCATCGCATGATGATCACGCTGCCGATGTGTCCCGCATTCGCCCGTGCAGTGGCCGCTGCGCTCGTCGCGGTGGTCGTTGCCGGCTGCTCCTCGACGCCGAACCGGGCGCCGGTCGAGGACCGCGGCACTCGCAGTGTGCCCACGAGCACGCCGGTGCCGGATGCGACCAAGCCGGCGCCTGATGCGACCAAGCCGCTGCCCGGCGCCGAGAATGCCGGCAAGCCGGGCTACTACGCCGTGAAGCCGGGCGACACATTGGTCCGCATCGGGCTCGAGAGCGGTCAGAACTGGCGTGACATCGCGCGCTGGAACAACATCGACAATCCAAATCTCCTCGAGGTTGGTCAGGTGCTGCGTGTCGTCGCGCCCGGTGTCGACGCTGCCGCGGCCACCTCGCGGGCTGTGCCGCTCACGAAGGTCGAGACCCGGCCCCTCGATAGCGGCAAGGGGACAGCGGCACCGGCGGGGGCCGCTGCGGCGTCGGTGCCCGTGGCGCCAGTGGTGCCAGTGACTCCAGTGACGGTCGCGACAGGCGCCTCAGGCGCACCGACGCCAAGTGCAGCCGCTGCCGGTCCGCGGGACAACGATGACGAGGTGGTTTGGGCGTGGCCCTCTGCCGGCAGTGTCACGACCCCGTTCGACGATGCGCGTACCAAGGGCTTGGTGTTTGCCGGCAAGGCGGGAGACCCCGTGCTTGCGGCTGCGGACGGCCGCGTGGTCTACGCGGGTTCGGGCCTGCGCGGCTACGGCAATCTGTTGATCGTCAAGCACAACAACACCTACCTCACCGCCTATGCGCACAACCAGACCCTGCTGGTGAAGGAGGATCAGGTCGTGCGCCGAGGCCAGAAGATCGCTGAGATGGGGTCGAGTGATGCGGAGCGGGTGCAATTGCACTTCGAGTTGCGCAAGCTCGGCAAGCCGATCGATCCGGCGCGCTTGCTACCGCCGCGCTGAGAACCGGGTGGGCTAGCGCATGTCAAGGCGCGCACCGCATGAAGGCGGTCGGTCCGAGGGCACAGGCGATCCGGCGCCGGCGGACAGCATTGGCGAGGCTGCTTCGGCCGCGCTCGAGATCGCTGCGGGCGATGCCGACGCCACCAATACCCTGCAGAGCTATCTGCGCGACATTCGGCGCGCGCCTCTGTTCACGCCCGAGCAGGAGTACGACACCGCCAGGCGCGCGCGGGCCGGTGACTTTGCCGCGCGCCAGGCGATGATCGAGCGCAACCTGCGTCTGGTCGTCAGCATCGCGAAGAACTATCTCGGCCGCGGCATGCCGCTGACCGACCTGATCGAGGAGGGCAACCTCGGCCTGATGCATGCGACCGCGAAATTCGAGCCCGAGCGCGGTTTTCGTTTCTCCACCTATGCGTCGTGGTGGATCCGCCAGAGCATCGAGCGGGCGATCATGCACCAGGCGCGGCTGGTGCGGCTGCCGGTGCACGTGGTGCGCGAACTCAACACGGTGCTGAGGATGCGGCGCGCTCTGGAAGGCGAGCGCAGCCAGGCTGCCGTTCCCGATGACCGGCCGGTGGGTGTCGAGCAGATCGCCGCGGCACTCGGTCGCCCGGCGCAGGAGGTGGCCGACCTGTTGCGCTTTGCCGAAGCGCCGTCGTCGCTGGATGCGCCACGCGACATTGCGCGCGAGGGCGAGCCGGCGGGCGAGTCGCTGCTCGACGGTGTGGCTGACGACGATGCCGTCGATCCGATGGGCCAGACGCTGCACCGCGAGGTCGAGTCGATGCTCGAAACGGAGCTGTCAGCACTCAACCACCGCGAGCGCGAGGTGCTGACCGGGCGTTTCGGACTGCACAACCACGAGCCTGAAACGCTCGAGGCGCTGGCCGAGCGCATGGGTCTCACGCGCGAGCGCATTCGCCAGATTCAGCAAGAGGCGCTGCAGAAGCTCAAGCGCCACATGGCGCGCCACGGCATCGATCGCGACTCGATCTTCTGAAGCCGCGCGCCCGGATAATCCGGGTCAATGACAGCAGACAACGAGTGGCTGACGGTCGAATCGCTCGACCTCGAGGCTCAGGGCGTGGCGCATGACGCGCAAGGCAAGGTGGTGTTCATCGAGGGGGCGCTGCCTGGCGAAACGGTGCAGGTGCGCGTCAATCGCCGCAAGAGTCAATGGGAGCAGGCAACGCTGACGGCGCTGGCACACGAAAGTGCAATGCGCGTGCGACCCGCCTGTCCGCACTTTGGACTGCACGGTGGCGCGTGCGGCGGCTGCAAGATGCAGCACCTGCACCCAGCTGCGCAGGTGGCCGTCAAGCAGCGCGCCCTCGAAGACTGCCTCTGGCACGTCGGCAAGGTGCGTCCCGAGCAAGTGCTGCGGCCGATCGAGGGACCGTCCTGGGGATACCGTTACCGCGCGCGCCTGTCAGTCCGCTATGTGGCCAAGAAAGGCACTGTGCTGATCGGGTTTCACGAGCGAAAGTCGAGCTTCATTGCCGACATGCAGAGTTGCGCGGTATTGCCGCCGCGGGTCAGCGCAATGCTGATGCCGCTGCGCGCGATGGTGACGGCGATGCAGGCGCGCGAGCGCTTGCCGCAGATCGAGCTTGCGGCGGGCGACAACGTCGTGGCGCTCGTGCTGCGGCATCTCGAGCCGCTCTCGTCTGCCGACCAGCAGTGCTTGCGCGCCTTCGCCACCGAGCATGGCGTGCAGTGGTGGCTGCAACCCAAGGGCCCCGAGACCGTGCACCGGCTGGACGACGTGGACGGCGAGGAGCTTGCCTATGCATTGCCTGAGTTCGGCATCACGATGCCTTTCAAGCCGACGGACTTCACGCAGGTCAACCCGCATGTCAATGCGGTGCTGGTCGGTCGTGCGCTGCGTCTGCTCGACGTGCAGGCGCACGAGCGGGTGATCGACTGGTTTTGTGGCCTGGGCAACTTCACCCTCCCGTTGGCATGCCGGGCGCATGAAGTGGTGGGCATCGAGGGCAGTGACGTGCTGGTGCAGCGCGCCGCTGCGAATGCCGAACGCAACGGTCTGGCCGGCAAGGTTCGCTTCGAAGCGCGCGACCTGTTCGAACTGACGGCGGCGCAGTTGGCGGCAGACGGCGTGGCAGACAAGTGGTTGATCGATCCACCACGGGAAGGCGCGTTCGCGCTGGCCAAGGCGCTGGCCGAGCTGCATGCCGATCCCGCACAGGCGCCGGGCTGGATGGCGCCACAGCGCATTGTGTATGTCAGTTGCAACCCAGCCACGCTGGCGCGCGACGCCGGCCTGCTGGTGCACCAGGCCGGCTACCGTTGCACGGCGGCCGGCGCGGTCAACATGTTTCCGCACACGGCGCACGTCGAGAGCATCGCCGTATTCGAGCGTGCGTAGCGCAGAAAAGAAACGGGCCCCGAGAGGGGGCCCGATTACCGTCTCGCGCAGCGCTACTCGCGTTCGCCGCCGAAGATGCCAAGCAAGGCCAGCAGGCTCTGGAACACGTTGTAGATGTCCAGATAGATCGCCAGCGTCGCGCTGACATAGTTGGTTTCGCCGCCGTCGATCACGCGCTTCAGGTCGTAGAGCATGAAGGCGGAGAACAGACCGATCGCAATCACCGACAGCGTGATCATCAGGGCGCCAGACTGCACGAAGAGATTGATCAGGCCCGCCACGAGCAGCAGGATTGCGCCGACGAACAGGAACTTGCCCATGTTCGACAGGTCGCGCTTGATCACGCTGGACAGACTGGCCATCGCAAAGAACACCGCGGCCGTGCCACCGAAGGCGTACATGATCAACGACGCGCCGTTGCTGAAGCCGAGCACGGCAGCGAGCATGCGCGACAACATCAGACCCATGAAGAACGTGAAGCCGAGCAGCAACATCACGCCGGTGCTCGAGTTCTTGAACTTCTCGATCGCGAACATGAAGCCGAAGGCACCGGCCAGGAACACGATCGTGCTGATGCCCATGCCGAGCGTGGCCATGATGCCTGTGCTGACACCGATCCAGGCGCCAAGCACCGTCGGCACCAGCGACAATGCCAGCAGCCAGTAGGTATTGCGCAGGACGCGATTGCGCTGTTCGGAGACCGCGCCAGTACTGGCTTGGCCGACATACGCGGGTTGCAGGCGTTCGTTCATCGTCACGGACCTCCAGTGATGTGAGTGACGCGGGCTGTGACCCGCGCCGCGGATTCTAGTTCCCTACCGAAGCGCTCAGGAATGCCCTTTTCTTCGACTCCACGATCATGAACAGCAAGCCCTTTCTTTCGCTCGAGGATGCGCGACGCATTGCCGCGGCGGCCGAAGCCGAGGCCCGCCGGCACGGCTGGGCGGTGGCGATTGCCGTCGTCGACGATGGCGGTCACCTGATCTGGCTGCAGCGGCTGGACGGCGCGGCGCCGATCGCAGCGCAGATTGCGCCGGCCAAGGCCCGTACTGCAGCGCTTGGCCGGCGCGAAAGCAGGGTCTACGAGGAGATGATCAACGGCCCACGGGCGGCGTTCCTCAGTGCACCCGGGCTCGACGGCATGCTCGAAGGTGGCGTGCCAATCATCGTCGACGGGCACTGCGTCGGCGCCGTGGGCGTCAGTGGAGTGAAGTCGAGCGAGGACGCCCAGATCGCGCGCGCCGGCATTGTCGCGTTGCAGGTCTGAGTCGGCGGGTGCGAGGCAGCGTGCCGCTGCGCCCGTATAATTCTGCGGTTTGTCTGCCCCCATCGCCCCAGCCTTCCTGATACCTGAAGACGGACACACACGCACGCCGTGAGACCCGGTCTCGGGCGTGCGCAGGAGCCGTGCTGGGCACCCGCCCCGGAGCCTGTATTGCTGCCTGTCCTGCCTCCCGCCGTCCTTGCGCTCGCAGACGGCACGGTCTTTCGCGGCACCTCGATCGGTGCCGCCGGCCACACCGCCGGTGAAGTGGTCTTCAACACCGCGCTGACCGGCTACCAGGAAATCCTTACCGACCCCAGCTATTGCCGGCAGATCGTCACGCTGACGTATCCGCACATCGGCAACTACGGCGTCAATGCCGAAGATGTCGAGGCCGCCAAGGTGTTCGCCGCTGGCCTGGTCATCAAGGACCTGCCGTTGCTGGCGTCCAACTTCCGCCAGACCATGACGCTGGCCGAGTATCTGGCACGGGAGGGCACCGTCGCGATCGCCGACATCGATACGCGGATGCTGACACGGCGGCTGCGCAGCCTGGGGGCGCAGAACGGCTGCATCATGGCCTTCGCGGCCGGTACCCAGGTCGGCCAGGCGCAGATCGATGAGGCACTGGCGCTGGCCCGTGGCGCGCCGAGCATGGCCGGGCAGGACCTGGCCAAGGTCGTGTCGGCGGTCGAGCCGTATTCGTGGACGCAGACCGAGTGGGCGCTTGGCACCGGCTATGGCGCGATGGACGCACCACGATTTCACGTGGTCGCGTACGACTACGGCGTCAAGCGCAACATCCTTCGCATGCTGGCCAGCCGCGGCTGCCGCATCACCGTGGTGCCGGCGCAGACGCCAGCCGCCGAGGTGTTGGCGCTGCGTCCCGATGGCGTGTTCCTCAGCAACGGTCCTGGCGACCCTGAGCCTTGCCGCTATGCGATCGCCGCTGCGCGGACGCTGATCGACCGTGGTATTCCGACCTTCGGCATCTGCTTGGGCCACCAGATCCTGGCGCTGGCCTCGGGCGCAAGGACCTTCAAGATGAAGTTCGGTCACCACGGGGCCAACCACCCCGTCAAGGATCTCGACAACGGCCGGGTCAGCATCACCAGCCAGAACCACGGCTTTGCCGTCGACGAGAAGACCTTGCCTGCCAACCTGCGACCGACCCATGTCAGCCTGTTCGACGGCACGCTGCAGGGTCTGGCCCGCACCGACCGGCCGGCCTTCTGTTTCCAGGGTCATCCGGAAGCCTCACCCGGCCCGCACGATATCGCCTACCTGTTCGATCGATTCACTGCGTTGATGGCGGAGGACCAGCATGCCCAAGCGCAGTGACCTGAAGTCCATCCTGATCATCGGGGCCGGGCCGATCGTCATCGGCCAAGCCTGTGAATTCGACTATTCCGGTGCCCAGGCTTGCAAGGCGCTGCGCGAGGAGGGCTACAGAGTCATCCTCGTCAACAGCAACCCGGCGACGATCATGACCGACCCGGAGATGGCCGATGTCACCTACATCGAGCCGATCACATGGCAGGTGGTCGAAAAGATCATCGCCAAGGAGCGCCCTGACGCGGTGCTGCCGACGATGGGCGGGCAGACGGCGTTGAATTGCGCGCTCGACCTGCACAAGCACGGCGTGCTGGAGAAGTACGGCGTCGAAATGATCGGCGCCAACGAGCGCGCGATCGAGAAGGCCGAAGATCGCTTGAAGTTCAAGGAGGCGATGACATCGATCGGCCTGGACTCTGCCAAGAGCGGCATCGCGCACTCGATGGAAGAGGCGCTGGCTGTGCAGAGGCGCATTGCGTCCGAGATCGGAGGTACCGGCTTTCCGATGGTCATTCGCCCCAGTTTCACGCTCGGCGGCACTGGCGGCGGCATTGCCTACCATCCGGAGGAGTTCGAGGAGATCTGCAAGCGTGGCCTGGATCTCTCGCCGACCAAGGAACTGCTGATCGAGGAGAGCCTGATCGGCTGGAAAGAGTACGAGATGGAGGTCGTCCGCGACCGCGCGGACAACTGCATCATCGTGTGCTCGATCGAGAACCTCGATCCGATGGGCATCCACACCGGTGACTCGATCACGGTGGCACCGGCGCAGACTCTCTCGGACAAGGAGTACCAACTGCTGCGCAATGCCAGCATTGCCATCCTGCGCGAGATCGGCGTCGACACCGGTGGTTCGAACGTGCAGTTCTCGATCAATCCGGCCAACGGCCGCATGACCGTCATCGAGATGAATCCGCGCGTGTCGCGTTCGTCGGCGCTGGCGTCCAAGGCGACGGGATTCCCGATTGCCAAGGTCGCAGCCAAGCTGGCCGTGGGGTACACGCTCGACGAGCTGCGCAACGACATCACCGGCGGGGCCACGCCTGCCAGCTTCGAACCGAGCATCGATTACGTGGTGACCAAGATCCCCCGCTTCGCGTTCGAGAAGTTCCCAGCGGCCGACGCTCGATTGACGACCCAGATGAAATCGGTGGGTGAGGTGATGGCGATTGGCCGCACCTTCCAGGAGAGCTTCCAGAAGGCACTGCGCGGGCTGGAGACCGGCATCGACGGCCTGACCGAACGCAGCACCGACCGTGACGAGATCGTGCAGGAGATCGGCGAGGCCGGGCCGGAGCGGATCCTGTATGTCGCCGACGCCTTTCGCATCGGCATGACGCAAGCCGAAGTCTTCGATGAGACGGCGATCGACCCCTGGTTCTTGGCGCAGATCGAGCAATTGGTGCACGCCGAGTCGGCGCTGGCCGGGCGCACGATCGACAGCCTGGATGCTGGCGAGTTGCGTTACCTCAAACGCAAGGGCTTCTCGGACCGTCGCCTTGGCAAGCTGCTCGGAACACATCAGCATGCCGTGCGTGAACGGCGCCAGGCACTGGGCGTGCGCCCGGTCTACAAGCGGGTCGACACCTGCGCGGCGGAGTTCGCGACGCAGACGGCCTACCTCTACTCGACATACGAGCAGGAGTGCGAGGCCGAGCCGACCACGAAGAAGAAGATCATGGTGCTCGGTGGTGGTCCGAACCGGATCGGCCAGGGCATCGAGTTCGACTATTGCTGCGTGCATGCGGCATTGGCGATGCGCGAGGATGGCTACGAGACCATCATGGTCAACTGCAATCCGGAAACCGTCTCGACCGACTACGACACCAGCGACCGCCTGTACTTCGAGCCGGTGACGCTGGAAGACGTGCTCGAAATCGTCGACAAGGAACGCCCCGCGGGTGTGATCGTCCAGTACGGCGGCCAGACACCGCTGAAGCTGGCTCTCGACCTCGAGCGAGCCGGCGTTCCGATCATTGGCACCTCGCCCGATTCGATCGATGTCGCCGAGGACCGCGAGCGGTTTCAGCAACTGCTGCACCGGCTCGGGCTGCGCCAGCCACCCAACCGCACCGCGCGCACCGAAGAGGCGGCCTTGCGGCTTGCACAGGAAATCGGCTACCCGCTGGTGGTGCGTCCGAGCTATGTGCTCGGCGGCCGCGCAATGGAGATCGTGCACGGCGACAAGGACCTCGAGCGCTACATGCGCGAGGCCGTCCGCGTCTCCGAGAAGTCGCCGGTATTGCTGGACCGATTCCTCGACGATGCGATCGAGGTCGATGTCGACTGCATCAGCGACGGCGTCGACGTGATGATCGGCGGCATCATGGAGCACGTCGAGCAAGCGGGCGTGCATTCTGGCGACTCTGCCTGCTCGTTGCCACCATATTCCTTGCCGTCCGCGTTGCAGGATGAGTTGCGCCGACAGACCGCGCTGATGGCCAAGGCGCTAGGGGTGGTCGGGCTGATGAACGTGCAGTTCGCGATTCAGGGTGAGGGCGACGAGGCCGTGGTCTACGTGCTGGAAGTGAACCCGCGCGCATCCCGCACCGTGCCCTTCGTCAGCAAGGCCACCGGGCAGCCGTTGGCCAAGATCGCCGCGCGTTGCATGGCGGGTCAGCGATTGAAGGACCAGCGCGGTCACGATGGACGCCAGCCGGGCGAGGTCGTCCCGCCCTATTTCAGCATCAAGGAGGCAGTGTTCCCGTTCAACAAGTTCCCCGGCGTCGACCCGATCCTCGGCCCCGAGATGCGCTCGACCGGTGAAGTGATGGGGGCCGGTGAGACGTTCGGCGAAGCGATGCTGAAGAGCCAACTTGGCGCCGGCTCGCGCCTGCCCGCGGCGGGCACGGTGGTCATCACGGTCAAGAACAGCGAAAAGGATCGCGCGGTCAAAGTGGCGTCCGACCTGCACGACCTCGGCTTTGCGGTGGTGGCCACCAAGGGCACTGCCACTGCGATTGCCGCCGCCGGTGTACCGGTGAAGGTGGTCAACAAGATCAAGGACGGTCGCCCGCACATCGCCGACCTGATCAAGGCCGGCGAGATCCAACTGGTGTTCACGACCGTCGACGAAACGCGCACGGCGATTGCCGATTCGCGCTACATACGGACCGCCGCGCTGGCTCACCGTGTCACCTACTACACCACGATGGCCGGTTGCGAAGCGGCCACCGAGGCGCTCAAGCATCAGGCGGACTTCGGTGTGCGGTCGCTGCAGGAACTGCACGCACTGCTGCACTAGAATGCGCCGGTTCCCCGCCGCCGGGCGTCCCGCAAGGAGACCCAGGCGGCGGCTTCGTTTCAGACGCGCGATTCGTACCCACAACCGTCATGGCCACTGTTCCCCTCACTGTCCGCGGCCTGCAGAAGCTCAAGGCCGAATTGCAGCAACTCAAGGGTGTCGAGCGCCATGCCGTGATCCAGGCCATTGCCGAAGCGCGCGCCCAGGGCGATCTGTCGGAGAACGCCGAATACGAGGCCGCCAAGGACAAGCAGGGCTTCATCGAGGGGCGCATTCTCGAACTCGAAAGCAAGCTGGCGGCGGCGCAGGTGATCGATCCGGCCACGCTCGATGCCGGTGGTCGCGTCGTGTTCGGGGCGACTGTCGATCTCGAGGAAGAAAAAAGCGGCGCCAACGTCACCTACCAGATCGTCGGCGACGACGAGGCCGACCTGAAGCTCGGACTGATCTCCATCAGCTCGCCGATCGCGCGTGCGCTGATCGGCAAGGAGGTCGGCGACGTCGCCGACGTGCAGGCGCCAGGTGGCGTCAAGAGTTACGAGATCATGGACGTGCGTTACGTCTGACCGTCTCTGGCGCGTCGATCAGGTCGCCGACTTCTTTGCGCTGGTGATGCGCTTCTTGGCCCGCTTGACCTGACCGCCGGCAGTGATGCGCTCGTTGCCCCGGACCGTGATCTTCTTGACCTGGGGCCGGTGGTTGCCGCTCTTGCTGAACTTGAGGATCTTGACCACGCGCGGACCAGGCATGCGATCGTCGCGCTCGGTCTGTTCCTTGGGTGGCACCGGCCGCCACAGCACCAGCAGCTTGCCGATGTGCTGGATCGGCGCCGCATCCAGTGTGTCGGCGAGTTCGCGAAAGATCGCTTCGCGTGCTTCGCGGTTGTCACTGAAGACGCGCACCTTGATCAGGCCGTGCGCCTTCAACGCGGCGTCGGCTTCCTTGCGGACGGCGGCGGTCAGGCCATCGTTGCCGATGGCAACGACCGGATCGAGGTGATGAGCCGCGGCGCGGTGCTCCTTGCGCTGGGCCGGGGTGAGTTGGATCAGGGACATGTTCGTATTATCGACGCGCAATGAAGATCAAGACCAAGAGCAAGAAGGTCAACAAGGCATGGCTCGCCGACCACATCAATGACCCGTACGTGAAGATGGCGCAGAGAGAGGGCTATCGCGCTCGCGCCGCGTACAAGTTGAAGGAAATCGACGAGACACTCGGCCTGATCAAGCCGGGCCAGGTGGTGGTCGACCTCGGTGCGGCGCCGGGGGCCTGGAGCCAGTACCTGCGGCGGCGCTTCGCACCCAAGGAGGCCGGCGTCGGTGGTGCGGCAGTGGGCGCGCTCAACGGTACGATCATCGGGCTGGACCTGATCGAGATCGAACCGATCGAGGGGGTGCAGTTCATTCAGGGCGATTTCAATGACGAGGATGTGCTGGCCAGGCTGGAAGCGGCGCTGTCTGGCCGCCCCGTCGATCTGGTGCTGTCCGACATGGCACCCAACCTGTCGGGCATCTCCAGCTCAGACGCCGCGCGGGTGGCGCACCTGGTCGAATTGGCAGTCGACTTCTCGCGCCGACACCTCCGTCCTGAAGGTGCCCTGGTGGTCAAGCTGTTCCACGGCAGCGGCTACAGCCAGCTGGTCGAGCTGTTCAAGAAGACGTTCCGGGTGGCCCGGCCGATCAAGCCCAAAGCTTCCCGCGACCGCTCGTCGGAAACCTTCCTGGTCGGAATCGGTCTGAAAAAGAGTTCGTGACATCCGGAACCGGTGCCGACTCCTCCCATGCGCCGGTTGCCTTGACAGGACTAAAATCGACCCCAGATGGGAAAGCGCGCCGTTGCAGGCGCGTTCTCGAGTAACGGCACAAGGAACCGCGTTGAACAACCAATTGTTTTCGAAGATCGCTGTCTGGCTGGTGATCGCGCTCGTGCTGTTCACCGTGTTCAAGCAGTTCGACCGTGGCGCCGTGGCCGGCGGCCAGATCGGTTACTCCGATTTCCTTGAGGAAGTGCGAAGCAAGCGCATCAAGTCGGTCACGCTCCAGGAAGGCAGCGCCGGTGGAACCGAGATCATTGCCATCACCACCGACGACAAGAGGCTTCGCAGCACGGCCACTTACCTCGATCGCGGCCTGGTTGGTGACCTGATCAACAACGGCGTCAAGTTCGACGTCAAGCCACGCGAAGAGCCATCGATCCTGATGACGATCCTGATCAGCTGGGGCCCGTTCCTGTTGCTGATCGGCGTGTGGGTCTATTTCATGCGCCAGATGCAGGGCGGTGGCAAGGGCGGTGCGTTCAGCTTCGGCAAGAGCAAGGCGCGCATGCTTGACGAAGCCAACAACACGACCACGTTTGCCGATGTCGCCGGCTGCGAAGAGGCCAAGGAGGAGGTCAAGGAACTGGTCGACTTCCTGAAGGATCCACAGCGCTTCCAGAAGTTGGGCGGCCGCATTCCGCGCGGCGTGCTGCTCGTCGGCCCCCCGGGCACCGGCAAGACGCTGCTTGCGAAGGCGATTGCCGGCGAAGCCAAGGTGCCGTTCTTCAGCATCAGCGGCTCGGATTTCGTCGAGATGTTCGTCGGCGTGGGCGCGGCGCGCGTGCGCGACATGTTCGAGCAGGCCAAGAAGAGTGCGCCGTGCATCATCTTCGTCGACGAGATCGACGCCGTCGGTCGCCACCGTGGCGCCGGTCTTGGCGGCGGCAACGACGAGCGTGAGCAGACGCTGAACCAGATGCTGGTCGAGATGGACGGTTTCGAGACCAATCTCGGCGTGATCGTGATGGCGGCCACGAACCGGCCCGACATCCTCGACCCGGCGCTGCTGCGTCCGGGCCGCTTCGACCGTCAGGTCTACGTCTCGCTGCCCGACGTGCGCGGCCGCGAGGCCATCCTCAACGTGCACATGCGCAAGGTGCCGGTCGGACAGGACATCCGCGCCGACATCCTGGCCCGCGGCACGCCGGGTTTCTCCGGCGCGGATCTGGCCAACCTGGTCAACGAGGCGGCCCTCTTTGCCGCGCGCCGCAACGGGCGCGTGGTCGAGATGGTCGACTTCGAGAAGGCCAAGGACAAGATCATGATGGGCCCCGAGCGCAAGAGCATGGTGATGCCCGAGGAAGAGCGCAGGAACACGGCCTACCATGAGGCGGGTCATGCGCTCGTGGCCAAGCTGATGCCCAAGACCGACCCAGTGCACAAGGTCACCGTGATCCCACGTGGCCGTGCGCTCGGCGTGACGATGCAGTTGCCCGAAGGTGATCGCTACAGCCTCGACAAGGAGCGCATGCTGTCCACGATCAGTGTGCTGTTCGGTGGGCGCATCGCCGAGGAGGTGTTCATGCACCAGATGACGACTGGTGCGTCCAACGACTTCGAGCGCGCGACGCAGATTGCCCGCGACATGGTCACCCGCTACGGCATGACCGACGAACTGGGGCCGATGGTCTACGCCGAGAACGAGGGCGAGGTCTTCCTGGGCCGCTCGGTGACCAAGACCACCACCATGTCCGAGGAGACGATGCGCAAGGTCGATCTGGTGATCCGCCGCATCATCGACGAGCAATACACGATCGCGCGCAAGCTGATCGAGGACAACCAGGACAAGATGCACGCGATGGCCAAGGCACTGCTCGAGTGGGAAACCATCGACAGCGACCAGATCGACGACATCATGGCCGGCAAGCCGCCTCGGGCACCAAAGGATTGGCCGACGTCCACGCCACCCAAGAGCGGCGGCGCGCCGCCCGCGGTGGGCACCGGCGAGGCCGCGGCGACGGCCTGAAGTTGCGCGCGCCATCCAACGCAACGGGGCTTCGGCCCCGTTTTTCGTAGCCATGACGATCTGGCAGACCACCCGCTTCGCGATCGACCTCGGCCAGCCCCGGGTGATGGGCATCGTCAACGTGACGCCCGACTCGTTCTCCGACGGCGGCCGTCACGCCGACGCGGCGAGTGCCGTCGCGCACTGCGACACATTGTTGCGCGAAGGGGCGCACATCCTGGACATCGGCGGCGAATCGACCCGCCCCGGCGCACGCACGCCCAGCGCGGAGGAGGAACTGCAGCGTGTGCTGCCGGTGTTGCGCCATGCCGTGACCCTCGGCGTGCCGGTGTCGGTGGACACCAGCCAGCCGCTGGTGATGCGCGCCGCGCTCGACCTCGGTGTCGACATCGTCAACGACGTGCGCGCGCTGCAGCGGCCCGGCGCGCTGGACGCGCTGGCCGGTCACGCGACGGCGGGCGTCTGCCTGATGCACATGCAGGGCGAGCCGGGCACGATGCAGGCCGCGCCGAGCTACGGCGACGTCGTCAGCGAGGTGCGCGATTTTCTGGCCGAGCGCCTGGCGGCACTGCGCGAACGTGGCATCGACGCCCGTCGCATCGTGGTCGACCCCGGCATCGGATTCGGCAAGGACGTGGGTCACAATCTGGCCCTGCTGAGGCGCCAGCACGAGTTGCTGGCGCTCGGCGCGCCGCTGCTGGTCGGTTGGTCGCGCAAGTCGACGCTCGGTGCGTTGACCGGGCGTGCCGTCGGCGACCGGCTGGCGGCCAGCCTGGCAGCGGCGTTGCTGGCGGTGCAACGTGGCGCTCGCATCGTGCGAGCCCACGACGTGGCCGCCACGGTGGATGCACTGATGGTTTGGCAAGCGGTCAACGAGAACTGCGAGGGAGTTTGACGATGGGCAGACGCTATTTCGGCACCGACGGCATCCGTGGCACCGTCGGCCAGGCACCGATCACCCCCGACTTCATGCTGCGCCTGGGCCATGCGGTCGGGCGGGTGCTCAAGCAGAGTGCCACCCGACCGTCGGTGGTGATCGGCAAGGACACCCGCATCTCCGGCTACATGATCGAGTCGGCGCTGGAGGCCGGGTTCGCCTCCGCAGGGGTCGATACCTTGCTGTCGGGCCCGCTGCCGACGCCCGGCGTGGCCTACCTGACGCGCGCGCTGCGGCTCGACCTGGGCGTGGTGATCAGCGCGTCCCACAATCCGTTCGGCGACAACGGCATCAAGTTCTTCTCCGCCAACGGCCACAAGCTGCCCGACGCCTGGGAACTGGCAGTCGAGGCCACGCTGCTGGAGCCCCCGCAGTGGGCCGACTCCGCGGGGTTGGGCAAGGCGCGCCGGATCGACGATGCCGGCGGCCGCTACATCGAGTTCTGCAAGAGCACGGTCAGCGGCGATCTGTCGTTGAAGGGCATGAAGCTGGTGGTCGACGCAGCGCACGGTGCGGCGTACAACGTGGCGCCGGATGTGTTCCATGAACTCGGCGCCGATGTCGTGAAGATCGGCTGCGCACCCGACGGCATGAACATCAACGCCGGCTGCGGCGCCACCGCCCCGCAGGCGCTCGTCAACGCCGTTGCAGAACATCGCGCCGACTACGGCATCGCGCTCGATGGCGATGCCGACCGGCTGCAACTGGTCGATGCAAGCGGCCGCCTGTTCAACGGCGACGAACTGCTCTACGTGATCGTTGCCGACCGGCTGGCCCGCGGCGAGGCGGTGCCCGGCGCGGTGGGCACGTTGATGACCAACATGGCGGTCGAGCTTGCGTTGCGCGAGCGCGGCGTTGCACTGGTGCGAGCCAAGGTCGGCGACCGCTACGTGCTCGAAGAGTTGACGGCCCGTGGCTGGCAACTGGGCGGCGAGGGCTCGGGCCACCTGCTCGCCCTCGACAAGCACACGACCGGTGACGGCATCGTCAGCGCGCTGCAGGTACTGCAGGCTGTTCGGCATGGCGGCAAGTCCCTTGCCGAATTGCTTGACGGCGTCAGCCTGTTCCCGCAGACGCTGATCAATGTGCGCCTGCCAGATGGCAGCGACTGGCGGCGCAATACCGCCTTGCAGGCGGCGAGCTTGTCCGTCGAGCGTGACCTGGGAGACACCGGTCGCGTGCTGATCCGGGCGTCCGGCACCGAACCGGTGCTGCGCGTGATGGTCGAGGCCGCCGATGGTGCGGCGGCCCGGCGCGGCGCCGAGACCCTGGCGGAGGCGGCCCGGGCGGGTTGACCCGTCGCAGCCGGCCCGGCGCCGGGTCGTCAGGGTCGTGACACCCCTGTCACGAGGCGTGACGATCGGATCCGGCATCCGTGGGGCCGCCCGGCAATGTCACAGAACTTTCACGGTCAGTCCCTACAGTGTCACGAATCGATGTGGTCCGTGAACACCAGGAGTGAAAGCATGAATCTGATTCCCAAGGCGGCGGCGCTCGCCGCACTGATCGCAACCGCCGGCGTCGCGCAAGCCCAGGTCATCAAGATCGACGGTTCGTCGACGGTCTATCCGATCACCGAAGGTGTTGCCGAAGACTTCCAGAAGATGAAGAAGAACGTCATCAAGGTGACGGTCGGCATCAGCGGAACCGGTGGCGGCTTCAAGAAGTTCTGCCGCGGCGAAACCGACATCCAGGACGCCTCGCGCCCGATCCTCGAGAAGGAAATGGCCGATTGCCGCGCTGCCGGCGTCGAATACGTCGAGTTGCCGGTGGCTTTCGACGCGCTGACAGTCGTGATGAACCCCAAGAACACCTTCCTGAAGTCGATCACCGTCGACGAACTGAAGAAGATCTGGGAGCCGGCGGCGCAGGGCAAGATCATGCGCTGGAACCAGGTCAACCCGGCCTGGCCGGACGCGCCGATCAAGCTGTTCGGCGCTGGCTCGGACTCGGGCACCTTCGACTACTTCACCGAGGCGATCAACGGCAAGTCCAAGGCCAGCCGCGGCGACTTCACCGCATCCGAAGACGACAACGTGCTGGTGCAGGGCGTCGCGCAGGACGTCAACGCCATCGGCTACTTCGGCTATGCGTACTACGCCGAGAATCACGCAGCGCCTGAAGGCCGTGCCGATCGTCGAGAAGGCCGGCAAGCCGGCCGTCGCGCCGAGCGAGGCCAGCGTGCTCGACGGCAGCTACCAGCCGCTGTCGCGTCCGATCTTCATCTACGTCAGCGTCAAGTCGCTGGCCAAGCCCGAAGTGCGCGAGTTCGCCGAGTACTACATGAAGAATTCGGCCAAGATCGCCAAGGAAGTGAAGTACGTGCCGCTGCCGGACAAGGCCTACACGATCGGCCTCGAGCACATCGCCAAGGGCAAGAAGGGCACCGTGTTCGGCGGCAAGAACGAAGTCGGCGTGCGTATCGACGATCTGCTGGCCCGCGAAGCCAAGCTCTGATGTCTCCCAGGTTGGTCGTGCCCCGCTGGTGGGCCGGCGAACTGCACGGGGAAGGCTTCTAGAATGGTTGCCACTGCGAACACCGAGCGAGGGATCCGAGTGGCCGACCCAGCCTTGACGGGCGATGCGCGCCTGGCGCAGCTGGCGCAGGCCAAGGTCCGGCGCAAGCGGCGCGAGAAGGTCATCGAGATGGTGCTGCTGCTCGCGGCCTGCGTCTCGGTATTCACCACGGTGGGCATCGTCTACGTGCTGCTGCGGGAGTCGCTGGACTTCTTCAGCCACGTGCCGTTGTGGGACTTCCTGACCGACTCGCAGTGGACGCCGCTGTTCTCCGATGCGCATTTCGGCATCACGGTGCTGCTCTCTGGAACCCTGACCAGCTCGGCGGTCGCGCTGTGCATCGCCATCCCGCTCGGGACCATCATCGCGATCTACCTGTCCGAGTTCGCCGGCCACAAGACGCGCGAGACGCTCAAGCCGACGCTCGAGTTGCTGTCCGGGGTGCCGACGATCATCTACGGCTACTTCGCGCTGCTGTTCGTCACGCCGCTGCTGCAGAAGATCTTTCCCGAGTTGCCGGGCTTCAACGTGCTGTCGGCGGGCCTGGTGATGGGCATCATGATCATTCCTTACGTCTCCTCGCTGTCCGAGGACGCGATGCGGGCGGTGCCGATGAGCCTGCGCGAAGGCTCGTACGCGATGGGCGCGACCCGTTTCCAGACCGCGGTGAAGGTCGTCGTTCCGGCCGCCTTGTCCGGCATCGCCTCGGCCTACATCCTCGGTGTGTCGCGGGCCGTCGGCGAGACGATGATCCTGGCCGTGGCCGCGGGCATGCAACCCAACCTGACGTTCAACCCGATGGAGCCCGCCGCGACGATCACCTCGTACATCGTCCAGGTGGCGCTGGGCGATCTGCCGCACGGCTCGGTGGGCTACCAGACCATCTTCGCCGCCGGCCTGACGCTGATGGTGATCACGCTCAGCTTCAACCTGCTCGGCCACTGGATGCGCCGCCGATTCC
The DNA here is from genome assembly GCA_963783785.1 of uncultured beta proteobacterium. Taxonomy (GTDB): domain Bacteria; phylum Pseudomonadota; class Gammaproteobacteria; order Burkholderiales; family Burkholderiaceae_C; genus CADEEN01. The sequence goes on along the minus strand of CAWAOQ010000004.1, from coordinate 15,839 downwards.
GGGAGGCCTACTGATGGCTGCGAACTCCGACAGCCGCACCATCGAACTGCGCAGGCTGATCCGCAAGGCCAAGCGCTGGGATGCACTGTTCGGCGTGCTGGGCATCCTGTCGCTGATGGTGGGCGTGTTGACGCTGGCGGCACTGTTTGCAGGCATGGCGATCGACGGCGTTCCCCGCCTGACCGGCGACTTCTTCACCAGCTTCCCGTCGCGGCGGGCGGCCAACGCGGGCATCCTGTCGGCGTGGGTCGGCTCGATCCTGGTGATGCTGGTGACCGCGTTCTTCGCCGTCCCGGTCGGCATCTACGGCGGGATCTACCTCGAGGAGTACGCGAGGAAGAACTGGATCACCACGGTCATCGAGATCAACATCAGCAACCTCGCCGGGGTGCCCTCGATCGTCTACGGGCTGCTGGCGCTCGGCCTGTTCGTCTACACCTTCGGCTTCGGCCAGAGCATCCTGTCGGCTGGCCTGACGCTCGCGCTGTTGATCCTGCCGATCGTCATCGTCACCACGCGCGAAGCGTTGCGGGCGATTCCGCGGCATGTCCGCGAAGGCGCCTACGCCTGTGGCGCCTCGCAATGGCAGGTCGTGCATGACCACCTGATTCCCTATGGCATGCCCGGCATCCTCACCGGCGTGATCATCGGCATGGCCCGCGCGATCGGCGAGACGGCCCCGATCATCACGATCGGCGCATTGACTTTCATCGCCTTCTTGCCGCCGGTGCCTGGCACGGGCGAACCGGCTGCCGGCCTGTTCGACTGGCTTTTCTCGCCATTCACCGTGATGCCGATCCAGATCTTCAACTGGACCTCGCGCCCCGATCCCGCCTTTCACCAGAACGCCGCCGCAGCCAGCTTCGTGCTGGTCTTCATGACGCTGGGCATGAACGCGCTGGCGATCTGGCTGCGTTTCCGGATGCGCAAGAACATCAATTGGTAGCCCTCCAGGAAACTGCACCCATGACGTCCGCCACGATCACGCTGCCGACGACCCCGCTGCCGCTGAAGGCCGAGGCCCGGGGTCTCGACTTCTACTATGGCGACTTCAAGGCGCTCAAGCGCGTCACGATGCCGGTGTACGAACACAAGGTCACGGCACTGATCGGGCCCTCGGGCTGCGGCAAGTCGACCTTCCTGCGCTGCTTCAACCGCATGCACGACCTGTATCCGGGCAATCGCTACGATGGCACGATCCAGTTGCTGCCCGACGCGGTCAACGTGCTCGACAAGAGCGTCGACCCGATCGAGGTGCGCATGCGCATCTCGATGGTGTTCCAGAAGCCCAACCCGTTCCCGAAGTCGATCTTCGAGAACGTGGCCTACGGCTTGCGCGTTCGCGGCGAGAATTCACGCAGCTACCTCGAAGACAAGGTCGAGGCGGCCCTGAAGGGCGGGGCGATCTGGGACGAGGTGCGCGATCGGCTCGACGAGGTCGCCACCAACCTGTCGGGGGGGCAGCAGCAACGGCTTTGCATTGCCCGGGCGCTGGCGACCGACCCCGAGATCCTGCTGTTCGACGAGCCGACCTCGGCGCTCGACCCGATCGCCACCGGCAGCATCGAGGAGCTGATCCATCAGCTCAAGGGCAAGGTCTCGATGCTGATCGTGACGCACAACATGCAGCAAGCGGCGCGCGTTTCCGACTTCGTCGGCTACATGTACCTCGGCGAAATGGTCGAATTCGGCGACACCAAGGACATCTTCATGAAGCCCAAACGCAAGGAAACCGAGGACTACATTACCGGTCGATTCGGCTGAGGACGCGCACATGACCGACAAACACCTATCGACCCAGTTCGATGCCGAGCTCGGCGACATCTCCACGCGGGTGCTCGAGATGGGGGGTCTGGTCGAAAGCCAGGTCACCCAGGCGATGTATGCGCTGTCGCAATTCAGCGGCGAGACGGCTTCGCAGGTGCTGCAGACCGAAGAGCGCGTCAATACGATGGAGGTCGAGATCGACCGCGACCTGTGGGGTATCGTCGCGCGCCGGCAGCCGACGGCGCGCGACCTGCGCCTGTTGATCGCGGTCAGCAAGGCAATCGCCAACCTCGAGCGCGCCGGCGACGAGGCGGCACGCATCGCGCGCACGGTGCAGCGGCTGATCAACACCGGCGTGTCGAGCCGGTTGCGGCTGCCGGTGGCCGACCTCGCCTTCGGCGCCGAACTGGCGACTGCACAGTTGCGCAAGGCCTTGGACGCGTTCGCCCGCCTGGATACCGCTCGTGCGCTCGAGGTGCTCAAGCAGGACGACCAGATCGACCAGGAGTTCGATGGCCTGCTGCGCAAGCTGATCACCTACATGATGGAAGACCCGCGCACCATCTCGGCGAGCATCGACCTGGTGTTCGTCGCCAAGGCGATCGAGCGCGTTGGCGACCACGCGAAGAATCTGGCCGAGGCCATCATCTATGTGGTCAAGGGCACCGACGTGCGCCACACCTCGGTCGAGTCCGTCGAGAGCGTCGTTCGCTGATGCGCGATCGTGACGGCCAATTGCGATCCCACATGGTCTGCCGCCTGCCGCTGCGCCTGCTGAGATGAGCCGCATCCTGGTGGTCGAAGACGAGTCCGCGATCGCCGAGCTGGTCGCGATCAACCTGCGGCATGCCGGCTTCGAGGTGTCGCTGGCTGCCGACGCCCACGCTGCGCAGCAGGCCGTCGATCGCGTGTTGCCCGACCTGGTGGTGCTGGACTGGATGCTGCCGGGCCAGACCGGCTTGGCGCTGGCGAAGGCCTGGCGCGGCCAGTCGCGCACCAAAGCGCTGCCGATCATCATGCTCACCGCTCGCGCCGAGGAGGCCGACAAGCTGGCCGGCCTCGACGGTGGCGCCGACGACTACCTGACCAAGCCGTTCTCGCCCAAGGAGCTATTGGCGCGCATCCGCGCGGTGCTGCGCCGCAAGGCGCCGCAGGCGCTCGACGATGCAGTGGAGATTGCGGGCCTGAGGCTCGATCCGGCGACACGGCGCGTCACGCGCCTGATCGACGGCGTCGTGCTCGAGGCGAAGCTCGGTCCGACCGAGTTCCGGCTGCTGCACTTCCTGATGACCCACCCCGAGCGTGTGCACAGCCGTGCCCAGGTGCTCGACCGCGTCTGGGGCGATCACGTCTTCATCGAGGAGCGGACGGTCGACGTGCATGTGAAGCGGCTGCGCGAGGCGCTGGCGCCGGTGCAGTGTTCGCACCTGGTCGAAACGGTTCGCGGCGCAGGCTACCGGCTGACGCAGGCAAGCACCGCGGCGGCATGAACCTGTTGCTGCCTCGCGTGGCCGCCATCGTGATCGCGCTGGCGATCGGCGCGGCGCTTGGCGGCCTGATCGGCGGCGCCTTGCGCTTCCCGCTGATCGGTGCGTTCGGCGGCGGCTTGATCGGTGTGGTGATGGTGACTGTCGTCGATGCCTGGCGCGGCGATCGACTGATGGCCTGGCTGCGGGGCATCGAGGACAACCCGGCGCCACCGCCGCATGTCGGCGTGTGGGGCGAGCTCGGCCATCGCATCGAGCGCGCGCTGCGCGTACGCGATCGCCGCACCGCAGAAGAACAGGATCGGTTGCGGCAATTCCTGTCGGCGATCGAGGCCGCGCCCAGTGGCGTGCTGATGCTCGATGCCAACGACCAGATCGCCTGGTGCAACCCGCAAGCGGCCGACGACTTCGGCATCGATCCCGTGCGTGACCATCTGCAGCGCGTGACCAACCTGGTCCGCGCGCCGGCCTTCGTCACCCACCTGCAAAACGGCCTGTTTGACCAGCCGGTGGTGTTTCCGAGCCCGAGCGGCCTGGCCACGCTGTCGGTGCTGGTGCGCAGTTATGGCGACGGGATGAAGCTGGTGCTGTCGCAGGACATCACCGAACGCGAGCGCACCGAGGCGATGCGCCGCGACTTCGTGGCCAACGTGTCGCACGAGATCCGCACGCCGCTGACGGTGCTGGCGGGCTTCGTCGAGACACTGGCCACGGTGCCGCTGACTGCCGCCGAGCAGCCACGCGTACTGGCCTTGATGCAGCAGCAGACCGATCGCATGCAGTCTCTCGTCGATGACTTGCTGACGCTGGCGCAACTCGAAGGCAGCGCCCGTCCTGCCGCCGATCGCTGGGTGGCGCTCGATGCGCTGCTGGCGCATGTGGTCTCCGATGCGCATGCGCTGTCCGCGGGCCGCCATCGCATCGAGGTGACCGTGCAGCCCGGCTGCCAGGTCGCCGGCATGGAGACCGAGCTTTCCAGTGCGATGGGCAACCTTGTCAGCAATGCGATCCGCTACACGCCGGACGGCGGTGCGATCGAGATCCACTGGCGCGTGCGCGGCGCCGACCGCTGCGGCGAGTTCGAGGTGCGCGACACCGGTATCGGCATCGCCCGCGAACACCTGCCGCGCCTGAGCGAGCGTTTCTACCGGGTCGACGGCAGCCGCTCGCGCGACACCGGCGGCACCGGGCTCGGCCTGGCGATCGTCAAGCACGTGGCGCAGCGCCACGGCGGCGAGCTCGATGTCCAGAGCGAACCGGGCAAGGGCTCGAGCTTCAGGCTCGTGCTTCCCGCGGCACGTGTGCGTGTGGCTGCATCCACGGCAATCGATGTACCCGAATCGACCGATGCGTCAGCGTGAGCGGCGCAGCACCACGGTCGATTCGTCGCGGTCGGTCGGCCGCCTGATTCGCGCAACCACCTCCCAGCCGGGCGGCACCACGGCGGCCGGCTGGCCGCGACGTTCCTGTCGCAGCAGCACGGTGCACCTGGAGTTCACGTCGCTGCGCGCCTCGACCGTCCAACGACCGTACTGCTCGAGCGCCGCCACCGCCGAGCGTGGATAGCCCGGTGCCGCGACGCAGGCGCCGGGCGGCACATGGCGCGCCAGCCGCGCCACCCAGGGGCGGTTGCTGCGCGCGTAATCGAGCAGTGGCAACCACAACGTCATCAGCAGAAGCCAGGCCAACGCGACGCCGCCGGCCGGCAGCACCAGGCTCTTCCACAGCGCATGCTGGTGTCTTCCGGTGCGCCAGCGCACCAACGCCAGCCACACCACCGTGCCTGCCAGAGCCAGCATGAAGGTGGCCGGTGAGAACTGCGCCGCAAAGCCCGGCGCCAGCTTGGCCACGTTGGCGGCCGTGCGTGCCGGCGTGCCGGTGATCATCGCGGCGTAGATGACCCAGATTGCCAGCGCGGCGATGCTGAAGAAGAAGACCGAGAACCAGTCGATCGCGGCACTGGTGCCACGCTGCAGCGTCGGAAGTGCGAACGCGGCCAACACCGCGAAACCGGGCAAGCCCAGCATCAGCGCACGGTCGAAGCCGCCGCCGGCAATGCACGCCAGCAGTGCGACGACGGCGAGCGCCAGCGGCAGCGAGATGTGGCGTTTGTTGAGATGTTGGCGCCAGCGCCAGAGCGTCCACAGTGCCAGCAACCACACCGGCCAGAGGAACCACAGCCACAGCCGCAGCAACTGCAGCCCTTGCGCAGCGCTGGGTTCGACCGAAATCCGCCATCCCCAGGTGCCCAGCGCCAGCGCCAGCACGGCGGCCAACGCCGTGGCCAAGGCGGCCCACGGGGCGAACGAGCGACCCCCGACGTAATTCGAGCGCAACGTGATCACGCCAGCGGCAATGCCGTACAGGACGGCCATCGTCGGCGCGCCGCTGGCGGCAAGCAGGGGCAGGCCGACAAGCATCGCCATGCGGGCCCGCCAGCCTCTGTACGGCGCGGCGGCGCAGGCCCATAACACCAGGGCGGCGGCAAACAATTGCGCCAACTCGGGGGTCGTCTCGTGGCCGAGTTGCAGCAATCCGAGCGACGCGATCAACGCCAACAGCGCGCCGTCGGCCATCGCGCGGGCATAGTCGACGGGCGGTGCTTCGCCGCCAAAGGCGAAGGCCACCGGCTGAGCCGCCTCGGTGCGCGCGAGGTGGAACATCGTGTACCAGGTCAGCGCCAGCACGCCGGCCAGCAGCAGGCCGAACGGCACACGCGCGGCCATCGGCGCGTCGACCAGAGGCGAGAGCAACCAGATGCTCGCGGCACCGAGCCAATGCGGCAGCACGGCATTTTCCGGCGGCAGGCCGCCCATGGCCGGGGCCAGCCAGCCGGTGCGGCCCTCGGCGATCGCCAGCATGTAGCCAAAGGCAGTCTGGTCGGCATGGCGCCACGGGTCGCGGCCGAACAGTCCGGGCAGGACATAGGCGGCGCAGAGCAGCAGCAGGATGGGCCGCGGCAGGCACTGCACCGCGCGCTGCGTCACCAGGGCCGGGGAGGGCTTGACGTTCACCCGCGCATCATGCCGTGCAGCCAATGAAAAGGGCAGCCGAGGCTGCCCTTGTCTTGATGACCGCCTTGGCGATCACTTCTTCGTGGTGAGATTGGCAAACTTGTTGCGGAATTTCTCGACGCGGCCGCCAAGATTGTCGATGCTCTTCTGCGTGCCGGTGTAGAACGGATGCGACTCACTGGTCGTTTCGACCTTGAACATCGGCAGTTCGCGGCCGTCGTCCATCTTGATCATTTCCTTGCTCTGCGCGCACGAACGCGTGACGAACTTGAACCCGTTGGACAAATCCACGAAGCAGACGTCGCGGTAGTTCGGGTGGATGCCTTCTTTCATCGGAAACCTCTCGCTGGTGGTATTGGCAGCCACGCCACGCATCGTGACGCACTTGCCGGAGCGGAAAATCGCAAATTATAGCTGCGCAGCCCGAATCAGCCGCCGCGCCGCATCATGTCGAAGAAGTCGATGTTGTTCTTGCTCGCCTTCATCTTGTCGAGGATGAACTCCATCGACTCGATCTCGTCCATCGGATAGAGCAGTTTGCGCAGGATCCAGGTCTTTTGCAGGATCTCCGGCTTGAGCAGCAACTCCTCGCGCCGGGTGCCCGACTTGTTGAGCAGGATCGAGGGGTAGACACGCTTTTCGGCCATCCGGCGGTCGAGGTGGATTTCGCAATTGCCGGTGCCCTTGAACTCCTCGTAGATCACCTCGTCCATCTTCGAGCCGGTGTCGATCAGCGCGGTACCGATGATGGTCAGCGACCCGCCTTCCTCGACGTTGCGCGCGGCGCCGAAGAAGCGCTTGGGGCGCTGCAGCGCATTGGCATCGACACCACCGGTCAGCACCTTGCCTGAACTCGGCAGCACGTTGTTGTAGGCCCGCGCCAGGCGGGTGATCGAGTCGAGCAGGATGATCACGTCCTTCTTCAACTCGACCAGGCGCTTGGCGCGCTCGATCACCATCTCGGCCACCTGCACATGGCGTGCGGCGGGTTCGTCGAAGGTCGAGCTGATCACCTCGCCGCGCACCGTGCGCACCATCTCGGTCACTTCCTCGGGGCGCTCGTCGACCAGCAGCACGATCAGGTGCACCTCGGGGTAGTTGGCCACCAGTGCGTGCGCCATCTGCTGCATCATCACCGTCTTGCCCGTCTTGGGCTGGGCCACCAGCAGCGCACGCTGGCCTTTGCCGATCGGGGCGATCAGGTCGATGATGCGGCTGGTGATGTTCTCTTCGCTCTTGATGTCGCGTTCGAGCTTGAACTGCTCCTTCGGGAACAGCGGCGTCAAGTTCTCGAACATGATCTTGTGCTTGCTCTCCTCGGGGGCGAGGCCGTTGACGCGGTCGACCTTGACCAGCGCAAAGTAGCGCTCGCCGTCCTTCGGAACCCGCACCTCGCCCTCGACCATGTCGCCGGTGTGCAGGTTGAAGCGGCGGATCTGGCTCGGCGAAAGGTAGATGTCGTCGGTCGATGCCATGTAGCTGGCCTCGATCGAGCGCAGGAAGCCGAAACCGTCGGGCAGCACCTCGAGCACGCCGTCGCCGAAGACCTGCTCGCCGCCCTTGGCGCGCTTCTTCATGATCGCGAACATCAGCTCCTGCTTGCGCAGACGAGCGACGTTGTCGATCTCCAGTTCCTCGCCCATCTTGATGAGCTCGGAGACGTGCAGCGCTTTCAGTTCAGACAGATGCATGGAAAGGTCAACCCTCAGGGTGACACGTGCCTGCCAGGCGGCGTGCCGGAAGTCTCGGCCCCAGGTCGATGGTGGTCTTGCAGTCCCTGCGGACGCACCTGGCGCGCGGTTGGCGCGTTCGGATTACGGGGCAGGGTGGGGGGCCGAAACCGCGAGCCTGGTGCCGTCCATCGGCAATCGCACAGGGCGCGGTGGCAATCTCGGGCTGGTGCGGCCACTGCCGCTCCAGCAATGGCGCAAGATTATAGATGACCGTCGATGAACGACGTCAACTGCGATTTTGACAACGCGCCGACCTTCGTGGCGGCGAGTTGGCCGCCCTTGAACAGCATCAGCGTCGGGATGCCGCGGATGCCGAACTTGGCTGGCACATCGCGGTTTTCGTCGACGTTCATCTTCGCGATCTGCAGTCGTCCGTCGTAGTCCTTCGACACCTCGTCCAGGATCGGCGCGATCATCTTGCACGGGCCGCACCACTCGGCCCAGTAATCCACCAGCACCGGCTTGTCGGACTGCAGGACGTCGCTTTCGAACGACGCATCGGAAACATGCTTGATCAGTTCACTGCTCATGGTGTGCATCCTCGGTACGCCATCGGTGGCGCAGGGCACAATGATTCTGACACAAGCCTCGCCCTTCGACTCGAGCCGCTGCGCGGCCGCTTCCTATGAGCCCGATAGCCAGCGACCGGCTTGATGAAGATCCGGTCGATCGACACTTCTGGCCCGCCGTGGCCGAGCGCGTGCGGCAATGGCTGAGCGCGCAAGGCGTGAGTCCGCGAGATGCCGTCGTGACGTTGCCTTACGCCGGTCTGCTGCCGGTGGTACGCGAATCTTTCGCGCAACTTGGCGGTTGGCAGCCTCGAATCGAAACCACGCAGACGCTGGCAGCGTCGTTGGCGCCGGTCGGCCCCACGCCGTCCGGAGAGATCACGTTCGACTCCGCCACCGACGGCCTGACGGCAGGGGTGCTGCTGCGCAGCCAGGCCACCGGTGCGGCCTGGGCCCGGCGCGACCCTCGCGGCTTCGCGTCCGCGGTGGCTGCCGTGGTGCGAACCGCGCACACCTTGCTGCGAGGTGCGCACCAGCGCGCACCGGCCGCGCGAGCGGCCTATTGGGCGGGCGTGCGCGAGGCGATGGGCCCTGCGACCGGACCGGGCGCCAGCGAGCGCTGGCTGGCCCGCGTGGCGCTGGAATGGGCTGCCAGCGCCGATGCGCCCGTTGCTGACATCCTTTGGGCCTGGCGACCCGCGGCGTGGATTGCCTTGCAGGCCGGCGGCCGTGATGCGCTGGTCGATCGGTTGCTGGCTGCCGCACGGGATCGGGCGGTCCCCGTGCTGCTGCTCGACGCCGATCCGCCCGCGAATGCACCGTTCGATGCAGCGGCCTGGCTGACGCCGCCACGCCGCCTGCGCTGCGCCGGGCTCGAAGAGGAGGCCCAGGCCGCCACGCTGGCCGTCCTCGAGGCACTCGACCGGGGCCAGTCGCCCGTGGCCCTGATCGCGCAGGACCGGCTGGTGGTGCGGCGCATGCGAGCCTTGCTCGAGCGTGCGCAGGTCACGCTGCACGACGAGACCGGGTGGGCACTGTCCACGACCCGTGCCGCCGCGCGGCTGATGGCACTGCTGCGTGCAGCCGCGCATGGCGCCGGGCGCGATGCCCTGCTCGACTGGCTCAAGGCCGACGCCAGCGATGCCGCGGCGCTGGCCGCTCTCGAATCGCAATGGCGCCGTGGCGGCGACATCGATGGCGCCGCCGAGGCACTGCAGCGGCGCGCGCAGGACGGCCTGCAAGCCTTGCGTGGCAGTGGCCGCCGCACGCTGGCCAGATGGTTGTCCGCGCTGCAGGCTGCGGCACCGAATCTGCTTCAGGCACTGGCCGACGATGCCGCCGGCAGGCAACTGCTCGCTGCACTGCATCTCGACGGCCTGCCCGCGGGCGCGGCCTGGCTGGCGGCTGCCGAGGCGACCTTGCTCGACCTCGGTGAGTTCACCGCCTGGGTCGACGATGTGCTCGAGGTTGCGAGCTTCGTGCCGCCAGCCCAGCCGAAGGCCAGCGTGGTCATCACGCCGCTGGAGCGCGCGCTGTTGCGGCCGTTTGGCGCCGTCGTCTTCCCGGGTTGCGACGAGAAGCGGCTTGGCGCTGCTGCAGCACAACCGACACTGCTGCCCGAGGCGCTGCTGCGCGAGTTCGGCTTGGCCAATGCGGCCGAACGGCACGAGCGCGAATGCGCGGCATTCGCGCATCTGCTGCGCGTGCCGCACCTCACGCTCCTGCGCCGCGACACCGAAGGCGGCGAACCGCTTGCCGCCAGCGCGTTGGTCGAGCGCGCCTGGCAGGCGCGACGGCGTCTTGGCCAGCCGGCACCCGACGAACAGCGGTCCACGCTGCCGCGCCGCGCCGTCACCCGAGCGCCGGTGCCGCGCCCGGCGCCGGCAGCGGCGCAGGCCGTGCCGGCGCGCCTTTCGGCCAGCGCGGTCGAGGCGCTGCGCGCCTGCCCCTACCGTTTCTTCGCCCTCAACGTGCTCGGGTTGCGCGAGTCGCCCGAGCTCGAGGTCGAGCTCGAGAAGCGCGACTTCGGCACCTGGTTGCACGGCGTGCTGCTGCGTTTTCATCGCGACCGCCCTGAAACCGACGCGGCGTCCTCGGACCTTCAGTGCCTGATTGCCGCGGCCGATACCGAACAGGCCGCGCTGGCCCTCGATGCCGCCGAGTTGCTGCCGTTTCGCGCGGCCTTCGATCGCTTTGCCGTGAATTACCTCGACTGGCTGCATGCCCGCGATGCCGAAGGCTGGCGTTTCTTCAGCGGCGAGGTCGCGCTGCGTTGCGAGCCGTCGCTGCTCGGCGGCGTCGTGCTCGACGGCCGCATCGATCGCATCGACGATCATCCCGCCAGCGGGATGCGCCAACTCATCGACTACAAGACCGGCAGCCTGCAGGCGCTGAAGCGCAAGGTCGCCACGCCGCTCGAGGACACCCAGCTGGCCTTCTACGCCGCGCTGCTCGGCGGCGGCGGCCCGTTGCGGGCTATCTACCTGGCGCTCGACGATCGCAAGCAGCCGCAAGCAGTCGAGCATCCCGACGTCCAAGCCAGTGCCACAGCGCTCGTCGAAGGCTTGGCGCACGACCTGGCACGCCTGCGCGAAGGGGCCGGCTTGCCTGCGCTCGGCGAGGGCTCGACCTGCGACTATTGCGAGGCGCGCGGTCTGTGTCGGCGTGACCACTGGGGCGAGGTCGCGACATGACTGCACCGGCCTACCGCCTGGATGGCCGCAGCGTCAGCCGCGAGGCGTTCTATGCCACCGCCTGCGACCCGCGCCGTGCCGTCGTCGTCGAAGCCTGTGCCGGTGCCGGCAAGACCTGGATGCTGGTGTCGCGCATCGTGCGTGCGCTGCTCGACGGTGCTGCGCCGCAGGACATCCTGGCGATCACTTTCACGCGCAAGGCCGCCGGCGAGATGCGCACGCGCCTGGCCGATTGGTTGCAGGGCTTCGCGCGACTCGATCACGATGGCGCGGTCGAGGAGCTGATGCTGCGTGGCGTCGAACGCCGTGCCGCGCAATTGCAGGCGCAGGCACTGATCGGTCTGCATGAGCAGGTGCTGGCCAGCGGCCGCGCGGTCGAGGTGCGCACGTTCCACGCCTGGTTCTCCCAGTTGCTCCGCGCTGCGCCGCTCGATTTGCTGGCCGAACTCGGCCTGCGCCCGGACATGCAACTGTTGGAGGACCTCGACGATCTGCGCCCCGAGCTGATGCGACGCTTCCATGCCGACGTGCTGGCCGATGCCGCGCTGCTCGCCGATTACCGTGCACTCGCGTCGCAGCGCGGCCGCACCACGCTGCAGAAGTGGCTCGATGCCGCGTGGCAGCGTCGCGTCGAGATCGAGTTGGCCGACGCGGTCGGCACGCTCGCGACCAGTGTCGAACCCGCGGCCGCGTGCTTTGCCGAATGCGCCGGGCTCGCGCATCCGGCGGCGCTGGTGCGGCGGCCGACACTGGTCGATGCGGCCGGTGCGCTGGCACGGCAGCTCGCGTCACGCGGCAAGCTCAAGTCGGACGAGGCGGCGCAGGGCCTCGTCGCGGCGCTGGCTCTGCCCGACGACCGCGCCGCGTTCGACGCACTGCGCAGCGCGCTCTTCACCGACTCGGGCACGCCCAGGAAGCAGCTCGGCGATCTGCCGGCACAGGCCGAGGTCTGCGCGATGCTCGACCGCATCGGCGAGGCGGTGGCCCAGCAGGACGCGCATGACGAGCATGGCCGCATGGTGCGACTGGCGCGGGCGTTGTTTGCCGCGTACGCCGCGCTCAAGCAGCAGCGCGGCCTGGTCGACATGGCCGACCTCGAGCGCGTGGCGCTGGCGCTGCTGGCCGATCACACGCTTGCCGGCTGGGTGCAGCAGCGACTCGATGCGCGCGTGCGCCATCTGCTGATCGACGAGTTCCAGGACACCAGCCCGCTGCAGTGGCACGCGCTGCAGGCCTGGCTGTCGTCCTACGCGGGTGCCGGCGGCGGCACGGCGCCGAGCCTGTTCATCGTCGGCGATCCCAAGCAGAGCATCTACCGCTTCCGGCGTGCGGAACCGCGCGTGTTCGCGGCCGCCCAGCGCTTCGTCGTCGAGGGCCTCGGCGGCACGGTGGCGGCCTGCGACCACACGCGGCGCAACACGCCTGCGGTGCTGGCGGCCGTCAACCACGTGTTCGGCGAACTCGCGGCCGAGGGCGCCATTGCCGGCTGGCGTCCGCACACCACCGAGGTGGCTGCGGAGGGGGATGGCGCGCTGTTCACGCTGCCCGCCGTCGAGCGCGACAAGACCGCGGCGCGTTCGCGTTCCGTGGCTGCGGCCGAGCGGGTCTGGCGCGACACGCTGGCCACGCCGCGCCACGAACCCGAAGAGGTGCTGCGGGAGGCCGAGGCGGCGGTGGTTGCGCAGGCCGTGCATCAGTGGGTGCGTCAGGATGGCTTCGCGCCCGGCGAGATCTATGTGCTGGCCCGCAAGCGCGCATCGCTGCGGCTGGCGGCCGAGGCCCTGCGTGCGTTGCACCTGCCCTACGTGGCGCCCGAGGACGTGGCGCTCGCGGAATTGCCGGAGGTGCAGGACCTGCTGGCCGTGCTCGACGTGCTGGCATCGCCCGGCCAGGCGCTGTCGCTGGCGCGGGCGCTGAAGAGCCCGCTGTTCGGTGCCGGCGACGACGAGTTGCTGACGCTGTCGATCGCGGCGCGCAGCGCCGGCGGCTGGTGGCCGGCATTGATGCGGGATTGGACCGACAGCCCGGCGCTGGCGCGTGCGCGCACGCTGCTGGCGCGCTGGAGCGACGTCGCGGCCCAGTTGCCGCCGCACGACCTGCTCGATCGCATCGTTCACGAGGGCGACCTGATGGCGCGCCTGGCGGCTGCCGTGCCGCCGGAGCGCCTGCCCAGCGCGATCGACGCCGTGCAGTCGCTGCTGGCCTGCGCGCTCGAACTCGATGGCGCGCGCTACGCCACGCCGTACAACTTCGTGCGTGCGCTGCGCCAGCGCAGCGTCAAGGTGGTGCCGGCAGCGCGCCGTGACGCGGTGCAGTTGCTGACCATCCACGGCGCCAAGGGGCTGGAGGCGCGTGCGGTGTTCGTGATGGACGCCGAACCCGAGGCGCAAGCCAATGAGACCGCCACGCTGCTGGTCGACTGGCCGGTGCACGCCGCGCGGCCGCAGCGGGTGGCGTTCATCGCGTCAGAGTCGCGTTGTCCGCCATCGTTGCGTGCCTTGCTGGCCGAGGAACACGCCGCGCGCGAGCGCGAGGAGGTCAATGGCCTGTACGTGGCGATGACGCGCGCCAAGGAACGGCTGGTGTTCAGCCGCACGCCGCCGTGGCACGCTGCGCCCGGTCGGTCATGGTGGAGCCGCGTTGCCGCGGTGGCATCGGCCTGGCAGCCCGCGCCGGCGGCCGTGCAGCGCTCGCAGGGCGCGGCGGCGGAGGTCGTTGCACTGCCGCTGCACCCGCGTGCACTGCCGGTCAGCGCTGCCGAGACGCCCGCGCCGGCGGACGCCGCGGCGGCCCGACTCGGGCAGGCCGTGCACCGCGTGCTCGAGTGGGCGGCGGCCCAGCGCGAGCGTCCGGCACAGGGCTTGGACTACCTGGCACCTTGGGCGGCCGCGGCAGCGGCCGAATTCGGCGTTGCCGACGCGGCAGCGGTGCAGGCCGTCGCGACGCGCATCCTCGCCAGCCCGCAATGCGCCGCGTTCTTCGACGCCGACAAACTGGCATGGGCGGGCAACGAAGTGCCGATTGCCGCGGGCGAGGTCGGCCAGGTACTGCGCATCGACCGTCTGGTCTGCACCGCCGGCCCCGAGCCGACCTGGTGGGTGCTGGATTACAAGCTCGGCGCCGAGCCGCAGCACAACCCGGCCTACCGTGAGCAGCTTGCGGCGTACCGCCGGGCGGTGCAGGCACTGCAGCCCGGCGAGCAGGTGCGTGCCGCGTTCATCAGCGGCGCCGGCGAACTGATCGAGCCGGAGCGTGATGGCATCACGGCAGGCGCGTGAAGGGTGTGGAGGGTGACGAGCCTCGCCCCGGCACTGGTTGCAACGCTTAGGGCTGCTTGGTTCCCCACCTGACCCGGTTGGGCGCGCTTCCATGCGGGAAGGCCCGTCGAGGGGAATTGTAGGCGAGGGGCAAGATCGCTGGCCGCAGTGGCCTGCCTTGCTCGCACTATGTCACTTGCGCCGCGATGCTGCCCATATCGCGGGACATCGAGTACGACGTGTCAAGCCGCAGGACCGGCTCGACCGACGCCGTACCGGGTGCGAACCCCGCCATGGCGTCGACAAGGCCTTGCACTTGCGCATCGCTCAGCGTCGCGCCGTCTGCAAATGCGAACTGCTCGACGCGGTACTGGCTGCCGAGGTACCAGTCTTTGACAACCAACTTGTCGACGTTGCTGCCGACGATCAAGGCCTCGAGGTTGTTGCCGCTGCGCTGAAAGGCCAACTGGCTTTGCAGAAGTGAGCCGAAGTCCACCCGATCCGACACCCCTGAGGTGCCATCGTTCTCTTGCACCGTGTCGACACCTTTGCCGGCCGCGAAACGGTAGGTGTCAGCGCCGCTGCCACCCGCCAGCGTGTCGTTGCCTGCGCCGCCGTCGAGCGTATCGTTGCCCGAACTGCCGCTGAGCACATTTGCCGCGGCGTTGCCGGTAAGCACGTTGTCCAGCGTGTTGCCGGTGCCGTTGATGGCGGTCGTGCCGGTGAGCGTGAGATTCTCGAAGTTGCTGCCCAGCGTCCAGGTGACCGTGCTCTCGACGCGATCAATGCCTGCGCCGGAACTCTCGGTGACCTTGTCGCGCGTGGTGTCGATGCGATAGATGTCGTTGCCGGTGCCGCCGGTCATCGTGTCGGTTCCGAGGCCGCCGTCGAGCAAGTCGTTGCCGGCGCCGCCTGAAAGCGAGTTGCTGCCGGCGTTGCCGACGATCACGTTATCGAGGTCGTTGCCGGTGCCGTTGAGATTGGCGCTGCCAATCAGGGTGAGGTTCTCCACATTGGTGCCGAGCGTCCAGGTCACCGAGGCGGTCACGGTGTCGGTGCCTTCGCCAGGCGCTTCAGTGACGATGTCGCTCGTGCTGTCGACGACGTAGTTGTCATTGCCCAGGCCGCCCGCCATGCGGTCGCTGCCTGCACCGCCGTTGAGCGTGTCGTCACCCCCGCCACCGCTCAGCGTGTTGATCGCGGCGTTGCCGGTGAGCAGGTTGCCAAGGTCGTTGCCGGTGGCGTTGATGGCGGTGGCGCCTGTGAGTGTCAGGTTTTCGACGTTCGCAGCCAGCGCATGCGTGATACTGGCTTCCACGGTATCGCTGCCGCCGCCCGCCAACTCGACGATCGTGTCCAGCGCGTTGTCGATCACATAG
>CAWAOQ010000003.1:0-96955 GCA_963783785.1 uncultured beta proteobacterium | reverse complement strand
GCGTGGTCTATGAGCAGGGTCGCATCAAGGCGGTCGATGAAGCCGCATTGCGCGCCGAGATGCGCGAACTGATGGCGGCCGGGCGCACCCAGCAGCAGAGCGCCGCGCGCGAAGCCGCGCGCCTCGAACCCTACTACCGCGCGATGGTGCTCAAGGCCGCGGCGCAGGACGTCGGCATGAACCGGTGGCTGTCATGAGCGCGTCGGCCCGGCCCGGCTCAGCGCTTGCCGACCGTGGCGCCAGCCACGTCCTTGAGCACGCCGCGCAGCCAGCGGTGCGCCTCGCTGGCCTGGCTGCGGCCATGCCACATCTGGTAGAAGCGCATGCGCGGAAAGTCGATCGGGCAAGGCACGACGGCCAGCGGCAGCAGCCTGGCGTAGTGCTCCGCGAAGTGGCGGCTGATGGTGAAGATCAGGTCGCTGCCCACCAGCAGGTGCGGCGCCATCGTGAAGAATGGCACCACGACGCGCGTGTTGCGCGTCACGCGCAGGTTGGCCAGGTGCCTGTCGATGATGCCGCGGTGCGCGGACGAGAAGGCCAGCGGCACCAGGTGCGGCGCGCGCAGGTACTGGGCGCGCGTCATCTTGCCCCTGGCCAGCGGGTGACGCGCCGACAGCAGGCAGACGATTTCGTCCTCCAGCAGCGCTGTGGTGTGCATCTGCTCGGGGGGCTCGGGCCAGTTGCCGATCACGATGTCGAGATCGCCATTGGCCAGCGCGCGCTCGAAGTCGAAGTCGGGGCCGAGCGGGTGGATCACCAGTTGCGCACCCGGCGCCTGGCGCCGCAGCTCGCGCACCACGCCGGCCAGGAACACGGTGGCCAGGTAGTCGGGGCAGCCAATCCTGAAGGACTGGCTGGTCGTCGCCGGATCGAAGGCTTCCCGCGCCGCAAACAGCTTGTCGATCTCGTGCAGCGCGGCGCGCGCCGTCTCCAGCAGTTCGAGCCCACGCGGTGTGGGCACCATCGCATTGCCGCTGCGCACCAGCAGCTGATCGTCGAACAGCGTGCGCAACTTGCGCAACGCGGCGCTGATCGCCGGCTGCGACTGGTTCATGCGGATCGCCGTGCGCGTCAGGTTGCGCTCGACCAGCGCCACGGTCAGCACGCGCAGCAGGTAGGTGTCGATGGGGTCGCTGGAACGGGACATGGCGGGCCGGCGTCGGGTTTCACTATGGCGGATATAACAGATCGCGCATCGGCTTCACCGCTGTCGCTCCTAGCATCGGCCAGGGCGTCTTCCGGTGCCCACGTTTCGCAGGAGCGGACCTTGGCAGCCACATCCGAAGCACCCCGTCTGGCACAGCTCGGCGCGCTGACGCAACCGGCCTTCACGGCCTTGCTCGGCGACACCTTCGAACACTCGCCCTGGGTTGCCGAGCGGGCGTGGCCGATGCGACCGTTCGACGATGTGGCCCACCTGCACCGCTGCATGTGGGCGCAGGTGGAGCAGGCCGATGAAGCCCAGGTGCTCGCGCTGCTGCGTGCGCACCCGCAACTGGCCGGCCGCGAAGCGCAGACCGGCACGCTGACCGAAGCCTCCGACCAGGAGCAGCACAGCGCCGGACTGAAGTCGCTGCGGCCCGATGAGATGCAGCGCATCGCGGCGCTCAATGCGGCATACCTCGCCAAACATGGCTTTCCGTTCATCGTTTGCGTGCGCCACTACAGCAAGGCCGGCATCTTCCACGAGTTCGAACGCCGCCTTGCACTCGACACCGCACGCGAGCGCGACGAAGCGCTCAACCAGGTGGCGGCGATCACGCGCCTGCGCCTGCAGACCCTGTTTCCCGACGTCTGAATCCATCACTCCCGGAGGTTCCCCCGATGAAGCAAATCCTGACCCTGATCGCCGCCTCGGCGCTGTTTGCCGCCGGCGCGCATGCCGCCGATCCCACCGCGATGCGCATCGCCGGCAATTTCTCGTCGAACTCCAAGCACGTCGACGAGATCGAGAAACCCTTCTTCACCGCGTTGCCCAAGCTGATGGGCGCGCCGATCAACATCAACTACAACCCGATGGACGTCGTCAACGTGCAGGCGGCCGACGCGCTGCGGCTGCTGCGCTCTGGCACTTTCGACGTGATGAGCGTGCAGATCGGCATGGCCTCGCGCGACGACCCGTTCTTCGAGGGCATCGACCTGATCGGCGTCTCGACCAACATGAAAGACCTGCGCCAGGCCGTCGAGGCCTACCGCGACGTCTTCGACAAGCGCCTGCAGGCGCGGTTCAAGGCCAAGGTGCTGACGCTGTGGCCGTTCGGTCCGCAGGTCTTCTACTGCAACAAGCCGATCAAGTCGATCGATGACATCAAGGGCCTGAAGGTGCGCAGCTTCACGCCGTCGATGGCGGCGTTGATCCAGACGCTCGGCGCGACGCCGGTGACGCTGCAGTTCTCCGAGGTCTATCCGGCGCTTGCAGCGTGGCGTGGCCGACTGCGGCGTGACCTCGCCGACCTCCGGCAACGCCGGCAAGTGGGGCGAAGTGACGACGCATTTCATGCCACTGTCGGTGTCGGGCTCGGTGCAGGGCCACTTCATGAACCTGGACTACTGGAACAAGTTCTCGCCCGAGGCGCAGCAGAAGATCCTTGCCGGCTTCAAGCAGATGGAAGACCGCATGTGGGAGCTGGCCGAGACAGCCAACGCGGATGCGATGAACTGCAACATCGGCAAGGATCCCTGCGTCAAGGGCACCAAGTTCAAGATGACGCTGGTGGCGGTATCGCCGGCCGACGAGGCCAAGATCAAGGCCGCGGTGTCGAGCTCGGTGCTGCCGCTGTGGAAGGAGACCTGCAACAAGGTCGACCCGAAGTGCTCGGAGACCTGGAACGCCACGGTCGGCAAGGTCCGCGGCCTGAAGATCCAGTAACCACGGCACCGCCGGCGCCTCCAGGAGACCCCATGGAAGAAGATCCGATCAGTCGCGTGGTCGAACCGGTTGCGCGCATGGCCGCCATCGTCTGCGGCTACGCGGTGCTGCTGCTGTCGCTGGCGGTCTCGGTCGAGATCGTCGGCCGCAAGCTGTTCTCGCACTCGTTCCCCGGCACCGACGACATCGGCGGCTACGTGCTGGCGATCATCGCGGTGGTCGGTGCGTCGTACACGATGGCCAAGCGCGGCCACACGCGCGTCGACATCTTCCTGGTCATGATGTCCACCCGCTGGCAGCGGGTCATGAACCTGCTGGCGATGGTCTCGATGGCGGCCTTCGCCAGCTTCGCGGCCTGGCGCGGCACGACCGTGCTGCTGGAGTCGATCGAGTTCCAGAGCGTGGCCAGCAACCCGCTGCAGACGCCGCTGTGGCAACCGCAGGTGCTGTGGTTGATCGGCCTGGTGCTGTTCGCGCTGATCGCGCTGGCCTACGCCGCGCATGCACTGCTGCTGTTCGTGCGCGGCGACCCGAAGCTGAACCGCTACTACGGCCCGGCCAGCGTGCAGGACGAACTCGAAGCCGAATTGACGGCGCAGGCCGAGCGCGCAGCCCAGGCAGAGCAGGCCCGGCAGGCCGAGCCGGGAGAAGCGAAATGATCGACCTCACCGCCGCCGTCGTCGGCTTCGCGCTGCTGATCGGCCTGATGACCTTGGGCCTGCACGTGGCCTTCGTGATGTTCGCGATCAGCATGCTGGGTGCCATCTTCTACCTCGGCACGCCCGCAGTGATGGAGTACGGCACCCAGTACTGGGGCGCGACCAACAACTTCGTGCTGGTGGCGGTGCCGCTGTTCGTGCTGCTCGGCGAACTGCTGGTGCGCGGCGGCTTCACCGACCGCATGTACCGCTCGCTGTCGGACTGGCTGAACCCGCTGCCCGGCGGCCTGCTGCACACCAACATCGGCGCCTCGGCGATGTTCGCCGCGGTGTCGGGCTCGTCGGTCGCCACTGCGGCGACCATCGGCACGGTCGCCATCCCGGCCTTCAAGGGCCGCAACTACGACCCGCGTCTGGTCCTCGGCACCATCGCCGCCGGCGCGACGCTCGGCATCCTGATTCCGCCGTCGATCAACATGATCATCTACGGCGCGATGACCAACACCTCGGTCGGCAGGCTGTATGCCGCCGGCGTGGTCCCGGGGCTGCTGCTGACCGGGCTGTTCATGGCGGTCGTCGTCGTTGCCTGCTGGTGGAAGCCATCGCTGGCCGGGGCCAAGGCGGCGCCTGCGCCGCTCGGCGAGCGGCTGTGGCGGCTGGTCGACCTGCTGCCACCGACGATCCTGTTCGTCGTCGTGATGGGCAGCATCTACCTCGGCTGGGCCACACCGACCGAGTCGGCTGCGCTCGGCGTCGTGATGGCCCTTGCGCTGTGCATCGCCTACGGCAAGTTCTCGATCAAGATGATGCACGAATGCTTCGTCACCACCGTGTCGGTGACGGCGATGATCATGCTCATTGCCGCGGCGGCGTTCTACCTGAACTTCGTGCTCGGCCTGATGGGCGTGCCGCAGGCGTTGGCCAACTTCGCCAGCCAGCTCGGCACCTCGCCGCTGGTGATGCTGGCGGTGCTGACGGTGTTCTACCTGATCCTCGGCTGCTTCCTCGACGCGCTGGCGATGATCATCGGCACCATTCCGATCGTCTTCCCGCTGATCACGGCACTCGGCATCGACCCGGTCTGGTTCGGCATCTACCTGGTGGTGATGGCCGAACTGGCGCTGATCACGCCGCCGGTGGGCATGAACCTGTACGTCGTGCAAGGCATCCGCAAGGAAGGGCTGATCACCGACGTCATCGTCGGCACGTTGCCGTTCCTGGTGATGATGCTGCTGCTGGTCGTGCTGCTGGTGGTCTGGCCCGACCTCGCGCTGTGGCTGCCGCGTGTGTCGTTCGGCTGAAGCGGCATGGCTGACCAAGGAGCACCATGACTTCCCGCATTCTGCTGGGGATGCTGACGCCGTCGTCCAACACGACGCTCGAGCCGGTGACCACCGCGATGATCGCCGGCCTGCCCGAGGCCAGCGCGCATTTCGGCCGCTTCCGTGTCACCGAGATCGCGCTCAGCGACAAGGCGCTCGGCCAGTTCGACGACAGCGAGATCCTGCGCGCCGCCGAACTGCTGGCACACGCCAAGGTCGGCACGATCGGCTGGAACGGCACGTCGTCAGGCTGGCTCGGCTTCGACGCCGACGAGCGCCTGTGCCGCCGCATCACCGAGGCGACCGGCATCCCGGCCTGCACCTCGGTGCTGGCCCTGAACGAGATCTTCACGCTGACGGGCGTCAAGCGCTTCGGGCTGGTCACGCCCTACCTCGACGACGTGCAGGCCGCCATCGTGCGCAACTACGCCCGGTCGGGATTCGAGTGCGTCACCGAACGCCACCTGCGGCTGCGCGACAACTTCTCGTTCTCCGAAGTCTCGGCCGACGAGATCCGGGCCATGGTGCGCGACGCGGCAAAGGCCAGGCCGGATGCGATCACGATCTTCTGCACCAACCTGCGCGGCGCCCCGCTGGTCGAGGAGCTCGAGGCCGAGACCGGCATCCCGATCTACGACTCGATCGCGACGGTGGTCTGGAAGGCACTCAGGCTGGTCGGCGCCGACACGCGACGCATCAAGGGCTGGGGGCGCCTGTTCCAGATGGCGATCTGAGCGCCGTGTCGACGCTGACGTCCACCGACGAGTCCCTGCTGCGTGCCGCGATCGCCCTATCGGCTCGCGCGCGGGCAGCCGGCAATCAGCCCTATGGCGCGCTGCTGGCTGACGCCCGCGGCCATGTGCTGCTCGAGGCCGAAAACACCGAGGTCGTCGACCGCGATTGCACCGCGCACGCCGAACTCAACCTGGTGCGCGCGGTGTCGCAGCACTTGACTGGGCGTGGGCTGAGCGATTGCACTGTCTATGCGAGCGGCGAGCCTTGCCCGATGTGCGCCGGCGCGCTGTACTGGGCAGGCGTGGGCCGTGTCGTTTTCGCACTGTCGATCGCCAGCATGACCGAGCTGGCGGGCACCGATGCCGATGAACTGGGCCTGCATTGCGCCGACGTCCTCGCCACCGGCACGCGCCGCGTCGAGGTCTTGGGCCCGGCCCTGGAAGCGGAGGCCCGGCGCGCATTCGCCGACCCCCTGCCCCCATGACACGCAGCCTGGCGCGCCAAGACGAGCGCGACCGGGTGGCTGAGCGCAGCGCCATCGCCAATGGACGAAGCCCGTCGTCCGCGGACCAACGCCGCGGCCGCCGCTGGCTACACTCGCGTTTCGCTCACCCCGCCCACCGATGGTCCACCCCAGCACCCCAGTCTCCAACCGGCGTGTCAGCCGGCGCACGGGATTGCGCCGCCCGTGCGAGTTGAGTCTGCCCGGCCAGGTCACGCGCAAGGCCATCACATCGGACATCGGTATCGACGGCCTGTCCTTCGTTAGCGCCAACCCGATCGCGCCCGGCACCCGTTGCGGGATCAGCTTTGAACTGCCTCTGGCCGACCGCACCGTGGCGGTGAACGGCGTGGTGAAGACGGTCTATTCGTCGTTCTGCGGCGCGGAGGGCTTCAAGATCGGAGCCGTCTTCACAGCGCTGGACGACGGCACCAGCGCAGCACTGCGCGAGTTCAGCGGACCCGACAGATAGCTCCGGCCGGCCGCGCGCCGCTCGGCAATGGCTTCGGGAGGCCCATCGGCCAGAAGCCCGCATTCCAGACCTGCACGGACTCACATGCGATCACGCGGCCGCCGCGATGGCCCGCCGCTCACGGTCGCGTGAACGGCCACGGATTGCCGAAGATCGACCGAACCCATTGGTCGAACAATTCCGGCCTGAGCCATTCGACGCCGCCGACCACGAGCAGCCCGGTAGCACACACGATCAGGATCAACCCGCCCAGGCGCGCAGGCGTGTCCATCAACATCCCGAACACGCGCTGCCGGGTCGAACCGCTACGGTGAACGAACCCGACCAGGAAGCCCATCCCGTGGCACAAGAAAAGGATCCCCATCGGGATCAACGCCAGGCTGGGCCGCGCGAGCACGACATCGCGCATCCGCTCCAGGCTCGCGCCGTTGAGGAACAGCAAGGCAGGCGCGATCAGGCAGGCCCCTCCCACCAGGTAGGCCAGGCCGTACGGGACAGCGGCAAAACCCTCGTAGATGAAGTAGCGGTATTGCCTGCGGGTCATCGAACCGCCACGGATGAACAACAACCGCCGCTCGCCGATGGCAAGCGCGCCGATCCACAGGGCGCACAGACCCAGGCCGATCACCCCGATCGCCGCCAGGTGCGGACGGCCGAGATTGAATCCGGCGAGGAACGCCGCGATCGACAGCGCCGGCGCCACGAAGAACTGCGTCATCACGCGCCGTTCGACGAACTTTCGCTCTTCCTCGGTGGCCGCGATCCGCCCACCGGTGAACGGCAGCGGAGGGTCGGCAATGCCGGGTGTCGTCGTACCGGTCGGACTCGGCTGCTCAGGAACGCCGGTCGACGGGCCAGCGCCGGGTGGAACTGGCGCGGTGTACGACGCACTGCGGTCCTCGGCGGGTGCGGATGGCATCGGAGGGGTCCGGCTCGCGGTCGTGCCGGCGCATCGGCGGGATCGTGATGGTGCGGTCGCAGCCCAGGTGCAAAAGAGTCCGCACGCGGCGCGATCAGCGGGCGACCGGCGTCGTCGGGGCTACATCCGTCGATGCTCTCCCGGGGCTCGACGGCATCGCGAGGTTGCGCTCCAACGTCAGCGATGAATCGAGCCAGACGAAGGACCGTTCATCGCACACCAGGTCCTGCGGCCGCGTGGTGTATTCGCTGTCGTCCAGAATCGCCGCGCCAATTTCCCGAAGTTGAAACTTGAACATCGCCGTTCCCGTCGGGCAGGTTTGCCCTTGTTGATTCGTGGTCGACATGGTCGCGCGGTCTCACGCTCGAGCCGATCAGGGTTACTGCCTAGTGCCCCCCAAGTGAGCAGTCGATCGCGCGATCGTCGCCCAGGCGAGTCGCCGTGAGATGCTGATCTGGCCTGCCCGGAGGGACTCGAACCCCCGACCTGCTGCTTAGAAGGCAGCTGCTCTATCCAGTTGAGCTACGGGCAGCCTGTGGTGGCTCGGGCGAAATGGTCGGGGCGACACGATTCGAACGTGCGACCTACTGCTCCCAAAGCAGCCGCGCTACCAAGCTGCGCTACGCCCCGACTGCCCGCATTCTAGTGGCGCGCCTTGCGCGCAGGCTCGGCGGCAACGGCGGGGGCCGGCAGTTGCAGTTGGCGACAGACGGCCATGCATTGCTGGATGTGCTGCTCGCAGACGTATTTCAGCGCCCCGTAGGTCAGCGCCGCCGAGATCGCCTGGCCGGCGATCGGCACGAACTTGGCCGCCTGTTGCGTGGTCAGGCGCACGCCGACGACCTTCAGCGCCTTGAGCACCAGTTCGCGCGTGATCAAGCGGCCGACCAGCAGACCGCCGCCGGTACTGAGCACCTTGTAGACGACGACGCGGCGATCAGGCGCGAGCCGCTCGATCTGCTCCGGGGCCAGACCGAAGGCCCGGTTGATATCGGGCAGCAGCTTGACCAGCACCCCGACGTCGGTCAACCAGTCGAGCCCGGGCACCGGCACCATCGCCACGCCGGCGGCCAGCAACGCGCGCTTGGTGACGAGTTGACGGCAACGCCTGGCGATGCCATCGACGGCATCGCCGGGTTCGGTTGCAGCACGTGGGGCCATCGGTGCTACCGCGATGCCGGTCGATCGAGCACGACGATGCCATCGGCATCGGCGCACAGCCAATCGCCCGGCCGCACCCACACCCCCTGCAGCCGAACCGCCGCGTCGCGAACGCCGGCGCCCCGCTTGGCCGGTGGCATCGGGCAGACCGCCAGCGCGCGGATGCCGATCGGGCATGGTGCCAGTTCGGCGATGTCACGCACGCAACCGTCGATCACGACGCCGGCCCAGCCGTTCTTGACGGCCAGCACGGCCAGGTTGCCGCCGAGCAGCGCCGTGCGCAGCGATCCGCCGCCGTCGATGACCAGCACCCGCCCGGCACCGGGCGACTCGAGCGCCTCGCGCACGAGGCTGTTGTCCTCGAAGCACTGCACCGTGCTCACGACACCACTGAAGGCAGCCGCGCCACCGAACTCGCGCCAGAGCGGCGGCAGCACGCGAAACGCACCGCTGGTGTCGGACTTGTAGGTGTCGCAGAGATCACAAGTGGCAATGGCGTTCATCGTCGGGCACTGAAAAAGGAAGCGGGGTGGCCGTGGATCGTAGCGCCGCCGAGCGCGGCCGGCGTCAGCCGAAGCAATAGGCCGCGATCTGGCGCCACAAGCCGTGACCCAAGGCCCAGCCCGAGGCCGAGACCATCATCAGGCCCGAGAGCCGCACCGCCCAGCGCAGCGCGTTGGGCTTGGCCACGACCTTGTGCCACGCCGCGCCCGCCATCAGCAGGCCGAGCGACGAGGTCAACGCGAAGGCCGCCATCACCATCGCGCCGCCAACCGCCCCGCTGGCCAGGGCCGCCACCAGCAAGGCCGACTGCAGCAAGCCGCAGGGCAGCGCCACCCACGCGCCGCCGACCGCGGCAGCCCGCACCGGCCCGAGCATCGGCTGCCAGGTCGCCCCCGATGCGACGAGCGCCGGCGCGCGCCCCCAGGCCGCAAGCCAGGCCGGCTGGCGGCCCGTCCAGGCCAGCCACAAGCCCAGCATCAGGACCGCCCCGTGCACCAGGGTCCACAGCGGTCGCAGCGCCGGCGTGGCTTGCGACCAGGCCGCGAGCGCATTGACGCTGGCCGCCGCGATTGCGCCGCCGATCGCGTAGCTGGCCAGCCGGCCCAGGTGAAAGCCCAGCGTCGTGCGCGGCATCGATGGGCCACCGCAGCGCTGCAGCACCGCCGTGCAAGCCGCGCCGCACATGGCCGTGCAATGCACCGCCCCGGCCAGGCCCATCAGCAGCGCGGCCAGCACCAGCGACGCGTCCATGAGATTTCAGATCACGCGGGAGAAGCGCTCGCGGGGGACTTCAGTGGCCAGCGCACTGTCGAAGGCCATCGCCAGCACGCGCACGAAGAACCAGCCGGTCGGCGTGACGTGCAGCGCACGGGGCTCGATGCGCACCAGGCCCATCTCGGCGTAGCGCGCCAGCTGCGCCAGTTCGCGGGCGAAATGACGCTCGAACACCACCGGGTGGAGGGCCTCGATCGCGGCGAAGTCGACATGGCCGTGGCACATCATCGCCAGGATCACGTCGCGCCGCAGCAGGTCTTCGGCGTCGAGCGCGATGCCGCGCACCACCGCGAAACGGCCCTGGTTCAGCGCGTCGTAGTACTCGGGCAGCGTCTTGGCGTTCTGCGCATAGCTGGCGCCGACCCCGCCGATGGACGACACGCCCAGGCCGATCAGGTCGCTGTCGGGCTGCGTCGTGTAGCCCTGGAAATTGCGGTGCAGCCGACCCTGCTGCTGGGCCACCGCGAGCGCGTCGTCGGGCAGCGCGAAGTGGTCCATGCCGATGTAGCGGTAGCCCTGGCCGAGGAAGCCTTCGATCGCGCCCTGCAGCATCTGCACCCGATCGGCAGCCCGTGGCAGATCGGCCGACAGGATGCGCCGCTGCGGCTTGAAGCGCTGCGGCAGGTGGGCGTAGGCATACAGCGCGATGCGGTCCGGACGCAACTCGCAGATGCGCTCGACGGTGCGCGCGAACGAGGCCGGCGTCTGCAGCGGCAGGCCGAAGATCAGGTCGGTGTTGACCGATGCGAAGCCGAGCGCGCGGGCATGCTCGACCAGCGAGCGCACCATCGCTTCGCTCTGCTCGCGATGCACCGCCTTCTGCACCGCGGGATCGAAATCCTGGACGCCGAAGCTGATGCGGTTGAAGCCAAGCTGGCGCAGCGATGCCAGCCGGCCGGCATCGACGGTGCGCGGATCGACCTCGATCGACATCTCGGCATCGGGCACGAAGGCGAAGGCGCGGCCGAGCGATGCCATCAGGCCTGCCAGTTCCGCATCCGACAGGAAGGTCGGCGAGCCGCCGCCGAAGTGCAGCTGCGACACCGCCTGCGGTCCGCCGAGCGCCACGCGGTGCAGCTCGATCTCGGTGTCGAGCGCGTGCAGATAGTCGGCGGCACGCTCGTGATGGCGGGTGATGACCTTGTTGCAGGCGCAGTAGTAGCAGACCGACTCGCAGAACGGGATGTGCACGTACAGCGACAACGGCGCCGCTGCGTTGTGCTCGCTCAGCTCGCGACGCGCTGCCAGCGTGCCTGCATACGCGTCGGCATCGAAACCCTCGTGAAAGCGGTCGGCCGTGGGGTACGAGGTGTAGCGCGGCCCATTGATGTCGAGCTGCTGCAGCAACGCAGGCGAGAAGATCGGTGGCGAGGTATTGGGCATGGCGACGGTCAATGTGGCTGGGGGCCGGCAGGTCCGTCTTGATTTCGATCAAGAAGGTTGGTTGATCTCGTCAGCGCGCCGCAGAAGAACCGCGGTGATCGCGCCGGCGACCGCGATCACGGCCCAGAAAGCCAGGAACGCCAAAGTGTAGACCGCCTGCCGCGGCGCCTGCACCGGCGCGCCACCGAACCAGTGCAGGTCGCTCGGATCGACCAACGCGAAGACCAGCAGCTCGAGCACGCCGGCCATCAGGAAAGCCGGCCAGAGGATCTGCAAAGCCAGGCGGGTCATCACGCCCCCCGGCTAGCGCGGCGTCGCCGCATGGTTGCGCGCCTGGACGGCCGGCTGTTGCTCTGGCGTCGGCACGCGCACCTGCAGCACCGGGTCGGGATTCGCCAGCGCGATCAGCAGCGTGGCCACGCTGGCCAGCACCACGGCCAACGGGCCGCCGAACACCAGCCAGACCATGCCGTGGCGCCACCACGGCGAAACCGGGCCGGGGGGCGAAGACGTCTGTGGACTCATGGCGGGATCGCTCCTTTCAGTGCGGCACGACGAATGTCGACCGCTCGTTGCGTTGCCAAACGGTTGCGTCGGGCGACGCGGCCAACTGCTCGATGCGGAATTCGATCGGATGCGCGCCGCTGCCGGCGCGCTGCGCCACCTCGGGCGGCACCTGAACCGCCACCGGCACCCAGCGCGATTCTGCGGCACCGACGCTGACCTCGCCGACGCCGACGACCTGCGCCCCCGCCAGGGCATCGAGCCCGCTGACCGCGATGCGGAAACGTTGCACCGATTCACTGGCATTCATCACTTGCAGGCGGTAGACGTTCTCGACGCGGCCGTCCTCGACCAGTCTGGCCAGCGCGGTGCGGTCGCGCACCACGTCGACCTTGAACGGTGTGCGCAGCGCCAGGCTGGTTGCCAATGCGGCGCAGATGGCCAGCAGCACCGCGCCGTAGACGATCACGCGCGGACGCAGCACGCGGCGCCAGCGCTGGCTGCGGGTCAGGTGCTGGGCCAGGCCGTTCTGCGTGTCGTAACGGATCAGGCCGCGCGGGTACTTCATCTTGTCCATCACGCCGTCGCAGACGTCGATGCAGGCGGCGCAGCCGATGCACTCGTACTGCAGTCCCTTGCGGATGTCGATGCCGGTCGGGCAGACCTGCACGCACAGGTTGCAGTCGATGCAGTCACCGAGATTGGCCGCTTTCGGATCGGCCTTGCGGCCGCGGCTGCCGCGCGGCTCGCCGCGTTCGGTGTCGTAGCTGATGACCAGCGTGTCGCGGTCGAACATCGCGCTCTGGAAGCGTGCGTACGGGCACATGTACTTGCAGACCTGCTCGCGCAACAGGCCGGCGTTGCCGTAGGTCGCCAGGCCGTAGAACAGGACCCAGAACCATTCCCAGGGGCCGAAGTCGAGCGTGAAGGCTTCGGCCCACAGCGTCTTGATCGGCGTGAAGTAGCCGACGAACGTGAAGCTGGTCCACAGCGCCAGCGCGATCCACAGGGCCTGCTTGGTGCCCTTCTTCAGCAGCTTTTGCGCGCTCCACGGCGCGGCGTCGAGACGGATGCGTGCGTTGCGGTCGCCTTCGAGCTTGCGCTCGATCCACATGAACATCTCCGAGTACACCGTTTGCGGGCAGGCGTAGCCACACCACAAGCGCCCGGCCACCGCCGTGAACAGGAACAGGCTGTAGGCACTGACGACCAGCAGCCCCGTCAGGTAGATGAAGTCCTGCGGATACAGCACCAACCCGCCCAGGTAGAAGCGGCGCGACGCGAGGTCGAACAGCACCGCCTGGCGGTCGTTCCATGGCAGCCACGGCAAGCCGTAGAAGACCAGTTGCGTGGCCCACACCAGCGCCCAGCGCCAGTTGGTGAACCAGCCGCTGACGGCGCGGGCGTAGACCTTCTTCTGCTTCTCGTAGAGCCAGACCAGTTGGCCGCCGTCGTCGGCCGGCGCAGCCGCACTCGCCGCTGTGGGCGGAGTCGGGCTCATCGGATGTCGGGGGTCACTGATTGGCCGCCACCTTGGTCGTCTGCGACAGGTTCAAGACATAGGCCGCGAGGACGCGGATCTGCTCGGCAGACAGGCGCGACGCGTGCGCCGGCATCACGTTGTTCTTGCCGCCGTTGACCATCGCCACGATGGCCGCCTCGCCCCAGCCGTGCAGCCAGACCTTGTCGGTGAGGTTCGGTGCGCCGAGCGCCTGGTTGCCCTTGCCATCGGCGCCGTGGCAGGCGGCGCAGGCGACGAACTTCGAGCGGCCGAGTTGCGCGGCCAGATTGTCGTGCGCGCTGCCCGACAGGCTGAGCACGTAGTGGGCGACGTTGCGCACGTCGTCGCTGCTGCCGATGGCCGCGGCCATCGGTGGCATCACGCCGTTGCGGCCCTGCGCGATCGTCTGCTGGATGGTCTCGAACGATCCCCCCCACAGCCAGTCCTTGTCGGTCAGGTTCGGAAAACCCTTGCTGCCGCGCGCGTCCGAGCCGTGGCAGGTGGCGCAGTTGTTGATGAACAGGCGCTCGCCGATGCCCATGGCCTGGCTGTCGCGGGCCAGTTCGGACTCGTTCATCGCCGCAAAGCGCGCGTACAGCGGAGCCATCGCACTGCGCGCCTTGGCCTGCTCGGCTTCGTACTGGCCGGTGCTGGACCACTTC
Source organism: uncultured beta proteobacterium (assembly GCA_963783785.1). Taxonomy (GTDB): domain Bacteria; phylum Pseudomonadota; class Gammaproteobacteria; order Burkholderiales; family Burkholderiaceae_C; genus CADEEN01. The sequence continues at coordinate 82,988 of CAWAOQ010000003.1, read as the reverse complement.
AGGTTGCCGTCGTAGCTGCCCAGGCCGGGATAGAGCGCCAGGTAGGCAAACGAGAACAGCACGGTGATGACGAACAGCCACATCCACCAACGCGGCAGCGGGTTGTTCAGTTCGCGCAGGTCCTCGTCCCAGATGTGGCCGGTGGTGTTGTCGTCGACACCCGCAGCGGGGGCCCGCCGGCGCGCGGCAATGAACAGCAGCACGATGCACGCGGCGAGGCCGACGATCGTGGCGGCGGCGACATAGATCGACCAGCCGCTGGAGAAGAAATCGCTCATGGCCGGGCCTCCTCGCCGTCTTGCGCATCGCCTTCGAACGGCAGTCGTGCCGCAGCGTCGAACGCCTCGCGGCGACGGGCGCTGTAGACCCATGCCACCAACGCCAGGAACAGCAGCAGGCCGAATACGGTCACGGCACTGCGCAGGTCGTTGATATCCATTTCGGCATCCCCCTTGTCTACTTCACGGCGGTGCCGAGCACCTGCAGATAAGCCACCAGCGCGTCGAGCTCTGTCTTGTCCTTCACGGCCGCAGCCGCTGACGTCACCTCCTCGTCGCTGTAGGGCACGCCCAGGCGCCGCAGGGCCGTCAGCTTGCCCGCCATCTCAGCGGCGTCGACGGCCGACTTGGCCAGCCACGGGTAGGCCGGCATGTTCGACTCGGGCACCAGGTCGCGCGGGTTGTTCAAGTGCAAGCGGTGCCACTCGTCGCTGTACTTGCCGCCGACGCGGTGAAGGTCGGGACCGGTGCGCTTGCTGCCCCACTGGAACGGATGGTCATAGACGAACTCGCCGGCCGTCGAGTAGTGGCCGTAACGCATCGTCTCGGCGCGGAACGGCCGGATCATCTGCGAGTGGCAGTTGTAGCAACCCTCCCGGATGTAGACGTCGCGCCCGGCGAGCTGCAATGCGGTGTAGGGCTTCAGGCCCGGCGCCGCTTGCGTCGTCGAGCGCTGGAAGTACAGCGGCACGATCTCGACCAGGCCGCCGATGGCGACCGTGATCAGGATCAGCACGATCATCAGGAAGTTGCTGGTCTCGATCTTCTCGTGACCGGTCGCTTGTGGGGTGTGAGCCATTGTTGTTTGCCCTCTTCTACAACTGCATCAGGCGTGCGCGGCGCGCAGCGGCGGGATCGCCACCGCGCGGGCCTCGCCCCGGGCCACCGTCATCACCACGTTCCAGGCCATGATGCACATGCCCGTGAGGTACAGCAGGCCGCCGCCCAGGCGGATCACATAGAACGGGAACGTGGCCTTGACGCTCTCGACGAAGCTGTAGACCAGCGTGCCGTCGGGATTGACTGCGCGCCACATCAGGCCTTGCATGACCCCGGCAATCCACATCGCGGCGATGTACAGCACGATGCCGATCGTGGCGATCCAGAAGTGCAGCTCGATGGCGCGCTTGCTGTACATCTCGGTGCGGCCGTACATGCGCGGGATCAGGTGGTACAGGCAGCCCATCGAAATCAGGCCGACCCAGCCGAGCGCGCCGCTGTGCACGTGGCCGACGGTCCAGTCGGTGTAGTGCGACAGCGCATTGACCGTCTTGATCGACATCATCGGCCCCTCGAAGGTGCTCATGCCGTAGAACGACAGCGAGACGATCAGGAACTTGAGGATCGGGTCGTCGCGCAGTTTGTGCCACGCACCCGACAGCGTCATGATGCCGTTGATCATGCCGCCCCAGCTCGGCGCCAGCAGCACCAGCGAGAACACCATGCCGACGCTTTGCGCCCAGTCGGGCAGCGCGGTGTAGTGCAGGTGGTGCGGACCGGCCCACATGTAGGTGAAGATCAGGGCCCAGAAGTGCACGATCGACAGCCGGTACGAGTACACCGGCCGCTCGGCCTGCTTGGGGATGTAGTAGTACATCATCCCGAGGAAGCCGGCAGTGAGGAAGAAGCCGACCGCGTTGTGGCCGTACCACCACTGCACCATCGCGTCCTGCACACCGGCGTAGGCCGAGTAGCTCTTGGTCAGGCTGACCGGCATCGCCACGCTGTTGACGATGTGCAGCAACGCCACCGCCAGGATGAAGGCGCCGAAGAACCAGTTGGCGACGTAGATGTGGCGCACCTTGCGAATGCCGATGGTGCCGAAGAAGACCACCGCATAGGCCACCCAAACCACCGCGATCAGCAGGTCGATCGGCCACTCGAGTTCGGCGTATTCCTTGCCACTGGTGATGCCCAGCGGCAGCGTCACCGCGGCCAGCACGATCACCAATTGCCAGCCCCAGAACGTGAACATCGCCAGCGCCGGCGCGAACAGCCGCGTCTGGCAGGTGCGCTGCACGACGTGGTACGAGGTCGCGAACAGTGCACTGCCGCCGAAGGCGAAGATCACCGCGTTGGTGTGCAGCGGGCGCAAGCGGCCGTAGCTCAGCCACGGGATGCCGAGATTCAGCTCCGGCCACGCCAGCTGGGCAGCAATGATCACGCCCACCAGCATGCCGACCACGCCCCACAGCACGGCGGCGAGCGCGAACCAGCGCACAGGGTCATCGCTATAGACCGGCTCACGGCCGGCAGCGGTCGCGACACTCATCGATCACCTCCTCGTCGATTGCTGCAGTGCAATGGGCCGCTATTCTTCCGGCGGCAAACGGGTCGATGCTTGATCAGCATCAATTGATACTTCGAGAATTCGTTCGCCCTCGCGATCGAGGTCGTCGAATTGGCCGCCGCGCAACGCCCACGCGAACAGCGCCAGGATCGCCAGCACCAGCAGCGCCGAGCCGGGAATCAACAGGTACAGGATATCCATCCGCGAGGCATCCGTTCAGCGCGCCAGGCGCAGCGCATTGCCGACCACCACCAGAGAGCTTAACGCCATGCCCAGGCCAGCCAGCCAAGGCGGCAGCCAGCCGACCAGCGCGAGCGGAATGCAGGCCGCGTTGTAGCCCGCAGCCCACACGAAGTTCTGATGCACCACGCTGCGCGTGCGCCGCGCCAGTGTAAAAGCATGGGCCACATCGGCCAACTGCATCGACAGCAGCAACGCATCGGCACTGTGGCGCGCGAGATCGGCGCCACTGCCCATGGCCAGCGACACGTCGGCTTGCGCCAACACGGGCGCGTCGTTGATGCCGTCGCCCAGCATCGCCACCACATGGCCGCTGGCCTGCAGCGCCCGCACGGCAGCGAGCTTGTCCTGTGGCGTCGCGGCGGCCTGCACCGACGCGATGCCGAGTTGCGCGGCCAGGCGTTGCACGCGCGCGGGGCGATCGCCGGAGAGCAGCCGCAATTCGATGCCGCCGGCCTGCAGTGCCGCCACCGCCGCCGCCGCGTCGGCGCGCGGGACCTCGTCGAAGTCGAGTCGCAACAGCGCCGTGCCGGCGCAGCCGAACCACAGGTGCAGCGTGTCACCGTCATCGGCGTCGCCTTGCGGCGCGCCGACAAATGCCGCGGTACCGAGGCGCCAGGCACGGCCATCACGGTCGCTCGCGGCGATGCCCGCAGCGGGCACCTCGCGCACGTCGTGCCACGTGACCACGGCTGCCCCGGCCTGCGTGGCCAGCGCACGTGACAGCGGATGGTTCGACCACGCGGCGAGCGAGGCCGCCGCGTGCAGCAGCGTCGCATCGTCATCGGTCGCCGTCGCCGCGTCCGCCACGCGCTGCAGCCCGCGCCAGCGCGGCTGCGGCTCCGTCAGGGTGCCGGTCTTGTCGATGAACAGCGTCTGCACCCGCGCCATCGCATCGAGCGCATCGGGACGCCGCAGCAGCACGCCGCGCCGTGCCAGTTGCCCGCTGGCGGCCAGCAGCGCCGATGGCGCCGCCAGCGACAGCGCGCACGGGCAAGTCACGATCAGCACCGAGACGGCGACCCAGACCGCGCGCGCCGGATCGATCACGCTCCACGCGGCCGCGGCGATGCCCGCCAGCAGCAGCACGCCGAGAAGGAACGGCGCAGCCCAGCGATCGGCGCTGGCCGCCAGCGCCGGCCGCTGCGTCATCGCGTCGCGCATCAGAGCCACGATGCCGGCCTGGCGCGTCGCCGCACCGCTGCGCGTGACACGCACCTCCACCGGCACGCCCAGGTTGATGCTGCCGGCCAGCACTTCGTCGCCTGCGCGCTTGGCCAGCGGTCGCGACTCGCCCGACAGCAGCGACTCGTCACTGGCTGTCTCGCCAGCGAGCAGCACGCCATCGGCCGGGAATGCCGCACCGAGTGCCACGCGCACGCAGTCGCCCGGCGCCAGCCGGCTGACAGGCACGGTCTCGACGCCGCCATCGCCGAGCACACGCGTCGCGACCTCGGGCAGCGCGCGAATGCCGGTCTCCAGCGCCTCGGCTGCGCGGTGACGGGCACGCAGCTCGAGCCAGCGTGCGCCGAGCAGAAAGGCGACGAACATCGCCAGCGAATCGAAATAGACCTCGTGGCCGAACACACCGCCGGGCTCGAACGCGGCGCCGGTGCTGGCCACGAAGGTGACCGCCAGGCCGAGCGCCACCGGCACGTCCATGCCGATGCGGCGCTGTCGCAGCGCCCGCCAGGCGCCGGTGAAGTAAGGCGCGGCGCTGAACATCAGCACCGGCAGCGTCAGCACCCAACTGCCCCAATGCAGCAACTGGCGCAGGTCGGGGGCCATTTCGCCCGGCGCAGCCAGATACGCCGGCGTCGCGAACATCATCACCTGCATGGCACAGAAACCAGCCACGAAGAGCCGCCACAGGGCCAGCCGCTGTTCGCGCAGGCGCAGCGCGCGGGCATCGGCAGCAAGGTCGGGGGCGGCGTCGTAGCCGGCGCTGCGCACGGCGGCCACCAGCGTCGAGACACGCGTTCGCGCCGGATCCCAGCGCACCTGGGCGATCGCCGCGGCAGCGTTGACAGAGGCCGACTGCACGCCACCCACTTGCAGCAACGCCGTCTCGATCACGCCGGCGCAGGCCGCGCAGTGCAATCCGGCCAGACGCAGCGACGAAGTGCCCGCGCCATCGGCATGCCACTGCGTGAAGCGCTCGAGCGCTTCGGGATCATCGAAGGCCGACAAGTCGGCGCGGACGGCAGCAGCGGCGTTCATCGGCATGGGCGGGCCGGTCCGGCCCTGTCGATAATCCTACCTTCCACCGCCCACACCGTCATGACAAAGATCCAGACTCGCGCGCTGCTTCACTGGCTGGCCGCCCTGACATTGGCCACCCTCGCCCCGCTGGCAAGCGCCCAGGGGTCCGACGGCGTGCCACAGAACCTGCCGGCGATCACGCTGCAAGCGGGCATGCACAACATCCGCGCCGCCGTGGCCCAGACACCCGAGCAGCGCCAGACCGGCCTGATGTTCCGTCGTGAAATGGCGCAACACGAGGGCATGCTGTTCGTGTTCGAGGCCGCCGCGCCGCAGTGCTTCTGGATGAAGAACACGCTGCTGCCGCTGTCGATCGCGTTCCTCGCCGACGACGGCACGGTCGTCAACATCGCCGACATGCAACCCCAGTCGCTCGACGGCCACTGCTCGGCCAAGCCGGTGCGCTACGCGCTCGAGATGAACCAGGGCTGGTTTGCCAAGCGCGGCATCGGCCCCGGGTTTCGCATCAGCGGCCCCGGCGGCAAGCCGTTCGGGACGCGCTGAGCGCAGCGCGCGGGCTCAGGCGAAGTTCTTCGCCGCGAAGTCCCAGTTGACGAGCTTGTCGAAGAACGTCTCGACGTACTTCTGGCGCAGGTTGCGGTAGTCGATGTAGTAGGCGTGCTCCCACACGTCGACCGTCAGCAGGGCCTTGTCGGCGGTGGTCAGCGGCGTGCCGGCAGCGCCGGTGTTGACGATGTCGACGCTGCCATCGGGCTTCTTCACCAGCCAGGTCCAGCCCGAGCCGAAGTTGCCGACGGCGCTCTTGACGAAGGCCTCGCGGAAGGCCGCATAGCTGCCCCACTTCGCGTTGATCGCCGCGGCCAGCGCGCCACTCGGCTCACCGCCGCCGGCCGGCTTCATGCCGTTCCAGAAGAAGGTGTGGTTCCAGATCTGGGCGGCGTTGTTGTAGATGCCCCCCGACGACTTCTTGATGATCTCTTCGAGCGAGAGGCTTTCGAACTCGGTGCCCTTCTGCAGGTTGTTCAGGTTCACCACGTAGGCGTTGTGGTGCTTGCCGTGGTGGTACTCCAGCGTTTCACGGCTGTAGTGCGGCGCCAGTGCGTCAATGGCGTACGGCAGTGGGGGCAAGGTGTGTTCCATGAGGAGGCTCCGGCGCAGTTGATTGGGGTTCGGAACTCATTGTAGGCAAGCCCGCATGGCCCTGTTGTCAACCCTGGGCGTCGCGTTCGACGCGGGTGACCTCGGTCAGTGCACGGCCGTCGCGCCAGACCGTGACGAGCGTCTGGCCGACCTCGACCGCCCGCGCCGACACCACTGCGCGGCCGCTGGCATCGGTGATCCAGGCATAGCCGCGCGACAGCACGCGCCCGGGGTCGAGCGCTTCCAGGCGCCCCGCCAGGACCGACAGGCGCAAGCCGGCGTGCGCCCGTACCCCGGCCTGCGCGCGACGCAGCCGGTCGGCCAGCCGCGGCAGTTCGTCGGCGGCCTGGCGCATCGCGCCGCGCATGGCCTGGCTGCGGCGCGCGTCGAGGGCCTGCAGTTGCTGCGCCCGCCGCGCCAGCGTCTGCGCCGGCCGCGCCAGTTGCAGCGCGCGCTGGTCCAGCCGTTGCGCTTCGCTGTCCAGGCGTCGGCGCAGGTGGCGACGCGCGCGCTGCGCCAGCACGTCGAGCTGCGCCAATGCGTCGTCGCGCATCGGTGCCGCCAGTTCGGCCGCCGCCGTCGGCGTCGGAGCGCGCAGATCGGCCGCGAAGTCAGCCAGCGTCACATCCGTCTCATGGCCGACGCCGCAGACGATGGGGATCGGCGAACCGGCCACCGCGCGCACCACGCGTTCGTCGTTGAAGCTCCACAAGTCCTCGAGCGAGCCGCCGCCGCGGGCCAGGATCAGCGTATCGACCTCGCGGCGCTGCGCCGCCAGCGCCAGCGCCGCGGCCAGCGCCGGCGGCGCTTCGGCGCCCTGCACCAGGCTGGGGTAGACGATCACCTGCACTTGCGGTGCACGGCGGGCCAGCGCCGTGAGCACGTCGTGCAGTGCCGCGGCCCCCAGCGACGTGATCACGCCGATGCGTTGCGGGAAACGCGGCAGCGGTCGCTTGCGAGCCGGCATCGAACAGGCCCTCGGCCTCCAGCTTGGCCTTCAGGCGCAGGAACTGCTCGTACAGCGAACCCGCGCCGAGCACGCGCATGGCCTCGGCGACGAACTGCAACTCGCCGCGCGGCTCGTAGACGGCCAGGCGGCCGCGCAGCTCGACCTGCTGGCCGTCGCGAGGCGCGAAGTCGAGCAGCCCGGCGGCGCGCCGGAACATCGCGCAGCGCAGCGCCGCCTGCGCGCCGTCGGCGTCCTTCAGCGTGAAGTAGCAATGGCCACTGGCCGCGCGCGAAAAGCCCGACAACTCACCGCGCACCGTGCAGGCGCCGAATCGCGCGGCCAGTGCATCGGCCACCGCCAGCACCAGCGCGCCGACGCTCCAGACGCGCGCTGCGACGGCGTTGTCGCGCGGCTCAATCACGCGCTGAGCCAGCACTGGCGCGGCCCCGGAACTCCACAACCGCGCCAATGCTGGTGCGGCAGGGCAATGTCCTTGTCACAGCCCTGACATTTGTTCGTAAGTTATTGATTTTCAAGGATTTTTTTCTGCTGAAAGATTGAGCAATCTGTACCGGAGCGAGTCTGTATGCGGCTTGGCGGCGGCTGGCGCGAGGTTACACACAATGTTGTCCACAGTAGCGGTGGATTGCGTCGCCACATTGATCGTGCAGGACGTCGCACGGATGGCACAGCGTCGGGCACCGATGCACGCGCGGCGGCAGTGAGGGTCTTGCGTGGCCGCATAATCGCGCGGCCTCGAAGACACCGCCGCAGGCCTGCGGCGGCCGTTGCGAGAGGCTCATTTCCGTCGTCGGGGACCCCCTTGCTTTCGATCATACAAGCCGCTGGTTGGCCAATCTGGCCCTTGATCATTTGCTCTGTCGTGGCATTGGCGCTCGTGATCGAACGTCTGGTGAGCTTGCGCGGCGCGCGCGTCGCCCCCGATCGCTTGCTCGACGAGGTGATCTCGATCACGCGCACCAGCCTGCCGTCGTCGGACGTGGTCAACAAGCTGGCCGGCAATTCGGCGCTCGGTCAGGTGCTCGCTGCGGGCGTGCGCAGCGTCATCGCCGAGCCGCGCATCAGCGAACGGGCGTTGCGGCTGGTGTTCGAGAACGCCGGCCGGGTGAGCGTGCATCGCCTCGAACGCTACTTGAACACGCTGGGAACCATCGCCACCGCGGCGCCGCTGCTCGGTCTGTTCGGCACGGTGGTCGGGATGATCGAGATCTTCGGCTCGCAGGCGCCGACCGGCGGCAGCAACCCGGCGCAACTGGCCCACGGCATCTCGGTCGCGCTCTACAACACCGCGTTCGGCCTGATGATCGCGATCCCTTCGCTGATGTTCTACCGCTACTTCCGCGGCCGCGTCGACGAGTTCACGGTCGAGATGGAGCAGGCGGCCGAGCGGCTGGTGCCGCACCTGATGCGTTTCGCCGTCAAGAACACCTGATACCCGGCACTGGCCTGACGCCATGAACTTCCGCAAACACCGCGGCGAAGATCCGGAGATCAACCTGATCCCGTTCATCGATGTCCTGCTGGTGATCCTGATCTTCCTGATGCTGTCGACGACCTACTCGAAGTTCACCGAGCTGCAGGTCAACCTGCCGACCGCCGAGGCCGACAAGCCGCGCGAGCGGCCGGCCGAGATCATCGTCGCGGTGGCCAGCGATGGCCGCTACGCCGTCAACAGCAAGGCCGTCGACGGCCGCAGTGTCGAATTGCTCAGTGCCGAATTGAGCGCCGCGGCGCAGGCGCTGAAAGATCCGGTGGTGATCGTCTCGGCCGATGCCACCGCCGCGCACCAGGCCGTGATCAACGTCCTCGATGCGGCCCGCCGCGCTGGCCTGTCGCGCCTGACCTTCGCGGCGCAGACGGCAGGCGCGGGCGCGCGCAACGGCGAAGCCAGCGCCGCGCCGCGCTGAGATGACGACCCCACCGCGGGCCAGCCCAGCGCCGCTGGGCGCCGCGCTGCAGCGCCAATGGTGGATCGCCCCGGCCACGCCGATGGCGCGCGCGCTGCGCCCGCTGGCGGCGCTGTATGCCGTGCTGGCGCGCCTGCACCGCGCAGCGAGCCGACCGCAGCAGGTCGGCGTGCCGGTGGTGGTGGTCGGCAACCTGATCGCCGGCGGCGCCGGCAAGACCCCGACCACGATCGCGGTCGTGCGACTGCTGCGCGCCTTCGGCTGGCAGCCGGGCGTCGTCTCGCGCGGCCATGGGCGGCGCGGCCGCGGGCTGATCGAAGTCCAGCGCGACAGCCGCGCGGCCGACTGCGGCGATGAGCCGCTGCTGATCCACTTGCGCACCGGCATGCCGGTGATGGTCGGCCGCGACCGCGTCGCCGCCGCGCGGGCGCTGTGCGCGGCGCATCCCGAAGTCGACGTCATCGTCGCCGACGACGGCCTGCAGCACCACCGCCTTGCGCGCGACCTGCAGATCATCGTCTTCGACGGGCGCGGCGTCGGCAACGGCCTGTTGCTGCCCGCCGGCCCGCTGCGCGAGCCGCTGCCGGCCCAGACGCCGCCGGCCACGCTGGTGCTGTACAGCGATGGGCGCGTCAGCACACCGTTGCCGGGCTGGCTGGCCCCGCGCCGACTGGCCGGCGTGTTGCCGTTGGTCGACTGGTGGCAGGGGCAAAGGCCGCCGGCCGACAGTTGGCGCGCGTTGCAGGGACGCCCATTGCTGGCCGTGGCCGGCACCGCGGCGCCGGAGCGCTTTTTTGCGATGCTGCGGGACGAAGGCCTGAGCCTGGCGGTGACACGGCCGCTGCCCGACCACGACCCGTTCGACGCGATACCTTGGCGCAGCGACACGCCGGATGTCGTGATCACCGAAAAGGATGCCGTGAAGCTGCCAATCGACCGCGCGATGCGCGATCTCGGCGCGACCCGCGTCTGGGTCGTGCCGCTAGACTTGGAGCCCGACGTGGCGTTCGCCGCCGCGCTCAAGCGCCACCTCCCGCACCCGCCCCGTCCTGACACGCCCGCCTCGCCATGACCGCCCTCGACCACCGCCTGATCGACCTGCTCGTCTGCCCCATCTGCAAGGGGCCGCTGCAGATGCAGCGCGACGCCGATGGCCAGCCGAAGGCGCTGGCCTGCCCGGCCGACCGGCTGGCGTTCCCGATCCACGACGGCATGCCGGTGATGCTCGAGAGCGAAGCCCAGCCGCTCGACAGCCCCGACGCGGCGTGAGCTTCTCGATCCTGATCCCGGCGCGGCTGGCCTCGACCCGGCTGCCGGACAAGCCGCTGGCCGACATCGCTGGCGTGCCGATGGTGGTGCGGGTGGCGCAGCGCGCGGCGCTGTCGCGCGCGCGCCAAGTGGTGGTGGCGGCCGACGACGGCCGCATCGTCGCCGCCTGCGAGCGCCACGGCGTGCGCGCGCTGCTGACGCGCACCGACCACGCCAGCGGCAGCGACCGCCTGGCCGAGGCCTGCGAATTGCTCGGCCTCGACGGCGCCGAGACGGTGGTCAATGTGCAGGGCGACGAGCCGCTGATCGAGCCGGCACTGATCGACGCCTGCGCGGCGCTGCTCGAAGCGCATGCCGATTGCGCGATGAGCACCGCGGCCCATCCGATCGCGTCGGTCGCCGATTACCTGAATCCCAACGTCGTCAAGGTCGTGCTCGATCGTGCCGGCCGCGCCCTGCTGTTCAGCCGCGCCCCGCTGCCGTGGTGGCGCGACGGTCCGGTCACTGGCGGCCTGTCCGGCCTTGCCGGTGTGACCGCCCTGCCCGACCCGCCACCGTTGCGCCACGTCGGCCTGTACGGCTACCGCGCTGCGTTCCTGCGCCGCTTTCCGACCCTGCCGATGGCGCCGCTCGAGCGCATCGAGGCACTGGAGCAATTGCGCGTGCTGTGGCATGGCGAACGCATCGCGGTGCACGTGACTGCCGAAGCGCCTGGCGCCGGCGTCGACACGCCGGCCGATCTCGAACGCGTGCGCGCCCTCTTCGCAAGCTGATCCGCCGCGTCAGCGCGACGAAGGGTGCCGGTGATAATCTGCACCAACAGCGTGCCGGTCAGCACCGAGACACAATCACAACGAGGGCGACGATGAGACTGATCCTTTTGGGGCCGCCTGGCGCCGGCAAGGGCACGCAAGCCACTTTCCTTTGCCAGAAGTACGGCATCCCGCAGGTCAGCACCGGCGACATGCTGCGCGCCGCGATCAATGCCGGCACCCCGCAGGGGCTGGCCGCCAAGAAAGTGATGGACGTCGGTGCGCTGGTCAGCGACGACATCATCATCGGCCTGGTCAAGGAGCGCATCGCCCAGCCCGACTGCGCCAACGGCTTCCTGTTCGACGGCTTCCCGCGCACGATCGCGCAGGCCGAGGCGATGAAGGCAGCCGGCGTGAAGATCGACGCCGTGCTCGAGATCGACGTGCCCGACGAGGCCATCGTCGAGCGCATGAGCGGCCGGCGCGCGCACCTGGCCTCGGGCCGCACCTACCACGTCACCTTCAATCCGCCCAAGGTCGCCGGCATCGACGACGTCACCGGCGAGCCGCTGGTGCAGCGCGCCGACGACGACGCAGCGACGGTGAAGAAGCGTCTTGCCGTCTACCACGCGCAGACCCGGCCGCTGGTGGACTACTACCTCGCGTGGGCTGCCAGCGGTGACGCGGCGGCACCCCGCTACTGCAAGGTCGACGGCACCGGCAGCGTCGACGACATCGCCGCACGCGCGCTGCAAGCGCTGCGCTAGAAAGGATCGAACCCATGGACATCAAAGGCAAGGTCTTCATCGTCACCGGCGGCGCTTCGGGCCTCGGTGAAGGCACCGCGCGCATGCTGGCCCGCGAAGGCGCCACCGTCGTCGTGGCCGACGTGCAGGCCGACAAGGGTGAAGCGCTGGCGCGCGAGATCGGCGGCGCGTTCGTCAAGTGCGACGTCACGCAGGAAGCCGATGGGCAGGCCGCCGTGGCCAAGGCGGTGTCGCTGGGCAAGCTGATGGGGCTGGTCAACTGCGCCGGCATTGCGATCGGCGTCAAGACCGTCGGCAAGGACGGCGCGCACCCGCTGGCGCAGTTTGCCAAGGTCGTCAACATCAACCTGATCGGCAGCTTCAACATGATCCGGCTCGCCGCCGAGGCGATGTGCAAGAACGCGCCCGAGCCCACCGGCGAGCGCGGCGTGCTGATCTCGACCGCCAGCGTCGCCGCGTACGACGGCCAGATCGGCCAGGCGGCCTATTCGGCCAGCAAGGGCGGCATCGTCGGCATGACGCTGCCGATCGCCCGCGACCTGGCCCGCAACGGCATCCGCAACATGACCATCGCGCCGGGCATCTTCGGCACGCCGATGCTGTTCGGCATGCCGCAGGAAGTGCAGGACGCGCTGGCCGCCAGCGTGCCCTTCCCGAGCCGCCTGGGCACGCCGGCCGACTACGCCAAGCTGGTGCAGCAGATCGTCACCAACGAGATGCTCAACGGCGAAGTGATCCGGCTGGACGGGGCGATCCGGCTGGCGCCGAAGTAGGCCGCGTCACTGCCTGGGGCGGCCGCAGGATCGGCAGCCTTCCACGGGTTCCGCATGCAAGACGAAAAGAGCCCGCTGGCCGATGGCCAGCGGGCTCACGTTTTTCAGCCGATGCCGCGATAGTCGCTGGACCCGCGGAGCGCCCGGGGCTCACCCCGGGCTCGCGCCACACTCAGAAGAACTTGTACGACGCGTTGAGGTACACGAAGCGGCCACGCGGGTCGTACTGGCTGGGGTCGTAGCCCGCCTGGAACTGGTTCGACACCGGAACAAAGATCGCCGGCTGCTTGTCGAACAGGTTGCGTGCACCGAGCGCGACGTTCAGGTTCTTCACGCCGGTGTAGGCCACCTGGAGGTCCCACAGCGTCATCGCCGGCATGCGAGTCGGATTGCCGTCCAGGTCCCAGCCGGCGTCGTAGCCGGTCGAGAAGTTCATGCCCAACGTCGTCGCCCAGTTGTTCTGCGTCCATGTGCCCGACATGTACTGCTTGTAGCGATGGATCACACCCACGCCGTCCAGATTCGCGGTCGAACTGATCACCGGGTTGCCTGCGTTGTCGACGATCGTGCCGACCTTGGCCGAGGTGCCGGCGCCCGGCGTGCTCTGGTCGAACTGGATCATGTAGGTGCCGTTCAAGCCCAGGTCGAGGCGACCGGGGCCGAACTTCTCGCGGTAGCGCAGGTCCAGATCGATGCCTTCGGCCTTCATCGTGCCGGTATTCGCCAACGTCGCCACGGTCCGGATGATCTCGTTGGTCACCGGGTCGCGGATCACGAACGGCGTGTAGAGCGGGTTGCCCAATGCGGCCTGCGACACGACTTCCTGCGTCGACGGCTGCGAGATGACGTTCTCGACCTTGATGTTGAAGTAGTCGACGCCGATCGTCACCGCAGGGACAGGCTGGAACACCAGACCGAACGAGTACTGCGTCGATTCCTCCGGCTTTAGGTTCGGGTTGCCGCCGGTGATCTCGTTGACCTGCAGGTCGCTCTGATTGGTCACCGGGTCGTTGAACTGCGCCGAGGTGCCGAGCACCTGCGGATCCCACAGGTTGCTCAGCGTCGGTGCGCGGAACCCCGTGCCGTACGACGCGCGCACCAGCACCTGCTTGGTCGGCTGCCAGCGCACGTTGGCCTTGTAGTTGGTGGTCGAGCCGACGTCGCTGTAGTCGTCCCAGCGCAAGGCCAGATTCAGGTCGAGGTCCTTGATGACCGGGATGTTCAATTCGCCGAACAGCGCGTTGACGCTGCGGCTCTCGTCGAGCGGCTTCGTCGCGCCGCCCAGCCCCGCAATGTCGCCCGACAACAGTGCAGCGCTCGGAGTCTGCTTCAACTCGTCCTTGAGGTACTGGTAGCCGGCGGCATATTGCAAGTCACCGGCCGGCATCGCCATGATGTTGCCCGTCAGCGTGGCGTCGAAGGTGGTGTTTTTCGACGTGGCGGTCAATGTCGGGCCGACGTACTCGGCGGGCGCGATGGCATCCCGGAACGCCTGTGACTGCGTCAGCGACCAGGGATTCCAGTCGCTGCCGGGGGCCTGGGTCGCCTGAACAAAACCCAACTGTGAAAAGTAGCCATCGGTCACCGTGCCGTCCAGCTTGCTCTGGTTGGTGGCGACCGCGACGGTGTACGACTGGTTCATGAACTCGCCGCGCAACCCGCCGACCAAACGGGTCTGGGTGTTCGTGTCCTCTTGGGTCCGGGGGCCGAAGTCGAACACCCGTGCAGTGATGCCGAGGTCCTGCCCGACCAGTTGGCTGAACCCGTTGGCGTTCAGGAAGTCGGCGGCAGTCGCGTAGGCCGGGTTCGTCGTGCGCAAAAGCAGTACGCGGTCGGTCGCCCCAGGTGCCACCACGTTGCCCGGAAGCAGCGGCCCGAAGGCCTCGTCGGTCTCCAGGAAGCTCGTGCGCAGCGGACTCGGCTGGATCTTCTGGATGACCTTGGTCTTCGAATAGATGCCGTCGGCGAACAACTCCATCTGGTCGTTGATCTTGAAGACGAAATTCCCTGTCAACGACTGGCTCTCGATTGTCGGGATCAGGCCGACGAAGGCGGCACTGTCGAAGTTGCAGTACGGCAAGCCCGCGCCGCTCAGCGACGGCGCCAGCGACATGTTGATCTCTGCGCAGCGGTCGGTCGGCGTCGCCAACGGGTTGCCATAGCCCGAACCCGAGCCACCGCGATAATCCGCGCCCGGCACGGCCACCGGCCCGGTGCCCAACGCCCACGCGCCCTGGATGTTGCCCTGCCCGGTCGCGCCCGACTCGAAGTACGGCGGCTTGTTGCCGGTCTTGGCAAATTCGCGGTCCTTCGCGAACAGCGGCTTGTCCTTCTGGTACTGCCCGGTCAGCGTCAGGTTGTAGCGGTCCTTGCTCAGGTCGCCGAGACCGAACACGGCATTGAGCGTTTGCTGCTGGCCGCCGCCACCTTCGGTCGGCGAGCCGACGGTGCCACCGAGCTGCAGGCCCTGGAAGTTCTTCGACAAGATGAAGTTCACGACGCCGCCGATGGCGTCGGAGCCATAGATCGCCGAGGCGCCGTCCTTCAGGATTTCGACGCGCTCGATGGCGGCCAGCGGGATCGCGTTGACGTTGACCGACGAACCGCCTGCGAACGTCGCCAGCCGACGGCCGTTCAGCAGCACCAGCGTGCGCTCTTCGCCGAGGCCGCGCATCGACACGCCCGACGCACCGTAGGTGCTCAACCCGGCGCCCGTCGAGCCCTGCGTCTGGCCGGAGGACGACATCGCGGAAACCGTCAGCAGCAACTGCTCGGTGCTCTGCACGCCGAGCTGCTCGATCTCGGTCTTCGTGACGGTCTGGACCTGCAGCGCGCCTTCGACGTCGATGCGCTTGATCGAAGATCCCGTGATTTCGATTCGCTGCGCTTCCTGCGCCAACGCCGGCAATGCAGCCAGCGCGACCGTACCGCTCAGCGCCAGGCCCACTGCCTGGCTGATCTTGGTTCTCTTGAACATGCAGTCTCCTCGAAGGTTGATCGATAGCCCCTATGCCAAACAAGCAAGCCCCAGGCCGGTTTTGTGAACCCGCGGAGCCCCTTTTTGGGGCATGTCTACGAATTGTCACGTTCAGGTCAACCCCCAACGTCCCGGGAAACTCCGTAGCGGGCGCCTCACGCGCAGCGAGCGTTGGCGTTCGGGCGCGCGCAGGAAGCGCGTTCTGGCCCAGCCGGCAACCGCCGTTTCAGTGGCACTGCCGAGCGCAGCCGGGGACCTGTGGCGCGGCATCGCGACTGCAGCCATGCATCGACCGACACCTAGGGCATGCACCTAGGCCGCTGTTACCGAGCCGTTGGCTCGAAGCAACAGTCCCCCGATGCAGGAGCTATGCAGCGCAGCCAGCCGTGGCACCGCCGCCAGCAGCGTGCGGGTGTACTCGTGTTGCGGGTGCCGCAGCACGGCCTCGCTCGGTCCCTGCTCGACGATGCGGCCGGCCTGCATCACGGCCACGCGGTCGGCGATGTACTCGACGACGCCGATGTTGTGGGTGATGAACAGGTAGGCCAGGCCGAGCTCGCGCTGCAGTTGTTCGAGCAGGTTCAGGATCTGCGCCTGCACGCTGACGTCGAGCGCCGACGTGGGCTCGTCGCAGACGATCAGCTTGGGCTGCACCGCCAGCGCCCGGGCGATCGCGATGCGCTGGCGCTGGCCGCCGCTGAACTCGTGCGGAAAGCGCTCCAGCGCCTCGCGGCGCAGCCCGACCTGCTCGGCCAGCTGTTCCAGGCGCTGGCGCCTCGCGCCGGCTGCCATGTCGGGGTGCAACGCGGCCAGCCCCTCCTCGAGGATGTCGAACACGCGCATGCGCGGGTTCAGCGACGAGAACGGGTCCTGGAAGATGATCTGGATGTCGCGGCGCGCCGCCTGCAGCGCACCGCCCTGAAGCTCGAACAGGTTGCTGCCACCGAGCAGCGCCCGGCCGTCGATGTCGGCCTGGCCGCGCAGCAGCTGCACGATGGCCTTGCCGATGGTGGTCTTGCCGCAGCCCGATTCGCCGACCAGGGCCAGCGTCTGGCCGGGCAGGATCTCGAAGGACACGCCGCCGACCGCCTCGAAGTGGCCCGCGGTGCGCTGCAGCAGGCCCTTGCGGATCGGGAAGCGCACACGCAGCTCTTGCACCGCCAGCAGCGGCGCCTGGCCCGCTGGCGCCGCCGGCCGCGCCGGCCCCGGCGGCGCGCTGGCGACCGCGCCCGCCGCTGCCGTGGCGCGAGCCCCTTCGGCATGGAGCAGGCAGCGCACGCTGTGCGTCGGGCCGAGCAGCGTCAGCTCGGGCAGCGTGCTCGCGCAGTGCGCCATCGCGCTGGCACAGCGCGGCGCAAAGCGGCAGCCGGTGAAGGTCTGGGTCAGCGCCGGCACGGTGCCGGCGATCGCCGCCAGCGGCTCGCCGCGCCGGCCGGCATCGGGCAGCGCGCGCAACAGCGCCTGCGCATACGGGTGCTTCGGCGCGGTGAAGAATTCATCGGCGCTGGCGACTTCGATGATCTGGCCGGCGTACATCAGCGCCACGCGCTGCGCCATGCCGGCCACGACGGCGAGGTCGTGGGTGATCAGCATCAGCCCCATGCCCTGCTCGCGTTGCAGGTCGCGCAGCAGGTCGAGGATCTGCTTCTGGATCGTGACGTCGAGCGCGGTCGTCGGCTCGTCGGCAATCAGGAAATCGGGCTCGGTAGCCAGCGTCATCGCGATCATCACGCGCTGCTTCTGGCCACCGCTCATGCGAAACGGGTACTCGTCGATGCGCCGCGCGGGCTCGGGAATGCCGACGCGCTCGAGCCAGTCGATGGCCTTGGCGCGCGCCGCATCGCCGCGCAGCGCGGTGTGCGTCTGGATCGCCTCGACGATCTGGTCGCCGACCTTCATGACCGGGTTCAGGCTCGTCGCCGGCTCCTGGAAGATCATGCCGATGCGGCCGCCGCGGATGCCGCGCATCTGCGACTCGGGCAGCGCCAGCGTGTCCTGGCCTTCGAGCTCGATGCGGCCGGCGGTGATGCGGCCGTTCTCGGGCAGCAGCCGCATCATCGCCAGCGCCGTCATGCTCTTGCCGCAGCCGCTTTCGCCGACCAGCGCGAAGGTCTCGCCGCGCTGGATGGCCAGGCGCAGGCCGTCGATCGCGCGCACGATGCCGGCCTCGCCGTCGAGCGCCACCTTGAGGTCTTGGATGTCGAGCATGGGTCAGGCCGGCTTGCGGGTCGAAAGTCGCGGGCGGAACGCGCGCGAGCGCGGATCGAACGCATCGCGCACGCCGTCGGCGAACAGGTTGGCCGCCAGCACCACCGTGACCATGAACGTGAAGGCCGCGGCAAACGGCCACCACACCACCGGGTCGCGGCTCATCTCGTTGCGCGCGAAATTGATCATGCCGCCGAAGCTGTTCATCGACGGATCGACGCCGACGCCGACGTACGACAGCACCGCCTCGTACAGGATCAGCGCCGAGAACTCGAGCACCGTGACGATCAGCATCAGGTGGGCGACGTTCGGGAACACATGGCGCCGCATGATGCGGCCGTGGCCGACGCCGAAGGCCTGCGCGGCCTGCACGTACTCGAGTTCGCGCAGCTTCAGCGTCTCGGCGCGCAGCAGCCGGCACAGCCCGGCCCAGCCGGTGAGCCCGAGCACCGCGCAGAGCAGGAACAGCTTCAGGTCGGCACGCTCGAGCCCGGTTTCGAACAACTCGGGATGCTTGTCGAGGAACACCTGCACCATCAGCACGCAGGCGGCAATCAGCAGGATGTTGGGCACCGACGACAGCACCGTGTAGACGTACTGGATCGCCTCGTCGACCCAACCCTTGAAGTAGCCGGCCATGATGCCCAGCACCACCGCCAGCGGCAGCGTGGCCAGCGTCGCCAGCGAGCCGATCACGAAGGCGGTGCGGATGCTCTTCAAGGTCTGGTACAGCACGTCGTTGCCGGTGACGTCGGTGCCGAAGACGTGGTAACGACCGGCCAGCGCGGCAACCACCCCGCCGACCAGGCAGACGCCGAGCACGGTGATCAGCGCCACGCGCCACGGGATCGGCGTCTCGTGGTGCCAGACGCGCAAGGCGGCCTCGCGCCAGGCGACGCGATGGGCGCGCGCGACGGCCATCACCGTCAACGCCGCCACCAGCACGGCCGCCAGCAGGCCGAGCACCAGGCCGGCCGCGCTGCGCCGGGCAACGTCGCCGGCCCACTCGGTGTCGGGTTGCGTCAGGTGCGCGCCGCCGTGCAGCAGCCGCGGCGCGACGCGCGGGATGCGCCCGTCGACCTCGAGCGATTCCTTGGTGAAGCCCTGGTAGGCCAACGGGCGCGAGTAGGTGGTCTCGCGCGACTCGACCAGCGGGCGCAACAGCGCGTCGAGCACCGAACGGGTGCGCGTGTCGTAGGCCACCGCGCCGGCCTGAGCGCCGGCCGCTTGCGGCAGTGCGGCGCGGTAATGCAGGCTGTCGAGCAACGTGATCGACAGGCACAGCACCAGGATCACCGCCGAGGCCAGCGCCGGACCGTCGGCGAACACCTTGCGCCACGACGCGGCGAGCGCGGGCTTGCGCAACACCTGCCAGACGTAGACCGCCAGCGCCGCCACCAGCAGCCAGATCGCGGCATCGGTCCACAACAGTACGAACTTCGGCATCGTGGTCCCCGTCAAGCCAGCCGCACGCGGGGGTCGACCCAGGTGTAGGCGATGTCGATCAGGATGTAGCTGGCGATGTAGAGCAGCGAACCGACGAAGACCATCGTGCGCACGATCGCGAAGTCCTGCTTGCCGATGGCCTCGATGACGTAGGCGCCCAGGCCCGGGATGCCGAAGAAGCTCTCGAACACCAGGCTGCCCATGAACACGTAAGGCAGGTAGCCGCCGGCGCTGGTGATGATCGGGATCATCGCGTTGCGCAACACGTGGCGGAACATCACGACCGTTTCGGACAGTCCCTTGGCGCGCGCGGTGCGCACATAGTCCTTGCCGATCTCCTCGAGGAACATCGCGCGGTACAGGCGGGCCTCGGTGCCCAGCCGCGCCAGCGCCGACAGCGCCACCGGCAGCACCAGGAAGCGCACCACGTCGAGCCCACCGGAGTAGCCCGAGATCGGCACCAGCTTCAGCACGCGGGCAAACAGGTACTGGCCGACGATGATGTAGAACAGTGCCGAGATCGACAGCATCACGACACAGACCACCACGCCCACCAGATCGAGCCGGGTGTGGCGGAACATCACCAGCAGCAACGCGAACGAGACGCTGGCAATGATCTGCAGGATGAAGATCGGCAGCGCGAGCTGGATGCTGATCCACATGCGGCGCGTGACCTCGTCGCCGATGTCACCGGCGCTCTCGCTGTCGGCACGGCCGAACTTCAACGTGAACAGCGACACCGAGCGCTCCCAGAAGATCGTTTCGGTGAGCTTCTCGCTGCCGGCCTTCGGCGCATTCCAGTACAGCGGCTTGTCGTAGCCGCGCTCGCTCTTCCATTTCTCGATCAGCTCCTGCGTCACGCGCTTGCCGCCGATGTTCAGGCGCGCCATGTCGTCCGGCGTGTTGACGGTGAAGAACAGGAAGAAGGTGGCGAGGTTGACCCCGATCAGGATCAGGATGCCGTACAGCGTGCGGCGCACCAGGTAGTTCAGCATGGGCGTGCGATGGGTAGGTTCATGCCGCGATGATCTCGCCGCGCGCGTTCATGCGTTCGCGCTTGCGCAGGCTGCGGCGGGCGAACAGCAGCGCAGCCGACCAGCAGACGCCAGCAGCACGGCGAGCGGCCACCACAGCGGCTTGTTCCACGCGGCGACGCTGGCCACCCTCGCCTGCGTATCCAGCCGCAGGTAACGGCCATGGTCGCGGATCAGGATCGCCGGCTTGGAGTTCTTGACCCAGCGGTGCACCGCGGTCGAGGCCCATGGGTAGAAGCCGAAGCTCCACGGCGCATCTGCTGCGCGATCTTGACCATCTCGTCGATCACGGCCTGCTTCTCGGGCCCGTCGTCGAGGGTCTTGAGTCTCTCGAACAGCTTGTCGTAGGCCGGGTTCTGGTAATTGGCCGTGTTCTCGCCGTCGGAAACGCTCTTCGAGTTGGGGCCATAGAGCAGGAACAGGAAGTTCTCGGCATCGGGGTAGTCGGCATTCCAGCCGAGCCAGAACACCTGGTGCTTGCCCTTGCGCACCTTGTCCTGGAACTGGTTGTTGTCGGTGGCGCGCACCTCGAGCTGGATGTCGATCTTGGCGAACTGGCGCACCACCCAGTCGATCTCGGGTTTGCGCTCGGGCGTCGGCGCCGCGTAGATAGTCGTAGTTGATCACCAGCGGCTTGCCGCCGCTCCTGGGCGTCGCGGCCGTTCGGGTAGCCGGCCTCGACCATCAACTGCTTGGCCTCGTCGATCGAGCGCCGCACCGCCTTGCCGTCCGTCGACCTTGTACGTCACCGGGTTGATGCCCGCGCGCGTCCCCTCGCGCGAGCCCGGGATGCCTTCGGGCAACGGGCTCATCGCGGTCAGGCCGCCCTTCTTCGGGAAGATCTTCGAGTACTCGTCCCAGTCGATCGCGATCGAGATCGCCTGGCGCAGCTTGCGGTTGCGCTCGCGCTGCTGCCGGCGTTTCGCCATGGCCCAGCACCGGATCGATCATGTTGAAGCCGATGATGTAGCTGTTGACGTCGGCGTACTTCGGGAAGTTGAAGCCCTTCTTCTCGTAGTCGGCGCGCACCTCGTCGGAGTCGAGCATCTCGACGATGTAGCTGGTGCCGGTATCGGTGCGCTCGAAGACCTCGAGGTCGTAGTAGCCGTCGCGGAACTTGTTGCGCAGCGGCGTGCCTTCGCGCTCGACGGTGGAGACGATGGCTGTCGACGAACGGGTGTCTTCTTGCCGCAGTCGTCCAGCAGGCCGGCCTGCCTTGTCGTCGGGCATGCCCTCGCACGGATACGGCTCGCCGCGGTAGTTCGGATTGCGGGTCATCACGATGCGGCGGTCCTTTTCGAACACGGTCACCATGTACGGGCCCGGTGCCGACCGGCCACTGGTCCAGCGTCATGCCGCGCTCGGCCATGCCGGGCTGGGCGTAGAACGCATCGGCCTCCCAAGGCACCGGGGCCAGGAAGGTCATCTGCATCCAGTACTTCCACTGCGGGTACTTGCCTTAGATCCGGATGCGCAGCAGGTGCTTCTCGGGCGCCGTGGCGCCGGCCAGCGGCCAGCGACGAAAATCGAGAAACGGCTTGTCCAGGCTGGCCGGATCGAGACCGGCGCGCAGCTTGGCGTCCTCGCGCTTGACCAGCTCGCCGTAGTCCTTCAGTCCGATCGACGTACTCGGAGAACACACCGTAGATCGGCGTCGTGATGCGCGTCGTGGCGTGGCGCTTCAGGGCATAGACGAAGTCCTCGGCGACCAGCTCGCGCGTGCCGCTGTGCTCGAACTCGAGTCGGGGCGCGGCGCTTGCCGATGCTCGCCGGGCTTCAGGTCGTGGTAGCGGTAGCGGCCGCGCTCGTCCCGTGCGAATGCGGGATGCGGCTGGAACAGGATGCCCTTCCTGATCGGCACTTCGTAGACGCTCTCGGCCACCTAGCTCGCCGGGCGCGTCGTCGGGCAGGCGCTGGCCATTCTTGTCGAGGTAGATCGGCGTGACGACCTTCTCGGCGCTCTTGGGCACCAGCTCGAACGGCCGCTTCAGGTAGTGGTAGCCGTAGGGCGGCTCGTAGACCTGGTAGGTGACCAGCGTGTCGTTGGACCAGTACGACGCGGTCGGATCGAGGTGGCGCGGCGTGTTCTCGACCATCGCCGAGTAGATCGTGTTCTGCTCGGCGGCGCCCTTGGGCAAGGGGCTGTTGTCGCAGCCGGCCAGCACAACCAGCAATGCAGCCGCAATAAATTGCTTCGATCCGCCCATCTTGCGGTGCTCCGGCTGAAAACCAAATCGCCCCGCGTCAGCACCGCTCGTGACGGCCGCTGCGCAAGGCGTGGCGGCGATTCTAGCCGCGCGACCGTGCGCGATGAGGGCGGAGTTTCACCAGCCGATGAAGGCTTCGCGCCCCTGCGTGGCCAGCGTCACGCGCGCGCCGACCGGCAGCGTCACGATCGTCGGCACATGGCCGAAAGGCAGGCCGGTGAGGATCGGCGTCGCTGGTCACCGTGCGCAGGTGCGCCACCGCCGTCTTCAACGTGTAGCCGCGGTCCAGCGGCGACGCCGTCCAGCGGTTGAAGTGGCCGAGCACGACGGCCCGCTGCGCATCCAGCACGCCGGCCTGGTGCAGTTGCAGCAGGCAACGCTCGATGCGGTACGGGTGTTCGTTGACGTCCTCGAGAAACAGGATGCCGCCCTTGATGCGCGGCCAGTGCGGCGTGCCCAGCAGGCTCATCAACACCGTCAGGTTGCCGCCCCACAGCGTGCCGCGAACATCGAGCCCGTCGAAGCCGGCATCGGTGCGAAAGCCCACCGCTTCGAGTTCGCCGCGCATGGCTTCGAGAAAGCAGGCCTCGGTGACCTCGTCGACACCGCCCTGCCCGGCGTCACGGCCGAAATGCTCGGCCGCCAGTGGCCCGGCCCACGTGATCGGCCTGCGCGCAGCCGCGGCATGGGCCAGCATGCCCAGTTGCAGCGAGGTGACGTCGCTGTGGCCGACCCAGCGCGTGCCGCGTTCGACGCTGCGAGCGAGCAACTGCCAGTCGATGCGGTCGAGCAACCGCGTCAGGCCATAGCCGCCTCGCGTGGCCATCGCCACCGAGGGCGCGGCCTCGGCCACGCGGTGCAGTGCGTCGAGCCGCGTCGTGTCGTCGCCGGCAAATCGCTGGTGTCGCGCCAGCGCCGAGGGGTCGATGCGCACGTCGAAGCCGTGCGCGGCCAGCCGCTTGGCGGCCCGCCGCACCGCGGCCGGCTGCGCGATCACGCCGGCCGGCGACACGAGCACGAGTTGCGGAAGAGTGCCGCTCAACCGATGGTCCCGAAATCCGACTCGATCACCTCCGGCACCGGCAGCAGCTCCGTCGGACCGTCGCTCGCGCCACGCGCCGCACGCTGCGCCTCCCGCCGCTCGGCGAAGAAGTCGCGCAGCAACTGCGCCGCCGGTTCGGCCAGCACGCCGGCCTGGACGGCGGTGTGGTGGTTCAATCGCGGTTCGGCGAACAGGTCGACCACCGACCCGGCCGCACCGGTCTTCGGATCGGCCGCGGCGAAGACGACGCGATCCAGCCGCGCATGCATCAGCGCCATCGCGCACATCGCGCAGGGCTCCAGCGTCACGTACAGCGTGCAGCCGGGCAGGCGGTAGTTTTCGAGCAGCTGCGCGGCATGGCGCAAGGCGACGATCTCGGCGTGCGCGGTCGGGTCGTGCGTCGTGATCGGACGGTTGTAGCCGGTGGCCAGCACCTGGGGCACCCCGCCCTCCATGCGCATGATCACCGCGCCCACCGGCACCTCGCCCGCCAGTTGTGCGTTCAGCGCCTGATCCAGCGCCAGTCGCATCGCGTACTCGTCCTGGCCGGCCGTCGGCGCAACCACCGGCATCGCGTCGTCGTTCACGGCTGCGCGTTGTTGCTGCGGTCGACGCCGCGCTGCAGGGCCGCGTTGGTGGCGTCGCGCACGTTGCTCTGGATCGCCTGCGCCTGCATCGGCACCGTGCCCTCGACGATGGCCGGGGTCGCGCCCGCCATCCCACCCATTCCGCCGGGCACCGCCGCGGTGGCCGCGCCGTCGCGGGCGCGCCCCATCACCGCGTCGGTCACCGCCTTGGCGTCGCCGTCGGTGGGCACGCGGGTGGCGGTCGTGCCGATCTGGCCGAGCGCCTGCAATTGCTTCTTGCCCAGCGTGCCGACGATCGCCAGCACGATCAGCAAGGACATCACGCCGAAGATGATTCTCATCGCACGGTCACTCCCACTCGATGGTGGCCGGGGGCTTGCTCGACACGTCGTAGGTTACGCGATTGATGCCGCGCACCTCGTTGATGATGCGGCCGCTCGTCCGCTTGAGCAGGCCGTATGGCAGTTCGGCCCAGTCGGCGGTCATGAAGTCGCTGGTCTGCACGGCGCGCAGCGCCACCACGAAGTCATAGGTGCGGCCGTCGCCCATCACGCCGACGCTCTTGACCGGCAGGAACACCGCAAACGCCTGGCTGGTGAGCTCGTACCAGCTCTTGCCGGAGTTCGGCTCGATCGTCGAACGCAGCTCGTCGATGAAGATCGCGTCCGCCCGGCGCAGCAGGTCGGCATAGTCCTTCCTGACCTCGCCCAGGATGCGCACGCCCAGCCCCGGCCCGGGGAACGGGTGGCGGTAGACCATGTCGTGCGGCAGGCCCAGTGCGACACCGAGCTCGCGCACCTCGTCCTTGAACAGGTCGCGCAGCGGCTCCAGCAGCTTCAGGCCGAGCGTCTCGGGCAAGCCGCCGACGTTGTGGTGGCTCTTGATGGTGGTGGCCTTCTTTGCGCCCGTCGACGATTTGGCGCCGCCGCTCTCGATCACGTCGGGATAGATCGTGCCCTGTGCGAGCCACTTCGCGTTGGCGAGCTTCTTTGCCTCGCGCTGGAAGACCTCGACGAATTCGCGGCCGATGATCTTGCGCTTGCTCTCGGGATCCGAGACGCCGGTCAGCTCGCCGAGGAACTGCTGGCTGGCGTCGACGTGGATCACCTTGGCGTGCAACCGGCCGACGAACATCTCCATCACCAGCTGGGCCTCGTTCAAGCGCAGCAGGCCATGGTCGACGAAGACGCAGGTCAGCTGGTCGCCGATGGCACGATGGATCAGCGCCGCCGCCACGCTCGAGTCGACGCCACCCGACAGGCCCAGGATCACCTCTTCGCTGCCAACCTGCGCACGGATGGCGGCGATCGCTTCGGCGACGTGGTCGCGCATCACCCAGTCGGGTTCGGCGCCGCAGATGTCGAGCACGAAGCGTTCGAGCATCGCCCGTCCCTGCACCGTGTGCGTGACCTCGGGGTGGAACTGCACCGCGTAGTAGCGGCGTGATTCGTCGGCCATGCCGGCGATCGGGCAACTCTCGGTCGAGGCCATCAACTTGAAGCCCGGCGGCAGCGCGGTGACCTTGTCGCCATGGCTCATCCAGACCTTCAACATGCCGTGGCCTTCGGGCGTGGCGAAGTCCTGGATGCCCTCGAACAGGCGGGTGTGCCCGCGTGCGCGCACTTCGGCATAGCCGAACTCGCGGTGCGCAGAGGCCTCGACCTGGCCACCGAGCTGCACCGTCATCGTGAACATGCCGTAGCAGATGCCCAGCACCGGGACACCGAGCTCCCATACCGCCTGCGGTGCGCGCAGATCCTGCGCCTCGTAGGTGCTGGCGTGGCTGCCCGACAGGATGATGCCCTTGGGCGCGAAGTCGCGGATGAAGGCGTCGCTGACGTCGTTGGGATGGATCTCGCAGTAGACGTGCGCCTCGCGCACGCGGCGTGCGATCAGTTGCGTGACCTGCGAACCGAAGTCGAGGATCAGGATCTTGTCGTGATTCATGTCTGGGCCGTGTGCGGGGATTCCGGGACGCGCGTCTTCGCGAAGTGGCGCAGCGCGATCAGCATCGCCGCTCCCTGCAGCGCAGCGCAGAAGTAGTACGGCATGCCGATGCGCCAGTCACCCTGCGGCAGGTGCGAGACGAATCCGATCAGCGCCGCCCCGAGCACCGGCGCGACCACGGCCATCAGGCTGTTCAGCGCCGCGACCGCACCCGCGGTGCGGCCCTGCGCCGTCGGATCGGCGGCGTTGGACACGATGCTCTGCATCGCGGCCGTGACGGTGAAGCCGAACACATTCAGGACGATCACTGCAAACATCATCCAGCCCTGCGTCGCCAGCCCCCAGCACAGGAACGCCAGCGACGAACTGACCAGGCCGATCACCGCCAACCGCGACGCGCTGAAGCGCCGCAGCAGGTGCTTCAGCAGCAGGCCCTGCACCAGTGCCGACATGACCCCGACCGCGAACAGCGACCAGCCGTTCTCCGTCGGGCCCCAGCCGAACTTGAACGTGGTGTAGAGCACCCACACCGTGTACATCACGAACTGCGCCAGCGCTGCCAGCGCCAGCACGAGCACCAGCGGTCCGATGCCCTTCAGTTCGGTCAGCCCCTTCAAGGCCGTGACCGGGTTGGCGCGGCGCCAGTCGAAGGGCACGCGCCGCTCGAGCGGCAGCGATTCGGGCAGCACGAAGTAGCCGTAGAGCCAGTTCACCAGGGCCAGCGCGCCGGCGACGAAGAACGGCAGGCGCAGGTCGATGCCGCCGAGCAACCCGCCCAGCACGGGGCCGAGGATGAAGCCCAGGCCGAACATCGCGCCAAGCAGGCCGAAACGCCGTGCGCGCTGATCGGGCGGCGTGATGTCGGCGACGTAGGCGTTGGCCACCGCGGCGTTGGCCTGAAACGCGCCACCGACCAGTCGCACCGCGATCAGCATCCACAGCGCGGTGGCCAGCGCGGTGGCGAAGAAATTCAACGCCAAGCCACAGAAGCCGATCAGCAGCACGCGCCGCCGGCCATATTGGTCGGATATCGCACCGAGCACCGGCGCCCCGAAGAAGTTGGCAATCGCGAAGGCGAACGCCACCGCTCCGTACCAGAACGACTGCTCGGTCGGATCGGCAGTGAAAGTGCCGACCAGCGGCGGCAGCACCGGGATGATCAGGCCGATCGCGACCATGTCGATCAGCACGGTCAGCATGATGAAGCGCATCGCCGCAGCACGCGGCGCGGCGACGGGCGTGACAGTCGCGACGGTCGTATCGGTCACGCCCGTCACTCCATCCGGTAGTTCGGGGATTCCTTGGTGATCTGCACGTCGTGCACGTGGCTCTCGCGCACACCGGCCGGCGTGATCTCGACGAATTCGGCCTTGGTCTGCATCTCGGCGATGCTGGTGCAACCGCAGTAGTGCATCGACGCCCGCAGCCCGCCGGCCATCTGGAAGATGATGCCGACCACCGATCCCTTGTAAGGCACCTGGCCCTCGATGCCCTCGGGCACCAGCTTGGTGGTGTTGGGGTTGTTGCCGCCGTTGTCCTGGAAGTAGCGGTCGGCCGAACCCTGCTGCATCGCGCCGATGGAGCCCATGCCACGGTAGCTCTTGTAGCTGCGGCCCTGGTACAGGATCACCTCGCCCGGCGCCTCTTCGGTGCCGGCGATCGCGCTGCCCATCATCACGCAGTCGGCACCGGCGACGATGGCCTTGGCGAGGTCACCCGAGTATCGGATGCCGCCGTCGGCGATCACCGGCACGCCGCTGCCCTGGAGCGCCCGTGCGACGTTGTCGATGGCCATGATCTGCGGCACACCGACGCCGGTGACGATGCGCGTGGTGCAGATCGAACCCGGCCCGATGCCAACCTTGACCGCATCGGCGCCGGCCTCGGCCAGCGCCAGCGCGGCGTCGCCGGTGGCGATGTTGCCGCCGATCACGTCGATGTGGGGAAAGTGCTTCTTGATCCAGCGCACGCGTTCGATCACGCCGGCGCTGTGGCCATGCGCCGTATCGACGACCAGCGCATCGACGCCGGCCGCAGCCAGCAGTTCGACCCGCTCCTCGGTACCCTCGCCGACGCCGACCGCCGCACCGACGCGCAGCTTGCCGTAGCGATCGCGCGCGGCGGCCGGGAAGTTGGTCTGCTTGGTGATGTCCTTGACGGTCATCAGCCCGCGCAACTCGAAGGCATCGTTGACGACCAGCACGCGCTCCAGCTTGTGCTTGTGCATCAGCGCCTTGCCGTCATCGATGGTGGCGCCTTCCCTCACGGTGACCAGGCGCTCGCGCGGCGTCATGATCTCGCGCACCGCGACATCCATGCGTGTCTCGAAACGCAGGTCACGGTTGGTGACGATGCCCACGACCTTGGTGCCTTCGAGCACCGGAAAGCCCGAGATGCCGTGCTGCTGTGCCAGCGCCACGACTTCGCGCACGGGCGTGTCGGGGCCGATGGTGATCGGGTCGCGCAGGACGCCGGACTCGTAGCGCTTGACGCGCGCGACCTCGGCGGCCTGCTGCCGCGGCGTCAGGTTCTTGTGCACGATGCCGATGCCACCTTCCTGGGCAATGGCGATCGCCAGCCGGGCTTCGGTGACGGTATCCATCGCGGCGGACACCAGCGGCAGGTTCAGCGCGATGTTTCTTGACAGCCGGGTCGAGAGGCTGGTGTCGCGGGGCAAGACCCGGGAGTAGGCGGGCACCAGCAATACATCGTCGAAGGTCAGCGCTTTGCCGAGTAGGCGCATGGGAAAAGGCTCCAGACGCAAAAGTCGATTATAGAGAGCGTGACATTGCACCGCGGTACGCCTGCCACTGGCGCACTACACTGCCTCTCGTCTCCGTTGCTTCTTGCCGACCATGCGCCACGCCGCCGCCCTCACCGTCGTCCTGCTCGCCGCGCTCGCCTGTGGCAGCGCCAACGCACAGTGGAAATGGCGCGATGCCAATGGCCAGGTCACGGCCAGCGATCGAGCCCCGCCGAGCAACGTGCCAGAGCGCGACATCCTTGCGCGGCCGACCGACCAGCGCCGTGCCGCCGTCGTGGTGCAGGCTCCTGCGTCCGCTGCGTCGGCTGCCAGTGCCCCGCGCGCTGCCGCCACGCCGACCGTCGACCCCGAACTCGAGGCGCGGCGCAAGCGCGCGGCCGACGAGCAGGTGGCGCAGCAGCGCCAGCAGCAGGAGCGCGACGCGGCCTTGCGCGCCGAGAACTGCAGCCGTGCTCGAGCACAGATGACCGCGCTCTCCGAAGGCCTGCGCATGACGCGCCCCAACGCCCGCGGCCAACTCGAAGTGCTCGACGACAAGGGGCGCGCCGAAGAGATCCAGCGCGCCCGCGCCGTCGTCGCCAGCGACTGCCGCTGATCAACTGCCCGCGCGCGCCTTCAGCGCCGCCGCGCGCAGCGCGCCCAGCGTGGTGCGTGGCGTGCTGATGTCGGGGTCCAGTCTCAAGTGGATCAGCGTCGGGCCGTCGGCAGCCAGCGCCGCGGCGAATGCCGGCTCGAATGCCTCGGTCGTCGCCACCCGCGCGGCGTGCCAGCCGTAGGCTCGCGCCAGCGCCGCGAAGTCGGGGTTGGCGGGCAGGTCGCTGCCACTGACGCGGCCCGGGTACTCGCGCTCCTGGTGCATGCGGATCGTGCCGTAGGTGCCGTTGTCGACCACGATGCTGATCAGGCGGCCCCCCCGCGTGCCGGCACCGTGGGCCCGCGCCGTCGCCAGTTCCTGGCCGGTCATCAGGAAGTCGCCGTCGCCGGCGACATTCACCACGGTGCGCTCGGGATACAGCAGCGACGCTGCCACGGCGGCCGGCACGCCGTAGCCCATCGCGCCCGACGTCGGCGCCAGCTGGGTGCGGCCATGGTGTTGCAGGCCGGCGTAGCGCGTGTAGCGGTGCAGCCAGGCGCTGAAGTTGCCCGCGCCGTTGGTGTAGACCGTGTCGGGCGGCGCCAGGCGCTGCACGCACTTCACGACCTCGGCCATGTCCAGTGGCGCGACGGCGGGCGCGATCTGGTTGGCCTCGTAGTCGGCGTGCGCCGCGGCGGCCCAATCCTGCCAGGGCAGCGCGCCCGGCGGAGGTTCCAGCGTCGCCAGCGCCTGACCGGCGCACGACAACGCGCATTGCAGCAGCAGGTCGGCGGCGTAGACGCGGCCCAGCTCTTCGGCACCGGCGTGAAGATGCACCAGTCGCTGGGCCGGCCGCGGCACGGCCAGGTGGCTGTAGCCCGCGGTGGTCATCTCGCCCAGGCGCACGCCGATGGCCAGGATCAGGTCGGCGTCGCGCACCCGCGCGGCGAGCTTCGGGTTGATGCCGATACCGACATCGCCGGCATAGAGCGGATGTCGGTTGTCGAAGGTGTCCTGGAAGCGAAAGCCGCAGCCCATCGGCAGTTGCCAAGCCTCGGCAAAGCGCTGCAGCGCGCGCGCGCTCTCCGCGGTCCAACCCGAGCCGCCGACAATGGCCAGCGGGCGTCGGGCCTGGGCCAGCAGCGCCCGCAGATCGCGCAGCGCACCGGGCGCCGGCCAGGCCTGTGCCGGCAGCGCGCGCGGCAGCACCGCAGCGGCGGTCGGTGTGGTCAACATGTCCTCGGGCAGCACCAGCACGACCGGCCCCGGACGGCCCTGCATCGCCGTGTGGAAAGCGCGCGCGACGTACTCGGGCAGGCGGTCGGCGTGCTGGACCTCGGCCACCCACTTCGCCATGCCCAGCGTGCCCGGCCCGAAAACCTGGCGGTAATCGAGTTCCTGGAAGGCCTCGCGGTCGCGCTGGTCGCCGGCGACCTGGCCGACCAACAACAGCATCGGCGTCGAGTCCTGGAACGCGGTGTGAAGCCCAATCGCGGCATTGCTTGCGCCTGGACCGCGGGTCACGAGGCACACCCCAGGCCAGCCGGCGAGCTTGCCCTGGGCCTCGGCCATGAACGACGCCCCGCCCTCGTGGCGGCAGGCAATGAAGCGAATGCGGTCGCGGTGTTCGTGGAAGCCGTCGAGCACGGCCAGGTAGCTCTCGCCGGGCACGCCGAACGCGGTATCGATGCCCTGGGCGATCAGTGCCTCGACCAGCGCATGGCCGGCCAGGCGGGTCGTCGTCATGCCGCCACCGATCGCGTCGTCGCCAGGCGCAGGCCGATCATCGACGCCGACAACACGCCGAGCGCCAGTGCCAGCGCGGCACCGAAGAACACGCCGTTGGGGTTGCCACCGTCGAGCACGGCGCCGAACACCGGCGCGGCAAGCGCGAAGCCGAGGTCCAGCCCCGAGTACACGGTGCCATAGACACGCCCGGTGGCACCGGGCGGCGATGCGCGCTTGATCAGCATGTCGCGCGAGGGGCCGGCCAGTCCGGTGCCCAGGCCAGCGAACGCGGCGACGCCGATCGCCAGCGCGGCCGGCAGCCAGCCCGTGCCCACCAGCGCCAGCAACGCGCCGGCAGCGGCCAGGCAGATGCCGATCGTCCGCTCCAGGCGCGCGGCGCGCGCCGCGACGAAGCCGCCGAGCAGCAAGCCGACGATGCCGCACAGCATGTAGCCGGTCACGACGAATGACGCGGCCTCGAGCGGCAGGGCATACATCTTGTGCAATGCCGGCCCGGCGAAGCTCAGGATCGCGGTCAGCGCACAGGTCGAAAAGAAGAAGAACGAGAAGCACAGCCACACCGAGGGCAGGCGCAGGAACGCCAGTGCCGGCTCGGACCGTTCGGCGACATGCGCGGCAGCGCGGCGCTGGCGGACGTGGTCGTCGACCGCTTCGCGCTGCCAGAGCATCAACGCCAGCACGGCGAGCGCCCACAGCGCACAAGTCGCGAGGGCCCAGCGCCACGATCCGGTGAGCCCGGTCACGCCCAGCAGCACCACCGGCGCGATTGCCCAGCCAAGATTGCCGCTGACACCGTGCACGGCGAACGCGTGGCCCAGACGCGGCTGCGATACGCGGTGATTGAGGATCGTGAAGTCGACCGGATGGAACGGCGAGTTGCCCAGCCCGGCGAGGGCTGCGGCCAGCAGCAGCCCGCCATAGCCCTGCGCCATCGCACCGCAGGCAGCCGCTGCAACGAAACAGCCGAGCGCCGCGAACAGCACGGGCCGTGCGCCGACGCGATCGACCAGGAACCCCGCCAACGCCTGGCCGATGCCGGAGACGGCAAAGAAGAGTGTCACCAGCAAACCGAGTTCGGCGTAGCTCAGCCCGAAGGTCTGCGAGAACACCGGAAACAGCGGCGGCAACAGCATGTGAAAGAAGTGCGAGGTGCCATGCGCCAGCCCGACCAGCGAGATCGTGTGCAGATCGCGTCGGCGCGCAGCCGGCTCGACAGGTCGGATGGAGGTGCCCATGCCGTGATGGTAACGAGGGTGCCGGTGCACGCCCGAATCGTATCCGGGCGTGACCCGCGTAACAGATCCGTCCGGATCGGGCCTCGCGGTTGCGTGTCGGCACCGTGCCGCGGTGCGACGGCAGTAGGCTTCGGGTGATCGCGGCAGCCCTGGGAGCACGGCTATGTTGAAGTCCCTGTTCGGCGAGTTGACGCCCACGCCGCTCAAGCCTGGAGGCGTCATGCCCGAGTTCGCTGCCACGGCAGTGCTCGAGAGCACCGACACCCGTCTGGCCGATGACGGCCGCATGCTCGACCGCCATCAGCAGGACCTGTTTGTTGCCGGGTCACCGGCACACGCGATGCGCGAGCACCTGGGCCAGACACAACAGGGTGCCGACGTGCGCACGATCACGCTGCTCGATCCGGCCCGACTGTGGGCCCCGGGCGTGGTCAAGGCACTGTCTGATGCGACCGGCCAGCCGGTCGAGCGACTGCACCTGCGCGAGCAGGCCACGCTGCGCATCCTGGCGACACTCGAGCGCACCGTGGTGCCGCGCCGCGGCGACGCCACGTTGAAGATCTACCATGCCGACGTTCCCGTGGCCGAAGGCGAGGACCTGCGCATCCCGTTCGTGCTGATGGAACGCAGCCAGATGGCCGCGGTGATCGTCGGGCCGATGCAGCCCACCGAGATCGAGGCCATGCTGCTGGCGCTGCATGCCGCCGTGCGCGAGCCCACCTGGCGCTGCGAGTCGCTGCTGTTCCTGCTGCCGCCGAGCGCGGCCTGGGTGGCCGAGCAAGATCGCCGGCCTCGACTGGCCGCGGCCGCTGGTGGTGGAAGTCATCGACGAGCCCTTGACCGGCACGTCGTCGGTCTGGAACGCATTGCTGGCTGCCTGGGATCGCCAGCAGTCGCCCACCGAACGGCCCAGCGACCCGGCCGCGCTGGAGGCGCGTGCGGTGGCCAGGCAGTTGCGCACGCTGATGCACACCGATGGCGTGCTGGCCTGCGCGCTGGCCGACGCCACCGACGGCGACCTGCTGGCCGGTGAATCGCGCGACGGCACCACGGACCTGGTGCGCGCCGCCGCCGCGTTGGCGCCGGTCTTGCGCGCGCATCGGCAGGCCGCCATGGCGATGGCGCTGCCCGGGTCGCTCGACGAGGTCTTGGTGGTCAATGGCACGACGTGCCACCTGCTGCGACCGGTTCAGCGGCGGCCGAACCAGTTCCTGTTCGCACGCATCGATCGCAGCCATGCGAACCTGGCGCTGCTGAGGTTCAAGCTGGCCGAGGCCGAACGCAACCTGATCTGATCTGCGCCGCGGCTCATCGCCGGCTACCATTGTCGGCATGAGCCAGATCCTGTTCGACTACACCCGCCAGGACGCCAGTGGCGCCAGCCGCATCGCCCAGGCCTGGGCCCGCGTGCCGATGGCGCTGCCGCCGGCCGAGCGGGCACGGGCCAAGGCCAATGCCGCAGCACTGCTGAAGCAACACAACGCCGTGCTGGTCGCGCATTACTACGTCGATGGCGACCTGCAGGATCTGGCGCTGGAGACCGGTGGCTGCGTCGCCGACTCGCTCGAAATGGCGCGCTTCGGCCGCGACCACGCAGCGCAGACCCTGGTGGTGGCCGGCGTTCGCTTCATGGGCGAGACGGCCAAGATCCTGTCGCCGGCCAAGCGCGTGCTGATGCCGGACCTGGAAGCCACGTGCTCGCTCGACCTCGGCTGCCCGCCCGATGAATTCGCGCGCTTTTGCGACGCGCACCCGGACCGCAAGGTCGTCGTTTACGCCAACACCAGCGCGGCGGTGAAGGCGCGCGCCGACTGGATGGTGACCAGTTCGTGCGCCCTGGCGATCGTCCAGCACCTGAAGGAACGTGGCGAGAAGGTTCTCTGGGCTCCGGACCGTCACCTCGGCCGCTACATCCGCGACGAGACCGGCGCCGACATGCTGCTGTGGAATGGCGAGTGCATCGTTCACGACGAGTTCAAGGCCCTCGAGCTCGAGCTGATGAAGCGCGAGCACCCTGGCGCACCGGTGCTGGTGCACCCCGAGTCGCCGGCCGGCGTGGTGGCACTGGCCGATCTGGTCGGCTCGACCTCGCAGCTGGTCAAGGCGGTGGTCGATGGCCAGGCCGACACCTACATCGTGGCCACCGACAACGGCATCCTTCACCGCATGCGCCAGCTCGCACCGGGCAAGACCTTGCTCGAGGCGCCGACCGCAGGCCGCAGCGCCACGTGCAAGAGCTGTGCACATTGCCCGTGGATGGCGATGAATGCGGTGCAGGGCCTGGTCGACTGCCTGGAGCACAGTCGCGGCGAAGTGCAGGTACCCGAGCCGGTGCGTTCGCAGGCGCTGGGCTGCATTGAACGCATGCTGGCCTTCGTCGCCGCCCACCCGGCCAGCATCGCGCAGCCGCGTCGCGGCTTCGTGCCGAACATCGGCAGCGCCTGATCTAGCGAATCAGCACGGTCGGGAAACTGACCGGCAGCGTCTGCGGGTAGTCGCGGCTGAAATGCAAGCCGCGGCTTTCGTGGCGCATCAGCGCCGAACGCACGATCAGCTCGGCACAGTCGACCAGGTTGCGCAGTTCGAGCAGGTCGCGGTTGACACGGAAATTGGCGTAGTACTCGTCGATCTCGCTCTTCAGCAGGTCGATGCGGTGCAGCGCCCGTTCGAGCCGCTTGGTGGTGCGCACGATGCCGACGTAGTTCCACATCAGCAGGCGCAACTCGTCCCAGTTGTGGGCGATCACCACCTGTTCGTCGGCGTTCTCGACCTGGCTTTCGTCCCAGGCCGGCAATGCCGCCGCGGGGCCTGCCGGCGCGGCACCGATGGCCTCGGCGCAGGTGCGGCCGAGCACCACGCACTCGAGCAAGGAATTGCTGGCCAGCCGATTGGCGCCATGCAGGCCGGTGTAGGTCGCTTCGCCGACCGCATACAGACCTGGCAGATCGGTGCGCCCTTCGAGATCGCTGACCACGCCGCCACAGGTGTAGTGCGCGGCAGGCACCACCGGGATCGGCTGCCGGGCGATGTCGATGCCGAGCTTCAGGCAGCGCGCGTGGATGGTCGGGAAGTGCTCTTTCAGGAAGACCTCGCCGAGATGCGTTGCATCGAGCCACACATGGTCGAGGCCGTGCTTCTTCATCTCGAAGTCGATCGCACGGGCGACGATGTCGCGCGGCGCGAGTTCGCCGCGCGGGTCGTGGCGATGCATGAAACGCTCGCCCGTCCCATCGCCGTTGCCTGTCGGCAGCTTCAGATGGGCCCCCTCGCCTCGCAGTGCTTCGGAAATCAGGAAGCTGCGTTCCTGCGGGTGGTACAGGCAGGTCGGATGGAACTGGATGAATTCCATGTTGCCGACGCGACAACCGGCACGCCACGCCATCGCGATGCCGTCGCCGGTGGCCGTGTCGGGGTTGCTGGTGTAGCGGTAGACCTTGCCGACCCCGCCGGTGGCCAGCACCACCGCGGAGGCGGCCAGGGTCTCGACCCGCGCCTGGTCGATGTCGAGGGCGTAGACGCCATAACAGCGGGGCAGTTCGTCACGCTTGACGTGTCGCGACGTGATCACGTCGACCGCCATCCAGCGTTCGCGCAGCACGATGTTCGGGTGGGCCTTCACCTTGGCCAGCAGCGCGTCATGGATCGCACGGCCGGTCGCGTCGGCAGCGTGGGCGATGCGGCGCACCGCATGTCCGCCCTCGCGCGTCAGGTGCAGGCCGAGCGGCCCGGTCGGGTCGGGCGAGAACGGCACGCCCTGCGCCACGAGCCACTCGATCCCGCGCGCGCTGTTCTCGGCGATGAAGCGCGCAGTGTGCTCATCGACCAGGCCGGCGCCCGCGTCCTGGGTATCGCGCACGTGCGATTCGATGCTGTCGTCGCTGCCCAGCACGCCGACGATGCCGCCTTGCGCCCAGGCCGTGGCCGCCTCGTTGAGGCTGCGCTTGGCCAGCACCACCACCGCGCGGTCGCTGGCCAGATGCAACGCCACCGTCAGGCCGGCCAGGCCGGCACCGACGATCACGACCGGCGGCTCGGTCGCACGGAAGGCTTGGTTCATGGCAGCCATTCTAGGAGGCCACGGGACGGCGCCGCAACGCAGGCCGCATGTCCCGCAAGGGTCGCCGTACACTGCTGCCCGCAGCCCCCACCGCCCGCACCGTACGCTCGCACACCATGCCCAAACCGATTCACGAGATGTCCTCCTGGGGTGCCTCGGTGCACCCGTCGCGCGGGCTGGAAGAAGAGGAGGCCTGGGAAGCCACACGCGCGCTGACAGGCATGGCCACCCAGGTGATGCGCGACAAGGACGACAGCAAGGCGCTGCAGATGCGCCACGTCGGACGCCAGGTCGGGCCCGCGCTGTGGGAGCTGTTCGTCGTCATCGACCCCACCGACGCGCTGCAGCAGCAGTTCGAGGTGCTGCGGCCCGAATTCATCGCGTTGCACGACATCGGCACCCAGTCTTCGCGGCGCATGCTGGCCGGCCTCGCAGCGGCCACCGGACGCCCGGTGCACCAGTTGCACATCCGTCGCCAGGGCCTGGGCATGCCGCTGGCGGCGATCGAATTCGTCGAACTGCCGATCGAGGAGGGCCTGCCGCCACTGCGCATGTACAGCACCGAGGTCGATGCCGACACCCAGCAGCGCCGGCGCCTGGCACGCACGCTGCTCAGTCACAGTCGGCTCGGCGTGGTCATCGTCGGTGACCTTCCGCCGCATGCGATGGCCACCGCGTTGCTGCCGCTGCACGATGGCATCAAGGAAGGCCCGTGGCTGAATCGGGAATTGTTGATGTTGCCGCTGGCCAGCGCGGCGGCGCTGGCCGGCCAGGCAGCGCATCTGGCGATCGATACGCCGGTGCAGGTGCGCACGACGCCGCAAGTCTCACGGCCTGCGGAAGCGTGGAACTACCTGCGCGGCACCTGGAACAAGCTGCGCGAGAAGCTGCTGCGGCGAAACCGACCAAGCCCTGCCCGATGATCATCGAGCCGGCGGCACCGCGGCGCGCACCACGGGCCCGGCTGCCCAGCCGACCCCTGTCTCCGAGCACTGCGACCGCATCACCGGGCGGATCGAGTCCGTTGCCCGAACCTGCCGCGGGCGTGCCACCACAAGCCCGCCCGCCATTGCCGTTGACGCCGATGCCGCCGGTGCGTGCCGCGATACCGCCTGCGGCGCCGATGGATCCCGCGCTCGCCATCTATGTCCGCAAGTGTGGCGAGCTCAAGGGCATGGTCAGTTGCTGTGTCTTCGAGCTGGCCTCCCAGCGCACGATCAGCCACAGCGGCCAACGCCCCGGTCCGGCGGCCTTGGCCTCGCAGGGCGCAACCTTGATGGCCTCGATCGCCGAGTCGGCCCAGGCGCTGAACCTGGGCGACGCCGCACCGGACGCCGCCATCACGCTGGGCAACCATCACCTGGTGCTGCGGGCCGTGCCGGGCCGGCCCGGCCTGGCCCTGCACGCGGTGTTCGACCGCAGCCTGGCCAACCTGACCCTGGTGCGACTGCAGTTGCAGCGGCTCGACCTTCTGCTCGAGGAAGGCGACGCCGGCTGAGCTTGCCGGCGTGCCGTGGGGTGGCGGCATCGCGACCGATGCCGCCCGGGCTCTCAGTGCACGACGCGCGAGAACACGAACTCGCCACCTTCCACGTCGACCGGGATCACATCCTTCGGACCGAAGCGCCCTTCGAGGATGAGGCGCGCCACCGGGTTCTCGATGCGTTGCTGGATCGCCCGCTTGAGCGGCCGCGCGCCGAACACCGGATCGAAGCCGACCTTGGCAAGCTCGACCAGCGCGGTCGGCGACACATCGAGCTTCAGTTCCATCTTTTCCAGCCGCGCCTGCAAGTGCCGCAACTGGATCCCGGCGATCGACTCGATGTGCTTCTGGTCGAGCGCATGGAACACCACGGTCTCGTCGATGCGGTTGAGGAACTCGGGACGGAAATGGTTCTTGACCTCGGCCCACACCGCCTCGCGGATCAGTTCGCTGTCCTGCCCGGCCATCTGCATGATCATGTGCGAGCCCAGGTTGCTGGTCATCACGATCACGGTGTTCTTGAAGTCGACCGTGCGGCCCTGGCCGTCGGTCAGCCGCCCGTCGTCGAGCACCTGCAGCAGCACGTTGAAGACATCCGGGTGCGCCTTCTCGACCTCGTCGAGCAGCAGCACGCAATAGGGCTTGCGGCGCACCGCTTCGGTCAGCGCCCCGCCTTCCTCGTAGCCGACGTAGCCCGGCGGCGCACCGATCAGGCGGCTGACCGAGTGCTTTTCCATGAACTCGCTCATGTCG
Organism: uncultured beta proteobacterium; assembly: GCA_963783785.1. GTDB lineage: Bacteria > Pseudomonadota > Gammaproteobacteria > Burkholderiales > Burkholderiaceae_C > CADEEN01. The sequence continues at coordinate 44,316 of CAWAOQ010000003.1, read as the reverse complement.
ACACGGATCATGTGGTCCTCGCTGTCGAACAGGAAACCAGCCAGCGCCTTGCACAACTCGGTCTTGCCCACACCGGTCGGTCCAAGGAACAGGAACGACCCGTACGGACGGTTGGGATCCGACAAGCCCGCGCGTGAGCGGCGGATGGCATTGCTGACGGCCACGATGGCCTCGTCCTGGCCGACGACGCGCTCGTGCAGCTTGGCCTCCATCGTCAGCAGCTTGTCGCGCTCGCCCTGCATCAGCTTGCTGACCGGAATACCCGTGGCGCGTGACACCACCTCGGCGATCTCTTCGGCACCGACCATCGTGCGCAGCAACTGCGGCCCCACCCCGGCACCACCCTTGGCCTTCTTGGCCTCCTTGGCCTGGGCCTGCTTGAGCGTTTTCTCGAGCTCGGGCAGCTTGCCGTATTGCAACTCGGCCACCTTGTCGAAGTTGCCCTTGCGCTTGAAGTCCTCGATCTGGAAGCGGATGCGGTCGATCTCTTCCTTCACGTTCGCCGAGCCCTGCGCAGCCGCCTTCTCTGCCTGCCAGATCTCCTCGAGATCGGCGGCTTCGCGCTCGAGCTTGGCGATCTCGTCCTCGATCAGGCCCAGCCGCTTCTGCGACGCCTCGTCCTTTTCCTTCTTCACCGCTTCACGCTCGATCTTCAACTGGATCAGCCGGCGGTCGAGCTTGTCCATCGCCTCGGGCTTGGAGTCGATCTCGATCTTGATCTTGGCCGCTGCCTCGTCGATCAGGTCGATCGCCTTGTCGGGCAGGAAGCGGTCGGTGATGTAGCGCTGGCTCAGTTCGGCCGCGGCGACGATCGCCGGATCGGTGATCTCGACACCGTGGTGGACTTCGTACTTCTCCTGCAGGCCACGCAGGATCGCGATGGTGGCCTCGACCGTCGGCTCGGCCACCAGCACCTTCTGGAAGCGCCGTTCGAGCGCGGCATCCTTCTCGACGTACTTGCGGTACTCGTCCAGCGTGGTCGCGCCGATGCAATGCAACTCACCGCGCGCCAGCGCGGGCTTCAGCATGTTGCCGGCGTCGATCGCGCCCTCGGCCTTGCCGGCACCCACCATCGTGTGCAACTCGTCGATGAACAGGATGATGCGGCCCTGATCGGCCGAAACTTCCTTCAGCACGGCCTTCAGGCGCTCCTCGAACTCGCCACGGTACTTGGCGCCGGCCAGCAGGCCGGCCATGTCCAGCGACAGCACCCGCTTGTCCTTCAGCGTCTCGGGCACCTCACCGGCAACGATGCGTTGCGCCAGCCCTTCGACGATCGCCGTCTTGCCAACGCCCGGCTCGCCGATCAGCACCGGGTTGTTCTTCGTGCGTCGCTGCAGTACCTGGATCGCGCGGCGGATCTCGTCGTCGCGCCCGATCACCGGGTCGAGTTTGCCCAGTCGGGCGCGCTCGGTAATGTCGAGCGTGTACTTCTTCAGCGCTTCGCGCTGGCCCTCGGCGTCCGCCGAATCGACCTTCTGGCCACCGCGAACCGCGTCGATCGCTGCTTCCAGCGCCTTGCGGGTCAGTCCGTGGCCGCGCGCGATGCCGCCGAGATCGGTCTTGGCATCGGCCAGTGCCAGCAGGAACATCTCGCTGGCAATGAACTGATCGCCCCGTTTGGTGGCCTCCTTCTCGGCCGCTTGCAACAGCGCCGCCAGATCGCGCCCGGGTTGCACCACCTGACCACTGCCCTGCACTTGCGGCAGGCCCGCGATCGCGGTCTCCATCGCCGTCTTCAGGGCGGCCGTGTTGGCGCCGGCGCGGTCGAGCAACGCCTTCGGGCCTTCGGCCTGCGTCAGCATTGCCGCCACCAGGTGGGCCGGCTCGATGTAGGGGTTGTCGCGCGCCACGGCCAGGCTCTGGGCGTCGGCGATCGCTTCCTGGAAGCGGGTGGTCAATTTGTCGATGCGCATGATGAGGGGCGGTTGAACAACTGCCACCGACGTGGGCGCGGACGACCGTTTTTCAAGGGCCGCGGCGCTTGTCCTGGCTCAAGCCAGAGGCGAATTCAGGCGTCGATCGCCTCGTCGCCCTCACCGGCCTCGTACAGGCTCTCGCGACCCAGGCGATCGGTACACAGCTCGGCGGTCCAAGGCAGCATCAGCGAGCCACAGCGCGAGTCGCGGTACAAGCGCTCGAGCGGCAACGATTTCAACATCGCCTGGCCGCCGCAGGTGCGCAGCGCGAGGCGACAGATCTCGTTGGCGTTCTCCATCACCGCGCAGTGCATCGCGAGCAGGCGCATCCGCGCGTCGTTGTCCGGATCGAACCGCGCCTCTCGCGACGGTCTGCAGGAACAGCGCCCGAGTCTGCTCGAGCCTGACGCGCATGTCCGCCACGGCGAGCTGCTTGGTCGGGTACATCCGACGCTTGACCCCCGCCGCGCCCGGCACTTCACCGCGCAGGTACGCGACGGTGAAATCGTAAGCTGCCTGCGCGATGCCCATGTAGGTCGGCGACAACGTGGTGAACATGTACGGGAAACGCTGCGTCGCCTGGAAGTAGAGGCCTTCGGGCATCAGACGGGCCTCGTCGGGCACGAACACATCGTCGAACAGCAGCGTGCGGCTGACCGTGCCACGCATGCCCAAAGGATCCCAGTCGCCGCTGACCGTGACGCCGGCTGCGTCGGCCGGGATGGCCAGGTACAGCGCGTCGCGCAACGTACCGCCGCCGTGCGCCGGTGTCTCGAGGGTGCACAGGACGCCGTGGTAGTCGGCGGCGCCCGACAGCGAGGCGAAGATCTTCCTGCCGCTGACGCGGTATCCCCCGTCGGTGCGCAGCGCCAGCGTGCTCCAAGGTGCCTTGCCCGCAGCTGCGGCACCGCCCTCGGAGAACGGTTGCGAGTAGACCTTGCCCTGTTCGATCACGCGGGCGTAATGAATGGCGCGGACGCGCTCGTGGTCGGCACGCTGCAACGGGCTCATGTCCAGCGCATCGGCGATGAAACCCGACCACATCGTCGAGCAGACGTGCATGTTGAACGACAGCGCCGTCGAGCCGCAGTGGCGGCCGATCTCGGCCGCGACCAGCGCGTAGGTGGCGAAGTCCGCGCCCAGGCCACCATGGGCCTCGGGCACGCAGATCGCCAGCAGCCCGGCCTCGCGCAGGTCGTTGAAGTTGTCGATCGGGAAGCTCGCCTCACGGTCCCAGCGTGCGGCCCGCGGCGCAAACCGCTCCCGCCCGAGACGGGCGGCCAGGCCGACCAGCTCGGTCTGCTTCGCCGTCAGCGCGGTGGAATCGCCGGCGATGGGGGGCAGGATCGGCTCCGGCATGGCGGACCTCGGGTCAGAAGCGGCGCGACAGGAAATCGATCAGCGCGGCGTTGAAAGGCTCGGGCGCCTCCATGTTCGCCAGATGGCCCATGCGAGGCACGCACACGAATTCGGCATCGGCGATGCGTGCGGCCATCTGCGCCATCAGAGCCGGCGGCGTGCTGCGGTCGTGCTCGCCGGCCAGGCACAGCACCGGCAGGCGCAAGTCGCGCAGCAACTCGCGGCGGTCGAATCCGGCGATGGCGTGAAGGGCCTGACGATAGGTTGCCTCGGGCACGCCGGACATCAACAGTGCGGCACGCGCCACCGCGTCGTGCGGCGCGGTCGGCGAAGCCATCCCGAGCACCAGGCCCGGCGCCAACGCCACCATGCCGCGGCCGGCATCGAGCGGACCCAGTCGCTGCGCCATGAATTCGGCCTGCCAGCGGCGATCCGCATTGCCGAACGCCGCTGACGTGCCGCTGATCGCCAGTGCCTGCACCCGCTGCGGTGCCCGCGCCATGACCTCCTGGGCGACCATTCCGCCCATGCTGTGACCGACCAGTGCGCAGCGCTGCGGTTGCAGCCAGTCGACCAACGCCACCACGGCCGCGGCCAGACCGGCGATGTCGTACGGATCGATAGCCGGCGAATCGCCATACCCCGGCAGGTCGACCGCCACCGCGGTGAACCCCGCAGCGGCGAGTGCAGGTCCGGTACCTGAGAGCGCATCGCCCCAGGCGGTTCGGCCGCCGCCAAGCCCGTGCAGCAGCACGACCACACGCTCGCCACGGCCCCAGCGCAGGTGGGCCAACGGTGCCTCGCGCACCAATACGGCCTCGTTCATGCGATGGCCAGGCAGCGCCTGCCGCCGGCCGGCCAGGATGCGGTGGATGGATCAAAGGATCTCCCCCAGCAGGTGATAACGCCCGGCGTGAAACAGCAGCGGCGGCACCGACTGCGTCGCGGCCGCCAGCACGCGGCCGATGTACAGGCGATGGTCCCCGGCAGTCTGGCTGGATGCCGCTTCGCATTCGAAAGTCGCGACACTACCAGCCAGCAGCGGCACACCGGACGAGCCGTCGAGCCACAGACCGTCGTCGAACTTGCCGGGTTGCACCGACGCGAAACGCCGCGACAGATCCACCTGCGCTTCTGCAAGCACGTTGATCGCGAAATGCGTGGCCGCATCGAACGCCGCCAGATTCGGGCTCGCGAGCCGCAGTGACCACAGCACGAGCGGTGGCTCCAGCGACAAGGCATTGAAGGAGTTGACGGTCAATCCGACCGGCGCGCCCGCCGCGTCGCGACAGGTGACGACCGTCACGCCGGTGGCAAAGCCGCCCAGCGCCGTGCGCAGCGCGCGCGGATCGAGATGTTGGCCATTGGGGGCTGGCGCGTCGCTCATGACGGCCGCACTATATAGGCGCTGCCCGGAATCGGCGGCGGTATGAACGATTCAGCCCGCGATGAACATGCGCACGGTCGCCAGGCCAAGCACCGTGAGCAGCAACGAGCCGGCAAGGTGGGCCGCCGCGGTGGCCAGGGCCCAGCCGAGATCACCGCGCGAGAACGCGTTGACCACTTCGGCCGAGAAGGTCGAGAACGTGGTCAGGCCACCGAGGAATCCCGTGATCAACGCCAGCCGCCACAGCACCGACAGTTCGCTGCGCCAGGCGAAGAAGGCGATCGCGACCCCAACCAGGTAACCGCCGATCAGGTTGGCGACCAGCGTGCCGAGCGGCAGTTGCGGCAGCAGGCGGTTGAGTGTCTGGCCGAGCGCGAAACGCAGGCAGGCACCGCAGCCCGCGCCGACGAACACCGCCAGCAGCGCGGGAGCGAGGGGGGCAGACACGGCGGCGGTCATGCCGCGTTGCCGCTCTTCAGGCCCCAGCGCTCGAGCGCAGCGTCATCGGTGACGCGGGCATCGACCCATTCGGCGCTGCCGTCGGGGCGGTGCTCCTTCTTCCAGAACGGCGCCTGCGTCTTCAGGTAGTCCATCAGGAATTGACAAGCCGAGAAGGCGTCGCCGCGGTGTGCGGAAGTCACCACCACCAACACGATCTGGTCTCGCGGCGCCAGCGCGCCGACGCGGTGGATCACTCGCGCGGCGCGAATCTCGAAGCGCTGCTGCGCGGCATCGATCATCGACTCGATCGCGCGCTCGGTCATGCCCGGGTAGTGCTCGAGTTCCATGCGCACGGTGTCGGCCGGACCGGCGCCGTCGCTGCGGTCACGCACCGTTCCGATGAAGGCGGCAACTGCACCGACGGCCGCATCGGACTCGCGCAGCGCCGCGATTTCGCGGCCGGCGTCGAAATCTTCGTGCTGGATGCGAACGCGCGGCGGAACCATCAATACATTGTGTCTCAGCCGCCCGTCACCGGCGGGAAGAACGCCACCTCGGCACCGTCCTCGAGTTGCACGGATTCGTCGGCGAGCGCCTGGTTCACGGCGCAACGCAGTGCGCGTCCGCGCCGCAGCACATCCGCGTGGCGCGGGCTTGCGGCGATCAGCTGATCGCGCAACGCGCCGAGCGTGGCACCGGTCGCCACCGGCACCACTTCCTGGGATCCCAGGGCCTCGCGGAGCGCGGCGAAGTAGCGCACGGTGACCTGCATCGCAGCCTCAGCTTCCGATCAGTGCCGCCAGCGGCCGGTAGGCCACGACATCGCCGTTCGCGATCGCGCGGCCCGGCGGGTTGTCGACCAGACCATCGGCCCAGACTGCCGAGGTCAGCACACCCGAGCTCTGGTTGGCAAACAGATCGAGTCCGCCTGCCGCGTTGCGACGCACACGCAGAAACTCGCGCCGCAGGTCCGGGCGGGGCCAGTCGAAATGGGCCTGCAACGGCAAGGCCTCGGGCAGTGCCGCAGCCATGCCCTGCATCACGCGCAACACCGGCGCAACGGCGAGCAGGAAGGTCACGAAGCTCGAAACCGGGTTTCCGGGCAGCCCCATGAAGAGCGTTTCGCCGCCATCCGCGCGACGCACGGCCCCGAATGCGAGCGGCTTGCCGGGCTTGATCGCGACCTGCCAGAGTTCGATCCGGCCCTCGGCGGCAACGGCCGGTTTGATGTGATCCCCCTCGCCGACCGACACGCCACCGGAACTGAGGATCAGATCGTGTGCCACCGCAGCACGGCGCAATTCGTCGCGTGTCGCATCGAGCCGGTCCGGCACGATACCCAGGTCGGTGACCTCGCAGCCGGCCGCCTGCAGCAGCGCCCGCAGCGTGAAACGATTGGAGTTGTAGATCGCGCCCGGCGGCAGCAGCTCGGGCGCCACTGCCCCCGGCATCACCAGCTCGTCGCCGGTGGAGAACAACGCCACCCGCGGTCGGCGGCAGACGCCGAGCGTCGCGGCGCCAACGCCGGCCGCCAGCCCGAGCGCCTGCGGCGTCAGGCGGGTGCCTCTGGTGAGCACCGTCGATCCGCGACGAACGTCTTCGCCGCGGCGACGGATCCACTGGCCGGCCACCGGCACGGCGTTGATGCGGACGGCATCGGCCGTCGCCTCGCACTGCTCCTGCATCACCACGGCGTCGGCGCCCGGCGGCAATTGCGCGCCGGTGAAGATCCGTGCCGCCGTGCCCTCCGCCAGCGGGACACCCGACGTGGCCAGCCGGGATGCGCTGGCTGACCGGCAATGCCGCGCCAGCGGTTGTCACGTCGGCGGCACGCACCGCGTAACCGTCCATCGAGGTGTTGTCGGCGGGCGGCACGTCGATGGACGACACCACATCGGCTGCCAGCACGCGGCCCAGCGCATCGAAGGTCGATGCGACTTCCACCTCGGCGATGCGCGCGGTGGCCGCGCCCTCGCACAGACGCACCAGCGCGTCGTCGAGGCTCAGCAGCGGCGGGCGCGACCGTACGGGGTCAGACATGGCCTTCGATGTAGCGCTTGACCGCGTCGACTTCGGCAGGCACCACCGTGTAGCGCTTGGGCAGGTCTTCGATGCCGTCGAACCCCGGCGGCCGATCGGGATCGCGGCCGATCGCCTCGTGGATCGTGGCCGCGAACTTGGCCGGCAGCGCCGTTTCGAGCACCAGCAGCATCTGCCCATCGCGGCGATGTTCCCGGCCGACCTTGAGGCCATCGGCGGTGTGGGTGTCGATCACGATGCCGAAGCGCTGCCAGGTGTCGCGGATCGTGGCCAGGCGGTCGGCGTGCGTGCTGGTGCCGGAAACGAAACCGAAGTCGGCGATGCGACCGAACTCCCCGGGCGCCAGCGTGAAGGCACCGCGGGCACGCAACTCGGTGTCGAACAGGCTCCGCACGCGCGCACCGTCGCGGCCGAGCAGGTCGAAGACGAAACGCTCGAAGTTGCTGGCCTTGGAGATGTCCATCGACGGGCTCGATGTCTCGTGCGTCTCGGCGCTGGCCCGTGGGCGGTAGCGGCCGGTGCGGAAGAACTCATCGAGCACGTCGTTCTCGTTGGTCGCGCAGACCAGCCGGTCGATCGGCAAACCCATCATGCGCGCGATGTGGCCGGCGCAGATGTTGCCGAAGTTGCCCGACGGCACGGCAAAGCTGACCCGTTCCGTGTCTGCCGTCGTCGCCTGGAAGTAGCCTGCGAAGTAGTAGACGACCTGCGCCAGCAGCCGCGCCCAGTTGATCGAGTTGACGGTGCCGATGCGCAGGCGGCGCTTGAAGTCCAGGTCGTTGCTGACCGCCTTGACGATGTCCTGGCAATCGTCGAACACGCCGTCGACCGCCAGGTTGTGGATGTTGGCGTCTTGCAGGCTGAACATCTGCGCCTGCTGGAACGGGCTCATGCGGCCGTTCGGGCTGAGCATGAAGACGCGGATGCCGCGCTTGCCGCGCATCGCGTACTCGGCCGCGCTGCCGGTGTCGCCCGAGGTCGCGCCGAGGATGTTCAGCGATTCGCCGCGCCGCGCCAGTTCGTACTCGAACAGCGCGCCGAGCAACTGCATCGCGATGTCCTTGAAGGCCAGCGTCGGGCCGTTCGACAAGGCCTCCAGTGCGACACCCGGCTCCAGTGGCTTCAGCGGCACGATGGCCTCGCTGCCGAATACCGCCGCGGTGTACGTCCTGCGGCACAGCCCGCGCAGGTCGTCGGGCGGAATGTCGTCGATGTAGAGCGACAGGATCTCGAACGCCAGCTCGGCGTAGGGCAACGTGCGCCAGCGCGCCAGCGTGCGCCGCGTCGATGCGCGGGTACCGCACCGGCAGGTACAGCCCCCCGTCCGGGGCCAGGCCCTCCAGCAGGATGTCGCAGAAGCGGCGCTCGGTGGCGTCGCCCCGGGTGCTGATGTACCGCATGGCGCTCAGGCGAGCTCTTCCTTGCGAATGCTGACGATCGGCGCCAGCACCGTCGGCAAGCGCCTGCATCTGCGCCAGCGCGTCGCGCATGCGGCCCTCGACGGTGTCGTGCGTCAGGATGATCAGGTCGGTCTGGCGCTCGCCCTCGGCCGATTCACGTTGCAGCACGGCGTCGATCGAGATGGCCTGGTCGGCCAGGATGGTGGTGATCTTGGACAGCACGCCGGCCTCGTCGGCCACCACCAGGCGCAGGTAGAACGCCGTGACCACCTGCTCGATCGGCAGGATCGGCGTGTCGGCCATCGCATCGGGCTGGAACGCCAGGTGCGGTACGCGGTGGTCGGGGTCCGCGGTGGCCAGGCGCGTGATGTCGACGAGGTCGGCCACCACGGCACTGGCGGTCGGTTCGGCACCGGCGCCCTTGCCGTAGTAGAGCGTGGTGCCCACCGCGTCACCCTGCACCATCACCGCGTTCATCGCGCCCTCGACATTGGCGATCAGCCGCTTGGAAGGCACCAGCGTCGGGTGAACGCGCAGTTCGATGCCGTGCTCACGGCGCTTGGTGATGCCCAGCAGCTTGATGCGATAGCCGAGTTGCTCGGCATAGCGGATGTCCACCGTCTGCAGCCTGGTGATCCCCTCGACGTACGCCTTGGCAAACTGCACCGGCACGCCAAACGCGATCGCGCTCATGATGGTGGCCTTGTGCGCGGCGTCGATGCCTTCGATGTCGAACGTCGGGTCGGTCTCGGCATAGCCCAGACGCTGCGCCTCCTTCAGGACCTCGCCGAAGTCCAGGCCCTTGGCGCGCATCTCGCGAGAGGATGAAGTTGGTGGTGCCGTTGATGATGCCGGCCACCCACTCGATGCGGTTGGCCGTCAGACCCTCGCGCAGCGCCTTGATGATCGGGATGCCACCCGCAACCGCCGCCTCGAAGGCGACCATCACGCCGCGCTCGCGTGCCGCGGCGAAGATCTCGTTGCCGTGCACCGCCAGCAGGGCCTTGTTGGCCGTGACCACGTGCTTGCCCTCGGCGATCGCCTCGAGCACCAGCGTGCGTGCGATGCCTGTGCCACCGATCAGCTCGACGACGATCTCGATGGCCGGGTTGGCGATCACCTGGCGCGCATCGGCCACGACTTCGGCAGCGTCACCGACGATGGCCCTGGCGCGCGCGGTGTCGAGGTCGGCCACCATCGCGATCCGGATGCCGCGTCCAGCGCGACGCAGGATCTCCTGCTGGTTGCGCGCCAGCACGTGGAAGGTGCCAGAGCCGACGGTGCCGATGCCCAGCAGGCCGACCTGGATCGGCGTCATCGCCGTGTTGGCGTTAGCAGGTGTGTTCACGAGTGATGCCGTTTGCGGTAGTGGTCGAGGAAGCGGGCGATGCGGCCGATCGCCTCGGTCAGGTCATCGGAGTTGGGCAGGAAGACGATGCGGAAGTGCTCGTTGTCGGGCACGTTGAAGCCCGAGCCCTGCACGATCAGCACCTTCTCCTCGGCCAGCAACTCGTAGGCGAACTGCTGGTCGTCTTCGATCGGGTAGAGCTTAGGGTCGAGGCGCGGGAACATGTACAGCGCGGCCTTGGGCTTGACGACGCTGACGCCCGGGATCTGTGTCAACAGACTGTAGGCCACGTCGCGCTGGCGGCACAGCCGGCCGGTCGGAGCCACCAGGTCCTTGATGCTCTGGTAGCCGCCAAGCGCGGTCTGGATCGCCAGCTGGCCGGGCGTGTTGGCGCACAGCCGCATCGAGGCGAGCATGTTCAGGCCCTCGATGTAGTCCCTGGCGTGGCGCTTGTCGCCCGACACCACCATCCAGCCGGCACGGTAGCCGCACGAACGGTAGTTCTTCGAGAGACCGTTGAATGTCACGAACAGCACGTCGTCGGCCAGCGAGGCGATGCTGGTGTGGGTGTTGCCGTCGTACAGCGTCTTGTCGTAGATCTCGTCGGCGAAGACGATCAGCTGGTGCGTCCGCGCGATCTCGACGATGCCCTGCAGCACGTCGTCCGGGTACAGCGCGCCGGTCGGGTTGTTGGGATTGATGACGACGATGGCCTTGGTGTTCGGCGTCACCTTGCGGCGGATGTCGTCCAGGTCCGGCAGCCAACCGGCGCCTTCGTCGCAGCGGTAGTGCACCGGCGTGCCGCTGGAAAGCGACACCACCGCGGTGTAGAGCGGGTAGTCGGGCGACGGGATCAGCACCTCGTCGCCGGCGTCGAGCAGCGCATTCATGCTCATCGCGATCAGCTCGGACGCGCCGTTGCCGAGGTAGACGTCATCGACCGTCACGCCGGCGACGTGCTTCTCCTGCGTGTAGTGCACGACCGCCTTGCGCGGCGCGAACAGGCCCTTGCTGTCGGTGTAGCCGGCCGCATGCGGCACGTTGCGGATCATGTCCTGCACGATCTCGTCCGGCGGCTCGAGGCCGAACGCGGCGATGTTGCCGATGTTGAGCTTGATGATCTTGTGGCCCTCGTCCTCCATCTGACGGGCCTTGTCCAGCACCGGGCCGCGGATGTCATAGCCGACATTGGCGAGCTTGCCGGACTTGAGGATGGGCTTCAAAGGGACATGCTCCTGGCGACGATGTTGCGCTGCGGAAACTACAATTTAACCACGCATGAAGTTCCAGCCCGACAGCCTCGCCGGCACCAACGCGATCTCGCGCCACGAGCCTGGCGCGGTCTGGATCAACGGCACGCGCTGGGCGCAGAGCGTGCTGGTGCCATGGCGCGGGGCGGTGCGGCCCTGGCGCCCCGAGTCGCTCGACGGACTCGCCGCCGCCGACTTCGCCCAGGTGCTGATGCTCGAACCCGAGTTGGTCATCTTCGGCAGTGGCGACCGGCTGCGTTTCATCGCGCCCGCGCTGTACTGCGCACTGATCGAGGCACGGGTCGGCATCGAAACGATGGATACCGCAGCCGCCTGTCGAACCTACAACGTGCTGGCCAGCGAAGGCCGGTCGGTGGTTGCCGCGCTGCTGGTGCCGCAAACCGGCGTGACGCGAGCCCCGTATAATTGCGGGCTGCGCCTGCCACGGCAGGTCACCACTGCAAATCGACGCCCTCCATGACGCCAGCCCTCAACAAACCCCTGCCGGAATTTGAAGCGCTCGCCACCAGTGGCGTGAAGATTACACCGCAAACCTTCCAGGGCCAGGCCGTGGTGCTGTATTTCTACCCGAAAGACAACACCCCCGGCTGCACCACCGAAGCGATGCAGTTTCGTGATCGTCACAAGGACTTCGTCAAGGCCGGCGCGCTGGTCATCGGCGTTTCCCGCGACAACATGACGTCGCACGAGAAGTTCCGCCAGAACCTCGAGCTGCCTTTCGAGCTGATTGCCGACACCGAAGAAAAGCTCTGCCACATGTTTGGTGTGGTCAAGAACAAGATCATGTACGGCAAGAAGGTCAAGGGCATCGAGCGCAGCACCTTCCTGATCGACGGTGCCGGCGTGCTGCGTGCCGAGTGGCGCGGCATCAAGGTCGCTGGCCATGTCGATGAAGTCTTGAAGGCCGTCAAGCTGCTGAAGAAGGCGGCCTGACCGACGGCACCTGGCCGCCCGCACCGCCACGCGCGCGCGGGCATTCCCCCTGTTGCATGGCACCGACAACAGCCTGGAGCTCGAAGCGCCGGTCGCATAATGCGGCCATGCCCGTGAGCCTGGACGCGACGCGCAGCCGATGAGAGCCGCACAGCCGACTGTGCGGCTTTTTTGTTTCTGACCGACCACCCCCCACACCCCGCCCCCGCGATGCCCCTGCCCAAGCCCCCTGCACGCAAAGCCGTTCGCCTCGCCCCCGCCGATTTCGAAGCCCAGGCCGCGCCCAAGACCAGCCCCCGCACCGGCAAGTCGCATGCCGCCGCTGAACCAGCCGGCGCGGTGCTCGACCTGTTCGACAGTTCCGCGGCAGTCGCGGGCGCGCGGCCCGTCGCCGAGCGGGCACCGGCCCTGCCGCCACACTCTCCGCTGGCCCAACCCAAGCCCCGCAAGCCGCGCGCCAACGGCGCGGCCAAGCTGTTCGTGCTCGATACCAACGTGCTGATGCACGACCCGACTTGCCTGTTCCGTTTTGAAGAGCATGACATCTACCTGCCGATGATCACGCTCGAGGAGCTCGACGGCCACAAGAAGGGCATGAGCGAGGTCTCGCGCAACGTGCGGCAGGTCAGCCGCGAGCTCGACGCACTGGCCGCCGATGGCCTGCGCGACCCCAAGGAAGGCATCGCGCTGGCCAAGACCGGCCACCGCGAAGCGGGCGGCAAGCTCTTCTTCCAGACCACGTTCCTCGACATCAAGCTGCCCGAGGGCCTGCCGCAGGGCAAGGCCGACAACCAGATCCTCGGCGTGGTGATGAGCCTGCGCGAGCAACTGCCGGCACGTGAGGTGGTGTTGGTGTCCAAGGACATCAACATGCGCGTCAAGGCGCGTGCGCTCGGCCTCGCAGCAGAGGACTATTTCAACGACAAGACGCTCGAGGACGGCGACCTGCTCTACACCGGCGTACTGCCGCTGCCTGCCGACTTCTGGGAGCGCCATGGCAAGACGATGGAGAGCTGGCAGCAAAGTGGCCACACCTTCTACCGCATTGCCGGCCCGCTGGTGCCGGTGCTGATGGTCAATCAGTTCGTCTACCTCGAAACCCCGGGAGCCGCCCCGCTGTATGCCCGCGTGACCGAAATCACCGGCAAGACAGCGGTGCTGAAGACGCTGAAGGAATACACCCACCAGAAGAACGCCGTCTGGGGCGTGACGGCACGCAACCGCGAACAGAACTTCGCGCTCAACCTGCTGATGGATCCGGAGTGCGACTTCATCACGTTGACCGGGACGGCCGGCACCGGCAAGACGTTGATGACGCTGGCCGCCGGCCTGGCCCAGGTGATGGACGACCGCCGCTACAGCGAGATCATCGTCACCCGAGTCACGGTGCCGGTCGGCGAGGACATCGGCTTTCTGCCCGGCACCGAGGAAGAGAAGATGGGTCCGTGGATGGGCGCGCTCGACGACAACCTCGAGGTCTTGTCGCGCACCGATGCCGGAGCCGGCGAATGGGGCCGCGCCGCCACCAACGACCTGGTGCGCAGCAAGGTCAAGATCAAGAGTCTGAACTTCATGCGCGGCCGCACCTTCCTCAACAAGTACCTGCTGATCGACGAGGCGCAGAACCTCACGCCCAAGCAGATGAAGACGCTGATCACGCGCGCCGGGCCCGGCACCAAGATCGTCTGCCTGGGCAACCTGGCGCAGATCGACACGCCGTACCTCACCGAAGGCAGTTCGGGGCTGACCTATGCGGTCGATCGCTTCAAGGGCTGGCCGCACGGAGGCCATGTGATGCTGGCGCGCGGCGAACGCTCACGGCTGGCGGACTACGCCAGCGAGGTGCTCTGAACCGGGAACTGCCCGCAGCAGGCAGCCGCGTCAGCGCCCGACCCGGCGCGTGAAGCTCTCCGACAGGCGCTTGGCGAGTCCGGGTTCCTTGTCGCCCGCGCGGGCCGTCTCGAAACTCACCTGCACGTTGCCGTCGGCCTGCGTCTGGACGGTGGCGGTCACGCTGACGCCTTCGCGGTGGCCGCGGATCACGCCCGCGCCCCGATCCTGTGCCGTGATGGTGACGCCCTGCTCGACCATCGCAGCGACCGCCGCGTCCCAGGCCCGATCGAACCGCTGTTGCGGACTCGGCTGTGGCGCGACCACCGGCACGGGTTCATAGGCGACGCAACCGCCCAGCGACAAGGCGACGAGGGCCATGCCCAGCAGATACTGTCCTCGAGTCACGTGATGCACTCCATTCAAGTTGACGCTGCGGCGCGCAGGCGGGCAAAGGTCGTCGGGGGATCGGAACCCCGAGAAGATAGCGCATCGGTCGCCGCTCGACGGTCCCGACCGCCTCAGAAGCGCGCCGAGAACGTGGCGCCGAGGAGCGGCGCCCGACCGACGTCGACTTGGCGCAGTTGCTTGCCGGACGAATCCGCGATGCGCAATTGGCCGGCTGCGACCAACCCCGCATAGATGTTCAGCGTCGCACGCTCGCCGAAGTGGCGCGTCCCGCGCAGAAAGACCGGGGCGCCCCGCTCCTCGCCGATGCCGTTGGCGACTCGGCCGCTGTCGCTCAACCGGAACCGCGTCGTTCGCCAAGCCGCCCCCAGCCCGAGATTCCATCCGCCGTCGAAACGGTAGTCGAGTTCCAGCCCGGCCGGGCCAGTCGGGCCCGCCGGCAGCGGGTTCACCAAGCGCCAGCGGTCGGAGAGTGTCCAGTCGACGATCAGCAGCGGGAAGACGCTCGTCTCCTCCAGACGATCGAACACACCGACGCCAAAGCCGAGCCGGTTGCCATCGCCGAAACGCCATGTCGCCGTGGCGATGGCCCCCCAGGTGAGCGACTCGTCGGTAACGGCACCCGTCTCGTGCATCCAGTCGACCGACGGCGCGAAGCCGACGCTCCAACCGTCGCCCAATGCGAACGAGAACGGCGCCGCGACACCGTAGCGCTGCACGCTGGTCCACGGCGCGAGCCCGCCAAACGCCGCCGGGCTGGCGAACGAGTAATCGGTGTGGTCGAAGTTGAGCGTCACCCCGCCACGGTGGCCCCCGCCCAAGCTGCCGAGCAGGCCCACGCGCACGATCCCAGTCCGGGCATCGTAGCTGCCGCCGCCGTCGAGCGCGCCGTCGCCTTGAGAGACGGCCGTCACGGAGACGAACGGGCTCCAGCCCGCAACTTGTCCCTGTGCGGTGCCCACCGCCGCCACCAGCAGCGCGGTCGCGACTGCGCGAAGCGATGCCAGCGGCTTTGTCGAACCCGCACGAACGCCCGCACCCGCAGCCGGGCGCTGCGACGACGCGGGCGGCGTGGACGATGCTGCAGACGCGCGTGGCCCGCCCAGGGCCCGGGGCAGGCTCGGAGTCAGGAGAGCAGATCCTTGAGTTGCTGCAGGGCCGCCGGATCTTCGATCGTCGTCAGGTCGCCCGGGTCGCGGCCCTCGCACACCGCCTGTATCGCACGGCGCAACAGCTTGCCCGAGCGGGTTTTCGGCAGCACGGTGACGAAACGAACGCGTGCCGGCCGCGCCACGGCACCGAGTTGGTCGTCGACGACCTTCATGATCTCGCCTTCGAGCTTCAAGGCCTCGGCATCGGTGCCAATGCGCGAGGCGTCCTTCAATACCGCGAAAGCCATCGCGACCTGACCCTTGAGCTGGTCGGCCACGCCGACCACCGCCACCTCGGCCACGTTCGGATGGCTCGAGATGCTTTCCTCGATCTCACGCGTGCCCAGACGGTGCCCGGCGACGTTGATCACGTCGTCGGTACGGCCAAGAATGAAGAAGTAGCCGTCCTCGTCGCGGATGCCCCAATCGAAGGTGTTGTAGACCTGCCGGCCGGGAATCGTGCTCCAGTAGGTCTTGACGAAGCGGGCGTCGTCGCGCCACACGGTCTGCATGCAGCCGGGGGGCAACGGACCTTCGATGACAACCACGCCCTTCTGGTGGGCGCCCTTGAGTTCCTCGCCGGTGCCCTCGTCGATCAGCTTGACGTCGTAGCCGTAGACCGCCTTGCCGGGTGAGCCGAACTTGCTGGTCGCGCGCTCGACGCCATTGCACAGGCCAAGGATCGGCCAGCCGGTCTCGGTCTGCCAGTAGTTGTCGATGATCGGCTTGCCGAGCGCGCCGGCGATCCACTTGGCGGTCGGCTCGTCGAGCGGCTCGCCAGCCAGAAACAGGGCTCGCAGCGAACTCAGGTCGTGCCGAGACAACGCCGCCGGATCCTGCTTCTTCAGCACGCGCACTGCGGTGGGTGCGCTGAACATCGAGGTGACCTTGTACTTCTCGACCAGGCTCCACCAGATCGCCGCATCGGGGCGGATCGGCAGGCCCTCGTACATGATCGACGCCATGCCGGCAATCAGCGGGCCATAGACGATGTAGCTGTGGCCGACCACCCAGCCGATGTCGCTGGTGGAGAAGTACGTCTCGCCGGCATTGCCGAGGTAGATGTTCTTCATGCTCGACGCCAGGGCCACCGCGTAGCCACCGGTGTCGCGCTGCACACCCTTGGGCTTGCCGGTGGTGCCGCTGGTGTAGAGCGTGTAGCTCGGGTGCGTGGCGTCGACCCACACGCATGGCACCTTCGCCTGCAGGTGCTGTGCACGCAATGCGCCGTAGTCGACGTCGCGGCCAGCGGTCATCGGCATCGGGCTGAGGCCGCGGTCGACCATCAGCACCTTGGCGGGCTTGTGCGCCGCCAGCCGGATCGCCTCGTCGAGCAGCCCCTTGTAGGGCACCACCTTGCCGCCACGGCTGCCGGCGTCGGCGCTGACGATGACGGTCGGCTCGGCATCGTCGATGCGGCTGGCCAGGCTGACGCTGGCGAAGCCGCCGAAGACCACCGAATGCAGCGCACCGATGCGGGTGCATGCCAGCATCGCGAAGGCCGCCTCCGGGATCATCGGCATGTAGACCAGCACGCGGTCTCCTCGCTTGACGCCCAGCGCCTGCAGGCAGGCGGCCATGCGCTCGACCTCGGCCTTCAACTGCGCGAAGGTGTAGATGATTTCCTTGTCGACTTCGGTCGAGACCCAGATCAGCGCGTTGCGGTCCGGGTGCGTGGCGGCATGGCGGTCGACCGCGTTGTGGCACAGGTTGGTCGTGCCACCGACGAACCAGCGTGCGAACGGCGGGTTGCTGTAATCGCAGACCTGCGTGAACGGCGCCTGCCAGTCGATCAGCTGGGCCTGCTCGGCCCAGAAGGCGTCGCGGTCTTCGAGCGAGCGGCGATGGAAGTCAGCGTAGTTCATGCGGCGTGTCTCCAGATGTTTTGCGACCCGCACCGATGATGCCTCGCGGCGAACCGGCGTGGCGTGATTGCAGGCGCCCGGACTGACAAGGCCCTGACGCACCAAACCTCGATTTCGCCTGCGATATCCATCACAAGTGATTGAAAATCAACGGGTTTCTCCCACTGACCTGTCTGAGCTGCGTGGTACCCTCGGGGCCATGCTGCCCGATCTGATGACGACCATCGTTGATCTTCAGCGCATGCGCCGTGCCGTGGTGCTGGCCGCGCTCGCGGCCGGATGCGGCGCGGCGATGGCCGCGCCCGAGGCGCCATCCGACCCGATCGCCACGCTGCTCGCAGAACGCGACCTGTTGCCGGTCGCTGATCGCCCGACGCTGATCGGCACCATGCGCGACCGTACCGCCGAAGCGGTGATCGCGGCGATGAACTTCCTGGGCGTGCCGTATCGCCGCGGCGGCAACAGCGCCGACGAGGGCTTCGACTGCAGCGGCTTCACGCGCCACATCTTCGAGCTGACCCTGGGCCTGGTGCTGCCGCGGCGGGTCGACGACCAGGCCAGCGCCAGCGGCCTGGTCGACGTGGCCCGCAACGAACTGCGGCCGGGCGACCTGGTGTTCTTCAACACCCTCAAGCGAACCTTCTCGCATGTCGGCATCTACATCGGCGACGGCAAGTTCATCCACTCACCGCGCAGCGGCAGCGAGGTACGCATCGAAGACATGCGCTATGCCTACTGGTCCCAACGCTTCACCGGCGCACGTCGCGCTGCAGCCGCAGCGACGATCAACCGGGGCGAATCATCCCTGCCAGCCGGCGGGTCCTGACGCCCGCGGCACAATCGCCGCATGGGCGAAGCATCGATCCACCCCGAGCACCATCCCGATTGCCGATCTGCGCTACCGCGCATCGGTTCCGGCAATCCCCACGACGCTGCGGCCAGCCAACGGCCTGCTCACCGACGCCCTCGGCAGGCCCTTGCGCGATCTGCGCATCTCGGTCACCGACCGCTGCAACTTCCGCTGCAGCTACTGCATGCCCAAGGAAGTGTTCGACCGCGACTACGCCTTTCTGCCGCACTCGTCGCTGCTGAGTTTCGAGGAGATCACGCGGCTGTCGCGCCTGTTCGTCGCCCATGGCGTGCGCAAGATCCGGCTGACCGGCGGTGAGCCACTGCTGCGGCGGCACCTCGAGAACCTGGTCGAGCAACTGGCCACGCTGCGCACGCCCGCAGGCGAACCGCTCGACCTGACCCTCACCACCAACGGCTCGCTGCTGGTGCGCAAGGCCCAGGCACTGGCCGACGCGGGCCTCAAGCGGATCACGGTCAGCCTCGACGCGCTGGACGACGCGATCTTCCGGCGCATGAACGACGTCGACTTTCCGGTGGCCGATGTGCTGGCGGGCATCGACGCGGCGCTGGCTGCCGGCCTCGGTCCGATCAAGGTCAACATGGTCGTCAAGCGCGGCACCAACGACACCGAGATCGTGCCGATGGCCCGCCACTTCCGCGAGCGCCATGACGGCCGCGTGGTACTGCGCTTCATCGAGTACATGGACGTCGGCAGCACCAACGGCTGGCGCATGGACCACGTGCTGCCGTCGGCCAAGGTGATCGAACACCTCGATGCGGTGTTTCCGCTTGAACCACTGCAGGCGCAGGTCGCCGGCGAAACCGCCGCGCGCTGGCGCTATCTCGACGGCCGCGGCGAAGTCGGCGTGATCTCCAGCGTGACGCAGGCCTTCTGCCGCGATTGCAACCGCGCCCGGCTGTCCACCGAGGGCCGGATGTACCTGTGCCTGTTCGCCAGCCAGGGCCACGACCTGCGCCACCTGCTGCGCGATGCCGGTGCGACCGACGAGCAACTCAGTGGTGCCATCGCCGAGGTCTGGACCGGCCGCAACGACCGCTACTCCGAACTCCGCGGCCGCGGCATCGCGCAGTCCGGCAGCGGCGAGCGCAAGGTCGAGATGCACTACATCGGAGGATGAGGCATGCAAGCGCGTGAAGACATCACCGGCCTGATCCTGGCCGGCGGCCGCGGCAGCCGCATGGGCGGGGTCGACAAGGGCCTGCAGAACCATCGCGGCGTGCCGCTGGCGCTGCATGCCTTGCTGCGACTGGGGCCGCAGGTCGGCCACGTGATGATCAACGCCAACCGCAACCTGGGCGCATACGAGTCGTTCGGCGCGCCGGTGTGGCCCGATCCGGTCGACGACTTCGCCGGGCCGCTGGCGGGCTTCCTGGCCGGGCTCGAGCATTGCGAGACCCCGTTGATGCTGACCGTGCCCTGCGACACGCCCAACTTCCCCGAGGATCTGGCCGCGCGGCTGGCCGCGGCGCTCGAGGCAGAGAAAGCCGAACTGGCCTACGCCGTCACCGTCGAAGGCGACCGCGATCAGCCACATCCCGTGTTCTGCCTGATGCGCAGCGAACTGGCCGAGAGCCTGGTCGCCTTCATCCAGGCCGGCGGGCGCAAGATCGATGCCTGGTTTGCGCAGCACCGCGTCGCTGCCGTGCGCTTCGCCGACGCGAGTGCGTTCGTCAACGCCAACACGCCCGCCGAACTGGCCCAGCTCCAGGCGCCGCATGCCTCCGCTGCCTGAACTGCAGGTCCGTGTGCTGGGCGAGCACGACCTCGACGCATACAAGGCGCTCCGAGATCACGCGCTGGCCCGTCACGAGGAAGCATTCACCTCCGATGCCGCCACCGAGGCCCAGCGCACCGCGCAAAGCTACCGCGGCCGCCTCGGCGGCGATGGCAGCACGGATGGCAGCTTCACCCTTGGCGCCTGGCGCGGCGACCGTCTGGTCGGCGCGATCACCTGTGAACGCGATCCGCGCAGCAAGGTGCGCCACATCGGCCATGTCATCGGCACGATGGTGGCGAGTGACCAGCAGCGCCAGGGAGTGGGTCGTGCACTGCTCGACGCCCTGGTCGCACGCGCCAGCGCCGATGACGAGCTCGAGCAACTGACGCTCAGCGTCACGGCAGGCAACGCTGCCGCCGTGCGCCTCTACGAAGGCGCCGGCTTCACGCGCTACGGCACGCTGCCGCGCGCCGTTTGCGTCGGCGGCCGCTTCCTCGACAAGCACCTGATGCAGCTGAACTTGCGATGACCATGCCGCAGACCCTCGCGCAAATTGCCTCCTGTGTCTCGGGTTACGACCCGGACGCCCTGCCTGTGGACACGGCCCAGGACTTCATCGCCCGCCTGGTGCCGCGCGTCCAGGCGGTGGAGAGCGTGGCGCTGCGCACGAGCCTCGGCCGTGTATTGGCGCGAGACGTCGTCTCGAACATCGACGTACCCGCGCACGACAACTCGGCGATGGACGGCTTTGCGTTGCGCGGCGGTGAAATCGCGACTGACGGCGACACCGTGCTTGCGATCGCCGGCACCGGCTTCGCTGGCCAGGCCTTCGACGGACCGGTGCCACCGGGCCACTGCCTGCGCATCATGACCGGCGCCGTGATGCCGCCCGGCCTCGACACCGTCGTGCCGCAAGAGTTCACCCGGATCGAAGGTGCTGCCGTGCGCATCCCCGCCGGCGCGGTGCGCCGCGGTGACAACCGGCGCCTGGCCGGCGAAGACCTGGCGCGCGGCAGCGCTGCGTTGCGCGCTGGCCGCGTCATCAGGCCGGCCGATCTGGGCCTGCTGGCGTCGCTCGGCCAGGCCGAGGTGCCGGTGTTCCGGCGCCTGCGCGTGGCCTTCTTCTCCACCGGCGACGAGCTGCGCTCGATCGGCGAGCCGCTCGACGCCGGCTGTGTCTACGACAGCAATCGCTACACCCTCTGGGGCATGCTGCAGCGGCTGGGCTGCGAGGTGCTCGACCTCGGCGTCGTGCGCGACGAACCGGCGGCGTTGCGCGCGGCGTTCAGCGAGGCGGCAGCCAGTGCCGATGTGGTGATCACTTCGGGCGGCGTCAGTGTCGGCGAGGCCGACCACACCAAGCAGATCATGGCCGACCTCGGCGACGTGCTGTTCTGGCGCATCGCCATGAGGCCGGGGCGCCCGATGGCGATCGGCCGCATCGCCAACCGTGGTCACGAGGCCATCCTGTTCGGCCTTCCCGGCAACCCGGTGGCGGTGATGGTCACGTTCTACGCTTTCGTGCGCGATGCCCTGCTGGCGATGAGCGGTGCCACGCCAGCGCCGCTGCCGTTGCTGCGCGCAGCGTGCACGACGGCACTGCGCAAGAAGCCCGGGCGCACCGAGTACCAGCGCGGCATCGTCAGCCGTGGCGCGGACGGCCGCTGGCAGGTGGCCATCACCGGCAGCCAGGGCTCGGGCATCCTGTCGTCGATGAGCATCGCCAATGGCATGGTGGTCCTCCACCATGCGCAAGGCAACGTCGCAGCCGGCGACGAGGTCGATGTGATCCCGTTCGACGGACTGGTCTGACGCGGAACCCGTCGACTACTTCGCCGGTACCGGAATTTCTTCGATCGCCTGCTCGGTGATCTCGCCCGGCACGCCCTTGCGCGCGAACCAGGTGTAGACCGTCGGCACCACGAAGATCGTCAGCACCGTACCGAGCGACATGCCGCCGACGATGACCCAGCCGATCTGGCGCCGGCTCTCGGCACCGGCGCCACTGGCCAGGGCCAGCGGCAGTGCACCGAGCACCATCGCGCTGGTGGTCATCAGGATCGGCCGCAAGCGCAGGCTGGCAGCCGTGACGACCGCTTCATGGATCGCCAGTCCCTGCCGTCGCAATTGATTGCTGAACTCGACGATCAGGATGCCGTGTTTGCTGATCAGCCCGACCAGGGTGATCAGCCCGATCTGCGAATAGACGTTCACCGTACCGCCGGACCATTGCAGCGCCAGCAGCGCACCGACCATCGACAGCGGCACCGACAGCAGGATCACGAACGGGTCGAGGAAGCTCTCGAACTGAGCCGACAGGACGAGGAAGATGAACAGCAGCGCGAGCACAAAGACCAAGCCGAGTGCACCCGATGACGAGCGGAACTCGCGGCTGACCCCGTTCAGCTCGGTGGCATAGCCCTGCGGCAGCACCTTGGCCGCGGTCTGGTCGAGGAAGGTCAAGGCCTGGCCGAGCGAATAGTCTGGCGACAGGTTGGCCGTGATCGACACCGAGCGGCGCTGGTTGAAGTGATTCAGCTCGCGTGGGCTGACCGCCTCGCGCACTTTCACCAACGAGGACAGCGGCACCATCGTGTCATTGCGTCCACGAACGAAGAGGCGATCGATGTCTTCCGGTCGCGCGCGACCGCGACTCTCGGTCTGGACCATCACGTCGTACTGGTCGGCGTCACGCTTGTAGCGCGTCACCGCGCGCCCGCCGAGCATCGTCTCCACCGTGCGCGCCACCGATTCCACCGACACCCCCATGTCGGCGGCACGTGCGCGGTCGACGTCCATGAAGATTTCGGGCTTGTTGAGCTGCAGGTCGCTGTCGGGCTGCACGAAGCCGGGGTTCTTCGCCATCTCGGCCATGAGCTGCTGCGACGCCCGCGCCAGGTTGTCGTAGCTGTCGCTGGTCTGGATCACGAAGTTGATCGGCCGCTCTCGAAAGCCCTGCCCCAGGCTCGGCGGCGTGATCGGGAAGGCGGTCACACCGGGCAGCGCGTTCATGCGCGGCAACAGCGACCGCGCCAGTTCGGGCGTGGTGCGCGTGCGCTGGTCCCAATCGACGGTGCGCAGGACGACGGTGGCGGTCGACACCTGGCCACCGCCCATGAACATGAACCGGCGGTCGAACTCCGGGTAGGTGGCGGCGATGGCGTCGATCGCATCCAGATAGCGAGCCGTGAAATCGAGCGTCGCGCCATCGGGCGCACGCACCGGCATGATGATCGTGCCCCGGTCTTCCAGCGGCGAGAGTTCGCTCTTGGCATTGGTGAACAACCACCAGCTCAGGGCCGCCGAACCGGCCATGACCAGCAGCACGATCCAGCTGTGGGCCAGCACGCCGCGCAACGCACTGGTGTAGACCCGCGTCACCGCCACCAGCAGCATCTCCATGCCGCGATCGAACCGGTTGGGCGCCGGGTTGTGCCGCAACAGCTTGCTGCACATCATCGGTGTCAGCGTCAACGCGACGAAGCCCGACACGAGCACGGCGCCGGCCAGCGTCAGCGCGAACTCGGCAAACAGCCGCCCGGTGCGGCCCGGTGTAAAGGCCAGCGGCGCGAACACCGCGGTCAGCGTCAATGTCATCGCGACCACGGCGAAGCTGATCTCGCGCACGCCCTTCAGCGCGGCCTGGAATGGCGTGAAGCCTTCTTCGATATGGCGGAAGATGTTCTCGAGCACGACGATCGCGTCATCGACCACCAGACCGATCGCCAGCACCAGCGCCAGCAGGGTCAGGGTGTTGATCGTGAAGCCGGCCAGCGCAATGAGGGCGAAGGCGCCCACCAGGCTTACCGGGATCGTGACCAGCGGGATGATCGAGGCCCGCAACGTGCGCAGGAACACGAACACCACCAGCGCCACCAGCACCACCGCCTCGGCGACAGTCTTGTAGACCGACTTGACAGAGCGGTCGATGAACACCGCGTTGTCGTTGGCCTGCACCACGGTGACCGACGGCGGCAGATCGCGCTGGATCTGCGGCATCAAGGCGCGCACGCCGGCGGACACTTCGAGCGGATTGGCCGTGGCGTTGCGGATGACGCCGGTCGAGACCGAGGGCACGCCGTTGAGCCGCACGCGCGAACGCTCGCTCGCGGCGCCCTCCTCGATGCGGCCGACGTCGCGCAGGTGCACGGTGTAGTTGTTGCTCGAGCGCAGTGCGATGTCGGCGAACTGCGCGACCGTGTTGAGGTCGGTGCGCGTCGTCACGTTGAACTCGCGCTGCTGGCTTTCGATGCGCCCCGACGGCACTTCGAGGTTCTGCTTGCGCAGCGCGTCTTCGACGTCCTGCACCGTCACGCGGTAGGCCGCCAGCTTGTCCGGATCGAGCCAGATGCGCATCGCGTACTTGCGGTCACCTCCGATCTGGACGTCCGCGACGCCCGGCACCGTCTGCAGGCGCGGCTTGACGATGCGGTTGACCAGGTCGGTCACTTCCAGCGGACTCAGCGTCTCGCTGTTGAAGGCCAGCCAGATGGTCGGCGTCGCGTCGGCCTCGACCTTGGCGATGACGGGCTCGTCGACCGCGTCGGGCAAGCGGCCACGCACGCGCGAGACGCGGTCTCGCACGTCGGCAGCGGCGTCGTCGGGGTTCTTCTCGAGCTTGAAGCGCACCGAGATCTGGCTGCGTTCGGCACGCGAGATCGAGGTGATGATGTCCACTCCGTCGATCCCGGCGATCGAGTCTTCGAGCGGCTTGGTGACCTGCGACTCGATCACCTCCGACGAAGCGCCGGTGAGCACGGTGTTGACGGTCACCACCGGCTCGTCGATGCGCGGGTACTCGCGCAGCGAGAGGCGGTTGAACGACACCAGGCCGACCAGGATGATCAGCAGCGACATCACGCTGGCCAGCACCGGCCGGCGAATCGAGGTGTCCGACAGCTTCATGCGCTCCCCTTGCGTCAGACCGCCGACGCGCCGCGCGTCGTGCCGTTGGCGGCGCCTGAGGCACCTGCCGCCCCACCGCTCGCGGCGCGGCCCGCGCCCGCGGCGCCGCGCGCCCTGCCTGCATCGGCCAGATCGACCACGCGTACCGGCAGCCCGTCACCGCGCAACAGCCGGCCCTGGCCGGCCGTGACCACCACATCGCCTTCTGCCACCCCGTTCAGGATCTCGACCTTGCCGGGCACGCGCACACCAATGCGCGCCTCCAGCCGCTGCGACACCTTGCCCTGCGCCCCATCGACCACCTTGATCAGGTACTGCTTGCCCCCCTGCGGCACGAGCGCCTCCTCGGGCACCACGAGCGCGCTGTCACGCACCGCCAGCAGCGTGCGCGTGCGTGCGAACATGCCCGTGCGCAACGCGCCATCGGGGTTCGCCAGCCGCGCACGCACCAGCAGCGAGCGGCCGTTGGCGTCGAGCTGCGAATCGAGCGCGTCGATCTGGGCGCGGAAACTGCGGCCAGGCATTGCGTCCAGAGCGACCTCGACCTGCTGCCCCGGCCTGAGCTGCGCCAGGTAACGCTCCGGCAAGCGGAAGTCGACCCAGACCTGGGTCGTGTCCTCGATATTGACAAGGTCAGCGCCGTCCTTGACGTAATCGCCGACGTCGACGCTGCGAATCCCAGCCACACCGTCGAACGGCGCCAGGATCTTCATGCGCGACAGCTGCGCCTCCGCCAACGCGACCTGTGCGACGGCGACCTCGAGCGATGCTGCACTCTGGTCGACCACGCTCTGGCTGACGAAGTTCTGCGCCACCAGCTCGCGGTTGCGCTGCAGGTTGGTCCGCGCGATGCCTGCGAGTGCCTCGGCCTGGCGCAGCTGAGCGGCCTGCAGCGTGTCGTCGAGTTGCACCAGCAACTGACCACGCCGCACGCGCTGGCCATCGGCGAAACCGAACCGCGAGATGCGGCCGCTGACCTCGGGCCGCAGCATCACGCCCTGGCGCGAGCGCAGCGTGCCCACGGCCTGCGCGTCCTCCTCGATGCGCAGGCGCACGACCTTGCCAACCTCGACGATCGCCGGCCCACCCGCCTCCGCCGCACCGCCCACCGGGCTGCTGCCGGGCCGGGCTGCGGACGCGATCAATGCACTGCCTTGCAAGCCACCCGACTGAGGCCTGTTCTGCCACCACCAGGCCGCGCCGGCCAGCAGAGCCAAGCCGACCACGGCGACTACCGAATGAACCCGCTTGATCATCGACGACGTCTCCTGTAGGCAATGTAGCGTCTGCGCGCCGTTGATGCTCGCGAGGGTCAGGCTCCGGCGCTCATGACACCGCGATTGGCGAGTTCGTCGGCACGCTCGTTGCCCGGATCGCCAGCGTGGCCCTTGACCCAGCGCCACTGCACCTTGTGGGTCGCCGCGAGAGCGTCCAGGCGCTGCCAGAGGTCGATGTTCTTCACCGGCTTGTGGTCGGCCGTCTTCCAGCCACGCTGCTTCCAATTGTGGATCCAGTTGGTGATGCCCTGGCGCACGTACTCGCTGTCGGTGTGGATGACCACCTGGCTGTGCCGCTTCAGCGCCGACAGCGCTTCGATCACGGCCGTCAGCTCCATGCGGTTGTTCGTGGTCAGGGCCTCGCCACCCCACAACTCCTTCTCGTGCCCGGCGCTGCTTCTCAGCCAGGCCCCCCAACCTCCGGGGCCGGGATTACCCTTGCAGGCACCATCGGTGTAGATCGTGATCGTGGCGTGTGGTGCGGTCACGGTCGGTCTCGATGGGAATTGTGATTGGCCACCACCGCCGGTGCGACCTGCGGCTTGCTGCGTTCGCGCCGCGCCAGGCCAACCAGCCGCATGCCGCGCACACGCTTGACGGCCACCAGCATGTATACGGCCCCGAACACCGGCCACCAACGATCACCGATCCGGTCCATCCAGGCGAAGCGAGCCAGCCAGCGCGCGGAGGCCAGCGCGGGGCGGTAACCACCGAAGCGCCCACCCTCGACTTCGAAGCTGAGCAGCCGCAGCCAATCGCGCAGTCGCCAGTAGCCGATGAACTCGCCGGGCCGCGGCAGGAACAGCGGGCCCCGTGCACCCAACCGTCGCAGCAGGCCACCGCCGCGCTGGCGCAGGCCCCACAGGCTGGCCGGGTTGAAGCCGAGGATCACAAGGCGGCCCTCGGGCACGAGCACGCGCTCGACCTCCGCCAGCGTGAGGTGCGGATCGCGGGCCAACTCGAGCGTGTGCGGCAGCACCACCAGGTCCAGGCTGCGTTCGGGGAACGGCAATGCGTCGGTGTCGCACAGCAGCGCGACAGCGCGCGGCGACTCGGCGCCCTCCTGCGCCAGCCAGCGGTGCGGCATGCGATTGGCGCGCAGCGCGTCGAGTTCGGGCAGGCCAAGCTGCAGCGCGTGAAAGCCGAAGAGGTCGACGACGACGCGGTCGAGCTGAGCCTGTTCCCACGCCAGCAGGTACTGCCCCGGCGGCGTTTCCAGCCAGACGGCGAGTTCGTCAGTGCGGCTGGGAAGCGTCATGCACACCCACGAGGCCGTCGCAGCCGGTGCGCCAGGGTCATGCTCACAGCGTGGTTCCTATAATTGCGGCGCCTTGCCGATGAATCTGACCGCCCTGCCCGCCTTCACCGACAACTACATCTGGATGCTGCACAACGGCGCGCAAGCGCTGGTGGTCGATCCGGGGGAGGCGGCGCCTGTGCAAGCGGCGCTCGATGCGCAAGGCCTGCAACTGGCCGGCATTCTAGTGACGCACCATCATGGCGACCATGTCGGCGGCGTCGATGCCCTGCGATCCCGGCTGCACGGGCCGGTCTACGGCCCGGCAAGCGAGCGCATCCCCGAGCCCTTCGAGCCGCTCGTCGCTGGTGACCGCGTGCAACTGCTGGGCCTGGACTTCGAAGTCTTCGACGTGCCCGGCCACACCGCCGGCCACATCGCCTACCTGCACCGCCCGGCAGGGCAGGCCCCGATCCTGTTCTGCGGCGACACATTGTTCTCGGCCGGCTGTGGCCGCCTCTTCGAAGGCACGCCCGAGCAGATGCACGCCTCGCTCGCGCAACTGGCCGCCCTGCCCGGCGACACGCGGGTGTGCTGTACCCACGAGTACACGCTGTCCAACCTGCGCTTCGCGTCCGCCGTCGAGCCCGGCAACGCAGCCATCGCCGCTTACACCGCATGGTGCGAGGGCGAGCGCGCGGCGGGTCGGGCCACGCTGCCGTCGACCATTGCCCGCGAATTGACGATCAATCCGTTCCTGCGCTGCGACCAGACCGAGGTGGTTGCCAGTGCGCGGGCTCACGGGGCAGCGAACGACGCACCGGTGGCCGTGTTCGCTGCGCTGAGACAGTGGAAGAACCAGTTCAGATGACCGATGCCGTGCCGGTGCGGCTGCGTGCCGCAGCCACCATCGCACTGGCGATGCTGCTGTCGGCCTGCGCCAGCGTGCCGGCCGACATGGCCGCCAACTCCCCGGGCACGGTGGCCAGCGCACCAGCGGCCGCGGGCCCGACATCGCCACCGGCTGCGCTGCCCGACACGGCGCGCTGCCGCAGCGTCCGGAGCAATGCAAACCGGCGAGCCGACGGAGCCCACCGTGCCGACCGGTGCCGCCGAGCCGCCAGTGGATCCGCTGCGACCCGACGTGCGCATCGATCTCGACGACCGCACGGTGCACACCGACCTCTGGCAACGCGTGCGCAACGGCTTCGGCATTGCCGACCTCGACGACGCCTTCGTGCGCAACCGCGAGCGCTTCTACGCCAGCCGGCCGGACTACGTGCAACGCATGGCCGAGCGTGGCGGGCGCTACCTGTTCCACATCGTCGAAGAGGTGGAGAAGCGCAACCTGCCCAGCGAACTGGCGCTGCTGCCTTTCATCGAGAGCGCGTTCAATCCGGAGGCGATATCGAGCATGCGCGCATCGGGCATGTGGCAGTTCATGCCGGCGACCGGCCGCGACTTCGAACTCACGCAGAACGTCTTTCGCGACGACCGCCGTGATGTGCTGGCTTCGACGCGCGCTGCGCTCGACTACCTGACGCGACTGCACGACATGTTCGGCGACTGGCACCTCGCGCTGGCGGCGTACAACTGGGGCGAGGGCAATGTGCAGCGGGCCATCAAGCGCAACCAGAAAGCCGGCCTGCCGACCGATTACTCGAGCCTGAAGATGCCGGCCGAGACGCGTGACTACGTGCCCAAGCTGCAGGCGGTGAAGAACATCGTCGCCAATCCGGGTGCGTTCGCGCTGACGCTGCCCGAGTTGCAGAACCACCCCTACTTCCTCAGCGTGCCGATCGCGCGCGACATCGACGTGGCGATAGCGGCGCGGCTGGCGGAGTTGCCGCTGGACGAATTCAGGGCGCTCAATCCGCAGATGAACAAGCCGGTGATCCTGGCCGCCGGCACACCGCAGGTGCTGCTGCCCTACGACAACGCCGGCATCTTCGTGAAGGCGCTGGAGCAGCACAAGGGCCCGCTCGCCAGTTGGACCGCCTGGGTGGCGCCGACATCGATGAAGACGGCTGTAGCGGCGCAGCAACTCGGCATGTCGGAAGCCGCGTTGCGCGACGTCAACCGCATTCCGCCGCGCATGGTGATCAAGGCCGGCTCGACGCTGGTCGTGCCACGCAGCGCGCAACGCCAGGCCGATGTTTCCGAGCACGTCGCCGACAACGCGACGATCGCGCTCGCCCCTGACGCGCCGGCGCTGCGGCGTGTGGTGTTTCGTGCCGGCAACCGAGGCGACAGCGTGGCCGCGGTGGCCCAGCGCTACCGCGTCAGCACCGCTCAGGTGGCGCAGTGGAACAACGTCGGTACCGCCACGCGGTTCACCGCCGGCAGCACGGTGGTGGTATTCGTGCCCGCCCGCGCAGTCAAAGCGGCCCCGGCGCGCAAGGCGACCGCGGCCAAGCCGCGCACGCGCGCCGCTGGCGCGGTCAAGGTCACCGCGGGCAACGACGCCGCACGCAAGCGCTGATCTGCCGCATCCCGCGCGCGCCGCGGCTCAGCGGCGGTCGCTCATCGCGTGGGCAATCGTCGACAGGTCGACGAACTCCAGTTCGCTACCCACCGGCACGCCGCGCGCCAGCCGCGTGACAGTGCAGCCGCGCCCGCGCAGCGCCTGGCCGAGCGCATGCGCGGTGGCCTCGCCCTCGACCGAGAAGCCGAGCGCCAGGATCACCTCCTGCACGGCCGGATCACTGGCGCGCTCGAGCAACTCGGCCACGCCGATGTCGTGCACGCCGACGCCGTCGAGCGGCGACAGGCGCCCCATCAGCACGAAGTACAGGCCGCGGTAGCTGCCGGTGCGCTCCAGCGCCGCCTGATCGGCCGGGGTCTCGACCACGCACAACTTGCCGGCATCGCGCGCGGCATCGCTGCACACGGCGCACAGCGGCATCTCGCTGAACGTGTGGCAGCGCTGGCAATGGTGCACGTGGGCCACCGCACCAGTCAGCGCGTTGGCCAGCTTCAGGGCCCCGTCGCGATCGTGCTGCAGCAAATGGAAGGCCATGCGCTGTGCCGACTTGACGCCGACGCCGGGCAGCCGGCGCAGTGCGTCGATCAGCGCGTCGAGACTCGGTTCTGCCACGCCGGACTAGAACGGGAACTTCATGCCCGGCGGCATCGGCATGCCGGCCGTCAGCTTGCCCATCTTCTCCTGGCTCACCGCTTCGGCGCGGCGCACGCCGTCGTTGAAGGCGGCAGCAACCAGGTCTTCGAGCATGTCCTTGTCGTCGGCCAGCAGGCTCGGGTCGATGGTGATGCGCTTGACGTCGTGCTTGCAGGTCATCGTGACCTTCACCAGCCCGGCACCGCTGACGCCTTCGACCTCCATCAGCGCAAGCTCGTCCTGCGCGCGCTTGAGGTTGTCCTGCATGGCCTGGGCCTGTTTCATCAGGCCGGCGAGTTGCTGTTTCATCATCGGTGGCTCTCCTAATGCGGTTTGATCGAACCGGGCACGATGCGCGCCGTCTTGAACTGCGCCAGCATCTCCTGCACCAGCGGGTCGTTGCGGATGATCTTCTCGGCTTCCTGCTGGCGGCGCTGGCGCTCGGCGGCGACGCGCTTGGCCGGCGTGTCCTGCACGGCGCCGGCCTCGAGTTCGAGCCGCAAGGTCGTGATGCCCAGGCCTTCGGCGAGCACGGCCTGCAGCTTGTCGCGCAGGGCGTTGCTGCGCAACGACTCGCGCTCGACGCGCAGACGCCACAGCGGTGCAGCACCGTCGTGCTGCTCGATCAACTCGGCCTGCACCGCCAGTTCGCGCACCAGTGCGGCGATCAGCTGGCGCTGCTCGAGCATGGCCACGATGCCGGCCCAACGCTCGCCAAGCGGCGTGGGCACCAGCAGCGCGGGCTCGGCAGCCGCGGCGCGCGGCGGCGTCAAAGCCTGCGCCGCGTCGTCCGGCACCCTCTGCGCCGCGAACTCGTCCGGCGCCTCATCGAGCCAGGCCGGCGGCTCCTGCGCGGATGCAGCAGGCGCCGGTCGCGCCGCCGGTGCAGCCGCCGGGGCAGCCGCGGCTGCTGGTGCCGGCGCCGCAGCCGCGCGGCCCGGCTGCGGTGCCGGCCCCGCGGGCCGTGCCGGCGGTGTGCCCCCTGGCGCAAAAGCCAGCAAGCGCAGCAGCACCATCGTCAGCGCCGCATAGGCGTCGGGGGCGAGATTGAGTTCCTGGCGGCCATGCAGCACCAGGCTGTAGAGCAGTTGGGTTTCATCGGCCGGCAGCAACGCGGCGAGCGCGCGGGTTTCCTCGCTGTCCGGGTCGGTGTCGGGCAGCGCACCCGGCACCGCCTGCTCGATGGCCATCTGCTGCAACAACGCGGTCAGCTCCTCGAGCGTGCCGGCCGCCGACAGCCCGTGCTCGCGCAGGGCGTCGATGCCGCCCAGCACCGCGCGACCGTCGCGTGCGGCGAGTGCACGCACGAACTGGCTGGCGTGGCTGCGGTCGACGCTGCCGAGCATCGCGCGCACCGCGTCGGCAACCAGCGTGCCGCCGCCGAAGGCGATCGCCTGGTCGGCCAGCGACAGCGCATCGCGCATCGAGCCACGCGCGGCGCGCGACAACAGCCGCAGCGACAACTCGTCGTGCACCACGCGCTCGGCCTTCAATACGTGCTGAAGATGCTCGCGGATCACCTCGGGCGCCATCGGCCGCAGGTTGAACTGCAGGCAGCGCGACAGCACCGTCGGCAGCATCTTCTCGGGGTCGGTGGTGGCCAGCACGAACTTGAGGTACTCGGGCGGCTCCTCCAGCGTCTTCAGCAGCGCGTTGAACGACTCCTTGGTCAGCTGGTGCGCCTCGTCGATCATGAAGACCTTGAAGCGGCCGATGGCGGGCTTGTAGGCCGCGCGCTCGAGCAAGTCGCGGATCTCGTCGATGCCGCGGTTGCTGGCCGCGTCGAGTTCGATGTAGTCGATGTAGCGATCGGCATCGATCTCGGTGCAGGCGCTGCACACGCCGCAGGGCGTGGCGGTGATGCCGCCGTTGCCGTCGGGGCCGGTGCAGTTCAGGCTCTTGGCCAGGATGCGCGACACGGTGGTCTTGCCGATGCCGCGCGTGCCGGTGAACAGGTACGCATGATGCAGGCGCTGCTGCTCGAGCGCGTGGGTCAGTGCCTTCACCACCGCGTCCTGGCCCACCATCTCCGAAAACGACCGCGGCCGGTACTTGCGCGCGAGAACCACATAACTCATGCAGCAATTCTACGGGGCGGCCAACCACGATAATCCCGCCCCATGACGCCCACACCGCCCGCCGCGCCGCTCAGCTACCAGCAAGCCGGCGTCGACTACGACCTGATCGACCCGCTGAAGGTCACCGCCCAACGCGCGGCAGCCGCCACCGCGGTGCATCTGGCCAGCCACGGCTTCACCGAAGTCAAGGCCTCGCGCGGCGAATCGGCCTACGTGGTCGACGTCGGCCCGTTCTACATCGCCAGCATCGTCGAGTGCCTGGGCAGCAAGGCGCTGGTGGCCGACGAGATGGCGCGCCTGACCGGCAAGAGCTACTACGACGGCATCGCGCAGGACACGATCGCGATGGCCGTCAATGACCTGATCACCGTCGGCGCGACGCCGCTGGTGGTGCAGGCCTACTGGGCGGCCGGCGGCAGCGAATGGTTCGGCGATGCGGCGCGCGCACAGGCGCTGGTGGCCGGCTGGCAGCGCGCCTGCGACGTCTGCAACGTGGCCTGGGGCGGCGGTGAAACGCCGGCGCTGGCCGGCATCGTCGAAGCCGGCCGCATCGACCTGGCGGCCTCGTGCACCGGCCTCATCAACCCGAAGCAGCGCCTGTCGGTCGGCGACAAGCTCGCGCCGGCGACGCCATCGTGCTGCTGGCGTCGACCGGCATCCACGCCAATGGCCTGAGCCTGGCGCGCAAGCTGACCGAGCGCCTGCCGCACGGCTACCTGACGCCGGTCGACGCCAGCGGCACGACCTTCGGCGACGCCCTGCTCGCGCCGACCATGCTGTACTCACCCGTCACCGAAGCGCTGTGGCAGGCCGGCATTGCGCCGCATTACGCCGCCAACATCACCGGCCACGGCTGGCGCAAGTTGCTGCGCCACCCGGGCCGCTTCACCTACCGCATCCGCACCGTGCCCGCCGTGCCATCGGTGCTGAAGTTCATGCAGCACCACGCCGGCCACGACGACCACGAGGCCTACAGCACGCTCAACATGGGCGCGGGCTTCGCCCTGTTCGTCGCGCCCGAGCACGCCGAGCGCACGGTGGTCGTGGCGCGAGAACAAGGCGTCGAGGCCCTGTCGCCGGCCGCGTCGAGGCCGGCGACAAGCAGTTGCTGATCGAGCCGCTGGGATTGCGTTTCGGCGACGACGCGCTGCAATTGCGCTGAGTCCACCTGGTCGGCCGCTGACAGCGGCCATGGGCTGGCCCGTTCGCCAGCCCGTTGAACCCTGCGCCACGCGGTAAACCCATCCTGTCACAGCTGCGAGTTCCTCGTTGTATGGAATCCGCAACATCGTTCGTGCGCCAAGTTGCGCGGCACATCACGGAGGGAGTCCCGATTGTGTCTGTGGTACTTGCACGATGCAGGGGTCGTCGCACGCCCGGCGAAACGCACCTTGGGTGCGGATGACGCGAGCGCACCAGCAGTCGCGCCTGACATCCTGCGCACTCGATGCGCTGTGCCTGATCGCCCGCCTGCACCATATCGCAGCCGACCCAGCGGCGTTGCGCCACCAGCTCGGCAAAGCGGCCAGCCAGGCCGCCGGCGCCGACGACCTGCTGCTCGCCGCACAGCACCTGGGCTTGAATGCCAAGCGCTCGCGCACGGATGCCGACCGCTTGCACCTGGCCGCCCTGCCCGCGCTGGCGCTGATGCGCGATGGCCGGATCGTCGTGCTCGGCGCAGTGCGACGGCCAGCGCGTGCTGATCCAGGACCCAGCCGGCACCGGCGAGCCGGCCAATGATCGAGCCCATCGAGCGCCTTCGCCGAGCAATGGACCGGCGAGCTGATCCTGGTCACCAGCCGCGCCAGCCTGGCCGGCGAACTGGCACGGTTCGACTTCTCCTGGTTCATCCCCAGCCTCGTCAAGTACCGCCGCCTGCTCGGCGAGGTGCTGCTGGTCTGCCTGTTCCTGCAGCTCTTTGCGCTGGTCAGCCCGCTGTTCTTCCAGGTGGTGATGGACAAGGTGCTGGTGCACCGCGGCCTGACCACGCTGGACGTGCTGGTGATCGGCCTGGTGGTCGTCGTGGTGTTCGAGAGCGTGCTGACGGCGCTGCGCGCCTACGTCTTCAGCCACACCACCAGCCGCATCGACGTCGAACTCGGCGCCCGCCTGTTCCGCCACCTGCTGGCAGCTGCCGCTGGCCTACTTCCAGGCGCGGCGCGTCGGCGACTCGGTGGCCCGCGTGCGCGAGCTGGAGAACATCCGCAGCTTTCTCACCGGCAATGCGCTCACGCTGGTGCTCGACGTGCTGTTCTCGGTGGTCTTCATCGGCGTGATGCTGCTCTACAGCGTGCCGCTGACGCTGATCGTGCTGGCCAGCCTGCCGCTGTACGTGGGCCTGAGCCTGGCCGTGGTGCCGCTGCTGCGCCGCGCGGCTGGACGAGAAGTTCGCCCGCGGCGCCGAGAACCAGGCGCTGCTGGTCGAAGCCATCACCGGCATCCAGACCGTCAAGGCCAGCGCGCTGGAGCCGCAGCTGCGCAGAGCGCTGGGACGACCAGCTGGCGGCCTACGTCGTCGGCCAGCTTCAAGACGCAGAACCTGGCCACGCTTGGCGCACGAGGGCGTCAACCTGATCGGCAAGCTGGTCAACGCCGCCACGCTGTGGTTCGGCGCGCACCTGGTGATGGACAACGAGCTGACGCGTGGGCCAGTTCGTCGCCTTCAACATGTTCGCCCAGCGCGTGGCCCAGCCGATCATGCGCATGGCCCAGCTGTGGACCGACTTCCAGCAGACCGGCATCTCGGTGGCGCGCCTGGGCGACATCCTGAACACCCGCACCGAAGTGCCGCCCAGCAGCGCCGCCCAGCTGCCGCCGCTCAAGGGCCGCATCACGCTTCGACAACGTCGACGTTCCGCTACCGGCCCGAGGCCGCCGCCGGTGCTGCAACGGCTCAGCCTGGACATCGCAGCCCGGCGAAGTGATCGGCATCGTCGGCCGCTCGCGGCTCCGGCAAGAGCACGCTGACCAAGCTGGTGCAGCGCCTGTACGTGCCCGAGCAGGGCCGCGTGCTGGTCGACGGCATCGACATCAGCCTGATCGACGCCGCCCAGCTGCGCCGCCAGATCGGCGTGGTGCTGCAGGAGAACCTGCTGTTCAACCGCAGCGTGCGCGAGAACATCGCCATCGCCGACCCGGCTGCGCCGCTCGAAGCCGTGATCCGCGTGGCGCAACTGGCCGGCGCGCACGACTTCATCAGCGAGCTGCCCGAGGGCTACGACACCGTGGTCGGCGAGCAGGGCGCCAGCCTGTCCGGCGGCCAGCGCCAGCGCATCGCCATCGCCCGGGCGCTGTTCACCAACCCGCGCATCCTGATCTTCGACGAAGCCACCAGCGCGCTGGACTACGAGAGCGAAGCCATCATCCAGCGCAACATGGCGGCCATCTGCCAGGGCCGCACCGTGCTCGTCATCGCGCACCGGCTGTCGTCGGTGCGCCATGCCGCACCGCATCATCGTGATGGACAAGGGCCGCATCGTGGAGGCCGGGCCGCACGACGCGCTGGTCGCCAGGCAGCGGGGCCTGTACGCCCAGCTGTGGCGCATGCAGGATGGTGGCAGGCGACGGCACAGTGAGCCGAGCGCATGACGCCAGCACACCGCCGCCCAGCGCGCACCCTGCATCCGTCGAACTGCTCGGCCCGCTACCGCGCCATCCTCGCGCGCCGCCTGGCAGCCGCGCGCGCGACTGGCCGGCCCGCAGCGCCTGGCCGACGAAGCCGCCTTCCTGCCCGCCGCGCTGAGCCTGCAGGAAACACCGGTGCACCCGGCGCCGCGGCGCGCTGGCCTTCGCCATCTGGCGCCTGTTCGCCTGTCGCGCTGCTGTGGGCCGTTGTTCGGCCAGGTCGACATCGTGGCCGTGGCGCCGGGGCGCATCGTCGTCAGCGAGCGCACCAAGATCATCCAGCCGCTGGAGGCCAGCGTGGTCAGGCGCGTGCTGGTGCAGGATGGCGACCACGTGCAGGCCGGCCAGGCGCTGGTGGAGCTGGACCCCACCATCGCCAGCGCCGACCAAGCCAGTGTGCAGGAGCAGCTCAAGCGCGGCCGCAGCGAGGCGCGACGCACTGCGGCGCTGCTCAAGGCCCTGGCGCCGGCACGCGCTGCGACCCTGCGCAGCGGACAGCGTCGACGGCCGGCCGACCGCGTCCACCTGCAAGCCGAGTGGCAGGACATCAGCGCCAGGCTGGCCAAGCTCGACGCCGAGGACGCGCGCCGCCAGGCCGAGATCGCCACCGTGCGCGAAGCGCATCGCCAAGCTGGAGGCCACCGTGCCCCTGGCCCGCCAGCGCGAGGCCGACTTCAAGAGCTCGTCGAGCAAGGCTTCATCTCCGGCCACGCCGGCGCAGGACCGGACCCGCGAGCGCATCGAGCTGGAGCGCGACCTGGCCACCCAGCGCGCCCGGCTGACGCGAAGCCGCAGGCCGCCGCTGCGCGAAACCGAGCAGAACCCGAGCCGCCTACCTGGCCGAAACCCGCGCGCACCCTGCAGCGAGCGCGAGGCCCAGGCCGCCTCAAGCGCCAGCAGCTCGCGCCAGGACCAGCAAGGCCGAGCAGCGCGCGCGCCTCACCCAGCTCACCGCCCCGGTGGCCGGCACCGTGCAGCAGCTGGCCGTCCATTCGGTGGGCGGCGTGGTCACCCGGCGCAGGCGCTGATGGTGGTCGTGCCCGACGACGCCGCAGGTCACCGCCGAGGTGACGATCGACAACAAGGACATCGGCTTCGTCAACGCCGGCCAGGCCGCCGAGGTGAAGCTGGAGACCTTCCCGTTCACCCGCTACGGCACGGTGCCCGCGACGGTGAAGCGCGTGACCGCCGATGCGGTGACCGACGAGAAGCGCGGCGCCATCTTCCCGGCCACGCTGACGCTGGCACGAGCGCGACATGGATGTCGACGGCAAGCCGTGGCGCTGAGCGCCGGGGATGAACATCACGGCGGAGATCAAGACCGGGCGACGGCGAATTGCGACTTTCTGCTGAGCCCGATTCAGCGGGCGGGGAATGAGAGTTTGAGGGAGCGGTGAACACCATGACCGACATCACAAGGAACGTCACGACCGCCGACAACACGCAGCCGCCGCTCACCATCACTGAGCGCGCGGTGTTGCACCGGTTGGCAGCAGGCCGTACCAACGCGCGGATCGGGCAGCACGTGGGTCGCAGCGAGAAGACAGTGCGCAACCGGCCCACCCGCGTTTACGTCAACCTCGGCGTCGTCAACCGAGCGCGAGACTTTGCGGCGCATATGCACATGGAATTTGGGGGGCGTGGGTGAGTGCGAGCGTAACTCGCATGGACGTAAACCTAGAGCGTTTCGGGACATTCATCCCATTGGCACGATGTCGGCAACCGATTAGGGGCTATTGCCGTGCAAAGCTGGATGACGTGTACTACCTGGTTCCACACAAAAAAGGGTATGGGACCATTTAGACGGAGCGAAGATGCGCCTTCCAATATCGTCTCAAACGTATTAGTGACCTAAACACCACTTCTCAGTTAATCATGAAATCGCAAAGAGTCAAACTGCTAGTTGCCATAGCAATTATGACGACAATCTCTCTGCTGGCTGTTTACATAAATTACCTTCACGAGAACATTGCGAGCAGCGGTGATCATGACACGGCACGACAACTCAACATTGAATTCAATCGCGGACTCCGGGATATGAAAAACAGCATAAATTGTACTGGACTGCAATCCAGGTACGAAGTTACCAAGAATGTAATCTACTTGCATGTTCATAACTTTAACGACTCATGCGATGCGTCAAAAGTAAAGAGGCTGGCAACTGAATCGTCAAGAATAATCTCATCAAGCCAAAAATATCGGATAGAAGTCATTTTTGAGCACAGCTAGATCTCAATAATCAAGGCAATAAACCATGGCCACAATTATCGTTTATGCCGACCTAGGTGGCGAGGATCTTATTCCACATACGTTTATTTCAATAGATAATGGTTCAGGTGTCGTCGAAACTTATGGGTTTGCCCCTGCAACGACTGGGCTATTCGAGAAAGGAGCGGTTATCGACAATACAGGACATGAGTATACAGTATCAACAACCCCGATATCAATCACTACAGATCAGTACAATCTATTAATGGAATATATTCGGCTGACGAGGGAAAATCCACCAAATTATAACGTCATGGGCAGTTGGTTTGCAGGAAGCGGAGATAACTGCACTGGATGGGTTACCCAAGGTCTTCGTTACGCAGGCGTCGCCGGACACTTCGATTTTCGGATCGGTGGATGGAATCCATATGGTGAGGCAATGTCCATCTGGCTTACTAAGGGCGGACGACCCTCCGATTTGCCAAGTTCCTGGGAGGCCGAAGGCTGGGGCGGGAGTCGATCCCTACAGCAACACCGGATACCACTCCGCCGCCCGTACCCGCCCCCCACCCCACGCGACCCTCTGGCCATCGATCTCGACGGCGACGGCATCGAAACCGTCGGCAGCGTCACCAACCCCGTCCTCTTCGACCACAACGCCGACGGCATCCGCACGGGCACCGGCTGGGTCAAAGGCGACGACGCCTGGCTCGTGCTCGACCGCAACGGCAATGGCCTGATCGATTCCGGTCGCGAACTGTTCGGCGTCGATACCGTGCTCTCGGGCACGCCAGGCATCGATGCCGTATATGCCAGCACCGGCTTCCATGCCCTGCGCACGCTGGACGCCAACGCCGACAACGTCTTCAATGCCCAGGACGCCGCCTTCGCGGATGTGCGCCTGTGGCGCGACCTGAACCAGGACGGCGTGAGCCAGGCCGGTGAACTCTTCACCCTGACGCAGCAGAACATCGCCAGCATTTCGCTCAACGCCAGCACCACCAACATCAACCTGGGCAACGGCAACACGGTCAGCGGCACCGCAGTCGTCACCCGCAGCAATGGCACGACCACCCTGGCCGAGACGGTGGGCGTGGCGGCCGACACCACGGCAGCCAACCTGAACCTGACCAACAACCCCTTCTACCGCGAGTTCACGACCCCGGTGGCGCCGAGCACCGCCGCGCAAACTCTGCCCGAGATGGGCGGCTCGGGCTGGGTGCGCGATTTGCGCGAGGCGATGAGCCTGGGCACGGCGCAGGGCGACGCGCTGGCCGCCAAGGTGGCCGAGTTTGCAGCGGCCACCACGCGCGACGAGCAGATGGCGCTGCTGGACGGCCTGCTGCGGCTGTGGGCCGAGACGAACCAGAGCCAAGCCATGGGGCCGGCGGACGACCCGAACCGGCGCTTTGTGCTCAGCGGCAATGCGGCCACGTCGGCGCAGCTGCAATGGGCGGTGCCGATTCTGGAAGTCTTCAACGGCATGGGCGTCAATGATGCGGGCATGCAGGCGCCCAGTCACCAGCACCGGCGCGGGGGGTCAGACGGTGCTGACCTACAACCTGTTCGCCAACCAGGCACACGGTCATGCTCGCGGCCTATGAGGCACTGAAGAGCAGCGTGTACTCGGCGCTGGTCACGCAGACGCGGTTGGCAACCCGTATCTGGATGCGATCGAACTCGTGATCGATGAGA
The DNA here is from genome assembly GCA_963783785.1 of uncultured beta proteobacterium. GTDB lineage: Bacteria > Pseudomonadota > Gammaproteobacteria > Burkholderiales > Burkholderiaceae_C > CADEEN01. The sequence goes on along the minus strand of CAWAOQ010000003.1, from coordinate 4,231 downwards.
ACGGCGTTCGATTCGACGTGGCGGTGGCGACGGCACTGGTGCAGACCAAAGCTTCGACGGACGCGTACAACGCGGTGGCCGATCTGATCGACCTGAAGAAGCACGTCGACAGCGCACTGGATGCGGTAGGTTGGGAGGCGTACGAGACGCTGAACAGCGTGTTGTCCGGGACCACGATGACGACCCAGACTCAGTCGATGCTGAATGCGGAACGAATCTTATGGGTTGGTGCCGCAGGTACGAGCTACAGCGTGACGGGCATGGGCGCGTCCGTCGTTGGCAATGCCAATGCCAACACATTGACTGGATCGACCGGCAATGATTCCTTGTATGGCCTGGCCGGCAACGACACCATCAGCGGCTACTCCGGCACCAACATCATGGACGGCGGCGACGGCGACGACGTCATCACCGGCACCGCCGACTACTACAACTGGTCGGCCAACACCCTGCTGGGCGGCGCGGGCAACGACACCCTGAGCGTCGATGTCAACTACACCGACAACAACGTCTTCGACGGCGGCACCGGCACCGACTCGATGAGCGGGGGCCGCTACCGCGACACCTACCGCTTCAACCTGGGCGGCGGCCTGGACACGGTCATCGAGCCCAGCGGCGTGGTCGCCGGCTACAACGACAAGCTCATCTTCGGCGCCGGCATCGCCCCCACCGACATCACCGTGGTCCGTTCTGGCAACAGCCTGCTGTTCAAGCACGCCAACGGCGTCGACCAGGTCACCGTGGCCAACTGGTTTGCCAGCTCCAACTACTGGCTCGAGACGGTCGAGTTCGCCGATGGCACGGTCTGGAACTCCGCTGCCCTGACCGCCGCGGCGCTGGTCTTCTCAGGCACCGCGGGCAACGACACCATCACCGGCACGGTGATGAACGACACCCTGCTGGGCCTGGCCGGCAACGACAACATCAGCGGCTACTCCGGCACCAACATCATGGACGGCGGCGACGGCGACGACGTCATCACCGGCACCGCCGACTACTACAACTGGTCGGCCAACACCCTGCTGGGCGGCGCGGGCAACGACACCCTGAGCGTCGATGTCAACTACACCGACAACAACGTCTTCGACGGCGGCACCGGCACCGACTCGATGAGCGGGGGCCGCTACCGCGACACCTACCGCTTCAACCTGGGCGGCGGCCTGGACACGGTCATCGAGCCCAGCGGCGTGGCCGCCGGCTACAACGACAAGCTCATCTTCGGCGCCGGCATCGCCCCCACCGACATCACCGTGGTCCGTTCTGGCAACAGCCTGCTGTTCAAGCACGCCAACGGCGTCGACCAGGTCACCGTGGCCAACTGGTTTGCCAGCTCCAACTACTGGCTCGAGACGGTCGAGTTCGCCGATGGCACGGTCTGGAACTCCGCTGCCCTGACCGCCGCGGCGCTGGTCTTCTCAGGCACCGCGGGCAACGACACCATCACCGGCACGGTGATGAACGACACCCTGCTGGGCCTGGCCGGCAACGACAACATCAGCGGCTACTCTGGCACCAACATCATGGACGGCGGCGACGGCGACGACGTCATCACCGGCACCGCCGACTACTACAACTGGTCGGCCAACACCCTGCTGGGCGGCGCGGGCAACGACACCCTGAGCGTCGATGTCAACTACACCGACAACAACGTCTTCGACGGCGGCACCGGCACCGACTCGATGAGCGGGGGCCGCTACCGCGACACCTACCGCTTCAACCTGGGCGGCGGCCTGGACACGGTCATCGAGCCCAGCGGCGTGGCCGCCGGCTACAACGACAAGCTCATCTTCGGCGCCGGCATCGCCCCCACCGACATCACCGTGGTCCGTTCTGGCAACAGCCTGCTGTTCAAGCACGCCAACGGCGTCGACCAGGTCACCGTGGCCAACTGGTTTGCCAGCTCCAACTACTGGCTCGAGACGGTCGAGTTCGCCGATGGCACGGTCTGGAACTCCGCTGCCCTGACCGCCGCGGCGCTGGTCTTCTCAGGCACCGCGGGCAACGACACCATCACCGGCACGGTGATGAACGACACCCTGCTGGGCCTGGCCGGCAACGACAACATCAGCGGCTACTCCGGCACCAACATCATGGACGGCGGCGACGGCGACGACGTCATCACCGGCACCGCCGACTACTACAACTGGTCGGCCAACACCCTGCTGGGCGGCGCGGGCAACGACACCCTGAGCGTCGATGTCAACTACACCGACAACAACGTCTTCGACGGCGGCACCGGCACCGACTCGATGAGCGGGGGCCGCTACCGCGACACCTACCGCTTCAACCTGGGCGGCGGCCTGGACACGGTCATCGAGCCCAGCGGCGTGGTCGCCGGCTACAACGACAAGCTCATCTTCGGCGCCGGCATCGCCCCCACCGACATCACCGTGGTCCGTTCTGGCAACAGCCTGCTGTTCAAGCACGCCAACGGCGTCGACCAGGTCACCGTGGCCAACTGGTTTGCCAACTCCAACTACTGGCTCGAGACGGTCGAGTTCGCCGATGGCACGGTCTGGAACTCCGCTGCCCTGACCGCCGCGGCGCTGGTCTTCTCAGGCACCGCGGGCAACGACACCATCACCGGCACGGTGATGAACGACACCCTGCTGGGCCTGGCCGGCAACGACAACATCAGCGGCTACTCCGGCACCAACATCATGGACGGCGGCGACGGCGACGACGTCATCACCGGCACCGCCGACTACTACAACTGGTCGGCCAACACCCTGCTGGGCGGCGCGGGCAACGACACCCTGAGCGTCGATGTCAACTACACCGACAACAACGTCTTCGACGGCGGCACCGGCACCGACTCGATGAGCGGGGGCCGCTACCGCGACACCTACCGCTTCAACCTGGGCGGCGGCCTGGACACGGTCATCGAGCCCAGCGGCGTGGCCGCCGGCTACAACGACAAGCTCATCTTCGGCGCCGGCATCGCCCCCACCGACATCACCGTGGTCCGTTCTGGCAACAGCCTGCTGTTCAAGCACGCCAACGGCGTCGACCAGGTCACCGTGGCCAACTGGTTTGCCAGCTCCAACTACTGGCTCGAGACGGTCGAGTTCGCCGATGGCACGGTCTGGAACTCCGCTGCCCTGACCGCCGCGGCGCTGGTCTTCTCAGGCACCGCGGGCAACGACACCATCACCGGCACGGTGATGAACGACACCCTGCTGGGCCTGGCCGGCAACGACAACATCAGCGCCTACTCCGGCACCAACATCATGGACGGCGGCGACGGCGACGACGTCATCACCGGCACCGCCGACTACTACAACTGGTCGGCCAACACCCTGCTGGGCGGCGCGGGCAACGACACCCTGAGCGTCGATGTCAACTACACCGACAACAACGTCTTCGACGGCGGCACCGGCACCGACTCGATGAGCGGGGGCCGCTACCGCGACACCTACCGCTTCAACCTGGGCGGCGGCCTGGACACGGTCATCGAGCCCAGCGGCGTGGCCGCCGGCTACAACGACAAGCTCATCTTCGGCGCCGGCATCGCCCCCACCGACATCACCGTGGTCCGTTCTGGCAACAGCCTGCTGTTCAAGCACGCCAACGGCGTCGACCAGGTCACCGTGGCCAACTGGTTTGCCAGCTCCAACTACTGGCTCGAGACGGTCGAGTTCGCCGATGGCACGGTCTGGAACTCCGCTGCCCTGACCGCCGCGGCGCTGGTCTTCTCCGGCACCGCGGGCAACGACACCATCACCGGCACGGTGATGAACGACACCCTGCTGGGCCTGGCCGGCAACGACAACCTCAGCGCCTACTCGGGCACCAACATCATGGACGGCGGCGACGGCGACGACGTCATCACCGGCACCGCCGACTACTACAACTGGTCGGCCAACACCCTGCTGGGCGGCGCGGGCAACGACACCCTGAGCGTCGATGTCAACTACACCGACAACAACGTCTTCGACGGCGGCACCGGCACCGACTCGATGAGCGGGGGCCGCTACCGCGACACCTACCGCTTCAACCTGGGCGGCGGCCTGGACACGGTCATCGAGCCCAGCGGCGTGGCCGCCGGCTACAACGACAAGCTCATCTTTGGCGCCGGCATCGCCCCCACCGACATCACCGTGGTCCGCTCTGGCAACAGCCTGCTGTTCAAGCACGCCAACGGCGTCGACCAGGTCACCGTGGCCAACTGGTTTGCCAGCTCCAACTACTGGCTCGAGACCGTCGAGTTCGCCGATGGCACGGTCTGGAA
>CAWAOQ010000002.1:0-44992 GCA_963783785.1 uncultured beta proteobacterium | reverse complement strand
CAGCCAATCGGCGTTTTGCAATGCAGAGACCGTGTCATTTGCCGATGCAGAAACGGCCGAATATTTCTCCCAGCAGGTTGTCGGCGCTGAAAACGCCGGTGATCTCGCCGAGGGCGTTGTGCGCCAGGCGCAACTCCTCGGCCAGCAGGTCGAGTGCAGCGTCTGCGCGAGCAGCCAGTGCACGGGCCCGGGCCACGTGCTCACCAGTGCGCTGCAAGGCCAGGACATGGCGCGTGCGGGCGATGAAGACGCCTTCGGGGCTGGCGTGCCAGCCGGCCCGTTCGAGCAATGCGCGGCGCAGCGCCTGCAGGCCCTCGCCGCTGCGGGCGGAGAGTCGCAAGCCCTCAGGAACATCGCTGCCGGCCGGCACGGCATCGCACTTGTTGAAGACATGCAGCACGCGCGCGCTGTCACCCAGATGCAGGCGCGCCGCGATGGCGTTCTCACCGGCCTGGTAGGCCGTGTCGGCGTACCGCGTCAGGTCGTGCAGGAAGACCACCGCGTCGGCTTGCTCGATCTCGGCCCAGCTGCGCGCGATGCCGATCGCTCGACTTCATCATCCGATGAAGCGGCCTCGCGCAGGCCGGCGGTGTCGATCACGTGCACCGGCACGCCTTCGATCTGTATCGTCTGTCCGATCTTGTCGCGCGTGGTGCCGGCGATCGGTGTCACGATCGCCAGCTCCGCGCCGGCCAGCGCGTTGAGCAGCGAGCTCTTGCCGACGTTGGGCTGGCCGGCCAGCACCACCGTCATGCCCTCGCGCAGCAACGCGCCCTGGCGCGTGCGGTCGAGCACGCGGCCCAGCGCAGCGGCGATTGCGTCGAGGCGGCCACGCGCGTCGGCACGCTCGAGAAAGTCGATCTCTTCCTCGGGAAAGTCGAGCGTGGCCTCGACCAGCGTGCGCAAATCGACGAGGCGCTCGGCGAGTGCGTCGATCTCGCGCGAGAACGCGCCGCCGAGCGAGCGGCTGGCCGAGCGCGCCGCGGCTTCGGTGCCGGCGTCGATCAGGTCGGCCACGGCCTCGGCCTGCGCCAGGTCGAGCTTGCCGTTGAGAAAGGCGCGTTGCGTGAACTCGCCGGGCTGCGCCAGGCGCAGGTGGGCCAGGCGCGGGCGCTGCGTGGCAGGGGCGATTTCGGCCGCAGCTTCGAGGCAGCGGGCCAGCAGCAGTTGCAGCACCACCGGGCCGCCATGGGCCTGCAGCTCGAGCACGTCCTCGCCGGTGTACGACTGCGGTGCCGGGAAGTGGATCGCCAAGCCGTGGTCGATGGCCTCGCCGCGGGCATCGCGCAGCGCGACGTAATGCGCTTGGCGGGCTGCGAGCCCCCGGCCGGTCAGGCCATCGATCAAGGCCTCGAGGCCACGCCCCGACACGCGCAAGATGCCTACCGCGCCGCGGCCAGGCGCGGTGGCGATGGCGACGATCGGGTCCTGCGGCAGCGCAAAGGAAGAAGGCACCGCGCGATTGTCGCTGCGGTGCCTTGCTGGTGTTGGCGCGGGGGGAGTGGCGTGAGACGCTCCAGAGCCGGCCGGAGGTTCGTGAGAACCGAGCCGGGTCAACCCCGCATGCCTGCATCGTCGCCGCAAGCAGCCGCCGGCTCAACCCCCCGAATGCGGCATCAGCCCCTCGACCGTGTGGTCTGCACGCTGGGTTACTTGTTGACGCCCAGCTGGCGGTTGATGAACCACTGCTGAGCGATCGACAGGATGTTGTTGGTCAGCCAGTACAGCACCAGGCCGGCCGGGAAGAAGAAGAACATCACGCCGAAGATCAGCGGCATCATCCACATCATCTTGGCCTGCATCGGATCGGCCGGTGTCGGGTTGAGCCAGACCTGGAACAGCGACGACGCGGTCATCAGCACGGGCAGGATGAACCACGGATCCTTGGCCGACAGGTCGGTGATCCAGCCGATCCACGGCGCGTTGCGCATTTCGACCGACGACAGCAGGACCCAGTACAGCGCGATGAAGAACGGCATCTGCACCAGGATCGGCAGGCAGCCCCCGAGCGGATTGACCTTTTCCTCGCGGTAGATGCGCATCATCTCCTGCTGCATCAGCTGCGGCTTGTCCTTGTAGCGCTCCCGCAGGTCGGCCACGCGCGGCCCGACGGCCTTCATCTTGGCCATCGATCGGTAGGCGCTGGCGTTGAGCCAGTAGAAGCCGATCTTCAGCAGCACCACCAGCGCCACGATCGACCAGCCCCAATTGCCGAAAACCTTGTTGAGGTGGTCGAGCAGCCAGAACAGCGGCTTGGCCAGCACGGTGAACCAGCCATAGTCCTTGACCAGGTCCAGCCCCGGCGCCAGGGCAGCGAGCTTGTTTTCCTCCTGCGGGCCGGCAAACAGCGTCGCGTCGTGCGCCTTGCTCGCGCCCGGGGCAATCTCGCCCAGTGGCAGCACCATCGCCACCGAGTACAGGTTGGTCGACACCTTGGCGGTGCGGAATTCGCGGGGTGCGCCGGCCGGTACCAGCCAAGCGGACGAGAAGTAATGCTGCACCATCGCCACCCAGCCGTCGTTGGCGCTGGTGGCATGGTCCGACTTGCCCTTCTCGATATTCTTGAAGTCGATCTTCTCGAACTTCTTGGCGTCGGTGTAGATCGCCGGCCCGGTGAAGGTGAAGTAGAACGACGATTCACCGCGTGGCGGGTTGCCGTCGCGCGCCAACTGCAGGTACAGCTGCGGCGAGACCGGCGCTGCACTGGCGTTGACCACGTCATGGCGCACGCCGATGGTGTAGTCGCCGCGCTTGAAGGTGAAGGTCTTGGCCAGCTTGACGCCGCCGTCATCGGCCGACTCGAAGCGCACTTGCAGTTCGTTGGCCCCGGCGGCCAGCGTGGTCGGACCGGGCACGCTGCGCATCGGGGTCAGGTGGTTCGGCAAGTTCACGCCGGGTTGTGCCGTGATCAGTCCCGTCTGCGCCAATAGACACGCTCGGCACTCTGGTCGAACAGCAGTACGTGCCGCTGGCGGTCTTCGACGTCGGTGTGATGCAGCAACTCCAGGCGAACCAGGCTGCCCCCGCGACTGTCGAAGGTGGCCTTGACGAGATCGGTGGTGACGACAACCGCCTCGCTGGTGGCAATGCTGGCGTTGCCGTGGCCGGAAGCGCTGCCGCAGCACCGGCGGGCTGGCTCGTCGGCGCCACCGTCGAAGGCACGCCGGTTGGTGCCGTCGAGGCCGTCGGCACACCCGCCGCGGACGCGGCCCCGCCCGGCGTCGTCAACGGCGGGGCCGACGCCGCTGGCCGGGCTGCGCCGCCCCGAAGATGGAAGGTTGGCCAGTGTGTTTGTTCCACGCGTCCCACAACAGGACGAGCGACATCGTGAACACCACCCACAGCAGGGTGCGACGGATATCGGTCATGAAGGATTCTTGGTCAAGGGATTCGACGGTGGTACAGCAGGCGGCACCGGGTCCAGCCCGCCATCGCACCAGGGATGGCATCGCAACACTCGCCGCGCGGCCAGATAACTGCCACCCAGTGCACCGTGGCGCTCGAGCGCCTCCAGGGCATAGCGGGAACAGGTTGGCTCGAAGCGACAGGCGCTACCGAGCCACGGACTGAGGAAGAAACGATAGGCCCGCACAGGCATCGCCAACAGACGCCGCGGCCAGAGTGCGAAGGCTTGCCTTGCGCTCACGCGGGCACCGCGCGCGACGAACAACTGTTCCAGTTCACTGCTCGCGGCCTGGCGCAGCGCCAGCGATGCCGCGCTCGGGAACAGTCGCACATCGAAGGGCGCGCGCAACCGGATCACCCACTGGCCGGGCAACATCTGCGGTTCATGGTGATCAACGGCGGCTCTCATCTGCCGCTTCAGCAGATTGCGGGTGACGGCGCGCCTGGCGTGCCGCTTCGGAACCACCAAGCCGAGCCAGGATGCCGTCTTGCCTGAAGTCTTATCCACAGAATCAGCCTGTGTTGGTGCGCCCGCTGTTGACAACTCTGGAACAACCCCGCGGCCCTCGTCTCGGACAACCGATGCCGGACGCCCTGACAGGTGTTGCAGCACGAAGTGTGGGCTCTTGGCCATCGGGGCCGTTGCCAGCACGGCCGCGAAATCGCCGCTCTTGAGACTGCCCCAGACGCGCCGCTGGGTTGCCACGCCCTGCGTCCTGCGGGCCATCGGCTGCCGGTTCCCCGGGCAAGCGACCCGATTGGCCTCTGTCAGACGGCCAGGCGCTTGCGGCCCTTGGCGCGGCGTGCGGCAATCACCGCACGGCCACCGCGGCTCTTCATGCGAACCAGAAAGCCGTGGGTGCGGGCGCGGCGGGTCTTCGAAGCTTGGTAGGTGCGTTTCATGGCTGGGCCCGAAAGTGAGTTGAAGCTGAATCAGGGAAACCGGCGATTACAGCAAGAAAGCCGTTTGCGGTCAACGAGTTGGCACACAAACACTGGTGTCTCGCGGGCCTTGACGGCGCTGCCCAGACTGTGGATAACCGCAACTTGCTGGCCCGGAGTGGCCTACAATCCGACCGCTCCAGAATAACTTGTCCACAATGAGCGATGACCTTTGGCAGCGCGGCTGCACCCAGCTCGCTGCCGAGCTGCCCGAACAGCAGTTCAACACCTGGATTCGCCCGCTGGCGCCGGCCGAGGTGAGCGATGCGGCCGACGCCCCGGGCACGGCCGTCGTGTCACTGCGCGTGCCCAACCGCTTCAAGCTCGACTGGATCCGATCGCAGTACGCCGCACGCATGGAAGGTGTTCTGACGGCGATCGCCGGCAGGCCGGTGCGGCTGGAACTGGTGCTGGCCCCGCGCGAGCCAGTGCCGAGGACGGTGTCGACGGCGCCGACAGCGATGCCCGGTTCGCCACTCAACGGCCAGGCCCAGTCTGTCGCACCCCTGCGCATGCTGCACGCACCGCTGCCGCAGCATCGGCTGAACGCTGCGCTGACGTTCGACACGCTGGTCGCAGGCCGGGCCAATCAGATGGCGCGGACCGCGGCCTTGCACGTGGCCGGCGCGCCGGGGCAGATGTACAACCCCTTGTTCATCTATGGTGGCGTCGGCCTGGGCAAGACGCACCTGATCCATGCCGTTGGCAATGCGCTGATGAAGGACCGCCCCGACGCGCGCATCCTGTACCTGCATGCCGAACAGTTCATCAGCGACGTCGTCAAGAACTATCAGCGCAAGACTTTCGACGAGTTGAAGGCCAAGTACCACTCGCTGGACCTGCTGCTGATCGACGACGTGCAGTTCTTCGCCGGCAAGGACCGCACGCAGGAAGAATTCTTCAACGCCTTCGAGGCGCTGGTGGCCAAGCGCGCGCACATCATCATGACCAGCGACACCTATCCCAAGGGCCTGGTCGACATCGATGAGCGCCTGACGAGCCGCTTCGACGCCGGCCTGACGGTAGCCATCGAACCCCCCGAGCTCGAGATGCGCGTCGCGATCCTGATACGCAAGTCGGAAGCCGAGGGCTCGCCGATGCCCGAGGACGTGGCGTTCTTCGTGGCCAAGAACGTGCGCGCCAACGTTCGCGAGCTCGAAGGTGCTCTGCGCAAGGTCCTGGCCTATTCGCGCTTCTCACACAAGGAAATCAACATCGCACTGGCGCGCGAGGCGCTGAAGGACCTGCTCTCGATCCAGAACCGCCAGGTCTCGGTCGAGAACATCCAGAAGACGGTGGCCGACTTCTACAAGATCAAGGTCGCCGACATGTACAGCAAGAAGCGCCCGGCCAGCATTGCACGGCCACGCCAGATCGCGATGTACCTGGCCAAGGAGATGACGCAGAAAAGCCTGCCCGAGATCGGCGACAACTTCGGCGGGCGTGATCACACCACGGTGCTGCACGCAGTGCGCAAGATCGGCGGCGAGCGGCAGAAGAACACCGAACTCAATCAGCAACTGCACGTGCTGGAGCAGACGCTCAAGGGCTGATGGTTGCGCCAATGTCAAGTGACAACGCTGGGGACAACTTTCTAGCAAGCACCCTCTCATCCACAGGCAAGCAGTCGATCGAGAAGTTGTTGTACTTGGGCCAGCCCACAACCAAGGGCTCCGCCCACAGGGTTCATCGGGACCTAAGCCCTTGATGGATCAGGCGAAAATAGCCTTCTCCACAGTTTGGGGCCGGCTCTACCAGCACTACCAACAAGATATTGAACCCATAAGGAAGACAACATGATCGTGCTGAAAGCTGCGCAGGACAGACTGTTGGGCGCTTTGCAGGCGGTGGCGGGTATCGTCGAGCGTCGGCACACGTTGCCGATCCTGGCCAACGTGCTGCTGCGCAAGAACGCTGGCGACATCGAGTTCACCACCAGCGACCTGGAGATCCAGGTGCGCACCCGGGCCGACCTTGGCGGTGATGCCGGCAGCTTTGCCACCACCGTGGGTGCGCGCAAGCTGATCGACATCCTGCGCGCTTTGCCTGCCGACCAGGTGGTGACGCTCAGTTCGAGCCAGAACAAGCTGACCCTGCAGGGCGGCAAGAGCCGCTTCACGCTGCAGACGCTGCCGGCCGAGGATTTTCCGCTGGTCAATGAGGCAGTCGACTTCGGCCCGGCGTTCAGCGTGCCGCAGAAGACGTTGCGCGGGCTGATCAACCAGGTGCACTTTGCGATGGCGGTGCACGACATCCGCTACTACCTGAACGGCATCCTGTTCGTCGCCGAGGGCAAGCTGTTGACGCTGGTGGCCACCGACGGCCACCGGCTGGCGCTGGCCCAGGCCACGCTCGAGGTCGACATGCCCAAGCAGGAGGTGATCCTGCCGCGCAAGACCGTCCTCGAGCTGCAACGTCTGCTGAAAGACGAAGACACGCCGATCGAGATGCGATTCGCGGGCAACCAGGCCAAGTTCGCTTTCTCCGGCATGGAGTTCGTGACCAAGCTGGTCGAGGGCAAGTTCCCCGACTACAACCGCGTCGTCCCCAAGAACCACAAGAATGCGGTGGTGCTGGGTCGTGCGCCGTTGTTGTCGAGCTTGCAGCGTGCCGCGATCCTGACCAGCGAGAAGTTCAAGGCGGTGCGTGTGAACATCGAACCCGGCACGCTGCGAATTTCGTCTTCCAATGCCGAGCAGGAAGAGGCCAAGGAAGAACTCGAGATCGACTACGCCGGCGACACCATCGAGATCGGCTTCAACGTCACCTACCTGATCGATGCGCTGGCCAACAGCAACGCCGAGATGGTCAAGCTCGAGTTGCAGGACACCAGTTCGAGCGCGCTGTTCACGCTGCCGGAACAGCCCGGGTTCAAGTACGTGGTGATGCCGATGCGCATCTAGCGCGGCCCGCGCCAGGCCACAGATGCCGATATCCGAGCGGGCCAATTTGACGATTGGCCCGCTTCGGTCTTTTTGAGAAGCAACGCAAAGAGCGATGAGCGAAACCCAACCGACCCCGCAACAACATTCCGACGCCTACGGCGAGGGCGCGATCCAGATCCTCGAAGGGCTGGAGGCGGTGCGCAAGCGCCCCGGCATGTACATCGGCGACACGTCCGATGGCACCGGCCTGCACCACCTGGTGTTCGAGGTCGTCGACAACTCGATCGACGAGTCGCTGGCTGGGCACTGCGACGACATCGTCGTCACGATCCATACCGACAACTCGATCAGCGTCACCGACAACGGCCGCGGCATTCCCACCGGCGTGAAGATGGACGACAAGCACGAGCCCAAGCGCAGTGCGGCCGAGATCGCGCTGACCGAGCTGCATGCCGGCGGCAAGTTCAACCAGAACAGCTACAAGGTCTCGGGCGGGTTGCATGGGGTGGGCGTGAGCTGCGTCAACGGTCTGTCGAAATGGTTGCGCCTGACGGTGCGGCGCGACGGCAAGGTGCACCAGATGGAGTTCAGGCAGGGGGTGCCGCAAGACCGCCTGATCGAACGGCGTGATGGTGTGTTGGTGAGCCCGATGCGCGTCACCGGCGAGACCGAGAAGCGCGGCACCGAGGTGCACTTCCTGCCCGACCTGGAGATCTTCTCGAACATCGATTTCCACTACGACATCATCGCCAAGAAGCTGCGCGAGCTGAGCTTCCTGAACAACGGCGTCAAGATCCGGCTGGTCGACGAACGCAACAACAAGGAAGACACGTTCGCCTTCGCCGGTGGCGTGAAGGGCTTCGTAGAGTTCATCAACACCGGCAAGAAGGTGTTGCACCCGACGATCTTCGGCGCCATCGGCGAGAAGGTCAGCGAGCAGGGCACGACCATCACCACCGACGTGGCGATGCAGTGGAACGATGGCTACAGCGAGAACGTGCTTTGCTTCACCAACAACATCCCGCAGCGAGACGGCGGTACTCACCTGACCGGTCTGCGCGCGGCGATGACGCGGGTGATCAACAAGTACATCGACGACAACGAACTGGCCAAGAAGGCCAAGGTCGAGGTCACCGGCGACGACATGCGCGAGGGCCTGTGCTGCGTGCTGAGCGTGAAGGTGCCCGAGCCCAAGTTCAGCAGCCAGACCAAGGACAAGCTGGTTTCCAGCGAAGTGCGTGGCCCGGTGGAAGACGTCGTCAGCAAGGCCCTGACCGACTATCTGCTCGAGAACCCAACCGACGCCAAGATCATCTGCGGCAAGATCGTCGATGCCGCCCGTGCCCGCGAGGCTGCGCGCAAGGCGCGCGAGATGACGCGTCGCAAAGGTGTCCTCGACGGAATGGGACTGCCGGGCAAGCTCGCCGACTGCCAGGAGAAGGACCCGGCACTGTGCGAGATCTACATCGTCGAGGGCGACTCGGCTGGTGGCTCGGCCAAGCAGGGCCGCGACCGCAAGTTCCAGGCGATCCTGCCGCTGCGCGGCAAGATTCTGAACGTCGAGCGCGCGCGTTACGAGAAGCTGCTCACCAGCAATGAGATCCTGACCCTGATCACCGCGTTGGGCACCGGCATCGGCAAGGGCATGGGCGGCGACGACTTCAATGCCGACAAGCTGCGCTACCACCGCATCATCATCATGACCGACGCCGATGTCGACGGCGCGCACATCCGGACCCTGCTGCTGACCTTCTTCTATCGCCAGATGCCCGATCTGGTCGAGCGCGGCCACATCTACATCGCGCAGCCGCCGTTGTACAAGGTCAAGCACGGCAAGGCCGAGCAGTACCTCAAAGACGGCCACGAACTCGATGCCTACCTGATGCGCGTGGCGCTTGATGGCGCTGCGGTGCTTCCCGGCGTCGACAAGCCGCCGATCAGCGGCAGCGCGCTCGAGGAGTTGGCGCGGCAGTACGTGCTGGCGACCAACGTGATCGATCGCCTGTCCAACTGGATGGACATCGAGGCGTTGCGCGCCATTGCCGATGGGCTGGTGCTCGACCTCGATAGCCTGGCCAGCGCCGAAGTCAGCGCCGCCGCATTGAAGGCGGCGCTGCACGATGCGGAGGTCGACGCCGCCTACGACGCCCGCACCGACAAGCATGTGCTGCGCATTGGCCGCCGCCACCACGGCAACGTCAAGACCAGCGTGGTCACGCCCGATTTCGTGCACGGCGCCGACTACGAGGCGCTGTCGCGTGCGGGCCTGACGTTCAAGGGCCTGCTCGGCGAAGACGCGATCGTGCGCCGGGGCGAGGGCGAGCGGCAGAAGGAACTCAAGGTGGGCGACTTTCGTGCCGCGATGGCTTGGTTGATGGCCCAGGCCGAAGCCAGTGTCGGCCGCCAGCGCTACAAGGGCCTGGGCGAGATGAACCCCCAGCAGCTTTGGGAAACGACGATGGATCCGACCGTGCGCCGCCTGCTGCAGGGTGCAGATCGACGACGCGATCGAGGCCGACCGGGTGTTCACGATGCTGATGGGCGACGAAGTCGAGCCCCGTCGCGATTTCATCGAGAGCAACGCACTGCGGGCGGCGAACATCGACGTCTGAGGACCCTGTGAGCGCCTCGAGAAATAGTTGCGCCGGACTTGATCGGGCTCGGTTGCCGGTTCAGTCAATTCGGTAGCCTTCCACTGCGGGTCGGGTGCGTTCGCACCAACGGTCTTGAGCGCGCTCGACGCTCGGGTGGGACGTTGAACTCGGCGCGCAGCGGCGCGTCGAATGAGGCGTTGGAGGGCATTGCATGAAAGCGCTTGCGTTGGGTGTTGTTGCCGCGCTTGCCGTGGCACTTGCCGGCGATGCCGCGCTGGCGCAAGCGCGCGACGGCGGCCGGGTCGGTGGCGAAGGCAGCTATGCCGATGGTCGTGGAGGGCCGGGTGCGGGCGGTGAGTATCGCGGCGTGCCCAGCGGTGGTTATCACCGCGGTGGATATCCGGTCGGATCGCATGCGGGATACTCGGCCCGATGGTACGGCGGCTACGGGGGTTGGTATGGTCCCGGCGTGGGTATCTATTTTGGCGGTCCCGCCTATTGGGGCGGTTGGCCCTATTCAATCTATGGCGCCTATCCCAGGTATTACCCATACTCGTACGCTTACCCATACTCCTACGCTTATCCATACCCCCTGTACGTTCCCGCCGAGCCGACGGTCTATGTCGAGCAGTCGCCACAGGCGGTGCCGGCCACGAATTACTGGTACTACTGCCCGGACCCCGCAGGTTACTTCCCCTATGTCCAGAGTTGCTCAAGGACATGGATGACCGTCGTGCCGTCGCGTGGCCCGAATCCGCCGAGCATCGCAGCGCCCTCACAATGACGACAGATCGAAGAGCCAAGAAATGAGTAAGCGCACACTGATTGTTATTCTATTCACTAGCCTTGTCTTGGCCGGCTGCGTGACTGTTCCGGCCGGGCCTTCGGTGTTTGTGCTCCCCGGGTCGCAGAAGAGCCTCGATCAGTTCCGGGTCGACGACGCCGCGTGCCGCCAATATGCGATCGCGGTACTGGGCGGTCCGGCAGCCGCGCAGCCGGCCAACGATGCGGCAGCGGCGAATGCGGCGGCGGGCGCATTGATTGGCGCGACCGCTGGCGCGATCATCGGCAGCGCCTCGGGCCACGCGGGCCAGGGAGCGGCCATCGGGGCGGGCACGGGCTTGCTCGTCGGCGGCACTTCTGGCAGCAATATGTATGGCTACTCGTGGTACGCGCTGCAAATGAACTACGACGCGGCATATGTCCAATGCATGTATACGCGGGGTAACCAGGTGCCGGCGCGAGGCATGTACCCCAGCCGACGCTACTACACTCCGGCGCCCGCGGGCAGTTACCCGCCGCCCAACTACCCAGCCCCGAGCGGGCCGACCGGCAGTTATCCGCCGCCAAACTATCCCGCGCCCAACTATCCGCCACCGAACACCCCGCCGCCCAAGTGAGTGGCGAGGGCTCGCTGCTGACCGCAGTGGATTCCCATGGAGTCCCGGACGCAGCCTCCGAATCGGGCGCGCGGCACGGTGGGGGGCTTATGTTGATGCCGCTCAAGCCGTTGCCTGAGCAGGAGAGAATGATGATTGGGGTCTTCTCTCCCGACCTGAACTGACAGGAGCTTCCGATGACTGACACCACCGTTGCCAAGGAAAAGCTGGCAGCCGACTTTCGTTCGGTGATGGACGATATCGATGCATTGATGAGTGCAACGACGAACAAGGCCGAAGGCGAAGTCGCAGCGCTTCGCTCTCGAATCCGTGACCGGCTCGACAGCACGAAGGAGCGCGTCATCGACGCCCAACACGAAGCCGTGGAACGCGCCAAGAGGGCGGCCGGGGCTACCGACGATTACGTCCACAGCCATCCGTGGCAGGCGGTTGGCGCCGCGGCGGCTGTCGGCCTGGCGATCGGCGTACTGATCGGCCGGCGTTGAGCGCGCGCCTTGTGGCGCGGCTGCTGCGGTAAGCCACTGTGGCGCAGACAGGCGGCAGTGTCTCCGGGCCGGTGCGCCGGCTCGCGGCTTCGCTGATCGCACTCGGCCGCATCCGGCTCGAGTTGCTGGCGATCGAGGTCCAGGAAGAAAAGGACCGTGTTGCGTCGCTGCTGTTGTGGGCCGTCCTGACGGCACTGCTGGCGGCCTTCGGCGCGGTGTTCGTCGCCCTCTTCGTCACCGTGGTGCTTTGGGACACGCATCGGCTGGCCGGGCTGGGCATCGCCGCGGCGCTGTTCGTCGGGCTCGCGGTGCTTGGCGCGCTGCGGCTGCGTCGGCTGGTCGCCAGCGGCTCGACCCTGTTCCAGGCGAGCATCGCCGAGCTTCGAAGAGACAGCGACGCATTGCGCCCAGCCCCTCCACCATGACCGGCCGCGCTTCGGACGCGATGCTGTCGCGCAACCAGCGCAAGCAGGATCTGCTGCTGGCCTCGCAGCTGGCACGCGGCCAAGTGATTGGCGCACTCGGTGAACTTGCCGACCGGGCCGATTTGGCCGTGTATCGCGTCGTGAGGATCCGCGTGTGGCTGTCGAGCCCGCTGGTGTGGACGGTCGCCAGCGCTGCCGGAGCGCTGGTGCTGGGCGCAAGACTGCGCCGCGTGCCGGCGCTGCGCCTGCTGCGCTGGGGCTGGTTGGCTTGGCGCTTCTGGCGCAGCGCCGCGCCGGCACTGGCGCGGTACCGAGCCGCGAGCCAGACGCCATCGCACTCCGTCGCGCGACTTGCCCCTTGCGGTTGAATACCGCCGGCTACTTGCACGGCACGCGCACGAGTTGTTCGAGCGTCGGCCTGGGGTCGACCTGTCGCACCAGAGACCGTGTCGAAGCGCCCCGGAGCAGAGGATCGGTGGCAAGATGAAAGCGTTCAGCAACCTCTCGGATGTCTCGCATGTCGCCAATGGTCCCGGCTCAGGCCTTTCATCGGCCGTTCGTCCGTCTTGCGATCGCGGCGCTGCTGGCGCTTGCAGCTTCGGCCGCGGCCGCCCAAGGCGTATTGACGCTGTATGGCGGTGCACGCGCGGGCGGCGAGTTCATCGACCAGAACGCTGGCGATGCGGTGATCAAGCTCGACAGCGGCGCCGCCGCGTCGCTGAGCTTTGACTGGATCCTTTCCGATGGCCGGCAGGCGCAGGTCTTCTACTCGTTCCAGCGCAGCGCACTGCCGGGTTCGGCGTTGAACCAGACGGGCGACGTCTCGGTCAACATAAGCTACCTGCATCTCGGCGGGCGCGTGTTCTTCGAAGGCACGCACGCGACCAATGGCGGCTACGTGGTCGGCGGTCTGGGGATCACGCACCTGTCGCCAGGCCTCGACGGGCTGTCGTCCGAGGTGCGACCGTCGGCCAATCTCGGCCTGGGCTACCAGTGGATGCTCTCCAGGCAGGTCGCACTGCGCAGTGAGTTGCGCGGCTACCTGACGTTGCTCAACAGCAGTGGCGGATTCTTCTGTTCCGGCGGCTGCGTGGTCGCGATCCGAGGCGACACGATGTCGCAGGTCGAGGGCATGCTCGGGCTGTCGTTCGGTTTCTGAGTGACCGTCCGGAAAGTCAGACCCGGAAAGATAGAGTGTGTGCACACACCCACTTGATCTTGGCGGGCGCTCTCCCTAGTTCGCAGTGACTACCCCCGAATGCGGTGGGTCGACTTGGTCCCGAGCGGGCCCATAGTTACGAGATGCTCATCCGACGCCGACCCATTGCTTTCGCGCGCATGCCGTCAATGCGGCTGCATGGCTTGAACCCGCGTGCGCCCGCTGTGCCCGCGAAGGCCGCCGCTGCTGCCGCGGCGCCTGCCGGCCCACCGTTGCGGCAGCATGCAACGCCTGCGACGGCGGCATCACCCGGCGACTCCGAGACGCCGGCAGAAATGGCGGCTCGCGCCGGTGGTTTTCACGAGTCGAGCTACGAACTGCAGCACGGCTTGCTGATCAGCGAATCCGAGTGGCCTGACGATGTAACCATCCCCGGCGCGCTCGACGACCATTGAGGCCGGCGACGAGCATCGCCTAAAGCGTCGCGGCCAGCCGGGTGCCTTGGTCGATGGCGCGCTTGGCGTCGAGTTCGCCGGCTTCGAAAGCTCCGCCGATCAGGTGCGCCCGGATGCCCGCTGCGACCAACGGCGCGTGCAGTTCCCGCAGCGGCTCCTGGCCGGCGCACAGCACGATGCTGTCGCAGGCGATCACGTTGCCATCGCGTCGCGCCTCGCCGAAGGTCACGAACAAACCCAATGCCCCTTCGTGCGGACCGATGCGTTCGTAGTGGGCGCCGGCCACCATCTCGACGCCTTTCATCTTCAGTGCGCTGCGGTGGATCCAGCCGGTGGTCTTGCCCAACCCGGCGCCGAGCTTGCCCGGCTTGCGCTGCAGCAGCGTCACCTGCCGCGCCGGCGCTGCCGGCTGGGCGCGCACCACGCCGCCACGCACCGCGCCGGGATCGGCGACGCCCCATTCGCGCTGCCATGCCGCCAAGTCGAGCGCAGGCGACGGATGCGTGGCGTCGTGAACCAGGTACTCGGCCACGTCGAAACCGATGCCGCCGGCGCCGATGACGGCCACGCGCTGGCCGACGGGCTGGCGCTGCAGGATCGCGTCGACATAACCCATCACGCCCGGCAGGTCCTGGCCGGGGATGTGCGGGTTGCGCGGCGTCACACCGGTCGCCAGCAGCACCTCGTCAAAGCCCTCGGCCACCAGGTGGTCGCTGCGCGCCCGCGTGTTCAGGTGCAGTGTCACGCCGGTGCGCTCGATGCGGCGCGCGAAGTAGCGCAGCGTTTCGTGGAACTCCTCCTTGCCCGGAATGCGCTTGGCGAGGTTGAACTGGCCGCCGATCTCGGCGGCCGATTCGAACAGGTGCACCTCGTGGCCGCGCTCTGCCAGCGTGGTGGCCGCGGCCAAGCCGGCCGGCCCGGCACCGACCACCGCGATCCGCTTGCGCGGCGCCGCCGGACGGATCACCAGCGTGGTCTCGTGACCTGCACGCGGGTTGACCAGGCAACTCGCGAGCCGATTCTTGAAGGTGTGATCGAGGCAGGCCTGGTTGCAGGCGATGCAGGTGTTGATTTCGTCGGCACGGCCGGCGGCGGCCTTGGCAACGAACGCCGGGTCGGCCAGGAATGGCCGTGCCAAGCTCACCATGTCGGCCGCGCCATCGGCGAGCACCTGTTCGGCGACTTCCGGCGTATTGATGCGGTTGCTCGTGACCAGCGGGATCGCCAGGCCATCGGCGCGCAGCTGCTCGCGCAACTTCCTCGTGACCCAGGCAAACGCCGCGCGTGGCACCGAGGTGGCGATGGTCGGTACCCGCGCCTCGTGCCAGCCGATGCCGGTGTTCAGGATCGTCGCACCGGCTGCGGTCACGGCCTTGGCCAGTTGCACCACTTCGGGCCAACTGCTGCCGTCGGGGATCAGATCGATCAGGCTGATGCGGTAGATCAGGATGAAGTCCGCGCCGACCGCCTCGCGCACGCGGCGCACGATCTCGACGGCCAGGCGCATGCGGTTGTCGTATGAGCCGCCCCAGCGGTCGCTGCGGTGGTTGGTATGGGCCACCAGGAACTGGTTGATGAGGTAGCCCTCGCTGCCCATCACCTCGACACCGTCGTAGCCGGCCTCGCGCGCCAGCGCGGCGCAGCGAACGAAGGCGCGGATTTGCCGCTCGATGCCGCGCTCGCTGAGTTCGCGCGGCGTGAACGGCGAGATCGGACTCTGGATCCGGCTGGGCGCCACGCACAGCGGCGAGTAGCCGTAGCGCCCGGTGTGCAGGATCTGCAGCGCGATCTTGCCGCCCTCGGCATGCACCGCATCGGTGATTTCGCGGTGCCGCCGCGCTGCAGCGTGCGTGGCCAGCGTGCCGGCGAATGGCTTGGCCCAGCCTTCGATGTTGGGTGCGAAACCGCCGGTCACGATCAGCCCGACGCCGCCGCGCGCGCGCTCGGCATAGAAGGCGGCCATTGCCGCGAAGTGTTTGCGGCCGTCTTCGAGGCCGGTGTGCATCGAACCCATCAGCACGCGGTTGGCCAGCGTGGTGAAACCGAGGTCGAGCGGGGCGAGCAGTTGCGGGTAGGCAGGCGTCAAGACGGATCCTTCTGCGTCGGAGGTTGGTCACCGCAGGCACGAGTCTAGGGCTGTGGCGCGGCACCGATTCCCCCTTTGGGGTGATTGAGGCATTGGCCACCGGTGCCGACCATGTCTCTCAAGCCCCCGCGTGAGTTCACCACCATGATCAATCACCTGCTGACCCGTTTGTCCCGTTGGTTGCCCGATGAGCCACCGCGCGACGACGTGCACCCTTCGGTCCACGATGACGACAGCAGCTGGCACGGCTCGAGTTTCGAACTGGCGCGCGGCCTCGAGGTGATCGAGCACCGCGGCATGGCCGGGACCGTGTTTGCCGACGCTCGGCCCGCCCTTCATCCGCCCGAGGCATCATCGGCCCTCTGATCGACACGAAGGCGAGGCAAGCATGGTCAAGGCAGTATGGAACGGCGTCGTGATCGCCGAGAGCGACGACACCGTGGTGGTCGATGGCGACCACTACTTTCCCGAGGCGAGCCTGAATCGCCAGTACGTGACCTTCAGCAACCACCGCAGCGGCTCGACGTGGAAAGGCCAGGCGCATTACTACAGCCTGCTGGTCAACGGCGAGATGAACCCCGACGCGGTCTGGTACTACCCTGAGCCGAGCGAAGCGGCGGCCGCCGTCAAGGGCCGCGTGGCTTTCTGGAAGGGGGTCACGGTGTCCTGATCACTCTATGCCAGCCGCCCGGCATTGAAGTCTTCGACGGCCTGGAGGATTTCCTGCTTCGTGTTCATCACGAACGGACCGTACTGCACGATCGGCTCGTTGAGCGGGCGGCCGGCGATCAGCAGAAGGCGGGTGCCTTGCGCGCTGGCCTGCAAGTGCACACCGTCGCCGCGGTTGGCAAGGATCGCCATGTGCTGTTGCGTCACGCCCTGCGCGCCGATCGCGACGGCGCCACGATAGACATACACGAAAGCGTTGTGCTGTGGCGCGAGCGCTTGCTCGAAGCTGGCGCCCGCGGCCAGGTGGACGTCGAGGATCAGCGCGGCAGTGCTTTCGCGCTGGACTGCGCCGGCGATGCCGTGGCTGGCGCCGGCAATCACCCTCGCCGTCACGCCTGACTCCTGCCACTCAGGAATGTCGGCGCTGGCAATGTCGCGGTACCAGGGCGGGCTCATCTTGTCCCTGGCCGGCAGGTTCAGCCACAGCTGGAAGCCCTCCATGCGGCCCTCGGTCTGCTCCGGCAATTCACTGTGGATCACACCGCGGCCGGCCGTCATCCACTGCACGCCGCCGCTTTGCAGCAGGCCTTCGTGGCCAGCCGAGTCGCGGTGGCGCATGCGGCCGGCGAGCATGTAGGTCACGGTTTCGAAGCCGCGGTGCGGGTGATC
Organism: uncultured beta proteobacterium; assembly: GCA_963783785.1. Taxonomy (GTDB): domain Bacteria; phylum Pseudomonadota; class Gammaproteobacteria; order Burkholderiales; family Burkholderiaceae_C; genus CADEEN01. The sequence continues at coordinate 27,818 of CAWAOQ010000002.1, read as the reverse complement.
TGGAAATCCGGCGATGTAATCGTCGGCCGAGTCGCTGCCGAACGCGTCGAGCATCAGGAACGGATCGAGCCGGCGCTGCAGGTCTTGCGTCAGCACGCGCGTGAGCTTGACGCCGGCGCCATCGCTGGTGGCGCGGCCGGTGATCAGGCGCTCGACGCTGCGCGGGTCGGTGACGATGGCAGGGGTGGTCTGGGTGTCCATGGGGAGACTGTAGGCGCCGTCCGTGGCGCGTGCATTTCACGCCATTGCACGGTGCCGACAAAGCTTTTCGCTACGCTTCGCGCGTGAGCGACCCCTCTGCCGTCACCCTCGGCGCCCTTCACCGCCGCCGCCTGCGCGAGATCTGGCGCTCGGCCGGCTGGCCGTGCCAGGACATGGTCGAGGTGGAACTGCTCGCGGCCGGCCTGCTCGAGCGCTGCACGGACGGGGCTGGCCGCGAGACCCTGCGTGTCACCGACCTCGGCGTCGCCATGCTCGCTGCCACGCTGCAGAAGAACCGCGCTGTGCGTGACGGCCACGAAGCGCTGGTCGCGCGCGTGGCATTGCAGTTGCAGCGTGCCGGTCGCATCGCCTGGTGCGGCCTGTCACTGCGTTCGCAGGTCGCCGATGCCACGCTTGCCAGTGGCCGGCGCTGGCAGATGGCGATGCCCGACGTGTTCTCGGTGCGCCACACGACGGTCGCGGGCTACCTGCAACCGGCGGTGCACGAGATCAAGGTCCGCCGCGCCGACCTGTTGTCGGACCTGCGTCACGCCGACAAGCGCGCTGCTTACCTCGGCATGGCTGGCGAATGCTGGTACGTGCTGGCTGAGGGTGTCGCCGAGCCGGACGAGGTGCCGACCGAGTGCGGCGTGATGATCGCGCGCGGGCCGGACTGGGCCGAACTCGAGGTGGCCCGCCCGGCGCCGGCGCGCGCGATGCCGTTCGAGGCGGGTTTGCCGTTCCCGGTGTGGATGGCGTTGGCCCGCGCAGCGCCGGTACCGTGGCCCGAAGACGCAGCGCAGCGCTGGCTCGGTGAACCCGCCGACGACCCGGCGGCGTAGCCACGACGGCCAGCGCACAATCGTGGCCTGACTCGTCACGGCGCCATTCGCGCCGGACCCGGATCGACCGATGCAGCGTGTGAATCGCCTGAGCCTGATCGCCGTTGTGGCCCTGGCCGCTGCCTGGGCGCAGATTGTCGCGGCAGCCCCTGGCCTGCCATCGACCAACGTGGCCTGGCTGGCCGCGGCTGCGGATACCGACATCGAGCGCGCCTTCAGCCGGGCCAGGACCGAGGGCAAGCCGGTGCTGCTGTACTGGGGTGCGACCTGGTGCCCGCCGTGCAACCAGCTCAAGGCCACGCTGTTCAATCGCCAGGACTTCGCGGCCCAGAGCAAGTCGTTCGTCGCAGTGCATGTCGACGGCGACCGGCCCGCGGCGCAAAAGCTCGGCGCACGTTTCAAGGTCAGTGGCTACCCGACCCTGATTCTCTTCACCGCCGGCGGCAGCGAGATCACGCGGCTGCCTGGCGAGGCCGATGCGCCGCAGGTGATGGCGTTGCTGCAGGCCGGCTTGGCCGGCGGGCGGCCCGTCGGCGCGGTGTTGGCCGATGCCCGCGCCGGCAAGCCGATCACCGCCAACGAATGGCGCATGCTGGCCTTCCACTCCTGGGAAACCGACGAGAGTGGTCTGGTGGCGCCAGCCGATCGGCCGGCGCTGCTGGCCGAGCTGGCGAGCAAATGCCCGCCCGGCGACGGCGAGACCGCCACGCGCCTCTGGCTCAAGGCATTGGCTGCCAGCGACGATGGCCAGGGCGTCAAGCCCGATGCGGGGCTGCGTCGGCGTGTTGAGCAGGTGCTCGGTGATGCCGCGTTGTCGCGCACGCACATGGACGTTCTCGGCAATGGCGCCGCGGAGATCGTCAGGGTGCTGACCGGCGAGGACGAAGCCGACCGCGCCGCGCTGTCGGCGCAGGCCGATGCCGCGCTGGCACGCCTGCAGGCCGATGCGACGCTGTCGCGCGGCGACCGCGTCGCGGCGCTGATCGAGCGCGTCGACCTCGCTCGTCTGGGCCAGCCCAAGGATGCGACGCAGCCCAAGCTGCCTGCATCCCTGGTGCAGGAAGTGCGGGAGATGTCGGTGCGCATGGACCGCGAGATCCGCGACGGCTACGAACGCCAAGCCGTCATCACCGCGGTGGCCTATCTGCTGGGCCAGGCCGGGTTGTGGGCCGACAGTGATGCGCTGCTCAAGGCCAACCTGGCCAAGAGCCATTCGCCCTACTACCTGATGAGCCAGCTCGGCAGCAACGCCAGGAAGCTCGGCAGGAAGGACGAGGCGCTGCGCTGGTACGAGCGAGCCTTCGACAGCAGCGTGGGCCCGGCGACGCGCCTGCAATGGGGTGCGAGCTACGTCAGCGCGCTGGTGGACCTGGCGCCGGACGACGCGTCCCGCATAGAGAAGGCGGTGTCCAGACTGTTTGCCGAGGCAGCGCAGGACAAGGGGGCCTTTCATGAGCGCAGTGCACGCTCACTGCAGCGTGTGGGCAGGAAGATCGCCAGTTGGAACGCCGACGGCAGGCACACCGCCACGGTCCGGCGCTTGCAGGCGCAACTCGACGGTGTCTGCGCCAGGGTCGACGCCGCCGACGGGCAGCGAGCGACCTGCGCCGCGGTGTTGCCGCGCAAAACCTGACGCTTCGATCGGCGCGAGCCGCTTGCGGGCGATTCCGCATGCCCGTGTTGTGGCGATTCGGCGATGATCGGTACCCAGCGGCCGCCACGAGCGGCCGTCGTTTTGGTTCTTGGACCCCACCCCTCGCGACAACACGCCGACGCATGTCTTCGATGTTTGCAAGCCGTCGCGCCCGCAGCCCGTTTCATGTCTGGGCGCTGGCGGCGGCCTTGGTCTGCGGCACGGCCGCGGCGGCGGCCCCATCTTTGCCCGCGCCGCGCCCGCGCCCGCATCGGCTGCGCCGGCACGCCCGGCCCCGGTGGTCACCGGGCGCTGGGTGCATGCCATTTCGGCCTATGCGCCGCCGAAGTACGGGCCCGACTTCAGCCACTTCGAGTACGTCAATCCGCAAGCGCCCAAGGGCGGCACGCTGAACCTGCGCAACCCCGACCGGCGCTCGAGCTTCGACAAGTTCAACCCCTACACCACGCGCGGCAACTCGCCGGCGGGCGTTGCGATGTTCATGTTCGAGCCGCTGGCGATCCAGTCGATGGACGAGCCGCAGGCGATGTACGGTGTGCTGGCGCAGGAAATGATGGTTGCACCGGATCTGTCGTCGGTGTCCTTCCGCCTGCATCCGGCGGCGCGCTTCAACAACGGCGACCCGGTCAAACCCGAGGACGTCGTCTACTCGCTCGAGCGGGTGAAGAGCAAGGAGTCGTCGCCGGCGTCACAGATCGCGCATGCCGACCTCGAGCGTGCGGTGGTCGTGGATGCGCGCACCGTGCGCATCGATCTGAAGGCCCGCACGGTGGATGCGGTGTTTGCTGCCGGCGGCATCGGCGTGTTCTCGCGCCAGTGGGGCGCGGGCAAGAAGTTCGACGAGGTCGTGCTCGACATGCCGATCACGTCCGGCCCCTACCTGATCGACCGCTACGACTTGCCGGGGCGCATCGAGTTCAAGCGCAACCCCGACTACTGGGCTGGCAACATCCCGTCGCGGCGCGGCCACTTCAACTTCGATCGCATCCGCTACCGCATGTACAACGACGAAGCGGTGGCGCGCGAGGCGTTCAAGGCCGGCGAGTTCGACCTCTTCAAGGAGTACCGCGCCAGTGCCTGGGCGCGACAGCACCAGGGGCCCAAATGGCGTGACGGCCGCATCGTCAAGGCGTCGCTGAAGACCAGCACCGGGCAGGGCCTGCAGTCGATTCACCTGAACCAGCGGCGGCCGATCTTCCAGGACATCCGCGTGCGCGAAGCGCTGATGCTGGCCTGGGACTTCGACCGCTACAACCAGTACCGCACCTTCAGCCACTCCCACAGCGTGTTCAACAACTCCGAGTTCGCGGCGGTCGGTGTGCCGTCGGCCGACGAGTTGAAGCTGCTGGAGCCGTTTCGCGCCGAGTTGCCGCCGCGGGTGTTCGGCCCGGCCTTCGTGCCGCCGAGCAACCTGACCGGCCCGAACGCGCTGCGCCAGAACCTGCGCCGCGCCCGCGACCTGCTGGCCGAGGCCGGCTGGACGGTGGCCGCCGACGGCCGCCTGCGCAATGCCCGCGGCGAGCCGTTCGAGTTCGAGTACCTCGAGCCGGGCTCGCCCGGTCGCATGATCGACTTCCAGCGCAACCTGGAAAAGCTCGGCATCGGCTTCAAGGAGCGCATCGTCGATTTCGCGCTCTATCGGCGTCGCCTGCAGCAGTACGACTTCGACGTGGTGGTCATCGTCGAGGGCGATTTCACGTTGCCCAGCGCAGCCGACCTGGCGTCGTCCTACGGCAGCCAGTCGGCCGACGAGCCGGGCAACAACAACTCCCGCGGCGTCAAGAGCCGCGCCGTCGATCACCTGATCAAGGCGCTCGGCGAGGCGACCACGATGGATGACCTGCGCACGGCCGCGCGTGCACTCGACCGCGTGATCATGTGGAACTTCTGGCAGATTCCGCAGGTGTATCTCAGCGAGGAGCAGATCTCCTACTGGAACAAGTTCGGCATCCCGGCGGTGCAGGCCAGGTACTTCGTCGCCGATTCCTACCCATCGGCCAGCTCGGCACCATGGCCGCTCTGGACCTGGTGGCTCAAAGACGCCGGCAGCGCCGCCGCCAAGCCCTGAGACGACATGTTCAGCTACATCCTCAAACGCCTGCTGCTGATGGTGCCGACGCTGATCGGCGTGCTGACGGTGACCTTCATCGTGATCCAGTTCGTGCCCGGCGGCCCGGTGGAGCAGGTGCTGGCCGAAGCGCAGGCCTCCAAGAAGGGCGGCAGCGAAGGCGGCGGCTACAAGGCCAGCCGCGACATCGACAAGAAGCAGATCGAAGAACTGAAGAAGCTCTATGGCTTCGACAAGCCGGCGCACGTGCGCTATGTCGAAATGCTCGGCAACTTCGCGCGCTTCGATCTCGGGCGCAGCTTCATGCAGAACAAGGATGTCTGGAGCCTGATCAAGGAGAAGCTGCCGGTCTCGATCAGCCTCGGTTTGTGGACCTTCCTGATCTCGTACCTGATCTCGATCCCGCTGGGGGTGGCCAAGGCGGTGCGCGAGGGCACCCGCTTTGACACCGTCAGCACGATGTTCGTGCTGGTCGGCTACGCGATCCCAGGCTTCGTGCTCGGCGTCCTGCTCATCGTGCTGTTCGCCGGCGGCACCTTCTTCGACGTCTTCCCGTTGCGCGGCCTGACGAGCGACGGCTGGGAAGACATGGCCTGGCCCGCGCGGATCCGGGATTACTTCTGGCACTTGACGCTGCCGCTCACCTGCCTGGTGATTTCCGCCTTTGCCACGGTCACGCTGTTGACGAAGAACACCTTCGTCGAGGAGATTCGCAAGCAGTACGTGCTGGTGGCGCGGGCCAAGGGCCTGAGCCAGCAACGGGTGCTCTACAAGCACATCTTCCGCAATGCGCTGATTCCGCTGGTGACGGGCTTTCCGGCGGCCTTCGTCGGCGCCTTCTTCACCGGGGCCTTGTTGATCGAGACCCTGTTCACGCTCGACGGGCTGGGCCTGTTGGGGTACGAGGCGGTGATCCGCCGCGACTACGCCGTCGTCCTCGGCTCGCTTTACGTCTTCACGCTGATCGGCCTGGTGGTCAAGCTGGTGTCGGACGTGCTCTACGTGGTGGTCGACCCGCGCGTGCAGTTCGGAGCGGCAGCGCGATGAGCAGCGACGTGATCACCGGCGGCGCGGCAACCGGCGATGGCGGTGCCGCGGCGTCCGCGCCCGTCCAGCCCAAGTCGCCCAACCAGCGCGCGTGGGAGCGCTTCAAGCGCAACCGTGTCGGCTACCGTTCGCTGTGGGTCTTCCTGGTGCTGCTGGTCGTCGCCACGCTGGCCGAGGTGGTCAGCAACGACCGGCCCTTCGTCACCCGCGTCGACGGCAAGACCTTCTTCCCGATCCTCAAGAACCCGAGTGACAAGGACCTGGGTGGCGACTTCCTCACCTCGGCCGACTGGAAGGATCCGCTCATTGCCGAGATCGTGACCCGGCCCGGCAACTGGAAGATCGGCACGCTCAACCCGCATTCCGCGAACTCGACCAACTACTTCGCCACCAAGCCGGCACCCTCGGCCCCCGACGGCATCAACTGGTTCGGCACCGACCGCTTCGGCCGCGACATGGTCGCGCGGCTGCTCTACGGTTTTCGCATCAGCATCTGGTTCGCGATGGCGCTCACGCTCACCGGGACGGTGATCGGGGTCCTGATGGGCGCGATCCAGGGCTACTTCGGCGGCCGCATCGATCTCGGCATGCAGCGGGTGATCGAGATCTGGGGCGCCGTGCCCGAGCTGTACCTGTTGATCATCATTGCGTCGATCTTCGAGCCCTCGCTGCTGCTGCTGCTGATCCTGCTGTCGCTGTGGGGCTGGATCGGGCTGTCCGACTACGTGCGCGCGGAGTTCCTGCGCAATCGCTCGCTCGAATTCGTCAAGGCCGCGCGCGCGCTGGGCCTCTCCAGCGGCCAGATCATCTGGCGTCATGTGCTGCCGAACTCGCTCACGCCGGTCATCACGTTCCTGCCGTTCCGCATGAGTGGCGCGATCCTGGCACTGACGGCACTGGATTTCCTCGGCCTGGGCGTGCCTTCGTCGGTGCCCTCGCTGGGCGAGCTGCTGAAGCAGGGCAAGGACAGCCTGGATGCCTGGTGGATCATCGTGCCGACCTTCCTGCTGCTGACCGTGACGATGCTGCTGCTGACCTTCATCGGTGACGCCTTGCGCGACGCCTTCGATACCCGCAAGTCATGAGCGCCGTGCCGTTGCTGGAGATCGACGGGCTGAGCGTGCGCTTCGGCGCCACGACGGTGGTCGACCACATCTCGTTCTCGATCGCGGCCGGCGAGAAGTTCGCACTGGTCGGCGAATCAGGCTCTGGCAAGTCCGTCACCGCGCTGTCGGTGTTGCGTCTGGTCGATGCCGCGGTCACCAGCGGCGCGATCCGTTTCGAGGGCCAGGACCTGACGCAAAAGAGCGAACATGAAATGCGGGGCATCCGCGGCGGCCGCATCGGCATGATCTTCCAGGAGCCAATGACTGCGCTGAACCCGCTGTACACCGTCGGCAACCAGATCGGCGAAATGCTCGAGCTGCATCAAGGACTGCGCCCCAGCGCAGCGCGGGCGCGCGCGGTCGAGTTGCTGGCCCGCACCCGCATCCCCGATCCCGAGCGCCGCGTCGATGCCTACCCGCACGAGCTGTCGGGCGGCCAGCGGCAGCGCGCGATGATCGCGATGGCGCTGGCCTGCAAGCCGCGGCTGCTGATCTGCGACGAACCGACGACGGCACTCGACGTGACGATCCAGGCCCAGATCCTCGACCTGCTCGACGAGTTGCAGGCCGAGATCGGCATGGCGCTGCTGTTCATCACGCACGACCTGAACCTCGTGCGCCGGTTCACGCACCGCGTCGGCGTGATGGAGCGCGGCAAGCTGGTCGAGAGCGGCCTCACCAGCACCGTCTTCGGCGCGCCCCAGCACGCCTACACGCGAAAGCTGCTCGCCAGCCGCCCGCAGCGTGTGGTGCAGCCGGTGCCCGACGATGCGCCGGTGTTGGTCCAGGGCCGGCAGGTGGGCGTGACCTTCCCGGTACCGCAGGGGTGGTTCAGGAAGACCCAGTTCCACGCCGTCCGCGATGCGACGCTGAAGTTGCGGCGCGGCGAGACCTTGGGCATCGTCGGTGAATCGGGCTCGGGCAAGACCACGCTGGGCATGGCCCTGCTGGCACTGCAGCCGATCGCCAGTGGCGAGATCCAGGTGGGTGGCGAGCGCATCGACAACGCCGACCGCGAGCACCTGCGCCGCATGCGCCGGCGCATGCAGGTGGTGTTCCAGGACCCGTTCGCCTCGCTGTCGCCGCGCATGACGATCGGTCAGATCGTCGGCGAGGGCTTGGCACTGCACCGTGCCGACTTGCCGGCCGCAGAGCGCGACCGGCTGGTGCTGGCGATGCTCGACGAAGTCGGCCTCTCCGAGCGTCAGGGCGTGGCGGGGGTGCTGCAACGCTATCCGCACGAATTCTCCGGCGGCCAGCGGCAGCGCATCGCGATCGCACGGGCCGTCGTGTTGCGTCCCGAGGTCCTGGTCCTCGACGAGCCGACCTCCGCGCTCGATGTGTCGGTGCAACAGCAGGTGCTCACGCTGCTGGCCGAGTTGCAGCGCCGCTACGGCATGAGCTATGTCTTCATCAGCCACGATCTGGCGGTGGTGCGGGCGATGTCGCACCGGGTGATGGTGATGAAGAACGGCCTGATCGTCGAGGAAGGCGAAGCCGAGGCGCTGTTCAGCGCGCCGCGCGAGGCCTATACCCGCGAGTTGCTGTCAGCCGCCCAGTTGACCTGAAAGGGGCCACCATGCCGCGTGCCGTTCTCGACGAAGACCACATTCACCCGGCGATCCGCGACCGCGTCGCCGGCCATCACGCCGACGTGGTCGACGAGGTGCGCCGCGCCATCGCGGTCCATCCGGTGGTGGTGGTGGGGATGCGCCAGAACCCGTTTCCGCGCCGCGCGCGGCGCGCGCTCGAGGCCGCCGGTATCGTCCATCACTACCTCGAATACGGCAGCTACTTCAGCCAGTGGCGACGGCGCAATGCGCTGAAGATGTGGACCGGCTGGCCGACCCTGCCGATGGTCTTCGTTCGCGGCACGCTGGTGGGCGGTGCCGACGAGCTGATCCGGTTGATCGACAGCGGTGAGTTGAAGCGCCTGCTGGCCTGAGGCGACGGCTCCTTGATGCCCCAGCGTCTTCTCTTGTGCGCCAGGGCGCTGTGCCTGGCCGTCATGGCCCTTTGCGCGGGGGGCTCGCACGCCGCGCCAACCGCGCCTGCCGCGGCTGCGCCGGCGCCCTGTCGCCTGCGCGGCATCGAACACGAGGCGCTGTGCGGCAGCGTGCGGCGGGCGCTTGATCCGGCACGTCCCGACGGCCCGCAGATCGAGGTCCATTACGCCGTGCTGCCGGCGCTGGCCCGCAACAAGCATCCCGACCCGCTGTTCTACTTCGCCGGCGGGCCGGGCCAGAGTGCCATCGAGATCGCGCCGCAGGTGGCCGCGATGCTGGCGCGCTTTGCCAACCGCCGCGACATCGTGCTGATCGATCAGCGCGGCATCGGCCGCAGCGCCCCGTTGGTCTGCGATGCCGAGGACCCGGCGCTGCCGCTGGCCGAGCTGTTCAGCCTCGATCGCCAGCGCGAGCGCCTGGCGTTGTGCCTGGTCCGGTTGAAGGCGCTGCCCTACGGCGACCTGCGCTTCTTCACCACCACGCTGGCGATGCAGGATGCCGATGCGGTGCGCGCCGCGCTCGGCGCGGACCGCATCAACCTCGATCGGCGGCTCCTACGGCACGCGCGCCGCGCTCGAGTACCAGCGCCAGTTTCCGCAGCGGGTGCGACGCGCGGCGATCGATGGCGTGGCGCCGCCCGACATGGTGCTGCCAGCGGCCTTCTCGACCGACAACCAGGCGGCCCTCGATGCGCTGTTCGCGGCCTGCGTCGCGGACGTGGCATGCAACGCGCGTGAGCCGGGGCTGCTCGAGCGCTGGCAGACGCTGCTGGCGTCGCTGCCGCGCAGCGTCGAGTTGCGGCACCCGCTGACCGATCGCAACGAGCGCCTGACGCTGACGCGCGACGTCTTGCTGGGCATGGTGCGCGGCCCGTTGTACGCCCCGCCGCTGGCGGCGGCGCTGCCGGCGGCCATTGGCGAGGCCACGCGCGGGCGCTTTGGCGCGCTGGCCGGGCTGGCGCAAGCGCTGGGCGGCCGCCGCGGCTTGCGGATGGCGGCCGGGATGCACTTCTCGGTGGTCTGCGCCGAGGATGTGCCGCGTCTGTCGCAGGCCACCGATCGGCGCGGCGCCGACTTCGGCGACAGCTTCCTCGACCTCTATCGCGAGGTGTGCGCGCTGTGGCCGCGCGGCGAGGTGCCCGCTGCCTTCTACACCATGCCGCCGGCACCCGCGGCAACGCTGGTGCTGTCGGGCGGACTCGACCCGGCAACGCCGCCGCGCCACGGCGAGCGCGTGGCCAAGGCGCTCGGGGCCCGGGCGCGCCATGTGGTGGTGCCGAACGCCGGCCACGGCGTGATGGCCATCGGCTGCATGCGCGATGTGCTGTACCGCTTCGTCGATGCAGACAGCGACGAAGCGGCGCTCAAGGTCGACACGGCCTGCGTCACGGGCATCCCGCGACCGCCGATGTTCGCGTTGCCGGGAGCCGCGCGATGATCGAGGTGCAGCAACTGCAGAAGGGCTTCACCCAGGGCCGCGGCAGGAAGGCCCGCACGGTGCAAGCTGTCGACGGCGTGAGTTTCAGGGCGACCGATGGCTGCATCACCGGCCTGCTCGGCCCCAATGGCGCCGGCAAGACCACCACGCTGCGCATGGTGGCGGCACTGCTGGTCCCCGAGGCCGGACAGATCCGGGTCGATGGCATCGACGTCCAACGCGAGCCTCGGGCGGCGCTGGCGCGGATGGGCGTGCTCAGCGACGGGCGTGGTCTGTATCCGCGCCTGACGGCGCGCGAGAACATCGTGTACTACGCCCGCCTGCATGGCATGAGCGATGCCGCGGCGTCAAAGCGTGCCGGCGCGCTGGCGCACCTGCTCGACATGACGCCGCTGCTCGAGCGTCGCACCGAAGGCTTCAGCCAAGGCGAGCGCATGAAGACCGCGCTGGCCCGTGCGTTGGTGCACGACCCGCCGAACATCATCCTCGACGAGCCGACCAATGGCCTCGACGTGCTGGCCACGCGCGCGTTGCGCGACGCGCTGCGCCGCCTGCGCGACGATGAAGGCAAGTGCATCGTCTTCTCGACGCACATCATGCAGGAGGTGGAACGCCTGTGCGACCAGGTGATCGTCGTCTCGCACGGGCGCACGGTTGCCGAGGGCACGGTGGCCTCGCTCAATGCATCCTGCGGCGAACAGGATTTCGAAGCCACGTTTGTCAGGCTGGCGTTCGGCGCCGCGGAAAGCGCGCGCGCATGAACGCCTGGGTCGTCTTCCGCAAGGAGCTGATCGACGCGTTGCGCGACCGCCGCACCCTGTTGATGGTGCTGCTGTCGTCGGTGGCGATCGGGCCGCTGGTGCTCGTCGCGCTGTCGGCGCTGGTCGCCGGCATCGAGAAGCGCGCCGAGGAGCGCACCGTGGTCGTCTCCGGCATCGAGCACGCACCGACGTTGCACAACTACCTGCTGCGCCAGACCTACCGCGTGGACGCAGCGCCGGCCGACCATGAGCAACGGCTGGCAAGCCAGGCGCTGGCTGACGCGGTGCTGGTGGTCGGCAAGGATTTCGAAGCCGAGTTGGCGCGCGGCGAGGCGCCGCTGGTCGAGATCGTTTCCAGCAGCGCCAATCAGCGTGCCAGCGCCAGCGTCGGCCGGTTGACGCGACTGCTGCGCGGCTTTTCGAGCGAACAGGCGACGCTGCGCCTGGCGTTGCGCGGCGTCACGCCGGCGACGCTGGAGGTGCTGGACGTGCAGGAGCGCGATCTGGCCAATCCGCAGTCGCGCGCCGCGCGGCTGACCGGCATGGTGCCATTCTTCGTGTTGATGGCGGTGCTCTACGGTGCGCTCAATGCGGCGCTCGACACGACCGCCGGCGAGCGCGAGCGCGGCTCGCTCGAACCGCTGCTGATGAACCCGGCCTCGCGGCTGTCGCTGGTGCTCGGCAAATGGGGCGCGGTCGCGGCCGTCGGGATGCTGATCGCGCTGCTCAGTTGCTTCTCGTTCCTGCCGGCACAGGGTCTGCTGCGCAGCGAGACGCTGGCCGCGATGTTCCAGTTCGGCCTGCGCGAGGCGGGCCTGTTCCTGGCCCTCCTGGCGCCTCTGGCCGCCGCGCTCGCGGCGCTGATGATGGCCATTGCGATTCGCTGCAAGACCTTCAAGGAGGCGCAGGCCAACAACACCGTGGTGGTCCTCGCGGTGTCGCTGCTGCCGCTGATCACGGTGTTCGATCAGGGCGGCGAAGCGCCCTGGCACCTGGCGGTGCCGGGCCTTGGCCAGGTGACGCTGATGAACCGCGTGCTCAAGGGCGAGGCGGTTGGCGTGCTCGACGTTGCACTGCCGCTGGCGGTGTGTGCGCTGATCGCAGCGGCCGGCCTGGCCTACGTCGCACGGCAGTTGCGCACCGCCGCGTTGCGGTAGTTGGCCGCTCGCTCGGGTCAGTGCGCCATGGCGGTCAGTCGTCGAGGTGGCGCAGCACGCGCTGCACTTCGCCTTGCCACGGCAGGCCGTAGACGATCTGACTGAGGTGGCGCGCCGATTCCCACGCCGTCAGCACTTCGCCCTGCGGCCCCAGCAGGCGCAGGTTGCTGATCACGCTCATCGGGTCGGCCATCGCCACCACGCCGTGCGACAACTGAACCCAGTCCCAGGCCACGCCGGCTTCGCCGTCGGCCACCGGGCCGGCCCACACGGTTTGTCCAGACAGCGGTGTGTCGGTGTCACCGGTCGTGAAAACCTGCGTGTCAACGTGATTGAACTGGAACGGCGTGGGGTTCTTCGCCTGCCACAATAGCGGCGGCCAGGCGCGAACACTCCAGGAAGTCTTCATTGCGATCTCCGTCGTGAATTGCGCCGCAACCGCGCGTCGCATGCGGCCAGTGTGAGCAAGGTGGATGTGCTTTCATAGCTGTAAGACCTGTCAGGTTGGAACCGGGATCCTGCGAAGAGATGCTGCAAGGCGACTACCTCTCTGTACTCGAAGCTCGAAATCGTGACGAGTTCCACGGGGCCGTGGTTCGCTTTGCCCAAGGGTTGGGTTTCGATACGGTCGCCGCGATGGCGGTGGTGGACAAGGGCATCGGCGCCGCTGAGTTCATCACGGTCGACAACACGCCGACGGCCTACCTGCAGACCTTCGCCGGCACCGGCAGTGGCCGCCGTGATCCGGTGATGCAGCACTGCAAGCGCCATACGGTGCCGATCATCTGGAACCAGCAGACGTACCTGGACAACGATGCCATCGACATCTGGGAAGAGCAGGCGCCATTCGGCTACCGCAATGGCATTGCCATGGCGCTGCACCTGCCCGAGGGCCGCCACTTCATGCTGGGCGTCGACCGCCCCCAGGCACTTCCCGCGGACTCCGGTCAGTTGACGCGGCTGGTCGCCGATCTGCAGTTGTTCGCTGTGCACGCACAGGACACGGCCATGCGCGTGCTGGTGTCGGCACCTCTGCAGCCCGAGCGGCCGGCGCTGACGCCACGTGAACTCGAGGTGCTGAGATGGACGATGGACGGCAAGACGGCCTGGGAAGTGGCGACGCTGCTCGGCATCACTGAGCGCACGGTCATCCTGCACTTGCAGAACGCGATGAAGAAATTGAACTGCAATTCGAAGCACCAAGCCGTGCTGAAGGCCCTGCGCCTGGGCCTGATCTACTGATCACCCTGTAAGAGTTGACAGTTACGCGCGGCCCTGTGGGCTGTTGGAATCGGGATGCGTTTTCGCACCGCCCATTCCACAGGAGCCACCATGAAACAAGCGCGTCAAGTCATCGCCCGTTGGGTTGCCAAGTTCACTGCGCCGGTCAAGACACCGGTCGCCACGACCGCCACGACGGATCTGCGCCCGATCGATGTCGAGCAATTGCGCCAGGTCGCTGGCGGCGCGGGGCAGACGCCCCAGTCGCCCAAGGGCAACTGGTGAGCAAGGTCCGGCAGCACACACCACCCGGCGCGCGCGGGGTGGCATGACCAACATCTTTCGCCGCGAAGTTCTCGAATCGCAGCAGAGTTCGTGGATCGGTGAGATCCAGCTCGTTCGCCCACTGCCGCTGGCGCTGTTGACCGGTGGCGTGGCGTTGTCGGTGCTGGCTGCCGCTGCGTTCCTCGTCTTCGGCGAGTACACGCGCAAGGTGCGGGTCGGCGGCGTCCTGGTGCCCGACCGCGGTGTGATCCGCCTGGTGCCGCCGCAGGATGCATTGGTGCTCGAGCGGCGTGTTGCCGAGGGCGCCAGCGTGCGAGCGGGCGACGTGCTGTTCGTGCTGTCGCTCGACCGTGCGGCGGCCGCTGGCGATACCCAGGCTGCGGTGCAGCGCACGCTGGTCGAGCGCGAAGCCAGCCTCGGCGAAGCGGCGGACCAGCAGCGTGCACTGCTGGCCAGCCAGCGCTCGGCACTTGAGCGGCGTCTGGCTGACATGCAGCGCGAGCGCAGCGCACTCGACGCCGAGGCTGCGCTGCTGATGCAGCGCATCGCGCTGGCGCAGCAGGCCCAGGCGCAGATCGAGTCGTTGCGCGCCGACAACTTCGTGTCGTCGGCGCAGGTTCAGGCCAAGGCCGGCGAACTGCTCGCGCTGCAGGCGCAGCGCCAGGCGCTGGAGCGCCAGCGCGGCGCGCACGAGCGCGAGATCACGACCCTTGAAGCGCAGCGGCGCGAACTGCCGCTGCAGGCGGCCTCGCGCGTGGGTGCGCTCGAGCGCGAGCGTGCCGAACTGGCTCAAAAGCGTGCCGAGAGCGAGGCCCAGCGGCGCTTGGTCGTGCGGGCGCCGCAGGATGGGGTGGTCAGCACGGTGCTGGCGTCGCCCGGCCAGACAGTGACGGCCACTTCGGCGCTGGCCAGCCTGGTGCCGGCCGGCGCCACGCTGCAGGCGCACCTGTACGCGCCCTCGAGCGCGGTCGGGTTCCTGCGCGCCGCACAACCCGTGCTGCTGCGCTACCACGCCTTCGCGTACCAGAAGTTCGGCCACCAGCACGGCCGCATCGAGCAGGTTTCGCTGGCACCGCTGCAGGCCAGCGAACTCGCCGGCCAACCCTGGGCCGGCAGCGCGCGCGAGCCGATGTATCGCATCACCGTGGCGCTGGAGCGCCAGCAGATGCCGGCCTATGGCGCGCTGCAGCCGCTGGCACCGGGCATGCAGCTCGATGCCGATGTCCCGATCGAGCGTCGCAAGCTCTACGAGTGGCTGTTCGAGCCGGTGCTCGGCATGGCCGGCAGGGTGTAGCCGGCGTGGCCAACACGCTCAACCTCTCGCTGTCAGGCTGGTTCGGTGCACGCCGCGTGCCGGTGGTGCTGCAGACCGAGGCCGCCGAGTGCGCGTTGGCCTGCCTGGCGATGGTGGCCACCGCACACGGTCATCGCACCGATCTGCCGACGCTGCGCCAGCGTTTCTCGCTGTCGCTGAAGGGCGCGACGATGGCCGACCTGGTGCGCATGGCCGGCGAACTGCGGTTCAATCCGCGCGCGGTGCGCGTCGAGCCCGAGCAACTGGCGCAGCTGGCGCTGCCGTGCGTATTGCACTGGGACTTGAATCATTTCGTGGTGCTGACCGCCGTGCGCGGCGGCGTGGCCGAGTTGCACGATCCGGCCCGCGGCGCGAGGCGCATCCGGCTGACCGAGCTGTCGCGCCACTTCACCGGCATCGCGCTCGAGTTGACGCCGGCCGCGGACTTCACGCCCAGGACCGAGCGCCAGACCGTCACGCTGAAGCAACTGCTCGGCCCGGTGCGCGGCCTGAAGCGTTCGCTGGCGCAGATCTTCGTGCTCGCGGCCGGGCTCGAGGCCTTCGTGCTGCTGAGCCCGTTCTTCCTGCAATGGGTCGTCGACGGCGTGCTGGTCAGCGCCGACCGCGATCTGCTGGTCACGCTGGGTCTGGGCTTCGGGCTGCTGGTGCTGTTGCAGGTGGGCACCGCAGCGATCCGCTCGTGGGCGGTGTTGCACCTGTCGGCGACGCTGAATCTGCAATGGCTGTCCAACGTGTTCGCGCACTTGATGCGCCTGCCGATGGCCTGGTTCGAGAAGCGCCACACCGGCGACGTATGGTCGCGCTTCGCCGCCGTGCAGCAGATCCAGAAGACGCTGACCACGCACTTCATCGAGGTGGTGCTCGATGGCCTGCTGGTGGTGGCGACGCTGGCCATGATGCTCTTCTACAGCGTCACGCTGGCGGCGATCGTGCTCGGTGCGGTGGCCGTCTATGCGCTGCTGCGCTGGGCCTTCTTCCGGCCGCTGCGCGAGGCGACCGAAGAAGCGCTGGTGCATGAGGCGCGGCAGTCGAGCCATTTCCTCGAGTCGCTGCGCGGCGTGCAGTCGATCAAGCTGTTCAACCGCCAGGCCGACCGCCAGGCGCGCTTCATGAACCGTGTCGTCGACACGATGAACGCCGACATCACCACGCGCAAGCTGGAGTTGTTGTTCTCGGTGCTGCACCGGTTGCTGTTCGGCATCGAGCGGGTGGCCGTGGTCTGGGTCGGCGCCGTGCTGGTGATCGATCAGCAGCTGTCGGTCGGGATGCTGTTTGCGTTCGTGGCGTTCAAGGAGCAGTTCGCACAGCGCGTCAGTGCACTGATCGACAAGACCGTGGAATTGCGCATGCTGCGGCTGCAAGGTGAACGACTGGCCGACATCGTGCTCGCCGCGCCGGAGGACATCGGCCTGCCGAGCCCGTCAGGCGAGCATGGCATCGCGCCGGCATCGCCGCCGCGCATCGAGGTGCGCGGCATGAGCTTTCGTTATGCCGATGGCGAGCCGGAGGTGCTGCGCAGCGTGAACTTCACCATCGAGCCGGGCGAGTCGGTGGCCATCGTCGGGCCTTCTGGCTGCGGCAAGACCACGCTGCTGAAGCTGATGCTCGGCATCCATGCGCCGGTTGCGGGCGAGTTGCGTGTCGGTGGCTTGCCACTGGCCCAGGTCGGCCTGGCGCGCTGGCGCAGTTTGGTCGGCACGGTGATGCAGGACGATGCACTGCTCGCGGGCTCGGTGGCCGACAACATCTGCTTCTTCGATGATGCGCCGGACTTGCAGTGGATCACCGAGTGCGCGCGCATGGCCGCCGTGCACGACGAGATCGAGGCGATGCCGATGGGGTATCACACCCTCATCGGTGACATGGGGGGCAGCCTCTCGGGCGGGCAGAAGCAACGGCTTCTGCTCGCCCGGGCGCTGTACAAGCGGCCGAGCGTCCTGCTGCTCGACGAGGCCACCAGTGCGCTCGATGTCGATCGCGAGCGCATCGTCAACCAGCAGGTGCGCCGGCTGGCACTGACGCGGGTGATCGTTGCGCACCGTCCCGAGACGATCGCCAGCGCGTCGCGCGTGATCGTGCTCGGCGAGGGCCGGGTGACGCAGGATCTGCGCTCGGTGCCGACCAGCGGCCGCGGATAGCTCAGGGTCGTTTCGTCGCGCAGGTGCTGAAGCCGAACACGGTGTACAGCGGACAGTAGCCGAGCGCCGCGGTGGCGAGCAGGACCACGCCGATCCAGCCCCACAGGCCGATCGCGCCGGTGAGCGTGAGGGCGATCAGCACGAGGCCGAGCAGGGCGCGCAGGGCGCGGTCGATCGTTCCAGCGTTGGTCTTCATGGTCCGGACTCCTTTGAATGGCAGGCGCGGCAGGGTCGCCGTGGCCGCCAGTGTGCAGCGCCGCCTCGACGCGGCGTCGGTGACTGTGGTCACACGCCCGTTGGGCGCGGTCAGGAAGCGTTGGCGCGGTCGGCAGCGACGCGGCGCAGCGCCGCCGCGTCGACCAGTTCGATGCGCTCGCGCGCCAGTCGGACCCAGCCCGAGCGTTCGAACTGCTTGAGCAGCCGGGTGACGATCTCGCGCACGGTGCCCAGTTGATCGGCCAGCGCCTGGTGCGACGCGTGCACCACCACGCCATGGCCGAGCAGCGCGGTGGCCAGGCGTTGGTCGAGTCGCTGGAAAGCCACCGCTTCGACCAGGGCCATCAGGTCGGCCAGTCGTTCGGCGAAGACGCCGAACACGAAACGACGGAAGGGCTCCTGGGCGCACCAGGCGTCGAAGCCGGGCGGGCTCAGCACCACCAGGCGCGTCGGTCGGGCGGCGATGCCGTGCGCGACCATCGCGTGGCGGCCGAACACGCACGACGTCGACACCACGCACAACTCGCCGGGGCTGACGCGGTACAGCTCGAGCGATCGGCCCTGCGGTGAGCCGCGGGCGACCCGGATCTCGCCGTCGAGCACGAGCGGGAAGCCGCGACATGGTGCGCCTTCATCGAACAGCACCGTGCCGGCCGGGGCATCGATGGTCTGCGCGTCGTGCATCAGCACCTTGTCGCGCGTTGCCGGGTCCAGTGCCGCCACCGAGGGGTATTGCGCGCCGAGCGCGGAGGACAGGGTTGCGAGGTCCGGCGTCATTTCATTGCGCCAGCGTGGCCGGCATCGTGCTGCGCTCGAGTCGAGACAACCAGCGCAACGCTTGCTGGCGCGTGTGCCCGCACATCTCGCTGGACGGGGCCAGTGAAATGCACACGCTGGGGCGGCGCGGATCGCCGAAAAGCGCACAGCCGTTGGCCGGCGTCAGCTGGATGCAGCGTGTGTCGGCCGGTTTGCCGGTGGGCATGCCCGGGATCGGCGTCGAGATCGATGGTGCGGTGCAGCACGCGCCGCAGCGGGGTCGGCAGTCCATGGGGCGGATTGTCGCGGCTCAGCGCGATCGCCGGCATCGGCGGAGCCCAACATGCCCGAGGTCCAGCCTGTGCACGATGTCAACAGGAATTGCTCTCAAATAGGAGGTCCGACCGCTGGTGGGGTCGCCGACCGCGTCGCGCAGCATGGAAGGCGGTCGCCGCCTAAAATCCGGGCCCTGCCATTGCCTGCCGCGCCACCAGCCCGCTGCGCGGATTTCCCGTGCTTCATCCTCAGCATTTCGATGTCATTGTCGTTGGCGGTGGCCATGCCGGCACCGAGGCCGCGCTGGCGGCCGCCCGCATGGGCTGCGCCACGCTGCTGCTGACGCACAACATCGAGACGCTGGGGCAGATGAGCTGCAATCCGTCGATCGGCGGTATCGGCAAGGGCCATCTGGTCAAGGAGGTCGACGCTCTCGGCGGCGCGATGGCGCTGGCCACCGACGAGGCCGGGATCCAGTTCCGCATCCTCAACTCGAGCAAGGGTCCGGCCGTTCGGGCGACGCGCGCGCAGGCCGATCGCGTGCTCTACAAGGCCGCGATCCGGCACCGGTTGGAGAACCAGCCGAACCTGTGGATCTTCCAGCAGGCCGTGGATGACCTGATTCTGGACGGCGACCGCGTCGTGGGCGCCATCACGCAAGTGGGCGTTCGCTTTCGTGGCAACGCCGTGGTCCTGACGGCGGGCACCTTCCTCGATGGCCGGATCCATGTCGGGCTGCAGAACTACAGCGCCGGCCGTGCCGGCGATCCCCCGTCCATCAGCCTGTCGGCGCGGCTGAAGGAGTTGAAGCTGCCCCAGGGGCGCCTGAAGACCGGCACGCCGCCGCGCATCGACGGCCGTACGATCGATTTCGCCCGGCTGGCCGAGCAGCCGGGCGATGCGGACCCGCTGCCGGTCTTCAGCTTCATCGGTGACGCCGCGATGCATCCGCGCCAGGTGCCGTGCTGGATCACGTACACCAACGAGCGCACGCACGAGATCATCCGCAGCGGCTTTGACCAGAGCCCGATGTTCACCGGTGTGATCGAAGGGGTCGGGCCGCGCTACTGCCCGAGCATCGAAGACAAGATCAACCGCTTCGCCGACAAGGGCAGCCACCAGATCTTCCTCGAACCCGAGGGCCTGACCACGCACGAGGTCTATCCGAACGGCATTTCGACCTCGCTGCCGTTCGAGATCCAGATTGCCGCGGTGCAGTCGATGGTGGGGATGGAAAAGGCGCACATCCTGCGCCCGGGCTATGCGATCGAGTACGACTACTTCGACCCGCGCGGCCTGAGCTCGAGCTTCGAGACGCGCGCCATCCGCGGCTTGTTCTTCGCCGGCCAGATCAACGGCACGACGGGCTATGAAGAGGCCGCGGCGCAAGGCCTGTTCGCCGGCGTCAATGCCGCGCTGCAAGTGAAGGGGGAAGCGCCCTGGCTGCCGCGGCGCGACCAGGCCTATCTCGGCGTGCTGGTCGATGACCTGGTGACGCAGGGGGTGACGGAGCCGTACCGCATGTTCACCAGCCGGGCCGAGTACCGGCTGCAGCTGCGCGAGGACAACGCCGACGCCCGGCTCACCGAATCGGGCCGTCGCCTCGGCCTGGTCGACGATGCGCGCTGGGCGGCCTTCAACCGCAAGCGCGATGCTGTTTCACGTGAAACCGAGCGGCTGAAGTCGACATGGATCCACCCCGGCATCCTGCCGGCGGCCGACGCCGAGCGTCTGCTCGGCAAGGTGTTGGAGCACGAGCACAGCCTGGCCGATCTGTTGCGCCGGCCGGGCGTCGGCTTCGACCAGGTCGCCGAAATCGCGTCGATTGCGCGGCCGGAGGCGCCGGCAGTTTCACGTGAAACACTGGCTGCAGAACTGGGAGCGCCACTGGCCGGCGCGGTGATCGAGCAGTTCGAGGTCGCGATCAAGTACGCCGGCTACATCGACAAGCAGCTCGAGGAAGTCCAGCGCGCTGTCCACTTCGAGAGCCTCGTGCTGCCGGCCGAACTCGACTACGCGCAGGTCACGGCGCTGAGCCATGAGGTGCGGCAAAAGCTCAGCCGGCACCGGCCGCAGACGCTGGGCCAGGCCTCGCGCATCGCCGGCGTCACACCGGCAGCGATCTCGCTGCTGTTGGTGCATTTGAAGAAGGGCCGCTTCAAGGGATTCGCGGCCAATGGACCGCCCGCCGGCGGCGTCGCCGCGTGAGCCGGTTGCCGGCCGCGCCCGAGTCGCCCGGCATCGACCCCGAGGACCTGCGGCGCGACGCCGAGGCGCTCGGCCTGGCCCTGCCGCCCGCTGCGATGGGGCACCTGCTCGCGTATCTTGCGCTGCTGCGCAAGTGGAACGCCGCCTACAACCTGACGGCCGTGCGCGATCCGGCGCAAATGCGCGTCCAGCACCTCGCCGATTGCCTGGCGGCGGTCGGGCCGCTGCGCCGGCAGGTCGGCACCGAGCGGCGATTGCGCATCCTCGATGTCGGCAGTGGCGGCGGCCTGCCGGGTGTCGTGCTGGCGATCGTCGAGCCGGCATGGGACGTGAGCTGCATCGACACGGTGGGCAAGAAGGCGGCGTTCATCCGCCAGGTGGCCGGGGAGTTGGCGTTGCCGAATCTGCACGCGGTGCATGCCCGAGTCGAGTCGCTTGCCGGGTCGCCGTTCGATGTGATCACCGCGCGCGCCTTCGCCTCCTTGCCCGATTTGGTTCGGCTGACGCGGCCGCTGCTGGCGCCGGGTGGCCTGTGGATGGCGATGAAGGGCCGCCGGCCTGACGATGAGATCGCCGCCCTGCCTGCCGACATCGATGTGTTCCACGTGGAACCACTGGGCGTGCCCGGGCTGCACGCCGAACGTTGCCTGATCTGGATGCGACCCCGATGACTCGACTCACGACCCTGATCCTGACCTGCCTGCTCGCGGCCCTGCCCGCGCAAGCGCAACAACCCGCCGTGCCGCCATTGCAGGCGCTGCCCAGCCTCGATGTCGCGGCCTACATGGGTACTTGGTACCAGGTGGCCTGGATCCCCAACCGCTTCCAGAAGCAGTGTGTGTCCGACACGGCCGCCATCTACCGCGACCGGGGTGACGGGACCGTCGAGGTTCTCAACCGCTGCAAGCTGGCCGACGGCACCGGCGACAGCGTGCTCGGCATTGCGCGGCCCCCACGCGGAGTGGCACGGATCGAAGGCGGCCGCCTGATGCCGGCGCGGCTCGAAGTCAGCTTCCTGCCCGCTTGGCTGCGCTGGACGGGCATCGGCTGGGGCGCCTACTGGGTGATCGATCTCGCTCCCGATGGCCGCTACGCGATTGTCAGCGAGGCCTCCCGCGAGTATCTGTGGGTCTTGGCACGACAGCCGGTGCTCACACCCGTGGATGACGCCGCCATCCGTGCCAAGCTGCAAGCGCTGGGCTTCGATCTGGCGCGCGTGCAAACGCATCCGCACGGCACGCGCTGACCGGCTCGCGTGGCGCTTCCGGCCAGCCGCGCGCGGTTGGCGCAAGGCGCTTTTCTGCACCCGAGGCACTGGCACAAGCGGGCTCAATAGCTGTATAAACATACAGTTGTCATTGCCCGGATCTTGCCTGGCCTGCGATGCAGAGCGTTGCCCCTTTTCCCCCTGTTCGTGCCGCACGGGTCCTTGCCGACCTGCCCGCAGCCGACCGCCCGGCGCTGTGGTTGGCCGATCGCCTGGCCCAGGCTGCGGCGACACCGGCGCCGGCCGTGCGGCCGACCGGCTTTGCCGCGCTTGATGCCGAACTGTCCGGCGGCGGCTGGCCAGCCACCGGGCTGACCGAGTTGCTGCTGGCCGAACCGGGCAGTGCCGAGTTGCGCCTGCTCGCGCCCGCCCTGGCAGCGACCACCCCCGCCGGCACCGTGCTGTGGATCGCGCCGCCCTGCCCACCCTATGCGCCCGCGCTGCAGGCGCTTGGCCTGGCGCCCGGGCGTCAGCTGATCGTCACGCCCGATGCGCTGGCCGACGCGGCCTGGGCGGCCGAGCAAGGGCTGCGATCCGGGGCGTGCACGGCGGTGTTGTGGTGGCAAGGGGATGCCCGTTCACCGGCGGCGGTGCTGGCCACCGCGTTGCGCCGCCTGCACCTGGCCGCACAGGAGAGCGCATGCCCGCTGTTCGCGTTGCGTCCGGCCTCGGTCCGGATGCAGGCCTCTCCGGCGCCGCTGCGCCTGGCCCTGGAGCCGAGGGCACACGGGGAGTTGGCCGTGCTGGCGTTCAAGCGCCGTGGCCCGGCGATGGCCGCACCGATCGTGCTTGCGCTGCCGGTGGCCGGCTTGTCGGGACCGGCCCGCCGCGTGCCGCGGCAGGCGGCGGCGGGGCCTGCGATCGGAGCGCTGGAGTCTGGCGATGTTGTGGTTCGCGCTGCACCTGAACGCGTTGCCGCTTGAGGCCTTGCTCGCCGCGCTGCCGGCCGCGCCACGAGACCACGCGGCCAGCAGCCAGCCGGCGCGCTGCGTGGTCGAGCAGCGGCGCGTGCTGCAGGCTTGCCGCGTCGCAGCGGCGGCCGGCGTGCAGCCGGGCATGAGCGCCGCCAGCGCGGCGTCGTTGCTGCCGGGTTTGCAGGTGCTGCTGCGCGATCGGGCGCGCGAGGCGGCGTTCGTCGAGCGGCTGGCGTTGGCGTTGGCGCGCTACACGCCTGCCGTGGTGATCGAGCCCGACGGTGTTCTGCTCGAGGTGGCGGCCTCGCTGCGCCTGTTTGGCGGTGCACGGGCGCTGTCGCGCGCGGTGCGGGCCAGCGTGCGCGCCAGCGGGGTGCGGGCCGCGCGGATGGCGGCGGCACCCACGGCCGCGGCGGCCTCGTTGCTGGCCCGGGTGGCGCCATCCAGTCGACCGCCGCGGCGTGGCCACGCCGCCGACGCGGCAGACGATTGCGCCACCGACCCCGTCGCAGCCTGGCATCGGCATACCCGCCAATGTCTCGATGCACTGCCGCTGGCTGCGGTGCTGGCCGCCTGGCAGTTGCCGGTGCGCACGGCCGAGTTGCTGCAAGGCATCGGCTGCCGCACGCTGGCCGACGTGCGTGCACTGCCGCGCACCGGGCTGCAGCGCCGTGGCGGCGGCGAATTGCTCGAGCGGCTGGCCCAGGCCTATGGCGAAGCGCCCGACCCGCGCGTCTGGTTCACGCCGCCACCCGGTTTCGAGCTCGGGCTCGAACTGCTGCACCGCGCCGACGATGCGGCGATGCTGGTCTTTGCCGCCGAGCGGCTGGTGCAGCCGCTCGCGGGCTGGTTGGCGCAGCAGTGGCTCGCTGCGTCGCGCATCGTGCTGCATCTGCGCCACGAAACCAGCCTGCGCCAGGCCCTGCCCGACACGGCGGTGCGCATCGGCCTGGGCGAACCGTCGCGCGACGCGAAGCAGATCGGGTTGCTGCTGCGCGAGCGCCTGCAACGCACTGCATTGCCGGCGCCGGTGTATGCGCTGACGCTGCGCCTGGAAGAAGCCGTCGGTCACGCCGGCCGGGAAGCCGCGTTGTGGCGCGACGTGCAGCGCACCGGTGACGACGACATTCGCGCACTGATCGACCGCCTCGGTGCGCGCCTGGGCCCCGAGCGTGTGCAGCGCCTGCGGCTGAACGCCGACCACCGGCCCGAGCGCGCGATGACGGCAGCGCCGGCCGGCGCGGTAACCCCTGGCGCAAGCCCGATCGGGCTGCCGTCGCCCGCCCCGCCCCGCCCCACCTGGTTGCTGCCCGAGCCGCTGCGGCTGCAAGAGCAGGGTGGCCGCCCGCTGCATGGCGGCCCGCTCGCGTTGCGCAGCCGCGCCGAACGCATCGAGGCCGGTTGGTTCGACGGCGAACTGGTCAGCCGCGACTACCACGTCGCCGAAGGGCGCGACCACCGGCTGCGCTGGGTCTTTCGCGAGCGGCGAGGGGATGTGGCGCAGTGGTACTTGCATGGGTTGTTCGGCTGAATGAGCCATGCCCCAGCCGACCCACCCCAAGGCGCCGCGCCCGCAGCCGCCGCTCGCACCCCCGACGACGTCGCTGCTCGATCGGCTGCCGGCGTATGCCGAGCTGCACTGCCGCTCGAACTTCAGCTTCCTCGTCGGCGCGTCGCATCCTGAAGAACTCGTCGCGCGCGCCGCGCAGCTGGGCTACGCCGCCATTGCCATCACCGATGAATGCTCGGTCGCCGGCGTGGTGCGCGCGCACGAGGAAGCCAAGCGACAGAACGAAGCCGGCAGCCCGATCAAGCTGCTGATCGGCAGTGTGTTCGAGGTGCAGGGCGACGGGGGTACGCCGGCCTGCCGCCTGGTGCTGATTGCGCGCCACCGCGAAGGCTATGGCGATTTGTGCGAGCTGATCACGCTGGCGCGCCTGCGCTGCGCGAAAGGGCAGTACCGGCTGACGGTGCGCGACCTCGACAGCGGCGCGCCGCATCTTCGCGGCACGCCGGGCTGCCACGCGCTGCTGATCCCGCGCCGCGAAGACCCGCCCGAGCTGCTGCTGGCGCAGGCGCGCTGGCTGCAGGCTACTTTTGCCGAGCGCGCCGCGATCGCCGTCGAGCTGCTGCTCTATGCCGACGATTCGCTGCTCGTCGAGCGCCTGGATGCCGTGGCCGGCCACACCGGCCTGCCGCTGGTGGCCGCCGGCGATGTGCTGATGCACCTGCGCTCGCGCAAGCCGGTGCAGGACACGCTGACCGCCGTGCGCCTGAAGACGCCCTTGGCCGACTGCGGCTTCGCGCTGGCGCGCAACGCCGAGCAGCATCTGCGCTCGCGCCTGCGGCTGGCGCAGCTGTACCGGCCGGCGTGGTTGCAGGCCGCGCTGCGCATCGCCGAGGGGTGCGCGTTCAGCCTGAGCGAGCTGCGCTACGAATACCCGGCCGAACTGGTGCCCGAGGGCAGCACACCGATCGCGCACCTGCGCGCGCTCACCGCCCTGGGCGCGCGCGAGCGCTACCCCGAGGGCACGCCGGCCTCGGTTCTGGCGCAGATCGAGAAAGAGATGGTCCTGATCGAAGCGCTGCGCTACGAGGCCTTCTTCCTCACCGTGCACGACATCGTCCGCTTCGCGCGCTCGAACAACATCCTGTGCCAGGGTCGCGGCTCGGCGGCCAATTCGGCGGTCTGCTACTGCCTGGGCATCACCGAAGTCAACCCGATGCACACCACGCTGCTGTTCGAGCGCTTCATCTCGCGCGAGCGCAACGAGCCGCCCGACATCGACGTCGATTTCGAGCACGAGCGGCGCGAAGAAGTCATCCAGTACATCTACGCCAAGTACGGTACCGAGCGCTGCGCGCTGGCCGCCGCGCTCTCGCACCTACCGCACGCGCGGCGCGGTGCGCGATACCGGCAAGGCCCTGGGCCTGGACGAGCCGCAGATCGATGCGCTGGCGCGCTCGGTGCACTGGTTCGACGACGCCAACCGCCTCGCGCTCGGCCTGGCCGAGGCCGGCATCGATGCCGATGCGCCGATCACCCAGCGCTGGATGGAGCTGATCGCCACGCTGCGCGGTTTTCCGCGCCACCTGTCGCAGCACAGTGGCGGCTTCGTCATCGCTGCGGGCAAGCTGAGCCGCCTGGTACCGATCGAGAACGCGGCGATGGACAACCGCCGCGTGATCCAGTGGGACAAGGACGACCTCGAATCGCTGGGCCTGCTGAAGGTCGACGTGCTCGCGCTGGGCATGCTGAGCTGCATCCGCCGCACGCTCGACCTGATGACCGTCTGGCACGGCAGGCGCTGGCAGGTGCAGGACATCCCGCAGGACGACGCCGCGTCGTTCGAGATGGCCCGCCGCGCCGACACCGTCGGCGTGTTCCAGATCGAGAGCCGGGCGCAGATGAGCATGCTGCCGCGCCTGAAGCCGCGCTGCCTGTACGACCTGGTGATCGAGGTCGCGATCGTGCGCCCCGGCCCGATCCAGGGCGGCATGGTGCATCCGTACCTGAAGCGTCGCGACGAAGCGGCGGCGGGCCGCAAGGAGCCGTCGCGCTACCCGGCCCTGGACGCCGCACTCGGCCGCACGCTGGGCGTGCCGATCTTCCAGGAGCAGGTGATGCAGATCTGCGTCATCGCCGCCGACTTCACCCCCGGCGAGGCCGACGGCCTGCGCCGCGCGATGGCCGCGTGGCGGCGCGACGGCCATGTCGACCAGTTCGAATCGCGCATCAAGGAGGGGATGGCCAGGAAGGGCTACGACCCCGATTTCGCCGACGCCATCTTCAAGCAGATCTGCGGCTTCGGCGAATACGGCTTCCCCGAAAGCCACGCCTACAGCTTCGCGCTCCTGGCCTACGTCAGCCTGTGGCTGAAGTGCCACGAGCCGGCGATCTTCCTGGCCGCGCTGATCAACTCGCAGCCGATGGGTTTTTATGCGCCGTCGCAACTGGTGCAGGACGCCAGGCGGCATGGCGTCGAAGTGCGGCCGATCGACGTATGTGCCAGCGATTGGGATTGCACGCTCGAGCGCAGCGCCGGGCCGCCCCAAGCGAGCGAGCGTCCCTCGGGGGATCGGGCGCCGCGGCGGCCGAGGGGCTCACATCGAGCGGCGCCGAAGGCGGCCACCCG
Organism: uncultured beta proteobacterium; assembly: GCA_963783785.1. Taxonomy (GTDB): domain Bacteria; phylum Pseudomonadota; class Gammaproteobacteria; order Burkholderiales; family Burkholderiaceae_C; genus CADEEN01. The sequence goes on along the minus strand of CAWAOQ010000002.1, from coordinate 807 downwards.
CCGTGCGGCCTGCGCCTGGTCAGCACGCTGTCGCAGGCCGCCGCCGAACGCCTGACGCAGGCGCGGCGCACCCAGGGCTTCGCCAGCGTCGATGATCTCGCGCGCCGCGCCCAGCTCGACGCGCGCGATCTGCAGGCCCTGGCACAGGCCGATGCGCTGCAATCGCTGGCCGGCCACCGCCGCCGCCAACTGTGGACGGCCGCCGGCCAGGAGCGGGTCGTCGATGACGCCTTGCTTGCCGACGCCCCGATCGTCGAGTGCGCGCACGAGCAGCCCGACCTGTTCGAAGCCGCCGAGGGCGAAGCCATCACGCTCGATTACGCCGCCACCGGTCTGACGCTGCGCCGCCATCCGCTGGCGCTGCTGCGAAGCCGCTTGAACCAGCGCGGCTGGAAGAGCGCCGAGCAACTGGCGCAACTCCAGGACGGCGCCGACCGCCTGGGCCTGCGGCATCGTGACGATGCGCCAGCAACCCGAAACCGCCAAGGGCGTCATCTTCGTCACGCTCGAAGACGAAACCGGCAGCGTCAACATCATCGTCTGGCGCCACATCCGCGAGCGCCAGCGCACCGCGTTGCTGCGCTCACGCCTGCTCGCGGTGGCCGGGCAGTGGCAGGCCAAGGACGGCAGCACGCACCTGATCGCGCGACGGCTGGTGGACGTGACGCCGTGGTTGGGCGAGCTGGCCACGCGCTCGAGGGACTTTCATTGAGCGCCGTGGCATGCACTGCGGCGCGGCGTCCACCGCGGCGGGCGGCAGATGCCGAGCGTGACCGGGCGGCGACGCGATGTGGAGGTCGGCTTGCG
>CAWAOQ010000001.1:0-461585 GCA_963783785.1 uncultured beta proteobacterium | reverse complement strand
CCAGCCCAGGATCTTCACGCGGTTGCGCCGGCGGTTGCTGAAGACGTACGCGCACGGCGCGAAAGGGTCCAGGCCCAGCGCCTTGTCCACCAGCAGGGCCAGGCCGTTGATGTTGAGGCGGAAGTCGATCGGCTCGCGGTGCAGGTAGACCTTCAGGACTTGGTCGAGGCGGAACACCGAAGCCTCCCGAGCGCTGCGATCACGACGCCGGCCTGCCGCAGCTCGAGCTCGCGCAGATCGAGCACCACGCCGTTGGGCAGGCGGGCCTGGAGGTTCATGCGCAGGGCCGACGGGCTGTCGTCGGTCACCGTCGGCATCGCCGCCGCAGTCTTGACCGGCACCGCCACGAACGCCTCGCGCGCGCCAGGCGACACGGCCACCGCACGCTGTCGACGTTGGCTGTGCTCGCGCACCCACCGGCTGAGCTGGTTGGCGTTGACGCCGCACTCGCGCGCCAGTCGCGACACCGACGCGCCGGGCCGGCCACACGCGGCCACCAATTCGGCCTTGGCCGCCTCGTCGTACACGGCGCGACCGTCGCTCTTGTGCCCGACCACCAGTCGGCGCGCCAACTCTTGCATATCGTCTGACATCACGTTCCCACGTCCACCTACGTGGGAACGTAGGCTGTCAGACGGCGGCGCCTCGATCAAGGACGTAGTTCATTGCGCGCTTACGACACAGCGGCGCATGGTCAGCGCCGCCATCGGAACGGTGTTCGTGCAGGACTCGGCCGACACGGCGCGTGTGCAGTGGCGAGGTGTGGCCGATCAGTTGCGCGGCAAGTTCCCAAAACTCGGCGCGCTGATGGACGAGGCCGAGAACGACGTGCTGGCGTTCATGACCTTCCCGCGGGCGCACTGGACGCAGATCTACAGCACAAACCCACTGGAGCGGCTAAACGCCGAGATCAAGCCGGCCGACCAACGTCGTGGGCATCTTCCCAAACGACGCTCCATCGTCCGACTGGTCGGCGCCATGATGCTCGAGCAGAACGACGAGTGGAGCTTGAACCGTCGCTACATGCAGCTTGAGGGACTGCAGACCGTCAGCGATACTGTTCCGACTCGGCTGTCCGCGTGGCCCGCCGAGTACCGCGCATCTCAGCTCTCTCCGGGCTGTGGACTTACACCATGCGCTGGGACACGACCAGCGGCGGTTCGCAGGAGAGCGCAGCAAGGGCCTGAAGCACACAGCGGCAGATCGGCCTTGTACGCCGCAAGTTACCGCGCCGTTGCTGTCATGACTGCTACTCCACGTCTGCGTGCAACTGCTATCGGCCACACATGCGCAAGTTACTGACGCGAAACGCCGTCTGCGTGTGCCCCGGCGAAGAAGTTGGCGTCGGTTTCGAGAGAACTGAGAGCGGAAGAGAGTCGAATCGGGCGACTTCAGGACGCCGGGTCACCACGGCGTGGCACATGCAGATCGGCGCCGAACCCCGCGTGGTGTCGCGGAACCCCGAAATGAAAACGCCGAACCGAAAGAACGGTTGGGCGTTGAATGGTGGTGGCCAAGGGCGGAATCGAACCACCGACACGCGGATTTTCAAGCGGTGTTGACGGTCCAGCGCTAGGTCGCCTTCGACCGCGCACACGGTCTCACTAGCAGCAGGGCACGGCGGTGCCGAGTGCAGGAATGGGCTGCGCGGCTACAAAACGGCTACGTTCCCGCCCTCGCCTGAGGTCCCTCTGCGCAATGGATTGGAAGTTCGAGTCGCTATCGGCTCCCGACCGAAGCGAACATGCGAACTGGACGGTGTGAACCTTCGTCCGTAGTGTCGAGGTGGACGTTACTGCGCCTGCAGGTACGGCGCAATGTTCTTCATGGCCCTGGAGACGTACTCTTCCTTCTCACCGACGGGTGCGACGTAGTGCAACGCGGCACTGGCAGCTTCCTCACCTTCGAGTCGAGCGATGATCCACGCCGCCAGATACTGCGATGCGAGCAGCCTCCTGCGGTGGCAATGTTCCCCGCAGCAAAGAACGGCTGATTCAGTACCTCGACCCCAGCCTCCTGGACCCAAGGCTTCGTCGTGAGATCGGTGCAAGCGGGGACGGCGCCGAGCATCCCGAGCTTGGCAACACCAGCGCGCCTGACACTGGGCTCCGATGAGTTGGCGCGCTGGATCCAGGTCTAGGGCCGACATGATCGTTGGATTGTTGACGATCTCTCGCGTCTTGATGCCGCTACCGACGATGACGGCGTCCGCAGACCCACCTCTGCCAAGCTCGACTGCGCGCGCACCACAACGCCATTCATCGAGGTAACCATGGGCTCTGGGAAACACAGTGTCACGCGCCAGCCCGGCTTCTTGATGCGATTGAGAACCCCAAGGGCGACGAGGGAGTCGAGCTCGGTGAAGCCTTGAAAGGTGAGGATCGTGATGTGCATGCGCCAATTGTGCCGAATCGGGCATGCATCCCCGTTTGAGTAACACGGGGGTCCACGGATGCTGGCGCAATGTAGCGGTTATGCAGTCCCTGGGATAGCTGCAAGGATTGCTGCAACTCACTTCGTAGCCGCTCGCCTTGCGACATTGCGGTTTCCCGCGCATAGCGGGCGCCGTCAAGGTTGGCCATTGGCCACCCCGAAGGGGCCTGACCTTTACGGCGCCCGATACGCGCCCACGCTATCGTCAGCGGGCGCTGGTCGGCACGTTCGACCAGCACCCCTGACGACAGAGGGCGACTCGCCCCCTTCCCGCTGGCGGGAAGGGCGGGGGGATGGGTGGTCGGCTGCACGCAACGAGGGCTCTTGAAGGCCCCTTCCTGCTATCCTGCGGGTATGCCATCCGGTAAGAGAGCCAAGACTCCCACCGTCGCCCCACGACGCAAAGCGAATGAGCGACGTTGTGGACAACGCCATCAGAAACTTCCATGGCGGCGCCGACGAGCTCGAGGGCGCCATCGGCATGTACATGGTCGGTCGCCACGTCGGCTGGAAGGTCTCTGCGCTGATCCACAGCAAGAAGACCATCCTGAAGTACGAAGAGATCCTCGGCATCAAGGTCCGCGAGGAGTTTCCCGAAGAAGGTCCGGACGCGGACCGCACCATCGGCTACGAGATCATCAAGAAGCTGTCCAACTTCTGGAAGGCCGTCTCCGGCGACGAGAAGCATCGAGAACAAGCGGATCTTCAATTAGGGGCGTTCAAGACCCTTGACAGGACTTCAAGTTCCCTCTACATTGGGGGAACATGAAGTCCCTCACTCTCAAACAAGACGCACTGGCGCCGCTGGCGCACGCGGATGCGCCGCCAGGCGCACCGCCGGCGCCAGAGGCGCCTGGGCTTGTCTCTTCTCATACAAGTGGAACGCCAGACGGGCTCATTGTACATCGACCGATCTTGACAAGACTGCGCCGTCTTCGCCGTGCGGTGATGACGGCTGCGCGAATGCACGAGTTCTGAGCTTCGGCACTCCCGTTTCAAACCCGCCATGTTGACCCTGACCTATCGGGAGATCGGTCAGTGGAACCCACGCCACATCAGCGATCTGCTGCAGCGCATTCGCGTCTGGCTGCGGCGTCGGGGCCAGCGACTGCGCTACGTCTGGGTGGCGGAGCTGCAAGAGCGCGGTGCCGTGCACTACCACGCGGTCCTCTGGCTACCGCGCGGCCTGACCCTTCCCAAGCCCGACAAACAAGGATGGTGGACCCATGGATCAACCCGAATCGAATGGGCCCGGAAGCCCGCTGGCTATCTTGCGAAGTACGCATCCAAACTCGACTGAAAGGTTGGCGTTGGCTTCCCCCCTGGAGCCCGTCTCCACGGGCGAGGCGGCCTCGAGGAATTCGGACGGTCGGTTTCTCAATGGTTCAATCTGCCCCAGTGGGCCCGAGAGGTCTGCGACTTGGCTGGCAGAGCAGTGCGCGTCAAAGGCTGCCGGATTGGTTGAACGGGATACGGGGGTTTGCCTGCCGTCGCCGCTGGCGGTTGTCCCGCTGCCAAGCGGGCACTACGTATGCGGAAGGCTCTTCAGCTACATAGGCGCCCTTCGCGGCGTCGCTGGTCCTTTTTCCGGACTGCCCGGTGATCTCGGTGCCCATGAGCCATGAGTACGCTCGATCTCACCGCAGCGGCGCTGCTCCTCAAAGTGCACCCCAAGACGCTGCAGCAGCTCGCCAGGCGCGGTCTGGTGCCCTCCTGCAAGGTCGGGCAGGGCTTGGGTGTTCGTCGAGCGCTTGCTGATCGACTACCTCGAGGCCCGATCGCTCGTCGCGTGTGTTGGTGTTCGACTTGGGGAGACCACTGAATGTCGCTCTACAAACGCAAGGACTCACCGTACTGGTGGATCAAGCTCTCGGCCATCCGCGGCGAATCGAAGCCTCTACAGCAAAGCACTGGGACTACCGACAAGCGCGAAGCCCAAGAGGTCCATGACCGCCTCGCCCACACACGATGGGAGCAAGACCGGCTCGGCGTAAAGCCTCGCCACGACCTGGGAGGACGCGGTCGTTGCGCTGGCTTTTGGAAACCAAGCACAAGGGCCACACACGGCGATAACAGGCGAAGCTTCGTTGGCTCGATGACTACCTCGGAGGCAAACATCTCGACGATATCGACCGGACGCTGATCGACCGCATCAAGTTCGACCGCGAGAAGATCGCCACGGCGAGGCACGACAAACCGCTACCTCGCCTTGATTCGCTCGATCCTCAGACGCGCATGCGACGAGTGGGAGTGGACCGAACGTGTGCCGAAGTTCAACCTGTTTCGGGAGGCCGGAGGGCCGCGTCCGTTCGCTGACTCGTGCTGAGTTTCAGCGCCTCCTGTCCGAGTTGCCGAATCACCTCGCCGACATGGCAACGTTCTCCGTTGCTACCGGCCTGCGTGCTGGCGAACGTCAAGGGACTGGAATGGTCCTATGTCGATATCGAGCGTCGGCACGTCTGGATCCCCGGCGAAAAGCACAAGAACGGCAGGCCGCACTCCGTGCCGCTTAACGACATGGCAATGTCGGTGCTGTGCACGCAGGTTGGCAAGCACCCCTAAGTCGGTGTTCACCTACCGAGGCGCACCGGTGGCCAGCGTCAGTACGCGCGCCTGGCAGGCCGCCCTCGATCCGCGCCGGCATCGAGAATTTCCGGTGGCACGACCTGCGCCACACCTTTGCGACCTGGCACCGCCAGGCAGGGACCCCAACGCACGAGCTGCAACGCCTGGGCGGCTGGACGACCGGTGCAATGGTCGAGCGATACGCCCACTTTGCCTCTGAGGCTCTGCAGGACGCGGCGCATCGCCTTGACGCCTTCGCAGGCGAGGCAACCCAAGAAAGAGGGGGCACCTCCGCCGACAAGCCGACTACCTGACCTTTCTCTGCAACAGCCTATTGGCGCGTCGGCGCCACGTGGTCACAGGTTCCTACATCTGACCTTCGAGTCGGGGATGTCTGCGCAACCAGAACTACCTAGCATTGGCAATTGAACGTCGCCCATGTCTGGGCGACCTTGGAGACTGACGACATGCGGCGCACACAACGCGGGTTCACCTTGATCGAGTTGATGATCGTCGTAGCGATCATCGGAATCTTGGCCGCTCTTGCGCTGCCGGCGTACCAGACGTACACAATCAAGGCAAAGGTGTCGGAAGCCGTCCTGCAAACTGGGCAATGTCGCACCGCCATTGCAGAACAGTGGCAGACAGCGGCGACATCGGCATCGTTTGCTGCAGGAAATTGGGGCTGCGAACAACCTCCGGCGCAGCAACAGCTGCGACGAAGTATGTACAGTCAGTGTCGACAGATGCCTTGGGCGTCATCATCGTCACCACGTCCAATGCTGACGGATCTTGGCGCAGCAGCGAACAAGACCATCACGTTGACGCCGTACAAGGATGCGACGACGCCACTCGCAACTACGGACATACCCTCTCAATTCAGGTCTTCACGTTCAGGTGCAGCAACGGTGGCGGTGCGCCAATGGACAAGGGGTACCTGCCCGGATCATGCAAGTAGAGGCCTTTGAACGAACTTCGTCCGCACGCCTGTCGTCGTGTGCGAGGTCGGCAAGGGTACCTGGCAAAGCAAGACTTGGCGCTGACCGTTACGCTGCAGCTACACCGACAAAGATGCGCGGCGAGGCGCGCGTGGCGCGGGTCCCCGACGCATGGCTGCTGAAGGGGGGATACGACCCAGCGGCTTGGCTGCAGGTCCAGGCGCCTGCCACAGAGTCAAACGGCCTGGACGCATCGTCCAAGCCGTTGATTTGATTGGTGGCCAAGGGCGGAATCGAACCACCGACACGCGGATTTTCAATCCGCTGCTCTACCAACTGAGCTACTTGGCCTGAAAGGGACGCGAATTATAGCGACGCGGCTCAGGCGCCCCCGCCCCGCTTGTTGCGCGTGAGGTCGACACCGAGTTGCTTCAGCTTGCGGTAGAGGTGGGTGCGCTCGAGGCCGGTCTTCTCGGCCACGCGGGTCATCGAGCCGTTCTCCTTGGCCAGGTGGAACTCGAAGTAGCTCTTCTCGAACGCGTCGCGCGCCTCGCGCAGCGGGCGGTCGAGTTCGAAGCTCTGCTCGCTCTGCGGCCCGACCGCCGCGGCCGCCAGGTGCACGTGCCCGACCAGCGCAGGCGCAGCGTCGTGCATGTAGCCGAGGTCGGGGCGCATCGCCGCCAGCGCGGGCGCCAGCGGCGCGCCGGCGCCGAGCGACGGCGCGGCCTGCAGCGGCGCGCCGGCCACGCGCGGCGCCGGCTTGGCCAGTGCCTGCTCCACCGCACGCAGCAGCTTCTGCAGCGTGATCGGCTTTTCGAGAAAGGCCATCGCCCCGAACTTGGTGGCTTCGACGGCGGTATCGATGGTGCCGTGCCCACTCATCATGATCACCGGCATCGTCAACTGGCCGCTGGCACCCCACTCCTTCAACAACGAGATGCCGTCGACATCGGGCATCCAGATGTCGAGCAGCACGAGTTCGGGATGCAGGCGCTCGCGCACTGCGCGGGCCTGCGCGGCGTTCTCGGCCAGTTCCACCGAGTGGCCTTCGTCGGTGAGGATTTCCGAGAGCAGCGCGCGGATGCCGAGTTCGTCGTCAACAACAAGGATGGTGGCCATGGAAGCTCAATGCGCCTGGGCAACAGGCTGGGTAAGGTCGGCGCTCGGCGCAGCGGCGAGATTGGAAAATGATAGCGAAACTTGCGCGCCCCTGGCGATGCCCGCGCTCCTGCGCCGAGGCGCCATCGCGCCGGTTGCCGATCCGCACGCGGGCACCGTGCTCGTCGGCGATCTTCTTGACGACGGCCAAGCCGAGCCCGGTGCCCTTGCTCTTGGTGGTGACGTAGGGCTCGAACGCGCGCTTCAACACCTTGTCGGCGAAGCCGGGGCCATTGTCGTGCACTGTCAGGCGCACCGCACGCATTTCGCCCAGTTCATTTCGCACTGGCTCGGTGCTCACCTGCACCCGGCCATCGGCCTGACCGGCCACCGCATCGAGGCCGTTCTGCACCAGGTTGTGGATGACCTGGCGCAACTGGGTGGCATCGCCGATGACCCACGGCAGGTCGCTCGCACAGGCGGCTGCCAGCCGACCGTCCTCGATGGCCTGGCCGTACAGCGCCAACACCTCGGCCACCAGCGCATTGAGGTCGAGCGGCGCGAGCTTGGCTGCCGGCAGGCGCGCGTAGTCGCGAAATTCGTTGACCAGTTGCTTCATGGCCTGCACTTGCGAGACGATGGTCGCCACCGAACGGTTCAGCAGGCTGGCGTCGTCGCCCTGCAGCTTGGCCTCGAGCTTGTGCTGCAGACGCTCGGCCGAGAGCTGGATCGGCGTCAGCGGGTTCTTGATCTCGTGCGCCAGCCGGCGCGCGACCTCGCTCCAGGCGGCCGAGCGCTGCGCCGAGACCACCTCGCTGATGTCGTCGAAGACCAGCAGCCGCGCGTCGTGCGGCAGCGTGGCCCCGCGCAGCAGCAAGGTCAGCGCGTCGCCGCCATCGTTGGTCTTGCCACCCGGCAACTGCAACTCGAACGAGTCCTGCCAGTGGTCGCGCTCGCCGGCCTCGGGGCTGGCGCGGTGCAGTTCGAAGCGCTGCCACACCGCCACCGCAAAGGCTTCGAGACCGGCGATGTCGGCCAGCGTGCGCCCGCGGTAGGAGGCCAGCGGCAGCTTCAGGATGCGCGTGGCGCCCGGGTTGACGGTGTCGATGCGGCGCTGGCTGTCGAACACGATCACTCCGGCGGTCAGGCTGTCGAGGATGGTTTGCAGATGGGTTCTCGCGCTCTCCAGCTGCGCCACGCCACGCTGCACCTGCTCGCGCGCATGGCCGAGCTGCTCGGTCATCGCGGCAAAGCTGCGCGTCAGGCCGCCGATCTCGTCGCGCGAGGTCGACACCGGCTTGGCCGTCAGGTCGCCGGCGGCGACTTGCTTGACCCCTTCGGCCAGCAGCAGCAGCGGCCGCGCCAGCTGCGTGCCCAGCACCGCCGCCAGCAGCACGGCACCGAAAACCGCCAGGATCAGCGCCAGCGTCAGCGTGCCGATGTACATCTTGCGCAACCCATCGCGGGCCAGCGCACGCTGCTGGTACTCGCGATAGGCGCTCTGCACCGCCAGCGCGTTGGTGGCTACGGCGGTCGGCACCGGCAGGGCGACCAGCAGGAAACGCTCTTCGCTGCCAAGCTGGATATCGGACGATGGCAGCCGAGCCAACGCCCGCACGCGCGCCCGCGGCACCGCGCCTGGCGCGAGTTCGTCGTCCAGGCCCTCGATCTGGCTGACCACCCGTTGGACGCGCGCCTGGCGCAGCATCGCAGCGCTCGGCCGCTCGGGCATCATCGAGCCGGCGCCGGCGCCGCCGCTGGCGGCGAGCAGGATCTGCCCGCCCGGCGCCGACCAGTGCCACGTCCTGCGCGGCCAGCTGCTCGCGCAACCGCTCCAGCGCCAGCGGGGGTGGCGCGCCACGCGTCTCGCCGAGGCGGTCGGCGGCGACCCGCGTCTTGGCGCCCAGGTCGGTGACCAGCGCTTCGAGCGTGCCACGACCGAGGTTGAGGCCGGCATCGAGCGCGCCCTGGACGCGGACGTCGAACCAGACCTCGATGCTGCGCGACACGAACTGGTAGCTGACGGTGTAGATCAGCACCCCGGGCAACACCCCGACCAGCGCAAAGATGCCGGCCAGCCGGATCAGCAGCGCCGTGCCGAACTTGCCCTTGCGCCTGCGCACCGCCAGCCGCAGCGCGGCCAGCAGCACCACCAGCGCGAGCAAGGCTGCGACGGCGAGGTTGAGCCAGAACAGCCAGGCCAGTTGGCGCTCGTAGAAGCCGGGCACCTCGTTGGTCAGCGCAAGCACGAAGGCCAGCACCAGCGCCACGCCGGTGAGGGCCACCAGCGCCACCACCCAGCCCCAGCGTGCCGACTTGGTCATTGGGGCCCCACGCCCGACCCATGCGTCGAGCGATTCCCGAAGCGCCCGGCAGGGGTCCCTTCGTGGCCCGCGGGATGCCGGTCGGCCTGGGAGCGGCGCGGCGCTCGGCCTGCACGGAGGCGGTCGAACTTGGTGCTCTCATGGACCGAGCTTCACGGTGCGCTCGATGCCCAGCGCCCATTCGCCGGCACCACCGATGCCGCCCAGGCCGATCTGCAGTGGCCGCGGCAGCTGGCTGGTGTCCAGGCGCCAGCTGAAGTCGATGTAGTGGCGACCATCGGCCTCGGCGTCACGCGGATCGGCAATGCGCCAACCCGCGCTGCGCGTCATCGCGCCCAGTGCCTCGGACAGACTGGGGAAACTCTGGCCCAGGCCGCCCTGGCTGACACGCCAGTTGGTCGTCAGCGGCTGGTATGACAGTCGCCAACCGCGCTCGACGCGTGCGATGCGCTCGTCGCGCCAGTACCAGCGTGGATTCCACAGCGTGGCCTGGGCTTCGAAGTGCAACGGCACGCCGCGCAGCGCGGCCTCTTCGACGGCTGGCGGCAGCGTCACGCGAAGCTGGTAGTCAACGCGGATCGCTTGTTCGTCGCGCACGGCCACCAGTTCCAGCACCTCGACACCTTGCGCACGAGCCGGTGCCGACAGCAGCAGCAGCAGCGCCAAGCGCGAGCGCGCGCCACGGGTGCCGCGACACGCGGTGCCCGTTGAGCTGGCACACCGCGGCGAGACAGGGCATGGAGGCGCTCAGGGTCTATGAAGCAGGGCGTAGTAGAAGCCGTCAGGCATGGCGGGCCCTGCAATCGCATTGTCCGGCAGGGGCAGCAGGTGGCCCGGCGACGCCGGGTCGAGGCTGGCGCCGCCCGGGCCCAGGCGTTGCAAAAAAGCGTCGATCTGCTGCTGGCCCTCGGCCTTGAACACCGAGCAGGTGGCGTAGACCAGACGACCACCGGGGGCCAGCAGCGGCCACAGCGCGTCGAGCAGTCTGGGCCTGGATGCGCGCCAGCGCAGCGATGTCGCCCGGCCGGCGCAGCCAGCGGATGTCGGGGTGGCGGCGCACGATGCCCGAGGCGCTGCACGGGGCGTCGAGCAGGATCGCAGCGAACGGCCGACCGTCCCACCAGGAGGCCGGATCGCGCGCGTCGCCGGCCTTCACGGTGGCGTGCAGATGCAGGCGATCGAGCGTCTGCTGGACCCGCGCCAGGCGCTGCGGGTCGCTGTCGAGCGCCAGCAGGTCCAGGTCGGCCAGTTCGAGCAGGTGCGCAGCCTTGCCGCCGGGGGCTGCGCAGGCGTCCAAGACCCTCGCGCCCGCCGGCAGACCGGCCTCGCCGAGCAGCAGCGGCGCAGCGAGCTGAGCCGCCGCGTCCTGCACCGACACCTCGCCGTCGGCAAAGCCCGGCAACTGCGTCACGGGGCAGGGCTCGGCCAGCACCACGGTGTGGCTGCCGCAAGCCTGCGCCGCCACGCCGTGGGCGGCCAGGCGCTGCACATAGGCGGTCGCGCTGCTGCGGCGGGCATTGACGCGCAACGTCATCGGGGGATGGCGGTTGGCCTCGCGCAACAGCGCCTGCCAATGCGATGGCCAGTCGCGCTTCAGGCGCTCGATCCACCACAGCGGATGATTGAAGGCCCCAGCCGGCTGCTGGCTCGGCGGCCTCGACCAGCGCGTCGCGCTCGCGCACGAAGCGACGCAGCACCGCGTTGACGAACCCCGCCGCCGCGGGCGTGCGCTTGCGCGCCGCGTGCACGGCCTGGTCGACCAGCGTGTGATCGGGGTACGGCGGCCGCTCGCCCGCCGGCGCCGGCCACAGCAAGGCGATGGCGCTGACCAGCAGCGCATCGACCGCCGGCGGCGGCGCCTTCGGGGCGACGACCGCCCGCACGGCCTCGGCGCCACCGAGCGCCCGCAGCACCTGGAACGCCAGGGCCTGCGTCCCGGCGCGTGCGGCTTCCGGCACGCGCGGCAGCAAATCGCTCAGCGAACGGCCCTCGCGCACGCCCTGGACCATGTTCGCGGTGTGGTCGAGCAGATGTGACAGCGCGATCGAGGGCGTCGGGGCGGGTGCGGTCACCCGAGCAGTCTATGGCCTGCACGGGCATTGCCGGCACGGCACAATCGCCAGCCCAGCCGTGCCATGGAGGGCCCGATGTCCAGCCCGACGATGCCCATCTTCCGCAGCGAGGACGACCTGGCGCAACTGCCGGCGTCCGAGCGCATCCGATACCGCCTGGTCGGCGCCGACTGCCGCTACCACGCCAACGACAACATCTCGGCCTTCGTTCGCGACGGCGAGATCGAGGAGCTCAAGGCCGAGGTGCAGGCGCACATGCAGGGCGTCCTGAAGGCGCTGGTGATCGACACCGACAGCGACCACAACACCAACGACACCGCCAAGCGGGTGGCCAAGATGTTCGTCGACGAGGTCTTCCGCGGCCGCTACGTGAAGATGCCTTCGGTGACCGAGTTTCCGAACGCCTCGCGCCTGAACGAGTTGATGATCGTCGGCCCGATCAAGGTGCGCAGCGCCTGCTCGCACCACCTGTGCCCGATCCTGGGCAAGGTCTGGATCGGCATCATGCCCAACGAGTTCTCCAACCTGATCGGGCTGTCGAAGTACGCGCGCATCTGCGACTGGATCATGAGCCGGCCGCAGATCCAGGAGGAGGCGGTGATCATGCTGGCCGACGAGCTGCAGCAGCGCGTCAAGCCCGACGGGCTGGCCATCGTGATGGAGGCCGACCACTTCTGCATGCACTGGCGCGGCGTCAAGGACGACGAATCGGCGATGACCAATTCGGTGATGCGCGGCGCCTTCCTGAAGGACCCCAACCTGCGGCGCGAATTCCTCTCGCTGCTTTCGAAGAAGAACGGAGGTTGACTGTGTTGGTTCGCTTGATGTATGCCAGCCGTGCGGCCCGTGCCGTCGACCAGGAAGAACTGCTCGCGATCCTGAAGCAGAGCAGGGCCAACAACCCGAAAGCCGGCATCACCGGCGTGCTTTGCTACTCCGAAGGCATCTTCATGCAGGTGCTCGAGGGCGGGCGCAGCTCGGTCAACAAGGTCTACAACGGCATCGTGGCCGATCCGCGCCACACCGACGTGGTGCTGCTCAACTACGAAGAGATCGCCGAACGGCGCTTCGCCGGCTGGTCGATGGGACAGGTCAACATGGCGCGGCTGAACCCGGCGCTGCTGCTGAAGTATTCAGAGTGCGCCAAGCTCGACCCCTACGCCGTCAGCGGCAAGGTCTCCGTGGCGCTGTTCGACGAACTGGTGGCCACCGCGGCCGTGATGGGCCAGGGCTAGACCGGGCCCGGAGCGTCAGATCAGCGTGTCGGCCCAGATCGTGCGCGCCCAGTTCCAGGCATAAGCGCCCTCCTGTTCGGTCGGCCCCGCCGACACGCCGCCGGAGCCGGCCACCGTCTTGAAGGTCTTCTCGGCCGCCACGTACTCGTGCACGCTGGCGACGTGGATCACGTTGCGGGCGTCGGTGAAGCTGTAGCAGGTGTTGGTCAGCATCGGCGCCGGGTTGACCTCCCAGCCGGCGAGCTCGGCCACGATCGCCGCCGCCACCACCTTGCCGTGGCTGTTGGCCATGTGCCCGCTCTTGGGCATGCCGGGCGCGATCTGGATCGAGTCGCCGAGCACGTGGATGTCCTTGGCCGCCGTGCTCTCGAAGTTCAGGTAGTTGACGTTGCACCAGCGCGCGTTGGCGTTGGCCAGCCCGGTCTGCACCGCGATCAGGCCGGCACGCATCGTCGGCAGCACGTTGAGCACGTCGGCCTTGACGTCGTCCTGGATCTCGAACTTGATGGTGCCGGTCTTCGCATCGACCGCGGTCGCCTTGTGCTGGCCGCGGTACTCGACGATGCCCTTGTACTGCTCGGCCCACACCTTCTTGAACAGCGGGCCCTTGCTCGTCACGTCCTGGTTGGCGTCGAGGATCAGCACCTTGCTTCTGGGCTTGGCCGCCTTGAAGTAGCTCGCCACCTGGCAGGCCCGCTCGTAGGGCCCCGGCGGGCAGCGGTACGGCGCTTCGGGGATGGTGATCGCGTAGACGCCCCCGTCGGGCATGGCCTCGAGCTGGCGCCGCAACGCCACCGTCTCCGGCCCGGCCTTCCAGGCCTGCAGGACACGGCCCTCGCTGTTGGCGGCGCGCGAACCGGCGATGCTGTCCCACATCAGGTCGATGCCGGGCGACAGGATCAGCTTGTCGTAGGCGATGGTCGGGCCCGACGCCAGCACCGCCACCTTCTTCACCGGGTCGATGCTGGCGACCGTGTCCTTGATCACGCGCACGCCGTGGTTCTTCGCCAACGCGGTGTACGGCGTCGTGATGTCGGCGATGGTCTTGCTGCCGCCGAGCACGAGGTTGCTGACCGGGCAGGAGACGAATGCGTCGTTCGGCTCGACCAGCGTGACGTCGATCTTCTGGTCGGAAAACAGGCGCACGTACTTGGCCGCCGTGGCGCCGCCGTAGCCGCCGCCGACAACCAGCACGCGGGCCTTGCTCGGTGGGCCGCTGCCGATGTTGGCGCAACCGGCCAGCGCCAGCAGGCCGAATGCGCCGCTGCCTTGCAGCAGGTGTCGTCTGTGCATCATGGTCGGCCCCTTCACTTCTTCTGCGCCGCGAAGTATGCGGCCACTTGCTCGATCTGCGCGTCGCTGTAACCCTTGGCCAGCTGATGCATCACCGTGGCCGGCCGCGCGCCGGACTTGAAGGCTTTCACCTGCTCGACCATGTAGGCCGCCGGCATGCCCGCCAAGCCTGGCACGGCCGCGCCATCGACAGCGCGGCCCTGAGTGCCGTGGCAGTTGGCGCAGGTGGCCGCGAGCGCCTTCAGGCGCAGCGCGCCGGCATCCTGCGCCGCCGCGGGCAACGCCGGCATTCCGACCGCCAGGGTGGCTGCCAACGGCAGCATGGCAGATAGGCGCAATCGCATGGCAATGTCTCCTGGGCTGATGGGCCGCCGGCCCGACTCTCAGTGGCGGGCCGCTTCCACCTCAATGTACTGGCGCGCCAATTCGGGCGGCACAGGGGAATCCAGCAGAATGCAGCTCAGTCGCAGCGCGTCGGCAGCCGTCGCGTGCAGTGCCGGGCCTTCGGTCAGCGCCCGCGCGGCGTCGAACCAGCTGCGCACCAGCACCGGGCGCAGCAGCCATGGCAGCGTCTGCAGCACGCGCAGCGCGCGCAGAGTGGCGTCGATGTCATGCCGCTCGCGCGGCGGCAGCGTGAAACGGTCGCGCCACGGCGCGATCACGGTGTCGTACCAGACCTGGCTGGGCGATTCGTGGCCAGTCAGGTCGAGCGTCAGTTCGGGCGCCGGTACCAGTTGCGAAAGGAAGGCGCTGAACTCGCAGACTTTTTGCGCCTGTGCGTCGTCGATCTGATCCAGATCGGTCCCGGCGGCCGCGGGCGGCGCCACGGCGCTGCCGGCCAGCAGGTGACGCAGCGCCACCCAGCGCAGCTGGTCGATCTGGTGGACCATGCCGTCGGCCGTCATCACCCGCCGCGCCGCGCTGATCAGCGCCTGGCGCAGCACCACCGGCCCCGGTGCCAGCAAGCGCGCGAAGTGCTCGAACCAGGGCAGCCGGTGCGACGGTGGCAACGCCAGCGCATCGTCGAGCACGTGCTCGGCGTCCGGAACGTCGCGCGCCTCGGCAAACCACACCGCGCGTTCACGTTTGCTCTCGGGCGTGAGCATCAGCGCGAGCGCCCCGGCCTGCCACTGCGCGGGATCGCGCAGCGCCTGCAGCCGCACGATGTGTTCACGCAGCGCGGGATCGGTGCGGTCGATGCGCGGCGCACGCACGTGCACCAGGTTTTCCGAGCGGGGCAGGGTCGACGGCGAATCCGACATGTGCGCGATTGCAACACGAAGCCGCCGCCTTGCCGATCCCCGGGATCTCCCGGGGATCGAGAGGTCGCCCGCGGCTCAGGGCGTGGCCGGGCTGCTGCGCGGGGCCCCGAAGGTGTCAGGACCGGGTCTGTCCCTCGCCGAGCACGATCCACTTCAGCGAGGTCAGGCCCTCGAGGCCGACCGGTCCGCGGGCGTGGAACTTGTCGGTGCTGATGCCGATTTCGGCGCCCAGTCCGTACTCGAAGCCATCGGCAAAGCGGGTGCTGGCATTGACCATCACGCTGGCCGAGTCGACCTCGCGCAGGAAGCGCATGGCGTTGACATGATTGGTGGTCAGGATCGCGTCGGTGTGGTGCGAGCCATGGCGGTCGATGTGGGCCAGGGCTTCGTCCAGTGAGGCCACGACCTTGACGCTGATGATCGGCGCCAGGTACTCCTCGGACCAGTCGGCTTCGCTGGCGTCGACCACCTCCGCGCCCGGTATCGCACCGAGCAGGGCCTTGCTCGCCGGGCAGCAGCGCATCTCGACACCCTTGGACGCGAAGACGGCGCCGATCCTGGGCAGGAAGGCCGCTGCGACGTCACGGTGCACGAGCAGCGACTCGGCCGCATTGCACGGGCTGTATTTCTGCGTCTTGGCGTTGTCGGTCACGCGCACCGCCAGCTCGAGGTCGACCTCGCCATCGACATACACGTGGCAGTTGCCGTCGAGGTGCTTGATCACCGGCACCTTGGCCTCGGCCGCGATGCGCTCGATCAGCCCCTTGCCGCCGCGCGGGATGATCACGTCGACGTACTCGGGCATCGCGATCAGGCGACCGACCGCGGCGCGGTCGGTGGTGGCGACCAATTGCACCGCCTCGGGCGGCAGGCCAGCCTCGATCAACGCCGCCTGCACCTCCCGCGACAGCGCGAGGTTGCTGTGGATCGCTTCGGAGCCGCCGCGCAGGATCGCCGCGTTGCCGCTCTTGATGGCCAGCGAGGCGGCTTCGATGGTCACGTTCGGCCGGCTCTCGTAGACCATGCCGAACACGCCCAGCGGCACCCGCATCTGGCCCACGCTGATGCCGCTCGGGCGTCGCTTGACGCCACTGATCTCGCCCACCGGGTCGGGCATCGCCGCGAGCTGTTCGCAGCCCTCGGCCACCGTCTCGAGCACCGCGGGCGTCAGTCGCAGGCGGTCGAGCAGCGGTGCCGCCAGACCGGCGCGCTCGGCCGCATCGATGTCCTGCGCGTTGGCTGCCTGCAGCGCGCCGCCCTGCTCGCGCAACCGTCCGGCCAGGCCGCGCAGCGCCGCATTCTTGGCCGCGGTCGACGCCGCGGCCATTTCCCGCGAGGCGGTGCGCGCGGCGGCACCGACGTGGGCCATGTAGGCGGTGATGTCGTTGACCTGCATGGCGCAATTGTGTCTCAGTCCCAGCGCGCCAGCAGCGCCAGCCAGACCGCCGCAGTGGCCACGAAGGCGATGGTCGAGAACACGATCGCCGCCGTGGTTTCGGCCGGCAACGTGCGCATAGCGCTGCGCAAAGATCAGCGGGTTGCTGCCCACCGGCAGAGCGGCCATCATCACCACCACGGCCAGCGGCACGCCCGAGAGGCCGAAGCCCCAATGCGCGACCAGCAGCACCAGCGCAGGTTGAACCACCAGCTTGACCAGCGACAGGCCCATCGCACCGCGCAAGTGGCCTTGCACGCCGTAGTAGGCCAGTGACAGGCCGATCAGCACCAGGCAAATCGGCACCACCGCCGAACCGAGCAGGGCCAGGGTCTCGTCGACCACCGCGTTCAGGCCGAGGCCGGTGGCATTCCAGGCCAGACCGGCCAGCACCGGCAGCACCACCGGATGGATCACCGTGTTGCGCACCGTCGCGGTCATCGTGGCGCCGAGCGACGACGGCGGGCGCCCCGGCATCGGCACGCGTGCCTGATCGATCTCGGCCAGCGCGGTGGCCAGCGAGAGCATGAACAGCGCGTGCAGGCTGACCAGCGGAATGTGGATCGCCAGACCGGCTTCGCCGAACAGCGCCGCGGCCAGCGGAATGCCCAGCTGCACCGAATTGCCGAAGCTGGCCGACAGAGCGCGCACGGCGGGCGCCGCCGCGCCATGCCGTTGCGCCGCGCCGCGAGCGCGCTGCCAGACATAGACGGCGAGCGCCAGCGCCACCACCGGCACGAAATAGGCCCACACGCTGCGCCAGGGCATCGTCGCGAAGTCCAGCCGCACCGTGGTGCGAAACAGCAGGGCCGGCACGAAGATGAAGAACGCGGCGTTGCTGAGCACACGCGCGGGGTCGCTGCTGTCGGTGCCCGAGCCCAGCCAGCGCATGCGCCCGGCCAGCCAGCCCAGCGCGACCGTGCAGGAATATCGCCAGCAGCTTGTAGAAGACCGCCGCGCTCATGGTGACGGCCCGCGGCCCGGCGTCATCCGTCGCGGCCGCCGGCCAGCGTCAGAGCCCGAGCCACTTGCCCAGGGCCATCATCTCGGCTTCGTCGTAGACCGCGAAGCCGCGCAGCTTGCTCGGCTCGAGCTTCTTGCGCCCCTCATCGCTCGCGTCGAGCGCCACCAGGTACTCGCGCACGCTGGCCACCTGCTCCGCGCTCAGCGAAGGCGCGGCGATGACGTGCTTGATCGGCACCTGCTTGGACTGCGCCAGCACCTTGCCACCCTTGGCCTGCCAGTCCTTGATGACGCTGGCGGCCGCCGTGGCACCGGCATGGGTCAGCGAGTTCTCGACGAAGAACGGCACCGCGTCCTGGTAGCGCGTGTAGGTCATGCTGACGTTCTTGAGGTCCACGCGCGCGTCGCGCAGCGTCGCCCGCACCATCCAGGAAGTGATCGAGTCCTCGTCGGGCGCACCCAGGCGCCTGCCCTCGAGTTCGGCCAGCGATTTCAGCGGCGAGTCGGCGCGCACGAGGAAGTTGGCCTGGTATTTCTCGAAGCCCTTGGCCACCGCCACCAGGCGGTAGCCGCTGTTCTTGATGGCGCCGATCGACACATGCGCCGGGTGCACCAGCGCGATGTCGTAGGCCTTGCCTTCGAGACCCTTGCGCAGCGTCGGGTAGTCGCCGATCGGTTCGACACTGACCGGCTGCCGCAGCAGCTTGGACAGGTCGGCCGCGATCAACGCATAGCGCGCACGGATCTCGTCGTTGGAGACCCGGTAGGTCACGCCCTCGTTGACGGCGAAGACCAGGGCATGGGCCCACGGGCACGCCACCCACAGCGCACCGAGAAGCGCGATGCGCGCGCGAATCGATCTGATCATCGGAAGACTCCCTGGCTGGTTCGAGGCTCAGCCGGCCTTCTTGCGTGCCGTCTTTGCGGCTGGCGCCTTGGCCGCCCTGGGCTCGAACTCGAAAATGACTTTACCTTCCTTCTTGTCGTAGACGAGGTAGGCCTTGAACTTGCGGCGGGTCTTGTTCGAGACGAAATTCTCGAGCAAGGCCGTCTTGCCGGTGCCGAGCAGACGCGTCATCTCCTCGCGCGGCACCGGCTGCTGCAGGATGATCTTGCCGCTCTTGAAGTCGCAGGTCACGTGCGCGCCGACCGCGTGCTCGCAGACGTAACTGCTGCCATGCTCGTAGACGTGGCCCTGGCACTTGGGGCAGGCACCGAGGCTCGCCTGGGCGGAAAAGTCGACCGGCTCGCCATCGCCGTCGGCGCCCTTCTTGTCGTCGCCGAAGTCGAACTCGAGCTTCCAGTTGTCGATCTCGTCGTCGCGCACCAGCCTCATTTCGGCCGTGAACGGCCAGCCGGCCTTGGAGCGGAAGCCCTCGAGCGGGCCGATCTTCTTGTCGCGCAGGAAGGCCTCGGCCTCGGCGATCTCGAAGGCGCGGCCGGCCGGGATCTTGGTGATCGAGAAGGCGCACTTCTCGCAGGCGAAGCGCCGATAGTTCTCCTTCACGACGCCGCCACAGTTCGGGCACGGCGTCGACAAGGTTGCGTAGTCGCCCGGGATGGTGTCGCGGTCGTACTCCTTGGCCTTCTTGACGATGCGCTGGGCCATCGCCGCGATCTCGGCCATGAAGGCCTCGCGTTTCAGGCGCCCGTGCTCCATCTCGGCCAGCTGGTATTCCCAGTTGCCGGTCAGCTCGGGTCTGGTCAGGTCCTCGATGTCCAGGCCGCGCAGCAAGGTCATCAACTGGAAGGCCTTCGCCGTGGGCACCAGTTCGCGGCCGTCGCGGTAGATGTACTTCTCCATCAGCAGGCCTTCGATCACCTGGGCCCGCGTTGCCGGTGTGCCGAGGCCCTTCTCGGCCATCGCCTCGCGCAGCTCGTCGTCGTCGATCAGCTTGCCGGCGCCTTCCATCGCACTGAGCAAGGTGGCTTCGGTGTAGCGAGCCGGCGGCCGCGTCTTCAGGCCATTGACGTCGATGTGCTCGGTGCGCACCACCTCGCCAGGCTGCACCGCCACCAGGTTGGCGTCGTCTTCCTGAGCCTCCTTGCCGTAGACCGCGAGCCAGCCCGGGTTCACGAGCACCTTGCCGTTGGTCTGGAACCTGTGCTCCTTGCCGCCGGCCTTCACGGTCGAGATGCGCGTCGTGACCATCGACTCGGCGCTCGGATAGAACACGGCCAGGAAGCGCTTGACGACCATGTCGTAGAGCTTGGCTTCGATCTCGGTCAGGCTCTTCGGGGCCTGCAGCGTCGGGATGATGGCGAAGTGATCCGACACCTTGGCGTTGTCGAACACGCGCTTGATCGGCTTGACGTAGCCCTCCTTCAGCGCCTTCGCGGCATGGCCCGCCAGCGGGCGCAACGGGCCCGGCAGGTCTTCCTTGGCCAGCATCTGCATCGTGTCCTTGACCACCTTCAGGTAGTCCTCGGGCAGCGCGCGCGAGTCGGTGCGCGGATAGGTCAGCACCTTGTGCTTCTCGTACAGCGCCTGCGCGATCGACAGCGTGGTCTTGGCCGAGAAGCCGAAACGCGAATTGGCCTCGCGCTGCAGCGTCGTCAGGTCGTAGAGCAGCGGGCTGGCCTGGGTGCTCGGCTTGGCCTCTTCGGTCACCGTCGCCGGCTGGCCGCGGCAGGCTTGGGCGATGGCCTGCGCGTCGGTTTCGTTCCACAGCCGGTCGGCGCGCCGATCGGCGTCGTCGTCCTTCTTGAACGCCGGGTCGAACCACTTGCCGTCGTACTGGCCGGCCTGCGCGTCGAAGCGTGGCCTTGACCTCCCAGTACGGCCGCGAGACATGCTTGCGGATCTTCTCCTCGCGCTCGACCACGATCGACAGCGTGGGCGTCTGCACCCGGCCGACCGTGGTCAGGAAGAAGCCGCCATCGCGCGAGTTGAAGGCCGTCATCGCCCGCGTGCCGTTGATGCCGACCAGCCAGTCGGCCTCGCTGCGGCTGCGTGCGGCGTCGGCCAGGCCCCGCATCTGCTTGTCGCTGCGCAGCTGATCGAAGCCGTCACGGATCGCCTGCGGCGTCATGCTCTGCAGCCACAGCCGCTGCACCGGCTTGTCGATCGGCTTCTTGCCGGCGCCCGCGTACTGCACGATCAGGCGAAAGATCAGCTCGCCCTCGCGCCCGGCGTCGCAGGCATTGATCAGCTCGGTGACATCCTTGCGCTTGACCAGCTTGACCACGGCATTGAGTCGCGACTTGGCCTTGTCGATCGGCGCCAGGTCGAAGTGCGGTGGCACCACCGGCAGGTGCGCAAAGCTCCACTTGCCGCGCTTGACGTCGTATTCCTCCGGCGCCTTGATCTCGACCAGGTGACCGACGGCCGACGTGACGACGTAGCGCTCGTTCTCGAAATGCTCGGCGTGCTTCTCGAACTTGCCGGCCACCGGGGTCAGCGCGCGCACGATGTCCTGCGCCACGCTCGGCTTCTCGGCAATGATCAATGACTTGCTCATATTGGTGTCTTTCCGGCCTCGGCCCCCACCGCTGTCTCGGCGGCACGGGCTGACCTACATACAATCCGTCGTCTCGCGCGCACGCACATACACGCGCGCGCACCCATGGATTCAATGTACAGAATGAAAACCGACTCGCAAGCAAGGCCCATTGCCGACACCGACGACCGCCGCTCCTTGCGCCCGAAACCACGCGCTGCCGGGCGACGCATCCAGGTGCGACGCTCGGGCATCCACGGCAAGGGCGTGTTCGCGTTGCGGCCGCTGGCCAAGGGCGAAACGGTGATCGAGTACACCGGCGAGGTGATCACCTGGCGCGAGGCGCTTCGCCGCCATCCGCACGACCCGAAGGACCCCAACCACACCTTCTACTTCCACATCGACGACCGGCATGTCATCGATGCCAACGTCGGCGGCAACGCGGCACGCTGGATCAACCACGCCTGCAGCCCCAACTGCGAAGCCGACGAGCAGGATGGCCGGGTCTTCATCAAGGCGCTGCGCAAGATCGCACCCGGCGAAGAGCTGTTCTACGACTATGGCCTGACCATCGACGAACGCTACACGCCGGCGCTGAAGAAGCAGTACGTCTGCCGTTGCGGCACGCGCGGCTGTCGCGGCACCCTGCTGGCGCCCAAGCGTTGATGCCAACCCTCGCCTCGAGATGACCGATTCCAGCGCGACACCGCCTGTGGCCGGCCCGGCGCCTGCGTCGCCGCCCGCCCACATGCAGTGGCGGGCCGAGGCGCTGTGGCAACAACTCGAGCCTCACCTGCCCGGGTTGTCGATCGAGGTGCTGGCACGCACCGAGTCGACCAACAGTGTGCTGCTCGAGCGCGCCCGCGAGTGGGGCGGCCGCCACAATGCCCCGATCACCACGCCGGGCGAGTTGCAGGCATTGCACTCGCAGGGCAGCACCGCCGAGGAGCCGAGCGGCCCGTTCGGTCGTCGCGCCAACGACACCCAACCCACGCTGCTGGTGGCCGAGCACCAGACGCTCGGCCGCGGCCGCCTGGGCCGCAGCTGGCAGTCCGGCCCAGGCGCATCGTTGACGTTTTCGCTCGGTCTGCCGATGGCACCGCGCGACTGGTCGGGTCTGTCGCTGGCGGTCGGCGTGGCGCTGGCCGACGCGCTGGAACCTCCCGAGCCGGGCCGCGCGCCACGGCTGCTGCTGAAGTGGCCGAACGACCTCTGGCTCGCCGACGGGCCTGGCCGCGGCCGCAAGCTCGGCGGCGTGCTGATCGAGACGGTGGCCATCGGCAGGCGGCGCCTGGTCGTGATGGGTGTCGGCCTGAACATCGCACCGCTGGCGGTGCCGCCGGGCCGCGAATTCGCCAACGGATTTGCCTGCCTGCAGGAACTCGATCCCGCCGCGAGCCCGCCGTCGGCCCTGCACCGCGTTGCGTTGCCGCTGATCCGGGCCCTGCGCCAGTTCGAGCGCGAAGGCTTCGCCGGTTTCGCCGCCGCCTATGCACGGCGCGACCTGCTTCGCGGCCTCAGCGTCACGGCGCAGAACGCCGCCGGCGACGGCGCCATCGAGGGGGTTGTCGAAGGGGTGTCGAACAGCGGTGCACTGCTGCTGCGCGTCGGGCCCACGCTGCGCGAGCTGTCCAGCGGCGAGGTCAGCGTGCGCCTGGCCGGCGACGGCGCCTGAGCGGCATGCTGCGCGCACTGGTGGCCCTGCTGGTGCTGGCCAACCTCGGCTTCTGGGCCTGGAGCGCGGGTGCGCTCGAGATCGTTGGCCTGGCGCCGGCGCGCGAGCGCGACCCGGCGCGCCTGGCCCAGCAGGTGCGGCCGGACGCCGTGCGCGTGCTGGCGCGGGCCGAGGCTGCGGCAGCGCTGCGCGCGGCCAGCGCCTCGTCGCCCGGCGGCAAGCCGGCAGCCGCATCATTGCAGTGCCTGGAGGCTGGCCCGTTTGCCGCGACGGCTGTCGAGGCGGCCGAGAGCGTGCTCGCCGCCGCACTGCCTGCGGGCAGTTGGGTGCGCACGAGCAAGGACGTTGCCGCGCAGTACGCGCGTCGTGCTGGGTCCGTTCGCCGGCAGCGATGCCCAGCAGAAGAAGGCCGAAGAGCTCGGCCGCCTGCGCGTCACGTTCGAAGAGCTCGACCTGCCCGCTGACGGCGCGGGGCTGGGCGGCGGACGACGTGGCTTCGCGCTCGGCCGCTACGACAGCCGGGCCGCCGCCGAAGCCGCGCTGGCTGCATTCAGTGAACGTGGGGTACGCACCGCGCGTGTCGCGGTGCTGCGCGAAGCCAGCAGCGAAAGCCGGCTGCGCATCGACAACGCCAGCCCCGCGCTGGCCGAGAAGGCGCGCGCGATCAGCGCCGCAGCGCTCGGCTCGGGCTTCGCGCCTTGCGCGGCAGGCGCGGGGTCGCGCTGACGTCGCGCCGCAAGGCCCACGCCGCCAGCGCCAGTGCCAGCAGCCAGCCGGCGCTCATCGCGCCGCCGCCGCCGCTGCTGCCGTTGCTCGACGGAGGCGCCGGGTTGGCCGGGCGATCGGGGCCCAAGCGCACCGCCTCGCGCAGTTCGGCGGTGTCGATCATCTCTGCGCGGAGGGTGTTGACGTAACCGCCAGGGTTGGCGGCAAAGCGCAAAGCCTGGTCGACGTCGAGGATGCCCGCGCCGCAGGTGCTGGTGGTGCACAGACAGCGGCCCGGATTGGCATCACCGCAGACGCCGAAGCCCGGCACCGTGGAGGTGACGTGCGGTCGCGCCGAGCGCGCCAGGCCGGCGACGATCTGGTCGGCGGTCAGCGCCGGGTTGAGCGACAGCATCAGACTCACGGCACCGGCCACCACCGGCGCGGAGAAGCTGGTGCCGAAGTGGTAGTAATAGCAATTCTTGCCAGGCAACAAGCAGTTCTCGGGCGACGTCAATCCTCCGTTGCCGATCGTCAATATGCCGCTGTCGGCCAGCAGTGAACCCCACGCACCATCGTCGTCGTCGCCGCCAATGGTCGAGATCGCCAACGCCGCGCCGAAGTTGGAATAGTTGGTCTTGAAGCCGTCGCGGTTGAGCGCACCGACCCCGATCACGCGCTGGCAATTGGCCGGGCGCGATGGCGCACCCCAACCGTTGCCAGCGGCGGCCACGACCACGGCGCCACCGCCCGGCGCGGCGCGCAATTCGTCGATCGCCTGCTGGTAGGCGGTGCCACAGGCCGCGCTGCCACCGAAGCTGATGTTGACGATGCGCGCCGGGTTCGGATTGGTCGGCGCGAACTCGGCACAACCGCCGGCACCGTCGCTGGTCTTGCACGCCGACAACCCGGCGGCCCAGCGCATGCCGTCGACGATGTCGGCGACGTCGGCACCGCACTTGCCGGCCACGCGCACCGGCAGCACCGGCCGTTCCAGTTCATCGCGGCGCCGCCAGCGCCGTTGTTGGTGACGCCGGCCAGCATGCCGGCAATGACGGTGCCGTGCCATGAACTGACCTCGACTTCGCAATCGCCGTAGCGCACCGGATCGGCGCTGCGGTCGGCCGCGTCGACCCAGTCGCCCGGGTCGCTGGCGTCGGCGTCGCGGCCATCGCCGTCATTGGCATAGCCGCGCTGGGTCACCGGGTCCCAGTCGGACACGAAATCGTAGCCCGGCAGGAAACGGCCGGTCAGCTCGGGGTGCAGCGTGGTGCCGGTGTCGAGCACGGCGACCACCGCGGTTGATTCACCTGTCGTGCCGTACGTCCAAGCGGTCAGGAAGCCCGGCACGCCGCGCAGGCGGGTGTCGATCGTGCTGGTGTTGCTGCCCTGCACCGGCTGCAGCCACCATTGGCCATCAGTGCCCGGAAAATACGGATCGGCAGGTGGACTGGATGCGGTCGCCTGGCGCCGCTCGCGCACATTGGGTTCGACCCAGGCCACGTCGGGCTGCGCGGCCAGCCGCTCGGCGACGCGCGCGGCCTGCTCCGGCGTCAGCGGCCGTGCAAAGCGCAGCACCTGCGCCCGGGCGCCCACCGGATCGCGGCGCGGCGCCTGCGCCAGCGCCGGCACCTCGCGCACCAGGGCCGCGTCGGCGCGCAGATCGCTCACCAGCCGCTGCCAGCGCCCGCCTTCGCGCGCGCCGGCCGGCGCCGCCGCACCGCGTGCCTGAGCCCGTTCGCGCGCCAGCTCCACATGGGTCGGCGCGTCGCGCAACTCCACGATCAGGCCGTTGACCATCGCAGCGGCAGCGGGCGCCGCGCCGCGCGCCGGCCCGCGAGGCTGGGCCGCCACGAAACCGCTCAGCGCCAGCGCCACGGCAAACAACGCGCCGCGGCGCAGGGTCGATCGCAATTTCATAGCGGCGAATTATCCATCGGGGGTTGGGGGTGATTCGCGCTGTTCAGCATCGGCGCCACAACGGCCGCGCCAGCGCCAGCGCGGCCGCCGCCAAGGCCAGCAACCAGGCCCAGGACATCGCCCCACCGCCACTCCCGCGGGTGGCCGGCGGGTCGGCAGGTGCCGGCGCGACCGTGACGGTTTGCTGCGCGGAGACGCTGACGCCGAGGTCGTCGGTCAGCAGCAGGCGCACGGTGAAGCTGCCGCCGGCCGTCGGCTGCAGCGTGGTGCTGGCCGCCGTCGTGCTGCCCGAGAAGCCGCTGACGACGCCACCGCCATCGACCAGCGACCATTGCCAGGCGGCGATGCGCCTCCCGGCGGCCACCGTCGAGTGTTCGCCCGACAGCGTGATCGTGTCGCCGGCCCGAGGCGCGGCGGGCGACACATCGAACACCACATGAAAGCCCAGCGCCGCACGCACCGCCGCGCCGGCGTCGAGCATGCCGGCGCCGCAGGTGGTGGCGGTGCAGTAGCACTGCAATTGCTCGAGGCCGTTGGGGGCATGGCAAGCGACGATCGGCCCGAGAGTGGGGTCGTCAGGCACGCCGCTGCTCGGGAACGGGCGGGCCGTGGCCCGCAGTGCGGCACGCACGCCGGCCGGCGTCAGCGCGGGTTGCACCGAAAGCATCAGCGCCGCGGTGGCGGCGACCAGCGGCGACGAGAAGCTGGTGCCGACGCTGGCCTCGAAACTGTCGGTGTAGGTCGACGAGACGGGAACCGTGGTGCCGCTGTCGACCGTGGTCAGGATCGGGTACAGGCAGGGCTCGCCCGCACCGATGTTGACGCAGTTGCCGCCCGGCGCCGCGATCGCCAGCTCGGGCCCGACATCGGAGAAGCCGACCTTGGTGCCGACGTGGCGCAATGCCGCGACGCCGATCGCACCGGGGCAGTTGGACGGCGAGTTGGCAGCCAGCCCAGCGGTGTTGCCGGCCGCGACCACGACCACCGCGCCAGCGGCATTGGCGTCGGCGATCGCGCTCGCCTGTTCGCTGCTGCAGGCGCCGCTGCTGCCCAGGCTGAGGTTGATCACCCGCGCGGGGTTCGGATTGACCGGCAGGCCCGGCACCGCGATGCCCGCGGCCCAGCGGATCGCGGTGACGATGTCGGACGTGTAGCCGAAGCACTTGCCGAGCACGCGCACCGGCAGCACGCGCACGTTCCAGCCGGCGCCGGCCATGCCGATGCCGTTGTCGGTGGCCGCGCCGACGATGCCCGCGACCTGCGTGCCGTGCCAGGAACTGGGCGACGCGTCGCACCCTGCAAAGGTCGTCGTGCCCGCCTCGGCCGAGGTGACCCAGTCGCCCGGATCGCTGGGGTCGCCGTCGCGGCCATCGCCGTCGTTGGCGATCGCCGCGTCGCTGACCATGTCGTAGCCGCGCAGCAGCTTGCCGGCCAGGTCGGGGTGGTCCAAGCGCACGCCGGTATCGAGCACGGCAACCACGACGTCGGCGCTGCCGGTGGTGGTGTCCCAGGCCGAGACCGCATCGATCGACGAAGCCACCTCGCCGGCCGGTGCGCGCAGGTACCACTGGCCGACCGCCGGGCCGTTGCCGGCACACGCTGGCAAGAAACGCGGGTCGTTCGGGCACGGCCAGGCGTCGAGCGCGACGGTCGACTTCGACGGATTCGACATCGGCGTCGCTCGCCAGCCGTGCAGCCAGCTTGTGCGCGTCCACCCCGTCGGCCTGCACCACCTGCACGCGGTCGGTCAGCGCCGGGCCCGCCCTCAAGCGCAGGCCCAGGCGCGTGCCGAGCAGGGCCGCACGCCCTTCGAGCGCCGCCGCCGCAGCGGCCTGGCTGCTCCCTGCGCCGAGCGCATGCGCGCGCAGCAGCGAAGCGCCGGTCTTGAACCTGACGATCACCCGCGTGTTGCCGTCGTCGGCCAGCGCAGGGCCGCGGGGCGGCGTGCGTTCGGCCCAGGCCGCGTGGGCGGCCAACGCGATCACGAGCGCGACCAGAGACAGGTGCCGTTGCTTCATCGCCGGAGTGTATGCAGCCGCACGCGGGCTTGCTGCTGCGCTGTGCGCGCCTGAGGCACACGTTCGCCGCAGGCGTGAAAAAGGCCGCGGTCGCGGCCTTGTCCGAGCCACTGTCTCGAGGCTCAACGCGCGATCACGCGCACCATCTCCAGCACCTTGTTCGAGTAGCCCCATTCGTTGTCGTACCAGGCCACCACCTTGACGAAGGTCTTGTCGAGTGCGATGCCGGCGTCGGCGTCGAACACGCTGGTGCACGGCTCGCCGCGGAAGTCGGTCGCCACGACCTTGTCTTCGGTGTAGGCCAGCACACCCTTCATCGGGCCGGCGGCGGCGGTCTTCATCGCGTTGCAGATGTCTTCGTAGCTGGCTTCACGGACCAGTTCGACGGTCAGGTCGACCACCGAGACGTCGGAGGTCGGCACCCGGAATGCCATGCCGGTGAGCTTCTTGTTCAGCTCGGGGATCACGACGCCGACCGCCTTGGCCGCACCGGTCGAGCTCGGGATGATGTTCTCGAGGATGCCGCGGCCGCCGCGCCAATCCTTGTTGCTCGGGCCGTCGACCGTCTTCTGCGTCGCGGTCGCCGCGTGCACCGTGGTCATCAGGCCGCGCTTGATGCCGAAACTGTCGTTCAGCACCTTGGCCACCGGGGCCAGGCAGTTGGTCGTGCACGACGCGTTGGAGATGATCGCCTGGCCGGCGTAGCTCTTGTCGTTGACGCCGTAGACGAACATCGGCGTGTCGTCCTTGCTCGGCGCGCTGAAGATGACCTTCTTGGCGCCGGCGGCGAGGTGCTTCTGGCCGGCGTCCTTGGTCAGGAACAGGCCGGTCGCCTCGACCACCACGTCGGCGCCGACCTCGCCCCACTTCAGTTCCGCCGGGTCCTTCACCGCGGTGAGCCGGATGCGCTTGCCGTTGACGACCAGCGTGTTGCCGTCGACCGCGATCTGCCCCTTGAAGCGGCCGTGCACCGAGTCGTACTGCAGCATGTACGCCAGGTAGTCCGGTTCGAGCAGGTCGTTGATGGCCACGACCTCGATGTCGCTGGCGAAGTTCTGTACCGCGGCGCGAAACACCATGCGCCCGATGCGGCCGAAGCCGTTGATGCCTACTTTGATGGTCATGTTGCAGTGACTCCGTGATTGAGATGGGGAATGGATTCGCAAACCGTGGAACGAGTTCGCTTGGTGGCGGGCAAGGTGAGAGATCATGCGTTCAACGCGCCAACACCGTGCGCACCGTGTCGGCGACATTCTGTGCGGTGAGGCCGAAGTGCTTGAACAAGGCGCCGGCCGGCGCGCTTTCGCCATACGTGTCGATGCCCACCACCGCGGCGCAACCGTATTTCCACCAGCCGTCGGTGACCCCGGCCTCGACCGCGATGCGCGGCAGCCTGGGCGGCAGCACCTGCGGTCTTGTAGGCCACGCTCTGGCGATCGAACACCGTCGTGCTCGGCATCGAGACCACGCGCACCGCGATGCCGTGCGCCGCGAGCAACTGTTGTGCGTGCAGCGCCAGCTGCACCTCGCTGCCGGTGGCGATGATGACCGCCTGTGCGGCCTTCTTGAGCCCGACCTCGCCCGGCTCGGCCAGCACGTAGGCACCCTGGCTGATGGTGTCGAGCGCGGCCTTGGGCAGGTAGGGCAGGTTCTGCCGTGACAGCAGCAGTGCGCTCGGTCGCGCCCGGTTGCCCAGCGCCACGGCCCACGCGGCGATCGTTTCCACCGTGTCGGCCGGCCGCCAGACATCGAGGCCCGGGATCAGGCGCAGGCTGGCACCCTGTTCGACGCTCTGGTGGGTCGGGCCGTCTTCGCCGAGACCGATCGAGTCGTGCGTGAAGACATGGATCACGCGCTGCTTCATCAGCGCAGCCATGCGGATGGCGTTGCGGCTGTAGTCGGAGAAGGTCAGGAACGTGCCGCCGTACGGGACGAAGCCGCCGTGCAACGCCACGCCATTCATCACTGCCGCCATGCCGAACTCGCGCACGCCGTAGTTGATGTGGCGGCCCCCATTCGGGTGGCCGGCGTCGTCGAAGCGCAGCGCCGGCGTGCTCGAGGTGTTGGTCAGGTTCGATCCGGTCAGGTCGGCCGAGCCGCCGAGCAGTTCGGGCAAGGCCCTGGTGAACGCTTCGAGCGCCATCTGGCTGGCCTTGCGCGAGGCCATCGTCTCGGCCTTGCCATGCGCGGCCACCATCGCATCGACGACGGTCTGCGCGAAGTCCTTCGGCAATTCGCCCCTGACGCGACGCAGGTACTCGGCCGCGAGTTCGGGGTGCGCAGCCTTGTAGGAGGCCAGCGTCGCGGCCCACGCGGCCTCGGCCTCGGCGCCGCACACGCGGGCGTCCCAATGCGTGTAGGCGGCTTCAGGGATGACGAACGGCTCGTGCACCCAGCCGAGCGCGGCGCGGGTCGCCTTGACCTCGTCCGCGCCCAGCGCCTCGCCGTGCGCCTTGGCGCTGCCGGAGCGATTGGGCGAACCCTGGCCGATGCGGGTGCGCGCCACGATCAAGGTCGGCCGGTCGCGGCTGCCCTTGGCCTTGGCGATGGCCGCATCGACGCTGTCCACGTCATGGCCTTCGACGTCGCGGATCACGTTCCAGCCGTAGGCCTCGAAACGCTTGGCACTGTCGTCGACGAACCAGGGCTCGACGCGACCGTCGATGCTGATGCCGTTGTGATCGTAGATCGCGATCAGCTTGTTCAGCTTCCAGGCCGCCGCCAGCGCGCACGCTTCGTGGCTGACGCCCTCCATCAGGCAGCCGTCGCCGAGGAACACATAGGTGCGGTGGTCGACCACCGCGTGGCCAGGGCGATTGAACTCGTGCGCCAGCAGTTTCTCGGCCAGCGCCATGCCGACTGCGTTGGCCAAGCCCTGGCCGAGCGGGCCGGTGGTGGTTTCGACGCCCGGCGTGGCACCGACCTCGGGGTGGCCCGGCGTCTTGCTGTGCAACTGGCGAAAGTTGCGCAGCTCGCTCATCGGCAGGTCGTAGCCCGTGAGGTGCAGCAGTGCATACAGCAGCATCGACGCATGTCCGTTGGACAGCACGAAACGGTCACGCCCCGGCCAGCGCGGATCGGCCGGGTTGTGGCGCAGGTGCCGCCCCCACAGCGCCACGGCAATCTCGGCCATGCCCATCGGCGCACCGGGATGCCCCGAGTTGGCGTGTTGCACCGCATCCATCGCCAGCGCGCGGATGGCGTTGGCCATCAGCGCTTCGCGGCTGGCGCTGGTCAGGGGCGCCGGCGGGCCGGTATCGGGAACGCGTTGGGTGTCGAGGCTGGACATGCTGGCTTGGTCGGAGGGAGCGCGGCAGAAGCGCGATAGAAGCAGCGGCAGGGAGCGGAACGCCAGATTTTAAGCGGCACCCCCGCGCCGGCTTGCGCTGCATCAAGCTCGCTGCTCACGGGGCGGCGATGCTTTGCACACTCGATACTTTGGATTTGGACGCTTGCGCCATGAGCACCACTGCCTTGACCGTGATCCGCCAGGAACATGCCGCGCTGTCTGCCATGCTGCGCTCGCTGCCGATGCTGCTCGAGCAACACCGGCGCCAAGGCACATTGCCCGATTTCGCGTTGCTGCGCGCGATGCTGTTCTACATCGATGAGTTCCCCGAGCGCCTGCACCATCGCAAGGAAGACGAGTTGCTGTTTCCGCTGGTGCGCAAGCGCTGCCCCGAACTGGCCGCCGCACTCGACCAACTCGAACGCGACCATGAACATGGCGAGCGCGCGATCCGCGACCTCGAGCATGCGCTGCTGGCCTTCGAGGTGCTCGGCGAATCGCGCCGCGAAACATTCGAGCACGCGGTGCAGGGCTATGTCGACTTCTACCTGCACCACATGGCGATCGAGGAAGGCGAGGTGCTGCCAGCCGCGCAACGCGTGCTCGACGCCGCCGATTGGGCCGACATCGACGCGGCCTTCGCGGCCAACCGCGACCCGCTCACCGGCCACGAGCCCGACGACGTCTATCGACCGCTGTTCTCGCGCATCGTCAACCGGGCGCCAGCACCGCTGGGACTGGGGTAGCGGCGCGGCCTTGCACGCGGCGCGCCCTACACTGGCCGCCGTGCCAGACACCGCCCGCCTCCAGCTCCCTGCCCTGATCCTCGCGGCCGGTCGCGGCGAGCGCATGCGCCCGCTCACCGACAGCTGCCCGAAACCCCTGTTGCGGGTGCGCGGCAAGCGGTTGATCGAGTGGCACCTCGAAGCACTGGCGCGCGCCGGCGTGCGCCAGGTGGTGATCAACACCGCCTGGCTCGAGGAGCAGTTCGCTGCCGCGCTCGGTGACGGCTCGCGCTGGGGCTTGGCGATCCGCTATTCGACCGAGGGCCGCGACCACGGCGGCGCGCTCGAAACCGCCGGCGGCATCGCCAAGGCCCTGCCCTGGCTGACCGGGCATGACAACGACAGTTTCTGGGTCGTCTCGGGCGATGTGTTCTTGCCCGACTTCCCCTTCGGCGCCGCCGACGCCGCAGGCTTCGCGGTCAGCCGGAAATGGGCCCATCTGTGGCTGGTGGCCAACGCGCCGCACCACCCGCATGGCGACTACGGCATCGACCGTGCGACTGGCCTGGCCACCGCCAGCGAGCCCCGCCGCACCTGGGCCAGCGTGGGCCTGTTCCGTGCCGCGATGTTCGCCGACATCGAGCCGGGGACGCGCCTGGCGCTGCGTCCCCGGCTCGATGCCGCGCTGGCTGCCGGACGGCTCGGCGCGCAGGCCTGGGAGGGGCACTGGACCGACGTCGGCAACGCCGAGCGGCTGGCGGCCCTGAACGGCGGCGCCGACGGCGCATGAACGAGCCCGAGTCGCCGATGAAGCCGATCACCTTCTGGTTCGACCCGGTCTCGCCGTACGCCTACCTGGCCTTCGAACACCTGCCGCAGGCGCTCGAGGGCTGCAGTTACGCGGTCACGTACCGGCCACTGCTGTTTGCCGGGCTGCTGGCGCAATGGGGCCAGAAGGGCCCGGCCGAGATCGAACCCAAGCGCGTCTGGACTTTCCGCCACGTGGCCTGGCTGGCTCACCAGCACGGCATCGCGCTCGACACCCCCGCGGTGCATCCGTTCAACCCGCTGCCGCTGTTGCGCCTGGCGCTGGCCTGTGGCCCCAACCGGCGCGTCGTCGAGGCGCTGATGCGGCACGTCTGGCGCGGCGGCGCCGATGCGGTCGACCCGGCGCGCCTGGCTGCGCTGACGCAGGCCCTGGCCCCGGCTCGCGACCCGGCTTCGGCCGCGGTGAAGAGCGAACTGCGCGCCGCCACCGATGCGGCGATCGCGCGCGGCATCTTCGGCGTGCCAACCTTCGAACTCGACGGCCGCCTGTTCTGGGGCGTCGATGCGCTGCCGATGTTGCGCGCCGCGCTGCTCGGCGATCCATGGTTCGACGGCCCGGCGTGGGACGACGCCGCCCGCCCTCGGCCTGGCGTCGTGCGCTGAGCGACTCGCCGCCGGGCGTGGGCTACCGCGCCGCCGCGTCGGCCACCGCCAGCGCGGTCATGTTGATGACGCGCCGCACCGTCGACGACGGCGTCAGGATGTGCACCGGCCGGGCCGCGCCGAGCAGCACCGGGCCGACGGTGACACCGTGGCCGCCCGTCACCTTCAGCACGTTGAACAGGATGTTGGCGGCATCGATGTTGGGCAACAGCAGCAGGTTGGCCTCGCCTTCGAGCGTGCTGTCGGGCAGGAAGTTGTGGCGGATCTCTGCCGACAGCGCCGCATCGCCGTGCATCTCGCCGTCGCAAGAGACGCCGGGGCGGGACTTCTTGAACAGATCGGCGGCGCGGCGCATGCGCCGTGCCGCTGGCCGCGTCGACGAGCCGAACATCGAGTGCGAGACAAAAGCCACGCGGGGCGGCACGCCAAAGCGTCGCAACTCGTCGACGGCCATGGCTGCAATCTCGGCCAGTTGTTCGGCGCTCGGCTCCTCGTTGACGAAGGTATCGGCCAGGAACAATGTACGGTCGTCGAGCAGGACCGCGTTCATCGTCGCGAAGGTGCTTGCACCCGAGCGCAGGCCGATCGAATTGCGGATGTGCTCGAGGTGCACATCGAAGCTGCCGACCAACCCGCACAGCATCGCGTCGGCGTCGCCGCGGCGCATCAGCATGGCCGAAATCAGCGTGTTCGAGCGCCGCAGTGCTGCCTTGGCCATGCTCGGCGTCACGCCTTCGCGCCCCATCAGACGCTGGTAGTCCTCCCAGCAGTCGCGGTAACGCGGATCGTCCTCGGGGTTGACGACCTCGATGTCGGTACCCAGCTTCAGGCGCAAGCCGGCGCGCTCGACGCGCGACTGCATCACCGCCGGCCGGCCAACCAGGATCGGCCTGGCCAGGCCCTCGTCGAGCGCCACCTGCACCGCCCGCAGCACGCGTTCGTCCTCGCCTTCGGCATAGACCACCCGCGCCGCTTCCTTGGCATACGAGGCCTTGGCGGCGGCGAACACCGGCCGCATCACCATCCCGGTCTGGTACACGAAGCGTCCCAGCGACTGGCGGTAGGCCTCGAGGTCATCGATCGGCCGCGTCGCCACGCCGCTCTCGGCGGCGGCCTCGGCCACCGCCGGTGCGATGCGCAGGATCAGCCGCGAGTCGAACGGCTTCGGAATCAGGTACTCGGGGCCGAACTGCAACTCCTGGCCGGCGTAGGCGGCGGCCACTTCATCGCTGATTTCGGCCTTCGCCAGCGCGGCGATCTCGCGCACGCAGGCCAGCTTCATGGCCTCGGTGATGCGCGTCGCACCGCAATCGAGGGCACCGCGGAAGATGTACGGGAAGCACAGCACGTTGTTGACCTGGTTCGGGTAGTCCGAACGCCCGGTCGCGATGATGCAATCCGGCCGCGCCTCGCGCGCGAGTTCGGGCCGGATCTCTGGCTCGGGGTTGGCCAGCGCCAGGATGATCGGCTTGTCGGCCATGGTCTTGACCATCGCCGGAGTCAGCACGCCGGCCGCGGAGCAGCCGAGGAACACGTCGCAACCGGTCATCACGTCGGCCAGCGTGCGTGCCGCCGTCTTCTGGCAGTAACGCTGCTTGCTCTCGTCCAACTTGCCGCTCTTGGCATCCTCGCGCTCATGCTGGATCACGCCACGCGAGTCGACGACGAAGATGTTCTGTTGCTTGACACCCAGCCCGACCATCACGTCCAGACAGGCGATCGCGGCCGCGCCGGCGCCGGAGACGACCAGTTTGATCGCGCCGAGGTCCTTGCCGACCAGTTCGAGGCCGTTGAGCAGCGCGGCGCCGGAGATGATCGCGGTGCCGTGCTGATCGTCGTGGAAGACGGGAATGTTCATCCGCGCCTTCAGCTTGCTCTCGATGTAGAAGCACTCGGGCGCCTTGATGTCCTCGAGGTTGATGCCCCCCAGCGTCGGTTCGAGCGCGGCGATGATCTCGATCAGCTTGTCGGGGTCCTTCTCGGCGAGTTCGATGTCGAACACGTCGATGCCGGCGAACTTCTTGAACAGGCAGCCCTTGCCCTCCATCACCGGCTTGGCCGCCAGCGGGCCGATGTCGCCCAGGCCGAGCACGGCCGTGCCGTTGGTGACCACGCCGACCAGGTTGCCACGCGACGTGAACTCGGCGGCCTTGCGCGGATCCGCCTCGATCGCCAGGCACGGATAGGCCACGCCGGGCGAGTAGGCCAGCGACAGGTCGCGCTGGTTGGACAGCGGCTTGGTCGGCGTGATCGAGATCTTGCCGTGGGTCGGCCCGCGGTGGTACTCGTAGGCGGCGTCGCGCAGGGCTTGCTCGGCCGGTGAGAGCGAGCCATCGTCGGCTTTGGTGTGCTGCATGACACGAATCTCCTGCGGCTCAAAACGGCCGAGCCGCAGCGTAGCGCGGAATGGACCGGCTGCGTACGCTGGGTGACCCCGCCTTGCGCTGGGTCAGCCCGCCGCGCGGCGCTGCAGGATTTCGAAAGCCGGCAGTGTCTTGCCCTCGAGCACCTCGAGGAACGCGCCGCCGCCGGTCGAGATGTAGCCGATGTCCTTTTCGAGGCCGTACTTGGCGATCGCCGCCAGCGTGTCGCCTCCGCCGGCGATGCTGAAGGCGTCGCTCGCCGCAATCGCGCGGGCAATGGTTTCGGTGCCGTGCGCAAATGCGTCGAACTCGAACACGCCGACCGGGCCGTTCCAGACGATCGTGCCGGCCGCCTTCAGCTGCTCGGCCAGGCGGGCTGCCGTCTGCGGGCCGATGTCGAGGATCAGGTCGTCGGCCGCCACGTCGCTCGCGGCCTTGACGGTCGCCGGCGCATCGGCGGCGAAGGTCTTGGCCACCACCACATCGGTCGGGATCGGCACCGCGGCGCCGCGCGCGCGCATCGCTTCGATCACCGCCTTGGCGTCACCGACGAGGTCGCGCTCGGCCAGGCTGTTGCCGATCGGCAAGCCGGCGGCGAGCATGAAGGTGTTGGCGATGCCGCCACCGACGATCAGCTGGTCGACCTTGCTGGCCAGGCTCTGCAGGATCGTCAGCTTGGTGCTGACCTTCGAGCCGGCGACGATCGCGACCAGCGGGCGCCGGGGCTGCGCCAGCGCCTTCGTGATGGCGTCGATCTCGGCCGCCAGCAACGGCCCGGCGCAGGCGATCTTGGCGAAGCGGGCGATGCCGTAAGTGCTGGCCTCGGCACGGTGCGCGGTGCCGAAGGCATCGTGCACGAAGATGTCGCACAGCGCCGCCATCTTGCGAGCCAGCGACTCGTCGTTCTTCTTCTCGCCCTTGTTGAGGCGGCAGTTCTCGAGCAGCACCACCTGGCCGGGCGCGACGTCGACACCGTCGACCCAGTTCGAACGCAGCGGCACGTCGCGCCCGAGCAATTCGGCCAGCCGTGCGGCCACCGGAGCCAGCGAGTCTTCGGGCTTGAAAGCGCCTTCGCTGGGGCGGCCGAGGTGCGACGTCACCATCACCGCTGCGCCGGCGTCGAGCGCCATGCGGATGCACGGCACCGAGGCGCGGATGCGGGTGTCCTCGGTGATGCGGCCCGCGTCGTCCTGCGGCACGTTGAGGTCGGCACGGATGAAGACACGCTGGCCAGCGACGCGGCCCTGGGCGATGAGGTCGGAAAGGCGCAGGATGTTCATGAGCGCAATTCTAGGAGTCACCAGCCGAGGCCCAGCTTGAGCCCGAGCAATACCGCGGTGCCGCTGACGATGGTGCCGAGGATGCCGCGGCGCCAGAAGTAGTACGCGCTGGCCACGACCACCGCTGGCAGCCGCGCATCCTGCCAGGTGCCGATCAATTGGCCTTGCGACAACACCACCTCGGGCGCCACCACCGCCATCAGTGCCGCCAGGGGCGCATAACGCAGACCCTGCTGCAGCCAGGCCGGCAGCGGCATGTCGCGTTCGGGCAGCAGGAAGAACGCACGCGTCAGCAGCGTGATCAGCGCCAGGCCGACGATGGCGATGACGGCTTCGCCGGCGCTCATGTCAGGTCGTCCTCGGGTTCGGCCCGCCCCGGCGTGGTGTGGTCGATCAGCAGGCCGATCGCCACCGCAGCGGCAATCGCAACCACGATGTTCAGCTTCAGCGGCAGCGCATAGGCCGCCACCGCCGCGCAGGCGGCCACCGCAGCGGCCACCAGCGTCGCGCGATCCGAGACCAGCGAATACATCAACCCGAGCAGCGCCAGCGTGCCCGCAAAGCCCAGTCCCCACGCCGTCGGGATGCGGTCGGCGAACAGGATGCCCGCCAACGACGGCAGTTGCCATGCGCTCCAGTTGGTGACGACGCCACCCCAGAAGTACGGCAGCTGCCCGGGAGCGGGGTGCGGCTCGGGGAAGCGCCGCAGGAAGATCACGTAGTTCAGATCGGCGACGAAGTAGCCCATGCGCAGCCGTTGCCAGAACGGCAAGTGCGCGAAGTACGGCCGCCAGCCCGCGCTGAAGATGATGAAGCGCAGGTTGACGCACAGCGCGGTGGCCCAGACGACCCAGATCGGCGCCCCGCCGGTGATCAGCGGCAGTACGGCCAATTGGGCGCTGCCGGCGAACACGATCAACGACATCAGCACGGCCAGCGGCAGCGCCAGCCCACTCTTGACCATCGCCACACCGGTAACCAGGCCCCAGGCGGCGATGCCCAGCGACACGCCGGACATTTCGCGTGCGCCGCGCGCGAATTCGGGGTCGCGCCACAGCGGCGCGGGCGCTTCCACGGCGTCGGTCATGCGCGGCATTGTCGCCGCGCTTCTTCAACGCGAAGCGAGGAACGCGGCGACCGGCTGGCGACGCCCGCCGGGACGCTGCAGCTCGAGCAGATCGAGTGCGCCGGCGCCGCAGGCCACACGCAAGCCACCGCCAACGACCTCGAACTTGCCGGGCTCAGCGCCGAAGCCGGTGCTCACCTTCGCACGCCAGAGCTTGATCGTCTGGCCCTCGAAATCGAAGTGGCACCCGGGCTGTGGATCGAACGCGCGCACGCGGCGCTCGATTTCGTCGGCGGGCCGGCGCCAGTCGATGGCCGCTTCGGATTTGGCGAGCTTGTGCGCGTAGGTCACGCCGTCGGCGGGCTGTGGCGTGCGCACCAGTGCGCCACGCGCTGCATCGGCCAGCGCCTGAACGATCAGCGCCGCACCAAGTTCAGCCAGCCTGTCGTGCAGGCTGGCCGCGGTGTCGCTGGCGCGGATCGGCTCGCGGCCGACCCGCAGCATGTCGCCGGTGTCGAGCCCGGCATCCATCTGCATGATGGTGATGCCTGTCTCGCTGTCGCCGGCCTCGATCGCTCGCTGGATCGGCGCCGCGCCGCGCCACCGCGGCAACAACGAGGCGTGGATGTTCAGGCACCCCAGACGCGGCAGTTCGAGCAGCCACGGCGGCAGGATCAGGCCATAGGCCGCCACCACGACGACGTCGGCGCGCGCCGCCAGCAAGGCCTCGCGCGCGGCGCCCGCGTCTTCGGCGAAGCGGCCGTCGAGCTTCAGGCCCTGGGGCTGGATCAGTGGCAGCCCGTGCTGCGATGCGAACTGCTTGACCGGCGAGGGCTGCAATCTGAGGCCGCGACCGGCCGGGCGGTCGGGCTGGGTCAGCACCAGCGGCACGAACAAGCCGGCGCGGCAGATGGCCGCCAATGCCGTGGCAGCAAACGCGGGCGTCCCGGCAAACACCACCCGCAACGGCGTGGCCATCACACGCGCTGCGCCTCGTCGCGCGCCTTCTTCAGCATCTTGGCCTTGATGCGATCGCGCTTGAGCGGACTCAGGTACTCAACGAATACCTTGCCGACCAGGTGGTCCATCTCGTGCTGCACGCACACCGCCTCGAGGCCTTCGGCCTCGAACTCGTAGGGCTGGCCGTCGCGGCCGAGCGCCCGCACCGTGACGCGGGCGTGGCGCGGCACCTTGTCGTAGATCGCAGGCACCGACAGGCAGCCTTCGTCGCCCAGCACCATCTCGTCGCTCTGCGCCAGAAGTTCCGGGTTGATGAGCACGCGCGGGCAGTCGCGGCCATCGGACGTGTCGATGACGATGACCCGCTCGTGCACGTCGACCTGTGTCGCGGCCAGGCCGATGCCGTCGGCCTCGTACATCGTCG
The DNA here is from genome assembly GCA_963783785.1 of uncultured beta proteobacterium. GTDB lineage: Bacteria > Pseudomonadota > Gammaproteobacteria > Burkholderiales > Burkholderiaceae_C > CADEEN01. The sequence continues at coordinate 422,671 of CAWAOQ010000001.1, read as the reverse complement.
CGAGCATGGCGTCGACCAGTGCGCGGATGCGTTCATCGACGACAGCCACCGCCTTGGCGACTTTGTGCAGGCGCGGGTCGGGGTAACGGAGGATCGGCAACAGGCTCATGGTTCGTGAAATGCTGCACACCTCGCCGCGCGCGGCGCGGGCGTGAGCGGCGCGCAACAGCAGGGTTCGTGAAAGGTGCCACGCCGAGCGCGCGCACAGGGCGTTTTCATTGCGACAGCAAGGGTTTACAGGCAGAATCTGCCAAACTGTATGAGCATTTTCGCTGGCTGTGCCGATGGCCGCTGGCAGGGCGCTCAAAGACCTCGAAGACCTGACAACGGCACCATTTTCTCATCGCTGCAGCCGCCGGCAGCGCCCCGGGAGACCCTGTTCATGATCCGACGACACGCCTCGAGCCTTGCCACCACCGCAGTCGCCAGCGCCCTGATGCTGGCCGTTGGCAGCGCGGGCGCAGTCAACTATCCGGTCACGCCGCAGCAGCGCGGCACTGCGCAACAAGTGGCGCAGACCGGCGTGCCGCTGTCGGAACTTGCGCCCGACGCGCCCGACTCGCACACCGTCAAGCGCGGTGACACGCTGTGGGATATCTCCAAGCTGTTCCTGAAGAGCCCATGGCGCTGGCCGGAGCTGTGGGGCATGAACCTCGACCAGATCCGCAACCCGCACCTGATCTACCCAGGGCAGGTGCTGGTGCTCGACAAGTCGGGCGGGCGGGCGCGGCTGCGCGTCGCCCAGGGTGGTCCCGACGGCACGGTGAAGCTCAGCCCGCGTGTGCGCAGCGAAGCCCTGGGCGACGGTGGCATACCCGCTGTGGCGATGCACCGGATCGCGCCGTTCCTCAACGAAGCGGTCGTCGTCAGCGCCAACGAACTCGAGCGCGCACCGCGCGTGGTGGCCGCGTCCGACGAGCGCGTGCTGATGGGCCGCGGCGACAAGGCCTATGTGCTCGGTGACCTGGCCGGCCTGCGCGACTGGCGCGTGTTCCGTCAGGCGATACCGCTGCGCGACCCGATGACCAATGAAGTCCTCGGCTACGAGGCACGCTTTCTCGGCACGGCCGAGTACATCCGCGAAGGCGGCAGCATGCCGACGGCTGACGGCAAGTCGACGATGGCCGTGCCCGCCACCTTCGAACTGCTCAGTGTCAAGGAGGAAGTGGCGGTCGGCGACCGACTGGCCCCGGCGCCTCAGCGCGACTTTGGCAGTTTCTCCCCGCACGCACCGGCCAAGCCGGTCACCGGCCAGATCATTGCCGTGTATGGCGAGGCGTTGCTTGCTGGCCAGAACCAGGTCGTCTCGATCAACCGCGGCGCCCAGGACGGGATGGAACGTGGCCATGTGCTGGCGGTGCTGCGCGACGGCCGGTTGGTCACGGATCGCACGGTCGAAAGGCCGGCACAGATCAAGCTGCCCGATGAGCGTCACGGCCTGCTGATCGTCTTCCGCGTCTTCGACCGGGTGTCCTACGGCCTGGTGCTGCAGGCCGAGCAACCGGTAAGCGCGGGCGACCGCTTCGCGCAGCCCTGACCGACACCGGGCCAGGGGCCTGCACGATGGCCCGGCCCGACGACCTGCCTGCCTGGCTGCGCCTGCTGCGCACGCCCGGCATCGGCCGCGAAAGCGCCCGCCGACTGTTGGCTGCCTGCGGCTCGCCCGAAGCGGTGTTCGCGGCCAGGCCAGCAACGCTGCGTGAACTGCTCGGCCCGTCGCTCGCGAGCGCGCTGAGCGTCGAGCCCGAAGGCCACGCGGCGCAACTCGCCGCCACCGAAGCCTGGCTCGGCGCCGCCGCCACGCACCACGTATTGACGCTCGGTGACCCGGGCTATCCCGCCCTGTTGCTCGAGACGGCCGATCCGCCGCTGCTGCTGTACGCGCAGGGCCGGATCGAACTGCTCGGCGCGCCCGCATTGGCGGTGGTGGGCAGCCGCAATCCGAGCGCCCAGGGCTTGGACAACGCGCGGGCGTTCGCCGAGCACCTGAGCCGCGCGGGACTGACCATCGTTTCCGGCATGGCCTTGGGCATCGACGGCGCGGCGCACGAGGGCGGACTGGCGGGCCGCGGCAGCACGCTGGCCGTGGTCGGCACCGGCCTCGATCGCATCTACCCGGCGCGGCACCGCGCGCTCGCACACCGCATCGCCAGGGAAGGATTGCTGCTGTCCGAGTTCGAACTCGGCACGCCGCCCCTGCAGGAAAACTTTCCACGACGCAACCGGTTGATCGCCGGGCTCTCACGCGGCACGCTGGTGGTCGAGGCCGCGCTTGGCGTCGGGCTCGCTGATCACGGCAAGGCAAGCGCTCGAAGCAGGCCGCGAAGTGTTCGCCATCCCCGGCTCGATTCACTCACCGCAGTCGCGCGGCTGCCATGCGTTGATCAAGCAGGGAGCCAAGCTGGTCGACTCGGCCGACGATATCCTCGGTGAGCTCAACTGGGCACCGGCCTCGGCGACAGCGCATGAGGGCGCCGTCGCCGCACCGGCTGCGGCATCGCGCGACACGGATGCCGTGCTCGACGCCCTCGGCCATGACCCGGTGACGCATGGATGCGTTGCTGGCGCGCACCGGGATGAGCACCGCCGACCTGAACGTGCGCCTGCTCGAACTCGAACTCCAGGGCCGCGTTGCACGCCTGCCCGGTGGGCTGTACCAGCGCCGCGGCAGCGCCTGAGGCGGCGCACTTTCGCACAGCACTGCTGGGGCTCGCGACGCAGACGCTGCGGTATAGTGTTTTCATGTTCGACGTGTTGGTCTATTTGTACGAAAACTACTGGCGGCCCGATGCCTGCCCGGACCATGCTCAACTGACCCGCAAGCTGTCGGCCGTCGGCTTCGAAAGCGACGAAATCCAGGAGGCGCTCACCTGGCTCGACGGCCTTGCCAGCACCGCCCAGGGCTACAGCGGCCAGCAGAGTGCAAACGCCTTGCGGGTGTACTCGCCCGCCGAACAGGAGTTGCTCGGCGAGGATTCGATCGGGTTTGTCAGTTTCCTCGAATCGGCGGGGGTGCTGCCGCCACCGATGCGCGAGATGGTGATCGACCGCGCCACGGCGATCGGCGCCACGCCGATCGATCTCGACGACTTGAAGGTGATCGTGCTGATGGTGTTCTGGAGCCTGGGCGAGGAGCCGGACGCGCTCATTCTCGATGAGCTGTTCGTCGCGCCCGAAGAGCGGCTGATTCATTGAAAGGCAGACGGGCCTGGCGGGGCCCGTCTCGACGGCGATCTTCGGCCGACTCACGCCGGCGCACAGTCCGTCAGTTCAGCAGTCGCGCCGGGTCGCCATCCAGTTTTGCCAGTGCAGTGCGCGTGGCGCGAACGGTGAGCGCCTCGTCCTGGGCCGGCAACAACAGGCCGGCCTGCAGGTACGACGCCAGCCGCTGCTGATCGAACAACAGGCAGCGCCCGGAGGCGGTCACGAACAGCGAGAGGTGTCGGCGCAAGCCTTGCCACGCCAGTTGCACGGCCTCGTTGTGATCGTTGTACTCGAGCATGTACCAGCTGCCGACCTGAAGCTCGCGGGCCCAGGACAGCATTGCCGGCGTCGGCATCGAACCGCCCTCACCCACGACCTCGAGACCGCCACTGTCGTCGCCGGAGATGTCGAGCATCAGTGTCTGGTCGAGCTCGACATCGCTGGCGTCGGGCAGCAGTTCCTCGAGCGCTTCGAGGCGCTCGCGCAGTTCCTCGAACCGATCGGCCGGGATCGCCGCGGCCTTGGCGCTGAATGCCGCCGCCAGCGAGTCGTTGAGAGAACGCACGTGCTCGTCGCGCTTGCTGGCTGGCACGCCGGCCGACTCCATGCCGTCGCGCAATTGCTTGAGCAGCGGCGGCAAGCGCCGGATGACCTCGGCGCGCTCCTCGCGCGAGACCTTCGCGCCTGCCGACCAGACCAGGTCGGCCGCAGCGGCACGCATGGCCTTGGTGGCATCGCTTTGCGCGCCATTGCGGACTGCCGTCACCGCCATCACGTCGGCCCAGACCTGGAACAGGAACTGGCGCACGCCTTCCTGCACCGGCACTTCATTGAGCATCTTGCGCAGCTCGATCGTGTATTGGATTGCCAGCGTCTCGCGCTGCTCGACCTGCTGGGCCAGCGATACGCCACGCATGGTGGCCTTGTTCTCGCTCTTGAAGTAGTTCTCGAGAAAGCGCTCGAACTCCGTCAGCACGGTCTGGAAGACACGCCGCCCGGTATCGGGATAGGCCTCGACCACCTGCACGACGCGCTTGATCTCGCCTTCCAGCGAGTCGCCCACGGCACTCGCCGAGGCGTCGAAGCCCATCACGCAGGCGCCCATGCGGTCGATCAGGCGCCGCGCCGGATGATCGACGGTGGCGAAGAAGTCGGGCTCGCCGACCGCAACGCGCAGCACCGGCATCTGCAGCCGGGCAAACCAGACGCGCACCGCCGAAGGAATGCGCTCCTCGGTCAGGATGCTCTGGAACAGCAACGCCACGATTTCGATGGTGGCGCGCTCGATCGGCGACTCGGCCGCGCGCTTGAGGGCCTGCTTGCGCAGGTTCAACTCCTCGAGCAGCGCCGGTGAGATGGTGGCGCCCGCCGCACCGTCGGCGTGGCGCACGATGCGCCGCTGCACGCCGACCTGGGCCTGCCCGATCGCTTCGGCCAGCGCCGGCGACACCGTTCGATGCTGGCCGCCCCGCACGGTCTCGGAAAACGCAGGCACCTGGCGCTCGATCACGCGATTGAGCCGCGCCAGCACGGCCATGGCGTTGTCGCCGGCGCCACCCTGCGCGTCGCCGCCACCGGCGCGGGTCATCATGCGCGTTTCTTCATGCACGCCGGCCAACCCGCCGTAGGCGGTCGTGGCGCCCCCGCGCGAGCGCCGGATCAGCGGCCGCAAATCGACGTCGGGCAACACATGTTGCGACACCAGCCAGCTGTTGGCCTCGTGGTAGGCCTCCTGCACCAGCAAGCCGAACTCCTCGTGCAGCACCGGCTGCAGGTCGCGCAGCGCCTCGTCGGTCATGCCGGCTGCGGCCCATGCCTCCACCACGATGCGTGCCAGCACGTGCGTGCGAAGCAGGTCGTGCGGATCGAGCTCCTCGCGGCGCTCGAGCAGCGCCACGCGGGTGCGCAGGTCGTTGAACTCCCAGTTCGCACGGTCCATGATCGCCAGCGCGAGGCGCGAAGTGACGATCTCACGCTCGATCGTCTCGTCATCGACCAGCGAAAGCTTTTGCTTGCTGCTGCCCGGATCGCCGGTGCGCGATGCCGCGACGCCGTAGCGCAAGGCCTCCTGGAGTGCTGCAACGACGCCCTGGTGCCATGCCGCACCGTGCGCTTTGAGCGCGTCCGCTGCGTCGCGCAGGCGACGGATCAGGGCCGGCTCGAAGCCCGTCGAGCTGCGTTCTGGCGCCAATGTCCAAGCCTGCACCGCACCGACCAGTGCCGGAAGGCCCTTGACCAGTTCTTCCGTGTAGAGCCGGCGCGCCTCGAAGGCCAGACTGGCTTGATCGCCGACGGTCGCCATGGATTCGGTGTGGCTTTCGTTGCGGGGGTCCGACGACTCTACACCAGCACCCGTGCGTTCACACCATCGCACCGGCATTCGGATCGTTCGGATCACCGTCCTTTGCGGAGACTTTCACGAGGTCTTCGCGCTTGACCCCAAGCCACATCACGATCGCCGCGGCCACGAACACGGACGAATAGACACCGAACAGGATGCCGATGGTCAGCGCCAAGGCGAAATAGTGCAGCGTCGGGCCACCGAAGATCAGCATCGCCACCACCATCATCAACGTGCTGCCGTGGGTGATGACGGTGCGGCTGATGGTGCTCGTGATGGCGTGGTCGATGACCTCGCGGGTGTTGAGCTTCCTGAACTTGCGGAAAGCCTCGCGCACCCGGTCGAAGATCACCACCGACTCGTTGACCGAGTAGCCCAGCACCGCCAGCACCGCAGCCAGCACCGCCAGCGAGAACTCCCATTGGAAGAAGGCAAAGAAGCCCAGGATGATGACCACATCGTGCAGGTTGGCGACGATCCCGGCGACCGAGAATTTCCACTCGAAGCGCACGGCCAAGTACAGCATGATGCCGATGATGGTGACCGCGAGCGCCTTGACACCGTCCCAGGTCAGTTCCTCGCCGACCGACGGGCCGACGAACTCGGTACGAGACAGCTTCAGCGGTTCAGCCCCGGCGGCCGTGCTGCACGACGGCCGGCTCACCTGCTCGCCTTGCGGCGTCGTGTACTGCTTGGTGCGCCACGCTGCCCGACTCGGCCTTGCACAGCGCATCGAGCACGCGCGCGGCAACTTCGCTTTGCTTGATGTCGCCACGCAGTGGCAGGCGAATCAGCACGTCGCGCGAGGTGCCGAAGTTCTGCACCTGCACCTCGCCGAAGCCCAGGCTCTCGACCGCCGTGCGGGTCCTGGCGAGATCGGCCGCCGCCGCGTACTCGACCTCCATCACCGTGCCGCCGGTGAACTCGATCGACAAATGCAGGCCCCGGCGTGGCCAGGAAGAAGACCGCAGCGGCAAAGGTCAGGAAAGAAACGATGTTCAGCACCAGGGCGTGGCGCATGAACGGAATGTCGCGGCGGATCCTGAAGAATTCCATGCGATTTGCTCCTCAGGGTTTGGCCACGGGTTGAGCGCCGTCCGGCCGCCACACTTGTCCGATCGACACCCCCTTCAGCTTCTTCTGCCGCCCATACCAGAGGTTGACCAGGCCGCGCGAGAACACCACCGCCGAGAACATCGAGGTCAGGATGCCCAGGCAGTGCACCACCGCGAAGCCGCGCACCGGCCCCGAGCCGAAGGCCAGCAGCGCCAGACCGGCAATCAGCGTGGTCACGTTCGAATCCAGGATCGTGCCCCAGGCACGCTCGTAGCCGGTGGCGATCGCCGTTTGCGGGCTGGCACCGTTGCGCAGTTCCTCGCGCACGCGCTCGTTGATCAGCACGTTGGCGTCGATGGCCATGCCCAGTGCCAATGCGATGGCCGCGATGCCCGGCAGCGTCAACGTGGCCTGCAGCATCGACAGCAAGGCCACCAGCAGCAACAGGTTGAAGGCCAGCGCGATGGTCGAGAACACGCCGAACAACAGGTAGTAGACACACATGAACACGGCGATCGCGGAGAAGCCGTAGATCACGCTGTTGAAACCGAGCTTGATGTTCTCGGCACCCAGGCTGGGGCCGATGGTGCGCTCCTCGATGATCTCCATCGGCGCGGCCAGCGACCCGGCACGCAACAGCAGTGCGGTATCGGCCGCTTCGACGGTGCTCATGCTGCCGGAAATCTGCACCCGGCCGCCGCCGATTTCGCTGCGGATCACCGGCGCCGTCACGACCTCGCCCTTGCCCTTCTCGAACAGCAGGATCGCCATGCGCTTGCCGACGTTCTCGCGCGTGACGTCGCGGAAGATGCGTGCGCCCTTGGCATCGAGCGTCAGGTGCACCGCCGGCTCGCTGCTGTTCTGGCCGTCGAAGCCGGGCTGTGCGTCGGTCAGGTTCTCGCCGGTCAGGATGACCTGGCGCTTGACGATCAGCGGCGCACCGCCGCGCTCGACATAGCGTTCGGTGCCGAACGGCACCGGGCCCGAGCCGACCGCCGCCGCAGCAGCTTCGGCGCTGTCGTCGACCAGCCGCACTTCGAGCGTCGCCGTGCGACCGATGATGTCCTTGGCCTTGGCCGTGTCCTGCACGCCCGGCAACTGCACCACGACACGGTCGGCGCCCTGTTGCTGGATCACCGGCTCGGCCACGCCGAGTTCATTGACGCGGTTGTGCAGCGTCGTGATGTTCTGCTTGAGGGCCTGATCCTGCACCGCGCGGGCGGCCTGCGGCTTCAACGCGCCGGCGAGCTTGAAGCCGTCGCCCTCGGCGGTCTCGGTCCACGCCACGTCGGGCAACTGGTCGGCGAGCAGGTTCTTCGCGACGTCGAGCGCGGCCCTGTCGCGAAACCTCACCTCGACCGTGTTGCCGTCGCGGCTGATGCCGGCGTGCCGAATGCTCTTGTCACGCAGCAGCGTGCGCACATCACCGGTCAGCGATTCGGCCTTCTTGGTCACGGCCGCCTTCATGTCGACCTGCATCAGGAAGTGCACGCCGCCGCGCAGATCGAGTCCCAGGTACATCGGCAGCGCGTGCAATCTGGCCAGCCATTGCGGCGAGCGCGAAACCAGGTTCAGCGCAACGATGTACGAGGCCTCGCTCGGATCCGGGTTGAGCGCCTTGGCGATCGTGTCCTTGGCCTTGATCTGGCTGTCGGTGTCGGCAAAGCGCGCGCGCACCGAGTTGCCCTCGAGCGCCACGAAGTCGGCGTTCAGGCCCGCCTGTCTGAGGGCGGCCTGGACGCGACCGACCAGCGCCGGCTCCACCTTGACCGTGGCCTTGCCGGACGAGACCTGCACCGCGGGCGCCTCGCCATAGAAGTTGGGCGCCGTGTACAGCGCGCCGACCACCAGCGCGATCACCAGGATCGCGTATTTCCACCACGGGTAGCGGTTCATGCAGCGACGACTTTCGCGGTGCGCGGAGGGCGCACCGCAGCGGGTTACTTGATGGTGCCCTTGGGCAGCACCTGGATGATGGCCGTGCGCTGCACCTGGACCTCGACGTTGGCTGCAATCTCGACCGATACATAGGTCTCGCCGAGCTTGCTGACACGGCCCAGCATGCCGCCCCCGATGACGACCTCGTCACCTTTGGCGATCGCCTCGATCATCGCCTTGTGCTCCTTCTGGCGCTTCATCTGCGGCCGGATCATGATGAAGTACAGCACCACGAACATCAGCACCAGCGGCAGCAGGCTGAACAGCGTGGACTCGGCACCGGCGCCACCGGCGGCTGCAGGCGCGGTCTGGGCAAAGGCTTGGGAAATGAACACGTCGACGGTCCTAAGAGTGATGAGCCGCAGCAGCTGCGGCCGGGGTCCCGGATTCCAAGGCCGGGAGAACCTGCGGCGGCCCGCTTGTCGCGGGGCCACGAAGGGCGCCGGATTCTATTCGATCGGCCCGCGCCGGCCCGGCGGCCGGCTACGATGACGACCCACTCATGAAACCTCTGCACATCGCCGTCATCGGCGCCGGCCCGGTCGGCTTGGCGCTGGCGCTGCTGGCCGCACGAACGTTGCCGCATGCGCAGATCAGCCTGTTCGATGCCCGGCCGGCCGGTCAGGATGTGTCTGCCGATGCGCGCACGCTGGCGCTCGCGCTGGGCAGCGTGCAACTGCTCGAGCGCCTGGGCGCGTGGGACGGCAGCTGCGCCGAGCCGATCCGCGAAGTCTGGGTTTCTCAGCAGGCGCCGGCCCTGGCCGTGCCCGGCTGGCTCGGCGCCCCCACGGTGCGCCTGAAGGCCGCTGATCTGGGCGTGCCGATGCTGGGTGCAGTGCTCGGCTATGGCGCGCTGGTGGCGCCGATGCAACGCGCCTGGGAGGCGGCTGTCCTGGCCGACCCCGCACGATTGCATGGCCGCTTTGGTGCACCGGTGGCGGCACTGAAAGACCTGCCAGATGGCGTCGAGGTCGATGCCGGTGTCGCTGAGCCGTTCGACCTGGCCGTCGTCGCCGAAGGCGGCGTCTTCAGCGAACACAAGGTCGCTGACCTGCGCCACGATTACCAGCAGGACGCCTGGGTCGGCACGGTCGCGCTCGAAGGCGGCACCCCGGGCGTGGCTGTCGAGCGCTTCACGCGCCACGGGCCGGTGGCTTTGCTGCCGTTGCCGCGCACCGCCGATGGCATGCAACGCGCTTCGTTGGTGTGGTGCGTGCCGCGCAGCGACGATCAGGTGCGCGAACTCAGCGACGCGCAGCGCGTGGCCGTGCTCGGCACCGTGTTCGACCGTGCCGTCGGGCGCATCGCCGGTGTGTCGCCGCTGAAATGCTTCCCGCTCGGCCTGGCGGCCCAGCGCACGCTCGTGCGAGGGCGTCAGGTGCGCATCGGCAACGCCGCGCAGACGCTGCACCCGGTCGCCGGTCAGGGCCTCAATCTCGGCCTGCGCGACGCCTTCGCGCTGGCCACTGCACTGCGGGACGCCGTCGACACGAGCCGCGCCGCGCCCGGGCTCGATGCCGCGCTGTCGCGCGTGGCCTGGCAGCGCGCCCCCGACCGCTGGGCGATGATCGCCGCCACCGATTTCCTGGCCCGCAGCTTCACTTGGCAAGCACCCGGCGTGGCCACGCTGCGCGGTGTGGGTATGGCGCTGATCGACCGCCTGCCGGGGCTGAAGTCCGCGCTGGCGCGGCAAATGATGTTCGGCAGCCGCTGAACTACAAGCGCCGGTGCGACAGCGCCGGCAGTTGCTGGCGCACTGCGGCCAGCCGATCCGCGTCGAACTCGGCCATCACGATGCCCTCGCCTTCGGGCAGCACCCCCAGCACGTCGCCCCACGGGTCGACGATCATGCTGTGGCCCCAGGTGCGGCGGCCGTTTTCATGCACACCGCCCTGCGCTGGTGCGATCACGTAGCACTGGTTCTCGACCGCACGGGCACGCAGCAACAGCTCCCAATGCGCACGACCGGTGGTGTAGGTGAAGGCCGCGGGCACGCTGAGCAGATCACATGGCGGCGTACACAGCCGGCGGTACAGCTCTGGGAAGCGCAGGTCGTAGCACACCGACAGCCCCAACCGCAGCGGTCCGGCCTGCAACGTGACCGGTTCGGCGCCGGCCTCGAGCACGCGCGCCTCGTCATAGCTCTCGCGACCGTTGTCATAGCGGAAGAGATGGATCTTGTCGTAGCGTGCGGCCAGCGTGCCGTCGGGGGCATAGACGCAACACGCATTGCGCACGCGGCCGGGCGAGGTGGTCTGCAGCGGCAGTGTGCCGCCGACCAACCACAGGCCGTGCGCACGCGCTTGCGCGCCGAGAAAATCCTGGATCGGGCCCTGCCCCGGCACCTCGGCAATGGCCAGTTTGTCATCGTCGCGCCGGCCCATCAGGCAGAAGTACTCGGGCAGCGCGACCAGCTTGGCGCCCTTGTGTGCGGCCTGTCCGATCAGCCGCGCGGCGGCGTCGAGATTGCGCGACACGTCGGACGACGAGACGGTTTGCAGCGCGGCAATCTTCATGATGGTTCTCCTCTTGGCCAGCAGTCGCTCACGGCCCCGTTTTCGGCGCGGATGCTGCGGCCGGCGTCTCGAGTTCGGGCAGCGGCGCGTTGATCCGACGCTCGACGCGCTCGACCTGCGGGTCGGCCCACGACCCCTGCACGGTGAATTCGCGCGTGCTGGCGGCCATCAGCGGACGGCGCAGGAACAACTGGGCCAGGAAGGTCCCAAGCCCCACCGCCGGGTTGATCACGGCATAGGCGAGCGACGCGGTGCCGGCGTTGATCTCCGGCACCACCAACACCCTCAGATCCTGCGTCTCGCGACCGATGTCGGCATGGCCCTCCATCAATACCGCAGCCTGCACACCGCGCATGCGCAGGTTGTTGGTGCTGGCCACGCCATCCTCGATGGTCACGTCGCCGACGATGTTGTCGAACGGGAATCCTTCCTGGAACACGTCGCGAAAATCCAGCAGCAACCGACGCGGCAGCGCCTGCAGGCTGAGCACACCGAGCAGCCGACCCGCGCCCGGGCCCGCCTTGAGGAACTGCCCGGCATCGAGCGCAAGCTTGATGCGCCCGTCGAGGCTGGGTGTGTGCAGCGCAAGTGGCGAGCCGCTCCATGACAGCTGGCCGCTCAGGCGCCCCTTGCCGCCGCGCAGCGTGCCGCCGAAGCCGATGCGGTCGAGGAAGGCGCCGCCGTCGAACAGTTCGAGCTTGAAGTCCATCACCATGCGCTGGCTGCCCACGCCGGGCCCCGCCTGCCACTGGCCAGTGCCGCTCAACTGTGCATCGGGGTTGGTGACGGTGAAGCGGTCCATGTGCCACTCGCGCTCGCCCCTGTCTCCCGCGCGGTTGACGGCGGCAATCTCGACGCGGCCCAATTTCTTGCCGCGCAACTCGAAGTCGTCGACCACGATGTCGAGCGCTGGCACGGTCGCCGGCGCTTGAGCAAGCAGGGTCTCGACCGAGGCCACATCGGCCGGCGGCAGCGCCAGCCGCGCCAACCGCGCGTGCACGCGGCCCGGATTGGTCGGCCCGCGCGCGGCGCGGTATTCGATGTAGCCACCGAGTTGCTCGGCATCGAGGTTGCCGCGCCAGGTGGCGTCGACGGGATCCTGACTGGCCCCCGCCACCAGGCGCGTCAGCTTGCGCCCGCCGGAAGTGAACGACTGCGCGCGCAGGGCCACGGTGTGCGGCAGGTAACCCTCGGCGATGACATCGGCGGTGCCCCCGGGCAGCGCCTGCAGGCGCTCTGCCAGGTTCTGCCACGCATCGCCGTCGACGGCCGGCAGGTTCAACACCGCATGCACGCCGCGCTCGGGCAGCGGTGGCAACGTGTCCAGCACGGCGATGGCGCCGCGCACCACCTTGGGTGACTCGCCCGACAGGTCGCGCAGGTACTGCGCCTGCAACACGTTGCCGAGTTCGATGCGCAGGCTGTCGCGCTGCGCGCCGTCGCCGGACGCGGCGGCAGCGCGCGTTTCCACGCGCAGCGGCCAAGCCGCTTCGGCGGCCTTGTTCAGCGGCGCCGGAAGGTCCAGGGCGATGCCCGTGAGTGGGCTGGTCAGCGTCAAATCGGTGCGCCCGCGCACGATGCCCACTGCCAGACGGTACGGCGCCTGGCCGCTCATCGCGCTGGCGAGCCGCGACAGCGCGCCCACCTCGGGGGCACGTCGCAAGGCGTCGGCAGTGGCCATGCCCTGGGCGGTGAAGCGCAGCGTGCCATCGGCCTGCACACCACCCTCGAAGGTGGCCTCGCCGCCGAGCACCCGCGCACTGCCGCCGACGATCGAAAACGCCTTGTCGCTGAATTCGATCCTGGCCTTGGCATTGGCCAGCAGGGGCATCGCGGGGGTCAACCGCACGTCGTTGCCGGTCAATGCCAGGCGACCCTGCACGGCCGTGCGCTCGGTGGCATCGATCGGAATGTCCAGCACCAGCCCGAGCTCGCCGCTGCCCGTCGCGCTGGCCTCGCGCAGTCCGTCGCCCAGCCAGCCACTGATCGGCGTGCTGCCGACGTAGCGCAGCATGTCCGCCACGGGGCCGCGGGCCTGGCCCTCGATGTGCAGCAGCGGGTTCGCCAGGTCGGCAATGCTGCCGTTGACGCGCGACAGTTCGACCCCGAAGGCGCGTGCCTGCGCGTTGCGGATGGTCATCGACGATCGCTCGAAGATGAGCTCTCCGCTGACACGACTGAAAGGCGGCCATGGCGACGCGCTGCCGGGTGCGCTTGGCACGTAGGCCAGCAAGACATCTTCGGCGCGCGCGACGATGCGGAACTCGCTGCCACCCGTGGCCGCGATCGGCACGCCGGCGGTCGCGGAGAACGGGAAGTCCCACAGATCGCCCTTGACCTTGAACGTCGCCCCCGCCACCCGACCATCGACCACGGCACCCTGGACATAGCGACGCGCCGCCTCCGGCACACCCAACGGCAGGTAGCGAGCCACGGCGGCGGCTCGGCCGCGGCTCAAGCTGCCGGCCAATTCGAGCCGGCCCGGCAGGCGCGCACCGCGGCCAAAGCCACTGCCTTCGCCACTGCGCCAACTCGCGCTGGTGAGTTCGCCCTGCGCATCGGCATTGGCAAAGCGGGTGTCGGCGAGCGCGAGCTCCAATGCAGGCGGCGCCCCTGCCACCGGCCGGATCCGCCAGGTCAGCCGCGTCGACAGGCTGTCGAACACCAATTCCGGCGTCTCGAACAGGCCCGGCAGCAGCAGTGCCCCCTTGTCGAGCACGAGCCTGGCCTTGCCGCCCGACTCATCGGCGTCGAGATCGATTGCCGCATTGCGCCAGCCCGGACGACCAACGCCGCCCGCCTCCGGTGACGGCGCCGCGGCAATCGCCAGGCCGCTGACGCTGGCCTTGACCTGGTATTTCGTTGGAGCATCGAGAGCCCCGTCCCAGCGCGCACTGAGCGAACTGACCTGCCCGGTCGGCGCCAACTCCGCGATCAGTCGGTTGAGCGTCGCGCCAAGCGGCACGCTGGCCGCCACCTGGGCCGTCGCCCCGAGATCGAGCCGATCGGCAACCAGGGCACCGCCTTCGAATGCGCTGGCGGCGGCTGCGTCTGCCGTTTCGCCGGCCGACGCCACGCGCGAGTGCCGCAGCGTGAGTGTCGCGCTGCTGCGAGGCCAGGTGACGCCGTTGCCGGTGACGAAACTCAAACCCTCGGTGGCCAAGCGCAGCCGATCCTTGTTGCGCTCGGCACGCACGCGCCCCTGCAACTGCAACACGGCCAACGGCTCGACCTCGGGGGCCAACCGCAGCGATACCGCCCGCAGCGCCAGATCGGCGGTGACGGCACTGAGTTCACCCCCGCGCAGGTCGATCCAGGCCCGCACCGCGCCGTCGCCTTCGGTCAACTCGAAGGGCAATGCCACGTGGCGGCGCAGTTCGGCCACATCGGTGCGCGGCAATGCCACATGCAGCGTACCGCTCCAGCGCCGCCAGTCGCCGCGGCGCTCGAGCAGCGATTGCGTGAAGCGGCCCTGTACCGAGAAGCGCTCGCCCCAGGCCGGAGGTGGCGTCGCGTCCAAGCGCAACTCGTGCCGGCGCAGGCCGTTGCGGATCACCAAGTCGACATTGTCGAGATCGAGCGGCGTGCCGTCGCGCAGTTCATCGATCCAGCGCAACCGGCCGTTGCGAATGACAAGCTCGTGCTGCGCGAAGAACCAGTCGGCGGCACTGCTGCTGCGTTGGCCATCGGCGCGGTCGCCGGCCGGCATCTCGATGCCGGCCACGAAGAAGCGGCCGGCGACGCTGCGGCGCACCTCGAGCGCCGCACCATCGATGTGCAACTGCTCGAACCTGAGCTCCAGGGCCAGCAGCGATCGCGCAGACAGTGCGGCACTGATCTTGGGCAGACGCAGGGCCTCGTTGTTCTGGCGGTCGTGCAGGACCACGTCGGCCAGGTCGATCGCGGGTACCCAGCCGCTCGAACGCACCTGGATGGCGCCAATGGTCACCGGCACGCCGAGTGCCTGGCTGGCGCGGGCTTCGATTTGCGGGCGCCATTGTTCGATGCGAGGCAAAATCCCCCAATGCAGCGTCAGCCATGCCAACAGCAATAAGCTCCAGGCACCGAAAAGCAGGCCGAAAGCAATGCGCCACAACCAGCGCAGCGCAGGGTGCCGGCGTCGCTCGATGAATACGGCGGCAGGGATATCGGCAGGCGCGGAGGGCACGGTGGGAGCAGTGAGCGAGAAGGCAACCGGTGGTGAACGGCTGCGCATCGGGCGCTGCCAGTCGCTGCAACGGCTGGATGCACTCAATCGCCGACAGCGCTGCGTGGCGGTTCAGGCCAATCTAGCACAGGGTTACTGACCGTTCGCGCACATGCCCAGCAGTCCCGCAGCCATCGAGAACAGCATCACGCGCCCACTCGCGTCAGCCGGGTACAGCCGGTTCGTGCAGCGCGTGCGTCGGCGACATGCCGATGACCTGAGGCTGCTGCCGCCAGGCCTGCCCGACACCGAGACCATCACCGCGCTGGTGGCGCGGTTGCAGGGCGGCGGGCGATCGTTGCCGGCGGCCCTGCGCACCGCGCGCCAGTTGGTGCTCGAGAGGCTGGCCGTGCTGGACATCGAACAGGCTGCGCCGCTGCAGGACATCACCGCGGCGATGACTGCACTGGCCGAATCGACGCTGGAGATCGCGCTGGTCCAGGCGCAGGCCGAGGAGGACGCACGCTACGGTGCCCCGCTCGATGCGCAGGGTCGACGCATCGAGTTCTGGATCGTCGGCATGGGCAAACTCGGCGCGCGCGAACTCAACGTGTCGTCGGACATCGACCTGATCTACGTCTACGAGGACGACGGACAAACGGCCGGACCGATCGTGATCTCTGCGCACGAGTACTTCGGCAAGGTCGCCAAGCGCCTTTACGCGCTGATCGGCGATGCGACCGATGACGGCTTCGTGTTCCGCGTCGACCTGGCGTTGCGGCCCAACGGCAATTCCGGCCCGCCGGTGGTCAGCCTGGCGATGCTGGAGGAGTACTTCCAGGTCCAGGGTCGCGAGTGGGAGCGTTTTGCGTGGCTGAAGAGCCGCGTCGTTGCGCCGCGCGACGCAGTGACGAGCGGCCGTGCACTGGCGCTTCGATCACTGGTCACGGCCTTCGTCTATCGACGCTACCTGGACTACGGCGTGTTCGAAGGCCTGCGCCAGTTGCACACGAAGATCCGCGAGGAAGCGCAGCGCCGCGCCGCCGGACGGCCAGAGCGCAGCAACGACGTCAAGCTCTCGCGCGGCGGCATCCGCGAGATCGAGTTCATCGTGCAATTGCTGCTGGTCGTGCGCGGCGGCCAGTTCCCGGAAATCCGCACCCGCTCGACGCTGCGGGCACTGCAGCGGCTGGCCGCACGCGGGTTGATGAAACCGGCCGCGGCCGAAGCGCTGGCCGAGGCCTACACATTCCTGCGCCGCGTCGAACACCGCATCCAGTACCTCGACGACCAGCAGACGCACCTGCTGCCTGCGGCCGACGGCGACCTCGGCTGGATCGCGCAGTCGCTGGGACTGGCATGCAACGCCGACGCCTGCGAGTTGCTCGACCGCCTTGGCGCGGTGCGCGAGTTGGTGGCCACCGAGTTCGACGCCTTGCTGCATGACGGCCAGTCCGCCGCTGGCACGAACGGCCGCAACGGCACCTGCAAGACGTGCGGCGCCGCCCCGCTGCCGATCGACGATGAGGCATTCCTGGAACGCCTGCCGGCACCGATCGTCGAGCGGGTGCGCCGCTGGGCCCAGCAACCCCGCGTGCAGTCGCTGCGCGACGGCAGCAAGCAGCGGCTGGCGCGGCTGGTCCGGCGCGCTGCCGACGGCATCGAGGGCGGCCGCTGCAGCGCCGACGCGGCGTTGCGCTTTATCGACTGGATGGAGCCGCTGCTGCGCCGCGAGAGCTATCTGGCGCTGCTGGTCGAACGCCCCGAGGTGCAACAACGGCTGCTCGGCATGCTCGGACTGGCGCGCTGGCCGATGCGCTACCTGATGCAGCACCCGGGCGTGATCGACGAACTGGCTGACGCGCGGCTGCTGCACGGCCGTTTCGATCGGGCCGCCTTCATCGCCGAGATGGACGATCGCCATGCCGCCTGGCACCGTTCCGGCGAGGCAGGCGAAGAGGCACTGCTCGATACGCTGCGCCGTGCCCACCATGCCGAGGTCTTCCGTACGCTGGTGCGCGATGTCGAGGGCGAAATCACGGTCGAGCAGGTCGCCGACGACCTGTCGGCGCTGGCCGACGCAGTGCTCGACTGCACGCTGCGCTGGGCCTGGGCGCATCTGAGGCAGCGCCATCGAGAGTCGCCGCAGTTCGCCGTCATCGCCTACGGCAAGCTCGGCGGCAAGGAGCTCGGCTATGGCGGCGACCTGGACCTCGTGTTCCTGTTCGACGACCACGGCGAGCCCGACACCGACCGCGCGGCCGAGGTTTACGGCGCCTTCGTGCGCAAGCTGATCACCTGGCTCACGCTGCGGACGTCGGCCGGCGAGTTGTTCGACATCGATACCGCGCTGCGTCCCAACGGCAACTCAGGGCTGCTGGTGACGTCGATCGCCTCGTTCGAGCAATACCAGCGCGGCCGCGGCAGCAACACCGCATGGACCTGGGAACACCAGGCGTTGACGCGTGCGCGCTGGTGTGCCGGCACCCCGGCGCTGGCCGAGCGCTTCGAAGCGGTTCGCCGCGAGGTTCTGGCCGCGCCGCGCGATCACGCGGCGCTGCGCCAGCAGGTCCAGGCGATGCGCGACAAGGTGCGGGCCGCACGGCCGGTCAAGGCCGGGCTGTTTGACGTCAAGCACAGCGCAGGCGGCATGATGGACGCCGAGTTCGCGGTGCAGTACTTGGTGCTGGCGCACGCCGCAGCCCACCCCCAATTGCAGGCCAACGTCGGCAACATCGCGTTGCTGCAACGCGCCGAGGCCTGCGGCTTGCTGCCCCCGGGCGTCGGCGAGGCCGCGGCCAACGCCTACCGCGAACTGCGCCGCGCCCAACACCGTGCTCGTCTCGACGAGCAGCCAACGCAGTTCCCGGCCGATACGCTGACGACCGAACGCGATGCGGTCCTGGCGTTGTGGCGCGCGGTTTTTCCGGCGTAGCGCGCATTGCCGCCGCATCCGCCTCCTGCGTCGCGTGCCTGGCCGACACTGTGCGCCGTGCTCGCCCTCGGCGCCTGCCTGGGCTGGTTTGCGCCGCGTGAGGCGATCGACTGGCAGCCGCAGCACGCACTGGTCACAACCGTGGCGACCCTGGACTGCCGCTCTCGTGCACCTCAGCCCGCTCCATCTGGCTGCCAACCTGCTCGGCTGCGCCGTCGTCGCAGCGTTCGGTATCGCCGCCCGCGTGCCGCGACACGCGGCGCTGGCCTGGCTGGCGGCTTGGCCCCTCGGCCATGCAGCGCTGTCGCTGCAGCCGCAACTGCTGCACTACGGTGGCCTTTCGGGCGTGCTGCATGCTGGCGTCGCCATCGCTGCCTTGCACCTTGCTTGGCGCGAGCCGGGCCGCCGCCGCATCATCGGCGCGGCAGTGCTGGCCGGGCTGGCCCTCAAGCTCGTGTTCGAGCAGCCATTCGCCGCGCCGACACAGGCGCTACCGGGCTGGGACTTCCGCGTCGCCCCGCTGGCCCATCTGACGGGCGCCGCCGCGGGGGCACTGTGCGGCGCCGTTGCCCAGGCGTTCGCGGGTGACCGCTCGCCGGCTCTACGATAGCCCGATGACGACCACAGCCGAGCTCCGCCGCGACGGCCGCAGGCAACACCTGGACGGGGTGGCCATCGCGTCACTGCTGCTGTGTTCTGCGTTGTGGGGGCTGAACCAAGTTGCAGCCAAGGTCGCGTTGGCCGAGATCCCGCCGCTGGCGCAGGCGGCCGCGCGCTCGCTCGGCGCCGCGCTGCTGTTGCTGGCCTGGGCGCGCTGGCGGGGCATTGCGCTGTGGTCCGGCGACGGCACATGGCGCGGTGGCTTGGCCGCGGGTGCCCTGTTCGCAGCCGAATTCGCCTGCATCTTCGTCGGCCTGCAGTTCACGAGCGCGTCGCGGATGGCCGTCTTCATCTACCTGTCGCCCTTCGTCGTCGCACTCGGCATGCCGTTCATCGCCCGCGGCGAACGCCTGGCTCCGGCGCAATGGCTGGGGCTCGCGACCGCATTCGCTGGCGTGGCCTGGGCCTTTGCCGAGGGTTTCGTGCCGACGGCCGCAGCTGGTCCGCGCCAATGGCTGGGCGACACGCTCGGCGTTGCGGCAGCCATGCTGTGGGGCGCCACGACATTGACCATCCGGGCCACGTCGCTGGCGAGTGCACCGGCCGAGAAGACCCTGCTCTACCAGTTGGCGGTATCGGGAGTGTTGTTGGCACTGGCGGCAGGCTTGGCGGGCGAGCGCTGGCCATCGCAATTGGGCACACTGGCGTGGTCGTCACTGGCCTTTCAGACGGTGATCGTGACCTTTGCAAGCTACCTGCTCTGGTTCTGGCTGGTGCGCCATTACCCGGCAACCCGCATCGCCGCGTTCACGTTGCTGACGCCGCTGGCTGGCCTGATCGCCGGTGTGGGCCTGCTCGGTGAGCCGCTGACGCTTCGGCTGGCCGTCGCCTTGGCGGCGGTGGTGGTGGGCATTGCGCTGGTCAGCCGGCGCTGATTCCTGGTTCATATCGAGAAGGAGATGCGATGACGATCACGTTGTGCGGTTTCACACTGTCGAACTACTACAACAAGGTCAAGATGGTCCTGCTGGAGAAGGGCCTGCCCTTCACCGAAGTGCGCATCGGCAAGGCCGACAGGGACGAGGCGATGCTGGCGGCGTCGCCGCTGGGCAAGGTGCCGTTCATCCGCACCGAGCACGGCACGCTTTGCGAGAGCGGCGCGATCGTCGAATACCTCGAGGCCCTCGCGCCAGCACCGGCCTTGCTGCCGGGCGATCCCTGGGCGGCGGCCAAGGTGCGCGAGTTGGTGATCTTCATCGAACTGCATCTCGAACTGGTGGCGCGCGAGCTGTACACGCAAGCGTTCTTCGGCGGAACGATCAGCGAGTCTCAGCAAGCCCGCGTGCGCAGGTTGCTCGACAAGAACATCATTGGCTTCAAGCGGTTGGCCAAATTCGGACCGTATATCGCGGGCGACACCTTCACTTTGGCCGATTGCGCCGCCTACGTGTCGTTGCCTCTGGTGGCACTGGCCAGCAAATCGATCTACGGCGAAGACCTGCTGTCGGTCCACGGCATCGACTGGAAGAGCCACGGCAAGCTGATCGCACAACGGCCATCGGCACAGCGCGTCGACGCCGATCGCAAGGCCGATCAGGCGCAATCCGCGGCCGCCGCCAAGGGCTGACGCGCGACGCCCGCCTGGGGCTACAGCGCGGGCGCGCCGGGCGCCGTGCCCGGCGGCGACAGCGAACGCAGCAGTTCCTTGCGAAAGCGATTGAGCTCCTGCACGCTGGCGAAGCTGCGCTCCATCAGCAGACCCATGTTGTGCAGGATGCGCTCGACGACCTTGTTTTCCCACACGGCGTCGAACTGGATCTGCTTGTCCAGCCACTGCTCGAGCCACTGCGGGTTGGGCAGCCGCGACTGGATGGTGTCGCGCGGGAACAGCTTCTCATTGACATGCAGGTTGGTGGGGTGCAGTGCTTGCGCCGTGCGCCGCGCGCTGGCCATCAGCACGCCGACCTTGGCAAAGGCGGCCTTGGCTTCGTCGCCGAACTTCTGCATTGCCCGTTTCATGTAGCGCAGATAGGCGCCACCGTGGCGCGCCTCGTCGCGCGCCAGCGTCTCGTAGATCGCCTTGATGACCGGCTCGGAATGCCATTCGGCGGCCCGCCGGTACCAGTGATTGAGGCGAATCTCGCCGCAAAAATGCAGCATCAAGGTCTCGAGCGCGGGCGCGGGATCGAACTCGAAGCGCACCGCATGCAATTCGGCTTCGGTGGGTACCAGGTCGGGGCGAAAGCGGCGCAAGTACTCCATCAACACCAGCGAGTGCTTCTGCTCCTCGAAGAACCACACGCTCATGAAGGCCGAGAAGTCGCTGTCGTCGCGGTTGTCGCGCAGGAACATCTCGGTCGCCGGCAGCGCCGCCCACTCGGTGATGGCATTCATCTTGATCGTCTGGGCCTGTTCTTCGCTGAGGCGGCCCGCATCGAAGCATTCCCACGGGATGTCGCGCTCCATGTTCCACCGAACCGATTCGAGCTGCTTGAAGAGTTCCGGATAGAGCATGTCGGGTCCTTGGTCAGCGCCGGCGATCACCATGTCATTCTAGAGAGATCGAATGGCCCTCGTTCATGCGGTGGCGCGGCGGTGGGCATGCCAGTCGGCCAGCGCCGGGGCGATGCTGGCCAACGTCGGCATCACGCAGACACCGTCGATGGCACGCCGTTGCAGCACCGGTGCGCTGCCACCGGCCCACACCACCACCTGCGCCGGCAACTTGTTGCGCAGTTCGATCAGGCCTTCGATCGACGCGGTTGGGGTTGGTACAGCCGGTGTAGCTGAGTGCAACCACGTCACTGCGAAGCACCTTGGCGGCGCTCACGATGTCCCAGATCGGCGTCTGCACGCCGAGCGACAGGCACTGACAACCCTCCAGCGCCAGCAGTGCCTCGGCCATCAGCAAGCCCAGACCATGGGGCTCGCCGGGCACGGTGCCGAGCAGCACCCGCGGCCCGCTGGCGTCGGGCGGTGGGAGGTGATGCAACGCATTGCGCAGCACAACCTGCACGGACTCGGTGTACAGGTGCTCTGCGAAGACAGCGAGCCCGCCGTGCATCCACGCCTCGCCGACGCGCAGGTTCAGTGGCGCAACGATATCGAGCACGAAGCAGCCCAGACCGACGCGCGACAAGGTGCGCGCCATTTGATGTCGCAGCATCTCGATGTCATGCCGTTCGATGCACGCCAGCATGGCCGCAACGTCCGGGCCGGTCGTCGACGCGTGCGCCGCGCTGCGGGGCGGCGCCTGCACGCCGGTGGCCATCGAGAGGCGGTCCAACTCGTCGACGTCGAGGGCAACGACGCGGCCCGGCCGGTGGCCCGCGTCGAGCAATCGCTTGATGACGCGCAGCCGTTCGAGTTGATCGTACGGATAACGGCGCTCGCCTTGCGCGTCGCGCACGGGGACAGGAAAGCCGTAGCGCCTCTCCCAGACCCGCAAGGTGTCCTTGCTCAGGCCGGTGTCACGCTCGACCGCCGCGATCGACAACATGATCGGCCCCGCCGACAGACTCATAGCCACGCGTTCCCCCATTTGTGACTCTGCCCAAGCTCCTCGGCGCGACCGTTGCTCGGCTGCGGCACGGACGATGCCAAATTGACTTAGGATTGCTATAGACAAATCATGAACATTATCGGCCCAGCGGAAGGTGATGGGCAGTGCCGCAGAGAAAGAATGGACTTCATGATCCTCTTTTCTACCAATCGGTTATATTGCATACTTACAAGTTCACGATCTACTTCACCACGAACCATGCCGAGTCAAGCTGTTGCATCAACCTTGCGGGAACTTCGCTGCCTGGATCCGGTCCACGCGGCTGGACAGTTTTTATTGCTGCATCGCCTTCCAGCCTGGCTGGTTGCAATCCCTGAGCGGTTCTCCTCCTCCTCCCTCCCTCCCTCATTCGCTCCGGGGCGCGACGCAGCAACCTTTACAGCCTGGGGTACCGCCATGTGCGGTACCCCTTTTTGTTGGCTGAACCCGACCGCGGAGGGTTGACGCATGCGCCGCGTTGCAGTGATCGGGTCGGGTGTCTCGGGGCTGGCTGTAGCCCATGCCTTGGCCGGCGAGGCCGATGTCACCCTGTTCGAAGCGGGGTCATGGTTCGGCGGCCACGCACACACCGTGGCGGTGCGACTCGAAGGCATCCGGCACGGTGTGGATACGGGCTTTCTGGTCTACAACGAGCGCACCTACCCCCAGCTGATCAGCCTGTTCGAACAACTCGGTGTCGAGAGCGCGCTCTCGGAAATGTCCTTCTCGGTGCAGGCGCCCGCGACCGGCTGGGAATGGAGCGGCAGCGACCTGAACGGCGTGTTCGCGCAGCGCAGCAACCTGGTGTCGCCACGCTTCTGGGCCATGCTGGGCGATATCGTGCGGTTCAACCGGCTAACGACGGGCATCGCCAACCGTGCCGGTGATGCCGACGCCGAATTGGATGAACCGATCGGCGCCTTCCTCGATCGCCATCGGTTCGGTCGCGCCTTCCGCGACGGCTATTTCCTGCCGATGATCGGCTGCATCTGGTCCTGCCCGACCGACCAGATGCTGCAATTCCCGATCGGCACGATGATCCGCTTCTGCCACAACCATGGCCTGCTGCAGCTGAGCAATCGCCCGCAGTGGCGCACGGTCCGTGGCGGTTCGAAACACTATGTCGACAAGCTGGTTGCGGCCGTGCCCGATGCGCGCCTCGCCACACCGGTGCGTGCGGTGCGGCGACTGCCGCCAGGCGAGGGAACGGCTGGCGTGATGGTCGCCACCGACAACGGCAGCGAGCGCTTCGATGAGGTCGTCTTGGCCTGCCATAGCGACCAGTCGCTGGCCCTGCTGGCTGACGCGAGCGCGGAGGAACGCGCGGTGCTCGGCGCGATTCGCTACCAGCCCAACCGCGCCGTGCTGCACACCGACACCTCGGTCTTGCCGCGACGCCGGCGCGCGTGGGCGGCGTGGAACTACGAGCGAGCAATGGATCGAGCCCAGGAAGACGCCCGCGTATGCCTGCATTACCTGATCAACCGGCTGCAACCGCTGCCATGGCAGACACCGGTGATCGTGTCGCTGAACCCGCTGCGCACGATTCGGCCGGAAGCGGTACTCGGCGAGTGGGACTACGCTCACCCGGTGTTCGACCGCGCCGCGGTTCATGCCCAGGCCCGAGTGCCGTCACTGCAGGGGCGATCCCATGTCTGGTTCTGCGGTGCTTGGACACGCTACGGTTTCCATGAGGATGGCCTGTTGTCGGGCCTGGCAGTGGTACGCGGCCTCCGCCAGCGCTGGGCTGCACAGACTTCCGGGTTGGCCGCGTGAGCACATCGGCCACACGCGCCCAACTGGCCATCGGCACGGTACGCCATCTGCGTCTGCGCCCGGCAGTTCACCGGTTCGACTACCCGACCTACTTCCTGCTGCTGCCGCTGCGTGCGCTGCGCGCTCAGCCCGACGCCGCGCTGGTCCGCAATGGCTTCGGACTGGTTTCTTTCCATGACCGCGATCACGGCGACGGCCGCGCCGATTGCCTGGCCTGGCTCGACGAGCAACTGGCGCGCGAGGGCGTCGACGATGCCGATGGCGAGGTCTGGCTGCAGACCTATCCCCGGGTGCTCGGCTACGCATTCAAGCCGGTCAGCTTCTGGTACTGCCACCGCCGCGACGGCACCTTGGCCGCGATCGTCGCCGAGGTGAACAACACTTTCGGCGAGCGCCACTGCTACCTGCTCGGCGGAGCCGAACTGGATTGGGGCCGCGAGTTGCACGCGCGCAAGGTGTTCCACGTCTCGCCGTTCTGTCAGGTCGCGGGCGAGTACCGCTTCCGGTTCGCGCGCGGCGAAGACCGGATCGTTGCGCGCGTCGAGCACCACGATGGCGACGGCCCGTTGCTGCTGACCAGCGTCAGCGGCGCCCTTGCCGACGCCACGCGCGCACGCCAGCGGCGGGCGTTCTTCGGACAGCCCCTGATGACGCTGGGCGTCATCGTTCGCATTCACTGGCAGGCACTGCGCCTGCTGGCCAAACGGGTGCCGTTTGTGCGCAAGCCGGCCGCACCCGAAGTCTTCGTCACACGCTGAGATCAGCACATCCTGCACCCTTCTGCCAGCCCGCCCCGCAATGAACCTGAACGTCTCCACCCTCGCCTCGGCACCGAGATTGGAATTGCCGCCCACGGCCCCGGCGCCCGCGCGCGCGGCGCTGCGCCTGCTGGCCGGGCTGCACCACGGCCGGCTCGACCTGCAATTGCCAGAAGGCGCGCAGGCCCGCTTCGGCGCCGCCGATGCCCAGGGGCCACACGCGGCGATGCGCCTGGTCAACTGGAACGTCTTCGCCGCCGCACTCCGGTCGGGCGACATCGGCTTCGCCGAGAGCTACATCGACGGCGACTGGTCGACGCCGGACCTGGCGGCGCTGCTGCGGTTGCTCATCGCCAACCGCGACACGGTCGAAAGTGCCGTCTACGGCAGCTGGTGGGGCTCGCTTGCTGCACCGCGCGCGCCACCTGCTCAATCGCAACTCGCGTCGCGGCAGCCGCAAGAACATCCACGCCCACTATGACCTCGGCAACGCGTTCTACCGCCTCTGGCTCGACGAGACAATGAACTACTCGAGCGCGTGGTTCGAGGGTGACCACACGCGCAGTCTTGTCGCGGCGCAGCATGCCAAGGTCCGCCGCGCGCTGGCCGAGTGCGGCCTGCGCCCCGGGCAACGCCTGCTCGAGATCGGCTGCGGCTGGGGCGCACTGGCCGAGGCCGCCGCTGCCGGGTTCGATGCCCGCGTCACCGGTGTCACGCTGTCGAGCGAACAACTGGTCTATGCGCGTGAGCGTCTGGCCAGCGCCGGCCTCGCCGACAAGGCCGACCTGCGGCTGCAGGATTACCGCGACATCGATGACGAACCGTTCGACGCGATCGTGTCCATCGAGATGTTCGAGGCGGTTGGCCGCGCCTACTGGCCCGGCTTCTTCGCCACCGTTCGCAACAAGCTCAAGCGTGGTGGACGGGCCTGCATCCAGAGCATCACCATTCGCGACGACCTCTTCGAGCGCTACGTCGCGGGCACCGATTTCATCCAGCAATACATCTTCCCGGGCGGCCTGTTGCCCAGCCCGGCCGCGTTCCGCGCCGAGGCCCAGGCGGCTGGTCTCGAAGTGGTCAATGAACTCGCGTTCGGCGCCGACTACGCCGAGACGCTGCGCCGCTGGCGCGAGCGCTTCCTTGCCGAGGAGGCCCGCGTACGCACAGTCGGCTTCGACAGCCGCTTCATGCGCATCTGGGAGTTCTACCTGGCCTATTGCGAGGCGGCCTTTGCTGGCGGCAACACCGATGTCATCCAGTTCACGTTGCGGCGGCCCTAGGATGAATGCGAGCCCGACGCACCGCACTGCTCGTGGTCGGCGCTGCCGCGCTGGCGCCGTGGCCGGCGGCGGCCTCGACGCCGCCGGCCGAAGTGCTGGCCGATCTGCCGGGTGCACGATTGCACGGCCAGGGTCGGCTGCGGTTCCTCGGGCTGCACGTCTACGACATCCGCCTGTGGGCCCCGAGCGCGCTGCGCGGCGACAACGCGGAGCGTGCCGGCGCGGCCCTCGAAATCGAATACGCACGAGCCCTCAAGGGGCCGCTGATCGCAGAACGTTCATTGGCCGAGATGCGCCGCGTCGGCGAGGTCAGCAACGACGATGGCGAACGCTGGCTGGCGGCAATGAAGCAGTTGTTTCCCGACGTGCAGGCGGGCGACCGCATCACCGGTGTGCACCGACCCGGCGAGGGCGCTCGGTTTCACCACAACGGCCGCCTGATCGGCGAGTTGCGCGATGCTGCGTTCGCGCGGCTGTTCTTTGGCATCTGGCTGTCGGTGCGCACCTCGGAGCCGCAGCTTCGCCAGGCCTTGCTCGGGGCCACGCCGTGAGCGCCGCGACTGGCTCCGCGTCGCTCGGCGCGGCCGCGCCGAGCGCGGTCGCCACGGCGGCGGGCGGACTGCGCGCCGGCGTGACCTACGGTGGACTCGGCCTGCCGTTGGCGTTCGTCGCGTTGCCGCTGTACGTCGTGCTACCCAGCCACTATGCAACTGCGCTTGGCGTGCCGCTGGCTGCGCTCGGCGTGCTGCTACTGGCGGCGCGGCTGCTCGATGCGTTTGCCGACCCCTGGATCGGCCGTCGCGCCGATGCCTGGTTCGCGCACTCGACGCCGCGTGTGCTGGCGATGGCCGCGATGGCCGCCGTTGTCCTCGCGGCCAGCTTCTACGCCTTGTTCTTCCCGCCGGTGCGTGACCCCGGTGCGCTGCTGATCTGGTGCGGCGCACTGCTGGCGCTGACGTACCTGTCCTACAGCGTGCTGTCCGTGGTGCACCAGGCCTGGGGCGCACGCCTGGGCGGCGATGCGACGCAACGTGCGCGCATCGTGGCCTGGCGCGAAGGCCTCGCGCTGGCTGGTGTGCTGGTGGCCAGCGTGCTGCCGGCGCTGGCCGGACTGGGCACCACCAGCGTGGTGTTCGCGATCACGCTGGCACTCGGCGTCGCGCTGCTCGCCGTCGCGCCGCGCTCGGCTGCCGGTCCTACCGACGCTGCCGGCGCGACCACGCAGTCGATGCGGCTGCCGCTGGCCAACCCGGCGTTCCGCCGCCTGCTGCTCGTGTTCATGGTCAATGGCGTGGCCAGCGCCCTGCCGGCCACGCTGGTGCTGTTCTTCATCCGCGACCGCCTGCAGCTCCCGGCGTACGAGCCGCTGTTCCTGTTCGCCTACTTCGCCGCCGGCGCAGTATCGATGCCGCTGTGGGTGCGCGCCGTGGCGTCCTTCGGGCTGGCGCGGCTGTGGCTCGCCGGCATGGGCTTGGCGATCGCCGCATTCGTCTGGGCCGCCACGCTGGGCCCGGGCGATCTGGTCGCATTCACGGCCATCTGCATCGCCAGTGGCCTGGCCTTGGGCGCCGACCTTGCACTGCCGAGCTCGCTGCTGGCCGGTGTGATCCAACGCGCAGGCCACGCCGGTCGCGCCGAAGGTGCCTACTTCGGTTGGTGGAACTTTGCGATCAAGCTCAACCTCGCGCTGGCTGCCGGGCTGGCACTGCCTCTGCTCAGTCGATTTGGCTACACGCCCGGAACGCGCGACACCGACGCACTGCTCGCACTGGCGCTGGCCTATGGGCTCTTGCCTTGCGCACTGAAGCTGTTGGCCGGCGTGCTTCTGGTTGGCATCTGGATGCGCACGCCGCATGGAGAACACTGATGACGAATGGTCCCGATGCATCGCGCCGAGCCGCGCTCTCGATCGGCGTGTGCGTCACGGCGCTGCTGCTGGCCGGCTGCGCCAGCGCACCGTCGCCTGCCGACTACGCACGCGAGGTTCCCAGGCTCGACTTGCGCAGCTACTTCAACGGCCCCCTCACCGCACACGGCTTGTTCACCGACCGCTCCGGCAAGGTGGTGCGACGCTTCACGGTGCACATGGTCGGCCGCTGGGAAGGCAACGAAGGCGTGCTCGATGAAGACTTCCTCTACAGCGACGGCGAGAAGCAACGGCGCGTCTGGCGGCTCACCGATCTCGGCCAGGGCCGCTACAGCGGCCGCGCCGACGACGTGGTCGGCGAAGCCGTCGGGCTGGCCGCTGGCAACGCGCTGAACTGGCGCTACACCCTGGCGTTGCCGGTCGACGGTCGGGTCTGGCATGTGCAGTTCGACGACTGGATGTACCTGATGGACGAGCGCGTGATGCTCAACAAGGCGGTGATGAGCAAGTTCGGCATCACGCTCGGCGAGGTCACGCTCGCGTTCACCAAGCCCTGACCGAAGCGACACCCGACCCCACATGTCCCTCAATCCGCGCATCACCGGCTGGACCGGCCAGGTCGTCTGGCTGGTCGGTGCCTCGACCGGCATCGGCCGCGCGACTGCCGAGCATCTGCACGCCGCTGGCGCAAAGGTGATCGTGTCGGCGCGCAATGCCGCCGCGCTGGCCCAGTTCACGCAAGGGCGCGAGCGCGCCGAAGCATGGGTCGCTGACGTCACCGACCGCGCCGCGCTGCGCGAGGCCGCGACGCAGATCGTGGCGCGCCACGGTCGGATCGATCTGGCGATGTACTGCGCCGGGCACTACAAGCCCCAGCGCGCCACCGCTTTCGATCTCGACGAGATGCTCAAGCACCAGCAGGTCAACGTCGTCGGTGCGCTGCATCTGCTCGATGCCGTGCTGCCGCAATTGCTGCGCCAGGCCCAGGCCGGCCAGCCGGCGCACATCAGCCTGGTGGCCAGCGTGGCCGGCTACCGAGGCCTGCCGAATGCGCTGGCCTACGGGCCAACCAAGGCGGCCTTGATCAACCTGGCCGAGACGCTCTATCTCGATCTCCACCCATGCGGCGTCGGGGTCTCGGTGATCAACCCCGGTTTCGTGGAAACACCGCTGACAGCGGCCAACGAGTTCACGATGCCCGCGCTGATCACGCCGGCAGCAGCGGCGCGCGAGATCATCGCTGGGTGGCAAGCCGGGCGCTTCGAGATTCATTTCCCCAAGCGCTTCACGTTGTGGCTGAAGGCACTGCGCTTGCTGGGCGACGGTGCGTACTTTGCGGCCATCCGCCGCTCCACCGGGCTGTGAGCGCCGCACCGCGCTCAGGCGATCCGCGCGTGGCCCGTGTGGTCGCGTTCTTCGAGCAGTTGAGCCCTGCCGACCTGGCGCGTATCGGTGAGCTCTATGCCCCTAACGCGCGCTTCAAGGATCCCTTCAATGACGTCACGGGTGTGACCGCGATCAGGCAGGTCTTCGAGCACATGTATTGCGCGCTCGACCAACCCCGGTTCGTCGTATGCGACATCGTCGCCGAAGGCGATCAGTGCTTTCTCACTTGGGACTTCCTGTTCCGCTTCAAGCGCTTCTCGCCGAACGCCGAGCAGGTGGTGCACGGCGGCTCGCACCTGCGCTTTGCGGCCGATGGCCGCATCGCACTGCACCGCGATTACTGGGACGCAGCCGAAGAACTGTATGAAAAGCTGCCCGCCCTCGGCGCGTTGATGCGCTGGGTCAAGCGGCGGGCGAGCCGCTAGCGCTGGCCCTCGGTCAGCGTGTCGAGCTGGAAGCGGCCGCTCTTGTCGACCAGCCAGATTTCGGTGTACCTGACTGCGCCCATCTTCTCGGGCGCGGGGAACGGGCTCGCCTTCTTGATCATCTCCACGGCCCAAGGGCCGACCTCGGCTGCGGCAGGCTGGCGCACAACGCGAACATTGCGCACCTCACCACTGGCGCCGATCTCGGTTTCGATGATCGCGATGCCGTACAGCAGCGGTGGCATCTTGCCCTTGTGGATCTGCTTGCCGTAGGCGGCATAGAGGTGGCGGGCGCCGTCGCTGCGGTACTCGAGCGCGGTCTCAGCCGGCGACGGTCGCTTGAACGCCCCAGCGACCGGGGGTGTCGTGTTGAATTGCGCCTGCGCACTGGCCGATGCCAGCAGGCCTGCCAGCGCAAGCGCGCGGAATAGCGGGGTGCGAGTGGTGTTCATGGCCGCCAGTCTAGGCAGCCTCGTGCCAAGTCGCCTGTGAGCTAACGCACGCTGCGGCGCGTGTTCGTTTGGTTACGACAGCGCGCGCCTCAGCGCAGCCAGCCCTTGCGTCGAAAGTAGAAGAGCGGCACCGCCACCGAGATCGCCATCAGCGCGATCGCAAACGGGTAGCCAAGACTCCAGTCGAGCTCGGGCATGTGTCGGAAGTTCATGCCATACAAGCTGGCGATCAGCGTAGGTGGCAGCAGCGCGACGCTGGCCACCGAAAAGATCTTGATGATCTTGTTCTGATTGATGTTGATGAAGCCGACCGTTGCGTCCAGCAAGAAGTTGATCTTGTCGAACAGGAACGCGGTGTGGCTGTCCAGCGAGTCGATATCGCGCAGGATCTGGCGTGCCTCTTCGAACTGCTCGGCATTGAGCATGCGGCTGCGCATCATGAAGCTCACCGCGCGGCGGGTGTCCATCACGTTGCGGCGGATGCGCCCGTTCAGATCCTCTTCCTTGGCGATTGCCGCCAGTGCGGCGCCAGCGGCCTTGTCGTCGACATCCTGCTTGAGCACGCCGACGCCGACGGCTTCGAGGGCGTCGTAGATACCTTCGAGTGCATCAGCGCTGTATTCGGCATCGGCATCGTAGAGCTTGAGCAGCACGTCCTTGGCGTCCTCGATCAGTGCCGGAATGCGCCGTGCGCGCAGGCGCAACAGTCGAAACACCGGCAGGTCTTCGTCGTGCACCGAGAACAGAACTTGCTGGTGCAGGATGAACGCTGCGCGCACATTTCGCGGCGTCACGTCGTCGTCGATCAGGAAGTCGGAACGGATGTGCAGCTCGCCGTTGTCCTCCTCGTAGAAGCGTGCCGACTCCTCGAGGTCGTCATCGACGATGTCATCGGGAATGGCGATCCCGAAGCGGGCGTGGACCCACGCTTTCTCGTCGGCGTTCGGCGCCTCGAGATCCACCCACACCGGCCGCACGTGCGCCAGCGCTTCCGAGCTGTCGATCTCTTCCTGGACGAGCCGGCCGTTGACCAGCGTGAAGACGTTGAGCATGGGACACGGCTCCAGCAGCGCTGCTGCGCAGGGGGGCGGGGGGCGGGCCGGCCAACCGTCTCACCCCATGCGCCACTGCCGCAGGGCGGGCGATGGTCGGCTGGAGCGGACGGTCACCGAGGGTGACTCTGGTCCAAACACGTCTCCGTACAAAGACAATCGATTATGGCACCACACATGCAGTCGAAAAGGTGTCAGCATTACTTCATGCCGCGGCCGCCGACTGTTACTTTCGCCGCACCCCGAATCGCACGCACCGCGCTGCGGATGGCTTGTGGTCGCGGCCCCTCGGGGGTGATTCTCCTTGCGCGGCCCGTCCGCAGTCCGCGACGCGGCTCTCACTCATTCCCTGCACGACCGTTACCCTTCTGAAAGGAGGACTTGATGAACCTGACGATCAGCGGACACCACCTCGAAGTCACCGCCGCATTGCGTGAATACGTGCTGACCAAACTGGATCGCGTCACGCGCCATTTCGACCAAGTGGTCGACATCAATGTGTTGCTGACCGTTGAGAAGCAAAAGGAGAAGGAGCGAAGGCAGAAAGCCGAAGTGACCCTGCATGTGAAGGGGCGTGACATCTACGTCGAACACGCCAGCGAAGATCTCTATGCGGCTATCGACACCCTGATGGACAAGCTTGACCGCCAGGTCATGCGCTACAAGGACCGCCTGCAGGATCACCACCACGATTCACCGAAGCGTCAGGATGCAAACGCCTGAACGACAAGTGAGCAAATACTTCAAAGCGGCCCGCGGGCCGCTTTTCGTTGGCCGGGCAGGCAGCGACTGCCGCAGCGCAGCAAAAGAGCAACACCAAAGTAGGCCGCGACAGGCCCATCGCACCCGCCGGACTGGGCCGATTCCTATAATTCAACGCCTCGTCACAGTTCCCGCATTCAGCCGCGCGGCCTTCCGCGTGTCGTGCAATGCGGAAGGAACGCTTTCAATGAATCGTCTCTCCGCCATCCTGCCTGCCGCCAATGTCTTGCTCGACGTCGATGCAACGAGCAAGAAGAGGGCTTTCGAGCACGCCGGGGTGCTGTTCGAGAACCAACACGCGATTGCCCGCGCGACAGTGTCGGACAACCTGTTCGCACGCGAACGCCTGGGCTCCACCGGCCTGGGCCACGGCGTGGCGATCCCGCATGGCCGCATCAAGGGCCTGAAGAACCCCTTGGCAGCGGTGCTGCGCGTTCGGCAACCGATTGCGTTCGACGCACCCGACGATGAACCGGTATCGCTGCTGATCTTTCTGCTGGTGCCGGAGGCGGCCACCCAAAGGCACCTGGACATCCTCTCCGAGATCGCGGAGATGCTGTCTGACCGCGCTCTCCGAGAGCGGCTGATGACCGAATCCGACGCGGCGGTGCTGCACAAGTTGATCGCCGACTGGGAGCCGCTGAAATCGGTTGCCTGATTTCTTCGGCGCCTGACGGCGCCGCCGCATGAAGCCCACCTCCATCAGCGCCGAGGCGCTGTTCGAAAAGCACCGCGCGGCTCTGCACTGGGAGTGGGTGGCAGGCCACGCCCACCCCGAACGCCGCTTCGACGAAGCAGCGGTGCGGGATGCGCGCTCGGCGGCCGATCTGATCGGCTACCTGAACTACATCCATCCCTACCGCGTGCAGATCGTCGGCCGGCGCGAGGTGGCGTACCTCAGCGAGGCAAGCGACGAAGTGATCGAGCGGCGCATCTCGCGCATCGTCACGCTCGAGCCGCCGATGATCATCGTCGCCGACAACCAGGTGCCACCGAGCCGGCTGGTGGCAATGTGCGATCGGGCCGAGATCCCGCTGTTCGTCACTGTCGAATCAGCCGGCCACGTCATCGATGTGGTGCGCGCCTACCTCGGCCAGTTGTTCGCCGAGCGGACAACGCGCCATGGCGTGTTCATGGACATCCTCGGGCTGGGTGTGCTGCTCACTGGTGAGTCGGGCCTGGGCAAGAGCGAGCTCGGGCTGGAACTGATATCCCGAGGACACGGCCTGGTGGCCGACGACGCCGTCGACCTCTACCGCATCTCGCAGACGGCGCTCGAAGGCCGCTGCCCTGCCTTGCTGCTGAACCTGCTCGAGGTGCGAGGCATCGGCCTGCTGGACATCAAGGCCATCTTCGGCGAGACCGCGGTGCGCCGCAAGATGCGCCTGAACCTGCTGGTGCAACTGGTGCGCAAGGACACGATGGAGCGCGAATTCGAGCGTCTGCCCTATGAGCCACTGTTCGAAGACATCCTCGGGGTGCCGGTGCGCAAGGCGGTGATTGCCGTCGACGCCGGCCGCAACCTCGCGGTGCTGGTCGAAGCTGCGGTGCGCAACACGGTGCTGCAGTTACGCGGCATCGACACCTACGGCGAATTCGTGCGGCGCCATCAACAGGCCATGGACGGCACCACCTGACACTCCGGGAGTGTTCCCGGCGATCCGATCACTTGGGTCGATAGGCGCAATCGGCCTTGGTGCAAGCCGCGTACAGGGCCAGCGAGTGGTCCTGCAGCGCAAAGCCGCGGGCCTGTGCGACAGTTCGCTGCCGGGTCTCGATCTCGGCGTCATAGAACTCCTCGACGCGGCCGCATGTCAGGCACACCAGGTGGTCATGGTGCTGGCCCTCGTTCAGTTCAAACACCGATTTGCCGCTCTCGAAGTGGCTGCGCGTCAGAAGCCCCGCCTGCTCGAACTGCATCAACACGCGGTACACGGTGGCCAGGCCCACATCGGCACCCTCGGTCAGCAGCGCCTTGAACACATCTTCGGCGGTCATGTGGCGCTGGGCGGTGCGCTGGAAGATCTCGAGGATCTTGATGCGTGGCAGCGTCGCCTTGAGTCCGCTACTCTTGAGTTCTTCGGCGTGGGTCATGGCAGTCGGGCCGCTAGAATGCGTCGCATCATAGCCAGAGCAACGCGGCGAGTGGGCTCGCCTGCCGTTTGTCCATGTCCTGCACGCAAAGTCTCCGTCGCTTCGATGCGGCCCAGCTGTCGGCCCTCATTGCGCTGGCGCTGGCCGCCGCCGGCTGCACCAGTTCGATCAAGACCGACCAGTGGCTCGGCGCCATCACGCCGTACCGCATCGACGTGATGCAGGGCAATGTGATCACCCAGGAATTGGCCGCGCGCGTCAAACCCGGCATGAGCCGCGAGCAGGTGCGTGACCTGCTGGGCTCGCCACTGCTGACCAGCGCATTCCACGCGGATCGCTGGGATTACGTGTTCACGATGCGCCGCCAGGGCGTCGAACCGCAGCGGCGCAGTGTCGTCGCGCACTTCAAGGGCGACGCGCTCGACCGCCTCGAAGCACCTGAGTTGCCCGCCGAGAGGGATTTCGTCGGCTCGCTCCGGCCGTCGCAACCGGGCGCCGGCGAGCCGTTGCTGGCGCTCAGCGAAGAGCAGCGCAAGGCATTGCCACCGCCGGTCAAGGGCGAGAGCACCGCGATCGCGCAGCCGCTGGGGCCCAACCGCCCCTACCCGCCGCTCGAACCACAATGAACCCATCGCCGTTGCGAGTCGCCGTTGCCGGCTCGTCGGGCCGCATGGGTCAGATGCTGATCGAGGCCGTGCGGGCCGCAGCCGATTGCGCGCTGACCGGCACACTCGATCTCGGCACCGACATCCGCGCAGGCCTGGCGCAGGCGCAGGTGCTGATCGACTTCACGCGCCCGGAGGGAACCCTGGCGCACTTGGCCGTGTGCCGCGAACTCGGCATCAAGGCCGTCGTCGGCACGACCGGTTTCAGCGACGTCCAGAAGGCCGAGATCGCAGAACACGCCCGCCATATCGCGATCGTGATGGCACCCAACATGAGCGTCGGGGTCAACGTGGTTCTCAAGCTGCTCGACATGGCCGCGCGTGCACTGGCCGAGGGCTATGACATCGAGATCGTCGAGGCGCACCATCGCCACAAGGTCGATGCGCCCAGCGGCACCGCGCTGAAGATGGGCGAGGTGTTGGCCGCCGCGCGCGGGCGTGACCTGCGGGACTGTGCCGTGTATGGCCGCGAAGGCGTCACCGGCGAGCGTGACCCCGGCACGATCGGATTCGCCACCGTGCGCGGCGGCGACATCGTCGGCGACCACACCGTGATGTTCTGCGGCACCGGCGAGCGCATCGAGATCACCCACCGAAGTGCCAGCCGCGTGACCTATGCGCAAGGCAGCCTGCGCGCCGCACGGTTCCTGGCCGACAAGCCGCACGGCTTGTTCGGCATGGAACACGTGCTTGGACTGAGCTGACCGGCTGCGCGGCATGGATGGCTTCGGCGCCTTCTGGGACTCGAGCGATGGCGTCGGCCGTGCCGTCACGCTGCTGCTGCTGGCGATGTCGGTCAGCGCCTGGGTGACGATCCTATGGAAGCTGTGGGTCCTGCAGCGCGCGCAGCGCGATGTGGCGCGCGCGATCCCTGCGTTCTGGGCCGCCCCGGGGCTGGCCGAGGGCCGCGAGCGACTGGCCTTGCTCGATCGCGAGCAGGTGTTGCTGCCGCTGCTCGACGCCGCCACCGCGACCCCGCTGCCCGGCACGCTCGACACCGGCGCGCACCTCGATTCACAACTCACGCGCCGCCTGCGCGACGCGCTGCATCGCGCCCTGGCACACCTGCAGTTCGGCCAGGTGCTGCTCGCCTCGATCGGCAGCACCGCGCCTTTCATCGGGCTGTTCGGCACCGTGTGGGGCATCTACCATGCATTGGCCAGCATCGCGGCAGCCGGCACGATCACGATCGACAAGGTCGCCGGCCCGGTGGGTGAAGCCTTGATCATGACGGCCGCGGGGCTGGCCGTCGCGATCCCTGCGGTGCTGGCCTACAACCTGTTCGGCAAGTGGGTCGGCGCCGCCGAGGCCGAGCTCGAAGGTTTCGCGCACGACCTGCGCGAGATGCGCATCGACCAGGCGCAGGCACAGGGGCATTGACATGGCCTTCGGCCGCCTCGAACGCACTTCGCGCCCGGCGCCGATGAGCGACATCAACATGACGCCGCTGATCGACGTCATGCTGGTGCTGCTGGTGATCTTCATCATCACCGCGCCGCTGATGACCTCGAGCCTGAAGCTCGACCTGCCGAAGACCGACAGTGGCACCCCGACCAGTGCGCCAGCGTTCATCGCACTGGCAATCAATGCCGACGGCGGGCTGTTCTTTGGCGACGAGCCGCTGGCGCGCGACGCATTGGCCCTGCGCGTCGCCGAGGCGGCCAAGGCCAATCCGCAGCTCGAGGTGCAGTTGCGCGCCGACCAGAAGGTGCCCTATGGCAGCGTTGCCGAGCTGATTGCGCTGGTCCAGCAGGCGGGGTTGAACCGCATCGGCTTCGTCACCGAGGCGCCGCGCTGAGGGACGCGCCACCCCCACTTCTACAATTGGCGGATGAACGAAAAATACGTCCCCGCCGAAGTCGAAGCCGCTGCGCAGGCGCACTGGCAGGCCCGCGATGCCTACCGCGTCGTCGAGGATCCGAACAAGCCCAAGTTCTACGCCTGTTCGATGCTGCCGTACCCGAGCGGCAAGCTGCACATGGGCCATGTGCGCAACTACACCATCAACGACATGCTCACCCGCTACCTGCGGATGCAGGGCATGAACGTGCTGATGCCGATGGGTTGGGACGCCTTCGGCCTGCCGGCAGAGAACGCCGCGATCGACAATGGCGTGCCACCGGCCTCGTGGACCAGGCAGAACATCATCGACATGAAGGCCCAGATGCAGCCGCTGGGCATGGCCATCGACTGGTCGCGCGAGGTCGCCACCTGCGACACCGACTACTACAAGTGGAACCAGTGGTTCTTCTTGAAGATGCTGGACAAGGGCCTGGTCTACAAGAAGACGCAGGTCGTCAATTGGGACCCGGTCGACCAGACCGTCCTGGCCAACGAACAGGTCATCGACGGCCGTGGCTGGCGCTCCGACGCGCTGGTCGAGAAGCGTGAGATCCCCGGCTACTACTTCGCGATCACCCAATACGCCGACGAGCTGCTGGCCAACGTCGCCGACCCGGCCAGCCCCGGCTACCTGCACGGCTGGCCCGAGCGCGTGCGGCTGATGCAGGAGCACTGGATAGGCAAGAGCGAAGGCTTGCGCTTCGCCTTCCCGCATGAGATCCGCGACACCCAGCGGCGGCTGATCGGAGATGGCCGCATGCATGTCTTCACGACGCGGGCCGACACGATCATGGGCGTGACGTTCTGCGCGGTGGCAGCCGAGCATCCGCTCGCCACCCACGCGGCACAGACCAACCCCGCCGTGGCGGCCTTCATCGACGCCTGCTTGAAGGGCGGGACCACCGAGGCGGAACTCGCAACGAAGGAAAAGGAAGGCGTCCCGACCGGCCTGACGGTGAACCACCCGATCACCGGCGAGCCGATCGACGTGTGGGTCGGCAATTACGTGCTGATGGGCTATGGCGACGGCGCCGTGATGGGCGTGCCGGCCCATGACGAGCGCGACTTCGCCTTCGCGCGCAAGTACAACCTTCACATCAAGCCGGTGATCGACGTCGAGGGTCGGCCCTATTCGACCGAAGCCTGGCAAGACTGGTACGCCGACAAGCAGCGCGGTCGCTGCATCAACTCCGGCGTGCTCGACGGCATGAGCTACCAGCAAGCGGCGGATGAAGTCGCCGACCTGCTGGCGCTGCAGGGCCTGGGCGAGAAGAAGACCACCTGGCGCCTGCGCGACTGGGGCATCAGTCGCCAGCGCTACTGGGGCACGCCGATCCCGATCATCCACTGCGCCGCCTGTGGCGACGTGCCGGTGCCCGAGCAAGACCTGCCGGTCGTGCTGCCCGAAGATCTGGTGCCCGACGGCAGCGGCAATCCTTTGCGCAAGTGCGCGCAGTTCCTGAATGTCGCGTGCCCGACATGCGGCCAACCGGCACAGCGCGAGACCGACACGATGGACACCTTCGTCGACTCGGCCTGGTACTACATGCGCTACGCCTGCCCCGACGCGAGCGACAAGATGGTCGACGCGCGCAACGACTACTGGATGCCGATGGACCAGTACATCGGCGGCATCGAGCACGCGGTGCTGCATCTGCTGTATGCGCGCTTCTGGACCAAGGCGATGCGCGACATCGGTCTCGTGAAATTCGACGAGCCGTTCACGCGACTGTTCACCCAGGGCATGCTGCTCAACGAGTGCTTCTACCGCGAGGACGCGAGCGGCAAGAAGCGCTGGTTCTACCCCAGCGAAGTCAACGTGCAGCATGACGATCGCGGCACGCCGATCGGCGCCACCGCGAAGGAGGATGGCCGGCCGGTGCTGCTCGGTGGTATCGAGAAGATGAGCAAGTCGAAGAACAACGTCGTCGAGCCCCGCGAGTTCATCGCCAAGTTCGGCGCCGACACTGCGCGCCTGTTCACGATGTTCGCCGGCCCACCTGACCAGAGCGCGGCCTGGTCCGACTCGGGTGCCGAGGGCGCCTACCGCTTCCTGCGCCGGTTGTGGGCCTTCGGTGTCAAGCAGGCCGCCATCGTGCGTTGCGCGGGTCTCGACTTCACGGCGATCTCCCCCGCTGGCAAGGCGTTGCGCCGCGAGGTCCACCTGCTGCTCAAGCAGATCCGTCACGACTACGACCGCCTGCAGTACAACACCGTTGTGTCGGGTGCGATGAAGCTGCTCAATGCGCTCGAGGAGTTCGCCAATGACGGTACGCCGGCCGCGAACGCCGCGCTCCGTGAGGGCCTGTCGGTGCTGCTGCGCACGCTCTACCCGGTGTGCCCGCACATCGCCCACGGCCTGTGGAGCGAACTCGGCTTTGTGGACCGGCTCGGTGACTTGATCGATGCGCCATGGCCGCAGGTCGACGACGCAGCGCTGGTGCAGGACGAGATCGAGCTCGTGCTGCAGATCGCCGGCAAGACCCGAGGCGCGATCCGCGTCGCGGCCCAAGCCGACCGGGGCATGATTGAAGCCGCCGCGCTGGCCGCCCCGGAGTTCGCGAAGTTCGCTGGTGGCAAGACGGCCAAGAAGGTCGTCGTGGTG
This sequence comes from uncultured beta proteobacterium, assembly GCA_963783785.1. Classification (GTDB taxonomy): domain Bacteria; phylum Pseudomonadota; class Gammaproteobacteria; order Burkholderiales; family Burkholderiaceae_C; genus CADEEN01. The sequence continues at coordinate 383,429 of CAWAOQ010000001.1, read as the reverse complement.
CCAGGCCGGCTGGTCAACGTCGTCGTTTGATGCATCGACGCGACCTTCTCGCGCTGGCCGCCGCAGGCCTTGCCGGCTGCGGCTTCGAGTTGCGCCAGGCACCCAGCCTGCCGTTTCGCAGCATCGCGCTGGTCGGCTTCGGACCGCAATCGGCACTGGCCAAGACGCTGCGGCAGCAGCTCGCTGCGAGCAATGTGCAGGTGGTGGAAGTGCCGGCGCGTGCCGAGGCGGTGTTCGAGGCGCTGGCCGACAGCCGGGAGAGGAGCGTCGTCGCCTCCACTGCGGCCGGCCAGGTGCGCGAGGTGCAGTTGCGCGTCAAGCTGCGGTTTCGCGTCGCCACGCCGGCTGGCCGGCTGTTGCTGGCGGCCGACGAGCTATTGCTGACGCGCGACATGAGCTACGGCGAAACCGCCGCGCTGGCCAAGGCACAGGAAGAAGCATCGCTGTACCGCGCGATGGAAGACGACATCGTCGGGCAGGTGTTGCGGCGCCTGGCCGGGATCAAGGTCACTTGAGCATGCACATCAAGACCGACCAGCTCGCCGCTCACCTCGCCAAGGGCCTGCGCGCCTTCTACACGGTGTACGGCGACGAGCCGCTGCTGGCCCAGGAGGCCGGCGATGCGATCCGCGCCGCCGCGCGCGCGGCGGGCTACGAGGAGCGCAAGGTGTTCACCGTCGGCAACGCCGCGCACTTCGACTGGGGCGCGCTGCTGGGCGCCGCGCAGGCGATGAGCCTGTTCGCCGAACGCCAGCTGATCGAGATCCGCATCCCCTCCGGCAAGCCCGGCAAGGAAGGCTCCGAGGCGTTGCAGCGGTATTGCGAAGCCCGGCCGTCCGACGATGTGCTGACGCTGGTGCAGCTGCCCAAGCTCGATTTCCAGCAGCAGAAGAGTGGCTGGTTCGGTGCACTCGACGCGGCCGGCGTGATGCTGCGCGTCGAGCCGGTCGAGCGCCGCGAGCTTCCTGCATGGATTGCCAAACGCCTGGCCGCGCAGGGCCAGCGCGTCGCCGATGGTGAAGAGGGCCCGCTTGCGCTGGCGTTCTTTGCCGACCGTGTCGAAGGCAACCTGCTCGCCGCGCATCAGGAGTTGCAGAAGCTCGCGCTGCTTTACCCGCAAGGCCCCTTGACGTTCGATCAGATCGAAGCCGCCGTGCTCAACGTCGCTCGCTACGACGTCTTCAAGCTCGGCGAGGCCGTGCTGGCCGGCCAGGTCGCGCGCGCACTGAAGATGCTCGATGGCCTGCAGGCCGAAGGCGAAGCCGCGGTGCTCGTGCACTGGACACTGGCCGAAGACATCCGCGCATTGAAGCGTGTCAAGGACGCAATCGCCGATGGCAAGCCGATGCCGATGGCGCTGCGCGAAGCGCGCGTGTGGGGCGCAAAGGAACGCCTGTACGAGCGCGTGCTGCCCCTGTTGGCCGAACACCAACTGGCCCATCTGGTCGATGCCGCCAGCACCTGCGACGGCATCATCAAGGGTTTGAAGCATCCCGAGTGGCCCCTCGACGCCTGGGCCGCGCTGAAGCGGCTGATGCTGCTGACGATGCAGCAGCTGGCTGTGTCGCCCGCTGCGTCCCGCGGCGCCACCCCGCGCCGCATGCAACTTGCGTTGCACGCCTGAGGCACGGCCAGCTCGAAGCGGTCGGCGTCAGTAGCCGCGCTCGCGATCGACGCGGTGCGCGATCGGCGTACCGTCACGCACCGCCAGCAGGTTGGCCACCGCCACCTGCGCTGCGCTTCGCACGTCGGTCAGGGCGGCCACGTGCGGCAGCACAGTGACGCAAGGGTGCTGCCAGTAGCGGTGATCCGCCGGCAGCGGCTCGGTGTCGAAGACATCGAGCACCGCATGGCGCAGGTGGCCGCTGTCGAGCGCGGCGAGCAGGTCCGTGTCGACCACATGCGCGCCACGCGCGAGGTTGACGACGCTGGCGCCGCCGGGCAACGCCGCGAAGAAGCGCGTATCGAGCAACCCCCGGGTGGCGGGTGTCAGCGGCAGCAGGTTGACGACGACGTTCGCCGACGGCAGCAGCATCGCGAGCGCATCGGTGCCGGCGTGGACGTCGACGCCGGCCGGCGCAGGGCGACCGCTGGCGGCCACCGCACGCCAGGCACTGACGCGGTAACCCTGGGCGGCCAGCCTCACGGCGACCGCCGAGCCCATCTGGCCGAAGCCCAGCACCAGCACCGAGACCTCGTTCGCACGCTGCTGCGCGTGTTGGCGCCACTCGCCTGCGCGTTGCTGGGCTGCGTAGTCGAAGAAGCCGCGGTGCACCGACAGCACGGCCCACAGCGCAGTCTCGGCCATCGCGGCGTTCATCGCGGGGTCGACCATGCGTGCAAGCGGCACATGCTGCGGCACGGTCGCGTCGGCGAGCAGCTTCTCGACCCCGGCCCACAGCGACTGCACCAGTCGCAGCCGTGGCAGGTCGGCCAGCGCACGCGGCGCCGGGTTGGCAACGACGGCGACTTCGATCGCATCGCGCGGGATCTCGCCATCGACATCGCACCACCAGGAGCACCAAGGCGCCGCGCGGCGCAGCGCAAGCAGCCACTCGTTGCGTTCGGACTCGGCGAGCCGGCCGGTCAGCAGCACGTTCATGGCGTGGCCGTGATCACCGCGGCGTGCAGCCGTTGCAGCGCGACGGCGACCGTCTGTGCGCGCACGCTGGCGCGGTCGCCGTTCAATCGCAGCCGCTCGGCTCGCGCCGGCCCGCCGCGCCGCATCCACGCCAGCCACACGGTGCCGACCGGCTTGCCCGCCGCCGCGCCGCCGGGGCCGGCAATGCCGGTGACGGCCACTGCGATGTCGGCTCGCGAGTGAGCCAGCGCACCGGCAACCATCGCACGAGCCACCTCGGCGCTGACCGCACCATGGGCGACGATCAGCGCCGGGTCGACACCGAGTTGCTCGATCTTGGCCTCGTTGCTGTAGGTGACGAAGCCGCGCTCGAACCAGTCGGACGATCCGGCCAGCGTCGTGCAGGCCGCCGCGATCAAGCCACCGGTGCAACTCTCGGCCGTCGCCAGCCGCCAGCACCGGCCGCGCAAGGCGTCGGCCAGCGGCGCGACGAGCGTGGTGATGGCAGCGACGTCGATCATGGCCAGACGAAGCGCCACAGCGCGATCACCAGCAGCGCGCACAGCGCCGCCACCAGGTCGTCGAACAGGATGCCCCAGCCCTGCCGCCAGCCGCGCGCGTGCTTGAACAGCCGGTCGGCCCAGCGCACCGGGCCGGGCTTGACGACATCGAACAAGCGGAACAGCGCGAACGCAATGGCCTGGCCGACGAAGCCGGTGGGCATCGCCAGCCACAGCACGAGCCAGAACGCCACCACCTCGTCCCAGACGATCGCAGCGGGGTCGGCCAAGCCGAGGTCTTGTGCGGTGCGGGCGCAGGCCCAGACGCCGATGATCGATGCCACGAGCAACAGCAGGCCCCACTGTGCGGCACCGAGCCAGCGGTCGAGCACGAGGAACGCCGCCCAGGCCCACAGTGTTCCCACCGTGCCGGGCGCCCACGGTGCCAGCCCACTGCCGAAGCCGAACGCGATCCAGCGCGCCGGGTGGGGCAGCATGAAGCGCAGCGTCGGGCGTCGTGGTGGCACCGGCGCGGCGCCGTCCTCGCGCAACACCTTGGCCGCGTCGATGTCGGGGCCGGTCATCACGTGGCGCGGAAATGGTCGAAGGCCAGGAAGCGCTGTCGCAGCGCCGCGCCGTCTGCATCGACCAGGCGCAGGCCGGGGGCCGCGTCGATGCTGCCGACCGGCGTCACCAGCACGCCGGCCTGGTCGGCCGCCGCCAGCACCTCGCGCTCGCGCGCGGGAGGTGCGCTGAACAGCAGCTCGTAATCGTCGCCGCCGGCCAGCGTGCATTCAAGCTGGAGCGGGCGCGGCTGGGCGGCGAGCACCGCACTTCGCGGCAGAGCGTCGACATTCACCGTCGCGCCGACGCCCGAGCGCGCGAGCACGTGGCCGAGGTCGCCGACCAGGCCGTCGCTGAGGTCGATCGCACTGCTGGCCAGGCCGCGCAGCGCGCGGCCGAGTGCGACGCGCGGCGCCGGGCACTCCATGCGCGCGCGCACGCTGTCGAAGGCCTGACCCATCAGCGACACGGTGCCACGGAAGGCCTCGAGCGCCAACCGCGCATCGCCGAGCGTGCCACTGACCCACAAGGTGTCGCCGGCGCGCGCGCCCGAGCGCAGCAGCGCCTGGCCGACCGGCACCGCGCCGAACACGGTGATGCAGAGGTTGAGCGGCCCGGCCGTCGTGTCACCGCCGACCAGCTCGATGCCATGGGCATCGGCCAGCGCGAACATGCCGCGCGCGAAGCCGTCGAGAAAGGCCTCGTCGACGCGCGGCATCGCCAGCGCCAGCATGAAGGCCACGGGCTCCGCGCCGCAGGCCGCCAGGTCCGACAGGTTGACCGCCAAGGCCTTGTGGCCGAGTCGATCGGGCGCGACGCTGGACAGGAAGTGCCGCCCTTCGACCAGCATGTCGCATGAGATCGCGAGCTGTTGCCCGGCCGGCAGCGGCGCAAGCAGCGCGCAGTCATCACCAATGCCAAGGGTCGCACGCCTCGGCACGCGCGTGAAGTAACGCGCGATCAGGTCGAACTCGCCGAGGGTCTTGGGGGACACCATCGACATCAGGCCGCCGCCCGTGGCAGCGCCGCAAAAAAGACCTGCAGCCTGGTCGCATCCGGTCGGCCGTCGAACTGCTTGACGGTCGCCCGGGAGCGGCCCGAGTCGAGCCGCGACGCATCGGCCAGCGGCGCAGTCACCGCCTCGGGGCCGGTGGAAGTGGTGCGGCGCCGTTTGCAGACCGAGCCGGCGCGCGACCTGCGCGGGGAGGCAGCGGCGGCGGGGTTCGTGGCTCGTGCATCGATTGCCCGTGCGTCAGGTCAGCCTGGCCCGGTGTGCCGCAATCTGCTCGCGCACCCGTTCGGGTGCAGTGCCGCCCTGCACCTGGCGGGCCTCGAGCGAGCCGCGCAACGTGAGCACGGCATAGACGTCGTCGTCGATCGCGGCGTGGAATGTCTTCAGCGTCTCGAGCGGCAGGTCGGCCAGGTCCGTGCCGCGCGCAATGCCGAACTTCACCGCATGTGCCACCACCTCGTGCGCATCGCGGAACGGCAGGCCCTTCTTCACCAGGTAGTCGGCGAGATCGGTCGCGGTGGCGTAGCCCTTGGTCGCCGCAAGGGCCATCGCCTCGGGCTTGACCACGATGCCGGCTGCCATCTCGGCCATGATGCGCAGCGTGGCGGCCAGCGTATCGACGGTGTCGAACAGCGGTTCCTTGTCTTCCTGGTTGTCCTTGTTGTAGGTCAGCGGCTGGCCCTTCATCAAGGTCAGCAATCCCATCAGGTGGCCATAGACGCGCCCGGTCTTGCCACGCGCGAGTTCGGCGACGTCGGGGTTGCGCTTCTGCGGCATGATCGACGAGCCGGTGCAGTAGCGGTCCGAGAGGTCGATGAAGCCGAAGTTCTGGCTCATCCACAGCACGATCTCTTCGGCCAGGCGCGACACGTGCATCATCGTGATCGACGCCCAGGACGCGAACTCGATCGCGAAGTCACGGTCACTCACGGCATCCAGGCTGTTGGCACAGACGCCTTCGAAACCCAGCGCCTTCGCGACGCGCTCGCGGTCGAGTGGGTAGCTGGTTCCCGCCAGCGCGGCGGCGCCGAGTGGCAGGCGATTGACGCGCTTTCGCACGTCGGCCAGCCGTTCGGCATCGCGCGCGAACATCTCCACATAGGCCAGCAGGTGGTGCGCAAAGCTCACCGGCTGCGCCACTTGCAGATGGGTGTAACCAGGCAGGATGGTCTCGGTGTGTGGCTCGGCCGCCGTCAGCAGCGCACGCTGCATCGCCGTGAGCAGCACGGCCAGGCGATCGATCTCGCCGCGCAGCCACAGCCGCACATCGGTGGCGACCTGGTCGTTGCGCGAGCGCCCGGTGTGCAGGCGTTTGCCGGGATCACCGACCAGCTGCGTCAGACGCGCCTCGATGTTCAGGTGCACATCTTCGAGTTCGAGCTTCCACTCGAAGCGGCCTGCCGCGATGTCGGCGGCGATCTGTGCCATGCCGCGCTCGATCGCCGCGTGGTCGTCCGCCGAGATCACACCCTGCGCCGCGAGCATCTCGGCATGCGCCAAGCTGGCGGCGATGTCGGCCTCGGCCAGTCGACGGTCGAAGCTCACGCTGGCGGTGTAGCGCTGCACCAGCTCGCTCATCGGCTCGGAGAACAGTGCCGACCAGGCTTGTGATTTCTTGTCGAGGGGGTTCGAAGACATGAGGCCGTCACCGCGCCGGCGGTGCCCGAGGTGAGTGAGGCTGGGACACAATGCCGGCAGCTGCCAGCTTTGGTGGATTCGATTCTATCGACGCGCCCTCCCTGATGACGAGCCTGCCCGACACCGTACCGGCCGCGCTGAACACGAGCGACAGCACGAGCCTGTGGCCGCCGTCGTCATCGACGCGACCCGGCTCGCGCGATGGCGACGAGGTGGTCGCCAGCGGCGCCGCATTCGACGTCTGCCGTGGCGCGTTGGCTCTGCGGGCCTTGCTGGCGGTCAACGGCGCGGTGTTGCTGGCCGTGCTGGCCAGCACTGGCTCGGCCGAGCAGGCACTCGCCACCCTCGGGCCGGCAGTGTCGGTGTCGCTGATCGGCACGCTGTTCTGGCTGGCACTGCTGTGCGCCATGCGTCGCACGCTGGTGCGGCTGCGGCCACCGGCGCGCACGGCAACGATGATGGCGCTGGGGGCCGTGCTGGCTCCGCTCGCCTGCGTGCCGATGTTCTGGCTGCAATTGCTCGAACCCCAGCCACTGCGCCTGCTGGCGCTGCCGCTGATCGGCGCTGCCCTGGCGTTGGCGATGGCACTTTGGCTGCAATGGCGGGAAGGCCAGCGCATGCCCGCCGACGCCCGTGCCCGCCTGGCCGAGTTGCAGTCGCGCATCCGCCCGCACTTCCTGTTCAACACGCTCAACAGTGCGGTGGCGCTGGTGCGCACCGACCCGGCGCGCGCCGAGGGCGTGCTCGAGGACCTGGCCGAATTGTTCCGCGCGGCGCTGGCCGATGGCGGCGGCAGCAGCTCGGTCACGCTGGGCAGCGAGCTCGAACTGGCGCAGCGCTACCTGGCGATCGAGCAGTTGCGCTTCGGCGAGCGACTGCATCTGGAGTGGCAGCTCGACGCCAGCGCAGACGGTGCGCGGTTGCCGCCGCTGGTGTTGCAGCCGCTGCTGGAAAACGCGGTGCGCCACGGCATCGAGCCCACCGAGCGCGGCGGTCTGATTCGCGTGCGCACGCGCGCCCGGTTGGGCCGCGCCGAGATCACCATCGACAACACCGTCGGCGACATGCCCTCGCGGCCCGGACACGGCCTGGCGCTGGCCAACGTGCGCGAGCGGCTGCGCCTGTTGCACGACCTCGACGCCCAGTTCGAGGTGCAGCGCGCCGACGGGCGTTTTCGCGTCAAGATCGCCGTGCCGCTCGGAGGCGACGAATGAACCTGCCCGGCGCCGTGCTGCGTGTGCTGATCGTCGACGATGAAGCGCTGGCGCGCGCCCGCTTGGCCACATTGGTCGGCGAGTGCGCCGAGCCGCGCAGCGCGGTGGCCGGACAGTGCGTCAGCGTGCCACAGGCGCGCCAGTGGCTCGCCGAGCACGAGGCCGATGTCGTGCTGCTCGACATCCAGATGCCGGGCCAGCCCGGCACTGCGCTGGCGGCCGAGCTGCAGCACCTGCCGCAACCGCCGGCAGTGGTGTTTGTGACGGCGCACAGCGAACATGCCCTGGCCGCGTTCGACCTCGATGCCGCCGACTATCTGACCAAGCCGGTCAAGCGCGAACGCCTGGCTGCGGCACTGCAACGCGCAGCGCGGCGCCTGCCGCCGCGCGATGGTGCTGGGGCCACTGCCGCCGAGCCGGTGCTGGTGGTCAGCGAACGCGGCCGCGTGGCACGGATCCCGCTGGCCGAGGTGCTGTATCTGAAGGCCGAGCTGAAGTACGTGACCCTGCGCACGGCCGGCCGCACCTGGGTGCTCGACGATTCGCTGACCGACCTCGAGCAGCGCCTGGGCGAGCGCTTCCTGCGCATCCACCGCAACGCGCTGGTGGCGCGCGACGCGGTGCGACTGCTCGAACGCCGGCGCATGGCCGAGCACGACGACGACGGCGCCGGTGCCGAAATCGGCTGGGCGGTGCAGGTGGCACCGGTTGACGAATGGCTTGCCGTGTCGCGACGGCAGCTGGGGGCGGTGCGCGAAGCGCTCGCCGAGGGCGGCGACTGAATCGCCCAGCGGACCGCTGCCGGCGGTCAGAGCGCGCGCAACTGCATCTGGCCCGGCAGAGCCACCGAACGGCGCTGCACGGTCGGCCTGAAACCCATCTGCTCCAGCACCTGGCCCAGCGCCTGCGGCTTGGCGGTGACGTACTCGATGTACTCGATGCCCTCGATACCGAGCAGGTTCGCGTCGTCGGCGAATGCTTCGCGGGCGGTGTCTTTGTCGATGCGGTTCTCCGAATGCATTGCGCACTCAATGCGCGCTGGCCACCAGGCGTCTGAAGCGTGCATTCATGCGCGCCGCATCGGCTGGCTCACCGGTGACCAGCCGGAAGGCCCCGACCGCCAGGCCGACGGCCACCTGACCGCCAACGGCAGCGCGCATTCGTTCAGCCGGTGTTGCGCAAGCCCGCGGCGATGCCGTTGATCGAGATGTGGATGCCGCGCTTCACGCGCTCGTTGGCCGGATCGCCAGTCCGGCGATGGCGGTAGCGGCGCATCAGCTCGACCTGCAGGTGGTTGAGCGGATCGAGGTACGGGAAGCGATGCTCGATCGAACGCGCCAGCGCCGCGTTCGAGGCCAGCCGATGCGGCTCGCCCGTGATCAGCGACAGCATCTCACCGCCTTTGGTCCATTCGGTCTGGATCGCGCTGAAGATGCGCCTGGCCAGGCGCTTGTCCTCGACCAGATCGACATAGCGTGCGGCGATGCGCAGGTCGCTCTTGGCCAGCACCATGTCCAGGTTGGACAGCAGGGTGCGGAAGAACGGCCATTGCCGATGCATCTTCTGCAACAGGGCAAGCCGCTGCCTGCGCTGGCTGGCGCTGCGACCAAGCCATTGCTCGATCGCGCTGCCGAAGCCGGCCCAGCCCGGCAGCGCGACGCGGCACTGGCCCCAGCTGAAGCTCCAGGGAATCGCTCGCAGGTCCTCGATGCGGCGGGTCGCCCGCCGCGAGGCCGGGCGTGAGCCGATATTGAGTTCGGCGATCTCGCGAATCGGTGTGGCATCGAAGAAGTAGTCGGTGAAGCCTGCGGTGTCGTAGACCAGTGCGCGGTAGGCCTGAAAGCTCAGGTCGCTGATCTCGGCAGCGGCCTGCAGGAAGGCCTTCGGCGCACTCTTGGTCGGATGCAGCAGCGTCGCTTCGAGCGTGGCCGCGACAAGGGTTTCGAGGTTGCGGCGCCCGATCTCGGGGTGGGCGTACTTGGAGCCGATGACCTCGCCCTGTTCGGTCAGGCGGATCTGCCCGTTCACCGTGCCCGGTGGCTGCGCCAGGATGGCGTCGTAACTTGGGCCGCCGCCGCGGCCGACGGTGCCGCCGCGCCCATGGAACAAGCGCAGTGCCAGGCCATGCTCGCGCTTCAATGGCTCGAACACTGACACCAGCGCCGTCTCGGCGCGGTACAGCTCCCAGTTGCTGGTGAAGAAGCCGCCGTCCTTGTTGCTGTCGCTGTAGCCGAGCATGATGTCCTGCTCGGCAAAGGCGCCGACCTTGCTGCGCAGGACCATTTCGATCACGCCCGGCAGTGCGTAATAGGCACGCATGATCGGCTCGGCGTTGCGCAGATCGGCAATCGTTTCGAACAGCGGCGACACGATCAGCGCGGCCCGGGCACCGTCGTCGAGGGTGCCCGTCAACAGGCCGCTTTCCTTTTGCAGCAGCAAGACTTCGAGCAAGTCGCTGACGTCCTCGGTGTGCGAAATGATGTAGTGGCGCAGCGCGTGGCGGCCATAGCGGCCGAGTGCCTCGCGGGCCGCCTCGAACACCGCCAGCTCGCCCTGCGTGCGCTCGCTGTAGGCATGGCCGATCACGCGCAATGGCCGCGCGTCGTTGAGCAGGGTCAGCAGCAGCGCGCGCCGCGCCGATTCGTCCAGCGCACCATAGTCGGATTCGATGCGCGCCGTGCGCAGCAACTCGGCGATCACCGCCTCGTGCTGGTCCGAACTCTGGCGCAGGTCGACGGTGGCCAGGTGAAAGCCGAACACCTGCACGGCGCGCATCAACGGCGCCAGCCGCGGCGCGATCAACGCCTGGGCGTGGTGGTGGGCCAGCGAAGCCTCGATCGTGCGCAAGTCGGCGAGCAGTTCCTCGGCGCTCGCGTACGGATCCTGCGGCGCGACCGCATGCCGCAGCGCTTCGGTGCCGGTCAGCCCGTGCAGCGTCGCCGCCAGCCGCGCGTAGACGCCGATCAGCGCCCGCCGGTACGGCTCGTCCTCGCGGTGCGGATTGCGATCGGGCGAGCGCTCGGCCAGCGCGTGCATCGCCGGCGTCACCGGCGCCAACATCTGTGACATCGACAGCTCCGAGCCCAGTTCGTGCACTTCGGTCAGGTAGAACCGCAGCGCCACCTCGGACTGCCGAGCCAGCGCCAGCGCCAACGTCGACGCACCGACATTCGGATTGCCATCACGGTCGCCTCCGATCCAGTGGCCCATGCGCAGAAACGGTGCCACCTCGTGGCCATGCAGCGCACGTTCGATGTCGCGGTACAGACGCGGCAACTGGCGCAGGAACGTCGCGTGGTAGTACGACAGCGCGTTCTCGATTTCGTCGGCGACTGTCAGTTTCGCCGTGCGCAGCATCCGCGTCTGCCAGAGCTGCGTGACGCGCGCGCGCAGCAGGGCCTCGTTGTCGGAACGCTCGCGTTCCGTGCGCAGGTCGTCGCGATGGCCGACCAGTTCGGCGATCGCGCGTTCGGCATCCAGGATGCTCTTGCGCTGGACCTCGGTGGGGTGCGCGGTCAGGACTGGCGAGATGTAGGCCCGGGCCAGCGTCTGTGCGATCTCGCTGGCGCGGATGTCGGCATCGGCCAGGCGCTCGAAAGTCATTGCCAACGAGCCTGGCTGCAAGTGGCCCTGCGCCTCGTGGTGCTCGCGACGACGCACATGGTGGCGGTCTTCGGCGATGTTGGCCAGGTGGCTGAAGTAGCTGAACGCGCGGATTACGCTGACCGTCTGGTCGCCCGACAGGTTCTTCAGCAGGCGATCGAGCACACGGCCGGCCGAGGCGTCCTTCTTCAATCGATAGGCCACCGAGAGCTTGCGCACGCGCTCGATCAGCTCGAACGCCTCGCTGCCTTCCTGCTCACGGATCACACCGCCGAGGATGCGGCCCAGCAGGCGGATGTCATCGACCAGCGGCCGGTTCCTCTCGGCGGCATCGTTGCTGCTCGGAGGGGCGGCACGTCGGACGCTGGGCATGGCGGCTCCTGGTGGATATGCGAGGTGTAATCTGGTTACCGAATTGCATGTTACCAACAGGGCTTGGCGCGCTCCGGCGACACGCGGTGTGCATCGAGGGGTGCTGGCGATAATCCAGGCATGCCCTCGCTCAAGCAACGCTCACTGACCATCGCCACCCGCGAAAGCCGCCTCGCCTTGTGGCAGGCAGAGCATGTTCGCGACCTGCTCGCAGAGCGCTTGGGCTGCGCCGTGCACCTGCTCGGCATGACCACGCGCGGCGACGAGATTCTCGACCGCACACTGTCCAAGGTCGGCGGCAAGGGGCTGTTCGTCAAGGAACTCGAGACCGCCCTCGAGGAAGGCCGCGCCGACTTGGCGGTGCATTCGCTGAAAGACGTGCCGATGGACCTGCCGACCGGCTTTGCGCTGGCCGCGGTGCTCGAGCGCGAAGATCCGCGCGACGCGCTGGTCTCGCCGCGCTTCGCCACGTTGGCTGAATTGCCGCACGGCGCTTGCGTCGGCACGTCGAGCCTGCGCCGCGTATCGCAGCTGGCGGCGCAGCGGCCCGACCTGCGCATCGAGCCGCTGCGCGGCAACCTCGACACCCGCCTGCGCAAACTGGACGAAGGGCAGTACGACGCCATCGTGCTCGCCGCGGCCGGGCTGGTGCGGTTGGGTCTGAGCGCCCGCATCCGCACGCGCTTCGATGCCGACCACATGCTGCCGGCCGCGGGGCAGGGTGCACTCGGCATCGAGGTCCGCAACGACGACGCCGAATTGCGCGCGGCACTGGCGACGCTGATCCACCGCCCGACCTGGTTGGCCGTGCACGCCGAGCGCGCTGTCTCGCGCGGCCTGGGCGGCAGCTGCTCGATGCCTCTGGCCGCGCACGCACGATGGCGAGGCGATGCATTGCACCTGAGTGCCGCGCTCGGCCACACGGCCGATCCGACCCGGCCGCTGCTGGCTGTGCAGGTGAGCGGCCCGGCGGCCGACGAAGCCAGCGCCGAGGCGCTCGGCGCGCGCGCCGTCGCCGCGCTGCACGCTGCCGGTGCACGCGACTACCTCGGCGTCTAGGGTCACGCAATGGCGCTGTGCCTGCTCGTCACGCGGCCCCAGCCGCAGGCCGACAGTTGGGTCGAGCGGCTGCGTGCACAGGGCGTCGATGCGCAGGCGCTGCCGCTGCTGGCGATCGACGCCGTAGCCGACACAGGCGCACTGCAAGCGGCATGGCATGACCTGAAGCGTTACGCGCTGGCGATGTTCGTGAGCCCGAACGCGGTCAGCCACTTCTTCGCCGCCAGGCCCGTGACATCCATCGCATCGGCCTGGCCAGCGGGAACCCGCGCCGCGGCCACCGGGCCTGGCACCCTGCAGGCCCTGCACAGCGCCGGCGTGCCGCCGGCGCTGTGCGTCGCACCGCCGCCCGACGCCGCGCAGTTCGACTCCACGGCGCTGTGGGCGCGACTGCGCGGCGAGACCTGGGTCGGTCGCGACGTGCTGGTGCTGCGCGGCGATGGCGGTCGTGACGAATTCGCAGCGCATCTGCGGCAAGCCGGCGCGTCGGTTCACTTCGTTCAGGCCTACCGACGCGGCCCCGCGGCTCTGGGTGCCGCCGAGCGTCGCCTGCTCGACGCCGCGCTGGCCCAGCCGCAGCGGCATGTCTGGTGGCTGTCGAGCGCCGAGGCGGTGGGCTACCTGCCGCAGTTCGCACCTGGCGCCGACTGGCGCGCGGCGCGGGCGCTGGCGTCGCACCCACGCATTGCGGCGAAAGCGCGTGACATCGGATTCGGCCACGTGTTCGAAGCACCACCAACCCTCGACGCCGTGCGCGACAGCCTGCTGCGCATCGAGGGCTGCCTACAATCGTCGCCACCTTGAACGCACCCGCCCCCAGCGACGCCGTTCCGATGCTGCCCGGTCGCGTCAGGCCACGCATGTGGCTGGCCATTGCGCTTGCCGTCATCCTGCTGACGCTGGCTGCGCTGGCGCTGGCGTGGACGACGCAGCGCCACGTCAAGGCCCTCGAACAGGAACTGGTACGCCGCCAGACCGACAGCCAGGCGCAAGCCGCCGAAGCGCGCGTCGCGGCCCGTGCCGCGCAGGATCTGGCGCGCGATGCCGCGGCGAAGACCGCACTGCTCGAAGCGCGGATTGCCGAGGCATCGATGCAGCGCTCGCAGATCGAAGAACTGCTGCAGTCGGTGTCTCGCTCGCGCGACGAGAACGTCGTGGCCGACGTCGAGGCGGCCGTGCGCGTGGCCCTGCAACAAAGTGCGATCACTGGCAGCGTCGAGCCCTTGGTGGCGACGTTGAAACAGGCCGATGAGCGGCTCGCCCGTTACAACCAACCGCGGCTGGAACGCGTGCGCCGTGCGGTCAATCGCGACCTCGACCGCGTCAAGGCACTCGGCGTGGTCGACATCTCCAGCCTGACCTTGCGCCTCGATGAAGCGGTGCGGCTGGTCGATGACCTGCCGCTGCTCGCACTGGTCGAGCCGCGCAGCAAGCCGCCGGCGGCCACGCGCGCCGTCGCTTCGGCGGCCAGTGCCGTGTCCTCGAGCCCGGCGGCGACACCCGGCACGGGCGCGAGACTGGCGCACCCGCGCAGCGCAGTGGTGGCGCGACGTCGTGGCCCAGGTCGGCGCGGAGCTGCGAGCGCTGGTGCGCGTGACGCGCATCGAACACCCCGAAGCCATGCTCGTCACGCCCGAGCAGCAGTTCTTCGTGCGCGAGAACCTCAAGCTGCGACTGCTCAACGCGCGCCTCGCATTGCTGTCGCGCCAATTCGACATCGCACAGTCGGACCTTCGCGACGTACAGGCCACGCTCGACCGTTACTTCGAGCGCCATTCGAAACGTGCGACGGCCGTCAGTGAACTGCTGCGCCAGGTTGCGGCGCAGGCCCGTCAGACCAGCGTGCCGCGCCCAGACGATACCCTTGCCGCGCTGGCCACCGCAGCCGCCGGGCGCTGACGGCGTCGGAGTAACTTGCGATGCGCGGCGTGATCTGGTTGGTGCTGCTGTTCGTGGCCGCAGTGGTGGCCGCCACCATGCTTGGCGGCAACGACGGGTTGGTGAGTTTGTATTGGAGCGGGTGGCGGCTGGACGTTTCGCTGAACCTGTTCGTGATTGCCCTCGTGCTCACCTGCCTGGCGCTGACGCTGGCGCTGCGCGCGTTGCAGTCGTTGGTCAGCCTGCCAACCCGGGCCCACGAGTGGCGCGTGGAGAGGCGCGAGCGCGCGGCGCAGGCGGCGCTGCGCGACGCGCTGGCCGAGTACTTCGGCGCCCGCTACAGCCGCGCGCAAAAGGCAGCTGCGCGTGCGGTCGCCATCCACGAAGCGACGCCGGAGCTGGCTGACGACCTGCAGACACGCATGCTGGCCCACCTGCTTTGGGGCGCCAGCCTGCACCGCCTGCAGGATCGGCCACGCCGCGACCGCCAACTCGACCAGTTGCAGCAATTGCGCCAACTGAGTGGCGCCGCGCGCAAGGCCTCCGATGAAGGGGTGCAGTTGCTTGCCGCCGAATGGGCTCTCGACGACCGTGACGCGCTGCGAGCGCTGGAATTGCTGGCGGAACTGCCACCTGGCGTGGCGCGCCGCACGCAGGCGCTGCGCTTGAAGCTGCAGGCCCAGCGTCTGGCCAGCCAGCCACAGGAAGCACTGCGCACTGCGCGCCTGTTGGCCAAGCACCGGGCCTTCTCACCGAGCGCAGCGCGGAGCCTGCTGCGCTCGCTGGCCATCGAAGCGCTGGCCAGCGCCCGCGATGCCGACCAGCTCGAACGCGCGTGGCTGGCGCTTGACACTGGCGACCACGCGGATCCCTACGTCGCCG
Source organism: uncultured beta proteobacterium (assembly GCA_963783785.1). Taxonomy (GTDB): domain Bacteria; phylum Pseudomonadota; class Gammaproteobacteria; order Burkholderiales; family Burkholderiaceae_C; genus CADEEN01. The sequence continues at coordinate 368,126 of CAWAOQ010000001.1, read as the reverse complement.
CCCATGCGGCCACGCTGGCGGCGCGCTTGGGCGCGACCGCACTCGGGCGCCAGTGGCTGCAAGACGCCTGGGGGCGTCTGTCGGAACTCGGCCCGGACGAGCGCAGTGCGCTGGCACTGGCGTTGATCGACAACATCGCCGGCCTGCCTAGCGAATGGCTGCCGCGTCTGGAGGCGGCCGAGCGCGCCTTGCCGGGCGACGCCTCCGTGCAGGCGGCCGTCGGCAGCGCCTATGCCGAGCGCCAGTTGTGGGGCAAGGCCCGCGCGCCGCTCGAGCGTGCCGCCGCCGCACGCACGCTCGATGCGGCGGCCCGCCGTGCTGCCTGGCGCCGGTTGGCCGGGTTGGCCCGAGCCGAGGGCGACGACGCCCGCGCAATGCGCTGTGACCAACAGGCTGCGGCCATCGCCTGACCGGCCGCGCTGGTATACTGCGCGGCTTCGCGGCTGTAGCTCAGTTGGATAGAGTACTTGGCTACGAACCAAGGGGTCGTGGGTTCGAATCCTGCCAGCCGCGCCAGACCAATCGACGGGTCAGCTCCACAAGGGGCTGACCCGTTTGTCTTGGTGCCCGCGTCGCACCCGCGATGCGGGCTCGAACGCTGGCCTCAATCGGTTGATCGTGCGTCAGGCCCTTGAAACGCCAGAGACGAGCCCTATAATTCGCCTGCTAGCACTCGTCTCGAACGAGTGCTAACGGCGCGTGCAGTGTCTGCGCCAACCCATGTGAATGAGTGCTTACCCACATGGCATTCGTTTTCAACCTTCGTTTTTGAGACCACTGGAGATGCAAGCATGAAACTTCGTCCGTTGCACGATCGTGTGATCGTCAAGCGCCTGGAGCAGGAAACCAAGACCGCCTCGGGCATCGTGATCCCCGACAACGCCGCCGAGAAGCCCGATCAGGGCGAGGTGCTGGCTGTGGGTCCCGGCAAGCGCAATGAGAAGGGCGACTTCGTGGCCCTGAACATCAAGGTCGGTGACCGCGTGCTGTTCGGCAAGTACAGCGGCCAGACCGTCAAGGTCGATGGCGACGAGTTGCTGGTGATGCGCGAAGAGGATCTCTTCGCCGTCGTCGAGAAGAAATAAGCACCCGCCCCCTCATCCCCTACGAAATCGGAGAACTCTCAAATGGCAGCAAAAGACGTCATCTTCGGCAGCGACGCACGTCATCGCATGGTCGAAGGCGTGAACATCCTGGCCAACGCGGTCAAGGTCACTCTGGGCCCCAAGGGCCGCAACGTGGTGCTTGAGCGTTCGTTCGGCGCACCCACCGTCACCAAGGACGGTGTCTCGGTCGCCAAGGAAGTCGAACTGAAGGACAAGCTCCAGAACATGGGCGCGCAGATGGTCAAGGAAGTCGCTTCCAAGACCAGCGACATCGCCGGTGACGGCACCACCACCGCAACCGTGCTGGCCCAGGCGATCGTGCGCGAAGGCATGAAGTACGTGGCCGCCGGCATGAATCCGATGGACCTCAAGCGCGGCATCGACAAGGCCGTCACGGCGCTGGTCGAGCAGCTGAAGAAGGCATCCAAGGCCACGACGACCAGCAAGGAAATCGCCCAGGTCGGCTCGATCTCGGCCAACAGCGACGAGTCGATCGGCAAGATCATTGCCGACGCGATGGACAAGGTCGGCAAGGAAGGCGTGATCACGGTCGAGGACGGCAAGTCCCTCGACAACGAACTCGATGTCGTCGAAGGCATGCAGTTCGACCGTGGCTACCTGAGCCCCTACTTCATCAACAACCCCGACAAGCAGGCCGCGCTGCTCGACAACCCGTATGTGCTGCTGTTCGACAAGAAGATCAGCAACATCCGCGACCTGCTGCCGACGCTGGAAGCGGTCGCCAAGGCCGGCCGTCCGCTGCTGATCGTCGCCGAAGAAGTCGAAGGCGAAGCCCTGGCGACGCTGGTGGTCAACACCATCCGCGGCATCCTGAAGGTCGTGGCCGTCAAGGCACCGGGCTTCGGCGACCGTCGCAAGGCCATGCTCGAAGACATCGCCATCCTGACCGGCGGCAAGGTCATCGCCGAGGAAGTCGGCCTGACGCTCGAGAAGGTCACGCTGGCCGACCTGGGCCAGGCCAAGCGCGTCGAAGTGGGCAAGGAAAACACCACCATCATCGACGGCGCCGGCGCCGCGGCGGACATCGAAGCCCGCGTCAAGCAGATCCGCATCCAGATCGAGGAAGCCACCAGCGACTACGACCGCGAGAAGCTGCAAGAGCGCGTGGCCAAGTTGGCCGGCGGTGTGGCGCTGATCAAGGTCGGCGCTGCCACCGAGGTCGAGATGAAGGAGAAGAAGGCCCGCGTCGAGGACGCCCTGCACGCCACGCGTGCGGCCGTCGAGGAAGGCATCGTCGCCGGTGGCGGTGTGGCGCTGCTGCGCGCCAGGCAGGCCGCGGGCACGATCAAGGGCGACAACGCCGACCAGGAGGCAGGCATCAAGCTCGTGCTGCGCGCGATCGAAGAGCCGATGCGCATCATCGTCGCCAACGCCGGCGGCGAGCCGAGCGTGGTGGTCAATGCCGTCATGGCCGGCAAGGGCAACTATGGCTTCAACGCCGCCAACGACACCTATGGCGACATGATCGACATGGGCATCCTGGATCCGACCAAGGTGACCCGCACCGCGCTGCAGAATGCTGCGTCTGTGGCCTCGCTGATGCTCACCACCGAAGCCATGGTGGCCGAAGCGCCGAAGGACGAAGCGCCAGCGATGCCGGGTGGCGGTATGGGTGGCATGGGCGGCATGGGCGGCATGGACATGTGATTGCGTTTGGGTATCGGCCTGCCGATATCCACACGAGAATCAAAGCCCGACCAGCCAGGGGCCGCAGCAATGCGGCCCCTTTTTCATTGGCCCCGCACCCGGGGCACGCCTTTGCGATTTCGCATGAATCTGGCGGACCGGATGCGGCTACAAGAAGCTGTGCCGCATCGCCCGCCATGCGGCGAGGTCAAGCTTCCGTGACACGCCCTCGACCATTGCCGCCCAGGCTGCTGCGCCGCCAGCGCTGTCTATTTGTCCTGCGCTTTGTTGGCGGCGCTTTGGACGGCATTGCCGGCAGCGGCGTCGGCGGGTCCGGCGGCCCTGCTCGACGCGAGCGAGATCGGCATGCGCGACGACCTCGCCTGGTTGGCCGATCGCGGCCTGATCAGCCTTGGTCTGAGTACGTGGCCAATGCCCGTGTCGCTGGTGACATCGGCCATCGGCGCGAGAAGCTCGGGCGATTGGTCGGAGGCCGACCTCGACGCCCTGGCCCGCATTCGTGACTCGCTGGTACGCCTCGATGCGACAGCCGTCGTGTCGTTGCGCGTCAACTCGGCAAGCCATCCCGTCAGTGATGCCGGCCTGGCCGTGCGAGCACGCAACGAGGCATCCGCACAACTCCAGGCTGGCACTGATACCGCATCGCTCAGGCTGCGCCTGGGCGTGCAGCAACAGAGCCTGGCGAGTCCGCCGTCGCAGGCAACACTCGAAGGCAGCTACGCCGCGCTGCACGTGCCAGGTGCGGTGGTGACGCTCGGCGCAGTCGACCGCTGGTGGGGTCCGGCCCGTGCCGCGAGCCCGATCCTCGGCAACGCCGCCCCGGCGATCCCGACCCTCACGCTCAGACGCAGCGACGAATCGGCCCCGGAGACACCAGGCCTGGCCTGGATCGGGCCCTGGAGCTACGAAGTCTCCGTCGGTCGCCCGCGCCATTACGAACCGAGCGGGGCGGCCACGATCGGCATCCGCCTCACCGCTCGGCCATTGCCCGGACTCGAACTCGGCATCGGCCGCTTCATCTACTGGGGCGGCGAGGGTCAACCACACAGCCTCGATTCGCTGCTCGACGCTCTGCTGGGCCGGTCCAACATCGACGATCCGTCCATCCCCGATCCGAGCAACGAGATCGCCGGTGTCGACGTGCGCTGGGCACTGCCAACCGCGACGGCCACCTGGATCGGCTACGCGCACCTCGCAGGCGAGGACGAGGCCAATGCGACGCCTTCCAAGTGGATCGCGACGCTCGGGCTGCAACTCAAGCACGCCACTGCACGCCATCGCATCGAGTGGACGGCCGAGGCTGGCGACACCCGCCTCGGGAACCTGTTCGGCCTGCACCCCGAGAAGCTCCAGGCGGCCTACCAGCACAGCACGTACGTCAAGGGGCACTATCACCAGGGACTCCCGATCGGTGCCTTCATCGGCGGCGGTGGCTTGCTGGCCAGCATTGGCGTGGCCGTGATACCCATCGACAGCCCCTCAGCGTTGCGCTATGCCGCAAGCCTGTGGACCGCAAACGTGAGCCAGCATGGCAGCGAGCCGATCAATGCCGCCTACGGGCTTCCTGGACGAGTCAATGGCCTGTCGCTGCAGAGCTCAGGCATGACGAACTCGCTGCGCTGGCGTGTCGGGCTGGCCCTGCAGCACCGGCCCGATGGCGCAGAAAGCGGTCGCCGCACCGTCGGCATCATCGGCGGTATCGAACTGCCGCTGCGCGAACCTTGACGAAACACGGCGGGCACTCGCCGTATCGTGGCGGCAGACGGTCACTGGTCGCATGAAGGCCGCACGTTCCGTCTGTGTGGGCATGACGTATTCACGGCCCACCGCGAGCACGCATCTTGCGTCCCCTCAGGCGAGGGAGACCACATGTGCAACCAGATCCGTAGACTGCAACCGGACGCACGAGGAATCACTCACATGGACACGCCGTCATGACAACCGAGCTTCAATCGCGAGCCGACGGTGCGATTGCCTGCAGCGACGGCTGGGCCGTACGCTTCATCGCGCCCGACCTGCTCGAATACTGTCATGGTCAGGCGGCCTGCCTGGTCAACGTCGACTACGGGGCCAGCGAACGCGCTCGCCGCATCTACGCCAGCGAGTCATCGTCCGATCTGTTCCCGCATCTTCGCGAGCACCTGCAGTCTGCCATCGGCCACTTCAAAGGCCGTTACGTCGTGGTTTGAAGTCCGTCACCGCGCAGCAGACACGAGGGCCGCGATGGTGTCGGCGACCAATGCCGCCTGCTCGTGAACGATCCAGTGGCCGGTCGGTGAAGAACGGCCACAGTCGCGCAAAGTCGTCTTCGGTCAGCAATGCAGCCGCGTCCGGGCGGCAGAGGAAATCCATGTAGGCGCTGGCCTGTTGCTGCGCCGGGTTGTCGCGCAATACGTGATGCCATGCGGCAGCACTTGGTCGAATCGCCGAATGCTCACCGGTGCACCCAGTGGTACAGCGTCATCGCCGCGTCGTCGAGACCGCGCTTGTTCAGCGCCGAGAACAGCGTGACGCCGATGTCGGCGTCGTCAGTGCTGAGCGCCGCGAGCGTCTCGGTGGCGTCGCGCACGGCCGCATCGGCCTGCGTGCGCGTCAGCTTGTCGGACTTGGTCAGCAGCACCAGCAGCCTGACCTCACCGCTGCCGACACGCGGTGCCACCCACGCCAGCAACTGGCGGTCGAGATCGGTGAAGCCCAGCCGCGAGTCGACCATCAGCACGACGCCGGACAAGCTGCGGCGAATCGCCAGGTAGTCGGCCATCACCTGCTGCCAGCGCAGCTTGGCGCTGCGTTCGACGGCAGCGTAGCCGTAGCCTGGCAGATCGGCGAACAGTGCGTCGGGCGCGTCCTTGGGTCCGATGTCGAACAGATTGATGTGCTGGGTGCGCCCCGGCGTCTTCGACGCGAAGGCCAGCCGCTTGTGCTGCGCAAGTGTGTTGATCGCCGTCGACTTGCCGGCGTTGCTGCGCCCGACAAATGCGATTTCAGGCAGCTCATGCACAGGCAGTTGATCGAGCTGGCTGGCGGTGGTGCGAAAGCGCGCGGTGTGGATCCAGGCCAGAGCAAGTTTGGCCTCGGGGGAGGTGTTCATGCAGCATTGTAAAATTCGCCGGTTTTGCGCCCGCAGCAACCTCCTTACACCAAGGCCCGCCGACCATGATGAAGGCCCTCACCGCTCTGTCCCTGGCTGCCCTGTTGGCCGCACCCGTGCTCGCCGCCACCCCGGCGCCCGCCGCCAAGCCCGACCCCGCAAAGGGCCAGGCGATCTCGACGCAAGTGTGCGGCGCCTGTCATACCGCCGATGGCTCTCGCGGCAGTCCGGCCAACCCCATCCTCGCCGGGCAGCACCCCGAGTACATCGTGAAGCAGCTGCAGGAGTTCAAGTCTGGCAAGCGCAACAGCGCAGTGATGAAGGGTTTTGCCGGAACGCTGTCGGATGAGGACATGCGGCATGTCGCCTCGTTCTATGCCGGCAAGAGCGCCAAGCCGGGCTTCGCCAAGAACAAGGACACGGTCAAGCTCGGCGAGAAGATCTATCGCGCCGGCATTGCCGACAAGGCCGTGCCAGCCTGTGCCGGCTGCCACAGCCCGAATGGCGCCGGCATCCCGGCCCAGTACCCGCGCGTCGGCAGCCAGCATGGGGACTACACGGAAGCGCAGTTGGTCGCGTTCCGCGGCGGCGCGCGCGCCAACAGCGCACAGATGACCGCCATCGCCGCGAAGATGAGCGACCAGGAAATCAAGGCCGTCTCCGACTACATGGCCGGGCTTCGCTGAGCCTGGTTGCCTGTGCATCTGCGATGAAGAGTCCGCGCAGCATGGCCTGCGCCTGGCGGAGACTGCGGGGCCGGTGGTCAGCGTCTGCGCCGTCCGTGACTTGAGCGGGCTGCACTGACAGCCTCGCTGAGTTCCCACTTGCTGGGCCGCAACTTCAGCGCAAGAACGCCAGTCTGCATTGGAATACTTGAGGGACTGACCATGGGCGTGCTGTCGGGCGTTCGCATTGTTGAAATCGCCGGCATTGGACCTGCTCCCTTTTGCGGGATGCTTCTGGCGGACATGGGCGCCGAAGTCATCCTGGTTGAACGTAGCAGTGCAAGAGCAGGCGATCCGCTCGAATTGGGCGACAACGCCATCGTCAATCGCGGCAAGCGGTCCTTGGCGCTGGACCTGAAGGATGCGCGCGCCACCGGTGCCATGCTCAAACTCATTGCAGGCGCTGATGCGCTGCTCGAAGGCATGCGACCGGGAGTGATGGAACGGCTGGGTCTCGGACCGGATGTCTGCCTGGAGTGCAACCCGCGCCTCGTCTACGGCCGCATGACCGGCTGGGGTCAGGACGGTCCACTGGCCCAGGCTGCCGGACATGACCTCAACTACATCGCCCTGTCCGGAGCCCTGTGGTACTCGGGCGAAGTTGGCACGCCGCCGCTGGCCCCGCCTACGTTGGTGGGCGACATGGGCGGTGGCGCCCTGTACTTGGCCCTGGGCGTGCTCGCAGGCATCCTGCACGCGCGCAGCAGCGGCCGTGGCCAGGTCGTCGATGCGGCCGTCGTCGATGGCAGTGCCAACCTGATGAATCTCCTGCTCTCGCTGCACGCGGCCGGACGCCAGCCGATCGAGCGCGGGCGCGGCCTTCTCGACGGCCCCCACTGGTATGGCAGCTATGCCTGTGCCGATGGGGAGTTCATCAGCATTGCCTCGCTTGAACCCCAGTTCTACGCTGTGCTGCTGGACAGGCTGGGGCTCACGGACGATCCCGACTTCCAGCATCCCTACGATCCGAACACCTGGGGACCGCTGCGCCAGCGGCTCGCCGCGATTTTTGCCAGCCAGCCACGCCAGCACTGGACAGCCCTGCTCGAAGGCAGCGATGCCTGTTTCGCACCGGTACTCGATCCGCGTGCGGCCACGGCGCATCCCCACATCTCGGCACGCGGAATCTATGCCGAGCGTGATGGTGTGCTTCAAGCCGCACCGGCACCGCGTTTCTCCAGTGGCAAATTCGAACCCGGTCCGGTGCCAAGGCGAGGCGAGCACGGGGCGGACATCTTGCGTGAGGTGGGTTTGAGCGAAGGGCAGATCGCGTCACTCCTGGGACCCGGCTGAGCCCGCTGCGCCACAGACCTCGTCACGGCCACGAGGTAGCTGCCCAGAATGCAAGAGGCCCGCACTTGGCGGGCCTTCACGACTTCTTTTCTCGAGCGAAATTGGTTGCGGGGGCAAGATTTGAACTTGCGACCTTTGGGTTATGAGCCCAACGAGCTACCAGACTGCTCCACCCCGCGTCAGAGGGCGAATTCTAGCACGGCACGCTGGCACGCCTTTGGCGCAGCAGGCTCTGTTTCGCGAGCGCCGAGGCGCGAGACCCAATGATCCCCAGCAACGTCAGGCGGCAGCACGCTTGTGCCCCAGTTTGCCGGCCGAAATGAACAAGGCCAGCTCGCAGCTGGCCTTGTCGCCAGGTTCGCGCGAGGCCTATTCGGCGTCGGCCTTGGCTTCCTCGGACTTTGGTTCCGGCCGGTCGACCAGCTCGACAAAAGCCATCGGTGCGTTGTCACCGGCACGAAACCCCATCTTCAGGATCCGCGTGTAGCCGCCGGGGCGCGCCTTGTAGCGCGGGCCGAGGTCGTTGAACAGCTTTGTGACGACATCGCGATCACGCGTGCGGTCGAAAGCCAGGCGGCGGTTGGCCAACGTGGCGTTCTTGGCCAACGTGATCAGCGGCTCGACGGCCATGCGCAGTTCCTTGGCCTTGGGCAGCGTGGTCTTGATCGCTTCGTGGGTGATCAGCGAGTTGCACATGTTGCGCAGCATTGCCTGGCGATGCGCGCTGGTGCGGTTGAGTTTGCGTAGTCCGTTGCGGTGGCGCATGGTGGGATCCTTTACTTGATTGTTCTCCCAGCCGTATCAGGTACTGGGAGTTGCCACTCGACAGGCGATGTTTATCGCTTGTCCAGGCCCTGCGGGGGCCAGTTCTCCAAACGTGCGCCCAGCGTGAGGCCACGCGAGGCGAGCACTTCCTTGATTTCGTTGAGCGACTTGCGTCCGAGGTTCGGGGTCTTCAGCAGCTCGGTCTCGGTGCGCTGGATCAGGTCGCCGATGTAGTAGATATTTTCAGCCTTCAGGCAGTTGGCCGAACGCACCGTGAGTTCGAGTTCGTCGACCGGGCGCAGCAGGATGGGATCGAACGTGCTGGTGGCGCGCTTCTGCTCCTCGAAGATGCCGCTGACTTCGCTGCCTTCGAGTTGCGCGAACACCGCCAACTGCTCGACCAGGATCTTGGCCGACGAACGGATCGCTTCCTCGGGACTGATCGCGCCGTTGGTCTCGATCTCCATCACGAGCTTGTCGAGGTCGGTACGTTGTTCGACGCGGGCGTTCTCGACCGCGTAGCTGACGCGCCGCACTGGCGAGAAAGAGGCATCGAGCACGATGCGGCCGATCGACTTGGTCGGCTCGTCGCCGAAGCGACGCATGTTGCCCGGCACGTAGCCACGGCCCTTCTCGACCTTGATCTGCATATCGAGCTTGCCACCGTGCGACAGATGCGCGATCACATGATCGGGGTTGATGATTTCGACGTCATGCGGCGTCTGGATGTCGCCAGCCGTGACCGGTCCCTCGCCTTCCTTGCGCAGCACCAGCGTGACCTCGTCGCGGTTGTGCAGGCGGAAGGTGACACCCTTCAGGTTGAGCATGATGTGGACCACGTCTTCCTGGACGCCGTCGATCGTCGAGTACTCGTGCAGCACGCCAGCGATCGTGACTTCGGTCGGTGCGTATCCCACCATCGACGACAACAGCACGCGGCGCAGGGCATTGCCCAGCGTGTGACCGTAGCCGCGCTCGAAGGGCTCGAGCGTGGCCTTGGCGCGGTGGCCGCCGATTGGCTCGACATTGATGGCTTTGGGCTTCAGCAGATTGGTTTGCATTGAGTGGTTTTCCTGTCAATACCCTCGGCTCGTTACACCGATAAGGCTGATGGATCCGCCGGATGGGGGTTTTCTCGCTTCGTGGCCGGCCACGCGAAGCGCCCGCGGAAAGGGGCGACGGCCACAGGCCGACACCCCGCCCTTCTGTCTACCTAGCGCGAGTACAACTCGACGATCAGCGCTTCCTTGATCTCCGCCCCGAATTCGTCGCGATCGGGTGCCTTGGTGAACACACCTTCGAGCTTGGCGGTATCGACCTTGACCCAGGCTGGCAGCCCGATCGATTCGGCCAGCTTGACCGAGTCGGTCACGCGCAACTGCTTCTTTGCCTTCTCGCGCACTGCCACGGTGTCACCCGCCTTGACCAGGAACGACGAGATGTTGACGACCTCGCCATTGACGGTGATGCCCTTGTGCGACACCAGCTGGCGCGCTTCGGCGCGCGTGCTGCCAAAACCCATGCGATAGACCACGTTGTCCAGGCGCGATTCGAGCAGCATCAGCAGATTGGCGCCGGTGTTGCCTTTGCGGCGCTCGGCTTCGGCAAAGTAGCGGCGGAACTGGCGCTCGAGCACGCCGTACATGCGCTTGACCTTCTGCTTCTCGCGAAGCTGCAGGCCGAAATCGCTGGTGCGCGAGCCGCTGGTGCGACCATGCTGGCCCGGTTTGGACTCGAATTTCGACTTGTCGCTGATCGCGCGACGCGCGCTCTTCAGGAACAGGTCGGTGCCTTCCCGGCGAGAGAGTTTGGCCTTGGGGCCCAAGAGACGTGCCACGGTGATGTCCTTTACTGGTCAGTCTGACGCGACCTTCTTGTCGCGCGAGTTCGGCGGATATTGTTGGAGTGCGCTCGAACGGTGGTCTTCAAAAAGCCAGCGCCGGCAGGGCTCTGCAGCCGTGCCGACGCGGTGGGGAAACGATCAGATGCGACGGCGCTTCTGCGGTCGGCAGCCGTTGTGCGGGACCGGCGTCACATCCGAAATCGAGTTGATGCGAATACCGAGCGACGCCAGTGCTCGCACGCTCGACTCACGGCCCGGGCCCGGGCCCTTGATGCGCACATCGAGGTTCTTGATGCCCTGTTCCTGCGCAGCACGGCCGGCATTCTCGGCCGCCACCTGCGCCGCGAAGGGCGTGCTCTTGCGCGAGCCCTTGAAGCCCTGGCCTCCGGAAGAGGCCCACGACAGGGCGCCGCCCTGGCGGTCGGTGATGGTGATGATGGTGTTGTTGAATGACGCGTGCACGTGGGCAATGCCATCCGCGACGTTCTTGCGGATCTTCTTGCTCACGCGACGCGCGGCGGTGTTCTGGGGTGCCTTGGCCATGTTCTATTCCTTGGAGTCTCTAGCGACGCGCGGGGTCACTTCTTGACCAGGGCGCCCGACTTGCGCGGGCCCTTGCGCGTGCGCGCATTGGTCTTGGTGCGCTGACCGCGCACCGGCAGCCCGCGGCGATGGCGCATGCCACGATAGCAACCGAGGTCCATCAGGCGCTTGATGTTGATCGACATCTCGCGGCGCAAATCGCCTTCGATCGTCATGCGGCTGATCTCGTCACGGATCTTTTCCAGATCGGCGTCCGAGAGATCCTTGATCTTCTTCGAGTGCGCGATGCCTGCCTTGTCACAAATCTTCTGCGCCGTCGTGCGGCCAATGCCGTAGATCGACGTCAGACCGACTTCTGCGTGTTTGTGGGGCGGGATATTGATACCAGCAATGCGTGCCATGGTGTTCCTTCGAAATCTTGTACGGGGGCGCGTTCAGCCCTGGCGCTGCTTGTGGCGCGGGTCGGTGCAGATCACACGCACTACACCGTTGCGGCGAATGATCTTGCAATTGCGGCACATCTTCTTGACCGATGCAGCGACTTTCATGTTGCTCTCCTTGAACTTCTCTCTACCGCGCTCACTTCGCGCGGAACACGATGCGAGCCCGACTCAAATCGTAGGGCGTCAACTCGACGGTGACCTTGTCGCCGGGCAGGATGCGGATGTAGTGCATGCGCATCTTCCCGGAGATATGACCGAGTACCACGTGACCGTTCTCCAGCTTCACGCGAAACGTAGCGTTGGGCAGGTTCTCCAGAATCTCGCCCTGCATCTGGATGACGTCATCCTTCGCCATCTCAGGATGCCTTGAAATTTGCCTTCTTCAAAAGCGACTCGTACTGCTGACTCATCACGTAACTCTGCACCTGGGCCCAGAAGTCCATCGTCACGACCACGATGATCAACAACGAGGTGCCCCCGAAGTAGAAGGGCACGTTGTACTTCAGCACCAGGAACTCGGGCAGCAGGCAAACCGCGGTGATGTAGATCGCGCCAGCCAGCGTCAGACGCCCGAGGATGCGGTCGATGTACTTGGCGGTCTGGTCGCCAGGGCGGATGCCGGGAATGAAGGCACCGCTCTTCTTCAGGTTGTCGGCCGTCTCACGGCTGTTGAAGACCAGAGCCGTGTAGAAGAAGCAGAAGAACACGATCATCGCCGCATACAACAGCACATAGATCGGCTGGCCCGGCGACAGAGCGGACGATAGATCCTTCAACCAGCGCATGCCCTCGCCGGTGGCGAACCAGCCCACCACCGTTGCGGGGAGCAGGATGATCGACGACGCGAAGATCGGCGGGATGACGCCCGACATGTTGAGCTTCAAAGGCAGGTGCGACGACTGGCCACCGTAGACCTTGTTGCCGACCTGGCGCTTGGCGTAATTGACAAGGATCTTGCGTTGGCCGCGCTCGACGAAGACCACCGCAAAAGTCACGAACACGACCAGCGCGATGATGAACAGCGACGCGAAGATGCTCATCGACCCGGTCCGCACAAGCTCGAACAGGCCGCCAATGGCGTTTGGCAGTCCGGCCGCGATGCCCGCGAAGATCAGGATCGAAATGCCGTTGCCCAGGCCGCGCTCGGTGATCTGCTCGCCCAGCCACATCAGGAACATCGTGCCGGCAACCAGGCTCACCACGGCCGTCATGCGGAAGCCGAAGCCCGGCACCATCACCAGCCCGGGCGATCCCTCGAGAGCCAGCGCAATGCCCAGCGACTGGAAGATCGCCAATAGCAGCGTGCCGTACCGGGTGTACTGCGTGATCTTGCGGCGGCCCGATTCGCCTTCCTTCTTGAGCGACTCAAGCGTCGGCACCACGTAGGTCATCAACTGCATGATGATCGAGGCCGAGATGTACGGCATGATCCCCAGCGCGAAGACCGTGAAACGAGACAGCGCACCGCCGCTGAACATGTTGAACAGGTTCAGGATGCCGCCGCTCTGGCTCTGGAACAGCTTCTGCAGTTCCCCCGGGTTGATGCCGGGCACCGGAATGTGCGCGCCCAGGCGATAGACCACGAGCGCGAGCAGCAAGAACGTCAAGCGGCGACGCAGGTCGCCGAACTTGCCGCTCTTGGCCAGCTGGGTGGCGTTCGTTGCCAACTCGTGGTCCCCGCGTTACGCGATCGAGCCGCCGGCGGCTTCGATCACCGCCTTCGCGCCTGCCGTAGCGCCGACTCCCTTGAGCACCACCTTGGCGTTCAGTTCGCCGGTCTTGATCACCTTGACGGTCTTGATCATGTCGCTGACCAGGCCGGCTTGCTTCAGGGTGAGCAGATCGACCTCGGCGGCACCGAGCTTCTGCAGATCGGACAGCGTGATCTCGGCGTTGTACTTGAGTGCATGCGATTTGAAGCCGCGCTTGGGCAGGCGGCGCTGCAGCGGCATCTGACCGCCTTCGAAACCGACCTTGTGATAGCCGCCGGCACGCGACTTCTGGCCCTTGTGGCCACGACCCGCGGTCTTGCCCAGGCCGGAACCGATGCCGCGGCCAACGCGGCGGCGAGCCTTGTTGCTGCCGTCTGCCGGCTTGATGTTGTTGAGATTCATCACAGCACCTGAACCAGATAGGCGACCTTGTTGATCATCCCGCGCACCGCAGGCGTGTCTTCCAGCGTGCGCTGGCTATTGAGTCTGCGCAGACCCAGCCCGCGCACGGTATCGCGGTGCGATTGCTTGGTGCCGGCGACGCTCCTGACGAGCTTGACGGTGACGGTTTTCTTGTCGGACATGTCAGTTCTCCGTCGACGGCTCAGTTGAAGATCTCTTCGACCGACTTGCCGCGCTTGGCCGCCACCGCGGACGGCGTGGTGGAGTTGTTCAGGGCGTCCAGCGTGGCGCGCACCATGTTGTACGGGTTGCTCGAGCCCAGGCTCTTGGCCACGATGTCGGTCACGCCCATGACCTCGAACACGGCGCGCATCGGGCCACCCGCGATGATGCCGGTACCGGCCGGCGCCGGGGCCATCAGCACCTTGGCCGCACCGTGCTCGCCGCGCACGTTGTGATGGATCGTGCCATTCTTCAGCGGCACCTTCTTCAAGTTGCGGCGGGCGGCCTCCATGGCTTTTTGCACTGCCACCGGCACTTCCTTGGCCTTGCCCTTGCCCATGCCGATGCGACCATCGCCGTCGCCAACGACGGTGAGCGCGGCGAAGCTGAGCGTACGACCACCCTTCACGACCTTGGTGACGCGATTGACCGCGATCATCTTTTCCTTCAGGCCGTCGTCGTTGCCTTCGGTCTGCGCGCGGGGTTGAAATTTAGCCATTGCTTGGATCCTCTATGCGTCAGAACTGCAGGCCGGCTTCGCGGGCCGCCTCGGCGAGCGCCTTGACGCGGCCGTGGTAGGCGAAACCAGAGCGGTCGAACGCGACCTTCTCGATACCGGCCGCCTTGGCCTTTTCGGCGATGCGTTTGCCGACGATCACCGCCGCCGCTGCATTGCCACCCTTGCCTTCGCCGCCCAGTTGACTGCGCACATCCTTCTCGGCCGTCGATGCGCTGGCCAGCACCTGGGTGCCGTCGTCGGAAATGACGTTGGCGTAGATGTGCAGGTTGCTGCGGAAGACCGTCAGTCGCGCGACGCGCTGCGTGGCAATACGCACCCGCGTCTGGCGCGAACGGCGGATGCGTTGATCCTTCTTGGTGATCGTCATGTCGCCGCTCCTTACTTCTTCTTGGTCTCTTTGAGGACCACGCGCTCGTCCGCATAGCGGATGCCCTTGCCCTTGTAAGGCTCGGGCGGGCGAATCGCCCGCACCTCAGCGGCGATCTGGCCCACCACCTGGCGGTCGGCGCCCTTGATGATGATTTCGGTCTGGGTCGGGCACTCGACCTTGATGCCGGCGGGCATTTCCTTCACCACCGGGTGCGAGAAACCGACTTGCAGGTTCAGCTTGGTGCCCTGGGCCTGGGCGCGGAAACCCACGCCGACCAGGTTCAACTTGCGCTCGAAGCCCTTGGTGACGCCACTGACCATGTTGGCCACCAGCGCACGCATCGTGCCACTCATGGCATCGGCCTCGGCGCTGTCATTGGCCGCGGTGAAGCTGACGGAGCCACCGTCGTTCTTGACGGCAACCAGTGGATTGGCCTTGCGGGTCAGGGTGCCCTGGGCACCCTTGACGCTGATCTGCTCAGCGCTTATTGCCACGTCCACGCCCTGCGGCACGGTGATCGGCATCTTTCCTACGCGCGACATCGCTCTGTTCTCCTTAGGCCACGTAGCACAGCACTTCGCCGCCGATACCGGAGGCGCGCGCCTTGCGGTCGGTCATCACGCCCTGCGGAGTGGTGACGATGGCAACACCCAGGCCGTTCTGCACTTGCGGAATGGCGTGACGGCCCTTGTAGACGCGCAGGCCGGGACGACTGACGCGCTCGATGCGCTCGATCACGGGTCGTCCAGCGTAGTACTTCAGGGCGATTTCGAGTTCGGCCTTGGCGTCGCCCTTGACGGCGAAGCCATCGATGTAGCCCTCGTCCTTCAGCACCTGCGCAATCGCCACCTTCAGCTTCGACGACGGCATCGTCACCGCGGCCTTCTCGACGCTCTGCGCATTGCGGATACGGGTCAACATATCGGCGATCGGATCACTCATGCTCATTTGCGAATCTCCTGAGTCCGATTACCAGCTGGCCTTGACGACACCGGGGATGTCGCCCTTGAAGGCCAGGTCGCGGATCTTGCTGCGGGCCAGTCCGAACATACGGAACGTACCGCGCGGACGGCCTGTCAGCTCGCAGCGGTTGCGCTGGCGCGTCGGGTACGCATTGCGCGGCAGTTGCTGCAGCGCCAGGCGCGCGGCATAGCGTTCCTGGTCGGACTTCTTCGCGTCGTTGGCTGTCGCCTTGAGCTCGTCGTACTTCTTCTTGAACTTGGCGACCAGCTGCTCGCGCTTGAGCTCACGTTGGATGAGGGATTGTTTGGCCACAGGGCACCTCAGTTCTTGAACGGGAAGCGGAAGGCAGCAAGCAGCGCCTTGCACTCGTCGTCGGTCTTCGCGCTGGTCGTGATGCTGATGTTCATGCCACGCAGCGCATCGACCTTGTCGTAATCGATCTCGGGGAAGATGATCTGTTCCTTGACCCCGACGTTGTAGTTGCCGCGGCCGTCGAATGAACGCCCGGAGATGCCGCGGAAGTCGCGCACGCGCGGCAGGGCCACGGTAACGAAACGGTCGAGGAACTCATACATGCGCACACCACGCAGCGTGACCATCGCCCCGATCGGCACGCCCGAACGGATCTTGAAGCCGGCGATGTCCTTCTTGCTCTTGGTGACCACCGGCTTCTGACCGGCGATCTTGGTCAGGTCGCCAACCGCGTTGTCCATGATCTTCTTGTCCGACACCGCCTCGCTGACACCCATGTTCAGCGTGATCTTGGTCAATCGCGGCACCTGCATCACCGACTTGTAGCCGAACTTGGCGACCAAGTCGGGCACGATCTTCTCCTTGTAGATCGTCTGCAGGCGGGCCTTCGGCGGGGCAGTCGTACTGGACGCAGCGGCAGCTTGTTTCTTAGCCATGTTCGTTGCCTCTTAAGCCTTGATCTCTTCGCCGCTGGACTTGAAGACGCGCACTTTCTTGCCGTCGGCCAGCAGCTTGATAGCCACGCGATCGGCCTTGCCGGTGGCCGCGTTGTAGATCGCCACGTTGCTTTGGTCGATCGGCATGGTCTTGTCGATCACACCGCCGGTGGTGCCCTTCATCGGGTTGGGCTTGACGTGCTTCTTGACCACGTTGACGCCATCGACGACGAGGTGGCCGTCGTCCACGCGCCGGGCCACGGTGCCACGCTTGCCTTTGTCGCGACCGGTCAACACGATGACTTGGTCGCCTTTGCGAATCTTGTTCATTGGGTGAGTCCTTCCAGGCAGCGCGCTCTTAGAGCACTTCGGGCGCCAGCGAGACGATCTTCATGAAGCGCTCGGTACGCAACTCGCGCGTGACCGGGCCGAAGATGCGCGTGCCGATCGGCTCGAGTTTGGCGTTGAGCAGCACGGCGGCGTTGCCGTCGAACTTGATCAGCGAACCATCGGGGCGGCGCACGCCTTTGGCGGTTCGAACCACCACGGCGCTATAGACCTCGCCTTTCTTGACGCGGCCACGCGGTGCGGCTTCCTTGATGCTGACCTTGATCACGTCGCCGATGCCGGCGTAGCGGCGCTTGGAGCCGCCGAGCACCTTGATGCACATGACGGACTTCGCGCCTGTGTTGTCCGCGACATCGAGCCGCGATTGCATTTGGATCATGTTCTTTACCCAACTTGAACCGCAGCGCAGGGCATGTGGTCAGTCTTGGGCCCGTTGTGTGGGCGGAACCGCCATGAGGCCAGTGCGATGCACCAACCACCATTACGGCGAAGCCGCAAATTATAGCGGCATATGGGCACGCGCTGTCAAACGCGCACCCCGGAATTCTTACGCCAGCACCGCCTTTGCCTGGCTCAGCATCGTGTCGGCGTCGCTGACTTCAAACTTGCCCGGCGCCTCGACGTTCAGCGTCTTGACCACGCCGTCGACGACCAGCATCGAGTAGCGTTGCGAGCGGATGCCCATGCCCGCTGCCGTGCGGTCCAGTGTCAGGCCCACCGCGGTCGTGAACTGGGCACTGCCGTCGGCCATCATGCGCACTTTGCCGGCGGTCTTCTGGTCGCGTCCCCATGCGCCCATCACGAAGGCGTCATTGACCGACAGGCACCAGATCTCATCTACGCCGGCGGCCTTCAGCGCCGCCGCCTTGTCGACATAGCCCGGCACATGCTTGGCGGAGCAGGTGGGGGTGAAGGCGCCCGGCAGCGCGAAGATCGCAATCTTCTTGCCCGCGGTGAGTTGGTCCACTTCGAAGGTATTCGGGCCGAGCGAGCAGCCACCACCTTCGACTTCGATGAATTCCTGCAGTTTGACGGCAGGCAACTTGTCGCCAACTTTGAGCATCGTGCGTCTTCCCTGGATAAGATCAAGACGGCCGGTCGCCAGTGATCCAGCGATTCGGCCGTCTTGCAGACTGCGAGGTTGGTGGCCTCAGACGATCTCGGCCTTCTTCACCAGGCGAGTCACGACCCACGACTTGGTCTTGGAAATCGGCCGGCTCTCGGTGATCTCGACCACGTCGCCCATCTTGTACTCGCCCTTTTCGTCGTGGGCGTGGTACTTGTTCGAGCGGCCGATGATCTTGCCGTACAGCTCGTGCTTGACACGGCGCTCGACGAGCACGGTGATGGTCTTCGCGCGCTTGTCGCTGACCACCTTGCCGACAAACGTGCGGGTGACCTTGGTCTTGGCCTCTTGGGCCTGTGTCGCAGCAGCGTTCATTTGGCGGCTCCCTTCTTCTTTTCGGCCAGCACCGTCTTGGCGCGGGCGATATCGCGGCGGGTGTTGCCCAGCTGCGAATGGTTTGAGAGTTGTTGGGTCGCCTTCTGCATGCGCAGGCCAAAGTGGGCCTTGAGCAGGTCAGAGACTTCCTTCTCCAACGCCGGTACGTCCTTGGCGCGCAGTTCAGATGCTTTCATTGCGTATTCCTTCACCTCAGGTGCCGACCTGGCGCGCAACGAAGGTGCACGACAGCGGCAGCTTGGCCGCGGCCAGCGTGAACGCCTCACGGGCCAGTGCCTCAGGCACGCCGTTGAGTTCGTAGAGCACCTTGCCCGGCTGAATCTCGGCTACGTAATATTCAGGGTTGCCCTTGCCATTGCCCATGCGCACCTCGGCCGGCTTCTGCGAAATCGGCTTGTCCGGAAAGATGCGGATGAAGATGCGGCCACCACGCTTGATGTGGCGCGAAATGGCACGGCGGGCGGCCTCGATCTGGCGCGCCGTCAGGCGGCCGCGCTCGGTGGCTTTCAGACCGAAGTCGCCGAAAGAGACGCTGGCGCCTCGCGTGGCGATGCCCGTATTGCGGCCTTTCTGCTCCTTGCGGTACTTGCGGCGTGAGGGTTGCAGCATGCTTATTCTCCTTTGGCGTCGCCGCCAGCGGCCGGCGCCACCACCTTGCGAACGCGCTTGACTGCCGGCTTCGGCGCGTCGGCGCTCGCCGCCTCGGCCGGTTTGTCGCTACCGTCGGCCGGTGCGCCGCTCGGGCGCGGCGTGCGATCGGACCGGCCACGCGGGCCACCGGGGCCACCCGGGAATCCCGGAGCACCACCCGGCCGTGGACCGCGGCGCGAACGGCGGTCATCGTCGCCGCCTTCAGGCTTTGCCGCCGGGGCTTCGCCGTGAGCCAAACGGTCGCCACGATAGACCCAGCACTTGACGCCGATGACGCCGTAGGTGGTCTTGGCCTCAGAGAAGCCGTAGTCGATGTCCGCCTTCAGGGTGTGAAGCGGCACGCGGCCCTCGCGATACCACTCGCAGCGGGCGATTTCAATGCCGTTCAGGCGGCCCGAGGACATGATCTTGATGCCCTGCGCGCCCAGACGCATCGCGTTCTGCATCGCGCGCTTCATCGCACGGCGGAACATGATGCGTTTCTCGAGCTGTTGGGTGATCGAGTCGGCGATCAACTGGGCATCGACTTCGGGCTTGCGCACCTCTTCGATGTTCACCGCGACCGGAACGCCAAGACGCTTGGTCAATTCGGCCTTCAGGTTCTCGATGTCCTCGCCCTTCTTGCCAATCACGACGCCCGGACGAGCCGAGTAGATCGTGATGCGGGCGTTCTTGGCCGGACGCTCGATCAGAATGCGCGACACGGCCGCGCTCTTCAGCTTGGTCTTCAGGTAGTCGCGCACGTCCAGGTCTTCGGCCAGCATCTGGCTGAAGTTGCGGTTGGTGGCGAACCAGCGCGAAGCCCAGGCCCGCGTGACGGGCAGACGGAAGCCGGTCGGGTGGATCTTTTGTCCCATGTGTTCTTCCTCAGTTCCCGACGGTCACGTAGATGTGGCAGGTGCCCTTGCTGATGCGGTTGCCACGGCCCTTCGCGCGTGCAGAAAACCGCTTCAGCGTCGTGCCTTGCTCGACGTAGATGCTCTTGACCTTCAACTCGTCGATGTCGGCACCATCGTTGTGCTCGGCATTGGCGATCGCGCTCTCGAGTGCCTTCTTGACGATGCCGGCCGCCTTCTTTTGCGTGAAGGTCAGGATGTTCAACGCCTGATCTACCTTCTTGCCGCGGATCAGATCGGCCACCAGCCGTCCCTTGTCGCTCGAAAGGCGCACACCGCGAACGATTGCTTTGGTTTCCATGGTCGTCGCCATCCTTTACTTCTTCGCTGCCTTCTTGTCGGCCGGGTGGCCTTTGAAGGTGCGGGTCAGCGCGAATTCGCCGAGCTTGTGGCCGACCATCTGGTCGCTCACATAGACCGGCACGTGCTGCTTGCCGTTGTGCACGGCAATCGTCAGGCCAATGAACTCGGGCAGGATCGTGCTGCGGCGCGACCAGGTCTTGATCGGCTTCTTGTCCTTGATGGCAGACGCCTTCTCGACCTTGGCCAGCAGGTGGTGGTCGACGAACGGGCCCTTTTTCAGTGAACGTGTCATGGCGGCCTCTTATTTCTTGCGGCGCGAGACGATCATCGTCTGCGTGCGCTTGTTGCTGCGGGTGCGGAAGCCCTTGGTCATCGTGTTCCACGGCGACACCGGCACCTGACCTTCGCCGGTGCGGCCTTCGCCGCCGCCGTGCGGGTGGTCCACCGGGTTCATGGCCACGCCACGCACCGTCGGACGGATGCCCATCCAGCGCTTGACGCCGGCCTTGCCGTACTGCCGCAGGCTGTGTTCTTCGTTCGACACCTCGCCGATCGTGGCGCGGCAGTCGATGTGGATCTTGCGCACCTCACCCGAGCGCAGGCGAACCTGCGCATAGGTGCCTTCGCGCGCCATCAGCGTCACTGACGTGCCGGCCGAGCGAGCAATCTGCGCGCCCTTGCCGGGCATCATCTCGACGGCATGGATGATCGAGCCGACCGGGATGTTGCGGATCGGCAGCGTGTTGCCGGCCTTGATCGGCGCCTCGGCGCCGCTGATCACCGTCGCGCCAACCTCGAGGCCGCGCGGCGCGATGATGTAGCGGCGTTCGCCATCGGCATAGCACAGCAGCGCGATGTGGGCGGTACGGTTGGGGTCGTACTCGATGCGCTCGACCTTCGCCGGAATCGCGTCCTTGTTGCGCACGAAATCGACAACACGGTAGTGGTGCTTGTGACCGCCACCCTTGTGCCGCATCGTGATGTGGCCGTTGTTGTTGCGGCCGGCATTCTGGATCTGCGGCTCGAGCAGAGAGGCCTCGGGCTTGCCCTTGTGCAGGTGCTTGTGCACCACCTTGACCACGGCACGGCGGCCAGGCGAAGTGGGTTTGACTTTGACGACTGCCATTACGCGGCCTCCCCGGAGAAGTTGAGCTCCTGGCCCTTCTTCAGCGACACATACGCCTTCTTGATGTGGTCACGCCGGCCGATCGAGCGACCGAAGCGCTTTTCCTTGCCGCGCTGGTTGACGGTCTGCACCGACTCCACCTCGACCTTGAACATCAACTCCACCGCGGCCTTGATTTCGGGCTTCGTGGCGTTGCGCAGCACCTTGAACAGCACCTGGTTGTGCTTCTCGGCAACCGCCGTGGCCTTCTCGGACACGATCGGCTCGACCAGCACCTGGGCCAGGCGGCCTTCATCGAACTTCTGTCCGACAGCGTTGATGCGGCTCATGCGAACATCTCCTTCAGCTGCTCGATCGCGCCTTTGGTCACCAGCACCTTCTTGTAGAAGACCAGCGACAGCGGATCGGCGTAGCGTGGCTCGACCACCAGCACATTGGCGAGGTTGCGCGATGCCAGCAGGAGGTTGTCATCGACCAGGTCGGAGATGACCATCACCGACTCCAGCCCCATGGCCTTGAACTTGGCGGCCAACAGTTTGGTCTTGGGCGCCTCGACCGAAATCGAATCGACTACGGCCAACCGGCCGTCGCGGGCCAGTTGCGAGAAGATGGCGGCCATGCCGGCGCGGTACATCTTCTTGTTGACCTTCTGGCTGAAGTTCTCGTCCGGCCGGTTCGGGAAGATGCGACCGCCCCCGCGCCACAGCGGCGACGAGGTCATGCCCGCACGGGCGCGGC
This sequence comes from uncultured beta proteobacterium, assembly GCA_963783785.1. Taxonomy (GTDB): domain Bacteria; phylum Pseudomonadota; class Gammaproteobacteria; order Burkholderiales; family Burkholderiaceae_C; genus CADEEN01. Next base: position 346,028 of record CAWAOQ010000001.1, on the reverse strand, counting down.
CGGTGCCCTTCTGGCGGAACGGCTTCTTGGTCGAGTGCTTGACTTCGCCGCGGTCGAGCTGGGCACGCGTGCCCTGGCGCGCGTTGGCCTGGTAGGCGACGACGATCTGGTGCACCAGCGCTTCGTTGTAGTCACGCGCGAACACCGTGTCCGGCGCGTCGACCTTGGAGGTCGCCTGGCCCTGGTCGTTGAGGAGCTCGAGTTGCATCACTGGGCTCCCTTCTTCAGCTTGGCCTTGACGGCGGGGCGAACGACCACATGGCCGTTCTTCGAGCCAGGAACCGCCCCCTTGACCAGCAGCAGCTGGCGTGCTTCGTCAATACGGACGATGTCGAGGTTCTGCGTGGTCGTGGTCTCGTCACCGCGGTGTCCCGACATCTTCTTGCCAGGAAAGACGCGCCCCGGGTCCTGCGCCATCGAGATCGAGCCCGGCACATTGTGCGAACGGCTGTTGCCGTGCGAGGCGCGCTGTGACTTGAAGTTGTGACGCTTGATGGTGCCCGTGAAGCCCTTGCCGATCGAGGTGCCCTGCACATCGACCGCCTGGCCCGCAGCGAACAACGTCACCGGCAGCGCGCTGCCCGGCTTGAATTGCCCGGCCACGTCGGCACTGACACGGAATTCCTTGAGGATTTCGCCGGCCTCGACGCCCGCCTTGGCAAGGTGGCCCGCTTCGGGCTTGGACACGCGCGACGCCTTGCGCGATCCGAATGCGACCTGGACAGCGCTGTAGCCGTCGGTCTCATCGGTTTTCACCTGGGTGACGCGGTTGTTCGACACGTCGAGCACCGTCACGGGAACGGCCTCGCCGTCGTCCGTGAAGATGCGCATCATGCCCACCTTGCGCCCCAGCAAGCCGAGACGGTTGCTCAGACTCATGTTGTTTCTCCAATGCCCCACATCGATTGGCAGGGCTGATGAGTTCTTGGCGGCTCACCATGCAGATGCGCCGCCGGAAAAGCCTGCGATTCTACTGCAGCTTGATTTCCACGTCCACACCGGCCGGGAGATCGAGCTTCATCAGCGCATCCACGGTCTTGTCGGTCGGGTCGACGATGTCCATCAAGCGCTGGTGCGTGCGGATCTCGAACTGATCGCGCGAGGTCTTGTTGACGTGCGGCGAGCGCAGGATGTCGAAACGCTGCATGCGCGTCGGCAAGGGCACGGGGCCCTTGACGATGGCGCCGGTGCGCTTGGCGGTGTCGACGATTTCGATGGCCGATTGGTCGATCAACTTGTAGTCGAAGGCCTTCAGGCGGATGCGGATCTTCTGTTTGGTGGCCATGACCGTTCCTTATTCCATGATCTTTGCCACGACGCCGGCGCCGACGGTGCGGCCGCCCTCGCGGATGGCAAATCGCAGGCCTTCTTCCATCGCGATCGGCGCGATCAGCTTGACGGTGATGCTGACGTTGTCGCCCGGCATCACCATCTCCTTGTCCTTGGGCAACTCCACCGCGCCGGTCACGTCCGTCGTGCGGAAGTAAAACTGCGGCCGGTAGTTGTTGAAGAACGGGGTGTGGCGCCCGCCCTCTTCCTTGCTCAGCACGTAGATCTCGGCCGTGAAGTGGGTGTGCGGCTTGACGCTGCCGGGCTTGCACAGCACCTGGCCGCGCTCGACGTCTTCACGCTTGGTGCCGCGCAGCAGGATGCCCACGTTGTCTCCCGCCTGGCCCTGGTCGAGCAGCTTGCGGAACATCTCCACGCCGGTGCAGGTGGTCTTTTGCGTGGCACGGATGCCGACGATCTCGATTTCCTCGCCGACCTTGATCACCCCGCGCTCGACCCGGCCGGTCACCACGGTGCCGCGCCCGGAGATGCTGAACACGTCTTCCACAGGCATCAGGAAGGCACCGTCGATGGCGCGCTTTGGCGTGGGGATGTAGCTGTCCAGCGCGTCCGCAAGCCGCATGATGGCCTGCTCGCCCAGATCGCCCTTGTCGCCTTCCATGGCCAGCTTGGCGCTGCCCTTGACGATCGGGGTGTCGTCGCCCGGGAAGTCGTACTTGCTCAGCAGTTCGCGCACTTCCATCTCGACAAGCTCGAGCAACTCGGCGTCGTCGACCATGTCGCACTTGTTGAGGAACACGATGATGTAGGGCACGCCAACCTGGCGCGCCAGCAGGATGTGCTCGCGGGTCTGCGGCATCGGGCCGTCGGCGGCCGACACCACCAGGATCGCACCATCCATCTGCGCCGCACCGGTGATCATGTTCTTGATGTAGTCGGCGTGGCCCGGGCAGTCGACGTGCGCGTAGTGCCGGTTGGCCGTCTCGTACTCGACGTGCGCGGTGTTGATGGTGATGCCGCGTGCCTTCTCCTCGGGCGCCGCGTCGATCTGGTCGTAGGCCTTGGCCTCGCCACCGAACTTGGCCGCCAGCACCGACGTGATCGCCGCCGTCAGCGTGGTCTTGCCGTGATCAACGTGCCCAATCGTGCCCACGTTCACGTGCGGCTTGGTCCGTTCAAATTTGCCTTTTGCCATTTCTCAATCTCCAAAAAAGAGCGTTGCCAGTGGTCGGGTTTAAGGTTTCCGGAGTCCAGGGGATTCGCTTGTCACTGGCAACGAGCGCCCGGAATCCGAAGACCGGCTTGAATTACTTGCTGCCGCGGGCGGTGATGATCGCGTCGGCGACGTTCTTCGGCGCCTCGCTGTAGTGCTTGAACTCCATCGTGTAGGTGGCCCGACCCTGCGACATCGAGCGCAGCGTGGTCGAGTAGCCGAACATCTCCGACAACGGAACCTCGGCCTTGATGACCTTGCCGCCACCAGGCATGTCGTCCATGCCCTGGACCATGCCGCGACGCGACGACAGATCGCCCATCACGCCGCCAGCGTAGTCTTCCGGCGTCTCCACCTCGACGGCCATCATCGGCTCCAGGATCACGGGGCCCGCCTTGCGGCAACCGTCCTTGAAACCAAACGATGCCGCCATCTTGAATGCGTTCTCGTTCGAGTCAACCTCGTGATATGAGCCGAAGGTCAGCGTGACCTTGACATCGACGACCGGGTAGCCGGCGAGGACACCGTTGGGCAAGGAGTCTTCGACGCCCTTCCTCACCGCGGGAATGAACTCGCGTGGCACGACACCACCCTTGATCGCGTCGACGAACTCGAAACCCTTGCCTGGCTCTTGCGGCTCGACGGTCAACACGACATGGCCGTACTGGCCCTTGCCTCCCGACTGGCGCACGAACTTGCCCTCGACGTCGCTCACCGACTTGCGAATCGTCTCGCGGTAAGCGACCTGCGGCTTGCCGACGTTGGCCTCGACGCCGAACTCACGTTTCATGCGGTCGACGATGATTTCCAGGTGCAACTCGCCCATGCCCGAGATGATGGTCTGCCCACTCTCCTCGTCGGTGCGGACGCGGAATGACGGGTCTTCCTGCGCCAGACGACCCAGTGCGATACCCATCTTCTCCTGGTCGGCCTTGGTCTTGGGCTCGACGGCCTGAGAGATCACCGGCTCCGGGAACACCATGCGCTCGAGCGTGATCAGTGACTCGGGGTCGCACAGCGTCTCGCCAGTCGTCACGTCCTTCAAACCCACGCACGCAGCGATGTCGCCGGCCAGGATTTCCTTGATCTCCTCGCGCTGGTTGGCGTGCATCTGCAGGATCCGGCCGATGCGCTCCTTCTTGCCGCGAATCGGGTTGTAGACCGAGTCGCCCGACTTCAGCACGCCGGAATACACGCGCACGAACGTGAGCTGACCGACATAAGGGTCGGTCATCAGCTTGAAGGCGAGCGCCGCGAACTTCTCGTCGTCGGCCGCACGGCGCACGGTCGGCTTGTCGTTGTCGTCGGTGCCAGGCACCGGCGGGATGTCGATCGGCGAGGGCATGAAGTCGATCACGCCGTCGAGCATGCGCTGAACGCCCTTGTTCTTGAACGCGGTGCCGCAGAACATCGGCTGGATTTCCGCGGCAATGGTGCGCGTGCGGATACCGAGCTTGACCTCGTCCTCGGTCAGCTCACCTGACTCCAGGTACTTGTTCATCAGCTCTTCGCTGGCTTCTGCGGCGGCCTCGATCATGTTCTCGCGCCACTTCTGCGCCTCGTCCAGCAGCGCCGCAGGGATGTCCCGGAACTCGAACTTCATGCCTTGCGAGGCCTCGTCCCAGATGATCGCCTTCATCTTGATCAGGTCGATCACGCCGGTAAAGGTATCCTCCGCGCCGATCGGGATCACCACCGGCACCGGGTTGGCTTTCAGGCGCGCCTTCATCTGGTCGTAGACCTTGTAGAAGTTGGCACCCGTGCGGTCCATCTTGTTGACGAACGCCAGGCGCGGCACCTTGTACTTGTTGGCTTGGCGCCAGACGGTTTCCGACTGCGGCTGTACGCCACCAACGGCGCAATAGACCATGCACGCCCCGTCGAGCACGCGCATCGAGCGCTCGACCTCGATCGTGAAGTCCACGTGGCCCGGGGTGTCGATGATGTTGATGCGGTGCTCGGGATAGGACAGATCCATTCCCTTCCAGAAGCACGTGGTCGCCGCCGAAGTGATGGTGATGCCGCGCTCCTGCTCCTGTTCCATCCAGTCCATCGTCGCCGCGCCATCGTGCACCTCACCGATCTTGTGGTTGACCCCGGTGTAGTAGAGGATGCGTTCGGTGGTGGTCGTCTTGCCGGCATCGATGTGCGCGCTGATACCGATATTGCGGTAGCGCTCGATGGGGGTCTTGCGGGACATGGTGTGACTCCAAATGCAGGGGCCGCCGACGGGTTCAGGAAAACCCGAAGGCGGCCGCAGGAACAGGGTTTAGAAGCGGAAGTGTGAGAAAGCCTTGTTGGCCTCGGCCATGCGATGCACTTCGTCGCGCTTCTTCATCGCGCCGCCACGGCCTTCGCTGGCCTCCAGCAACTCGTTGGCCAGGCGCGCCGCCATCGACTTCTCGCCACGCTTGCGGGCCGAATCCTTGAGCCAACGCATCGCCAGCGCAACGCGTCGGACCGGGCGGACTTCCACGGGAACCTGGTAGTTCGCGCCGCCAACGCGGCGGGACTTGACTTCGACCATCGGCTTGACGTTGTTCAACGCCACCATGAAGACCTCGAGCGGGTCCTTGCCGGCCTTCTTCTCGACCTGCTCGAGCGCGCCGTAGATGATGCGCTCGGCCACGGCCTTCTTGCCGGACTCCATCACAACGTTCATGAACTTGGAGAGGTCGATGCTGCCGAACTTGGGATCGGGCAGGATCTCGCGCTTGGGGACTTCGCGACGGCGTGGCATGGGAATCTTCCTTTTCAGTTTCAGTTGGTGCGGGCTTGTCAGCCGCACCGCGAAAGGCCATCAGGACCTTTCACTTACTCGGCCCGCGAAGCGGCGGGCCTGCGCTTGGCCGGCCTTCAGGCCAGCTTTCGTTGTTTGCAGAGCTTGCGTTACGCCTTCTTCGGACGCTTGGCGCCGTACTTGGAGCGCGACTGCTTGCGATCCTTGACGCCTTGCAGGTCGAGCGAGCCGCGCACGATGTGGTAGCGCACGCCCGGCAGATCCTTGACACGCCCGCCGCGCACCAGCACGACGCTGTGCTCCTGCAGGTTGTGGCCTTCGCCACCGATGTAGGAAATGATCTCGAAGCCATTGGTCAGGCGCACCTTGGCGACCTTGCGCAGCGCGGAGTTCGGCTTCTTGGGTGTCGTGGTGTACACGCGGGTACACACGCCGCGCCGCTGGGGGCCACCCTGCAGGGCCGGCGACTTGGACTTCGTGGTCTCGGTCTCGCGACCGTGGCGCACGAGTTGGTTGATGGTTGGCATGATGAGTTGACTTGTTCCCGTATGAAGTCAGACCGAAAGACACTTCTTCTTCGGGAGAAGCCGAGCACTCCGCAATGTGGAGGCTGGCTCGGAACCGGGGCCCATGCAATGGGCGCGCCGGCGAGCCGCTCGACAAAGAGCGCAGCAGAATCTGCCGAAAAGCCTGCCATTATATTCAGCGCAACCCCTCGCGGCAAGCAATGAAAGTCGACTCGAACCGATCCTCCAACGCAACCGCGCTTAGTGTGCCCTCGCTAACAAGGCAGGCTGCGCCGGCGCTTCCGGCGATCGTGCTTGACACGAATGTCGTGCTCGCCTGGTTGTTGTTCGGTGACCCGTCCGTGGCGTCGTTGTCCACCGCAATCAAGCGCCGTCAGGTGAACTGGATCGCAACGGTCCAAATGCGCGACGAGTTTGCCGACGTGCTGCGCCGCGGCTTGGCGGCGGCGCGAGGTGCCGATCCCGAAACGAGCCTTGTCGCATGGGACGCTCATGTCAACCACCTTCGCACGCCGCAGACAGTGCCGCGTTGTCTCGCGCTGCATTGCGCCGACCCCGACGACCAGATGTTCGTGGATCTCGCCCATGCCGCGGGCGCGCGGTGGCTGGTCAGCCGTGATCGGGCCGTGTTGCGGCTGGCGCGACGGGCCGCAGCGTTCGGCATCGCGATCACGGTGCCCGAAGGCTGGTCGGCGCCAGCATGAAAAAGGGCGGCCAAAGCCGCCCCCTTTTGCCGCTGCGGTGCGAATCAGTCGGCTGACGCGTCAGCACCGCCACCGGCCGGTGCAGCCGCTGCCGTCTCGGCATCAACGGCGGCAAGCTGAGCCGCAGCCAATTCCTCGGCCTCCTGCATCGCAATTGCACGGCGCTCGCTCTCGTCCATCTCCTCCTTGACTTTGCGCGCGGCATGGAAGGCCATCCCGGTGCCTGCAGGGATCAAGCGACCGACGATGACGTTTTCCTTCAGGCCGCGCAGTTCGTCGCGCTTGCCCATGATCGCCGCCTCTGTCAACACGCGCGTGGTCTCCTGGAAGGAGGCTGCGGAGATGAAAGAGTCGGTCGACAGGCTGGCCTTGGTGATGCCCAGCAGCACGTCGGCGTGCGTTGCCGGCAGCTTGCCTTCCGCACGCAACTTGTCGTTGGTGCCGAACAGTTCCGAACGCTCGACCTGTTCGCCAGCGATGTAGCTGCTGTCGCCCGGGTTGACGATCTGCACGCGGCGCAGCATCTGGCGGACGATCACCTCGATGTGCTTGTCGTTGATCTTCACGCCCTGCAGGCGATAGACGTCCTGCACCTCGTCGACGATGTAGCGCGCCAGTTCCTCGATGCCCAGCAGGCGCAGGATGTCCTGCGGATCGGCCGAACCGTCGACCACGAGCTCACCACGGTTGACCACCTGACCTTCGTGGACGAGGATGTTCTTCTCCTTGGCGACCAGTTCCTCGTGCACCCTGCCTTCCGGATCGGTGATCTGCAGGCGGTTCTTGCCTTTGGTCTCCTTGCCGAACGACACCGTGCCGGTGATCTCCGCCAGTGTGCCGACGTCCTTCGGACTGCGGGCCTCGAACAGTTCGGCCACCCGCGGCAAGCCGCCGGTGATGTCGCGCGTCTTCTGGCCTTCCATCGGGATGCGGGCCAGCACCTCGCCCGGCGCAAGGTCTTGGCCGTCGCGGATCTGGATCAGCGCACCGACCGGGAAGCCGATCGTCACCGAGTGGTCGGTACCAGGGATCTTGACTTCGATACCGCTTGCATCGAGCAACTTGACCTGCGGGCGCACCACCTTGGCCGCGCCGCGACGCTTCGGATCGATCACGACCAGTGTCGACAGGCCGGTGACCTCGTCGACCTGCTTGGCGACGGTGACGCCCTCCTCGACGTTCTCGAACTTCGCCCGGCCGGCAAACTCGGTGATGATCGGACGTGTCAGCGGATCCCAACTGGCCAGCACCGTGCCGGCCTTGATCTGCTGGTCGGGGCGGACATTGAGCGTTGCACCGTACGGCACCTTGTGGCGCTCGCGCTCACGTCCGTGGGGATCGAGCACGATGATCTCGCCGGAACGCGAAATCACCACCAGTTCGCTCTTGCCATTGGTGACGTAGCGCATCGTGGTGTTGAAGCCGACATGACCGTCGGACTTGGCTTCGACGTTGTTGGCCACGGCCGCACGTGAAGCGGCGCCACCGATGTGGAAGGTGCGCATCGTCAGCTGCGTGCCCGGCTCGCCGATCGACTGCGCCGCGATCACGCCGACCGCCTCGCCGACGTTGACAAGACCGCCACGGCCCAGGTCGCGGCCGTAGCAGCGCGCGCACAGGCCAAAGCGCGTACCGCAAGTCAGCGGCGTGCGCACCTTGACCTCGTCGACGCCAGCGGCCTCGGTCACGTCCAGCGTGTCCTCATCGAGCATCTCGCCAGCCGGCACCAGCACCTGCTCAGTCTCCGGGTGCAGCACATCGACCGCAGCCACGCGGCCGAGGATACGGTCACGCAGGCTCTCGATGACCTCACCGCCTTCGACCAGCGCGCGCATGTTCATGCCGTTTTGCGTGCCGCAATCGTCTTCGATCACGACCAGGTCCTGCGTCACGTCGACCAGTCGGCGCGTCAGGTAGCCCGAGTTGGCCGTCTTCAGCGCCGTGTCCGCCAGACCCTTGCGGGCGCCGTGGGTGGAGATGAAGTACTGCAGCACGTTCAGGCCTTCACGGAAGTTCGCCGTGATCGGGGTCTCGATGATCGAGCCGTCGGGCTTGGCCATCAGACCGCGCATGCCGGCCAGCTGCCGGATCTGCGCGGCACTGCCGCGGGCGCCCGAGTCGGCCATCATGTAGATCGAGTTGAACGACTCCTGCTCGACTTCCTTGCCGTGGCGGTCGATGACCTTCTGCTTGGACAACTGGCCCATCATCACGCGGCCGACCTCGTCGCCGGTCTTGCCCCAGATGTCGACGACCTTGTTGTAGCGCTCGCCTGCGGTGACCAGGCCCGAGACGTACTGCTGCTCGATTTCCTTGACTTCCTTTTCAGCGCGCTCGATCAGGCCCGGCTTCTCCTTGGGCACCAACATGTCGTCAATGCCAATCGAGATGCCGGCGCGAGTGGCCAGGCGGAAGCCCGCTTGCAGCAGCTTGTCGGCCAGCACAACGGTTTCCTTCAGGCCGCACTTGCGGAACGACACGTTGATCAGCTTGCTGATTTCCTTCTTCTTCAGGGCCTTGTTGATGTTGGAGAACGGCAGCCCCTTGGGCAGGATCTCCGACAGCAAGGCGCGGCCAACCGTCGTATCGACCAACTTGGTCTCTGGCACGAACTCGCCGTTCGCATCCTTGACCCACTCGGTCAGGCGCACCGCAATCTTGGCAGTGACCTCGACCTGAGCGTTGTCCAGCGCGCGTTGCACTTCGGCGATGTCGGCAAAGATCATGCCTTCGCCCTTGGCGTTGATGCGGTCGCGGGTGGCGTAGTACAGACCCAGCACGACGTCTTGCGACGGCACGATCGACGGCTCGCCCGAAGCCGGGAAGAGCACGTTGTTCGACGCCAGCATCAGCGTGCGGGCCTCCATCTGCGCCTCGATCGACAGTGGAATGTGCACGGCCATCTGGTCGCCGTCGAAGTCGGCGTTGAATGCGGCGCACACCAGCGGATGCAGCTGGATCGCCTTGCCCTCGATCAGCACCGGTTCGAAGGCCTGGATGCCCAGCCGGTGCAACGTCGGTGCGCGGTTCAGCAGGACCGGATGTTCCTTGATGACCTCTTCGAGGATGTCCCAGACCACCGGCGTGCCCGACTCGACTTCCTTCTTCGCCGCCTTGATCGTGGTGGCGATGCCCATCGCCTCCAGGCGCGAGAAGATGAAGGGCTTGAAAAGCTCCAACGCCATCAGCTTGGGCAGGCCGCACTGGTGCAGCTTCAGGGTCGGGCCGACCACGATGACCGAACGGCCAGAGTAGTCGACGCGCTTGCCCAGCAGGTTCTGGCGGAAGCGCCCGCTCTTGCCCTTGATCATGTCGGCCAGCGACTTCAGCGCGCGCTTGTTCGCGCCGGTCATCGCCTTGCCGCGACGCCCGTTGTCGAGCAGCGAATCGACCGCCTCCTGCAGCATGCGCTTTTCGTTGCGCACGATGATCTCGGGCGCCTTCAGCTCCAGCAGCCGTGCGAGGCGGTTGTTGCGGTTGATGACACGACGGTACAGATCGTTCAGGTCGGAGGTCGCGAAGCGGCCGCCGTCGAGCGGCACCAGCGGGCGCAAGTCCGGCGGCAGCACCGGCAACACTTCCATCACCATCCATTGCGGCTTGATGCCCGACTTCTTGAAGGCCTCCATCACCTTCAGGCGCTTGGAGTTCTTCTTGACCTTGAGTTCCGAGCCGGTCATGTCGCCGCGCAGCTTCTCGATCTCGGTGTCGAGGTCCATCTCCTCGAGCAGCTTCTTGATGCCCTCGGCGCCCATCAGCGCGACGAACTCGTCACCGTACTCGGTGCGCTTGGCGTCGTAATCGTCCTCGCTCATGATCGAGAACTTCTTCAGCGGCGTCATGCCGGGGTCGACGACGACGTAGGCTTCGAAGTACAGCACGCGCTCGATGTCGCGCAGCGTCATGTCGAGCACCAGGCCCAGACGCGATGGCAGCGACTTCAAGAACCAGATGTGCGCGCACGGCGCGGCCAGGTCGATATGGCCCATGCGGTCGCGCCGCACCTTGGTCTGCGTCACTTCGACGCCGCACTTCTCGCAGATCACACCGCGGTGCTTCAGGCGCTTGTACTTGCCGCACAAGCACTCGTAGTCCTTGATCGGGCCGAAGATCTTGGCGCAGAACAGACCATCGCGCTCCGGCTTGAAGGTGCGGTAGTTGATGGTCTCGGGCTTCTTCACCTCGCCGAACGACCAGCTGCGGATCTTCTCCGGAGAAGCCAGACCGATCTTGATGGCATCGAAATGCTCATCCGGGGTGAACTGCTTGAAAAGGTCGAGTAGTCCCTTCATGCATCTTCTCCTTAGTTACGCTCGAGCTCGATATCGATACCGAGCGAACGAATTTCCTTGACCAACACGTTGAACGACTCCGGCATGCCGGCCTCGATCGCGTGCTCTCCCTTGACGATGCTCTCGTACACCTTGGTGCGGCCGTTCACGTCGTCGGACTTGACCGTCAGCATTTCCTGCAGGATGTACGAGGCACCGTAGGCTTCGAGGGCCCATACCTCCATCTCGCCGAAGCGCTGACCGCCGAACTGCGCCTTGCCGCCCAGCGGCTGTTGCGTGACCAGCGAGTACGGGCCTGTCGAACGCGCGTGCATCTTGTCATCGACCAAGTGGTGCAGCTTGAGCACGTGCATATAGCCGATGGTGACCGGCCGCTCGAAGGCATCCCCGGTTCGGCCGTCGTGCAACGTTGCCTGCGTGCGCGTGGCGGTGAGGCCCTTCTTGGCCGCAATCTCGTCGGGATACGCCAGCTTCAACATGGTGCGGATCTCCTCTTCCGCAGCCCCATCGAACACCGGCGTGGCAAATGGCACGCCCTTGGCCAGATTGCCGGCCATCTCGAGCACGTCGTCGTCCGACAACGCGTCGAGCTGCTCGGTCTTGCCACCGCTCTTGTTGTAGAGCTCGTCGAGGAACTTGCGCAGCTCCGCGACCTTGGACTGCTGCTGCAACATGTCGCCGATGCGCTGGCCAATCCCCTTGCCCGCCCAGCCCAGGTGCACTTCAAGCACCTGGCCGACGTTCATTCGCGAGGGCACGCCCAGCGGGTTCAGCACGATGTCGCATGGCGTGCCATCGGCCATGTACGGCATGTCCTCGACCGGCACGATCTTGGATACCACACCCTTGTTGCCGTGGCGGCCCGCCATCTTGTCGCCAGGCTGCAGGCGACGCTTGACCGCCAGGTAGACCTTGACCATCTTCAGCACGCCCGCCGGCAACTCGTCACCCTGCGTGAGCTTCTTGCGCTTCTCTTCGAAGGCCAGGTCGAAACTGTGGCGCGTCTGCTCGAGCGAGTTCTTGATCGACTCGAGCTGGTTGGCGACGTCGTCGTCGGCCGGACGGATGTCGAACCAGTGGTATTTCTCGACACTCGACAGATACTCCGCCGTCAGCACCGTGCCCTTGGCGATCTTCTGCGGCCCGCCATTGGCGGTCTTGCCGACCAGCAGCTTGCCCATCCGGTCGAACGCGTCGGCCTCGACGATGCGCAACTGGTCGTTCAGGTCGAGGCGGAAGCGCTTCAGTTCGTCATCGATGATCTGTTGCGCCCGCTTGTCGCGCACGATGCCTTCACGGGTGAATACCTGCACATCGATCACGGTGCCGTTGGTACCCTGGTCGACACGCAGCGACGTGTCCTTCACGTCGCTGGCCTTCTCGCCGAAGATCGCGCGCAGGAGTTTTTCTTCCGGTGTCAGTGTCGTCTCGCCCTTCGGGGTGACCTTGCCGACCAGCACATCGCCGGGGTTGACCTCGGCACCGACGTAGACGATGCCCGACTCGTCCAGGCGAGCCAGTTGCTGCTCCGACAGGTTCGGGATGTCGCGCGTGATCTCTTCCGAGCCGAGCTTGGTGTCGCGCGCCATCACCACCAGCTCCTCGATATGGATCGAGGTGTAGCGGTCTTCGGCCACGACGCGCTCGCTGATCAGGATCGAGTCCTCGAAGTTGTAGCCGTTCCAGGGCATGAATGCGACCAGCATGTTCTGGCCCAGCGCCAGCTCGCCCAGGTCGGTCGACGCACCGTCGGCGATGACGTCACCAGCCGCCACCTTGTCACCGCGCTTGACGATCGGGCGCTGGTGGATGTTGGTGTTCTGGTTGGAACGGTGGTACTTGATCAGGTTGTAGATGTCGACGCCGACCTCGCCGGCCACGGTCTCGTTGTCGTTGACGCGGATCACGATGCGGTTGGTGTCGACGTAATCGACGGTGCCGCCGCGGCGCGAAGCCACGACCGTGCCGCTGTCCTTGGCCGCGACGCGCTCGACGCCGGTGCCGACGAACGCCTTTTCCGGCCGCAGCGTGGGCACCGCCTGGCGCTGCATGTTGGCGCCCATCAGTGCGCGGTTCGCATCGTCATGCTCGAGGAACGGCACCAGCGATGCCGCCACCGAAACGATCTGCGTCGGCGCCACGTCCATGTACTGGATGCGCTCGGGCGAGGTCAAGACTGATTCGCCGTTCTCACGGGCCGACACCAGCTCATCGACGAGCTTGCCGTCCTTGTCGAGCGACGCGTTGGCCTGCGCAATGACGTACTTGCCTTCCTGGATGGCCGACAGGTAGTCGATCTCCATCGTGACCTTGCCGTCGTTCACGCGCCGGTAAGGCGTCTCGAGGAAGCCGTACTCGTTCAGTTGCGCATACAGCGCCAGCGAGTTGATCAGGCCGATGTTCGGCCCCTCCGGCGTTTCGATCGGACAGACGCGGCCGTAGTGCGTCGGGTGCACGTCGCGCACCTCGAAGCCAGCGCGCTCGCGCGTCAAGCCGCCCGGGCCCAGCGCCGAGACACGCCGCTTGTGCGTGATCTCGGACAGCGGGTTGGTCTGGTCCATGAACTGCGACAGCTGCGACGCGCCGAAGAACTCCTTCAGCGCCGCCGAGATCGGCTTGGAGTTGATCAGGTCGTGCGGCATCAGCGCTTCGGTCTCGGCCTGGCCGAGGCGCTCCTTCACCGCCTTCTCGATGCGCGCCAGGCCGGAGCGGTACTGGTTTTCGGCCAACTCGCCGACGCAGCGCACACGACGGTTGCCGAGGTGGTCGATGTCGTCCACCTCACCGCGGCCATTGCGCAACTCGACCAGGATCTTGACGACGTCGAGGATGTCCTCGTTGGACAGCGTCATCGAGCCTTCGGCCGAATCGCGGCCGACGCGGGCATTGAACTTCATGCGGCCCACGCGCGACAGGTCATAGCTGTCGGCGCTGTAGAAGAGCCGCTGGAACAGTGCCTGAACCGCATCCTCGGTCGGAGGCTCGCCGGGACGCATCATGCGGTAGATCGCCACACGCGCGGCCAACTCGTCGGCCGTTTCGTCGGCGGTCAGCGTCTGGCTGATGTACGCACCTTCGTCGAGCTCGTTGACGTAAAGGCACTGCAGGTCCCTGATGCCGGCGGCGCGCAACTTCTTCAGCAGCGCTTCGGTCAACTCGTCGTTGGCCTTGGCAACGATCTCGCCGGTTTCGGCGTCGACCATGTTGCGGGCAACGATCCGGCCGACGAGGAAGTCCTCGGGCACGCTGATGAACGTCGTGCCCGTCTGCTCCAGCGTGCGCACATGGCGCGCGGTGATGCGCTTGTCCTTCTCGACGACGACGTTGCCGTCCTTGTCGGTGATGTCGAAGCGTGCGACTTCGCCCTTCAGGCGCTCCGACACGAACTCGAGCTGCGCGCCCGTGTCCATCAACCTGAACTGGTCGAAGACAAAGAAGTTGGCCAGGATCGACTCCGGCGTCAGTCCGATCGCCTTGAGCAGGATCGTCACCGGCATCTTGCGGCGGCGGTCGACGCGGAAATAGAGAATGTCCTTCGGGTCGAACTCGAAGTCGAGCCATGAGCCGCGATAGGGAATGATGCGCGCCGAGAACAGCAGCTTGCCGCTCGAATGCGTCTTGCCCTTGTCGTGCTCGAAGAACACGCCCGGGCTGCGGTGCAGCTGCGAGACGATGACACGCTCGGTGCCATTGATGATGAAGGAGCCGTAGTCGGTCATGAGCGGCACTTCGCCCATGTAGACCTCCTGCTCCTTGATCTCCTTGACCGTCTTGGCCTGCGCCGATTCACGGTCATAGATGATCATCTGCAGCTTGGCGCGCACGGCCGCCGCATAGGTCAAGCCGCGCTGCTGACACTCACGGGTGTCGAAGGCCGGCTTGGCCATGTTGAACTCGATGAACTTCATCTCCACGTAGCCGTTGTGCGACACGATCGGGAAGGCGGAGAGGAAGGCGGCCTGCAAACCCTCGGGCTTGCGTTTGGCGGGTGGCACGTCCTTTTGCAGGAACGCGACGTAAGACTCCCGCTGCATCGTCAGCAGGTAGGGGACGTTGAGAACGCTCTCACGCTTGCCGAAGCTCTTGCGAATCCGCTTGCGCTCGGTGTAGCTGTAGGTCGGGGAGGATGCTTGCGCCATTGAACACTCCGTGGTCGAGAACGCGTGCCGGCCTAGCCCGCGTTCATCGGCGACTGGCTGCTCGGACATTGCGTCCGATTGCTTGGTGGCAGGCCACTACCTGCCGCTGGCGGACAACCGAGGCGTTGCACCTCGGCCCGACCAAACCCGTTCTCTGCAGTCGGATCAGAGAACACTGACAAGGACAGTTCACTGCGCTTGTCGGTGCTCTCCGAAAACGGGCCGACAGGCCCGCCTCCGGAAAGGGCTCAGGGCGTACTCGCTCTGAGCCCGCTCTTGCTCTTACTTGACTTCGGCCTTGGCGCCGGCGTCCACCAGCTTCTTCAGCGCAGCTTCGGCGTCGGCCTTGGCAATGCCTTCCTTGACGGCCTTCGGTGCGCCGTCGACCAGGTCCTTGGCTTCCTTCAGGCCCAGGCCCGTCAGTTCGCGCACGGCCTTGATGACCTGCACCTTGTTGGCACCGGCCTCGAGCAGCATCACGTTGAACTCGGTCTTCTCCTCGACCACGGCAGCGGCGGCGCCACCACCAGCGGCCGGGGCCGCCATTGCCGCGGCGGACACGCCGAACTTCTCTTCAATGGCCTTGACCAGGTCATTGAGTTCCATCACGGACATGCTGTCCAGCGCGGTCATGAAAGCGTCTTTGTCGAATGCCATTTGGGTTTCCTCGATTCAGTAGATAGGTTGGGACTTGATCGTTCAGGCTGCGGCGGCTTCAGCGGCTGCGGGGGCGGCTTCTTCGGCGCCGCCGCCCTTCTTCTCGGATACGGCCGCAATCACGCGCGCCAGGCGCGAGATCGGCGACTGCATCAGACCGAGCAACTGGGCCAGCAGGACCTCCTTGCTCGGGATCGCGGCCAGCGCTTTCACGCCGTTCGCATCCAGCACCTTGCCCGCGTAGGCGCCGGCCTTGACGACCAGCTTGTCGTTGCCCTTGGCAAAGTCGGCGATGACTTTGGCCGCGGCGACAGCGTCCTCCGAAAAGCCGTAGATCAGCGGGCCGGTCATGGCTTCCGCGGCGCACTCGAACGGGGTGCCGGCAACGGCGCGACGAGCCAGGGAGTTCTTCAGCACGTGAAGATAGACACCCTTGGCACGCGCATCGACGCGCAGCTTGTTCATGTGTTCCACGGTGAGGCCACGGTACTCGGCCAGCGCCAGCGTCTGCGAACGCGCGACTTGCGCGGCCACATCCGTCACGACGGCTGCTTTCTCGTTGCGATTGAGACTCAAGGTCTGCTCCTCACTCAAAAAGTGCCCTCGAGGCATTGCTGCCCTTTCGACACCTCAACACACCCAGCGACCTTGCCGCCTCAGAAAACCCAGGGTCTTCTTCGACAGCGGGGACGCCATCTGCGCTGGCCTCGGACTGGTTCGTCCTCGTTTAGGGGGCTTTCGCCCCACCAGCGGTCTTTGACGGCCTGCGCCGGGTTGCCCCGACACAGCCCACCAATTCATTCGGCGGCACGCCAGACTCTCGCGCCACCTTCATTCAGTTCAGGCCTGCGCGGGGGCGGCGGCAATCGTCGCCACATCCACACGAGCGCCCACGCCCATCGTCGAGGAAAGCGCCACCTTCTTCAGGTAGATGCCCTTGCTCGACGCCGGCTTGGCCTTGTTCAATGCGTCGATCAGCGCCTGCAAGTTGCCCTGCAGCTTGTCGCTGTCAAACGAGCGGCGGCCGATCGTGGCGTGCACGATGCCCGCCTTGTCGACGCGGAACTGCACCTGGCCTGCCTTGGCGTTGCGCACGGCCTGGGCCACGTCGGCGGTGACGGTGCCGACCTTCGGGTTGGGCATCAGGCCGCGCGGGCCCAGCACCTGGCCGAGGGTACCGACGACTCGCATCGTGTCGGGCGAGGCGATGACGACGTCGAAGTCCATCTTGCCGGCCTTGATCTCGGCGGCCAGGTCGTCCATGCCGACGATGTCGGCGCCGGCGGCCTTGGCCTCTTCGGCCTTCGCGCCTTGGGCGAACACCGCCACCCGCTTGGTCTTTCCGGTGCCATTGGGCAGCACCACAGCGCCGCGCACGACCTGATCGGACTTCTTGGCATCGATGCCGAGTTGCACCGCGACGTCGATCGACTCGTCGAACTTGGCGGTCGCGTATTGCTTCACCAGGCTCAGCGCATCGGCCACCGGGTACAGCTTCAGGCTGTCGACCTTGCCCTGCAAGGCCTTGGCTTTCTTCGTCAGCTTGGCCATGTTCAGACTCCTTCCACGGTCACGCCCATCGAGCGGGCGGAGCCGGCGATGGTCTTCACCGCGGCATCCAGGTTGGCGGCGGTGAGGTCTTTCATCTTGGTCTTGGCGATCTCTTCGATCTGCGCGCGCGTCAATTTGCCCACCTTCTCGAGGTGCGGCTTGCCCGAACCCTTCTCAAGCTTGATCGCCTTCTTGATCAGCACAGTGGCCGGCGGCGTCTTCAGGATGAAGGTGAACGACTTGTCGGCAAACGCGGTGATCACCACCGGCAACATCAGGCCGGGCTCCATGCCCTGGGTCTGCGCATTGAACGCCTTGCAGAACTCCATGATGTTGAGGCCGCGCTGGCCGAGCGCGGGGCCGACCGGCGGCGAAGGATTGGCCTTGCCCGCCGGAATCTGCAGCTTGATGAAGCCGACGATCTTCTTTGCCATGTTGGCACTCCTATCGAGTTCAAACGCCGGCCGATTCGCAAGAACCGCCCAGCTCCTCGTTCACTCAGCCCTGCCTGCTCAACTCGTCGATCCCGGGGCTGCGGCGGGACCGGCAATGGATCAGCTCAAATCTTCTCGACCTGCGCGAAATCGAGTTCGACCGGCGTCGCGCGGCCGAAGATGGTGACGCTGACACGCACCTTCGACTTGTCGTAGTTCACGTCCTCGACGGCGCCGTTGAAGTCGGTGAACGGACCGTCCTTCACGCGCACCAGTTCGCCCACTTGCCACTCGACCTTGGGCTTGGGCTTCTCGATGCCTTCTTGCATCTGGGTGACGATCTTCATGACCTCGGCTTCCGAGATCGGTGACGGCCGGTTCTTCGCGCCGCCGACGAAGCCCGTGACCTTGCTGGTGTGCTTGACCAGGTGCCAGCTCTCGTCGTCCATCAGCATCTCGACCAGCACATAGCCGGGGAAGAAGCGGCGTTCGGAGACCGACTTCTTGCCATGCTTGAGCTCAACGACCTCCTCGGTCGGCACCAGGATGCGGCCGAACTTCGACTGCATCCCGGCACGCTCGATGCGCTCACGCAGATTGCGCTCGACCGCCTTCTCCATGCCCGAGTAGGCATGCACCACGTACCAGCGCAACGGCGACGCCGGTGCGGCGGAGGGGGTGGCAACAGCTTGGGTTTCGCTCATGGACAACTCTCTCTCAGCGCTTCCAGCCCAGAACCAGGTCGTACAACACCCACTCCAGCGTCTTGTCAGTCAGCCACAGGAACAGTGCCATCACGACGACGAAGGCAAACACGTAGCCGGTCATCTGGATCGCTTCCTTTCGGCTCGGCCAGACGACCTTTTGCGTTTCGCGCCAGGCGTCGCGACCGAAGGCCATCAATTGCTTGCCCATCTCGGCAGTGAGGAACGTGCCCGCAGCCGCCAGCAACAGGACGATCAGTGCGCCCCAGCGAATCCAGTCGGCCTGCTTGATCAGGTAGTACGCCGCGACGGCGCCAATCACCAGCAGTGCGGCGGCAGCCAGCTTGGCCTTGTCTGCCGCAGGGGAAACCGTTTCGATTTGGGGGGTACCGGTACTCATCACATGCATCGCAAACTGCGCCGTTCAGCGAGGTCGTCTATCGGAAACCATGGTCCGCCGACGGCATACACCGCGGGCGGGCCGGTCATTCGGTTGTCTGAGACGCTGGTGTCTTTCTTTTCGAAGATTCAGCAGCGTCTGGCAGGGGCAGAGGGTCTCGAACCCCCAACCTTCGGTTTTGGAGACCGACGCTCTGCCAATTGAGCTATGCCCCTGTAGCGACAAACTCGCCCTTGCTCCACATCACTCCATGATCTTTGCCACGACGCCGGCGCCGACGGTGCGGCCGCCCTCGCGGATGGCAAATCGCAGGCCTTCTTCCATCGCGATCGGCGCGATCAGCTTGACGGTGATGCTGACGTTGTCGCCCGGCATCACCATCTCCTTGTCCTTGGGCAACTCCACCGCGCCGGTCACGTCCGTCGTGCGGAAGTAGAACTGCGGCCGGTAGTTGTTGAAGAACGGGGTGTGGCGCCCGCCCTCTTCCTTGCTCAGCACGTAGATCTCGGCCGTGAAGTGGGTGTGCGGCTTGACGCTGCCGGGCTTGCACAGCACCTGGCCGCGCTCGACGTCTTCACGCTTGGTGCCGCGCAGCAGGATGCCCACGTTGTCTCCCGCCTGGCCCTGGTCGAGCAGCTTGCGGAACATCTCCACGCCGGTGCAGGTGGTCTTTTGCGTGGCACGGATGCCGACGATCTCGATTTCCTCGCCGACCTTGATCACCCCGCGCTCGACCCGGCCGGTCACCACGGTGCCGCGCCCGGAGATGCTGAACACGTCTTCCACAGGCATCAGGAAGGCACCGTCGATGGCGCGCTTTGGCGTGGGGATGTAGCTGTCCAGCGCGTCCGCAAGCCGCATGATGGCCTGCTCGCCCAGATCGCCCTTGTCGCCTTCCATGGCCAGCTTGGCGCTGCCCTTGACGATCGGGGTGTCGTCGCCCGGGAAGTCGTACTTGCTCAGCAGTTCGCGCACTTCCATCTCGACAAGCTCGAGCAACTCGGCGTCGTCGACCATGTCGCACTTGTTGAGGAACACGATGATGTAGGGCACGCCAACCTGGCGCGCCAGCAGGATGTGCTCGCGGGTCTGGGGCATCGGGCCGTCGGCGGCCGACACCACCAGGATCGCACCGTCCATCTGCGCCGCACCGGTGATCATGTTCTTGATGTAGTCGGCGTGGCCCGGGCAGTCGACGTGCGCGTAGTGCCGGTTGGCCGTCTCGTACTCGACGTGCGCGGTGTTGATGGTGATGCCGCGTGCCTTCTCCTCGGGCGCCGCATCGATCTGGTCGTAGGCCTTGGCCTCGCCACCGAACTTGGCCGCCAGCACCGACGTGATCGCCGCCGTCAGCGTGGTCTTGCCGTGATCAACGTGCCCAATCGTGCCCACGTTCACGTGCGGCTTGGTCCGTTCAAATTTGCCTTTTGCCATTTGCGCGCTCCTGCTGAATCAGAAGTGAGGGTTCAAAGAAATCTGCTGGTCGATATCGGTGGTGCCCATGACGCGGATCGAACGCGTGACCTCTCCCTTACCAAGGGAGTGCTCTACCACTGAGCCACATGGGCATCGACACAGGCTTGACAGCGGCAGCAACCAAGCCTCTGGCGACGACAACTCAACCACCACGCTGCGGACCACGTTCGATGGAGCGGGAGACGGGAATCGAACCCGCGTCATCAGCTTGGAAGGCTGGGGTTCTACCATTGAACTACTCCCGCCCGGGACCTCCGGCGGCGTCAGCGCCACGCCGCAGCCTGAACGTCAAAACACACTCGAGATAATCCTTTTCGCCTGGTGGAGGAGGCTGGATTCGAACCAGCGTAGGCGTAAGCCAACAGATTTACAGTCTGCCCCCTTTAGCCACTCGGGCACCCCTCCGCGGCGAACCGCAGAATATATCACGGCTCGCAGCCCCCGCCATGCCGTCTGCCAGCTTGCTGGCCGCCAGTGCCTTCAGCCAGTGCGCCAGTCGATCGGCGCGACGCCCCGTTCGGCCAGGAACCGGTTGGCAGCGCCGAAGTGGCCGTTGCCGAGGAAAGGCAGCGGTCCCCGGGCGGCCGACAACGGCGACGGGTGGTTCGAATGCAGCACCAGACGGCCGGCGCGCTCGGCCAGCAAGGGCGCCTTGGCCTGCGCGTGGCCACCCCATAGCATGAACACCCTTGGCGCTTCATCTTCAGCAACGGCAGCGATTATCTTGTCAGTGAGCGCTTCCCATCCTCGCTTGGCGTGGGCCCCGGGAAGCCCCAGCTCGACGCTCAGCGTGGCGTTCAGCAGCAGAACCCCCTGGCGCGCCCAAGCGCCGAGATGGCCGTGCGTGGGGATCGGCAGGCCCAAGTCCCGCTGCAGTTCCTTGAAGATGTTGCGCAGGCTGGGCGGCAGTCGCTGGCCGGTCGGCACCGAGAACGCCAGACCCTCAGCCTGGCCAGCGCCATGGTAGGGGTCTTGCCCCAGGATCACGACCCGAACCTGCTCGCGAGGCGTAAGTTCGAGCGCACGCAGCACCTGGGCGGGATAGATCGTCGCGGCCGCCGCCTGGCGTGCGGCGATGAAGGTCAGCAGGGCCTGGCCGGGGACCGAGGCGCGCCAGGCGTCGATCAGCGGTTTCCACGACACCGGTGCGCGATCGAGCACGCGCTCGAGCGGCTCGGCCAACGCGTTCAAGCGAACAGGGCCGTCAATGCCGCACCCGGATCCGGGGCCCGCATGAAGGCCTCGCCCACCAGGAACGCATGCACACCCGCCGACCGCATGCGGCGCACGTCGGCGGCGACCAGAATGCCCGATTCGGTGACCAACAGCCGGTCGGCCGGCACGCGCTGCAGCAGCGCCAGCGTCGTCTCGAGCGTCACGTCGAAGGTGCGCAGGTTGCGATTGTTGATGCCGACCAGCGGCGTCTTCAGGCGCAGCGCGCGGTCGAGCTCAGCGCCATCGTGGACTTCCACCAACACCGCCATGCCGAGTGCCTGCGCCTGCGCTTCGAGGTCGACCATCTGCGCGTCGTCGAGGCAGGCTGCGATCAACAGGATGGCGTCGGCGCCGATCGTGCGCGCCTCGAACACCTGGTAGGCGTCGACGATGAAGTCCTTGCGCAACACCGGCAGCGCGCAGGCGTCGCGCGCCTGCTGGAGATGCGTCGCCGAGCCCTGGAAGAATTGCTGGTCGGTCAGCACGGACAGGCACGCGGCGCCGCCGCGCTCGTAACTGGCGGCGATCTCTGCCGGCACGAAGTGCTCGCGCAGCACGCCCTTGCTCGGGCTGGCCTTCTTGATTTCCGCGATCACGGCGGCGCGGCCGCCGCTGATCTTGGCTCGCAGCGCCGCCTCGAAACCACGCACATCCCGCCTCGACTCGGCCTCGCGGCGCAGTGAGGATTCGTCACGCCGCGCCTTGCCGAGCGCGATCTCCTCGCGCTTGACCGCGACGATGCGCTGCAGGATGTCGCTCATGCTTGTGCGAGCTTCCTGGTCACTTCGACGAACTGGCTCATCTTTGCCTGCGCGCGGCCCGAAGCCAGCGCCATGCGCGCCAGCGCGACGCCCTCGGCCATCGTCTGGGCAACGTTGGCCGCGTACAGCGCCACGCCGGCATTGAGCATCACGATGTCGCGCGCCGGGCCGGGCTCGTTGTCGAGCAAGGCGCGCATCAGCGCCAGCGACTGCGCCGGTGTCTCCACCTTCAGCGCCCGGCTGCTGGCCATCGTCAATCCGAAGTCCTCCGGATGGATCTCGTACTCGGTGATGACGCCGTCCTTGAACTCGCCGACCATCGTCGCCGCGCCGAGGGAAACCTCGTCCATGCCGTCTCGGCCGTAGACCACCACGGCGTGCTCGGCGCCCAGGCGCTGCAGCGCGCGCACCTGGATGCCGACCAGATCCGGGTGGAACACGCCCATCAGGATGTTCGGTGCATCGGCCGGGTTGGTCAGTGGGCCGAGGATATTGAAGATCGTGCGCACGCCGAGTTCCTTGCGCACCGGCGCCACGTTCTTCATCGCCGGGTGGTGGTTCGGCGCGAACATGAAACCGATGCCGACCTCATCGATGCAGCGCGCGATGGCCGCCGGTGGCAGCGACAGCGTCGCGCCCATCGCCTCCAGCACGTCGGCGCTGCCCGACTTGCTCGAGACCCCGCGATTGCCGTGCTTGGACACGCGTGCACCGCAGGCGGCGGCGACGAACATGCTGCAGGTGGAGATGTTGAAGGTGTGCGAACCGTCGCCGCCGGTGCCGACGATGTCGACCAGGTGCGTGCGGTCCGTGACGACGACCTTGGTGGAGAACTCGCGCATCACCTGCGCTGCGGCGGTGATCTCGCCGATGGTCTCCTTCTTGACGCGCAGACCGACCAGCAGCGCCGCCATCATCACCGGCGACACCTCGCCAGCCATGATGCGACGCACCAGCGCCAGCATCTCGTCGTGAAAGATCTCGCGGTGCTCGATGGTGCGCGTGAGGGCTTCGTTGTCGGTGATCGGCATGGTCGGGCTCCTAGAGGGATTCACGCAGAACTTGAATGGCGCGATCGATGTCGCCGGCACTGACGTCGAGGTGCGTCACCAGGCGCAGACGGTACAGGCCCGTGGCCAACACGCCCCGCTGTCGCAGCCGCTCGACGGCGCCCGTGGCCTTCTCGGGGACCAGTTCGACGAAGACGATGTTGGTTTGCGGCGGCGTCACGCTGACGCCTGGCAAGCCACGCAGGCCATCGGCCAGGCGGCGCGCATTGGCATGGTCGTCGGCCAGCCTCTGGACGTGATGGTCGAGCGCGTGCAGGGCGGCGGCAGCCAGCACGCCGCTCTGGCGCATCCCGCCGCCGGCCATCTTGCGCCAGCGATGGGCAGACGCAATCAGCGCGCGGCTGCCACAGAGCGCCGACCCCGCGGGTGTGCCGAGGCCCTTGCTGAAACACACCGAGACGCTGTCGAAGTGGCGCGCGATCTCACGCGCCGGCAATCCCGAAGCCACCGCGGCGTTGAACAGCCGCGCGCCGTCGAGGTGGGTGGCCAGGCCGCGTGAACGCGCCAGAGCCGTCGCTGCTTCGATGTAGGGCAGCGGCAGCACCTGGCCGCCCCAGGTGTTCTCGAGCGTGAGCAGCCGCGTGCGGGCGATAGTGCGCGTCGTCGGGCTTGATCGCGGCCTCGATGTCGGCCAGCGCCAACGATCCGTCGGGCTGGTTGGGCAGCGGCTGTGGCTGGATGCTGCCGAGCACCGCGGCACCGCCGCCTTCCCAGCGGTAGGTGTGCGCCATCTGGCCGACGATGTACTCGTCGCCGCGCTGGCAATGGCTCATCAGCGCACACAGGTTGCTCTGCGTTCCGGTGGGCATGAACAGCGCCGCCTCGAACCCCAGCTCGGCCGCGATGCGCGCCTGCAGCGCATTGACGGTCGGGTCGTCGCCGAAGACGTCGTCGCCGAGTTCGGCGGCACGCATGGCGTCCCACATCGCCGCGGTCGGCCGTGTCACGGTATCGCTGCGCAGGTCGATCGGTTTCACGCTGCTCATGTCGGGTAGGCCTCCAGGAAGTTGCGCAGCAGTGTGTGGCCGTGCTCGGACAGGATCGACTCGGGGTGGAACTGCACGCCCTCGATCGGCAGCGTCCTGTGGCGCACGCCCATGATCTCGGCGTCGTCGGCTGTCGACGTCACCAGCAACTCCGCCGGCAACGAGGCCCGTTCGATCGCCAGCGAGTGGTATCTGATCACCGAGAAGCGCCGGGGCAGGCCACGGTAGACCGCGAGGCCGTCGGTCTCGATCTCGCAGCGACTTGCCGTGCATCTGTGTCTTTGCGCGCACGATCCGTCCACCGAACGCAGCACCGATCGCCTGGTGGCCCAGGCAGACGCCCAGGATCGGCAGCTCGGCCCGCGAAATGCCGGATCGCCGCGACGCAGACGCCGGCCTCGGCCGGCGAGCACGGGCCTGGCGACAGAACCAGACGTGCCGGCTTCAGCGCCGCGATGCCCTCGATATCGATCTCGTCGTTGCGCACCACGTGCACGTCTTCGCCGAGTTCTCCGAAGTACTGCACCAGGTTGTAGGTGAAGCTGTCGTAGTTGTCGATCATGAGGAGCATGTCAGAACCCCTCTTCGACGAGCTCAGCGGCGCGAAGCAGCGCGCGTGCCTTGGCTTCGGTTTCCTTCCACTCCAGCTCGGGCACCGAATCGGCGACCACGCCCGCCGCCGCCTGCACGTACAGCATCTGGTCCTTCACGATGCCGGTGCGGATGGCAATGGCCACGTCCATGTCGCCGGCAAAGCTGAGGTAGCCGCAGGCGCCGCCGTAGATGCCGCGCTGCACCGGCTCGAGCTCGTCGATGATTTCCATCGCTCGCACCTTGGGCGCGCCGCTGAGCGTGCCCGCCGGGAAGGTCGCGCGCAGCACGTCGAGCTGGCCCACCTCGGGCCGCAGCACACCTTCGACATTGCTCACGATGTGCATCACGTGCGAATAGCGCTCGATCGAAAAGGCCTCGGTCACCTTGACGCTGCCGATGCGTGCGATGCGGCCGATGTCGTTGCGCGCCAGGTCGATCAGCATCAGGTGCTCGGCGCGCTCCTTCTCGTCGGCCCGCAGTTCGGCCTCCAGGACGGCGTCGGCCTCGGGCGTGGCCCCGCGGGGGCGCGTGCCGGCCAGCGGCCGGATCGTGACCTTGCGCGACGCATCGGGCAGCCGCTCCTCGCGCACCAGGATCTCTGGCGACGCGCCGACGATCTGGAACTCGCCCATGTCGTAGAAGTACATGTACGGGCTCGGGTTGAGCGAGCGCAGCGCGCGGTACAGGCTGAGCGGGCTCTCGGTGTAGCGCTTCTTCAGGCGCTGACCGATCACCACCTGCATGCAGTCGCCGGCGGCGATGTACTCCTTGGCGCGCTCGAACGCGCGCATCAGGTCGGCCTTCGCGAAGTCGCGCTCGACGGGGTACGAAGGCCCTCGCTTCACCGCCGGCGCGGCGACGCTGTGGCGCAGCTTGTCGGCCAATTCGCCCAGCCGTTGCCCGGCCTCGAAGTAGGCCTCGGGACGTGCCGGGTCGGCCCACACGATCAGGTACAGGCGGCCCGACAGGTTGTCGATCACCGCCACCTCTTCGGTCAGCAGCAGCATGATGTCGGGCGTGCCGAGCCCGCCGGGCTTGCGCGTTGCCGACAGTCGCGGCTCGATGCAGCGAACGGTGTCGTAGCCGAAGTAGCCGGCCAGGCCGCCACAGAAGCGCGGCAGGCCGCTGCTGACGGCCGGGTTCAGGCGCGCCTGGTAGCGCTCGATGAAGGCGAGCGGGTTGCCCTCGTCGCGCTCGACCACGGTGCCATCGGTCACCACCTCGGTGACCATGCCGGTGGCGCGCAGCAGCGTGCGTGCGGGCAGGCCGATGAAGGAGTAGCGGCCGAAACGCTCACCGCCGACGACCGACTCCAGCAGGCAGCCATAACGCTTGTCACCGACCAGCTTGAGGTACAGCGACAGCGGCGTTTCGAGGTCGGCGAAGGCTTCGCTGATCAGCGGAATGCGGTTGAAACCTTGCGTGGCCAGGCTCTTGAATTCGAGTTCGGAGATCACTTCGGTGTCCTGTGGGGGCTCCGCATCGGCAGCGTCAAAGGCCGGGCGGATGCATCAGACAGACGGGCTGGGCGCGTGAGCCCAGCCGGCGGGCATCAGTGGTGCTGCGCGCGGCGCCAGGGCCAGGCTCCCCGGCCGCGGGGCCCGGTGCCGGTCGATCGGCGTGAAGTGATCGTCATCGTGCGCCGCAGTTTAGCAGTGGCCCGGCGCGGCAACGCCGAGCGCGGCCAGGTCGATCTGGTCGAGCCGGTCGACCACTGCGTCGGCGTCGGCGCGGGTCACCGGCTGGCCATGGTTGTAGCCGTAGCTGACCAGCACCACCGGGCAGCCGGCGGCGCGCGCCGCCGTCGCGTCGTTGACCGAGTCACCGATCACCAGCGTGCGCTCGGGCACGCTGCCCAGCGCGGCGGCGGCGCGCACGAACGGCAGCGGATCGGGCTTGCGCCGCTCGAAACTGTCGCCGCCGAACACCTGCGTGAAGTACCCGGCCAGGCCCTTGCGTTCGAGCAACTCGGCGGCAAAGTCGCGCGGCTTGTTGGTGACGCAGGCCAGCGGCAGGCCGGCCGCGCGCAGGCGCTTCAGACCGGCCTCGACGCCGTCGTAGACCGCCGCGTAATCGCCGTTGATCGCCCGGTACAGGCGCTGGTAGTGCGCCCACGCGGCCTCGTACAACGCGGCGTCGCCGCCCGCCGCGGCCAAGGTGCTGCGGATCAGGTGCTCCGAACCCTTGCCGATCGTGCGCTCGATGAATGCCCTGTCGACCGGCGGCAGTGCCAACTCGGCCAGCGTGACGGTTCAGCGCGACGTCGAAGTCGCCGAGCGTGTCGACCATCGTCCCGTCGAGGTCGACGATCGCCGCCTGCAACCTGCCCGTCACCGCGCCAACTCGCTGCGCATCGCGTCGATCACTGCCTTGTAGTCCGGTCTGCCGAAGATCGCGCTGCCGGCGACGAAGGTATCGGCCCCGGCGTCGGCCACGCGGCGGATGTTGTCGACCTTGATGCCGCCATCGACTTCGAGGCGAATGTCGCGGCCGCTGGCATCGATGACCCTGCGCAGCCGTTCGATCTTGCGCAGCGCGGCGTCGATGAAACTCTGGCCGCCGAAGCCCGGGTTGACGCTCATCACCAGCACCAGGTCGACCCTGTCGATCACCCACTCGAGCGCGTCGATCGGCGCGGCCGGGTTGAACACCAGCCCGGCCTGCTTGCCCTCGGCCTTGATCAGCTGCAGCGTGCGATCGACATGCGCGCTGGCATCGGGGTGAAAGCTCACCAGGTCGGCACCGGCGCGGCAGAAAGCCTGGGCCAGCGCATCGACCGGCTGCACCATCAGGTGCACGTCGATCGGCGCCGTGCTGTGCTTGCGCAGCGCCTCGCAGACCATCGGCCCGAAGGTCAGGTTGGGCACGTAATGGTTGTCCATCACGTCGAAGTGAATCCAGTCGGCGCCGGCGGCGATCGACGGCCTTCACTTCGTCGCCGAGGCGGGCGAAATCGGCGGACAGGATCGACGGCGCGATGCGGTAGGTGGTCATGCGCAAGGCTCTGTGGTTCGGCTCGATTCTAGAATCGGCCACTATGAGCAAGCCTGAGTTCACCTGCACGGCCAGCGTCGCCTACCTGCCGGAGCAGTCGCAACCGGCTGCCGGCACCTACGCCTTCGCCTACACGATCACCATCGTCAACAGCGGCGACATCGCGGCCCAGCTGATCGGGCGGCACTGGATCGTCAGCGATGCGAGTGGCCACAGCGAAGAAGTGCGGGGGCTGGCGGTGGTGGGCCACCAGCCGCTGCTCAAGCCGGGCGAGAAGTTCGAATACACCAGCTGGACGCGCATCGCCACGCCGCAAGGCACGATGCGCGGCACCTACTTCTGCATGACCGAAGACGCGCGCCCGTTCGATGCCTCGGTGCCCGAGTTCGTGTTGACGCGGCCTGAGCAGCTGCATTGAGGCCGGCCCGCGCCGCGAGCGTCAGGGCGATGCGTTGCCGTCGTCTTCGTCGTCGCGCCGCTCGCCGCGCCGGCGCCCGGAGAACATGGTCCACCAGACGATGAACACCAGCACCAGCAAGGCCGCCAGCGCTTCGAGCAACAGGATCATCATGCGGCAAGCTTACCGGGCCACGCTGCTGCCATTGCTGCTCGCGCTCGGCGCCTGCGGCGTGCTGTCGGCGCGGCCGCCGCCACCGCCCGAGGCCCGTGTCAGTGCCGTCGCGCCGCCGCCTCCCGCCTCGATGCATCCGGGCGCGCGCTGGGAGCCGGTGGCCTGGAGCGAACTGCCTGGTTGGGATGCCGATCGCACCCGCGAAGCCTGGCTGGCGCTTCAGCGCAGTTGCGAACGCATGCCCGCCGAGGTGGCGCGCGAGACCCCGGCCTGGCCGCGCGTGTGCCAGGAAGCGCTGCGCCACCAGCCGGCCAACGACGCCGCCACCCGCGCCTGGCTGACCCAGCGCTTCCTGCCGTACCGCGTGCTGCCGCTGGACGCCGGCGCGCCGGGCGAGGGCCTGGCAACCGGCTACTTCGAGCCGCAGATCGACGCCAGCCGCACGCCGCGCGCGGCGATGCGCACGCCGCTGTATGCACCACCGGCCGACCTGGCCACGCGCAAGCCCTGGTTCACCCGTGCGCAGATCGAGACGCTGCCTGCCGCGCAGGCGGCGCTGCGCGGGCGCGAAATCGCCTACGTCGCCGATCCGCTCGACGCACTGCTCGTGCAGATCCAGGGCTCGGGGCGCTTGCGCCTCGCTGGCGCTGATGGCCGCGTGCAATCCGTCCGGCTGGCCTTCGCCGGCCACAACGACCAGCCCTATCAATCGATCGGTGGCTGGCTGGTCGCGCAGGGTGAGTTGAAACCCGGCGAGGCCTCTTGGCCGGCGATCCGGGCGTGGGCGCAGCGCAACCCGCGGCGCGTGGCGGAGTTGTTGGCCGTCAACCCGCGCGTGGTGTTCTTCCGCGAAGAACCGCTGCCCGATGTCAACCTCGGCCCACGCGGCGCGCAGGGTGTCGCGCTGGTGCCCGAACGCTCGATCGCCGTCGACCCGAAGAGCGTGCCCTACGGCACGCCGGTCTGGCTCGACACGACCGAGCCGCTGACCGCCACGCCGCTGCGCCGCCTGGTGCTGGCGCAGGACACCGGCGGCGCGATCGTCGGCGCGGTGCGCGCCGACTATTTCTGGGGCTGGGGCGAACGTGCCGAACAGCAGGCTGGCCGCATGAAGCAACCGCTCAGGATGTGGCTCTTGTGGCCAAGGTGAGCCGAGCGCGCCAGGCCTTGCCGCCTGGCCACCCGGCGGCACACGGCCGCTGCCGCCCCTGACCGCGACCGCTGCCAGCGCGAGCAAAGAGCGGCGCGGCGGCGAATGGGCACGGTCAGGGCGCCCCTGAGCCGTCGGCCGCCACGGTGCGGTTGCGCCCCTGCGCCTTGGCCTCGTAGAGCGCAGCGTCGGCACGCGCCAGCGCGGTCGCCACCGATTCACCGGCGATGTGCTCGGCCAGCCCGGCCGAGATCGTGACCTGCAGGGCCTGCTCGCCAACCCGCAGCGAGACCGCTTCGATGCGCTGTCGCACCCGTTCGACCCCGCCGCGCGCCAACTGCAGCCGGGCATCCGACAGCAGCAGCACGAACTCGTCGCCGCCCCAACGCGCCAGCACATCGGCCACGCGGACGGCGCTCAGCGCCTCGCGTGCCAGCCTTTGCAGCACCTCGTCGCCGGCCGCGTGGCCATATCGGTCATTGACGTCCTTGAAGCGGTCGATGTCGATCATCGCCACACAGAACGTGCGGCCAGAACGCACGCAGCGCTGGCGCTCCTGCTCCAGCAACTCGAGCATGTGGCGGCGGTTGATCAGGCCGGTCAGCTCGTCGCGCATGGCCAGGGCCTGGATGCGCGCAAGGGCCTCGGCCAGATCGCGTCGCTGGTGACGACTGCGTTCGCGCAACACGGTCAGCCTCCCGGCCAACAGCGATACCGCCGGCAGGGTCGCGGCCAGCATCAGGAAGTGGCCGAGCTCGACGGCTGGCCGATAGACCTGCGGCTGCCGCCACGCCATCACCGCCATCACCGTCCCGAACAGGCCCAATGCGTAGAGGCTGACCCGCCACAGCGCGCGCGGGCGCAGCTGGAACATGCCGAACATCAGGATGGCCAGCAGCACGACAAACGTCGCGCCGCGCATCGGTCCGGCCATTGCGTAAGCGATCGCGCCGCTGGCGATTGCGAAGACCATCTGCACCACGGTCAGCGACGGATCGACGAAGCCCCTGGACCAACCGAAGCGGATGGCCGCGAAGAACACCACCATGCCCCCGAGCGACAGCGCCGCCCACGCGGCCACGGCCAGCGCGGGCGTGCCGGCCAGCCGCGCCGCGTACACCAGGATGGCCACCGAAAGCGCCATCAGCACCATCGCCAGGCCGGACTGCGCGAGGCGGAGACGCTGCGTCGGATCGGTGGTCAGCAGCCTGTCGGCCAGGCGCTGGCGCAGCGTGTGGAAAGGAGCGCTAGGCATCGTAGCGCGCAGTGTCGCTCACCGGCGCTGCAGGTGCGCCAGCGGCAGCGCCGCGCCGGACTTGACTTCGCCGAGCGAGAAGCTGGTGTGGATGTCCTTCACGTTGGGCAGATTGAGCAGGGTGTCGGTGGCAAAGCGCGAGAAGGCATCGAGGTCGGTGGCCATCACCTGCAACTCGAAGGTGCCGGCGCCGCTGATGTAGTGGCAGGCCGTCACCTCGGGCAGGCGGCGGATGGCTTCCTCGAGCACCTTCGTCGCGCTGCCGGTGTTTCGCTCGGCATCGACACGCACGAAGGCGAACACGCCCAGCCCGATGCGGCGGCGATCGAGATCGGCGCGGTAGCCGGTGATGAAGCCCTGCTGCTCGAGCCACTTGACGCGGCGCCAGGTCGGCGCGGCCGACAGGCCGATGCGCGCGGCCAGTTCGGCATTGGACAGACGCGCGTCGCGCTGCAACTCACCGAGGATCGCGACGTCGTAGCGATCGAGGTCGGCGCCATGGGGCTGCAGGCTGTCGTCCGCGGCGTCTCCGTCGGTACGGGCTTTCCCTGATTTGGGTTGCTTTGAGATCATCGTTTCTCAATGAGTCATTTCAGCGAAAGGTTATTGCTCAAATCGAGTTCCGGCAAGCAGACTTAGAAAACACTTGTCGCGCCGGCGCTCCTACACTCGCCGCTGTTTTCTTCGCCAACCTGACGGAGCGCTGCCGATGAACGCCCCCTTGCCCGAGTCCATCCGCAGAGCGCTCGAAACGGTGACGCTGGACGACAAGTACGCGCTGGCGCGCGGTCGTGCCTTCATGAGTGGCGTGCAGGCCCTCGTGCGCCTGCCGATCCTGCAGCGCACGCGCGACGCGATGGCCGGCCTCAACACGGCGGGCTTCGTCAGCGGCTACCGCGGCAGCCCGCTCGGCGGTTACGACCAGGCGCTGTGGGCGGCCAAGACGCACCTGCAGGCGCAGCACATCGTGTTCCAGCCCGGCGTGAACGAGGAGCTGGCCGCCACCGCGGTGTGGGGCACACAGCAACTCGACATCTATCCGCAGCGCAAGAAGCACGACGGCGTGTTCGGCATCTGGTACGGCAAGGGGCCCGGCGTCGACCGCTGCTCCGACGTGTTCAAGCACGCCAACATGGCCGGCACCGCCAAGCATGGCGGCGTGATCGCGATCGCCGGCGACGACCACGTCAGCAAGAGCAGCACCGCGGCACACCAGAGCGACCACATCTTCAAGGCCTGCGGGCTGCCGGTGTTCTTCCCGAGCGGTGTGCAGGACATCCTCGACATGGGCCTGCACGCCTTCGCGATGAGCCGTTACGCCGGCGTGTGGGCCGGCATGAAGACGATCCAGGAGGTGGTCGAGTCGTCGGCGTCGGTGTCGATCGACCCGGATCGCGTGAAGATCGTTCTCCCCGAGGACTTCGCGATGCCGCCGGGCGGCCTGCACATCCGCTGGCCCGACGTGCCGCTGGAGCAGGAGGCGCGCCTGTTCGACTACAAGTGGTACGCCGCGCTGGCCTATGTGCGCGCCAACCGGCTCAACCACAACGTCATCGAGAGCGCCCGCGACCGCTTCGGCATCATCGCCAGCGGCAAAGCCTTCAATGACACGCGCCAGGCGTTGGCCGATCTGGGCCTGGACGACGACACCTGCCGGCGCCTGGGCATCCGGTTGCACAAGGTCAACGTGGTCTGGCCGCTCGAAGCGACGATCACGCGCGAGTTCGCGCAGGGGCTGCAGGAAATCC
This sequence comes from uncultured beta proteobacterium, assembly GCA_963783785.1. Classification (GTDB taxonomy): domain Bacteria; phylum Pseudomonadota; class Gammaproteobacteria; order Burkholderiales; family Burkholderiaceae_C; genus CADEEN01. The sequence continues at coordinate 313,557 of CAWAOQ010000001.1, read as the reverse complement.
TGGTCGTCGAGGAAAAGCGCCAGGTCATCGAGTACCAGCTGAAGGAAGAGCTCTACAACTGGCGTCCCGACGTGCGGCCCAACGTGCTCGGCAAGTTCGACGAACCCGAGGGCGCGGCGGGCGGCGAGTGGAGCATGCCCAACCCGAGCGAGAACTGGTTGCTGCGGGCCAAGGCCGACCTGACACCGGCGATCATCGCCAAGGCCATTGCCAAGCGGCTGGCCAAGCTGGGGCTGGCGCCGGCCGGCAGCGACATCGCGGCACGGATGGCCGAGCGCATCGCGGTCGTCGAAGCGCGCGAACGCACGCTCGCCGAGATCAAGACCGACACCGGCGAGCGCGCGCCGTGGTTCTGCTCGGGCTGCCCGCACAACACCAGCACCCGCGTGCCCGAGGGCTCGCGCGCGATGGCCGGCATCGGCTGCCACTACATGGCGGTATGGATGGACCGCAGCACCAGCACCTTCTCGCAGATGGGCGGTGAAGGCGTGGCCTGGGTCGGCCAGGCGCCGTTCACGCAGGACACGCATGTCTTCGCCAACCTCGGCGACGGCACCTACTTCCATTCCGGGTTGCTGGCGATCCGTCAGAGCATCGCCGCCGGCGTGAACATCACCTACAAGGTGCTCTACAACGACGCGGTGGCAATGACCGGTGGCCAGCAGGTCGGCGAGCGCCCCGAAGGCCACTCGGTGTTGCAGATCATGAACAGCCTGCTGGCCGAAGGCGTCGCCAAGCTGGTGATCGTGACCGACCAGCCCGAGAAGTACGCCGGCGCGAAGCTCGCCGGCGGCGTGACGGTGCACCACCGCGACGAGCTCGACCGCATCCAGCGCGAGTTCCGCGAGCTGAAGGGCTGCACCGCGATCATCTATGACCAGACCTGCGCCACCGAGAAGCGCCGCCGCAGGAAGCGCGGCAAGATGGCCGACCCCGACAAGCGCGTGGTCATCAACGAGCTGGTCTGCGAGGGCTGCGGCGACTGCTCGGTGCAGAGCAACTGCCTGTCGGTCGAGCCGGTCGAAACCGAGTTCGGCCGCAAGCGCCGCATCAATCAGAACACCTGCAACAAGGACTACTCCTGCGTGAAGGGTTTCTGCCCAAGCTTCGTCACCGTCGAAGGCGGGCAGTTGAAGAAGCCGAAGAAGCAGACCCAGGGCGACCTCGCCGACGATGCCGTCGCTGCCCGAACCCGGCCTGCCGTTGGCCCGCAGTGACCAAGATCGGGCCTGGGGCATCGTCGTCGGCGGTGTCGGCGGCACCGGCGTCATCACCATCGGCCAGTTGCTCGGCATGGCCGCACACCTCGAAGGCCGCGGCGTCGTCACGCAGGACGCGGGTGGCCTGGCGCAGAAGGGCGGCGCCACCTGGAGCCACATCCAGATCGCCAACCGGCCCGAGGCGATCTTCACGACCAAGGTCGATACCGCCAAGGCCGATCTCGTGATCGCCTGCGACTCGATCGTCGCGCGCGACGAAGTCCACGCTCGCGGTGATGCAGCAGGGCCGCACCTACGTCGCGCTGAACACCCACGGCACGCCAACCGCCGCATTCGTGAAGAATCCCGACTGGCAGTTCCCGGGCGGCCATTGCGAGGCCGCCGTGCGCCACAGCGTCGGTGACGCGCTGGTCGGCGCCTTCGACGCCGAGCAGGTGGCGGTGCAACTGGTCGGCGACTCGATCTACACCAACCCGCTGATGCTCGGCTATGCCTGGCAGCAGGGCCGCGTGCCGCTCTCGCATGCCGCGCTGATGCGTGCGATCGAGTTGAACGGCGTGCAGGTCGACAACAACAAGGCCGCCTTCGAATGGGGCCGCCACTGCGCGCATGACCTGGCCTCGGTGCAGGCGCTGTTCAAGGCCGCGCAGGTGATCGAGTTCGTCAGGAAGCCCTCGCTCGACGAGATGATCGCCAGGCGCGTCGACTTCCTGACCGGCTACCAGGATGCCGCGTATGCCGCGCAGTACAAGGCCTTCGTCGACAAGGTGCGCGCTGCCGAAGCGCCGCTGGCCAGCACCCGGCTCGCCGAAGCCGTCGCCCGCTATCTGTTCAAGTTGATGGCCTACAAGGACGAGTACGAAGTCGCGCGGCTGCACACCGATCCGGCCTTCACGGCCAGGATCGCCTCGATGTTCGAAGGCGACTACAAGCTCGTGCACCACCTCGCGCCGCCGGCGATCGCCAAGAAGGACGACAAGGGCGATCTGATCAAGCAATCGTTCGGCCCCTGGATGCGCCGGGCGTTCGCACTGTTGACCCGGCTGAGAGGCCTGCGCGGTACGGCGCTCGACCCGTTCGGCCGCACCGATGAGCGCCAGACCGAGCGCGCGCTGATCGGCGAGTACCGCGCCTGCATCGATGAACTGCTCACCCGCCTGAATGCAGCGACGTTGCCGCTGGCGGTCGAGATCGCGCGCATCCCGGAGGAGATCCGCGGCTACGGCCATGTCAAGGCAAGGCACCTGCGAGTTGCGCGCGCCAAATGGCAGCAATTGCTCGGGCAGTGGCGCCAGGCCGGTGCGGCGCGGGCGGCCGCCTGACGTTGCAGGCATGCGCTGGTCGGCCCTGGCAGCGGCTCGCCACGCGGCGATCGCCCGCGTGCCGTGGTTCATCGCCGGCATGCGGGTGGGTTCGGTGGACTGCCGCCACCTGCCGGCGTTGGCGCCCTACCGCGACACGCTGATCGTCGCCGACGACCAAGTCGCGTTGCACCCGGCACTGGTGGATGCGGCGGAGCGCACGGCCGCGCTGGTGCCGATCAACCGCGCGCTGCGCGACGCCGGCCTCATCGCCGCATGGCGCGATGAAACCTACGCCGTCGTCTCGCGACATGGGGCAGAACCACTGGCGCTGATCGAACGCGCCGCGGCGCGCTTCTGGGGCACGCTGACCTTCGGTGCGCACTGCAACGGCTACCTGGCCGACGCGCAGCGGCCGCCCGACCCACCTGTGGATCGCCCGCCGCGCGCTGACCAAGGGCACCGATCCGGGCAAGCTCGACAACCTGGTGGGCGGCGGCGTGCCGCACGGCCAGACGCCGCTTCGAGACGCTGCTGCGCGAAGGCTTCGAAGAGGCCGGCCTCGACGCGCAGACGATGCGCCGCGCCACGCCCGGCCGCGTGATCGAACTGGCCCGCGACATCCAGGAAGGCTTCATGCACGAGCAGCTGTACACCTTCGACCTGCGCCTGCCGGCCGACATGACGCCGGTCAATCAGGACGGCGAGGTGGCCGAGCTGCGCCTGCTGCCGGTCGATGAAGCACTGATGCTGGCTGCCGGCGACACGATGACCGTCGACGCCGCGCTCGTGACGCTAGACTTCGCGCTGCGCCACCAACTGTGTTCAGCGGCGGATCGGGAGTACTTGTCGGCACGACTGGCCCCTCTGCTCTCGATCCCCTGACCGCGCCGGTGCGCTGACGACCATCGAAGGGAACCAATTCGTCCCAATCCGCACGGGTTAGACCCACTTCCGGCCCACTGGCAGGCGCCGGATAGTTGACAGGTTGAGTCCCTCCCAAAGGACCCCTTTTCACCCCAACCACCTGCTCAAGGAGCTCTCGCAATGACCGACTCGTCCAAGACCGCAGCGCAGCGTCGCCGCTTCCTGAAATCCGCGGCGACTGCGACCGTGGCCACCGGCGCGCTGGCCGCGCCGGCCATCGCCCGGCGCAAGCCGTCACCAGCCTGCGCTTCCAGAGCACCTGGCCGGCGAAGGACATCTTCCACGAGTACGCGCTCGACTTCGCCAAGAAGGCCAACGACATGACCGGCGGCGAACTGAAGATCGAGGTCTTGCCCGCCGGCTCGGTGGTGCCCGCCTTCGGCCTGCTCGACGCGGTGTCCAAGGGCACGCTCGATGGCGGCCACGGCGTGCTGGGCTACCACTACGGCAAGCAGAATGCGCTGGCGCTGTGGAATTCCGGCCCGGCGTTCGGCATGGACGCCAACATGCTGCTGGCCTGGCACAAGTACGGCGGCGGCAAGGAACTGCTGGCCAAGCTCTACGGTTCGATCGGCATCACCACGGTGCAGTCTTTCCTGTACGGCCCGATGGCCACGCAGCCGCTGGGCTGGTTCAAGAAGCCGATCACCAAGCCCGAGGATTTCAAGGGCCTGAAGTTCCGCACCAATGGCCTGGCGATCGACCTGTTCACCGCGATGGGCGCGGCGGTCAATGCGCTGCCTGGCGGCGAGATCGTGCCGGCGATGGACCGCGGCCTGCTCGATGCGGCCGAATTCAACAACGCCACCTCCGACCGCATCCTCGGCTTCCCCGACGTGTCCAAGATCTGCATGCTGCAGAGCTACCACCAGAGCGCCGAGACCTTCGAGATCATGTTCAACAAGCCGAAGTACGACGCGCTGCCGGAGAAGATGAGGGCGATCATCGACGAACGCGGTCGAGGCCTCGTCGGCGGACATGTCGTGGAAGGCGATCGATCGCTATTCGAAGGACTACATCGAGTTGCAGACCAAGGACAAGGTCAAGTTCTACAAGACCCCCGACTCGGTGCTGCAGGTGCAGCTCAAGCTGTGGAGCGAGATCCTCGAGAAGAAGTCGGCAGAGAACCCGCTGTTCAAGGAGATCGTCGCATCGCAGAAGGCGTTCGCCGAGCGTGCCGTGAAGTGGGACCAGGACACCTACGTCAGCCGTCGCATGGCGGTGAGCCATTTCTTCGGCGCCCAGGCGGCGGCACCCAAGAAGGCCTGAGGGGTTTCTTGCATCACGCGTCGGCCATCCGGGCGAAGCCCGGGTGGCCGATTTGCTTTGAGCGGGCCACGACATGCAGAAACTGCTTCTGACGATCGACAAGATCAGCACCTTCGTCGGCCAGGCGTTTTCCTGGCTGATCGTCGCGCTCACTCTGATGATCTCCTGGGAAGTGTTCTCGCGCTATGTGCTGGACCACCCGCACTCCTGGGCCTTCGACGTCGATGATCATGATGTACGGCACGCTGTTCATGATGGCCGGCGCCTACACGCTGGCCAAGGCCGGCCATGTGCGTGGCGACGTGCTCTACGGCTTCTTCGAGCCGCGCACGCAGGCGACGATCGACCTGATCCTGTTCATCCTGTTCTTCATTCCCGGGCGTGTTCGCGCTGACCTATGCCGGCTACTACTACGCGGCCGAGTCCTGGGCGATCAACGAGCACTCCACGATCACGGCAGAGGGCCCGCCGATCTATCCGTTCAAGACCATGCTGCCGCTGGCCGGCGCATTCCTGCTGGTGCAGGGCATCGTCGAGATCATCCGCTGCGTGATCTGCATCCGGCAGGGTGAGTGGCCCTCGCGCGAGGAAGACGTCGAAGAGGTCGACGTCGACAAGCTGAAGGAAATGGTCCACGTGAAGGACGAAGACATCGCCAAGCTCGACCAGTTCGTCGTGCACGCAGGGGAGCACGAAATGAAGATCCGCAAGGAACTGTGGTTCGGCTTCTCGCTGATGGCGATCATCCTCGCCACGGTGCTGATCTTCATGCCGTGGAGCAACTTCGTCGACGGACACCTGAGCCGCGCCGATCTCGGCTACCTCGGCCTGCTGATGCTGGCGCTGATCGTGGTGGCGATCATGCTCGGCTTCCCCACCGCCTTCACGCTGATGGGCATGGGCGTGTTCTTCGGCTGGCTCGCCTACCGCAGCGTGAACCCGGACCTGGCCGCGCAGCAGATCCTCGACCTGATGGTGCAGCGCGCCTATTCGGTGATGTCCAACGACGTGCTGATCGCGATTCCGCTGTTCGTCTTCATGGGCTACCTGGTCGAGCGCGCCAACCTGATCGAAAAGCTCTTCAAGAGCCTGCACCTGTCGCTGGCGCGCGTGCCCGGGGCGCTGGCGGTGGCCACCATCGTCACCTGCGCGATCTTCGCCACCGCCACCGGCATCGTCGGCGCGGTGGTCACGCTGATGGGCCTGCTGGCGCTGCCGGCGATGCTGCGCGCCGGCTACAACATCAAGCTGGCCGCCGGCGCGATCACCGCGGGCGGCTGCCTGGGCATCCTGATTCCGCCTTCGGTGCTGCTGATCGTCTACGGCGCCACCGCCGGCGTCTCGGTCGTCAAGCTCTACGCGGGCGCGTTCTTCCCCGGCATCATGCTGGCCGCGCCTGTACGTCGGCTACGTCATCGTCGTCGCCAAGTGGAAGCCGCACCTTGCGCCACCGTTGGCCGACAGCGAACGGATGGTGCCGCTGCCGCCGCTGTCCCAGGCCTTGAGCTCGCGCAGCGGCAATGCGCTGGCGGGGCTGTTTGGAGGCCTTGCGCGTTCCTTCGCTGCCCAAGCGCCAGGTGGCGACGCAGCTGTTCGTTTCGTTGCTGCCTGCGATCTCGATCGTCGCGTTGCTGGCGGTGATGTACTCCGCCGCCACCGCACCGGCCGCGGCGGTCGACACGACCGGTCTGGTCCAGGCCGGGCGGCGCGACTCGCCGCCGGCGACGAGAAGCCGCGCGGAAGCCGGCGGGACTGCAGGAACCGCCGAAAGAGGAAGGCGGGCTGCAGGAGCCGCCGAAGGAGGGCGCAGGCTCAAGGAGCCGCCGGCCGAGCCGGATCAAGGCGCCTCTGCGGCCGCGGTGGCAGCCGCGCCCGTGCCAGCCAGCGTGCCGCAGCAAGCGTTGCGGCGCCCAGCCGGACCCGCGCGCCGAGCGCGTCCCGGCACCGACCTGGTACTGGATCGTGTTCGGCGTGGGCATGGCCGGCCTGGTGCTCGATCAGCTGGCTGATGAGCTGGCAGCGGCTGGAGATCTTCAAGATGCTGCTGGCGTCGTTCTTCCCGCTGGCGGTGATGATCATCGCCGTGCTCGGCTCGATCGTGTTCGGCCTGGCCACGCCCACCGAGGCGGCCGCGGTGGGCGCGTTCGGCGGTCTGCTGCTGGCCGGCGCCTATCGGTACATCGCGGCGAGGCAGGCCAAGCGCGGCAATGCGGTGCTGAAGACGCTCGTCGACCTCGGCGGCATCATCAAGGAGTCGTCGTTCCTGACCGCCAAGACCAGCGCGATGGTGTGCTGGCTGTTCGTCGGTTCGTCGATCTTCTCCGCGGCCTTTGCGTTGCTCGGCGGCCAGGAAATCATCGAGCGCTGGGTGCTGTCGCTCGGCCTGACGACGCTGCAGTTCATGCTGCTGAGCCAGTTCATCATCTTCATCCTCGGCTGGCCGCTGGAGTGGACCGAGATCATCGTGATCTTCATGCCGATCTTCATTCCGCTGCTGCCCAAGTTCGGCGTCGACCCGCTGTTCTTCGGCCTGCTGGTGGCGCTGAACCTGCAGACCGCCTTCCTGTCGCCACCGGTGGCGATGGCGGCGTTCTACCTGAAGGGCGTATCGCCAAAGCACGTCACGCTGAACCAGATCTTCGCCGGCATGATGCCGTTCATGGGCATCCAGGTGATTGCGCTGGCGCTTGCTCTACATCTGGCCGGGCATCGGGATGTGGCTGCCGAACGTGCTCTACAAGTAGGACGCTGCCAGCGCAGGGACCACACGCCGGCGGTCGCGCCGGCTGCTGAACGATGGACCTGACGCAGCCCGAATCGCTCACCGCCACCGACGCGGCACGGGCGATCGCGGCAGGCTCGATCAGCTCGGAGCGGCTGGTCGAGGCCTGCCTGGCGCGCATCCGCGCCGTCGAGCCGACGGTGCAGGCCTGGCAGTTCCTCGACGAGGCGCACGCGCTGGCCCAGGCCCGTGCACGCGATCGCGAGCGCGCCGAGGGCTGCCCGATGGGTCCGCTGCACGGCGTGCCGGTGGGCATCAAGGACATCATCGACACCGCCGACATGCCGACCGAAAACGGCACCGTGCTGCATGCCGGCCGCCAACCGGTGCGCGACGCCGCCGTGATCGCGATGCTGCGCGCCGCCGGCGCGGTGATCCTCGGCAAGACGGTGACCACCGAATGCGCGACCTACACCCCGGGCAAGACGCGCAATCCGCGCGATCCGTCGCGCACGCCGGGCGGCTCGTCGTCCGGCTCGGCGGCGGCGGTGGCGGCGGGCATGGTGCCGCTGGCGATCGGCACGCAGACCAACGCCTCGATCCTGCGCCCGGCCGCGTTCTGCGGCGTCTACGGCTTCAAGCCCAGCCATGGGCTGATCCCGCGCCAGGGCATCCTGAAGCTGTCGCGTGCGCTCGACTGCGTTGGTGTGTTTGCGCGCGGCCTCGACGACATCGCGCTGCTCGCCGAGCAACTGACCGGATACGACCCGGCCGACCCCGACACCCGTCCGCGTGCCCGCATCCCGTTCATGCAGACGATGAACCGCGAGCCGCCACCGACGCCGCGCCTGGCCTTCGTCAAGACACCGATCTGGGACCGCGCCGATTCCTCGACCCGCAAGGCCTTCGACGAGCTGACCGCCGTGCTCGGTGCGCGGTGCGAGACCTGCACCCTGCCCGCAGCGATGGCCGAAGCCTGGGCCTGGCACAAGACGATCATGGAAGCCGAGATGGCGGCCAACCTCGACCGCGAATGGGAAACGGGACGCGATCGGTTGTCGACCTCGCTGCGCGAGCAACTGGCCCGCGGGCGCGAAGTGCGCGCGCTCGACTACCAGAAGGCGTTGGCCAGCGTGCCGCGTTTGCGCGGCGACTTCGACGCGCTGTTCGCCAACTTCGACGCCGTGCTGACGCCCGCCACCGCCGGCACGGCGCCACCCATCGACACGACCGGCGACCCGTCGTTCTGCACGCTGTGGACACTGCTCGGCTTGCCCAGCATCAGCCTGCCGTTGATGACCGGCCCCGATGGCCTGCCGCTCGGCGTGCAGCTGGTCGGCCGACGCGCCGGCGATGCCCGGCTGCTGCGCACGGCACGCTGGCTCGTCGATCGGGTGCAGGCCCCCTGAACCGCTGGCATGGCAAGCCAGACAGGCCCGAGAGGCCTAGCCGCCGTGGCGTGCCGTCATACCCGACAAGCGCCGTGATGTAACACCCGTGGCACGCTGGACGGCGTACAAAGGCACCATTCAACTGAGGAGAACACGCATGAAGACGCCGCGCCTGTCCGCACTGATGATGGTCTTGCTGGCCGGGCCCCTGGCCGCGCAGGCGCCCGTGCAGAAGACCAGCCCGCCTGTCGCCCAGGCCTGGATCGATGTGGCCACCTTCAGCGGCATGGGCATGCCGATGGGCGGCGGGGCCAATCCGATGGCCGCGCTGGGCGGCCTGTTCGGCAGCGGCGGCGGCGGTGGCGGCGGCAATGCGTTCGGCAACACCCAGACGGGCACGGGCGGTCGCTACGTCGACGTGACCCTGGCCACACGCAACAACCCGGCACTGGCCGAGGCGCAGCAGGCGGTACCGGCGGGGTTCATGAGCCCCGCACTCAAGCTGCAGGCGCCGCCGCCCGGCGGCAAGCCGGTGCCCGAGACGGACGACGAAGTCGTGCCGCAGGAGACCGAGCGGCCGCGCGGCCGCATCCTGATGTACTGGGGCTGCGGCGCCACGGTCCGGGCTGGCCAGCCCAGGGTGCTCGACGCCGCAACCGCATCGGCCGCCGAATTCGGGCGCTTCTTCCAATCGCGCCGCGCCACCCAGCGCGGCGCGCACAGCCAGAGCTGGCCGTCCGGTGTGGCCGAGCAAGGTCGACACCCGCATGGTGCCGGCGGCCGCATCGCTGGCCGGCGAGCACGCGTTCAGCGGCAATGGCGTGCCCGAGGGCTTTCGCTTCCAGATCCCGGCGCAGCAAGACCTGATGCCTGCGCTCAACCTGCAGCAAGCCGACAACGGCGGCGCCACCGATCTGCGCTGGACCGCCGCGCCGACGGCACGGGCCTACTTTGCGGCCGCGATGGGGGGCGGCGAGAAGGAGGAGATGATCCTCTGGACCAGCAGCGAGTTGCCCGACGTCGGTTTCGGACTGCTCGATTACCAGACCAATGCGGCCGTCGACCGCTGGTTGCGAGAGAAGGTGTTGCTGGCACCGTCGACCACCGCCTGCACCATCCCCAAGGGGGTGTTCAGCGGCCAGGGTGCCATGCTGCGGTTGATCGGCTACGGCAACGAACTGAACCTGGCCCACCCGCCGCGACCGTCCGATCCGAACCAGCCGTGGAATCCGCAGTGGGCCGTCAAGTTGCGTGTCAAGACGGTCGCGCTGTCGATGCTCGGGATGCCCGACATGGGCGCCGGCGGTCCCGCGGCGACCGACTCGCCGCAGGCCCCGGCCGAGTCGAAGAAGCCGGGGGCGCTCGACCTGCTGAAGGGCGTTCTCGGTCGCTGAGTCTCGCGCGGGCAGGCTGGCGGCGGCGCGCGCCGCCAGCACAATCCTGCCCATGCGTGCTGATCTGTTGCCCGGCGTCACCGTCTTCGAACGCGGCTGGCTGTCGTCCAACAACATCCTGCTGCACGGCAGCGATGGCGAACACGCCACGCTGGTCGATACCGGCTATGCCTCGCACGCCGAGCAGACGCTGGCGCTGGTGCGCCACGCGCTGCGGCCGGGGCAGTCGCTGGCGCGCATCGTCAACACGCACCTGCATTCCGACCATTGCGGCGGCAACGCCGCGCTGGCGCGGGCTTTCGGTGCGCGCATCGTCATTCCGCCCGGCCACGCCGACGCGGTCGCGGCGTGGGACGAGGATCAACTGACCTACCGGCTGACCAGCCAGCGCTGCGATCGATTCAGCGCCGAGGCCGTGTTGCGCCCCGGCGAATCGCTGGCCGTCGGCGGCCGCCACTGGCAGGCGCTGGCGGCGCCCGGCCATGACCCGCACTCGCTGATCCTGTTCGACGCGCAGGACGGCGTGCTGATCTCGGCCGATGCGCTGTGGGAGAACGGCTTCGGCGTGGTCTTCCCCGAACTCGACGGCCACCCCGGTGACAGCGGCGGCTTCGACGACGTGGCCGCGGTGCTCGCGCTGATCGAGTCGCTCGATGTCCGCCTCGTGATCCCGGGCCACGGTGCGCCGTTCACCGATGTCGCCGGCGCGCTGCAGCGTTCCCGCTCGCGCCTGGCGGCCTTTCGGGCAGACCCGGTGCGTCACGCCCGCCATGGCATCAAGGCGCTGACCAAGTACCACCTGCTCGAGGTCGGCAGCGAACCGTTGGCGGCGCTGCATGCCTGGTTCACGACCACCCCCATCGTGGCTCAGGTGTGGCAGCGCCTCGGCCGACCCGACGGCGCAGCGGCCGCGTGGGGCGAGCGGCTGGTGGCCGAGTTGGTTGCGCAAGGCGTCGTGGTGCTGCGCGACGGCGTGGCGCACAACGAGTGAACGTCTTCACCGTGCCTGCGCAACGCTGCTGACACGCCGACAATGCGCGCATGTCGTCCACCGCCCTGCCCACGCCGCAGCGCCTTGCCGCGCTGATCGCCGCACTCGAAGCCGGCCTGCTCGAACGCGACGCCGCGGTCCGCCTTGCGCTGCTGGCCGCACTGGCCGGCGAGCATGTGTTGCTGATCGGGCCGCCGGGCAGCGCCAAGAGCGAACTGGCGCGGCGCCTGCACCGGGCCTTCGTCGACGCGCGCTACTTCGAGCGCCTGCTGACGCGCTTTTCGACGCCCGAAGAACTGTTCGGGCCGCTGTCGCTGAAGGCGCTCGAGGACGACCGCTACGAGCGCCTGACCGACGGCTACCTGCCCACCGCGGGCATCGCCTTCCTCGACGAAGTGTTCAAGGCCAACTCGGCGATCCTGAACACGCTGCTGACGCTGCTCAACGAACGCGAGTTCGACAACGGCAGCGTGCGCCTGCCGGTGCCGTTGATCAGCGTCATCGGCGCCAGCAACGAGGTGCCGAGCGACGAAGCGCTGCTGGCGTTCTACGACCGCTTCCTGGTCCGTGTGGCGGTGGCAGGCGTCAGCGACGCGGCCTTCGCTGCCCTGCTGGCGCTGCCCAGCGCTGCGCCCGCCCCGCCTGCGGCCCCATTGACGGCGGACGAACGCGCCGCCGTGCTCGCCGCCCGCGATGCCGTGGCCCTTGGCGACGACGCTCTGGCCGCGTTGCGCTCTCTGCGCACCTGGCTCGGCAGCCTGGAGGGTGGTGCGCCGTCGGACCGCCGCTGGCGCCAGTTCGTCGGCCTGATGCGCGTCGCCGCGGCCAGCGAAGGCCGCCCTGCACTCGATGCGCTCGACCTCTGGCTGGCGCCGTACGTGATGGCCCCCGAGCCGGGGCAGGCCGCGGCGATCGAGCGCTGGTTCATCGCCCAGGTGGCGCAGTCGGCGCCACTCGACGCAGCGTGGCTGGCGCGTGCAGTCGAGGCCTTCGAGCGCCAGCTCGAGATCGAGCAGCGCCTGCCCGCCGTCACTGACACCGACCGCGACGCGGCAGCCTCGGGCGCCGGCAAGCTGGCACTGGCGCGCTCACTGGGCGCCGACGACGACGGCGGCAACGGCCGCGACGGCCTGGCCTCGATGCGCTTCGTTGCCGCCGGGCTCGAAGCGCGGCAGCGGCGCGCCTACAGCGCGCTGCACATCGCGACCCGCGTGGCGCAACTGAGCGAAGCAAGCGCACGCGCGCAGGCGGCGCGCGACGCGGTGCAGGCGCAGCGGGATGCCTTGCAGGCCCGGCTCGCGGCGCGGCTGTGGTGGCCGCCGTCGTTGCAGCAGCGTCTGCTCGATGGCCCGGCGGTCACGCTGGCGGTGCTCGATGACCTGCTGGCACGGCTGGCCGCGGTACGGGCGGGCTTCGCGGCCTTGCCAGTCGACGAGCACCTCGCTGACGATGCGCCGGCGGCGATCGAGGCATGACCTGCACCGACCCCGACGCGCCTTACCAGCGCCTGGCCGACCTGCCGCGCACGCTGTGGCTGCCGGCGGTGACCAACAGCAGCGGCGCCACGGCGCAGCGGCTTGCCGACCTCGCGACCTGGCGTTCGGCATTGCAGGCCGGCGCCTTGCCCGAGGCCGAGGCCGACTTCGGCGATGCGGCAGCGCTGCTGCCGCTGCGCGCCGCTGTCGGCGCGCTCGGCCTGCCCGCGCTGACGCGCACCGCGCCCGCGCTGGCCGAGCAGGTGCTGCGCACGCTGCTGTGGCATCTGGATCGCCTGATCGACCGCCCCGCCGGTGAGTCGCGCGCCGCGGCCATCGCCCGCATGGTCGAGGCCTTCACGGCCGAATGGACGCGCGACAAGGGTGACTGGGAAGCGCTGCTCGCGTTGCTGCAAGGCCTGGGCGATCTGGCCCACCTGCGCTGGGATGAGCTGCGCGGCCTGCTGCGAGCGCGCGACGCGCGCGAGTGGCATGAGGTCGAGCGCCTGTCGTCGTTGCTGCGCGCCCGCCCCGAGCTGGCGGCACTGATCCAGCGCCTCGGGCGCGAGCAGCGCACGGCGACCGCGGCGCCGGCACTGCCGCACAGCGTCGACGCCGGTCGCCGAACGTCGCGCGGGCTGCGGGCCGTTCGCACCACGCTGCCCGGCGCGCCCGGCGAGTTGCGTGGCCTCACGCACGGCGACCGACTCGACCGCATGGTGCCCGCCGAGGCGCAACAGATTCGCCACCCGGTGCTGCACAAGCTGTGGCGTGCCCGCCGCGCCGAGGCCCGCCTGCTGCACTACGACAGCGCGGCCGAGTTGATCGACTGGCGGCCCGACCCGCACGCGCCGCCGCGAGAACGCGACGCGCCACCCGCCGCGCAGCCACTGGCGCGCGGGCCGATGATCGTCGCGCTCGACACCTCGGGTTCGATGCGCGGCGCGCCGGAGGCGATCGCCAAGGCCATCGTGCTCGAAGCGATGCGCACCGCCGCGCGCGAACGCCGCGGCTGCAAGGTGATCGCCTTCGGCGGCGCCGGCGAACTGATCGAGGCCGACCTGGCCCTGACCGGCGCAGGCCTGGCCGCGCTGCTGGCATTGATCGGCCAGGGTTTCGACGGCGGCACGGACGTGCAGGCGCCGATCGAGCGCGCGATCGCGCAGGTCCGCGAGCGACGCTGGGCCAGCGCCGACCTGCTGATCGTCAGCGACGGCGAGTTCGGCTGCACGCCCGACACGCTGGCCGCACTCGACGCAGCGCGCACCACGCTGGGCCTGCGCGTGCAGGGCGTGCTGGTCGGCGACCGCGAGACGATGGGGCTGATGAATGTCGCCGACCACATCCACTGGGTCCGCGACTGGCGCCATGAACGGCCACCCGGCGGTGCCGGCGCCGCGTTCTCGCCGGTGCACAGCAAGAGCCTGACCGCACTGTTCTTCCCCGGTGCACTCGATCCGCGTGCGCGGCGGCACACGCATTGAACCGCAGATGCAGTCCGGCTGGCGTGCCGTCGCCTGACGCCCGGACCCCGCGGCCTGTCCGGGCAGCGTGCAACCTGTCGCCCGGCCTTTGCAGCAGGTCGCTTCGTGGCCACGGCCGGCAAGCGGCGCCGATACATTGAGACCCGTTGCCCGATCGCCGTTGCCCGCCACATGAACCCTGCCGCTCCCGTCCGTCCCGCCACCCCTTTGGCCGCCCGCTTCGCGCCGCTGGTGCGGGCGTTCCATGCGTATGCCAACTGGCTGGTGTCGATCACCTGGAAGCGCTTCCTGCTGCTGTCGCTGCTGCTGATGATCGGCGCGGGCGTGCTGCAGAATCTGCCGCCGTTCAGTTGGACGGTCTCCGAGACGATCGAGACGAAGGCGCCGCGGGTGGTGGTGGTCCCGACACCGCCGAAGCCGCCCAAGGCACCGTCGGCTCCGGCAGGCGCCGACGGCAAGGGCCCGAGCCAGCCGCTGATCAAGATCGAGCGGCCCCAGGCCAAGGAAGGCAGCGGCAGCGGCGACCTCGAGATCTCGATCGGCGGGCACGGCATTCGCATCACGCCGCGCACGTCGCCGAAAGCGGCGTCAGCCGCCGAGGCCGCGGCATCGGCCGCCGAGGCCGCCGAGCGGGTGATCGAGCGCACCACGCCCGACGGCGGCGTCCGCATCGTGCTGCCGCCGGGCGCGACGGCCGATGCCGTGCGCGAAGCGGTCGAGGTGGCCAAGCGCGAGATCGAGGCCTCGATCGAGCAGGCCCGAGAGGACGCCGAGGAGGCCAGGCGCGATGCCGAGCAGGCCAAGCGGGACGCCGAACAGGCGATCGCCGACCTCAGCGAAGACGCCGGCAGCACGCGCACCGTCGTCAGGCACACCAAGTTCGGCGAACCGCTGCCCGAGCTGGCGTTCTTCTGGATCGTGATCTCGATGATCATCAAGATCACCTACAAGGGCCAGCTGAAGGCGCAGGCCGAGGCGGCGCAGGCCACCGAGGTCGCCGAATCGGAGCAGTTGAAGCGCCAGGTGGTCGAGGCGCGCATGGCGGCGATGCAGGCGCAGGTGGAGCCGCACTTCCTGTTCAACACGCTGGCCTCGATCGATCACCTGATCGAGACCGACCCGGCGCGCGCCAGCGTGATGCAGAAGAACCTGATCGCGCTGCTGCGGGCCTCGATGCCGACGATGCGCGAAGCCAGCAACGGCGGGCCGCGCGACCTGGGTCGCGAGATGGCGGTGGTCCGGCCGTACCTGGAGATCCTCAAGGTGCGCATGGAGGAGCGGCTGTCAACCCGCATCGACGTGCCCGACGGCCTGCTGTCGGCCGAGTTCCCGTCGATGATGATCCAGAGCCTGGTCGAGAACGCGATCAAGCACGGCCTCGAGCCCAAGCCCGAAGGCGGAGAACTGTCGATCAGGGCCGAGATCGTGCACGGCAAGCTGACCGTCACGGTGGCCGACACCGGCCTGGGTTTCGGCAGAGCGGCGACCGCCGGCACCGGCGTCGGCCTGGCCAACATCCGTGAACGGCTGGCACTGCTGTACGGCGGCAACGCTTCGCTCAGCGTGACCGAGAACCGCCCCAGCGGCACGGTGGTCACGATCGCCGTGCCCTACACGACGGCGCCCGCGGCGCACGACGGCACACCGTCGCCTTCCGCTACGATGCAGGCGTGAGGCCGGACATGATCCGCTGCGTGATCGCCGACGATGAACGCCTGATGCGCGAGCAATTGCGCGCGCGGCTGGGCGAGGTCTGGCCCGAGCTCGAGATCGTCGCCGAAGCCAGGAACGGCGCCGAGGCGGTGGCCCTGGTGGCCGAACACCGGCCTGAACTGGTGTTCCTCGACATCCGCATGCCGGGGCTGACCGGCGTCGAGGCCGCCCGTCAGATCGCGCAGATGGACGTCGGCGACGACGAGTGGCTGCCCGAGATCGTGTTCATCACGGCCTACGACCAGTACGCGGTCGAGGCCTTCGAACAGGGTGTTGCCGACTACGTGCTGAAGCCGGCCGAGCGCGAACGCCTGGCCGTGACCGTCGAGCGCATCAAGAAACGGCTGGCGCAACGCCAGGCCGGCCAGGCCGATGACAACGGCTCGGGCGGCGACCGTGCCCCGCTGCAGCAGTTGCTGCACGACCTTGGCCGCCAAACTCGATCCCTCGGGCGCACCGCCGTACCTGCAGTGGATCCAGGCCAGCGTCGGCCAGGCGATCCAGATGATTCCGATCGACGAAGTGCTGTTCTTCATCAGCGACGAGAAGTACACGCGGGTGCAGACAGCCTCGATCGAGGCCCTGATCCGAAAGCCGATCAAGGAACTGGTCGACGAGCTCGATCCGCGCAAGTTCTGGCAGATCCACCGCAGCACGCTGGTCAACGCCAGCGCCATCGCCAGCGTGACGCGCGATTTCCGCGGCCGCCAGATCGTGGCCGTGAAGGGCCACCCCGAGAAGCTCGAGGTCAGCCGCAGCTACGTCGGGCTGTTCAAGGGGATGTAGCCGAGGCCGCCGCCGCGGCCGCGCGCGCCGCCGCTTCGGCGCGCTGACGCTTCAGGCGTTCGAGCGGGTTCTCCTTGGCCGCCGCGGTCTCGTGCAATTTCATCTCGGCGATGAAGCGGCTGGGGACGCCGGCCACCGTGTCGCGGCCGCGCTTGCGGCGCCGCAGCGTGCTCACCGCCAGCGTGGTGCGCGCACGGGTGATGCCGACATACATCAGGCGGCGTTCCTCCTCGAGCCGCTCGACCGTCATCTCTTCGTCGCCACTCCTGAACGGCAGCAGGCCTTCGTTGACGCCGGCCAGCACCACGTGCGGCCACTCCAGGCCCTTGGCCGCGTGCAGCGTCGACAGCGTGACGACGTCCTGCTCGTCACCCCGCTCGGCCAGGCTGATGATGACGCTGATGGTCTGCGCGACGTCGAGCACGCTGAGCTGCTCGGATTCGAACGTGCCACCGACCTCGGTCACCTCGCCGCCGCAGCGCCGCGCGATCCAGTCGACGAAATCGAGCACGTTGGTCCAGCGTGCGGCAGCGAGTTTCTCGCTGTCCTCGCCGTCGAAGAGGTGCTGCTCGTAGCCGATGTCCTTCAGCCAGCCGAGCAGGAAGGCCTTGGC
Organism: uncultured beta proteobacterium; assembly: GCA_963783785.1. Lineage (GTDB taxonomy): Bacteria > Pseudomonadota > Gammaproteobacteria > Burkholderiales > Burkholderiaceae_C > CADEEN01. Next base: position 296,271 of record CAWAOQ010000001.1, on the reverse strand, counting down.
GTCCTCGCTGCCCGAGGCATGGCGGGCGCGGTGTTCGAGGTCGTTCACGTGGCGGCCGAACTCGTGCAGCGAACCGACGGCCTTCTTCGCCAGCACGGTGCCCAGCGAGTCGGAAAACAGCGCCTCGAACAGGCTGCACTTCCAGCGCCCGGCGAACTCACCCAGCGTGGCCAGTGTCTGGTGGCCGATGCCGCGCTTGGGCGTCGTGACGGCGCGCAGGAAGGCCGGGTCGTCGTCATTGTTGACCAACAGGCGCAGCCAGGCGCAGAGGTCGCGGATTTCGGCGCGGTCGAAGAAACTCTGCCCGCCCGAGACCTTGTACGGGATCTGCGCCGCGCGCAGCTTCTGCTCGAACACGCGGGCCTGGTGGTTGGCGCGGTAGAGCACGGCGAAGTCGCTGAACCTGACCTGGCCGCCCTCGCCGCGCTTGCCCTGGATGAAAGCCACCGCGCGTTCGGCCTCGTGCTCCTCGCCGTCGCACTCGAGCACCCGCACCGGCTCACCGTCGCCGAACTCGCTCCACAGCTTCTTCTCGAAGATCTTCGGGTTGGCCGCGATCACGTGGTTGGCCGCGCGCAGGATGTGGCCGGTGGAGCGGTAGTTCTGCTCGAGGGCGATCACCTTGAGCTTCGGATAGTCCTGCGACAGGCGCTTCAGGTTCTCGATCGTCGCGCCGCGCCAGCCATAGATGCTCTGGTCATCGTCACCGACGGCGGTGAACAGGCCGTGCTCGCCGACCAGCGCCTTGAGCAACTCGTACTGCACGGCGTTGGTGTCCTGGACCTCGTCGACCAGGATGTGGCGGAACGTGCCCTGCCATTTGCTGCGCACCTCGTCGTCACGCTGCAGCAGTTTCAGGGGCAGGCCGATCAGGTCGTCGAAGTCCACCGCCTGGTAGGCCGCAAGGCGTTCCTCGTAGCGCGCCATCACGCGGGCGGCCACCCGCTCGTCGTCGTCGGCCGCGGCGTGCGCCGCGCCGGCACTGTCCAGGCCCTGGTTCTTCCACAAGCTGATCGTCCACTGCCAGTGGCGCGCCTGCCTGGCGTCGGTGGTGCCGCCGGCGTCGCGCAGCACACCGAGCACATCGTCGCTGTCGAGGATCGAGAACTGGGGCTTCAGGCCCAGCCGCTCACCGTCGGCGCGCAGCATGCGCACGCCCAGCGAGTGGAACGTGCTGACCGCGAGGTCCTTGGCGGCCCGCGAGCCCACCAGCGCCTTGGCGCGCTCGCGCATCTCCTGCGCGGCCTTGTTGGTGAACGTGATGGCGGCGATCTGCCTGGCCTCGAGGCCGCTTTGCAGCAGCTTGGCGAGCTTGTGCACGATCACCCGCGTCTTGCCCGAGCCGGCGCCGGCCAGCACCAGGCACGGGCTGCCGAGGTGGTAGACGGCTTCGAGCTGGGCGGGATTCAGTGAGACGGGAGCGTCGGCCATGGGCGAGTCGGGCAGGGCGGCGCATGGTACCTGCGGCGCCGCGCCGGCGCCTGTGGTAGGACGAGCGGTCCACGGCATGGATACTGCACACCCGATGCAGGCCATCCTTGCCGTCACCATCCCGTTCTTCGCGCTCGTGCTGTGCGGCTATCTGGCCGCACGGCAACGCGTGTTGCCGGAAACCGCGATCGCGGGACTCAACGCCTTCGTCCTGTACTTCGCGCTTGCCGTGCCTGCTGTTTCGCTTCGGCATGAACTCGCCGCTCGGCGAACTGCTCAACCCCACCGTGCTTGCGGTGTACCTGCTGTCGGCGCTGACGATCGTGTTCTTCACGATCACGGTCACCTTGTCGGCCGCGGTGCACTTGAAGGACGCCGCCTTCGGCGCGTTGGTCGCGGCGTTTCCGAACACCGGCTTCATGGGCGTGCCGCTGCTGGTGGCGCTGTTCGGACCGGCCGCCGCCGGCCCGGTGATCTGCAGCATGCTGGCCGACCTGTTCGTCACCAGCTCGCTGTGCATCGCGCTGGCGCAGGCGCACGAGGCCAAGGGCGCGGGCGCCGGTGCCCGCGCGGCCGCGATCAAGGCCGTGCGTGGCACCTTGGTCAACCCGCTGCCATGGGCCATCGCGCTGGGTGCACTGACATCGGCCGTCGGCGTCAAGCTCACCGGCCCGCCCGACGTCATCGTGCGCATGCTCGCCGATGCCGCCACCCCGGTGGCGCTGTTCACGATCGGCGCGGTGCTGTGGCGTGCGGGGCAGCATGCGCACACGCGCACGCCGCCTTCGCTGTACCTGCCGGTGGCCGCGATCAAGCTGTTCGTGCACCCGCTGCTGGTGTTCGCGCTCTGCGCCGCGGCGCGCGCGCTCGGCGCGCCGATATCGACGTTCCAGGTCACGGTGCTGACACTGGCAGCCGCGCTGCCCAGCGCCAGCAACGTGTCGCTGCTGGCCGAGCGCTATGGCGCCGACAATGGCCGCATCGCCCGCATCATCATGGCGTCGACCGCGCTGGCCTTCGTGTCCTTCACGCTGCTGGCGTGGGCTTTCGGGGTGTCGGCGGTGCGCTGAATGCCGTCGCCGCGCAGCGGCCGGATTTCACGTCTCGGCAAGCTCCAGCGCTCTGCGCGCTGTGCAGCGGTCGACTTCCGGCGTCAAACTGACGTTGTTCCGAGAACGCAAAGAGGAGGTCCACGTGAAGAAATACCTGCTTACATTGCTCGCCGCGCTGGCTGCAGCCAACGCAGCGCCGGCATGGTCGGCCGTCGATGTCGGCGTCGGCATCACGATCAACGAACCCGGCGTGTACGGCCGCATCGAGTTCGGTTCGCAACCGCCGCCGCCCGTGCTCTACCCGCAGCCGGTGATCATCACCCGCCCCGCCGTCGTGGTGCAACAGCCGCCGATGTACCTGTATGTGCCGCCCGGCCACGCCAAGGACTGGGGCAAGCATTGCCAGCGCTACAACGCCTGCTCGCGGCAGGTGTACTTCGTGCAGGAATCATGGGTGCAGCAGACCTACGAAGAGCACCATGGAAAAGGCAAGGGCAACGGCAAAGGCAACGGGAACGGCAAGGGCAACAAGCAAAACTGAGCCAGCGCCCGCTAGATCGACAGCGGATCCACATCGACCGCCCACCGCAGCACCGCGCGGTGGGCTTTGTCTTTTTGGCGCAGCGCGTGCATCGCCGGCAACCACTGCGCGAGCAGGCGCTGCAACGCCACGCGCGAACGCGACTCGACGAGCATCTGCATGCGCTCGACCCCCGCCACACGCGCCACCGGGGGCGGCACCGGCGGATAGACCATCACGCCCGCCGATTCGGGCAGCGCAGCCGCGGCAGCCGCGGCGGCGTGCAGGAAGTCGGCGGCCGCCTGCGCACTCTTGGCTTCGGCCCGCAACAACGCCAGGCTCGAGAACGGCGGCAGCCCCGCGCTGGCCCGCTCGGCCAGCTGGGTCGCGGCAAAGGCCGCGTAGTCATGCGCGACCAACGCCACGTACAGCGGGTGGCGCGGATGCCAGGTCTGGATCCACATCTCGCTGGTCGAGCCATTCGACACTTCGCGGCCGGCCCGCCCGGCGGCCTGCATCAGCAGCGCGAACAACCGCTCGGGGGCGCGGAAGTCGCTCGCGAACAGGCCGCTGTCGGGGTTGACTGCGGCCACCAGCGTGATGCGCCGGAAGTCGTGGCCCTTGGCCACCATCTGCGTGCCCACCAGCACATCGACCTCGCCCGCATGCACGGCGCCGAGCTGGGCTTCGAGCGCGCCCTTGTGGCGGGTGGTGTCGGCGTCGATGCGCGCAACGCGCGCCGCCGGCAACGCATGCGTGAGTTGCTCCTCGAGCCGTTCGGTGCCGCGTCCGATCGGCTGGATATCGAGGTTGCCGCATTCGGGGCAGGCACGCGGCACCCGTTCGGTGAAGCCGCAATGGTGGCAACGCAGCGTGCGGTCGCCCTTGTGGAAGACGCGCCAGGCACTGCAATGGGGGCAGGCGCTTTTCCAGCCGCACGCGGCGCAGTGCAGCACCGGTGCATAGCCGCGACGGTTGAGCAGGACCAGGCTTTGCTCACCGCGGTCGAGGCGCCGCTGCAGCGCGTCCAGCAGCGGCGGCGACAGCGCCGTGGCACCCGCCTTGTCGCGTGGCAGCAGGTTCATGTCGACCAGGCGCACCCGGGGCAGCGTGGCGCCACCGATGCGCTGTGGCAGCGCCAGGCGCCGGTAGGCGCCCTGCTCTGCACGCTGCCAGCTTTCCAGCGATGGCGTGGCGGACCCGAGCACCACCGGCACGTTTTCCAGATGGCCGCGGTAGACCGCCAGGTCGCGCGCTGAGTAGCGTGCCCCCTCCTGCTGCTTGAACGACGGGTCGTGTTCTTCATCGACCACGATCAGCCCGAGGCGCGGCAGCGAGGCAAACACCGCCAGCCGCGTGCCCAGCACCAGGTCGGCCTGGCCGAGGTGCGCGGCAAGCCAATGGCGCAAACGCTGCGGTGGCGTCAGGCCGCTGTGCTGCGAGACGAGTCGGTGACCGGCAAAGCGCTCGGCAAAGCGCGCTTCGAGCTGCGGCGTCAGGTTGATCTCGGGCACCAGCACCAGCACCTGGCGCCCGGCAGCGAGCGCCTGTGCCGCGGCACGCAGGTAGACCTCGGTCTTGCCGCTGCCGGTGACGCCGTGCAAAAGGTGGGTGGCCGGCGGCGCGCCGCTGAGCGCCGCGACCGCCGCCGCCTGGTCGGGCGACAGCTGCGGTGCCGGCGTGTCCGCGGCGGCCTGCGGTGCCGGCGGCTTCAGACGCGCCAGGCGGCGTTCGAGCTGGGCTGCGTCGAGCCGGCGAAGTTCGGGCGGCAGCACTGCGAGCGCGAGCTCGCCGAGGCCACGCTGGTAGTACGCGGCCGCAAAGGCGACCAGTTGGCGCCAGGCCTGCGACAGCGGCGGCAGCGCGCAGAGCGCCTCGCGCACGTCGCGCAACTCGATCCCGGCGGCCGCGCCACCCGCCGCCTGCCAGACGATGCCAGGCACGTCACGCTTTCCCAACGGAACGCGCACCAACGTTCCCGGCGCAAGCGGACGCTCACTGCGGTAGTCGAGGCAGCCCGCCAGGCCGGCGTGCTGCGGGGTCTCGACAGCGATGGCCAGCGTCGCACAGCCCGGCCGCCTCAGTCATCGCGAAGTTGCACGCGACATCTCGGACCAGCCTCAACGATCGCCGCTAAATCCATGATTTCAAACGCGAATCCGAGCTTTCCACCGAACCTGTGGACAACTTTGTGGGCAAACGGCGGGCAGTGTCGCTAACTGCTTGACAGGCAAGCGCATCCGCCTCCATGCCTGCTTCGTGGGCATCCGGCCGGTTTCAATGAAATCAAGCACTTACAGCGCCCCAGGGGAAAACCGGATGGCGTCCGAACGAGGCCTCTCGGTTGTTGCACCGCACCGCCTGCCGTGGGGATAAGTTGGTCTGAGCACTCACTTACCTGCGGCGCTCGCATCCCGTAGCGTGCGTGAATGACGATGGACTTCGTCGACCAGCGCGGCCACGGATTCCGGCGGCGTCAGCTGGTGGATGCCGTGGCCGAGGTTGAAGATGTGGGCGTCGCAACCGCCGTCGGCGCGCTGCGGTGGGCCGAAGCTGTCGAGCACCCGCCGCGCCTCCCTGCGCACGGCCGCTTCGCCGCCGAACAGCACCATCGGGTCGAGGTTGCCCTGCAATGCCACGCGATGGCCCAGCGCGGGCCCGCGCGCTGGCCAGATCGACGGTCCAGTCGACGCCGACGACATCGGCCCCGCTGGCGGCGATCGCGTCCAGCCACGGGCCGCCACCCTTGGTGAAGACGATCGCCGGCACGCTGCGGTCGAGTCGGTCCAGCACCCGCTGCGTGTAGGCCAGGCTGAAGGCCTGGAACGCGCCATCGGCAAGCACGCCGCCCCAGCTGTCGAACACCATCACCGCCTGAGCGCCGGCGGCGATCTGCGCGTTGAGGTAGGCCGCGACTGCTTCGGCGTTGATCGCCAGGATGCGATGCAGCAGGTCGGGGCGGGCATAGAGCATGGTCTTGACCAGCCGATAGTCGTCGCTGCCGGCGCCCTCGACCATGTAGCACGCCAGCGTCCACGGGCTGCCCGAAAAGCCGATCAGCGGCACGCGGCCGGCCAGCGCCTTGCGAATCGAGGTCACGGCATCGAACACGTAGCGCAGCTTGTCGAGATCGGGTACCGCCAGCGCCGCCACGGCCGCCTCGTCGCGCACCGGGTGCGCAAAGCGCGGCCCCTCACCCTGCGCGAACGACAGCCCCAGCCCCATCGCGTCGGGCACGGTCAGGATGTCGGAGAACAGGATCGCCGCGTCGAGTGGATAGCGTGCCAGCGGCTGCAACGTGACCTCGGTGGCGTAATCGACGTTGGTCGCCAGGCCCATGAAGCTGCCGGCCCTGGCGCGCGTCGCGCAGTACTCGGGCAGGTAGCGGCCAGCTTGGCGCATCAGCCAGACGGGAGTGTGGTCGGTCGGCTGGCGCCGGCACGCGCGCAGGAAGGTGTCGTTGGTGAGGGGTGCGAACATGGCGGGCATCATATTGCGCGCCCGCGCTCGATCATTGCCGCGCCGTGCGCCGAGTCCACGGACGGTGCGGCCATTGACCTTGGGGCCCCGGTGGTCGATTGACACGGCATGCACCCACTTTCGTGGCATCGTCGCTGCATGAATGAACCCCGCGAACTGCCGCACACGTTGAAGCTGGTGACGCTCTGGCTGCTGCTCGGCGCCGCACTGTTCGTCGGCGTGCAGGCATGGCAGTCCCAGCAGCAGCGCGCGCGCTTCTCGGTCGATGACGTGACCGGCGCGATCGAACTGCGGCGCGCCGCCGACGGCCACTTCCACTGGCCCGGCAAGGTCAACGGCATCGCGGTCGACTTCCTCGTCGATACCGGCGCCACCGGCACCGCGATCCCGCAGGATCTGGCCGAGCGCGCAGGGCTGCCGGTCGATGGAACGCTGCAATCGGCCACCGCCGGCGGTGTCGTGCGCGGCACCTTGGCGCGCGCCGATGTCGTGCTGCAAGGCGGCGTGCGCGCCGAGCGGCTGCGCGTGGCCGTGCTGCCGCAGCTGGCGTCGCCGCTGTTGGGAATGGACGTATTGTCGAAGCTGCGATTCACGCAGAGCGACGGCGTGCTGCGGCTGGAGGCGGCGCGATGAAGCCACGCCATGGTCGGCGCTGGGGCATGGTCCTGCTCGGCGTGCTGGGCCTCGCATTGACCGTGACGGCCCGCGCGCAGACTGGCCCCGCCTGTCCGCCGCAGGCACAGCCGCCATCGCCGCAGCAACTGCAGGCCGCAGCCGCCCAGGCGCGCGACCGCGGGCTGCTCTGGCGCCTCACGCGCGACGGCCGCACGTCGTACCTCTACGGCACGATCCACATCGGCAGGCTCGATTGGGCGTTCCCCGGCGAGCAGGTGCGCGCGGCGTTGATGGCCAGTGACACGCTGGCCCTCGAGATCGACGTCGGCGACCCCCAGATGGCCGCACGCATGCAGCCGCCCGCGGACAGCGTGGTGCCGTCGTTGGCGCCCGCTCTGCGCGAACGGCTCGATCGCCAGATCGACGCTGCCTGCGTGCCCAAGGCGCTGCTGGCATCGCAGCACCCGGTGATGCAGGTGTTGACGCTGATGGTGCTGGCGGCGCGCTGGCAAGGACTGGATCCCGGCTACGCCCAGGAGTTCGTGCTGAGCGGGATCGCTCGCGCGGCGCAGCGACGGGTGGTCTCGCTCGAGTCACCCGAGTCGCAGATGGCCGCGCTGATCCCGCGCGACGCCGCGGGCACCGAGCGCGCGGTCGCGCAGATGCTGGAGCAACTCGAGCAGGGCGATGCGCGGCGCGTCGTCGCCCGCCTGGCCGATGCCTGGGCCCGCGGTGACCTGGCCGAGATCGCCGACTACGAACGCTGGTGCAACTGCGCGACCAGCGACGAGGACCGTGCGCAGATGCAAACCCTGAACGATGACCGCAATCCGGCGCTGGCCGACGGCATCGAGGCCCTGCACCGCGAGGGGCGCGGCGTGTTCGCCGCGGTCGGTGCGCTGCACATGACCGGCGCCAAGGCCTTGCCCGCGCTGCTGCAGCAGCGCGGCTTCACCGTCCGGCGCGTGGCTTTGCAGTAGCTGTCGCGCTGGGCACAATCAGGCCACCCACCATCGAGGAGATCCGCATGGCCGACAACAATCCCAGCGCCAACTTTGCCAAGCTCGTGCCGGGCTTCGACTTCCTGCAAGGGCTCGTCAAGAATGCCGGCGCGGCGATACCCAGCATCGGCCAGTGGGTCGCGCCGACGCTCAACCCGGAGGAGTTGGAAAAACGCATCGAGGAGTTGCGCACGGTGCAGTTCTGGCTCGAGCAGAACGCACGCATGCTCGGCGCCACGATCCAGGCGCTCGAGGTGCAGCGCATGACGCTGTCGACGCTGAAGACGATGAACGTGCAGATGACCGACCTGCGCAATTCGATGAAGCTGCCCGAGCCGGCGCTGGCCGCCGCCGCACCGGCACCGGCCGCCGCGCCGCCGCAAGCGCGCCACACGCAAGCTTTCGCCGGCCGAGACCACTGCGCCGGCCGGTGTCGTCGACCCGATGCAGTGGTGGGGTGCATTGACCAAACAGTTCACGCAGCTGGCCGCGGGCGCGATGAAGGACAGCGCCGGCGATGCCGCGAAGTCACTGGCCGGCTCGATGGTCAAGCAGAGCTTCGACGCCGCCGAGCAGACGCTGAAGAAGGCCGTCGCGACGCCGGGCAAGGTGGTCGGCGCAGTGGCCAAGGCGGCCTCGGCCCGTGCGACGCCGCGCAAGAAGGCGCGTCGGTGACATGACCGCTCTGATCTCGCGCCCCGCGAGGGCCATTGACGACGCTGCCGTGCGGCGCCCGGCGCGGCTTGAGGTGAGATGCCTCGCTTCGTCGTCGGCCACGCCACCCACCCCGATTGGCGCAGCGCATTGGCGCTGGCCGCGGCTCAGGTCGAAGGCCAGCGCGCCCGCGTCGTCGGCGATTCGGCAGATGCCAGCCTCGGCTTCGTCTACTTCACCGACCACTACGCGCCGCATGCGCAAGCCTTGCTCGATGCGCTGCGCCTGCGCTGGCCGGGCGTGTCCTGGGTCGGCACGGTCGGTGTCGGCGTTGCGGCCAGTGGCGTCGAGTACTTCGACGAGCCGGCGCTGGCGTTGATGCTGGCCGCGCTGCCGCGCGGCCGCTTCCGGGTCTTTTCCGGCGCGCGGCCGCTGGCCGCCTTCGGAGCCGACACCGCGCTGGTCCATGCCGATGGCAACACGCCCGATCTCGCCGACCTGATCGACGACATGAGCGCGCGCACCGCAACGGGCTACCTGTTCGGCGGCCTCGCCGCGTCGCGCACGATGAACTGCCAGATCGCCGACGGCGTATTGCAGGGCGGCCTGTCGGGCGTCGCCTTCAGCCGCGACGTGGCGCTGATCTCGCGGGTGACCCAGGGCTGCCAGCCCGTCGGGCCGACGCGGCGCATCACGGCCTGCGATCGCAACGTCGTGACCCAACTCGACGGCGAGCCGGCACTGGCCTGCCTGCTGCGCGACCTGGCTCTCGCGCTCGACGAGCCGGCGCGCGCGATGGCGACGCTGCGCGGCACGCTGGTCGGGCTGAGCCAGCCGCGCGACGCCGTGCCGGGGTATGGCGGCCAGTCGGGCGCCCGGGTGCGGCCACGCGCCTTCGGCGAGGACGTCCGGGTGCGCCACCTGATCGGGCTGGATCGCGACCGACACGGGGTGGCGGTGGCCGATGTCGTCGAGCCCGGCATGCAACTGGCCTTCTGCCAACGCGACGCGGTGGCTGCGCGGCGCGACCTGGTGCGCATCTGCGCCGAGATCCGTGACGAACTGATCCCCGAACCGCTGGCCGCCGCACCGGCGGCACAGCTCCCCTCGCCCGAGGACAGCAAGCCCGCGGACCCGGTGGCGCGCATCGCCGGGGCGATCTACATCAGCTGCGCCGGCCGCGGCGGGCCGCATTTCGGTGCGCCATCGGCCGAGTTGCAGATCGTCCAGCACGCGCTCGGCGATGTGCCGCTGGTCGGCTTCTTCGCTGGCGGCGAGATCGGCCACCACCACCTGTATGGCTACACCGGGGTGTTGACGGTGTTCACGCGCGAGGCCTGATTGATGCGCACGATGCAAAGTCGTCCGCCGGCATCGCGGTGGAAAGCGCTTGCCGCAGGCGCTTACAGTCTCACCCACCGAAAGGCCCAACCGTGAATGCGCCGTTGCCCCTCGATGTGACCCCCGACCCTGCCGCACGCAACGCGCGCCAGCGGGCCGTCGTCGCCGCGCTGGCAGCCGTGCTGCCGCCGCACGCGCTGCTCTGGCACGGCGAGGACACGGTGCCCTATGAATGCGATGGCCTCACGGCCTACCGCGAACGGCCACTGGTGGTGGCGCTGCCTGAAACCGAGGCCCAGCTGAGCGGCGTGCTGCGCGCCTGCCATGCGCTCGGTGTGCCGGTGGTGGCGCGCGGCGCCGGCACCGGTCTGTCGGGCGGCGCACTGCCGCATGCGCTGGGTGTCACGCTGGCGCTGGCCAAGTTCAACCAGATCCTGAAGGTCGACAAGGCCGCGCGCACCGCAGTGGTCCAGTGCGGCGTGCGCAACCTGGCCATCAGCGAAGCGGCGGCGCCGCTCGGCCTGTACTACGCCCCCGACCCATCGAGCCAGATCGCCTGCACCATCGGCGGCAACGTGGCCGAGAACTCCGGTGGCGTGCACTGCCTGAAGTACGGCCTGACGCTGCACAACGTGCTCAAGGTGCGCGGCTTCACCGTCGAGGGCGAGGCGGTCGAGTTCGGCAGCGATGCGCTCGATGCCGCGGGCCTGGACCTGCTCAGTCTCATCGTCGGCAGCGAGGGCATGCTGGCGGTGATCACCGAGGTGACGGTGAAGCTGGTGCCCAAGCCGAAGCTCGCCCGCTGCATCATGGCCAGCTTCGACGACATCCGCAAAGCCGGCGATGCGGTGGCCGCGATCATCGCCGCGGGCATCATCCCGGCCGGCCTCGAGATGCTCGACAAGCCGATGACCGCGGCGGTCGAGGACTTCGTGCACGCCGGCTACGACCTCGACGCCGAAGCGATCCTGCTGTGCGAAAGCGATGGCACGCCCGAGGAAGTGGCCGAGGAGATCGAGCGCATGCTCGGGGTGCTGGCCGGCAGTGGTGCCGCGCGCATGGAGGTCAGCAAGGACGAGGCGCAACGGCTGAAGTTCTGGAGCGGGCGCAAGAACGCCTTCCCCGCCAGCGGCCGCATCAGCCCCGACTACATGTGCATGGACTCGACGATCCCGAGGCGGCGCCTCGCCGACATCCTGCTGGCGATTGCCGAGATGGAGAAGAAGTACAGCCTGCGCTGCTGCAATGTCTTCCACGCCGGCGACGGCAACCTGCACCCGCTGATCCTGTTCGATGCCAACGACGCCGATCAACTGCACCGCGCGGAGTTGTTCGGTGCCGACATCCTCGAGACCAGCGTCGCGATGGGCGGCACCATCACCGGCGAGCATGGCGTGGGCATCGAGAAGCTGAGTTCGATGTGCGTGCAGTTCAGCGCCGAGGAGCGCGAGCAGATGCTGGCGCTGAAGCGCGCGTTCGATCCGGCCGGCACGCTCAATCCCGGCAAGTTGATCCCGACCCTCGTGCGCTGCGCCGAGTACGGCAAGATGCATGTCAAGAAGGGGCTGCTGCCGTTCCCCGAACTGGAGCGCTTCTAGACATGGCGCCGAACCGCTTCAAGCCATGTCGCGCCCCCTCGGGGGGCCGGCGCCATAGGCGACTTGGGGGCACACTCTGATGGCGATGGCAACCGACACCGCGCTCGCCCGCCTGATCGACCAGGTGCAGACCGCGCGCGCCGCCAAAGGCGCGCTGCGCATCGTCGGCGGCGGCACCAAGGACTTCTATGGCAATCCGCTGCAAGGCGAGCCCCTCGACGTGCGGCCGCTCGCCGGCATCTCGAGCTACGAGCCGACCGAGCTGGTCGTGACCGTGCGTGCCGGCACCGAGCTGGCCGAACTCGAGGCCGTGCTGGCTGAACGCAGCCAGCACCTGGCCTTCGAGCCGCCACGCCTCGGTGCGGCTTCCACCGTCGGCGGCATGGTTGCCGCCGGGCTGTCGGGGCCGGCACGCGCCGCCGCCGGCAGCGTGCGCGATCACTTGCTCGGCGCCACGCTGCTCAACGGCAAGGCCGAGGTGCTGACCTTCGGCGGCCAGGTGATGAAGAACGTGGCCGGCTACGACGTGTCGCGGGTGCTCGCCGGCTCGATGGGCATCCTCGGCGTGATCTGCGAGGTCTCGCTGAAGGTGCTGCCGCTGCCGACCGCCAGCGCGACGCTGCGCTTCGAGATGGACCAGGCTGCAGCACTGGCCAAGCTCAACGGCTGGGGCGGCCAGCCGTTGCCACTCTCCGCCAGCGCCTGGTGGAACGACACGCTCGTGCTGCGGCTGGCCGGTGCGCGCGCGGCGGTCGATGCCGCGGCCCGGCAGCTCGGCGGCGAGGCGATCGAGCCCACGCTCGCCGCGGCGTTCTGGCAAGGCCTGCGTGACCAGCACGATGAGTTCTTCGTCAGCGCGCGCAAGGCCGTCGAAGGCGGCGCGGTGCTGTGGCGGCTGGGCTTGCCGCAGACGGCCGCGCCGATCACGCTGCCCGGCGAGCAACTCGTCGAATGGGGCGGTGCGCAGCGGTGGTTGTGCACCGCCGCGCCGGCGGCAGCGGTGCGCGAGGCGGCAGCCGCCAGCGGCGGCCACGCGACGCTGTTCCGTGCCAATGACAACCATCCGGACCGCAGCGCCGGCGCCTTCCATCCCCTGTCGGCCCCGCTGGCGCGCTTTCACCGCGCACTGAAGAGCGCCTTCGATCCCGATCGTGTCTTCAACCCCGGTCGCTTGTACGCGGACCTCTGATGCAGACTTCCCTTGCCCCCGAGTTCAAAGGCACGCACGACGGCGAGGCGGCCGAGGCCATCCTGCGCAAGTGCGTGCACTGCGGCTTTTGCACTGCCACCTGCCCGACCTACCAGTTGCTCGGCGACGAGCTCGACGGGCCGCGCGGGCGCATCTACCTGATCAAGCAGGTGCTCGAGGGACACGCGCCGACGCGTGCGACGCAACTGCACCTCGACCGCTGCCTGACCTGCCGCAACTGCGAGACCACCTGTCCGAGCGGCGTCCAGTACGGCCACCTGGTCGACATCGGCCGCAAGGTCGTCGAAGCCAAGGTCGAACGGCCGCTGATGGAGCGCCTGACGCGTGCCGCGCTGAAGCAGGGCCTGACCTCGCCGCTGTTCGCACCGGCGATGAAGCTCGGCCAGATCGTGCGGCCGATGCTGCCGGCGTCGCTGAAGCACAAGGTGCCGGCGCCTGCCGGCGCGCGCGCACACCAATGGCCGACGCGCGAGCACCAGCGCAAGGTGCTGATGCTGCTGGGTTGCGTGCAGCCGGCGATGATGCCCAACATCAATGCCGCCACCGCGCGCGTGCTCGACGCTGCCGGCATCCAGACCCTGGTGGCCGACGGCGCAGGCTGCTGCGGCGCGATCCGCACCCACCTGAACGACGTCGACGGTGGCCTGGCCGACATGCGCCGCAACATCGACGCCTGGTGGCCGCTGGTCGAAGGCCTGACATCGGCCGGCAGCGTCGAGGCCATCGTGATGAATGCGTCGGGGTGCGGCATGACGGTCAAGGACTATGGCCACGCGCTGGCTCAGGATGCGCACTACGCCGAGAAGGCCGCGCGCATCAGCGCGCTGACGAAGGACATCTCGGAGCTGCTGCCGGATCTGGTCGGGCCGCTCAAACCAAAGTTGCGGGCGACCACGGTCAAGCGCCTTGCGTTCCACCCCCCCTGCACGCTGCAGCACGGCCAGCAATTGCGTGGCGGCGTCGAAACCCATCTCAATGCGCTGGGGTTCGAGGTCAGCCTGGCGCCCAGCGAGAGCCACTTGTGCTGCGGCTCGGCCGGCACCTATTCGGTGCTGCAGCCGAAGCTGGCCCTCGAACTGCGCGACCGCAAGCTCGGCCACCTGGCCCCGCTCGAGGCCCAGGCCATCGTCTCGGCCAACATCGGCTGCATCCAGCACCTGCAAAGCGGCACGACCACGCCGGTACGGCACTGGGTCGAGGTCCTGGACGACGCGCTGACAGACTAGTCAATGGCCGCGCCGTTGTCCATCGGCGCGACGACCACACGCCCGACCTGGCGGCGGCGTGCAGTGCTGGCGGCCGGGGCCGCGCTGGGTGCCGCCCTTGCGCAGGCCCCTTTCGATGCGGCCTACGGCCTGATCGCGCTGGCGCCGCTCGGCATCGGCGCACAGGCCATGGGGCTGGTGCTGCTGGGCTCGGCGGTAGCCAACGGCGTGGCTTGCGTCGCCGGCGGCGGGCGCCTGGTGGGCGGGCCGCGTCCGGCCACGGCGCTGCTCGCCGCCGGCCTGGTCGCCTCGCTGGCCAGCCAGCCAGCACTGCGACGGCCCGACGCCAGCATCGACACGCTGACGGTCGTGATGCTGGTGGCCATCGGCCTGGCCGGCGCCGCCGTGCTGCAGATGGTGTTCGGCGCCCTGCGCGTGGGCACGCTGGTCAAGTACACGCCACACCCGGTGCGTCTGGGTCTGACCACAGGCGTCGGCCTGCTGCTGATGCTCAACGGCCTGCCGGTGATGCTGGGCCTGGGTTTCGGCGCTGGCTGGACCGCCCTGTCCAGCGGCGCACCGATCCCCGCCGGCGGCTGGATCGTCGGCATCGTGGCCATCGTGGCCGCGCAGATCGCGCACCGGATGAGGCTGCGGTTTCCGGCCGTGCTGGTCGGGTTGACGGTCGCGACGCTGGTGCAGGCCTTGCTCGCACTGCGGATGCCGGCGGCGGCCTTCGGGCCGTCGATGGGCCGGCCGCAATGGCCGGTGAGCTGGCTGTCGGCGCTGCCCGATGCGCAGGCTCAGGTCTCGCAGCTACTGACCAGCGCACCGACGGCGGGCCCGCTGACCCTGCTGCTGGCCTGGTTCGCGCTGGCGGTGGCGATCCTGACCACGCTGGACACCCTGCTCACGAGTTCGGTGGTCGATGGCCAGCTGCGCCTGACCCGCGACGGCAATCGTGAACTGCGCGCGCAGGCGCTGTCGAACATCGCCTCCGCGCTGGTCGGCGGCCAGGCCAGCGCACCGGCGCCGGGGCGCACGCTGCTGCTGGTGACCCCGGTCCCCGACGCACGGGCCGCCGTGCGCTTCTACGCACTGGCCCTGTTGGCGATCCTGTTGCTCGCACCCGGTGCGATCGCTGTCTTGCCACTGACCGCCATCGGTGGCGTGCTGATGGTCCTGGGCTGGCAGGTGCTCGACCCTTCCTTGTGGCGCACGCCGACGACACTGCTTCGCCAATGGCGAGCGTTGCCGGCACCGCAGGCGACCGATGCGACATACCGCCGCATGCTGTTCGAGAACTGGCTGGTGCTGGTGGCGGTGGTTGCGGTGTCGCTGTTGTGGGGCCTCGGCCAGGCCGTGCTGGCTGGCGCGCTGTTGGCGATGACATTGTTCGTGCGTGCAAACACGCGTGGCATCGTGCGCCGCGCCAGCCACGGCGGCCTGCGTCACTCGCACAAGGTGCGCCGGCCCGACGCCACGGCGCTGCTGCGCACGCAGGGCTCGCGCATTGCCGTGCTCGAGCTGCAGGGCGCCCTCTTCTTCGGCACCGCCGATCAGCTGCGTGAGCAGCTCAGGCCGCTGCGTCAGAGCGCACAGACGATCGTGCTCGACCTGCGCCATGTCCACGACATCGACAGCACCGGCGCGCGCATCCTGCTCGAGCTCGCCAGCGACGCCGCGCGAGAGCACTGCACGCTGGTGGTCAGCGAATGGCCACCTGGTGATGCGCGGCGCCACGTCCTCGAAGCCTCGATCGCCGGCGGCACCACCGCGCTGCAGTTCGCCACCACCACCGACGAGGCGCTCGAAGCGGCCGAAGACCGCTTGCTGGCCGACCTGGCGCCGCACACGGGCGAGCGCCTGACGCTGGCGCAGACCCAGTTCGCGCGCGGGCTCGACGCCGACGAACTGGCGTTGCTGGCGGCCGAGTTGTCGCAGTTGAACGTGCCGCGCGGCGGCTGGCTGTTCCGCGCCGGCGATGCCGGCGATGCGATCTTCGTCAGCATCGAGGGCGAGATCGGCGTCCACCTGGCGGGCAGCACGCGCCGGCTGGCCTCGTTCGCACCCGGCGTGATGGTCGGCGAGATGGCGGTCCTCGAGGGCCAGCGCCGTTCGGCCGATGCCGTCGCCGAGACCGACCTGGTCGTGCTGCGACTGTCGGCCGAAGCCTTCGAACGCCTTCGCGTGAACCACCCTGCGCTGGCGGCAAAGCTGCTCCACAACATCAGCCTGTACCTGGCGAGCCGGCTTCGCGGCCTGACCGCCGACCTCGCCGAGTGGTTGGGGCGATGACGCGATCGCGCGGTCGTGGTTGCATCTGGCTACGCGGCTCACTGTTACGCGCTGCGCCACCACCGGCCGTTACCACGTCGCCCGTGCATCGTTCACGGCGCCCTCGCCTGCCCTTGTTACCGATGCGCATGGCACCCCCGCGTTGCCGAAGATCTCGTTGCGACGTTGCCGGTCGCAGCCATATCCAAGGAGCGCGCGATGTTCGAACCGACTTCATCCCTGCCGATGCGTGCCGCGATCGCCAGCCTGCTCGGCAGTTGCTTTGGCATCGCGCTGATCCTTGTCACCCACGGCGCGCAAGCACAGGTATCGGCCGCGGTCGAAGACACTGCCATGCCGGCCGAGCAGCGCAGCGCGGTCAAGCGCCTCGGCGATGCCGCGCTGGCTTCGTTGCGCGGGCCGGACGCGACGCTCGGCGCCGGTCACTCCGGCAAGCCGCGGTCTGCGCCTGCATGACAGCGGCGGCGAGCCCAGCGTCGGCTTGCGCCTGCAGCCGTTGCCCCGGCGCACGCTGGGCGGCAACGGCGAAGCCCCGCGCAGCAGCAGCGACGCGCTGGCGCTGGGAGTGCAGGTGCGGTTCTAGCGACTCAGTTGGGGTGTGCGTCGGCGGCAAGCGGCTCGGGGCGCACCCGCAGCGCCCACATCACGCCGGCCACCAGCAAGGCCACTCCGGCCAACGTGACCGGCTCTGGCGCCTGACCGCGCAGCATGAAGGCATAGGCCAGCGCCGCCAGCGTCTCGAACACGATCAACTGCCCGGCCAGTGTGGTCGGCAGCCGCTGGCTGGCTTCGTTCCAGCACAGCGTGCCCAGCCATGAAGCGAGCAGGCCGATGGCCAGCATCAGCGCAACGAAGCGTGCCGGCGTCGGCCCCCAAGGCATCGCAAACGGATTGCCGCTTGCCGCACTCCAGGCCCAGAACGAGGCCACGCCCAGCGCCGCCAACGGCAGCGTCGCCAGCCCCTGCGCCGTGGCCCAGGTGCGCGGGCTGCGCTCGGCATGGGCGCGCAGCCAGTCGGCATTGCGAATCGGGTACCAGGTCCAGCACGCCACCGCGCCGATCGCCAGCAGCGCACCCGCCGCATAGCGCGCCAGATCCGCCTGCGGATCGGCTCGCAGCGCCGCGAGCTCGACCTGGTTGACGCAACCGATGCCGGCGGCGATCAGCACCAGCGAAGGCAACAGCCGCAGCCACGGCAGGCGGCCATCGCGCCGCGCATCGCGCAGGTTCGATGTCACGGCGATCACCACCGGCAGCGTGCCGATGATCATCGTCGGCAGCGGTCCGCCGGCGCGCTGGATCGCCGCGGCCAGGCACAGGTAGTACAGCAGGTTGCCAACGATGCTGAGCTTGAGGGCCTCGATCCAATCGGCCCGCGTCAAGTCGGCCAGCCGCCGACGATCGAACCAGGCCAGCGGCAGCGCGATCAGCCCGAAGGCCAGGTAGCGCGCGCACGACAACAGCACTGCCGGGTAGGCCGGCAACAGCAGCGGCGCGACGAACACCAGGCCCCACACCAGGCCGGCCGCGAGAGCGAACAGGGTTCCGATCCACATGCGGCGAGCCTACCTTGCAAGAAACAGAGCGGCCGCGCGCAGCGACCCGCCGCGCGCGGCCGGATCAGGCCGCTGGTGCCGTTGCCGAAGTCAGCGCACCTTGCCCGCCTTCCACGCATTCAGCAGCGTGTCGTAGGCAATGGTCTCGCCCTTCGGCTTCTCGTTGGCCAGCTTCTTCCACGGCGCACCCTTGTCGCTCAGCCACTTGTTCGGCGTCGCCCTTCGGGTTGAGCTTGGGCGCGCAGCGGGCCATGCCGGCACGCTCCAGGCGCGCCATCACCTGGTCCATTTCCTCGGCCAGGTTGTCCATCGCCTGCTGCGGCGTCTTCTCGCCGGTGACGGCCACCGCCACGTTCTTCCACCACAGCTGGGCCAGCTTCGGGTAGTCGGGCACGTTGGTGCCCGTGGGCGTCCAGGCCACGCGCGCCGGGCTGCGGTAGAACTCGACCAGGCCACCGAGCTTGGGCGCGAGGTCGGTCATCGCCTTGCTCTGGATGTCGCTCTCGCGGATCGGCGTCAGGCCGACGATGGTCTTCTTCAGGCTCGTGGTCTTGGCCGTCACGAACTGCGCGTAGAGCCAGGCCGCGGCCGTCTTGTTGGCGTCATGCGCGTCGAAGAAGGTCCAGGAGCCGACGTCCTGGTAGCCGTTCTGCATGCCCTGCTTCCAGTACGGGCCATTGGGGCCGGGCGCCATGCGCCACTTCGGCGTGCCGTCGGCATTGACCACCGGCAGCCCGGGCTTGGTCATGTCCGCGGTGAACGCGGTGTACCAGAAGATCTGCTGCGCGATCTGACCTTGCGCGGGCACCGGACCCGCCTCGCCGAAGGTCATGCCGGTGGCTTCCTTGGGCGCGTACTTCTTCATCCAGTCGACGTACTTCGTCAGTGCGTAGACGGCGGCCGGCGAGTTGGTCGCGCCACCGCGCGAGACCGAAGCGCCCAATGGGTTGCAGCCGTCGGCCGAGGCGCGGATGCCCCACTCGTCGACCGGCTTGCCGTTCGGGATGCCGATGTCGGCGGTGCCGGCCATCGACAGCCAGGCATCGGTGAAGCGCCAGCCGAGCGACGGGTCCTTCTTGCCGTAGTCCATGTGGCCATAGATCGGCTTGCCGTCGATCGTCTTGACGTCTTCGCTGAAGAACGCGGCGATGTCCTCGTAGGCGCTCCAGTTCAGCGGCACGCCGAGGTCGTAGCCGTACTTGGCCTTGAACTTGTCCTTCAGGTCCTGGCGCGCGAACAGGTCGGCGCGGAACCAGTACAGGTTGGCGAATTGCTGGTCGGGCAGCTGGTAGAGCTTCTTGTCGGGACCGGTGGTGAAACTGGTGCCGATGAAGTCCTTGATGTCGATGCCCGGGTTGGTCCACTCCTTGCCCTTGCCGGCCATGTAGTCGGTCAGGTTCATGATCTTGCCGTAGCGGTAGTGCGTGCCGATCAGGTCGGAGTCGCTGATCCAGCCGTCGTAGATCGACTTGCCCGACTGCATCGAGGTCTGCAGCTTCTCGACCACGTCGCCTTCCTGGATCAGGTCGTGCTTGACCTTGATGCCGGTGATTTCCTCGAAGGCCTTGGCCAGCGTCTTGCTCTCGTACTCGTGCGTGGTGATGGTCTCGGACACCACCGCGATCTCCTTGACGCCCTTGGCCTGCAACTTCTTCGCGGCCTCGATGAACCACTTCATCTCGGCCATCTGCTGGTCCTTGTTCAGGGTCGACGGCTGGAACTCAGCGTCGATCCACTTCTTGGCCTCGGCCTCGCCGGCCCAAGCAGCCTGGCCGAGGGCCAGTGCGGCGACCGCGAACGCGACCCCATGCAAGCGATATTTCATTGACGTCTCCAGAAGTTCTTCCCGTTGTTCATGCGGGCCCGCCGGCTGGGAAGGAATGGCCGGGAGTCCTTTTAAATCACCCCTTCTTCATCACCAGCGCGAGCAGTGCCATCGAGGCCACGAAGCTGAACCAGATCGACGGCTCCTGCTCGAGGCCGAACCAGACGATCATCTTCTCGCTGACCGCGACAAAGGCCAGGTTCACATAGGCCGCGCCGAGCAGGCCGATGAACAGGCGATCGCCGCGTGTCGTCGAGATCGGCAGGAAGCCGCGACGCTCGACCGTCGGTGACTTGATCTCCCAGAAGGTCATCAGCACGAGCATCACGACGATGCAGGCAAAGAACACCGCCACCGGCAAGGTCCAGGCCATCCACTCGAACATCGGTTTTCTCCGTCAGACGCGACCCATCGCGAACCCCTTCGCGATGTAGTTGCGCACGAACCAGATCACGATCGCGCCCGGCACGATGGTCAGCACGCCGGCCGCAGCCAGCACCCCCCAGTCCATGCCCGACGCCGACACCGTGCGAGTCATCGTCGCCACGATCGGCTTGGCGTTGACGCTGGTCAGCGTGCGCGCCATCAGCAGCTCGACCCAACTGAACATGAAGCAGAAGAACGCGGCAACGCCGACGCCGGCCTTGATCAGCGGGATGAAGATCGTCACGAAGAAGCGCGGGAACGAGTAGCCATCGATGTACGCCGTCTCGTCGATCTCGCGCGGGATGCCGCTCATGAAACCTTCCAGGATCCACACCGCCAGCGGCACGTTGAACAGCAGGTGCGCCAGCGCGACCGCGATGTGGGTGTCCATCAGGCCGAGGGTGGTGTAGAGCTGGAAGAAGGGCAGCAGGAAGACCGCTGGCGGCGTCATGCGATTGGTCAGCAGCCAGAAGAACACGTGCTTGTCGCCAAGAAAGGAATAGCGCGAGAAGGCATAGGCGGCGGGCAACGCCACCACCAGCGAGATCACGGTATTGATGGCGACATAGATCATCGAGTTGATGTAGCCCGAGTACCAGCTGACATCGGTGAAGATGGTCTTGTAGTGGTCGAGCGTGGCGTGCTGCGGCCACAGGCTGAAGGTCGACAGGATTTCCTCGTTGGTCCTGAAGGACATGTTGACCATCCAGTACACCGGCAGGATGGCGAACACCAGGTAGACAACGAGGAACAGCGTTCTCTTCTTCAACCGGCGCTCATTCATGGCCCGGCTCCTTGTTGGCCGTGCCGACCCGCTGCATCCAGTTGTAGAGGATGAAGCACAGCAGCAAGATGATCAGGAAGTAGATCAGCGAGAACGCCGCGGCCGGCCCGAGATCGAACTGGCCGACTGCCTTTTGCGTCAGGTACTGGCTGAGGAACGTCGTCGCATTGCCGGGCCCGCCTCCGGTGAGCACGAACGGCTCGGTGTAGATCATGAAGCTGTCCATGAAGCGCAGCAGCACGGCGATCATCAGCACGCCGCGCAGCTTGGGCAACTGGATGAAGCGGAAGACCGCGAACTTGGAGGCGCCGTCGATGCTGGCGGCCTGGTAGTAGGCATCCGGGATCGCGCGCAGCCCGGCAAAGCACAGCAGGGCCACCAGCGGTGTCCAATGCCAGACGTCCATCACCAGCACGGTCAGCCAGGCATCGGTGGCATGGCCGGTGTAGCTGTAGTCGAAGCCCAGCGCCGCCAGCGTCGCACCCATCAGACCGATGTCGGTGCGGCCGTAGATCTGCCAGATCGTGCCCACCACGTTCCATGGAATCAGCAGCGAGATCGCCACGGTCACCAGCACGGCCGACGATTGCCAGCCCTTGGCCGGCATCGACAGCGCGAGTGCGATACCCAGCGGGATTTCGACCAGCAGCACGCTGAGCGAGAAGCCCATCTGGCGCAGCAGCGCGCCCTGCAGATCGTCGTCGCGCATGACCGCCTTGAACCACTCGGTGCCGACGAAGACGCGCCGCTCGGGGCTGATGATGTCCTGCACCGAGTAGTTCACGACGGTCATCAGCGGCAGGATGGCCGAGAAGGCCACGCACAGGATGACCGGCAGGATCAGCAGCCAGGCCTTCTGGTTGACCGGCTTCATGGGGCCCCCTTGGCGCCTGTGGCGCGTTGGCCCCCGAGGGGGCGTTCGCACGACTTGAGGCGGCTCGGCGTCGTGCCCATCAGGCAACCTCCGTGCCTGGCGCTGCGGTAGCGCGCTCGGGTCGGGCCGGCGGTCATGCCACGAGCTCCTCGTCCTTGTAGTAGCAGGTGTGCTCGCCAACGATGCGCAGCCATACGCTGTCGCCGACGCGCGGAATGGCCTGCTCGGGGCCCAGGCGTGCGCGCAGCAGCGATTCGCCTGCACCGGAGCCGACCCGTGCGCTGACGAGCCAATAGGTGCCGATGTCCTGCGCCTGCGTGACGACGCCGAGCACCGAGCCGTGTGCGTCGGGCGCCGTGAGCTGAACATGTTCGGGCCGCACGCCAAGCGTGAACTCGCCCAGGCCTGACAGTGCCGCGTCGGCAAGCGGCAGCGCGCGGCCCGCGACCTCGATGCCGGTCGCGGTCCCGCGCGCCGCGAGGAAGTTCATCCCCGGCGAGCCAATGAAATTGCCGACGAAGGTGTGACGCGGCCGCTCGAAGAGCTCGGAGGCGGTGCCGACCTGGACCGCGCGGCCGCGTGTCATCACGACCACCTGCTGCGCAAAGGTCAGCGCCTCGACCTGGTCGTGCGTGACGTAGATCAGAGTCAGCTTCAGCTCGTGATGGATCTGCTTCAACTTGCGCCGCAGTTGCCACTTCAGGTGCGGGTCGATGACCGTCAGCGGTTCGTCGAACAGCACCGCGCTCACGTCTTCGCGCACCAGCCCGCGGCCGAGCGAGATCTTCTGCTTGGCATCCGCCGCGAGGCCGGCGGCTCGCTGGTCGAGCTGGCCGCTCAGGTCGAGCATTTCGGCGACCTTGCCAACGCGCTGCCGGATCTTTTCCGCAGCAACGCCGCGATTGCGCAACGGGAAAGCCAGGTTCTCTGCAACGGTCATCGTGTCGTAGATGACCGGGAACTGGAACACCTGGGCGATGTTGCGCTGCTGCGGGGTCTGCCGGGTGACATCGCGGCCGTCGTAGGTGAGGCCACCGCGCGAGGGGGTGACCAGCCCCGAGACGATATTGAGCAGCGTGGTCTTGCCGCAGCCCGAAGGCCCGAGCAGGGCATAGGCGCCACCATCCTCGAACGTCATCTTCAGCGGCAACAGCGCGTAGTCCTCGTCGCGCTGCGGGTTGGGCCGGTAGGCGTGGGCCAGGTCGAGGTCGATGCGGGCCATGTCAATGGCTCCTGTTGACCGCATCCGCCGCGGCGATCAGCAGGTCGCCGCGCGCGTCGAAGACATAGACCTGCGCCGTGCTCAGGTGCAGCGTGATCGGCTCGCCGAGCGTGAATCCATGCACGCCGGGCAGTTGTGCCACGAGCTCGCCGAGCGGCGTGTCGACGTGCACGAAGGTGTCGGAGCCCGAGATCTCGGCAAGTTCGACGGTGCCGGCCAGGCTCAAGTCGCCGGGGCGCGCCTGCACACGCAGCGCACTGGCGCGAATGCCCACCGTCAAGGCCTGGAAGCCGGTGGTCGTGCGCGATGGCGGCAGCGTCAGCTCGAGCACCAGGCCCGAGGGCAGTGCGACGCCGGCAACCGCGGCCTGGGCCTTGATCAGGTTCATCGGCGGATCGCTGAAGGCGCGTGCGACGCGGATCGACTGCGGCCGGTGGAAGACCTCCGCGGTGGGCCCGTATTGCAGCAACTCGCCAGCGTCCATCACCGCGGTATAGCCACCCAGCAGCAGCGCTTCGGTCGGCTCGGTGGTGGCATAGACCACGGTCGACTCGCCGCTCGCGAACAGTGCCGAGAGCTCCTCGCGCAGTTCTTCGCGCAGCTTGTAGTCCAGGTTCACCAGCGGCTCGTCGAGCAGCATCAGTGGCGCCTGCTTGGCCAGCGCGCGCGCCAGCGCCACCCGCTGCTGCTGCCCGCCCGACAACTCGGCGGGCAGCCGCTTGAGGAAGGGCTCGATGTGCAGCTTGGTGGCGAGTTCGGCGACGCGGGCGTCGATGGCGGCACGGCCCTGTGCGCCACGCAGCTTCAGCGGCGAGGCGATGTTGTCGGCCACCGTCAGCGACGGGTAGTTGATGAACTGCTGGTAGACCATCGCGACATTGCGCTCGCGCACCGGCATGCCGGTCACGTCGCGGCCATCGGCCATCACGCGCCCTGCGCTGGGCACGTCCAGGCCGGCCATCAGGCGCATCAGCGTGGTCTTGCCGGCCTGCGTCGCCCCGAGCAGCACGGTCACCGCGAGCGGCACCAGGGTCAGGTCCATCGGATGCAGGTGGATGGCCGCCCCGACCCGCTGTTCGATGCCCTTGAGCATCAACTCCATGCAACCTCCTCGGCACGGGCACCTGCCGCGGCCATGGCCTCATCATGCCAGTGCGCATCGCACCAAGCCGCGACCCGTTCGCGCTCCGCAGCGGTGTAATGCAAGCCGAGTTTGCTGCGACGCCAGAGCACGTCGTCAGCGACACGCGCCCACTCGTGCCGATGCAGGTAGCGCAGCTCGGCCTCGTGCAGGCCGGGCGCCACTTCGAGGCCCAACTCGCCAGCGCCCAGCATCCGCTCGACGCGCGAGCCGTAGGCCCGCGCCCAGCGGCGGCGCAGGGCATCCGGCAATTCAGGGTAGCGCAGCCCGAAGGCCTGGACAAAGCGCTCGAAGTCGGTGTCCGGTCGCTGCGGGTCGCCGATCCACGCTCGCAGGTCGCCACCGGGAAGCGGCACGCCCGCTGTCCAGGCGCCGCCGCGCCGTGCGCCCAGCGGCGCGGCGAGCAGGTCGGCGGCCTCTTCGGCGAGCTTGCGGAAGGTCGTGATCTTGCCGCCCCATACCGACAGCAGCAGGGCCTGTCGGGTATCGAGCTCGAGCGCGTAGTCGCGCGTGACCGCCGACGGATCGCCGGACTCGTCGTCGAGCAGCGGGCGCACGCCGGAGTAGGCCCAGACCACATCGGCCGGCATGACGCGGCGCTCGAAGTAGCGACTCACCTGCTGGCACAGGTAGGCGATCTCCGTCTCGTCGATGCGGGCCTCGCCGATGGCACCCCGATGTTCGACGTCGGTCGTGCCGATCAGCGTGAACTCGCCCTCGTAGGGGATCGCGAAGATGATGCGCTTGTCCGGGCTCTGGAAGATGTAGGCGTGGTCGTGCTCGAACAGCTTGCGCACGACGATGTGGCTGCCCTTCACGAGTCGCAGCGACGGGGCCTTTGGCGCATGCGCGTGTTCGGCGAGAAACTGCGCGGCCCAGGGGCCTGCCGCGTTGACCAGCGCTCGCGCTGTCAGCTGCCTCGTGGTGCCTTCGGCGTTGCGCAGTGTCAGCCGCCAGCTCGTCGCCGACCGGCACGCGTCGACACAGGCCCAGCGCGTGAGCACTGTCGCGCCACGTTCGGCCGCGTCGATCGCGTTGAGCACGACCAGGCGTGCGTCGTCGACCCAGCCATCCGAGTAGACGAAGCCCTTGCGGAAGACTTTCTGCAATGGCGCACCGGCGAAGTGCGTGCGCAAGTCGATCGTGCACGAGCCCGGCAGCACCTCGCGCCTGGCGAGATGGTCGTAGAGAAACAGCCCGGCGCGGATCATCCAGACCGGCCGCATGCCCGGATCGTGCGGCATGACGAAGCGCAGCGGCCACATGATGTGCGGCGCGCTCCTCAGCAGCACCTCGCGCTCGGCAAGCGACTTGCGCACCAGCGAGAACTCGAAATACTCGAGGTAGCGCAGCCCGCCATGGATCAGCTTGGTCGACGACGAAGAGGTGTGCGACGCCAGATCGTCCTTTTCGCAGAGCACGATCCGCAGGCCGCGGCCGGCAAGGTCACGGGCGATGCCGGCGCCATTGATGCCGCCGCCGACAACGAGCACATCGCAATCGGTCGGGATGCCGGTGGGCACCGGCGACGGGGGCACCGCAAATGAAGCAGGTCTCACGAACGGTGTGTCCCGGTGTGTCTCTTCCGACAGACGTGGCCTGGAGCCCGCGAAGTTGGCCGATGGCGATTTTCGTTATGGCGCGATTGTTTTCGCTTGGTGTTCGTTTGTGATCGGAACAAACCCTCATTTGGGGCCGAATGTGATCGTTTAGATTCACTTGCGATGAACCCCAATCCGCGTCAGGTCGAATTGCTCGAGGAGGTGAGGCGCCTGAAAAGCGTGTCGGTCGAGACACTGGCAGAGCGCTTCGGCGTCGCGCTGCAGACGGTTCGGCGCGACGTGCGGGTGCTCGCGGAGGCCGGGTTGCTGGCGCGCTTTCATGGCGGTGTCCGCGTGCCGAGTTCCACCATCGAGAACATCGCCTACCGCCAGCGCCAACAGCTCAACGACGGCGCCAAGGGCCGCATCGCGCGTGCAGTCGCGCAGGCCGTGCCCAATGGCTGCTCGCTGAGCATCAACATCGGCACCACCACCGAGGCGATCGCGCGCGAACTGCTGAACCACAAAGGCCTGCGCGTGATCACGAACAACCTCAACGTCGCGGCGATCCTGTCCGACAACCCCGATTGCGAGGTCATCGTTGCCGGCGGCGTGGTGCGTGCACGCGATCGCGGTATCGTCGGCGAGGTGACGGTCGATTTCATCTCGCAGTTCAAGGTCGACATCGCGCTGATCGGCATCTCCGGCATCGAGGCCGACGGCACCTTGCGCGACTACGATTACCGCGAGGTCAAGGTCTCACGCGCGATCATCGAACACGCGCGCCAGGTCTGGCTGGCCGCTGACGCCAGCAAGTTCAACCGCCCGGCGATGGTCGAAGTGGGCCAGCTCGGGCAGGTCGATATGCTGTTCACCGACCTGCCGCCACCGCCGCCCTTTCCTGCCCTGCTGGCCGAAGCAGGAACGCAACTCGTCACCTGCGAGGCTTCGCCATGACGACCAAAGACCACCTGCTGGCCCTCGACCAGGGCACCTCCAGTTCGCGTGCGATCGTGTTCCACCGCGACGGCCGCATCGTCGCGATGGCGCAGCGCGAGTTCCGCCAGATCTTTCCGCAGCCGGGGTGGGTCGAGCACGATGCCAACGAGATCTGGGCCTCGCAGCAGGCCGTCGCCCTCGAAGCGCTGTTCAAGGCGCAACTGAACGCCAGCGACATCGCTGCCATCGGCATCACCAACCAGCGCGAGACCACGGTGCTGTGGAACCGCCGCACCGGGCAGCCGATCGCCAACGCCATCGTCTGGCAGGACCGCCGCACCGAGCCGCTGTGCCTGCAGTTGCGCGAGGCCGGGCTGGCCGATGCGGTGCGGCGCAGCACCGGGCTGGTCATCGACCCGTATTTCTCCGGCACCAAGATCCGCTGGCTGCTCGACCATGTACCCGGTGCGCACCTGGCGGCGGCTCAGGGCGAGCTGGCCTTCGGTACCGTCGACAGCTGGCTGCTGTGGAAGCTGACCGGCGGCCGCGTGCACGCCACCGACGTCAGCAACGCCTCGCGCACGATGCTGTTCGACATCCGCCACAACGTCTGGGACCACGAACTGCTGAAGGCGCTGCACGTGCCCGACAGCGTGCTGCCGCAGGTGCTGCCGTCGAGCCACGTCTTCGGCGAGACCGACCCGGCGTTGTTCGGCGCCGCGATCCCGATCGCCGGCATCGCCGGTGACCAGCAGAGCGCGCTGTTCGGTCAGGCCTGCTTCAAGGCCGGGCTGGCGAAGAACACCTACGGCACCGGCTGCTTCCTGCTGATGCACACCGGCGATCGCTTCGAGACCAGTGCCAACGGCCTGATCACGACCGCCGCCGCGCAACCGACGCCGACGCCGGAATACGCCCTCGAAGGCAGCGTCTTCATCGGCGGCGCAGTGGTGCAGTGGCTGCGCGATGGCCTGAACGCGATCAAGGGCTCCGGCGAGGTGCAGGGCTTGGCCGAAAGCGTGCCCGATGCCGGCGGCGTGATGTTCGTGCCGGCCTTCACCGGGCTCGGTGCGCCGTACTGGAAGCCCGATGCACGCGGCGCCATCGTCGGGCTCTCGCGCGGCAGCACGGTGGCGCACATCGCGCGCGCGGCGCTGGAGAGCATCGCCTTCCAGAGCGCGGCGCTGCTGCAGGCGATGAGCCGCGACGCCGTCGCCGCGGGCGGCGCGGCGGTGGCCGAGTTGCGTGTCGACGGCGGTGCCTGCGTCAACAACCTGCTGATGCAGTTCCAGGCCGATCTGCTCGGCATCCCGGTGGTGCGGCCGAAGGTCATCGAGACCACCGCGCTCGGTGCGGCCTACCTGGCCGGGCTGGCGGTCGGCGTGTACAAGAACCTCGACGAACTCGCCGCGCAGTGGCAGGTCGAGCGGCGCTTCCTGCCGACGCTGCCGCGCGAGCGGGCGGCCGAGTTGATGGCGAGCTGGGAGCACGCGGTACGGCAGACGGTGGCCGGCTGACCGCACGTCCCCCCTTTCCTGTGCCCCGCGTCATGGCAGCCCGGATGCGCCGGCCAGGCCGACCCGGTCGTCTGCGGCCCAACGCCGCCGAACAATCCATCGCATGCACATCAGCGAACAACTCCTGAACCCGAGCAAGGCGCGCTTGCGCCTGTCGACCCAGCTCGGCGTCGAGCCTGTGGTGCTCGACACCCGCGGGCTGTTGCAGGCTGCGGGCGTGTGGTCCACTCCCCGTTGCTGATTTCCATCCACCGATTGCCCAAGGAGACCTCGATGATCCGTCGCTCGATACTCGGCGCCGCCGCTGTCGCATTGGCGCTGGTCGCCGTGCCGGCGCTGGCGCAGGAAAGCTGGCCGGGCAAAACGGTCAAGCTGATCTGCCCGTTCCCGGCCGGCGGCACCAGCGACGTGATGGCCCGCATGGTGGCCGAGGCGCTCGGCAAGGAGCTCGGTCAGCAGGTCATCGTCGAGAACATCGGCGGTGCCGGCGGCACCATCGGCACGCTGCGCGCGGCCAAGATGGCGCCGGACGGCTACACCATCGTGCAGACCGGCGTCGGCCAGAGCGCGGTCGCACACGGCCTGGACCCCAAGCTCGGCTACGACTCGATGCGCGACTTCGTGCACCTGGCGCAGGTGCACTCCGGCCCCAACGTGCTGGTGGTGCACCCGAGCACGCCGTTCACGAGCTTCAAGCAACTCGTCGAGTTACGTGCGCAAGAACCCGGGCAAGCTGAACTACGGCTTCACGCACGCCGCGTCGGGCCACATGGCGATGGAGCTGCTCAAGGTCGAGGCCAGCAAGTGCCCGCCGGGGGTCAAGGAGTGCAACGGTTTCTTCATGGTCGGCATCCCGTACCGCGGCGGCGGCCCGATGATGCAGGACCTGCTCGGCGGCCAGATCCCGCTGATGTTCATCAACCAGGACGTGGCCCTGCAGCATGTGAAGGCCGGCAAGCTGCGCGCGCTGGCGGTCACCAGCCTGCAACGCAACCCGCTCTACCCCGACGTGCCGACCATCGCCGAGAGCGGCTTCCCCGGCTTCCAGGCACTGTCGTGGTCGGGCATCTCGGCGATCAAGGGCACGCCGCAGCCGATCGTCGACAAGCTCGAGGCAGCGCTGAAGAAGATCATGACCTCGCCCGAGATCAAGCAGCGGCTGGAGTCGGTCGGCTTCGTCGTGCCGCGCCCCCGGCGCCAAGGCCTACAGCGATTTCGTCAAGAACGAGATCGAGCTGTGGACGCGCGTGATCAAGACCGCGGGCATCAAGCCGGAGTAGATAGCCCACCCCCGAAACGGCTTCGCCGCTCCCCCTCAAGGGGGCGCCGCTGGCGGACCGGCAGAGCCGGATCCGCGGCGTCCGCGTGAATCTCTGTTCTCTTGCACTCGCACTTCGAGGCTTTGACATGAGCACACGATCAATTCAGGCCAATCCCTTGGCCGCGGGCCTGGCCGCAGGCGTTGCCAGCACCGACCGCATCGAGTGGATCCGGCTGAGCCTGGTGTTCCTGCCGCTGGCCGCGCCGATCAGCGACGCCAAGGTGCTGACCGGCCGGCAGAAGCCGCTGACCGAGATCGCCTTCCTGTTCGCCGAGATCGCGACGCAGGAAGGCCATTCAGGCATCGGTTTTTCGTACAGCAAGCGCGCCGGCGGGCCAGGCCAGCTGGCGCACGCGAAGGAGCTGGCGCCGAACCTGATCGGCGAAGACCCGAACGACATCGCCCGGCTGTGGGACAAGCTGTGCTGGGCCGGTGCCTCGGTCGGCCGCAGCGGGCTGGCGACGCAGGCCATCGCGGCGTTCGACATCGCGCTGTGGGACCTGAAGGCCAGGCGCGCGAAACTGCCGCTGGCCAAACTGCTCGGCGCGCACCGCGATACGGTGCCCTGCTACAACACCTCGGGCGGTTACCTGTCGATGCCGCTGCCCGAGGTGCTGAAGAACGTCGAAGCCTCGCTCGAACGCGGCATCGGCGGCATCAAGATCAAGGTCGGCCAGCCCGATCCGATGGTCGACCTCGAGCGCGTGCGCGCAGTGCACCGGTTGATCGACGGCCGCGTGCACCTGATGATCGACGCCAACCAGCAATGGGACCGCGTCACTGCGCAGCGCTTCGGCAAGCTGGTCGAGCCGCTGAACCTGACCTGGATCGAGGAGCCGCTCGACGCCTACGACGCCGAAGGCCACGCCGCGCTGGCGGCGATGCTCGACACGCCGATCGCCAGCGGCGAGATGCTGACCAGCGTGGCCGAGCACGCCGAGTTGATCCGCCATCGGTCGGTGGATTTCATCCAGCCCGACGCGCCGCGCGTCGGCGGCATCACGCCGATGCTGAAGATCATGGCCTTGGCCGACCAGGCGCGCATCGGCATGGCACCGCATTTCGCGATGGAGATCCACCTGCACCTTGCGGCTGCGTACCCGCACGCGCCGTGGGTCGAGCACTTCGAGTGGCTCGAACCGCTGTTCAACGAACGCCTGGCCATCGCGGACGGCCGCATGGTCGTGCCGAACCGGCCGGGGCTGGGGTTCTCGCTCAGCGAACAGGCGGCGCGCTGGACGGCCGAAAGCGCCGAGTTCGGCAAGAAACCCTAGCGAGCGGCCTCATTCGCAGCCGAGCTGATCGGCCAGCGCGGTCAGGCTGGCGGCCGACAGATCCACCGCGACGCTGGCTCGATGCTCGCCACGACCCGGGCCGTGCTCGTCGGGGCGTGCGATGAAGGCGGTACGCAGGCCCGCGTCGGCAGCCGCCTGGAGGTCCGACGAATGCGCCGCGACCATCAACGTCTGCGCGGGGCTGCAGTCGAAGGCCGCTGCGGCTGTCAGGTAGACCTCCGGCTTGGGCTTGTAGTCGCGCGCCAGCTCGGCACCGAGGATCGCATCCCAGTGCCAGCCGTTGCGCCGCGCCAGATCGACCATCAGCGAGATGTTGCCGTTGGAGCACGGTGCGATGCGAAAGCGCCGGCGCAGCCGCGCCAACCCCGGTCCGACATCGGGCCAGGCGTCGAGGCGGTGCCACGCGAGGTTGAGGCCGGCGCGCGTGGCTTCGGGCACGTCGTCGAGGCCGAAATCCTTCAACACGCGGTCGAGGTTGCGCCGGTGCAGCACATCGAGCTTGCTGAATGGCAGACGGCCGCTGCGCACGGCCTCCATCGTCGGCTGGTATTGGTCGCGCCAGGCGTCGGCGAAAGCGTCGCCATCGAACTCAGGGCCGCGCGCGACGCGGGCCGAGAGCGCCGCACGGGCCTCGCGGGCGACGCCCGTGCGCCAGTCGACCAGGGTGCCGAAGACATCGAAGATCAGGGCTCGGACATCGTCCATGGCGGACTCGCGGTGTTGCATCGTTCGATCACGGTAGCACCACCGCGGCTGGCATCATGGCGGCAGCTCATTGATCAAGGATCGGCCCGATGGAACAACGGCGCCTGCGCGTGGGACAAGCGATCACGCCCGACGAATTCGAGGCCCTCTCCGACGCGCAGCTGGAGCGCCTGGTGCCCAAGCGCTACCGCGAGTTCTTTCCCGGCAAGGACAACTGCGCCGACGGCCACTTCTATCTGCACGACGGCACGGCCTGGAGCTTCTACAAGGGCGACTTGCTCGACGATTGAGCGCGGGACCCGCGTCAGCCCACGCGTCGCCGCCATGCCCTCAGCGCCAGCAGCAGCAACGCGCCGCTGAGCGAGCCCACCCACAGCGGGCTGTCGCCCAGCAGTTGCGGCAACTCCGCAAAGGATTCCGGACTCTTCTGCTCGACATAGCGGGCCAGCTCGAGCACCTGGCCGGCACTGAAGCGCATCGCGTCGTCGAGCGTCACGCTGACGCCGCGCCACCGTGTGGTGGGCAGCAGGCTGCCAAATGCGCCGGCGGCGATCGCCACCAGCGCCAGCGGACCGACCGGCCTCAGCAAGCCGTTGAGCAGTCGCACACGCTGCGGCGGCGGTGCCTTGGCAAACAAGTCGGCAACCAGCGGCGCCAGTTCCGCGGCGCCATGCGCCGGCCGGTGTTCACGTTGATCGGGTCGCGACGATGTCATGGCGAGACCTCGCTTTCAGTGGACGGGGGCGAAGCCTAGCGCCGTCCCGTGACAGCGGGGTGTCTGCGTCGTTTCAAATTGCAACGAAGTTTGTTCTCGCCTCAGGCCAGGCCGGCAGCCGCGTTGACCCGCGCCGGATCGACGCCGAGCTTGGCCGCGCCATCGAGGATCTCCTGCCAGGTGGTCGCGTCGACGGGCACGCCCTCGGCAGTGCGTTGCTTGCGCTTGATGCGCTCCGGCTCGCCGGCGATCAACACCGAGTCGAAACCCTCGCGCGGCGGCGAGGCCTTGACCCAGTCGATGAAGGCCAGCGCCTCGTGCTCGAACGACGCGCGGTCGCCGAGCACGGCCGGATCGACCAGCACGCTGAACATGCCATTGAGGATGCGGCGCTTGGAGACGTCGTTGTCGCGCTGGGTCATGCCCGAGGCCAGCGCACCGCCGAGCAGTTCGGCCATCAGCGCCATGCCGTAGCCCTTGTGCGCGCCGAACGTGAGCAGCGCGCCGAACGGCGGCACGACCGTGAATCGCGGCTCGCGCGTGGGCCGGCCGTGGTCGTCGATCAAGTGGTCGGGCGGCACCAACTCGCCCTTGTTCATCGCCACGCGGGTCTTGCCCTGCGCAATCACGCTGGTCGCGAAATCCAGGATCACCGGCTCGCGGCCGCTGAACGGCACGCCGGCGCAGAACGGGTTGGTGCCGAAGCGCGCATCCGAGCCGCCGAACGGCGCGACGATGCCGCGCGCGATGACGTTGACGAAATGCAGCGACACCAGTCCCGCTTGCGCCGCCTGTTCGGCCCAGGCGCCGATGCGCCCGAGGTGGTGCGCATTGCCCAGCGCGACGACGCAGCAGCCGTGCTGCCGAGTGCGCTCGATGCCCAGCGCGATCGCCTCCTGGCCGATCACCTGGCCGAAGCCCGCGTTGCCATCGAGCCGCAGCAGTGCCCCGCCGTCGAGCACGGTGCTGACATGGCTATTGGGCTTCAGGCCGCCTTCGAGACAGGCCTCGGCATAACGCGGCAGCATGCCGATGCCGTGCGAATCGTGGCCGGTGAGGTTGGCCTCGATCAGGTTGCCGGCCACCGCCTCGACCTCGGCCTCGTTGCTGCCGAAGCCGCGCACCACCAGCCGCATCGCAGCCTGCAGGCGGGGCAGCGCAATCAGGTGCGTCGCGGCCATCGTGCGCCCTACTTGCCCGAGGCCCATCTTCTTGCCGACCTCGGTGTAGACCTTGGCGCGCTCCTTCATGAACGCGTCCATGCCTTCGATGCCGACGTTGACCAGCTCGAAGCCGCTCTTGGCCGCGAGCTCCTTCATCTCGGGGTCGGCGTTCAGCGCCGCGAACAGCTCCGACAGGCGCTTCTTCGCTTCCGGCGACGTGGCCTTGGGCACCGCGATGCCACGGTAGGCGCCGTCGACCCAATCGACGCCGAGCTCCTTGAAGGTCGGCACGTCGGGCAGCAGCGGATGGCGCTTTTCCATCGCCACCGCCAGCGCGCGCACGCGGGTCTTGTTGTTGATGGCGAACGCGGTGTAGGTCATCGCGCCGTCGATCTGCGCACCGAGCACCGCGTTGGCCAGGTCGCCGGTACCCTTGTAGGGCACGTAGGTGGTCTTGATCTTGAAGTCGGCGTTCAGCCGTTCGTGCGCGGCATGGTTGGCCGAGTTGAGCGCCGAGCCGCCGAGGTTGAACTTGCCGACGTTGGCCTGCGCCGCCTTCAGGAAGTCGGCAAAGGTCTTGAACGGGCTCTGCTCGGGCACCACCAGTGCGTCGGGCGTGTAGTGGTACCAGTAGACCGGCGTCAGCTCGTCGGTCTTGTACTGCACCTGGCCTTCGAGCGGTTGCAGCACCACGTGCGGCAGGTTGATGCCGTAGATGTTGACGCCGTCGGCCGGCAAGGTGTTGGCCGAACTCCAAAGGATCGCGCCGCCACCGCCGGCCTTGTACTGCACCACGGTGTCGATCGCCGGGCACTTCTTCTTCAGCACCACCTGCTGGTGGCGCGCCGAGATGTCCGATTCGCCGCCGGGCGGGAAGGCCTGCCAGTACATCAGGTTCTTGTCGGGGCAAGGTTGGGCCTGGGCGGCGGCGGCGGCGGCGAGGGCCAGGGCGGCGATCAGGGTGCGTTGCATCGAGGTCTCCGGCGTGCGAAATGAAGCAAGTGCTCGGGATGATGGCCTCAGGCCGCGCGCTGCGCCACCGGGTTGGCCAGTAGTTCACACACCGCCGCGGTCACCTGCGCGGTGGTGGCGCGGCCTCCGAGGTCGCGCGTGTGCAGCGCGGGATTGGCGGTCACGCTGCTCGATGGCCCACATCAGCCGTGTCGCGGCCGCCTCCTCGCCCAGGTGCTCGAGCAGCATCACGCAGGACCAGAAGGTGCCGATCGGGTTGGCCAGCCCCTGGCCCATGATGTCGAAGGCCGAGCCGTGGATCGGCTCGAACATGCTCGGGTAGCGGCGCTCGGGGTCGATGTTGCCGGTCGGCGCGATGCCCAGGCTGCCGGCCAGTGCGGCGGCCAGGTCGGACAGGATGTCGGCGTGCAGGTTGGTGGCCACCATGGTGTCGATCGACGCCGGCCGGTTGACCATGCGCGCAGTCATCGCGTCGACGAGTTCCTTGTCCCACGCACGTCGGGGAACTCCTTGGCGACCTGCAGCGCGATCTCGTCCCACATCACCATCGCGTGGCGCTGCGCGTTGCTCTTGGTGACCACCGTGAGCTGCTTGCGCGGCCGGCCCTGCGCCAGCTTGAAGGCGAAGCGCATGATGCGTTCGACACCGGCGCGGGTCATCATCGACACGTCGGTCGCGACCTCGATCGGGTGGCCCTGGTGCGCGCGGCCGCCGACACCGGCGTATTCGCCCTCGGAGTTCTCGCGCACGATGACCCAGTTCAGGTCTTCGGGGCGGCAGCGCTTCAACGGCGCGTCGATGCCGGGCAGGATGCGCGTCGGCCGCACGTTGGCGTACTGGTCGAAGCCCTGGCAGATCTTCAGGCGCAGGCCCCACAGCGTGATGTGGTCGGGGATCTGCGGGTCGCCGGCCGAGCCGAACAGGATCGCGTCCTTGTGGCGCAACGCGTCGAGGCCGTCGGCCGGCATCATCTCGCCGTGCGCGCGGTACCAGTCGCCGCCCCAGCCGAAATGCTCGAACTCGAAATTGAACTGGCCGCTCGCGCTGGCCAGCGCCTGGAGGACTTCCTGGCCGGCGGGAATGACTTCCTTGCCGATGCCGTCGCCGGGGATCGTGGCGATGCGGTAGGTCTTCATCTTCGGGCTTGATCGCGGGAGTCTCGGGAGCGGGACTTTAGGCTCTGCGCGGATTGACGGCATGTGCGCTAGAGTGAATGCCTTCGTTAACCTGAAGTCAACGATCGGCACCGCCGTGAGCCCACGCCGTCCAACCCGCCGAATTCGGCTTCTTCTCGACGCTCGCCGTCCTGCGGCAGCCTGAGCGCCGCGGCGCGCGAGCTGGGCGTATCGACGGCGGCGGTGAGCAAGCGCCTGGCGCAGATGGAGTCGCGCCTCGGGCTGGCGCTGGTGATCCGGACCACGCGCCGCATGAGCCTGACGCCCGAGGGCGAAACCTACCTCGAGCATGCACGCCGCATCCTGGCCGAGATCGACGACATGGAGCGCCTGCTCGGCACCGCCAAGGGCACGCCGCAGGGCCTGCTGCGCGTGAACGCCACGCTCGGCTTCGGCCGCAGCCACGTCGCGCCGGTGATCTCGCGCTTCGTGAAGATGCACCCGCAGGTACAGGTGCAACTGCAGCTGTCGGTCAACCCGCCGCGCACTGACGGAGGACGCCTTCGATGTCTGCATCCGCTTCGGCGCCCCGCCCGACACGCGCGTGATCGCGCGCCGCATCGGCCCCAACCGCCGCCTGTTGTGCGCCTCGCCCGCCTACCTGGCGCGCCATGGCGAACCGAAGCTGCCCGCGGACCTGGCGCGACACAACTGCATCGGCATCCGCCAGGGCGACGAGGCCTATGGCCTGTGGCGGCTGACCGCGCAGCGCGGGCGTGGGCAACGGCGCCGAGGCCATCAAGACCCGCGGCAACCTGGCCACCAACGACGGCGAGATCGCCGTGCTGTGGGCCCTGGACGGCCACGGCATCCTGATGCGCGCCGAGTGGGACATTGCCCGCTACCTGAAGAGCGGCCGCCTGGTGCAGGTGCTGCCGCAGTACGCGACACCCGACGCCGACATCTATGCGGTGGTGCCGCAGCGGCACCAGCTGTCGGCACGGGTGCGCGCGTTCGTCGACTACTTTGCCGAGGCGTGGCCACAACGCAGCAGCCTGTAGCATCACCTGCCGGACACCCGTGCCGCCAGCGCAGCCTGTCTCACTTCACCGCCCCGGAGCCGAAACCATGAAGCGCTTCCCGTCGATTCCGCCTCCTCGAAGCCATGTCACGCATGTGCGGTTCGGAACGCGCGTTGTGCTGCTGGTGCTGTGCCTGATCTCGGCGCCGCCGTCGGCTTTGTCGGCCGCCATCTCACGGGCAGCGATGCATGGTTTCTTGCGATGCCGCTGTGCGTCGTCGTCGGTTGGTTCGTCGTCGCCGACCCGAGCGCTTGCACCGTGGCGCCACCAGCGCGCAGCGACGACGGGCCGCCGGCCCGCTGATCGCCCGGCGGCGTCGCGCACGACGGCCGACGGCCGGCCACTTGGCGATCCGGCCTTCGTGGGTGTATGTTGGCGCCCGCGAGCAGGTTCAGGACGGAGGCTGGCGCAACATGGGCGCGATCGAAGCGATCGATGCAGATCGGCACCGCCAGGCACTGGCCGATGCGCTCGAGCAGCAGGCGGCGACGGCCGAGATCCTGCGCATCATTTCGCGCTCGCCGGCCGATGCGCAGCCGGTGTTCGACACCATCGCGGCAGCCGCCTTGAAGCTGTGTGGTGCCCGCTCGGTGAATGTGTTCACCTACGACGGTGAACTGCTGCACATCGCGGCGCTGGCCATCGTCGATCCCCAGGGCATCGACGCCATTCGCAGCATCTTTCCGCGGCCGGCCAGCCGCGACTCCGCCGCCTGCCGTGCGGTGCTGACCCGCAGCCTCGTGGCCATCCCCGACGTGCTGGCCGACCCCGACTTCGCGACCCGCCTGCCCGCGGTGACGGCGGGATTTCGCAGCGTGCTCGGGGTGCCCCTGCTGCGCGATGGCCAGCCGATCGGCGCCATCGCGGTCGGCCGGGCCGAGCCGGGACCGTTTCCAGCGTCGCAGATTGCCTTGCTGCAGACCTTTGCCGAGCAGGCGGTGATCGCGATCCAGAACGTGCGCCTGTTCAACGAGACCAAGGTGGCACTGGAGCATCAGACCGCCACCAGCGACGTGCTGCAGGTGATCAGCGGTTCGATGGCCGACGCCAATCCGGTGTTCGAGAAGATCCTCGACAGCTGCCAGCGCCTGTTCTGCGCCACCGACCTCGGCATCTTCCTGGTCGACGCGCAGGAGCGACTCAACGTGGGCGCCTACCGGGGCGGCTTCGCCGACTGGGCGCCGGGCGCCTACCCGCGGCCATTGGCCGGAACGATGAGCGAGATGGTCATCCGTCATGGCGCCCTGATGCACTGGGGCGATATGGCGCAGGCGCGGGACGTCCCCGGCTACATCCGCGACGCCGTGCGCAGGAGCGGCAACTTCGCCGTTGCCAGCGCGCCCCTGGTCTGGGAAGGGCAGGGCATCGGCACCATCGACGTCATGCGCAAGCCGCCCCGCGCGTACAGCGAGAGCGAGCTCGCGCTGCTGACGACCTTCGCCGATCAGGCGGTGATCGCGATCCAGAACGCGCGGCTGTTCAACGAAACCAAGGAGTCATTGGCGCGCCAGACGGCGACCTCGGACGTGCTGCGCGTCATCAGCCGCTCGGTGACCGACACGCAACCGGTCTTCGACGTGATCGCCGAGCGGGCGGCCCGCCTGACCGGCGCCCAATCCGGCTGGGTGTTCAGGTTCGACGGCGAGTGGATTCACGGCGCCAGTGCTTTCGGCCCGAGCCCGCAGGCCCGGGCCTTGGCGCTGAGCTGCTTTCCGATGCGCCCGAGCGGTGCGTGCTACACCTCGCGCGCCATTCGCGACGGCAGCGTCGTCAATGTCGCCGACGCGCTGGCCGAGACCGACCCCGAGTACGCGACCAAGGCCGTCGCCGCGGCGGTGGGCTACCGCAGCGTGCTGAGCGTGCCGATGTTTCGCGGCCGCCAGGTCGTCGGCGCGATCTCGGTGAATCGCACCGACGTCGGGCGCTTCGCCGACAAGGAGGTCGAGCTGCTGCAGACCTTTGCCGAGCAGGCAGTGATCGCGATCGAGAACGTGCGCCTGTTCACTGAACTGCAGGCCCGCACGACCGAGCTGACGCGCTCGGTGGAACAGCTGCGCGCGTTGAGCGAGGTCGGCCAGGCCGTCAGCTCGACGCTCGACCTGGAGACCGTGCTCAGCACCATCGTCTCGCGCGCCACGGCCCTGGCCGGCATGGACGGCGGTGCGATCTACGAGTACGACGAGGCACGGGAAGAATTCCGCCTGCGCGCGGCGGACCGCCTGCCCGATGAACTGGTCGAAGCCCTCAAGTCGTCGCCGCCGCCCAAGGGCGAAGGCGCGATCGGCCGCCTGGCGACGCGTCGCGAGCCGGTGGCGATCGGCGACATCGCGGACCCGGGCAGCTACCAGAGCCGGGTGCGCGAGATCGTGCTGCGCCTGGGCTACCGCTCGCTGCTGGCGGTGCCGCTGCTGCGCGAGGAACATCTGCTCGGCGGCCTGGTCGTCAACCGCAAGCGCGCCGGCGAGTTCGAGCCGCAGGTGATCGAGTTGCTGAAGACCTTTGCGACCCAGTCCGCCTTGGCGATCCAGAACGCGCGCCTGTTTCGCGAAATCGAGGACAAGGGCCGGCAGCTCGAAATCGCCAGCCGGCACAAGAGCGCCTTCCTGGCCAACATGTCGCACGAGCTGCGCACGCCGCTCAACGCGATCATCGGCTTCACGCGCATCGTGATGCGCCGAGCCCAGGACCAGCTGGAGCCCAAGCAGTACGACAACCTGGGCAAGATCCTTTCCAGCGCCCAGCACCTGCTCAGCCTGATCAACAGCGTGCTCGACCTGGCCAAGGTGGAAGCCGGCCGCATCGAGGTGAATGCGGGCGAGCTGCACCTGGCACCGCTGCTCGAACAATGCCTGCGCAGCATCGAGCCGCTGCTCGATGGCGGTGTGACGCTGTCAGCGGACATCGACGCCGGCCTGCCGCCGATGCTGGCCGACGC
Source organism: uncultured beta proteobacterium (assembly GCA_963783785.1). Lineage (GTDB taxonomy): Bacteria > Pseudomonadota > Gammaproteobacteria > Burkholderiales > Burkholderiaceae_C > CADEEN01. Next base: position 256,738 of record CAWAOQ010000001.1, on the reverse strand, counting down.
GGAGAAGCTGCGCCAGATCCTGATCAACCTGCTCAGCAATGCCGCCAAGTTCACCGCCCGCGGCAGCATCCGGGTTCGTGCCCGACACGCTGGCGGCGTTGTCAGCATCGAGGTGGCCGACACCGGCATCGGCATCCCTGCCGACAAGCTGGAGTCGATCTTCGAGGAGTTCGAGCAGGTCGACGCCAGCAGCACGCGTGCCCACGGCGGCAGCGGCCTGGGCCTGGCCATCGCGCGGCGCCTGGCGCGCCTGATGGGCGGCGAGTTGCAGGCGCAGAGCGCGCTCGGCGCCGGATCGACGTTCACGCTGACCTTGCCGGTTCGCTATCGGCAGCCCACATCATGAAGACCCTGCTCATCGTCGAGGACATCGCGTTGAACCGCGAGCTGCTGACGCAGCTACTCGCGGACGACTATCGGCTGGTCTACGCCGAGGACGGCATCAGCGCGCTCGAACGTGCCGCAGCCACTCTGCCGGATCTGATCCTGATGGACCTGTCCCTGCCGCGCCTGGATGGCTGGGAGGCCACGCGGCGCCTGAAGGCCGACCCGTTGCTGGCCCACATCCCGGTGCTCGCGCTGTCGTCGCACGCGATGCGCGGCGACGACGAGCGCGCACGGGCCTGCGGCTGCGACGACTACCTGAGCAAGCCGATCGACGAGAACCTGCTCTTCGAAGCGATTGCGAGGCAACTTGGCCACTGACCCGAGCCTGGTGCTGATCGTCGACGACGAGCCCCTGAACGTCGACCTGCTCGAGCAGGAGCTCGAAGCCGCCGGCTACCGCACGCTGGCCGCCAGCGGCGGCGAGGCCGCGCTGGCGCAGGCCGCCGCGGCGGCGCCTGACCTGATCCTGCTCGACGTGACGATGCCGGGCATCGACGGCTACGAGACCTGCCGCCGCCTGAAGGCCGATGACGCGACGCGTTCGATCCCGGTGATCTTCCTGACTGCGCTGAGGGAGAGTTTCGAGAAGGTGCACGCCTTCGAGCTGGGGGCTGTCGACTACGTGACCAAGCCTTTCGAGACCGAGGAACTGCTGGCCCGCGTGGGCACGCACATCGCGCTGCGGCGCGAGATCGAGGCCCACCGCCGATCGAAAGCGACGATCCAGGTCCTCGTCGAGCAGATGCGCGACGAGGGCGACCCGCTGGTTGGCGATTCGCCCGCGCTGGCGCGCGTGCGCGAACAGATCGCACAGGTGGCGGCGACCGACAGCACCGTGCTGATCGAAGGCGAGACCGGCACCGGCAAGGAACTGGTGGCGCGGGCGATCCACGCGCAGAGCGCGCGCCGCGACCGTGCCCTGGTCAAGCTCAACTGCGCCGCGCTGCCGCGCGAGCTGGTCGAGAGCGAGCTGTTCGGCCACGAGAAAGGCGCCTTCACCGGCGCCCACCAGCAGCGCCGCGGCCGCTTCGAGCTCGCCGACGGCGGCACCCTGTTCCTCGACGAGATCGGCGAGATGCCGCTGGAAGCGCAGGCCAAGCTGCTGCGCGTGCTGCAGGAGCGCGAGTTCGAGCGCGTCGGCGGCACGCGCGCGCTGCACGTCGACGTGCGCGTGATCGCCGCCACCAACCGCGACCTCGCCGCCGAAGTGGCAGCCGGCCGCTTCCGCGCCGACCTCTACTACCGGCTCAACGTGTTCCCGATCCGGCTGCCGCCGCTGCGCGAGCGCCGCGACGACATCCCGCGCCTGCTGCAGCATGTCGCAAGCCGCATCGCACGTCGGCTCGGCCGCGAACTCACTGGCATCGCGCCGGGCTTCGTCGAAGCGGCTTCGGCCTACGGCTGGCCGGGCAACGTGCGCGAGCTCGAAAACGTGGTCGAACGCGCGCTGATCGTGTCGCGGGGTGGCCTGCTCGACGGCGGTGGCTGGCGCCCTGCGGCACCCGCCACCGCCGCGTCGGCCGACGCACCGCCGCAAGGCAGCCTGCGGCAGATCGAGACGGCGCACATCCGGCGCGTGCTCGACGCCACGCACTGGGCCATCGAAGGCGAAGCCGGCGCCGCCCGAGTGCTGGGCCTGCATCCGAGCACCCTGCGCGGGCGCATGCGCAAGCTGGGCCTGCGCAAGGGCGCCTGAAGCGCCGTCGCCGACGACGGGCGCCACCGTCAAATGCGACGGTCGGACCGCCGGGCGCCCACGGCTGAGCAGTCAAGTCCTTGATTTGAAAGACTTCTTTCGATCGATGCGGGCTGGCACGCCACATGCGCTTGGACCCGGGCGCGGCGGATCCGTCGATCCCCGGCAAACCCCCAGGAGTACGACATGACACAGACTCTGACTTCGATCATGGGCCAGCGCACGCCGATGATGACGGCTGCGGCAGCGCTGGTGGCGGCGGCTTGCCTGACCGCGTGGACCCTGCCGGCGGCCGCACAGGGGGCGCCCGGTGCCGACCTGCAGATGGAGGAACTGGAGAAGGCCTTCTGGTCCTGCGACCACGCGGCGACCACCGGCCTGCTCGATATCGGCACCGCGATCGCCTGCGCCAGCCTCACCGAAACCTTGAAAGTGCGCAAATTCGCCGGCGACTTCGATGCGATGCTGGCCTGGTGGCGCTTGCACAAGGATGCCAAGCACCTGGCGCTGGAAAAGGCGGAGCGCAATGCCGTCGCACGCCTCGCGCCGATCCATCGACATTGAAGCTGCGGTCGGCGCGCAATGGCAGCGGTCAGCGGCCCTTGGCCTGCCGCCACGCCGCGAAGTCGACGCGGCTCTGCTCGTCGGTCGGCGGGTAGAGGCCGAGGATCGAGCGGCCTTCCATCACCTTCTCCTGCACGAAGTCCTCGAAGGCGGTCATCTCGACCGCCTCGGCCGCGACCTCGTCGGCCAGGTGCGCCGGGATCACGACCACGCCCTCGCGCATCGCCGACGACCACGTCGCCGGGGAACACCGGCGCGTCGCCGCAGCCGATCGGCACGTTGATGTCGATGGCCTGGTGCACGGTCAGGTTGGTCGGCGCGGCCGGGCGCTGGTGGTAGACGGGAAACGGCAGCCTGGCGATGTCGGGGCTGTCGCGAAAGCCGCCGTCGGTGACGATGCCGGCGACGCCGCGCTTCATCAGCCGCGTGACCAGGATGCCGCCGGCCGACGCCGCGCGCGCATCCTTGCGGCTGTCGATCACGAACACCGCGCCGGGCGGGCACTCCTCGACCGCCTTGCGTCTGCGGGTGCTCGCGGTTCTTGAACACCTCGATCGTGTTCAGGTCTTCGCGCGCCGGCATGTAGCGCAGCGTGTAGGCCTCGCCGACCATGTTGGGCAGGCCGGGGTTCAGCGGCAGCACGTCCTGGATGAACTGGTGGTGCAGGCCGCGCTTGAAGAGGGCCGTGCACAGCGTGGCGGTGCTGACGCCCATCAGTTGTTGCTTGGTGGTCGGGTTCATCGCGTGAGGCCCTTCAGAAGATGTCGGGCTCGGGCACCGGCGCGCCGAAGCTCGTCTCGAGGAAATCGAAGTCGCAGCCCTCGTTGGCCTGCAGGATGTGGCGGCTGAACATCCAGCCGTAGCCGCGCTCGTAGCGCGGTGGCGGTGCGGTCCAGGCGGCCTTGCGGCGGGCGAGTTCGTCGTCGCCGACGTCGAGGTGGATGCGCCGCGCCGGCACGTCGACGCTGATCGTGTCGCCGGTCTGCACCAGCGCCAGCGGCCCGCCGACGGCGGCTTCGGGCGCGCAGTGCAGCAGGCAGCCGCCGTAGCTGGTGCCGCTCATGCGCGCGTCCGACAGGCGCAGCATGTCGGTCACGCCGGCCTTCAGCAGCTTGGTCGGGATCGGCAGCATGCCCCACTCGGGCATGCCGGCGCCCTTCGGGCCGGCGTTGCGCAGCACCAGGATGTGGTCGGCGGTGACGTCGAGGTCGGGGTCGTCGATGGCCTTCTTCAGCGCCGGGTAGTCGTCGAACACCAGCGCCGGGCCGCTGTGCTGCAGCAGGTGCGGCGCGCAGGCGCTGGGCTTGATCACCACGCCGTCGGGCGCGATGTTGCCGCGCAGCACGGCCAGCGCGCCCTCGGCATAGATCGGGTTCGTGAGCGGCCGGATCACGTCGTCGTTGTAGACCTCGGCACTCGGCGATGTTCTCGCCCAGCGTGCGGCCGTTGACGGTGAGCGCGTCGCCGTGCAGGTGGCGCTCGATGCGCTTCAGCATCGCCGGCAGGCCGCCGGCGTAATAGAAGTCCTCCATCAGGTAGGTGTCGCCGCTGGGCCGGATGTTGGCGATCACCGGCACGCGTGCGGCTGGCGGCGTCGAAATCGTCGAGCGTCACCGGGTGGCCGGCGCGGCGCGACATCGCGATCAGGTGGATGATGGCGTTGGTCGAGCAGCCCATCGCCATCGCGCAGGCGATGCCGTTGTCGAAGCTGGCGCGCGTCAGCAGCTTCGCGGGCGTCAGGTCCTCCCACACCATGTCGACGATGCGGCGCCCGCACTCGGCGCTCATGCGGATGTGGTTCGCGTCGGGTGCCGGAATCGACGACGCGCCGGGCAGCGTCAGGCCCACCGCTTCGGCGATGCCCATCATCGTCGCGGCGGTGCCCATCGTCATGCAGGTGCCGTGGCTGCGCGCGATGCCGGCTTCCATCTCGTGCCAGGCCTGCTCGCTCAGCCGGCCGGCGCGGCGCTCGTCCCAGTACTTGAACGAGTCGGAGCCCGAGCCGAGCACCTGGCCCTTCCAGTTGCCGCGCAGCATCGGCCCGGCGGGCAGGAAGATGAACGGCAGGCCCATGCTGAGCGCGCCCATCACCAGGCCCGGCGTGGTCTTGTCGCAGCCGCCCATCAGCACCGCGCCGTCGACCGGGTGGCTGCGCAGCAGCTCCTCGGTCTCCATCGCGAGGAAGTTGCGGTAGAGCATCGTCGTCGGCTTGACGATCGATTCCGACAGGCTGATCGCCGGCAACTCGATCGGGAAGCCGCCCGCCTGCAGCACGCCGCGCTTGACGTCGTCGACGCGTTGCTTGAAATGCGCGTGGCACTGGTTGACGTCGCTCCAGGTGTTGACGATCGCGATGACCGGCTTGTCCTTCCAGTCGGCGGGTGCATAGCCCATCTGCATCACGCGCGAGCGGTGGCCGAACGAGCGGAAATCGTCGGGCGCGAACCAGCGCGCGCTTCTGAGTTGGCCGGCGGTCTTGCGTGTCATCGATTCATTCCCAGCGCAGGTGGTAGCCGCGGCCTTGGCAGTCGAACTCGACCCCCCCGATCGGAACGTCCCTGACTCCCGACGCTCCATGGTAGGCACGGATCTCACCGATCAGGCCGGTCCCCGCATCGAATACATGCCACTCGTCACCTCGCTGTGCGGTGCCTTGCTTGCACTTCCAGTGCGTCCATTCGATCATGCGGTGTCCATGTCTGCTGTTCCCGGTGCGCAACGTGCCGGCGGGCGGACTGGCCCACTCGCTGGCCAGCCCCCTGTGACGCCACGTCGCGCTCAGCGCGCGAGCATCCACTCGTGCGCCGGGTCGTTGCGAAAGACCCAGAGCCGCTGCGGGCCGGCCATCACGTTGAGGTAGTACAGCTCGTAGCCATGCGGCGCGACCACCGGGTGGTAGCCGCGCGGCACCATCACCACGTCGTGGTCCTCAACGGCCATCGCTTCGTCGAGGCTGCGGTCGTCGGTGTAGACGCGCTGGAACGCGAAGCCCTGCGGCGGGTCCAGGCGGTGGTAGTAGGTCTCCTCGAGCTGGGTCTCGGCGGGCGGCGCCTCGCTGTCGTGCTTGTGCGGCGGGTAGCTCGACGAATGGCCGGCCGGCGTGCGCACCTCCACCACCAGCAGGTGCGCGGCGGTCGGGTCGTCGTGCGGCAGGATGTCGCAGACGTAGCGCGTGTTGCTGCCCTGGCCACGCACGCTGCGGCGCATCGTGGCCGGATCGAGCAGCTTGACGCTGCGCGGCCGGTCGTCGCTGGGTGCCGTGCATAGCGCCACCTCGGCAGGCCCGTAGGCGTGGATCGCGACGATCGTGGTGCGCGGGCACGTACAACGCGGCGGGTGGGCGGTCGTCGAACACGCTGTCGCGGTTGCCGAGTTCGTCGAAGGTCTGCTCGCCAACCGTCACGTCGACGTTGCCGGCCAGCACGACGAGACACAGCTCGCGTTCGCCGGTGGCAAGACGCTCGCTGTCGCCCGGGGCCAGCCGCAGCGCACGAAAGCCCACATGCTTCCAGCCGGCGGTCTGCGGCGTCACGGCGACGATCTCGCGGCCCTCGCGCCGGGCCTTCACCAGCAGCGGACTGCTCATCTCGAACCCTCCGCGTCGAGCCGATCGACGATTCGCCGCAGCGTCTGGTAGCCCTTCTTCGCATACGCATAGCTCGGTGCGATCGCCGGGTCCTGCTCGGCCTCGACGACCAGCCAGCCCTGGTAGCCGCTGTCGTGCAGCGTGGCCAGCACCGCGTCGTAGTCGATCACGCCGTCACCCGGCACGGTGAAGGTGCCGGCCAGCACGCCCTGCAGGAAGCTCCAGCCGTCGTTGCGTGCCTTGGCGATCAGCGCCGGGCGCACATCCTTGCAGTGCACGTGCACGACGCGCGCGGCATGCCGCTTCAGCAACGGCACCGGGTCGGTGGCGCCGCCGAAGTAGGCGTGGCCGGTGTCGAACAGCAGACCCACATGGGCCGGGTCGGTCAGCGCCATCAGGCGATCGATGTCGTCGGGCGCCTCGACCACCGCGCCCATGTGGTGGTGGTAGGCCAGCTTGATGCCGAACTGCGACTGCAGGTGCGCGCCGAACCGATTCAGGCGCTCTGCGTAGCCTTGCCACGCGGCATCGGTGGCCAGACGCGGGCGCTGCGCCACCGGCGTGTCGATCTGCCCCTGCACCGAACCGGCGACTTCGCCGTAGACCACGACCTTGACGCCGTTGAAGCGCAGCTTGTCCATGTGGGCGCGGCAACGTTCGATCTCTTGCGCAACGCTGCCCCGGCCGTCGTCACTCGCCAACTCACCCGAATACCAGCCGGAGACGCAGGCCAGGCCGAATTGATCGAGCTTGGCCTTCAGGCCCGGCCCGTCCTTCGGGAACTTGTTGCCGAGCTCGAAACCCTCGTAGCCGATTTCCTTGCCTTCGGCGAGCGCGGTCTCCAGCGGCGTCTCGCCGCCGAGCGACGGCAGGTCGTCGTTCATCCACGACAGCGGGTTGATGCCGATGCGCACGTTCCAGGTCATCGCCTTGCCTTCCTCGTTCAACGACGCTGCCGCGTCTTGGCTTGCAGATACTGCTCGCGCGCCGCGCGCACGTCGGCGTGGGCCGACACCTCGGGGATCGCCACCTCCCACCAGCAGCCACCATCGTCGGTGGTGCGCCATGGCGAGGTGTCGATGACCAGCACCTGCGTGCGGGTTGCCGCGCGCGCGCGCTGCATCGCGGTCTTCAGTTCGGCCACGCTGGCCACGTGCACCGCCTCGGCCCCGAGGCTCGCGGCGTGCGCGGCGAAATCGATCCTCACGTCGTGGCCCGCCTCGCCGACACAGTCTTCGAGCAGGTTGTTGAAGCGCGGGCCGCCCGAGGCCAGTTGCAGGCGCTGGATGCAGCCGTAGCCGCGGTTGTCGAGCACCACGACGATCAGCTTGCAGCCCAGCATCACCGAGGTCGCGATCTCGGAGTTCAGCATCAGGTACGAGCCGTCGCCGACCATCACGATCACTTCGCACTCCGGCCGTGCCAGCTTCACCCCGATGCCGCCGGCGATCTCGTAGCCCATGCACGAGTAGCCGTACTCCATGTGGTAGCCGCCGGCGTGCGCCGGTGCGCCAGAGCTTGTGCAGCTCGGCCGGCAGCGTGCCGGCGGCGCAGACGACGATGTCGTGCAACGCACTGCGCGGTGCCGACTCGCGCACCGCGCCGATCACCTCGGCGTCGTAAGGCAGCTCGCCGGCAGGCTCGTGCGTGGTCAACGCCGTGACGCGCTCGTTCCACTGCGTGGCCAGTGACGTCGCGCGCGCGCGTCCAGTCGGCATCGGCCTGCCAGCCGGCGAGCGCGGCGTCGAGCCGCACCAGCGCATTGCGCGCATCGGCGACCAGGGCGACGCTGCCGCACTTGGCCGCGTCGAAGGCCTGCACGTTGAGATGCAACGTGTTGGCGTCGGCAGCGAACAGCGTGTGCGATCCGGTGGTGAAGTCCTGCAATCGCGTGCCGACGGCGAACACCAGGTCGGCCTCGGCGGCGAGCGCGTTGGCCGCCGGCGAGCCAGTGACACCGATCGCACCGACGTTGAACGGGTGGTTCCAGGGCAGGCTGCCCTTGCCGGCCTGCGTCTCGGCCACCGGCACACCATGCGCCTGCGCGAACGCCGCGAGCGCCGCGCCGGCCTGGCTGTAGAGCACGCCACCGCCGGCGACGACCAGCGGCCGGCGCGCATCGCGCAGCAGCGCCGTCGCTGCGTCGAATTCGCGCACATCGGCGCCAGGCCGTCGGATGTGCAGCAGCGTCGGCTCGAGGAACGAGGCCGGGCAGTCGAAGGCCATCGTCTGCACGTCCTGCGGCAGTGCCAGGCAGACCGGACCGCAGGTCGCGGGGTCGGTCATCACCTGCACGGCTCTGGGCAACGCGCTGAGGATCTGCTCGGGTCGCGTGATGCGGTCGAAATAGCGCACCAGCGGCCGGAACGCGTCATTGGCGCTCACGTCGCCGGCATCGAAGGCCTCGACCTGCTGCAGCACCGGGTCGGGCGTGCGCGACGCGAACACGTCGCCGGGCAGCAGCAGCACCGGCAGCCGGTTGACATGCGCCAGCGCGGCAGCGGTGAGCAGGTTGGTCGCACCGGGACCGATCGAAGTCGTCACGGCCATGATGCGCTGGCGGAAATGGGCCTTCGCGAAGGCGATTGCCGCATGCGCCATCGCCTGCTCGTTGTGGGCGCGCAAGGTCGGCAGCCGGCCGCGCTGCTCGGCCAGCGCTTCACCGAGGCCCGCCACGTTGCCGTGGCCGAAGACCGCCCACACGCCGGCGCAGTAAGGCGCTTGCGTGCCGTCGTCGTGCTCGATGCGCAGCGCGGCCAGATGGCCCACCAGCGCCTGCGCCATCGTCAGGCGGATCGTCTTCTCGCTCATCGGCTTTCCTTGCGTGCGCGCCAGGCTTCGACGAGGCGGCCAAAGCGCTCGGCCGATCGCTCGACGAGCGCGCCGTCGTCGATCTCGCCGGCCAGCCACGCGCGGCTGGCGTCGCCCCAGATCGTGCGGCCGACCATGAAGCCCTTGACGATCGGGTGCGTGGCCTGCGCGAAGCCTTGCGCCAGAGTTTCGAGCGGCTGGTTCAGGCCCAGGATCACGGCACCGCGGCAGTGCGGGTCGCGCTCGGCCACCAGCGCCGCGAGCGCTGCCATGACGCGGCCTGCATCGGCGCGAGCTTCCACCAATCGGGCTTGCAGACCGAGGTTGTAGAAGCGCTTGACGGCGCGCAGCACGGCCTCGTCCGCGTTGCCGTCGGGGGCGATGACTTCGAGCAGCAGTTCGTGGCCGCTCGCCCGCGTGGCCTCCCACAGTTCGAGCAGGCGCTCCTCCTGTGCCACGCGCAGTTCGGCCGCGTCGTCGGGGTGGTAGTGCACGAGGCACTTGACGACCTGCTCGCGCGGCCAGGTCGACGAGCGCCGAGCCGATCGAACGCGTGCCGTCGAAGGCCAGCGGCCGCGAGCCGGGAGACTCGACCGGCCGGCCGACCCACCAACCGCGACCGGTCGCCGCACACAGCGCATCGCTGCCGTAGCGCCCATCGATCAGCACGCCGAGGCGGCCCTCGAAGCCGTGGCGCTGCGCGGTGGCCTCGGCTGCGCGCAGCAGCAGTTTCTTCAGCACCGGGATGCGCGCCAGCGGCGCACCGGCCTCGCGCGCCATCGCCTCGAACTGCGAGCGGTGATCGAAGGCCATCACATGGAGTTCCGGCCAGGCCGGTCGCGCCGCTGTCGTGCGGTGCAGGTGCGCCAGCACCGGGTCGGCATCGACCTTGGGCAGGCGCCGGCCGCTGAACCAGTGCGCCAGCTCGGCCGGCGTCGGCATCGCCGGTGCGCAGGCGTGGCGCGAGACGACGATCGCGCCGCAGGCGTTGGCGATCTTCGCGGCACCGTGGAAATCCTCGCCGTTGAGGAAGCCGGTCATCAGGCCGGCCGCGAAGGCGTCGCCCGCGCCCAGCACGTTCATCACCTCGATGCGCTCGCCGACGGCGGTGGGCGCGTCTTCCAGGCGCGCCGGGATCGGGCCCTCGATGAAGCAGCAACCCTTGGCGCCGAGCTTGACCACCAGCGCCGCATCGGTCACCTCGCGCACGCGGCGCAGGCAGGCCAGCAGGTCGCCGGCGACGCCGCCGGCGATCTGGAACTCCTCCTCGGTGCCGATCAGCAGATCGAACTGCGGCAGCACCTGCTGCAGTTTCGCGGTCACCGCCGCGTCGGCCACATAGCGGTTGGCGCCCTCGCCGCGCTTGGTCAGGCCCCACAGCACCGGCCGGTAGTCGATGTCGAGCACGCGCACCACGCCGTGCTTGCCGGCGTGGCCCAGCGCCGCCAGCGATGCAGCGCGGACCGTCGGCGTCGACAGGTGCGTGCCGGTGATCAGCAGCGCGCGGCAGCCGGCAATGAAGTCTTCGCGGATCGCCGCAGCGTCGATCGCCATGTCGGCGCAGTTCTCGCGCACGAACAGCAGCGGGAAGGTGTCGCGGTCCTTCAGGCCCAGCAGCACCAGACCGGTCAGGCGCTCGGGGTCGACCTGCACCTGCGACGTGTCGCAGCCTTCGCGCTGCAAGGTTTCGACCAGAAAGTGGCCCATCTGCTCGTCGCCGACGCGCGAGATCATCGCCGCGCGCAGGCCCAGCCGTGCGACGCCGAACGCGATGTTGGCCGAGCTGCCGCCGAGGTACTTGGCGAAGCTCGACACGTCTTCGAGCCGCGAGCCGACCTGCTGCGCGTAGAGGTCGACGGCCAGACGACCGAGGCAAGCGAGGTCGAAACGGCGGGGTCCGGGGAATCGCAGACTGCTCACACACGCTCCAGGAAAGAGGCCGACGATCTACTTCACCGAGCCCATCGTCAAGCCTTGCACGATGAAGCGCTGGCCGAAGACCATCAGCACGAGTGCGGGAATGGTAGCCAGGATGGACGCCGCCGCCATCTGGCCGTGCTGGATCTCGTAGTCCTGGGCGAACTTGGCCACCACCACGGGCACGGTCGCATTGCTCTGCGACACCAGGTTGAGCGCGATCGAGAACTCGTTCCAGCTGAACACGAAGGCGAGCACGCCGGCCGCGATCAGGCCCGGCACCACCAGCGGCAACACGACGTACCAGAAGGCCGACAGCGGATGGCAGCCATCGACCAGCGCGGCCTGTTCGATCTCCGGCGGGATGTCCTTGAAGAACGACATCAGCAGCCACACCGCCATCGGCAGGTTGACGCTGACATGCGTGAGGATCAGCGCCAGGCGCGTGTCGTACAGGCCCAGCTGCTTGAACGCCAGGTACCAGGGGCCGACCAGCGTCAGCACCGGAATCATGTGGAAAGCCAGCGTCCAGCCGAGAAAGCCCAGCGTGACCCAGCGCGCCCAGGCGAAGCGGTGCAGCGAATACGCGGCCAGCGTGCCGACCACCAGCACGATGGCGGTGCTCGCGGTGGCGACGATCAGGCTGTTGCGCACGCCGGCGAGGAAGTCCGAGCGCTTGCTCAGCAGCACGTCGGTGTAGTTGTCCAGCGTCGGCGTGAACGACCAGGTGCCCGACAGGATCGCGATCGGCTGCTTGAACGAGGCCACTGCAATCCACAGGAAGGGCCCGACGACGACGACCAACGCCAGGCCCAGCATCAGCCAGCCCAGGAACGCCGCACGCGAGGCCGCCGCCAGCTTGATCATCGCAAGGCCCAGCGCCGGGTCAGCCAGCGCGCGAAGACCAACAGCGACAGCACGCCGATGATCGTGAACACCGACAGCAGCGCGCCGTACCCCAGCTGGTTCTGCTCGAAGAAGACCTTGTACAGGTGCAGGCTGAGCAGCTCGCTCGAGGTGCCGGGGCCGCCGCCGGTGAGCAGGTAGACCTCGTCGAAGGTCTTGAAGGCCAGGATGGCGCGGAACACCAACGCCACCGTGAGGGCCGGCATCAGCAGCGGCAGCGTCACGCGGCGCAGCAACTGCCCCCGCGTAGCGCCGTCGACGCGCGCCGCCTCGAGCACCTCCTTGGGCAGGCCCTCGACCGCGGCGAACAGGATCAGGAAGATGAACGGCACCCAGTGCCAGACGTCGACGATGATCACCGACAGCAGCGCCAGCTTCGTCGAGCCCAGCCAGCTCACCGGCGCGATGCCGGCATAACCCAGCAGCTGGTTGAAGAAGCCGAAGTCGTGGTTGAACATCAGCTTGAACATGCTGCCGATGGCCACCGGCGGCACCAGGATCGGGATGATCATCAGCGTGCGCAGCAGCGCCTTGCCGCGCGTCAGGCCGCCGATCAGCAGCGCCAGCGCCAGGCCGGCGACCATCTCGATGGCCACCGCGACGGCGACGAAGACCAGCGTGTTGCGGACCACCGGTGCCAGCGCGGTGTCGGCGAGCAGCAGGCTCCAGTTGTGCAGCGGCGTGAACGACCAGTTCTCGCCGCCCTCGCGGAACTCGATCGTCGACACCGCCATGCGCAGCAGGTTGACCACCGGGTAGGCAGTCAGCAGCGCGAACAGCAGCACCGCAGGCAGCAGGCTCCAGTGCTTGAAGCTGGCGTTGAGCGCCTCGACGACGCCGCGGCGGCGCCGGCGCGCGGGCCCGGCCGGTGGCGTCACGCCGCCACCTTCTTCTGCGGCGTATCGATGCGCCGGCCACTCGCGCAGTCGAACAGTTGCAGCGCCTCAGGCGCCGGCGCGAGCGCGACCGCAGCGCCCGGTGCCAGGCGCAACGCGCGGTCTGCCAGCGCACAGAGGCGCCCGTCTGCCGTGTCGACGTAGACGTAGGTCTCGTGGCCCAGGTGCTCGACCACGCTCACGGTGCCGGCGAGCGCACCGTCGGCGGAGAGCACGAGGTGCTCGGGCCGCACACCGACGCTGAGCTCGCACCCGGACTCGACCCCTACCCCCGCCGGCAGCGGCAGGCTCTGCCCACCACGCGTGCGCAGGGCGGTCCGTCCCTCGACCACGCCTTCGAGGACGTTGATCGACGGCGCGCCGATGAAGCGCGCCACGTAGAGGGTGGCCGGCCGGTCGTACACGTCCAGCGGCGCGCCCACCTGCTCGATGCGGCCGTCGTTCATCACCACCATGCGGTCGGCCATCGTCATCGCCTCCACCTGGTCGTGCGTGACGTAGATCGAGGTGGCGCCCAGGCGCTGGTGCAGCGCGCGGATCTCGGTGCGCATCGCGATGCGCAGCTTGGCGTCGAGGTTGGACAGCGGCTCGTCGAACAGGAACACACGCGGCTGGCGCACGATGGCGCGGCCCATCGCGACGCGCTGGCGCTGCCCACCGGACAGCTGGCGCGGAAAGCGTTCGAGCAACTGGCCCAGGTCCAGCACCTCGGCGGTCTGCCGGCACTGCGCATCGATCTCGGCCCGCGGCACGCTGCGCAGCGCGAGGCTGAAGCCCAGGTTGCCGCGCACGTTCAGGTGCGGGTAGAGCGCATAGCTCTGGAACACCATCGCGATGTCGCGCTCGCGCGGCTCCAGCTCGTTGACGCGTTCGCCGCCGATCGCGATCTCGCCGCCGGTGATCGGCTCGAGCCCGGCGATCATGCGCAGCAGCGTGGACTTGCCGCAGCCCGAGGCGCCGACCAGCACCACGAACTCGCCGTCGGCGACTTCGAGGTCGATGCCCTTCATCACCACCGTCGGGCCGTAGGCCTTGTCGACATGGCGGATGCTGACCGATGCCATGCGTGCTCCAACCGGGCCAAGCGCCGGCGAGCCGCGAGTATGGCCGTGCGCTGCCATAAGGGACATTGAAAATCGGTGCACGCGCCATAATCGATCGGCATGGCGATCCTGCGACACGCTCCCCTGCTGCGCCAGTTCCTGGCCGTCGTGCGCGAGGGCAGCCTGAGCGGCGCGGCCCACGCGCTCGCGCTGACGCAGCCGGCGCTGACCAAGAGCATCCAGCGCCTGGAGGCCGAGCTCGGCGTCAAGCTGTTCGAACGCCTGCCACGCGGCATCGCGCTGACCAGGCACGGCGAGGCACTGCTGCCGCACGCCCAGCGCATCGACGCCGAATGCCGCATTGCCGACATGGAGCTGCAGGCCTTCGGCGCCGGCCAGGCGGGCCGCATCAAGATCGGTGCCGGCGAGTTCTTCGGCGCGACCTTCGTGCCGCGTGCGATCGCCGCGCTGCACGAGCGCTACCCGCAACTGGGCTTCGAGCTGCACTCGGGGCTGACCGAGGTGAACTACCCGCGCCTGCTGGCCGGCGAGCTGGACCTGCACTTCGGCACGCTGCCGCAGGTGGAGCAACTGCCCGACTTCCTGACCGCCACGCCGCTGCTCAAGGTGCGCTCACGCGTGATCGCCGGCGCGCAGCATCCGCTGGTGCGCAAGAAGAAGGGCATCACGCCGGCCGACCTGGCGCGCTACCCCTGGGCCGTGCTGCACCACGACCGCGAGATCATCAAGCGCCTGTTCGCCGTGCTCGACCAGGCCGGCGAGGGCAAGGTGAGCGTGTCGGTCGAACTGACCTCGCTGGCGGCGATGGTGCAGCTGCTGCAGGCCGGGCCCTACCTGGCCTGCTTTGCCGAGGGGCTGCCGATGCTGCAGCCGCAACTCGGCCTGGCGATCCTCGCGTACCCGAAGCCGATCTGGCAGCACCAGGCCGGCGTGGTGATGCACCGCTCGCTCGCACGGTATGCCCCGGTGAGGGAACTGGTGGAGCATGTGCAGGGGGAGGCGGCGGCGTTAGCGCGTGGCGCGGGGTGATCGACGAATCAGTTTGGCAGTGAGGCGAACGACCGGCGACGGCCAGTTGCGGACAGCCGCCATCGGCCGCTTTGTGATCTTCCCGCTGACCTGCATAGGTGTCGGCGAAGGCTGTCTTGAGGTTGCCAGCGCCGCACCTGGCTAGCTCACAGGATGAGCTACCGGGGCTCGGTTGCTAATCTGGCGACGCGTAGTGCACGTACGACTCGCGGACCAAGCCGTCCTTGTCGAAGAACAGCACTTCGACGACATGTGTGCCCGTGATGCCCTTGTAGTGGATCGCAATGCTGTCGACGCCGCGCAGCACGTCGAGCACGTTGAACTTGATGTGGTCGAACACCTCGAAGCCCCTCTTCACGTAGGCGCGCAGCGCCGCCTTGCCCTGCACGGTGCCGCTGGGGTCATGGCTCAGCCGCGCAATTAACGGGGAGTGGAAGACCACGTCGTCGGTGTAGAAGGCCAGCACGCGATCGAGGTCCTTCGACTCGAACGCGGCGACCCAACGCTTCACGTAGTCGGCCGTCTTCTCCATCGTCAGCATCGATGTCTCCTCTGGGGCGGTTTACTGCGTCGGGATCTGGGCCGAGCGTCGGCCCAGTGTGCCACGCGCTCGCCTTCACCGGCGGTAGTCGGCCAGTTCCTGTCGATGGCAACGGGCAGCTTCCTGGCACCTCACCTGGCTGCTTGCGCCGCCGGTCGTTGCCAACCTTCCTCCCACGGCGGCACGGGTCCGAAGCGCGCGATGAGAAAGTCGATAAGCACGCGCACCCGCGACGGCTGCGTGCGATTGGGCAGGTAGACCAGATAGATGGCACCCTCGGGCACCGGCTGGAACTGCCGCAGCAACTGCACGAGGGTCCCTTGCCGCAAGTCTGCGCCCACCATGTGAAGCGGGAGCAGGCCCACACCGAGGCCGCAAAGGGTGGCCGCGCGGACGGCCTCCAAATCATCGGTCTCGAATGAAGCCGGGACTTTCAGCGCGTATCTCCGTCCGCTGCGCCGGAACGTCCAAACCCCTTTGGGCGCGAGCATTGGGAAGAACACGCAGTCGTGCTTCTCCACGTCCTCGATCCGACGCGGCGTGCCGCGCTGCGCGAGATATGCCGGCGAGGCGAGCAAGACGAGTCGGCTGACGGCGAGCTTTCGTGCGACCAGATTCGGCGCGGGGGGCGACGAACGGATGCCGAGGTCGAAGCCCTCGGCGCCCAAGTCCACCGTGCGATTGCTGCAGGACAGCCTGACCTGGATCTTTGGATACTGCTGCTGGAATTCGACGATTGCCGGCAACACGTGCCGCACCGCGAACGCCGGGACCGCGGTCATCTTCACGACTCCGGCCGGCTCGGACTGAGCCTGCGTCACGCGCTGCTCAGCAAGTTCTGCTTCGTGCAGGATGTTCACGCAGTGCTCATAGAAGATGCTGCCGGCTTCGGTCAGGCTGAGCTTGCGCGTCGAGCGGTTCAGCAGCTTCACCGCCAGCGAGCGCTCCAGCGCGCTGACCTCCCGACTCGCGAGCGATTTTGAGATGCCGAGCTTGTCAGCGGCAGCGGAAAAGCTCTTCGCGCCCACCACCTCCGCGAACACGTTCATGCCGGTCAGCCTGCTCTTCATTAGCAATGTCCTTGAAACAGTCGGTTGAACTAGACACTATTTATGAGATTCGTGCAACGGACTAAATTTCTTCGCACCGGTCCCGATACCCGGTCCGGCAACGAACCTAGGAGAGCGTCATGGGCGGCGAATTGATTAAGGTAGGCCAACTCGAGATCCGCTATCTCGTCGATGGTGCGGAAAAGGGCGGGTTGGGCGTGTTCGAGATGACGGTGCCTGCGGGGGCCATCGTTCCTCCGCCACACAGCCACACCGAGAACGAGGAGTGCGTCTACGTCCTGGAAGGCACGCTGCGCTATTCCGTCGAAGGCGTATCGCGCGACCTCGAGCCGGGCGACTGGATGTCGACGCCGCGGGGCTCGACACATCACTTCATCAACAAGACCGATACCGCGGTGCGCGCGCTGGTCATCATGACGCCGGACATCGGGCCGCAGTATTTCCACGATGTCGGCGCCGTCGTCAACGCGGGCGGGCCGCCTGATCGAGTGAGATTGGCTCAGGTGATGGCGCAATATGGACTGGTGCCGGCGCGGCCGCCGGCACCGGCAAAACAGCCGGTCGAGCAGGTCCCCGGTTGACATGCCGCAAAGAGGTTCATCCCCTCGTGTCAACCAGTCTTGAGGCGTTGCGGCGACACCGCGCCGTCCACGCCGATGCTCCGGAGTCGCGCCGGGTGTGGCTGTTCCACTCCCACGCGTACTTCGATCACGGCGTGCCGGAGCGGATCACCGAGGCCCGCGCGTTCATTGATCTCGTCATCCGGACTTTTGCCGGGACGGATCACCTCGAGGTCCATGGCTTCACCCCATTCCCTGCAGGGCCGCACCGGCGCGGCAGCTTCGAAGTGTTGTTCACGCGTGAAGCGTTCGCCGACTACGTATCGTGGCTGATGTTCTCCCGTCCCCCCTGGCTCGACATCCTTGTCCATCCGCTGACGGGCTCGCAGTTGCTCGACCACACGCGACGCGCCCTCTGGCTCGGCACCCGGCTTGCGATTGACTGCACGCTCTTGAAGGAGGCCGACGCCAGGCTCTTCGCCGCCGGGCGAAGCGAGGAATCGATCATCGAAGGCACTAAGACACACGGGCGCCGTCGCGCAGGGTAGAAGGGGAGGGTTGGGGCGATGGCGGGCGAGTACGGTGAGAACGCAGCATCGAAGAGCCCCGGCGTCTGCTTCGAGGCGCTGAATCGGACGACATGATCGACGGCACTGGGTCGAGGCCGGGTCCTCGCTGATTTGATCACGCCGCCCTGAACCGGCCGGCCACATCGGACCGCCATGAAGCTGCCGGCCACCAGCACCGCGTCCCGGCCACAAGGCGTCATACGCGGGGGGCAGCTTTGCTGCTGCTTCCCTTTGGTCGAAGCGACCGGGTGGTTGCCTACTCGACACCTGCCCAGCTACCCATTCAATTCGCGGCAACTGCGAGTCTCGATGGCGCGGAGTCTCGGCGAGCATTGCGCCAGTCCGGTAATGATCCCCAGACCACACGCGTTGGAGAATGCTGCCGTCCTTGATGATTGAAGGCTCGATGCACAGAGCCAGTCAATGCCTGTCTTTACAGAGCAGTCCTCCGCCTGACGATCTCTTCCTCGACTTCTCTCAAGCGATCTTTGCCAAAGAACAACTGGTCGCCCACGAAGAACGAGGGTGATCCGAAGGCGCCCCGCTCAAACGCTGACTGCGTGTTGGCCGCCAGTCGCGCCTTGACCTCAGGGTCTTGCACCCGCGCCAATAGTGCAGGGCCGTCAAGACCGGCCTCGCGCAACACGGCGGCGATCTCGTCAGGGTCGTCCATGTCGCGGGCCTGCTCCCACATCGCCGAATACATCGCATCGATGGTTTGGGGTCCGCACCCCAACGCCTGCGCCGCCACCGCCAGCCGCATGATCTTCAGCGTGTTCACCGGAAAGTGCGGATTGAACTTGAATCGGGTGAGTTTGTGTTTGGTGATGAAGCGCTGCACCTCCAGCTTGTCATAGGCTAGCTTGTTGGGGATGTCGGCGAAGGCCTCCACCGGCGATCGATTGTTGCTGAGCTTGAACAGCCCGCCGAGCAGGATGGGCAGGTACTCGAAGCGCACGCCGGTGCGCGACTCAATGTCCGCCAGGACCTTGTGGCACAGGTAGGCGTTCGGGCTGCCGAAGTCGAAGAGGAACTGCACTTGAAGTGGCTTCATTGCGTTTGTGTGCAAGGTGTCGATGGGCTCGTGTTCTGCATTCACCATGATTCCATCCAGGGCCGCAGTTCGGTCTCGTGGGTCCACGCGTCGCGGGGCTGCTGGTGAATTTGCCAGTACGCCTCGGCGATCGAGTCGGGGTTCAGGATGCCTTGCTGGTCCTTCATCGCATAGCGCTCCGGAAAGTTCGAGCGGATGAATTCAGTGTCGATGGCGCCGTCGATCACCGGGTGCGCAACGTGGATGCCCTTGGGCCAGAGTTCGCGGGCCATGCTCTGCGCCAGGGCGCGCAGGGCGTGCTTGGCGCCGGCAAAGGCCGCGAAGCCTTCGCGCCCGCGCAGGCTCGCAGTGGCTCCAGTGAAGATGATCGTGCCCCGTCCACGCGGCAGCATCACCTTGGCTGCCTCCCGTCCCATCAGGAAGCCGCCGAAGCAGGCCATCTCCCACACCTTGTGGTAGACCCGCGCGGTGGTTTCTGTGATGCCGAAGCGCACGTTGGCGCCGATGTTGAAGACGGCCACTTCGATGGGCGCGATGTCGCGCTCGATGCGTTCGACGAGTGCGACCATCTCGTCTTCCTTGCGAGCGTCGCTGCCGAATCCGTGGGCTTGTCCGCCGTCGGCCGTGATCTGCTTAACCAAGGGCTCGAGCTTGTCGGCGGTGCGTCGGGTCACGCACGCGATGTAGCCCTCGCGCGCGAAGCGCCGGGCGATGGCACCACCCGTGGCGTCGCCGGCACCGATGACGAGTATGGCTTTCTTGTCAGTCATGGGGACGCTTTCTTGGGTTGAGTCACGCTGGGCGGGTTGACGGCTGGCTACGGCTGGGCGTGGTGCCCTTCAGCGGATGAGGTGCACCAGCTTTTCAGTCCGGTCTTTCCACTCGTCCGCATCCGGCAAGGGCGCCTTGCGCTTGGTGATGGCCGGCCAGCCCGCCACACGGGCGAGTTCCGCGTTCAGCGCAACCATGTGCAGCTGATGCGAAGGCACATCTTCTTCCGGGAGGATGGCGTTCACCGGGCATTCCGGGATGCACACGGCGCAATCGATGCATTCATCCGGGTCGATGGTCAGGAAGTTGGGGCCTTCGCGGAAGCAGTCCACGGGGCAGACATCGACGCAATCGGTGTACTTGCAGCGGATGCAGGCTTCGGTCACGACGTGCGTCATGCGGCGGCCTCCTGCGTGGCGCCCAGGCGCACGATCTGGACGGGCACGTGCTTGTGCCACGGCGTGCCGGCGAACGGGTCGCGGCTTGCCGTGTCGGTGAGCTCGTTGAGCGACACGCCCTTGTGCACCGGCGTGCCATCCGCTGCCGTGTAGTCGAGTCCGTGGCCATTGGGCAGTGCCACGTGGCCGGGCTGCAGGTCTTCACCCAGTTCGAGCGGTGCTTGCGCATGCCCGCGGCGGGTCGTCATGCGGACCCAGTCGCCTTCCTGGCAGCCGATCCTCTCGGCGTCGGCCGGGTGCATGCGCAGCGTGCCGAAGGTGCCGCGGCGGTGCCAGCCGGCATCGCGAATCGAGGTGTTGCTGGTGTCGCTGCGGCGCTCGCCGGCGGACAGGACGAAGGGGTAGTCGGCGTCCTGTTGCGGCAGTTTGCTGTCGAGCGTTTCCAGCTCGGCCAGCATCTCTTCGATGCACAGGTTGATCTTGTGGTCGGGCAGGCGCACCGCACGCCAGCTGTCGGCGTACTCGCTGACTGAATAGATCACGCCGGAAGGCTGGCTGATGATGGCGTCGAACAGCTTGTTGCCCGCCGCCAGCACGCTGCCGCCGAAGCCGGCCCGTGCAGCCGCGTCCCTGTTCTTGCGAACGAACATCTGGCTGAGACCCCACAGCGAAGCAGCCGGCGCGAAGCCCGTGGGCAGGGTCTCGCCCAGCGTGCGGTAAAGAACGACCGGCGCGTAGCGTGCAATCTTCGTGTCCCGCGATGCCTTCCAGGCGAACGCCAGGCCGAAGGCCGTCCGGCCCCAGCGCGCGGCGCGGCGCAGGAAGCGGTACTGGCCTTCGTCGAGTTCGCCCAATGACTCCACCAGGCGCGCGTGAATCTCGGCCTCGGTCAGGGTTCCCGGGCGCGGCGGGAACAAGGGCTGCCTCAGGTGGAAGCCGTTGCGCGGAAACTCGACGTTGAAGAACGTGGCTTCGGCCTTCTCGAACTGGCTGGTGGCCGGCAGCACATAGTCGGCCTGCCGCGCGGTCTCGGTCATCGCCACATCGATCACGACGCTGACGTCGAGTGCCCGCAGGGCCTGCCGCATGCGCTGGCTGTCGGCCAGCGAGTGGACCGGGTTGCTGCTCTCGATGAACATCGCCCGGAAGCGACTGGGGTGGTCGGTGAGGATTTCCTCGGGGATCACGTTGCAGGGGATCAGCCCCATGATGACCTTGGCGCCTGTGACCGGGCTGCGCGATCCGGGCCGCGGCTTGCCACCCGCACTGGAGCCCGCACCGGGCTTCGCCGCGGTTTCGCGCGTCGACGACGACAGGTTGAGCAGCGGCACGAACGCGTTGTTGGTCCCGGGCCGGGCGTAGTGCCCCGTCAGCAACCACACCAGCCGGTTCAGGTAGCTGTTGAGCGTGGAGTGCAGGTTCATCTGCACGCCCAGGTCTTCGATCATCGACACGCTCTTGGCCCGCGCGATGCGTTCGGCCACCTGGCGCAGCAAGGCGATGTCGATGCCGCAGGTCTTGGCGCAGTCGGGCACCGAGATGCGCTGCAGGACCTCGGCCACGCGGGCGTAGCCGGTCGTGTGCTCGGCCAGCCAATCCTTGGCGACCAGCCCTTCCTGGACCAGGATCGCTGCCAATGCGGCCAGGCACCATGCATCGGTGCCCGGGCGCACGGCGAGGTGGAAGTCCGCCATCTCGGCGGTCTCGCTGCGGCGCGGGTCGATGACGATCATCGAGCGATTCGGGTCCTTCTGGATCTCGCGCAGGATCACCCGTGTGCGCGCGAAGCCGTGCGACTGGAACGGGTTCTTGCCCAGGAAGACCGAGACCTCGGCGTGCTCGAAATCGCCATGCACGCCGGCGCCCATCATCTTGCCCTGCACCCAGGCTTCGCCGGTCTTCTCCTGCGCCAGGGCGTTGGAGCGGTAGACGATGCCCAGCGCCTTGATGGTGCTGTCGGCATAGGTGCCGCCGAGGTGGTTGCCCTGGCTGCCGCCGCCGTAGTAGAGGATGCTGGCACCGCCATGCTTGGCTTTGACGGCGGCCAGCTTTTCGGCGATCTCACGGATGGCCGTGGCCCAGTCGATGTCTTCATAGCTGCCGTCCGCGCGCCGCCGCTTCGGGCTGGTGATGCGGTCGGCGCCGTTTTGATAGAAGTCCATGCGCTGCGACTTCTCGCAGACGTAGCCCTGTGAGGTGGGGTGATCCTTGTCGCCCCGGGCCTTGACGATGCGGCCGCCCTCGGTCTGGACCTCCAGTCCGCAGTTCAGCGAGCAGATGATGCAGGCCGTCTTCTTCCACTCTGCTGCCAGCGGTGCGTTCATCCGTTGCCTCGTTGCTTGTGCCAGGCGCAGGGTTGCGCCATGAGATAATGAACGTTATCCTATAAACACTCGCCTCCGCTGTCAACCCGGGGACATCACAATCAGGCCATGCGCTACTCCAAGGACCACAAAGACGCGTCCCGCCAGCGTCTCATCGAGCTGGGCGGCAGCCATGCGAAGAAGCATGGGTTCAATGACAGCGGCATGGCGTCGCTGGCTGCATCAGCCGGGGTGACCACCGGCGCGCTGTACAAGCACTTCGATGGCAAGGCCGATCTGTTCGCGGCGCTGATCACGGCCGAGCTGGAGCGCACGGCGAAGATGTACGACGGCTTCGACCCAGCCGACGATGCCAGCGCCGCCAAGTCACTGGCGGGCTACCTCAGCCTCCAGCACGTGAGACACCCGGAGCAAGGCTGCCCGTTGCCTTCGCTCACGCCCGAGATTGCGCGTGCTGACGATGCCGCCAAGGCCGCCTACCAGGCTGGACTGCTGGAAATACACGCCAAACTGCGGCGCCTGACTGCTACCTCAGAGGACGCCTGGACACTCATGGCGCAGAACGTCGGCGCCGTGATGCTTGCCCGGGCAATCCCCGATGAAAAGCTCCAGCGAGAGATCCTGGCTGCGCTGCGGCAGGCGGGTGAGAAGTTGCTTGAGGATAGCTCCAGCCGCTCGATCAGTTCGCGAGCTTGAACGTCGGCTTGGCAGCGGCGAAATCGCCGATCGGTCGGACGGCTTTGGGTCGAGGCCGGGTCCTCGCTGATTTGATCACGCCGCACTGAACCGGCCGGCCACATCGGACCGCCATGAAGCTGCCGGCCACCAGCACCGCGTCCCGGCCAGAAGGAGCCGTCGTGTCACGCATCCGGAGCTTCCGCTAACTGGCCGAAGGCGAGCATTCGCTTGTTCGACCGAGCAAAATGCCCAGGCGCTAAAGTGGCTGCTTGCGCCTTGAGCATGTTCGTGCTTCAAGGCAAACGCAGCATGCAAGACCAGCGATCTGCTGCCGCTCCAGGAAGAGCGACGCGGCGAGCGTCCTTGAACGCATGACCGGGAGGAAATCGTGAGCGAGCCGATCGCGGCATTCGACTACGCCGAGACGGGTTCCGGCCCAGCCCTTCTGTTCCTGCCCGGGAGCTTCGGCGCCGGCACAGGCTGGAAGCCGGTCTTGGCGTATCTCGGTGAAGGCTACCGCATGGTCACGACCAGCCTGCTGGGCTACGGAGCCACGCCAGACATCCGGCCGGATGGCAATGCCACCATGGCCCAGCAAGTCGACCTCATCGACCGGATCATCGACCGGATCGGCATGTCTCCTCATGTCGTGGGGCACTCGTACGGCGGACTCTCCGCCATCGTGCATGCCTTGACCGGCCGACACAGGCCCGCGAGCCTGCTACTCGTGGAAGCGAACCCTCTGGGCCTGCTGCGCGCGTCGGGAGACCTGGAGCACTACGGGATGTTCGAGTCGATGACGGGCCCGTACTTCGCTGACTTTGCCCGGGGCGATGCCGAGGCGGCCCGGCACGTCATCGACTTCTACGGCGGTGCGGGCACCTTCGATTCGATGCCTCCTAAGGTCCGCAGCTACATCGTCGCGACCACCGCGGTGAACCTGCGTGACTGGTCCTCCGGAACACCTTTCGAACCCAGCGAGGAGATCCTGCAGTCGATCGACGTTCCGACGACGGTGGTTCGCGGAGGAAACGGCCACCCGGCCATGCTCAGGATCGCCGAGCTTCTGCACGCTTCAATTCCTAGGGCGCAGCTCGTCACGATCGAAGGCGGGAGTCACTTTCTTCCGAGCAGCCATCCTGCGGAGATCGCCGCACTGATTCGGCAACGCGTCGATGGAACGCCGGCGACGTGAGGCTGGACATGCGCCCGCGGGGCCCAGAGGCAATGTTCCCGATCTGAGCCCTTCGGTCATTCGGGCTGCGCAGGTAGAGCGTCGGATTGGGGTCGGGCCTTGACATCCGGTCCGGCGAACTCGCCGCCTCGAACCCGTCATCCAATTCGATGATGTCGATCCGCTGATGTTCGCTGTTGGCAGCCCCGGCGTTCAAAAGTCGATCATGAACGGCAGCTTCCCGGAGGCTCAACATCTTTGCCGCTATCCTGGACACGCCGGCAATCGAGAAGATCATCCGCCGGGCAATGACCGGTTCGGCGGGCGGAAGCGCGTGCGCTGCGACAACTTTCTCCCGGCCGTAGACTTCATCCCGTCGCGTTTCTGAAACCGAGGCTTCATGATCTCGCGTCGTGAGTTGTTGTTGGCAGGGACCGCCCTGGGGCTCGCCCCGACGCTGGCGCAGGCGCGCGGACTCGTCGCCGACGCCACGTACCTGTCCGTCATCGGCGCCGCACTCGAGGAATCGAAGCGGCGCGGCGCGAGCTACGCCGACGTGCGCATTCACCGACGTCGCGAGGAGACGGTGAAGACGCGCGACGATCATGTCGATGGGGTCGACGATTCCGAGCGCTTCGGTGTCGGGCTGCGCGTGCTCGTCAGCGGCGCGTGGGGCTTCGCGTCGACGCCCAACGTCGACGTGCGCGAGATGAAGAAGCTCGCCGAGCTCGCCACCTCGCTCGCGAAGGCCAACGCCGCCGTCGGCACCAGGAAGGTCGAACTCGCGCCGAACCCCGCCCACGTCGACGTGTGGCAGACCGCGCTCGAGAAGGACCCGTTCAAGATCCCGGTCGCCGACAAGGCCGAGCTCCTGCTCGCAGTGAGCGAGCGACTGCGCAAGGTGAAGGGCGTGAGCTTCACTCGCGGATGGATCAGCACGCACCTGGAGTGGAAGTTGTTCGCGTCGACTGACGGGGCACTCATCGAACAAAGCCAGACCCGCATCGGCCCATGGTACGAAGCCACCGCGGTGCACGCCACGAGCGGCGACTTTCAATCGCGCGCCTGGGACGGCGCGGGCCTGCAAACCGGGTGGGAATACCTCGAGAAGAGCGGCTTCCTCGAGGCAGCCACGCGAGTCGGCGAGGAGGCGGTCGAAAAGCTCAACGCGCCGGCGGTGAAGCCGGGCACGCGCGATCTGATCCTCGATCCGACCAACCTGTGGCTCACCATCCACGAGTCGGTCGGGCACCCCACCGAGCTCGATCGGGCACTGGGCTACGAGGCGAATTACGCTGGGACCTCATTCGCGACGCCCGACACGCTCGGCACCGTGTATGCCTCGCCGATCGTCACCCTGTTTGCCGACAAGACCACGCCGGGCGCTCTGGCGACGGTCGGCTACGACGACGACGGCGTGCGTACCCAGAAGTGGAACCTCGTCGAGAAGGGGAGGTTCGTCGGGTACCAGACGACGCGCGAGCAGGCCGGGTGGATCGGTGAGAAGGCCTCGCGCGGCTGCAGCTACGCGATGGACCACGGCTCGGTGCCCTTCCAACGCATGCCCAACGTCTCGCTGCAGGCCGGCGACCAGGACCTGTCGACCGAGGATCTGATCAAGGCCACCGAAGACGGCATCTACATTCGCGGCGATGGGAGCTGGTCGATCGATCACCAGCGCTACAACTTCCAGTTCACCGGGCAGACCTTCCACGCAGGTGAAGAACGGCAAGATCGTCGGCCCGCTGAAGGACGTCGGCTACCAGTCGAACAGCCCGGCGTTCTGGAAGAGTTGCGATCTCCTGGGCGGCCCGTCGACCTGGCAGCTCGGCTCGGCGTTCAACGATGGCAAGGGAGAGCCGGAACAGTCTAACGGCGTCAGCCACGGCTGCCCGTCGGCGCGCTTCCGTGGCGTGTCGATCCTCAACACCAAAGAGAAGAAGCTCTGACCATGGCCACCGAGACGCCAGTGCAGGCGGGCAAGCGGGTGTTGGCACTCGTGGCGAAACACGAGCCCAAGGCCGAGGTGCTGGTGAGCGCCGCGTACGACCATCGCACGCACACGCGCTTCGCTCGCAACGAAATCACTACATCGGGCGACGGTGACGACTGGTCGCTGAGCATCACGGTTCAGCTCGGGCTGCGCTCGGCCACCGTCACCACCAACCAGCTCGATCAGGCGTCCCTCGACAACCTGGTGCAGCGCACCATCGCCAACACGAAGCTCTCACCCGAGCTCCCCGAGACGATGCCGGTGCTGGGCGCGATGAAGGTGACGCCTAACACCTTGCATGACCCGGCAATGGCGCGCATGGACGCGAGGTCCCGCGCGGAAGGTATCGCCGCGGCACTCGAACCCTCGCGCTCAGCCGATCTGCAAACTGCCGGGTACGTTGAAGTGCACGACGGGGTGATCGCGCGTGTGTCAAGCGCCGGACTCGAGGTCAGCGCGCCGTACACCGACTCGTCGTTCTCGGTGACTGCGCGCACGAAGGACGGTACGGGATCCGGCTGGAACGCTGTGGGCACGCGCAATCGCGCAGAGCTCGACTTCGCGAAGGTCGGACGAATCGCCGCTCAGAAGGCCCTGGCGTCCGCCAAGCCGAAGGCGATCGAGCCCGGGCGCTACACCGTGGTGCTCGAGGCTGCCGCTACCGCCGACCTACTGTGGTACTTGGCGACCGCACTCGATCGCCGAAGCGTCGACGAGGGCCGCTCTGCGTTCGTGGGCAAGGTCGGCTCGCGCGTCGTCAATGAACGCTTCACGCTCAGGAGTGACCCGCGCAGCACGCCGATGTTCCCCTTCGATATCGAGGGTTCACCGCTCGCGCCCCGCACGTGGATCGAGAAGGGCGTGATCAAGGAGTTGGCCGTCGGTCGGTACTGGGCGAAGAAGCAGACCATTGCGTCGACCGGGGCTTACGACGGCTATGAACTCGCCCCGGGCGACACGGCGCCCGACGCGTTGGTGAAGGGCGTCAAGCGCGGCGTGCTCATCACGCGCCTCTGGTACTCGAACTTGATCGATGCGAAGACCTTGAGCATTACCGCGCTGACCCGCGATGGCACGTTCTTGATCGAAGACGGGGTGGTGACGCAGCCCATCAAGAACTTCCGCATCAATCAATCGGTGCTGGCAGCGCTCGACGCGGCCGATGCCGTCGGCAACGTGAGCGAAGTAACGTGGTCGTCGGTGTGGCGCGTGCCGTCTATTCGAACGCATGACTTCCTGCTTGCCAGTGCCAGCGATGCGATCTGAGCCCACAAAAGACGATTCGAGCAGCCGGATCGACCGATTCATCGGTGACCGCGGAGACTCGAGTCCCGACTCTGTCGACGCGCGTACGCTCGCGGTCAGCAATCGTGGGCAACTGCTTTACGGGCATCAATTCGCCACCCTGAGCGGCGGGTGTGGGTCGAGAGCGGCTGACCACCACCGCCGGCGATGGAGACCTCGCGCGTCCGCTACTCCGCCAGCGCCGGCCCCAGCCCCGTCTTCCTTCCGCTCTTCTCGAAGATCGCCTTGATCTCCTGCGCCGCCTGGTTCAGCGCGCGCGCCGAACTGAGCTCGCCGATCAGCGCCTGGTTCAGCTTCAGGCCCAGCACCGCCTCGACCTGCGCGCCTTCCTGGTAGCCCAGTTCCTGCTTGGCGGTCTTCATCGCTTCCAGGTAGGCCGGCATCCAGCGGTTCATCGGGTCCTTGGCCAGGTCGGACGCCAGCACGTCGGTGCGCACCGGGATGCCGCCGGCCTTGCCGTAGGCGTATTGCGCGGGCTGGCTCAGGAACCAGCGCGCGAAGGCCAGCGCGGCCTTCTTGTTCTTCGCGCCTTTGGGCACCGCGTAGTTCCAGTTGCCGATCACCGCGCCGTGCTGGCCGTCGGCCAGGCGCGGCACGGGCAGCACGTCGAGCTTGCCGGCCACGGCCGATTTCTTCGGGTCCTGCAGGCCCGCCCACGCGGCGAGCACGAGCTGGCCCTGCAGCGCCTTGCCGGTGGCCAGCAGCTGGATCACCTCCCCCTGCGAGACGGCGCCCGGGTTGGGCGCGCCGCACTTCTTGGCCACGTCGATGAACAGGTCCAGCGCCGTCTTGTTGACGGGGCTGTTGAGCGTTACGGTGTAGTCGCCATTCTCCGGGTCCTTCACCACGCTGCCGCCGCTGCCCGACATCCACTGCATCCACTCGTAGCGGATGCCGTTGCCGCGCTCCCCGCGCATCACGGCGCCGTAGGTGACCCCCGGCTTGGTGAGCTTGGCGCACGAGGCCAGCACCGCGGCCACGGTGCGCGGCGGCGTCACGCCGGCCTCCTGCAGGGCATCGGTGCGGTAGTACCACATCGGCACGTTGCCCAGCACGGTGAAGGCCATCAGCTTGCCGCCGTTGGCGGTGCGCCAGCGCTTGGCCTGGTTCCAATAGCCCGAGTCGCCATAGCTCAGCACCTCCTTGGGCATGTCGAAGGCGGGGTCGATGTCCTTCAGCGGCGTCAGGAAGCCGCCTTCGTACATCTCGATCGTCCACTGCGTGTCGAGCAGCACCACGTCATAGGTGCCGCCGCCGCCGCGCACGTCGTTGCGCGCCTTGTCGAGCACGCCGCCGAAAGGGTTCACATCGAGCTTGATCTTGTTGCCGGTCTGCGCCTCGTACTGCTCCACCAGGCTGGTGAAGGCCGGCAGCCACGGCGTGGAGGGCGTGAGGATCGTGATCGGCTCCTGCTTGCCGACGTCGACGAAGGGCTTGGGCTGGGCCTGGGCGTACAGGGCGGGGGCCAGCATCACGGCGACCGCCGTCATGCGCAGCGCGGACTGGATCGACATCATGGTCTTGTCTCCTCGGGGGGTGGGCAATGGTGCAGGCTCATCAGGCATCCGCGGCGCAGCGAAAACCCATGTGGCCCGTGGTGCTGGCGGGGTGGTTGTGGTGGCGGGCGGACACGCGGTAGCGGTTGCAGTAGGAAGCGTGGCAGAGGTAGGAGCCGCCGCGGATCACGCGCGCAGGGTCGGCATCCGGCGGTGCGTCGGGGCTCCAGCGGTCGGCACACCACTCCCAGACATTGCCCGCCATGTTGTGCAGCCCATAGCCGTTGGGCTCGAAGGCGTCGACCGGGCAAGTGCCGATGTAGCCGTCGTTGCCGGTGTCGACTTCCGGAAAGCGTCCCTGCCAGAGATTGCAGCGGTGCTTTCCGTCGGGCCTGAGTTCGTCGCCCCAGGGGTAGGTGGCCTGCACCAAGCCGCCGCGTGCCGCTTTCTCCCATTCGGCCTCGGTCGGCAGGCGCTTGCCGCACCACGCAGCGTAGGCGGCGGCGTCGTGCCACGAGACGTGGACGACGGGATGGTTCGATCGCGTGCCGATGGCCGAGCCGGGGCCCTCGGGGGCGCGCCAGGACGCGCGCTCGACCGCCAGCCACCACGGCGCTTCGGCAACCACGCCCTCGCGCACGGCCATGCACGCAGCCGGGTGCAGCCGGCCGAGGAAAACGAAGGACCAGCCGTCGCGCTCGGCGTCGGTGACGTAGCCGGTGTCAGCGACGAACGCGGCGAACTGCGCGTTGGTGACCGCGGCGGTGTCGATCAGGTAGCGCGGCAGGTGCACCTCGCGCACGGGGCCTTCGGCGTCGTCGATGAACGTGTCCGGGCTGTCGCTGCCCATCAGGAAGGAGCCGCCGGGGATGGAGGCCATGCCCGAGGTACCGACCGCGGCGCGGCGCGGCCCTTTGACACGCTCGCGGCGAACGGGGGGGTGCGCGGGCATCGCGCCACAGCAGCTCACCCCGCCGCCTCCCGGTCGAGCTTGCCGGCCTGGCGGTAGATATCCAGCGTCGTCTCCCACGGGATCACGCCGACGCGCTCGGCCCAGGCCTGCCAGGCGGCGCCCAGTTCCTGCACGACGTCGGGGTGAGCCGCGGCCAGGTCGTTCAACTCGCAGCGGTCGCACGACATGTCGTACAGCTCCCAAGGCTTGGGGTGCTCGCGGACCATCTTCCAGCGCCCGCGGCGGATCGCTGCGTTGCCGGTGTGCTCCCAGTACAGCGTGCCGTCGGGCGAGGCCTTGCCGCGCAGCGCGGGCAAGGTGCTGCGCCCCTCGCAAGGCAGGATCTCGCGGCCCTGGTAGCGCGTCGGGTAGGGCACGCCGGCGGCCTCGAGGATCGTCGGCAGCACGTCGGTGAGCTGGAACGGCCGCCGCACGACGCTGCCGTTGGCGAGCGCGCCGCCGGGCCAGTGCACGATCAGCGGCGTGGCGATGCCACCTTCGTGGGTCCAGCGCTTGTAGAAACGAAACGGCGTGTTCGACAGGTTGGCCCAGGCGCGGCCGTAGCTGGCATAGGTGTCCTCGCCGCCCGGCATCACGCCGGGCTCGTTGCCCACGTGCACCTCGCGGCCGTCGCGGGTCTGCACGCGCAGGATGTCGCGGCGCTGCTTGAAGCGCTCCAGCTCCACCAGCGGCAGCGTCTCGTCCGACGCGCCGTTGTCGGACAGGAAGATCACCAGCGTGTCGTCGAGCTGGCCGCTGCGCTCCAGTTCGGCCAGCACGCGGCCCACGCCCTGGTCGACGCGGTCGATCTGCGCTGCGTAGACCTGCATGCGGCGCACTTGCCAGGCCTTGTGCTCGGCGTCGTCCCAGGCCGGCTGGGTCGGGTCGCGACCGCTCGGCACCGTGGCGTCGTCGAGCAGGCCTTCATCGCGCAGGCGCTGCATGCGACGCTCGCGCAGCAGGTCCCAGCCGACGTCGAAACTGCCGTCGTACTCAGCCACGTCTTCCTCGCGCGCGTGCAGCGGCCAGTGCGGCGCGGTGTAGGCCAGGTAGAGGAAGAAGGGGCCGGCGCCAGGCTGCGTCTGCTCGCGCACGAAGCTGCAGGCCTCGTCGGTGATCGCGTCGGTGTAGTAGAAGCCGGGCGCCAGCGCCTCATGCTCGACATTGGTCTCGCCGCGCGTCAGCGTGCCGGGCTGCCAGAACGAGCCGCAGCCGGTCAGCGTGCCGAAGAAACGGTCGAAGCCGCGCCGCGTCGGCCAGGCGTCGTTGGGCTCGCGCATCTCGGAACTCAGGTGCCACTTGCCGGCCAGGCAGGTCGCGTAGCCAGCGGTCTTCAGTGCCTCGGCGATCGTCACGCAGCGCGGGTTGAGGGTGCCCGAGTAACCGCGCGGCCGGTCGTCGTTGGTCAGGATGCCGATGCCGGTCTGGTGCGGATGCAGGCCGGTCAGCAGCGAGGCGCGCGACGGGCTGCAGCGGGCGGTGTTGTAGAACTGCGAGAAGCGCACGCCGCCGCGCGCCAGGCGATCGAGATTCGGGGTCCGGACTTCGCCGCCGTAGCAGCCGATGTCGGAGAACCCCATGTCGTCGACGAGGATCAGGACCACATTGGGCTGGGGCATGGGCGTGTGCAGGACGCTGTCGCGGGAATGCGGCAGTATCGGCAACGGCTCGCGCCTGACCATTGAATCTTGTGTCGCGCGCCATTCGCGATCGGAATGGCGTGCTGGGGCTACAGTCTCGTGTCGCTGGAGTTGCCGGGAAAGAAATGATGAAGCTCGAACCGCCGCATCGCCACACCCGGGCCGTCATCACCGGCGGCACGCAGGGACTCGGACTGGCCGTCGCCAAGCGCCTCGCGCACGAGGGCGCCGCGGGCATCGTCATCAGCGGCCGCCGCGCGAACGTCGGCGAGGCTGCCGCAGCCGAGGTGCGCGCGCTGGGCACGGCCTGCCACTTCGTGCAGGCCGACGTGGGCCAGGCCGACGACTGCGCGCACCTGATGGCCACCGCGATCGCGACGCTCGGCAGCGTCAACGCGCTCTGCAACTCGGCGGCCACCACCGACCGCGGCACGCTGCTCGACACCACGCTCGAGATGTGGCAGCAGCAGATGGACATCAACGCACGCGGGCCCTTCCTGCTGATGCAGGCGCTGGTGCGCCACCTGCTCGAACGCAAGGCGCCGGGCAGCATCGTCAACATCCTGTCGCAGTCGGCGCACTGCGGCCAGTCGTTCCTGGTGCCGTACTCGGCGTCGAAGGCCACGCTGGCCAACCTGACGAAGAACGTGGCGCAGTCCTACCGCGCGCAGCGCATCCGCTGCAACGGCGTGATGGCCGGCTGGATGGACACGCCCGGCGAAGCCGCGATCCAGAAGAAGGCGCATGGCGCGGCAGACGACTGGCTGGCCAAGGCCGAGGCGTCGCGGCCGATGGGCCAGCTGGCCAAGCCCGACGAACTCGCGGGCCTCGTCAGCTACATGCTGAGCCCCGAATCGGGCGTGATGACCGGCGCGCTGGTCGACTACGACCAGTGGGTGCCCGGCGCGCAACCCGAATAGTGCAGCCCACCACAGGAGATCTCCCATGAAGAACGTCGCCGTCTTCGGCGCTGGCCGCATCGGCCGCATCCACGCCGGCAATGTCGCGGCGCTGCCGGGCGTGAGCCTGAAATACATCTGTGACCCGGTGGCGGCGAGCGCGGCCGAGCTGGCCGCGCAACTGGGTGCCGCGGTCTCGACGCCCGAGGCCGTGCTGGCCGACGCCAGCATCGACGCGGTCGTGATCGCGTCGCCCACCGACACCCACAGCGACCTGATCCACCGCGCGGCGGCGGCCAAGAAGCACATCTTCTGCGAGAAGCCGGTGGATCTGTCGGTGCCGCGGGCGGTCGAGTGCGCGGCCGCGGTCCAGGCGGCGGGCGTGGCCTGCATGATCGGCTTCCAGCGCCGCTTCGACCCGACCTTCGCCGAAGCGCAGGCACGGCTGGCGCGCGGCGAGATCGGCGTGCCGGAAATGCTCGTCGTCACCAGCCGCGACCCGGGTGCGCCGCCCGCGCAGTACCTGAAGGGCTCGGGCGGCATCTTCCGCGACATGCTGATCCACGACTTCGACATCTTCCGCTGGATCCTGTGCAGCGACATCGGCGACGGCGGCGATGCGGCCGACACGCTCTACGCCAACGGCTCGGTGCTGGTCGACCCCGAGATCGCCAAGGTCGGCGACATCGATTCGAGCGTGGTCACGATCCGCACGAAGAAGGGCCGCCTGTGCCAGATCAACACCAGCCGGCGCGCCGCCTACGGCTACGACCAGCGCTTCGAGGTGCTGGGCTCGAAGGGCCTGCTGCAATGCGGCAACCACCGGCCGACCGAAGTCGTGCAGTTCGACGGCAGCCACGTGAAGA
Source organism: uncultured beta proteobacterium (assembly GCA_963783785.1). Classification (GTDB taxonomy): domain Bacteria; phylum Pseudomonadota; class Gammaproteobacteria; order Burkholderiales; family Burkholderiaceae_C; genus CADEEN01. Next base: position 223,592 of record CAWAOQ010000001.1, on the reverse strand, counting down.
GCGACAAGCCCGAGCACTTCTTCCTGCAGCGCTACCGCGAGGCCTACCGGCTCGAGGTAGCGCATTTCTTCGAGGGCCTGCAAAGCGGCAAGCCCTTCCGCACGACGATCGCCGACGGCGTCGAGGCGCAGAAGCTGGCCGACGCGGCCACGCAGTCGTGGCAGGCCGGCGGCACGGTGGTGCGGCTCTAGCCAGCGGCATGCTGAACGTCGGCATCGTCGGCCTCGGCCGCATGGGCCAGCGCCACGCCGAGCAGTTGGCTTTGCATACGCACGGCGCGCGGCTGGTGGCGGCCTGCAGCGTCGACGCCGGCGAGCACACCTGGGCCCGCGAGCGGCTCGGCGTGACCGCGCTCTACGACAGCTACGACGCCCTGCTGCGCGACCCGCAGGTGCAGGCCATCGCGATCGCCACGCCGACCACGCTGCACCCGCAACAGACGATCGCCGCGCTCGAAGCCGGCAAGCATGTCTTCGTCGAGAAGCCGCTGGCGCTTGACGTCGTGACCTGCGAACGCGTCGAAGCCGTCGCGCGCCAGCACCCGGAACTGGTCGCGATGGTGGGCTTCGTGCGCCGCTTCGACGCCAGCTACCAGGAAGCCAAGGCGCAGATCGACGCCGGCCGCGTCGGGCGGCCGTTCCTGGTGCGCTCGCAAACCTGCGACATGTACGACCCCGACGGCTTGTTCGTGCGCTTCGCACCGACCTCGGGCGGCATCTTCCTCGACTGCAGCGTGCACGACATCGACATCGCGCGCTGGATGCTCGGCGGCAACCCCAAGGCGCTGCGCGCGTTTGCCACCGGCACCATCGCGCTGCACCCCGGCCTGGCCGACTGCGGCGACGTCGACAACGGCCTGGCGATCGTCGAGTTCGAAGGCGGCGCGCGAGCCCTGTTCTACGCCAGCCGCACGCTGGCCCACGGCCACGAAACCAGCACCGAGGTGATCGGCACCGAAGGCAGCGTCAGCGTCGGTGTCGGCGCGCACCGCGACCGCGTCCAGAGCCGCGACGCCGCCGGCGTCCACCACCGCGTGCTGGCCGATTTCGTCGAACGCTTCGCCGAGGCTTTCCAGCGCGAGATGGCGGCATTCGTCGCTGCGTGCCAGGGCGAAGCGCCGCCGCCACTGACGCTGGCCGACGCCACGGAAGCGACGCGCATCGGCGTGGCGATCACGAAGTCGCTGCAAAGCGGCCAGGTGGAGGCCGTGGCGTGAGGGCCGGCTTCGACCGCCTCGCAGACGTCACACGCAGCGGATAGCGGCGCCGGCAAGTGCCGTACAGAGGATCGCGCACGTGCCGTACCAAGCGCTTGCCGATATCGTGCTCGTGCTGCACTTCGCAGTGGTGCTGTTCGTCGTCGGCGGCCTGGGCCTCATCGTCGGCGGCAACCTGGCCCACTGGCGCTGGGTCAACGGCTGGTGGTTCCGGGCCGCGCACCTCGGCGCCATTGCGGTGGTGGTGGCCGAGGCCTGGCTCGGTGCGACCTGCCCGCTGACGACGCTGGAAGTCTGGCTGCGCAGCCAGGCCGGTGCGGCAACGTACCAGGTGGGCTTCATCGAGCATTGGGTGCAGCGGCTGCTGTTCTACCAGGCGCCGGCATGGGTGTTCGTGCTTGGGTACAGTCTGTTCGCGTCGCTGGTCGTCGCCGCGTGGTGGATCTTTCCACCGCAGTCTCGCGGCCGCCGTCTTGACAGCGGCGCATGACCTGGCACGGACCGGAACGGGAGTGAATGAACAAGGCCTTCACGAAGGAAAGCGACGGCAGTGACGACGGCGTCGACGACGACGCAGCGCCGGGCTTGCCGCCGCTGCCCGCCGGGGCGCGCAACTACATCACGCCGCAGGGTTATGCCCGGCTGCGCACCGAACTGCTGACGCTGCTCGACGTCGAACGGCCGAAGGTGGTCGAGACGGTGTCGTGGGCGGCCAAGAACGGCGACCGCTCGGAGAACGGCGACTACCTGTACGGCAAGAAGCGCCTGCGCGAGATCGACCGCCGCATCCGCTTCCTGACCAAGCGGCTGGACATCGCCGAGGTCGCCGACCCGTCGGCGCACCACGGCAGCGACCAGGTGTTCTTCGGCGCCACCGTCACGTTCATCAATGGCCTGGGCGACGAGCGCACCGTCACGATCAAGGGCATCGACGAGGCCGACCACCTGGCCGGCGAGGTCAGCTGGGTCTCGCCGGTGGCACGCGCGTTGCTGAAAGCGCGCGAGGGCGACGAGGTGCAACTGGCGACGCCGCGCGGGCCCGAACGCCTCGAGGTGCTCGCCGTGCACTATCCAGCGCCCGCTCATTGAGACCCGCGCGCGGGACTTGCGCCGCAGTCAACGCTGTGCGCCGCGCAGCAGATTGCTCAATTCGACGGCTGACTTGACGTGCATCTTGTCGAACACCCGCGCACGGTGCACTTCGACCGTGCGCACGCTGATGCCCATCGCATCGGCGATCAGCTTGTTGGGCTTGCCCTCGATCACCAGGCGCATCACCTCGCGCTCGCGCTCGGTGAGCTCGGCCACCGCACGGGCCACACGGTCGTGTGACCGCTGCGCTTGCAGGTGCCGCCGGCTGGCATCCAGGGCCTGCTCGATGCGGTCGACCAGGGCGTTGTCGGAAAAGGGCTTCTCGACGAAGTCGAAGGCGCCGCGCTTGACCGCATCGACCGCGGTCGGCACGTCGCCGTGGCCGGTCAGGAAGATCACCGGCATCGCGGCCACCAGGCCGCGCTCGATCAGGCGGTCGAACAGGGCCAGGCCGCTCATGCCGGGCATGCGCACGTCGAGCAACAGCGCCGACGGCGCCGTCGGCCAGTCACCACCGTGCTCGGCCAGCGCGCGATCGAGCATCGCCTCGAAGGCTTCGGCACTGGCGAAGGCTTCCGACAGCAGACGCCGTGATCGCAGCAGCCAGGCCATCGCGTCGCGCAACACCTCTTCGTCGTCGACGAGATAGACCATCGGCAGGCCCAAGTGGGCGGAGGAGGTGGGCTGCGCTGCGTGCATGCCCGATATCTATCACGGCGCCGCGGGCAGCGTGAAGCGAAATATCGTGCCGCCGGCGCCACTGCTGAAGTCAAGTGCACCACCGTGCTGCTCGATCACCGTGCGGCAAAGCGACAGGCCCAGCCCCATGCCCTCGCTGCGGGTCGTGAAGAACGGGGTGAACAGCCGCTGCGCGACGTCGGCAGCGATGCCCGGCCCGGCATCGGTGACGCTGAATTCGACCCAGGCACCCTGGGCGGGGCGCACCGCCACGCGCAGCACGCGCCGGCCGAGTGGCGTGGCCTCGCTCTCCATGGCCTGAATACCGTTGCGGGCCAGGTTGAGCAGCACCTGCTCGACCATCGTGCGATCGGCGAGCACGCGGGGCGCCGGCGTCGACAGGTCGACCTCGATGCGGGTACCGCTCTTGCGCGCCTGCAAGCGCACCAGCGGCAGCACCGCGTCGACCAGAACCGCGGCAGACACCGCCTCGCGCGTCTGCTCGCGCCGGCGAACGAAGTCGTGCACGCTCTTGATCGTGCGACCGGCGCGCTCGGCTTGCTCGGCAATTCGGCCGATCGACTGCCGCAACAACGCGCGCAACTCCGCATCTGCGCCCGCTGCGTCATGCGGCACATCGAGCAAGTTCAGCGACCCGCTGGCATAACTGGCGATCGCCGCCAACGGCTGGTTCAATTCGTGGCTGAGCAACGATGCCATTTCGCCGACGGTAGCCAGGCGGGCCGTCGCCTGCAGCCGCTCCTGCTGCTGGCGCGAGAGTTCCTCGACGCGACGCTGGTCCGACAGATCGAGTGCCGTGCTCATCCAGCCACTGTGGCGGCCGGCACTGTCGACCAGGGGCGCCTCGTAGATCATGACCGGGAAGCGTTCGCCGTTCTTTCGCATGAAGACGGTCTCGTAGCCGACGCGCGCGTCACTGCCGGCAAAAGCCGTTGCCGCCGGTGGGGATGCCGGGCCGCCGGCGATGCCCAGGCGCTGGGCCTGGCGCACGCTGTACTCGGCCACCCGCTCGGGCGGCCAGTACGGTGGCGTCTCCGCCTGCTGCAGTTCCTCGGCGCTGAAGCCGACCATGCGGCAGAACGCCGGATTCACATAGGTGATGCGGCCGGCCAGGTCGCGCGCGCGCAGGCCCGTGACCAGCGAATCCTCCATCGCCTTGCGAAAGGCCAGGGCCTCGTCCAGCGCGTTCCTCGGCCGCCGCACGGCGGCGCACGTCGCGTGCCAGCAGCAACACCAGCGCGAACAGTGCGATCGACAACCCCACCACCAGCGCCAGGCTGAGATTGGGAATCAGGTGCGGACGGCCCTCGGTGCTGTCGGCGCGCAGGCGCAGTCTGGCGCCGGCGAAGTCGATCGGGTACTCGGCGCGGTAGACACCGCCGCCGCGCACGGTGCCGGCCCGCGCCAGCCGCGTACCGTCGCCCTCGACGAAGCTCAGTTCATGGCTGCGCGAAGGGTCGGCGGCGAGCGCGTCCTCGAGCAACGCGGACAGCGAGAACGTGGCCACCATGCTGCCTGCCCCGTCGGTGCCGGCCGGCAACGGTATGCACAGGTCGATCACCTCGAGGCCATAGCCGCCGGGCTGCGGCACGAAGTAGCTGCGCGAGAAGGCCGGTGAACCGCCGCGGCGCGCGGCGGCGCAGGCAATCTCGGCTTCGATGCTCAGCGACTCGCGTGGGATCGGCGCGAACAGCGCCGCCAGGTACGGCGTCTGCACCGACTCAGTGACGCGAAAGCCCGCGTCGCGCCGCTCGATACGCAGGATCTGGCTGCGGGCATGGACCATGTCGGCTGCGTCGCGGCGCCACTGCGCGGCCGAGGGGTCGTTCCACAGCAGCGACTGCAGGCTCTGCATGCTGCGCGCGAGCGACTGCCGCACCTCCGCCGCCGCCGCTGCGGCCACCGCCTCGGCACGGTCCTGCACCCGCGTGGCTTCGTAGTTCAGCGCCAGCAGCACCAGCAGCGTCTGCGCCACCGCCAGCAGCGCGACCAGCAACCCCCACAGCAACGCGCGACGCCAGCGCCGGGCCGCCCGCTGCGGTGGCGCGGCGCAGTGGGCGTTGGTGGCAGGCGCGGCGTCGGTCATGTTGCGAGCCAGTATTGCGTACCGCCGCGCAAAGCCGCTACGCACTTTCGCGCATGGGTGCGCCGCTGCATTGCGGCTATCGTGCGCGGGCAGCGCTTGCTGCATCATCAGCGCCCCAGCCCGGGGGCCCACGGAACCGAACGCCATGCCGACCCAAGAAGCCAGAAGTGCCGAACTGCGCCAAGCCGCACTCGAGTACCACGAGTTCCCGACCCCGGGCAAGGTGGCGATTGCCGCCACCAAGCAGCTGACCAACCAGCGCGACCTCGCGCTGGCCTACTCACCCGGCGTCGCCGCGGCCTGCGAGGAGATCGTGGCCGACGAGCGCAACGCCTACCGCTACACCTCGCGCGGCAACCTGGTGGCCGTCGTCACCAACGGCACCGCGGTGCTTGGCCTCGGCGACATCGGCCCGCTGGCGGCCAAGCCGGTGATGGAAGGCAAGGCGGTGCTGTTCAAGAAGTTCGCCGGCATCGACGTGTTCGATCTCGAGATCAACGAGAAGAACCTCGACAAACTGGTCGACGTGATCGCCGCGCTCGAGCCCACCTTCGGCGGCATCAATCTGGAAGACATCAAGGCACCGGACTGCTTCTACGTCGAGCGCAAGCTGCGCGAGCGGATGAAGATCCCGGTCTTCCACGACGACCAGCATGGCACGGCCATCGTCGTCGGCGCGGCGCTGCTCAACGGCCTCAAGGTGGCCGGCAAGGACATCCGCAAAGTCAAGCTCGTCACCTCCGGCGCCGGCGCCGCGGCGCTGGCGTGCCTGAACCTGCTGCTCAAGCTCGGCGTGCCGCGCCAGAACATCCTGGCCACCGACCTGGCCGGGGTGGTGTGGAAGGGCCGCACCGAACTGATGGACCCGGACAAGGCCGAGTTCGCACAGGACACGCCGCACCGCACGCTGGCCGAAGCGATCGTCGGTGCCGATGTCTTCCTCGGCCTGTCGGCTGCGGGCGTGCTGAAGCCCGCGATGGTGGCGTCGATGGCAGTGCGGCCGATCATCTTTGCGCTGGCCAATCCAACGCCCGAGATCCTGCCGGAAGAGGTCAAGGCGGTGCGTGACGACGCGATCATGGCCACCGGGCGCAGCGACTACCCGAACCAGGTCAACAACGTCCTGTGCTTCCCGTACATCTTTCGCGGCACGCTCGATTCGGGCGCGACGACGATCACCGACGCAGATGGAGATCGCCGCGGTGCACGCGATCGCCGAACTGGCGCAGGCCGAGCAGAACGAGGTCGTGGCCGCGGCCTACGCCGGCGTGACGCTGTCGTTCGGCGCCGAATACCTGATCCCCAAGCCGTTCGACCCGCGCCTGATGATGAAGATCGCGCCGGCCGTGGCGCAGGCCGCCGCCGACTCGGGCGTCGCACTGCGGCCGGTGGCCGACCTGGACGCCTACCGCGAGAGGCTGCAGACCTTCGTCTATGCCTCGGGCGCGACGATGAGGCCGATCTTCAACCTCGCCAGGCGCGCCAAGGCCAACCGCCTCGCCTACGCTGAAGGCGAGGACGAGCGCGTGCTGCGCGCGGTCCAGGTGGTGGTCGACGAGGGGCTGGCACGGCCGACGCTGATCGGCCGGCCGGCGGTGATGGCCAAGCGCATCGAGCGTTTCGGGCTGCGGCTCGAACAGGGGCGCGACTATGACGTCGTCAACGTCGAGAACGACCACCGCTACCGCGATTTCTGGCAGACCTACCACCGCATGACCGAGCGCAAGGGCGTCACGGTGCAGGTGGCCAAGATCGAGATGCGCCGGCGCCTGACGCTGATCGGCGCGATGCTGCTGTACAAGGGCGAGGTCGATAGCATGCTCTGCGGTACCTGGGGCACGACCCATTCGCACCTGCATTACATCGATCAGGTGATCGGCAAACGCCAAGGTGGCAGCCCGCGCACGGCCCAGGACGTGCGCGTTTACGCGTGCATGAATGGCCTGATGCTGCCCGGCCGGCAACTGTTCCTGGTCGACACCCACGTCAACGCCGACCCGAGCGCCGAGGAGGTGGCCGAGATCACCGTGATGGCTGCCGAGGAGATGCTGCGCTTCGGGGTCCAGCCCAAGGCCGCCTTGCTGTCGCACTCCAATTTCGGCACCAGCGACTTGCCGAGCGCACAAAAGATGCGGCGCGCGCTGGCGCTGTTGCGCGAGCAGGCACCGTGGCTCGAGGTCGATGGCGAGATGCACGGCGACGTCGCGCTCGATGGGGCGGCGCGGGCCGCCGCGATGCCGCGCAGCACGCTGGTCGGCGACGCCAACCTGCTGGTGCTGCCGAACATCGACGCCGCCAACATCGCCTACAACCTGCTGAAGACGGCGGCCGGCGGTGGCATCGCGATCGGTCCGGTGTTGCTCGGCGCGGCGATGCCGGTGCACGTGCTGACCGCCTCGGCGACGGTGCGCCGCATCGTCAACATGAGTGCGCTGGCTATCGCCGACGCCAACGCGATGCGCTGACTGGTGCGCCGCAGCATTCCGGCGCCGCGGGACGTTCGGAAATCGCGTCCAAGCAGAAACTACTGCCCAAGAGCGACTTAAGAAGAGTGTGCGCTCACAATTGACCTGGCCTGCGTGCCCCATTTTTGGGCAGTGACTTGAGGTTTTTTCGCTGTTCCGGTACCATGCGCGTTTGACTTTTCAGGGTTAACCCGTGGCGTTCGCAGGCGCATTGGCAGCGCGGTCATCGACAGCAGGCAGTCTATACAAGTTGGGGCTGGCTATTGTCGTCGCCGCTTCATCGGTGCTGCCGGTGCATGCGCGTGCCGGGGCGTCGGATGCGGCCGTGGTGGCTCTGGCCGAATTGCCAGCCAGAGGCGCAGCAGACCGAGCGCCTGATCCGCAGCGGCGGCCCGTTCCCATACGCCAAGGATGGCTCGGTCTTTGGCAACCGCGAGCGGCTGCTGCCCGTCCAGGCGCGCGGTCACTACCGCGAATACACCGTCAAGACGCCCGGCTCGAGCGACCGCGGCGCCCGGCGCATCGTTTGTGGCGGCCGGCCCGCCACGGCGCCCGAGGTCTGTTACTACACCGCGGACCATTACGCGAGCTTCAAGCGCATCGTGCAGTGAGCCGGGCAGCGATCAGGGATTCTCTTCTTTTCACTATCGACCACAGGAGGAACGCGACCATGCTCTTGCAGACAGTCCGTCCGAACATTGTTCAGTCCATACGCGCCTACCGCGTCGACGAGTTGATGCAGGCTGCGCATGACGCCGGCCAGCATTTTCTCTACGCCAACCTGGCCAATGCCCAGTCCAAGCAGGACGTGCTCGAAGCCATCGCCGACGCGTTCCTGTTTCCTGCGCACTTCGGCAAGAACCTCGACGCGTTGTACGACTGCATGACCGACCTGGTCCACAAGTCAGGCTCGCAGCCGGGCTTCGTGGTCGTGCTCGAGCAGTTGCCTGACAACCCGCGCTTCGACCGCGAAACGCGGGAGCAGTTGCTCGACGCGTTCCGCGACGCCGCTGACTTCTGGGCAGAGCGAAAAATACCATTCAGGTGTTTCTATTCTTTTCAGTAGCCCGCTCCCAGGAAATCGGGTCATGGGAGCGGGCGACGGAAGTGGCCCCCACGAGCAGCACCGGCAGCGATGCCGGCAGCAAGTCCAAGAACGCCGCCGCGGCCAAGGCAGCAGCGGCGAATGCCAGTTTCGGCATGAACATGCCGCTGATGAGCAGCGCCTTTGATACGGCGATGTGGCTCAACGCCGCCTGAGGTCGACTCGGGCAGCGTCGCAAGAGGGTGGCCTTGGCCACCCTTTTTTCATCGCGGATTCATCCCAGAACCGCCTTCAGGTAATGCGCCCCGGGAATCGGGTTGAAGTAGTACGGCGGAATCTCCTCGAAACCGAGGCTGGCGTACAGGCCGCGCGCAGCCTCCATGTCGTCGAGCGTGTCGAGCAGCATGGCCGAATAGCCAGCCTGCAGGCCGCGGTCGAGCAGCGCCTGCGCCAGCAGGCGGCCGAGCCCGAAGCGTCTGAACGCCGGCCGCACATAGAGCCGCTTCATCTCGCAGGCATTGGCGTAGTCGCAACCAGGCAGCGGACGCAACGCACCGCACCCCGCCACTTCACCATCGACGGTGGCCAGCAGCAGGGCTCCCTGCGGCGCCGTGTATTCACCGGGCAGCGACGCCAGCTCGGCTTCGAAATCCTGGAAGCACAGATCGATGTCCAGGCTGTTGGCGTACTCGCGAAAGATCGCGCGCACCTCGTCGAGCAGGGCCGGCGTGGCCGGCGTCAGCAACTCGATAGACGGCGGCGTGGTCACGGCGCCCCCAGGCTGCCGACCCACCAGGCCAATGCCGCCGCTGCGGCCAGCACGAGCAGCGCCACGAGCCGGTGGCCGGCGCCATCGGCGGAGGCTATCGCATCGACCGGCAGCGCCTGGTCACCACGGATCATCGGCGCAATCAGGTTCCTGCGCTTGCGCCACAGGTAGTACAGCACCGCGGCAACATGGCCCAGCACCAGCACGATCAACAGCGTCTTGCCGGCCTCCTCATGCCAGTCGCTGGCCGCGTGCGCCACGCTGCCCGCGACAAACCGGTTCAGCGGCCCGGTAGTGGCGATCTCGTCGTCGGCCACGAGCCCCGTGGCCACCTGGAACGCCAGCAGTCCGAGCAGTGCGAACACCGCCTGCGCACCGACGGGGCTGTGGCCGATGCGGTATCGCCCGCCGGGACCGGGGTCGCCGCGCAGGTAGGCGATCACGCTGCGTGGCCCGTAGAGAAAGGACGCGAAACGCGACCAGTAGCCGCCGACGAATCCCCAGACCAGGCGAAACAGCAGCAGCGCCATCACCACCAGGCCGAGCCGGGTGTGCCAGACCATGGCGTTGCCGCCGACCTGGCCGGTGATCACCGAGCCGATCACTGCCAGCGCAAGGGTCCAGTGGAACAGGCGCGTGGGCAGATCCCAGACGCGAACGGGGCGCAACGGAGGCTCGGGGGTCATGCAGCGGGCGGCAGCGTCACCAGGGGCCACAACAATAACCTGCCGGCCCCGACGCGACCAGTCCTGACACTCGGGCTTTCCCCGACGCTGCAAGCGCCGCGCACGCTGCTTCGTACACTGAAAGCGCCCGTGACGGCCTCGGTCGAAACGGTCCCTGCATCTGATCCGTACACCCAAAGGAGCAATCTGCATGTTGTCGATGAAGCACCGCCCCGCCCTGGCCGCGATCGCGCTGGGCCTCGTGACCGCGCTGACCGCGTTGCCCGCAGCGGCGCAGTTCCGCAACGCCGATGCGGCGATCAAGTACCGCCAGAGTGCGATGTACCTGCAGAACAATCACATGGGACGCCTGTTCGCGATGATCAATGGCCAGGTGCCGTTCGACGCCAAGGCGGCCGCAGAGAACATCGAGATCGTCGCCCTGCTCAACAGCCGCGTGCAGTTCGCTGCGTTCATCGAAGGCAGCGACAAGGGCAACACCCGCGCCAAACCCGAGATCTGGACCGAGAAGGACAAGTTCGCCGCTGCCGTTGCCAAGAGCCAGGAAGACGTGCTGAAGCTCGCCGCTGCCGGCAAGACCGGCAACCTCGAGCAGATCAAGGCCGCCGCCGGTGCCGTCGGCCAGAGCTGCAAGGCCTGCCACGACGCCTACCAGAAGCCGCAGTAACAGCGTTCTGCGTTTCGCTGACAGAGCCCGCTTCAGCGGGCTCTTCTTGGGCGCTACGCCGCCAAGCCGAGAACGACCCGGCGCGTCATCGCACTCTTCTTCTCGATCTTGGTGACCACCACGGCGCCGATCTCGGCGGTATTGCCGACATGCGTGCCACCGCAGGGCTGAAGGTCGACGCCTTCGATCTCGAGCACGCGGATGCGCCCGAGCCCGCGCGGTGGCTGCACGCTCATGCTGCGCACGAGGCCCGGGTTGGCATCGAGCTCGGCCTCGCTGATCCAGCGGTGGCGCACGGGATGCGCTTCGGCCACCAGCCGGGCGATGCCGGCGGTCAGGGCTTCCTTGTCGAGCGGCTCGCTCATGTGGAAATCGAGTCGCGCGTAGTCGGCCGTGATCGAGCAGCCATCGACCGCGTGCGGCACCAGCGCGCACAGCAGGTGCGTGGTGGTGTGAAAGCGCATGTGGCGAAAGCGGCGGGCCCAGTCGATCTGTGCGGTGACCGGCGTGCCCGGCAACAGCATCGACGCATCCGTGCCCGGCGCCAGCAGGTGCAGCACGGCGCCGGGGTGTTCCTTGCTCTTGCGGGTATCGACCACCGCCACGCGACGGCCGTCGGCCAGCATCAACGCGCCGGCGTCGCCGGCCTGCCCGCCACCGAGCGGATAGAACACCGTGCGGTCGAGGATCACACCGCCGTCGGCGAGCGCCAGCACCCTTGCGCTGCAGTCGCGCAACGTGGCGTCCTCGCGGAACAGTTCTTCAGTCATCAGCGCCCTTTGCCGTCGTCGCCGGCCAACACGCGCGCGAACAGCGCGCGGTCGACGTTGCCGCCGCACAGCGTGACGCCGATCGAACGGCCACGCCAGTGCTCGCGCTGTTGCAGGGCCGCCGCCAGCGACGCCGCGCCGGCGCCCTCGGCCGCATTGTGCGTGTCGGAGAACAGCGCCCGCATCGCGGCGGCCACCTCGGCGTCGGTCACGGCCACGATGTCATCGACCTCGCGCCGCATCAGCGCCAGCGGCTCCTCGTCGGGCACGCGGCAGGCCATGCCGTCGGCCAGCACCGTGGTCACCGGCGCCTCGATGCGCCGGCCGGCGCGGAACGAATCGAGGTAGGCGGTCGCATGTGCCGAGACGACGCCGACTATGCGTGTCGCAGCCCCGGTGGCGGCGCGCGCCGCGATGCAGGCGCAGATGCCCGAACCCTGGCCGACCGGCACGAACGCCACCGCCGGCTGCACCGCGCGGAAGAACTCGATCCAGTAGCTGGCCACGCCGCGCACCAGGTCGCGGTGGAACGAAGGGACGAAGTGCAGGCCGCGCTCGCTGGCGATTGCCGCGGCATGTTCGCGCGCCTGCTGGAAGTCGCTGCCGTGCTCGATCAGCTCGGCGCCAAGCGCGCGCATTGCGGCGTTCTTCTCGGTCGAATTGCCGTGCGGCACGACGATGGTCGCGGACAGCCCATGGCGGCGCGCCGCAAAGGCGATCGATTGGCCGTGGTTGCCGCGCGTGGCGCTGATCACGCCGCGGCAGGCCGGCTCACGCTGGATCAGTGCGTCGATGTAGACCAGGCCGCCGCGCAACTTGAACGCGCCGAGCGGCGTGTGGTTCTCGTGCTTGACCCAGACCTCGGTGCCCAACCGCTCGCGCAGCAGCGGCCAGGCGTACTGCGGTGTCGGCGGCATCGCCGCATAGACCACGCGTTGCGCAGCTTCGAGGTCGTCGGTGCTGAAGGCCTGCATGTCGGTCAATCCGAGCGGAGCACCACGCGACCGCGCGGCGTGTCGAAGGTGGCGGTGATGGCCGGGCCGGCGTCGGCGGCACACTCGACGCCGCGCAGATCCAGTGCCTGCACAGCGGCCGGCGGCAAGCCGCGCAGCTCCAGCGCGTGCAGCACGATGCCCGAAGTCGGCATGGCCGCGGTCGGGTGCGAGGCGCCCCACTCGATCAATGTCGGCAGCGCGCCGCCGACCAGCAGCCGGCCGTCGTCGCGCACGGTGATGCGCCATGAAAGCCGGCCTTGCGGCGTGTCGCGCGATGCCGCGATCGGCAGACCGGGGTCCAGGCCCGCCGCGCGCAGTGCCGTGCACTGCGACTCGAGGGCACTGCTGCGCGCCACCACATGCAGCAGCCGCGGGCCGCCACCGAGGTCGATCTCATCGAGCCCGAACCAGCGGGCACGTGCCGGTGGCGGTGCAGCCGGGTCGATGGCGATGATCTCCAGATAGCTCTGCGGGAATGCCGCGCTGGCGATGTTCAGCAACCGGTTGTGGGTGCCCATCAGCGGGTGCGTGCCGCCCGGGCCGGGCACGGCGCCCAGCACCGCCTCGCACCAGTGCGCGCCCTGCGCCAGGCTGGACGCGGCGACGACGAGGTGGTCGACCATCGCGGTCACAGCACCACCTCGCCGCGCACGACGGCGACGCTGTCGCCACCGATCCAGATGTCGGCGCCGTCCTGCAGCACATGGACACGCCCGGCGCGGCCGAGCGCCGCGCCCTGCGCCGCCACGTAGCGCGGCGGTGCCAGGCCCTCGCCGATCAGCCACTGCGCGAGGGCGGCGTTCAGGCTGCCGGTGACCGGGTCTTCGGCCAGGCTGCCGCCAGGCGCCGGGAAGAACGCCCGCACCTCGAACGCCGGCTGCGCATCCACGCCGTGCGAGCCGACCACGCCGATCTCGAGATTGCTTTCACTGCCGAGCCGCGGCCGCAGCGCCAGCACCTCCGCGGCCGAGGCCAGCATCACCGCCTTCCAGCCGGGCCCGTTGTCGCAATGCTGGTGGGCGACGATCGCGCGACGCGGCAACTGCAGAAAGTGGGCGATGCGCTCGACCGTCGCTTCGTCCAACGGACCACTGCGCCGCCGCGGCGGCGCCGCGAAGGCCAGCCGCGCGCCGTCGCGCCGGATGCGGACGAGGCCGACACCGCACTGCTGCACCACCTCGCCGTCGCGGCGCGGCTGGCCGCCGGCTGCGAGCCAGGCGTGGCAGCTGCCCAGCGTCGGATGGCCAGCGAACGGCAACTCGACCGTCGGCGTGAAGATGCGCACCCGGTAGTCGGCGCCCGGCTCGGTCGGCGCCAGCAGGAAGGTGGTCTCGGACAGGTTGGTCCAGCGCGCGAATGCGGCCATGCGCGCGTCGTCGAGGTCGTCGGCGCCATGCACGACGGCCAGCGGATTGCCGGCGAGCGCGCGCTCGGTGAAGACATCGAGTTGCGTGAAGCGGTGCGCCGAGGGGTTCATGCAGGTGCCTCCGCCCGGCGCAACACACCCGCCAAGGCCACGATGCCGACCTCGATCTGCGCCGCCGGCACGGTGACGAAGCTCAGTCGCAACGCATTGCGCCGCGGCGCCGACGCATAGAACGGTTCACCCGGCACGAACGCCATGCCGGCGGCCACCGCCTGGGGCAGCAGTCTGATCGCGTCCAGTCCGGGGGCGAGTTCGAGCCAGAAGAACATGCCCCCGGCGGGGCGCTGCCATTGCGCCAACCCTGACAGGTGCTTCTCGAGCGCCGCTTCCATCGCGTCACGCTGCACCTTGTAGCGCGCCCGGATGGTCGGCACATGGGCGTCGAGCAGGCCGTTGCGCACGACCTCGTAGACCACCCGCTGGTTGAAGATCGAGGTGTGCAGGTCGGCCGCCTGCTTGGCCTGCAACAGCTTCGGGTACAGCGCCGGCGGCGCCACCACATAGCCCAGCCGCAACCCCGGGGACAGCACCTTGGAGAACGAGCCGAGGTAGAGCACGCCCTCGGGCCAGCGCGTGGCCAGCGGCGCCGGTGGCGGCGCGTCGTACCAGAGGTCGCCGTAGGGGTTGTCCTCGACCAGCGGCAGGCCGGCCGCCCGCGCGGCCACCACCAGCGCGCTGCGGCGGGCCTCGGTGTAGACATGGCCGGTCGGATTCTGGAAGTTCGGCAGCAGGTAGGCGAAGCGTGCGCCCGGCGCCGCGTCTGCCAGCGCCTGCGGCAACGGGCCTTCGTGGTCCGACTCGAGCGACTCGACCTGCGGCTCGTACGGTGCAAAGGCCTGCAATGCGCCCAGGTAGGTCGGCGTCTCGACCAGCACGCGCGAGCCCGTGTCGATCAGCACCTTCGCCGCGAGATCGAGGCCCTGTTGCGAGCCGGTGGTGATCAGCACCTGGTCGGCGTGGACCCTCATGTCGTGCTGCCGGGCGAGGTGCGCGGCGACCCATCCGCGCAGCGGCGCATAGCCTTCGCTGGCGGCGTATTGCAGAGCCTCGCGCGGCGCTTCGCGCAGCACCTTCTCGGTCGCGTCGCGCACGGCTTGCACCGGGAAGGTGTCGGCCGACGGCAGGCCGCCGGCGAGCGAAACGATGCCCGGCTGCTCGGTGACCTTCAGGATCTCGCGAATGATCGACGGGTTCATGCGCTCGGCCCGGCGCGCGAGCGTGAACGGATGCGAGTCGGGGGTCATGATCGGTCGCCTCGTCAGGTATGCAGGGAAAGGGGATCGATTGTCGGCGTGGCCGTCTGCGTCAGCGCGGCGCCGACAGCGGCATGCGCTTGCCGGCGAGCACCACCGCCATCACCGCAAGCGCGAAGGCCACCGTCACCGCATCGAGTCGTTCGCCGAGCACCGGCACGGCGAACAGCAGCGCGAGAAAGGGCTGCAGCAGCTGCACCTGGCTGACCCGCAGCACGCCGCCGAGCGCGAGGCCGCGGTACCAGGCAAAGAAGCCGAGCCACATCGAGAACAGCGTGACGTAGGCGAATCCGCCCCAGGCGCTGGCGCGCACCGCGGCCGCATCGGCCGGCCAGGTGACGGCCATGGCCGGCAGCGTGAGCGGCAGCGAAAACACCAGCACCCAACAGATCACCTGCTCGGCCGGCAGCCGCGTCGACACCTGCGCACCGGCCACGTAGCCGATCGATGCACTGGCCACCGCCAGCAGCAGCAGGCCATCGGCGGCGCCCAACGCACCCTGGCCCTGGCGCGCCGCGAAGGCCAGCACCAGCCCGCAGCCGACCACGGCGCAGACCCAGAACCCGCTCGATGCACGCTGGCGCAGCCACAGTGCCGCCGCCACCGCGGTGGCCAAGGGCAACACGCCGGTGACCACCGCGGCATGCATCGCATCGACGTGGCGCAGCGCCAGCGCCAGGAACAGCGGAAAGCCGAGCACGGTGCCGAACGCACAGATGACGAGCGCGCGCCAGTGCCGCCGGGCCGGCCACGCGGCGCGGATCGCCAGCAAGTAGGCGGTGCTGAGCAAGCCTGCCAGCCCCGCGCGGCCGGCGGTCACGAAGCCGGGCGGCAGCTGCGGATCGGCGGCGTCGCCGACGGCCAGCCGCGTCATCGGCAACGTCATCGCGAAGATCACCACCCCGAGCACGCCGAGCGCAAACCCGCGCGAACTGTCGGCGCCGCTGACAGCGACGTGCGCATCGGCAGCGTGGCGCGCAAGGTCTGGATCGGTCGATGCCATCGCCGCAGTCTAGGGTCAATGGCCATTACACGAGCAGTACGCCTTCAGGCCTCGTGCCACGCTCTGCATGGCTGGTCAGACCAATACAGATACAGATGAACCTTCTTGCCAACGCGCCGCCCGCCGCCGAAGCCTTGCCGTCGCAGGAGCCCCGCCACGCGCCGCGAATGTGCCCCGCCGGCGCGTGGCGATGGGCAGACGCCGGCGCTGGACATCGTCACGCGCCTGCTGCTCGTCCCCGACGCCACGCGGCGCGGCCGGGCCCTTCTCGAAAACCGTGACACCGAACTGGCGCGTCGGCTTCTTCGCCGCCTCAGGGGCTGGTCGAGCGGTTACACGACCAGGGCTGGCTGCTCGCGCCCGGCAGCCTGTTCCATGCCACGCCACGGCCGAGCACGCTGATGCGCATCAACTTCGCCACCGCGCAAGAGCCGCGGTTTTGGCGCGCGCTCGGCGAGGCGCGCGAGGCGATGCGCAACCCCATGAAATAGGGGGGGTGCGCTGCTACCATCGGCCGCGTAACATTCAGAAGTAACAATTGGTCAACAGGCGGCACTGCTGGAGCAGCCCCACGTGATGTTCGAATCCACCCTGCCGCTGGGAGAACCCGAGTTGATGCGGGTCAGCGCTTTCCAGCGCTACCTGACCGAGCTCAAGCGCGAAGGTGCCGACGAGTCGTTGACGCGGCTGTCGTCGCTGAATCCGTCGCTGTTGCAGGATCTGCTTCGGTTCGAGCAGGACGGCCGCCACACCGAACTGCTCGAAGTGCTGGCCGCCTGCGTGCGCCATGCGCGGCCGCTGGCGGTGTACCTGCAGTGCGGCATGCGGGTGGTGCCGCTGACCGTGTTCCCGCACGAAAGGCTGGCGCATTGCCCGCTGCCGATGCATGAGTTCCTGGCCCAGCGGCTGTCCGACCTCGAGGTGCTGCGCATCGAGCCCGCCGTGCTGCGCCCGCCCGGCGATCCCGAGGCCGCGCTGGTCGGTGAGCCGCACCTGTACCAGCCGCTCGGGCCGGTGGCGTGGGAGCTGGCGATGCGCGGCTCGCGCGAGCAGTTGCTGCCCGAGATCGCCGGCCCGGCCGCCTACCGCGTGGCCTTGGGCATCAGCCTGCGGGAGGTGGCGTTGACCGGTGTGGTGCAGGCCGCCGTCAATCGCCTGCACCGCGAAAGCGCCAACCTGCGCGAGATGTCGGAGTGGCCTGGCCTGAACCGGGGCCGCGCGATGCGCCTGCTCAATGCCCTGTACCTGCAGGGCGGGCTGATCGTCAGCCGCACCCACCCGGTGGCGCAGAACGACAGCTGGTTCGGCAGCTCGCGCAGCTGAGCGTCAGCGGGCGCCGAGCGTTTCCCAACGCTCCAGCGCGGCCAGCAATTCTTCGTCGATCTGCGCATAGCGCGCGTGCAGCTCGGTCGCCCGTTCCGGGTTCTTCGCATACAGCGACAGGGTCGGCAATGGCCTCGGCGATCGACTTCTGCTCGGCCTCCAGGGCCTCGATGCGTGCGGGCAGCGCGTCGAGTTCGCGCTGTTCCTTGTAGCTGAGCTTGGTGCGCGGCGTGGCCGCACCTACCGCCGCCGCGCGGCGCCAAGACCGGCGCCGCGGCCACGGCTGGCGCACTCGCGACGACCCGGCTGCGTGCGCGCTGCATCTGCCAATCGGTGATGCCGCCCTCGTACTCGCGCCACAGCCCGGGCCGACCGCCGTAGGCCGGGTCGCCCTCCCAAGCCACCGTGCTGGTCACCACCGCGTCGACGAAGCGACGGTCGTGGCTGACGATGAACGCGGTGCCGGCATAGCCGAGCAGCAGCTCCTCCAGCAACTCCAGGGTGTCGATGTCCAGATCGTTGGTCGGCTCGTCGAGCACGATCACGTTGGCCGGCAGCGCAAACAGACGCGCCAGCAGCAGCCGGTTGCGCTCGCCGCCCGACAGCGTGCGCACTGGCGAATTGGCCCGTTCGGGCGAGAACAGGAAATCGTTCAGGTAGCTCATCACATGCTTGCGCTGGCCAGCGAACTCGATCCACTCGCTGCCCGGGCTGATGGTGTCGGCCAGCGTCGCGTCGAGGTCCAGTGCTTCGCGCATCTGGTCGAAGTAGGCCACCTGCAGCTTGCTGCCACGGCGCACGGTGCCGCGCGTCGGTTCGAGCTGGCCGAGGATCAGTTTCAGCAGCGTGGTCTTGCCGACACCGTTGGGGCCGACCAGGCCGACCTTGTCGCCACGCAGGAAGGTGGCGGTGAAGTGATCGATCAGCCAGGGACCCTCGTCGCCGAAGCGAAACGACACGTCGTCGAGCACCGCCACCAGCTTGCCGCTCGGCACGCCTGAATCGATCTCGAGCCGCACCTGGCCGAGCGATTCGCGCCGCGCCGCGCGCTGCGCCCGCAGGCGTTCGAGCCGCACGACGCGGCCGACGGCGCGCGTGCGTCGCGCCTCGACACCCTTGCGGACCCAGATCTCTTCCTGCGCCAGCAGCTTGTCGGCGCGGGCACTGGCGAGCGCCTCGGATTCGAGCTCGCGCGCCTTCGTCACTTCGTACGCAGCGTAGTTGCCGGGGTACGAACGCAGCACGCCGCGGTCGAGTTCGATGATGCGCGTGGCCACCGCATCGATGAAGGCGCGGTCGTGCGACACGAACAGCAACGCGCCGGTCCAGCTGGCCAGCAGCCCCTGCAGCCACTCGATCGCATCGAGGTCGAGGTGATTGGTCGGCTCGTCGAGCAGCAGCACATCGGGGTGCGCCACCAGCGCCTGCGCCAGCGCGACGCGCTTCTTGGTGCCGCCCGACAGCGTGTGCACATGCGCCCGGCCGTCCAGGCGCAGCCGCTGCAGCGTCTCGTCGACACGCTGCTCCCAGGTCCAGCCGTCGAGCGCCTCGATCCGCGTCTGCAGCGCGTCGAGATCGTCTTCAGGACGGTGCTGCTCATAGCGCTCGCGCAACTCGCGCGCCTCTGCCGCGCCCACGCTCGCGGCCTCGAACACCGTCGAGTCGGCCTCGAACACCGGCTCCTGCGGCACGTAGAAACGGCGCAGCCGCTGTTGCACCTGCAGCACGCCGTCGTCGAGGCGCTCGAGTCCGGCCAGGATCTTCAGCAGCGACGACTTGCCGGTGCCGTTGCGACCGATCAGCGCGACGCGCTCACCGGCCTCGAGCGAGAACCCTGCGCCATCGAGCAGCGCGACATGGCCGAAAGCGAGGTGGGCGTTGGAAAGCGTGATCAGGGCCATCGATGAATTGTCGATCACGCGACACCGCGTGCAGCTCGATCGACCCGC
Source organism: uncultured beta proteobacterium (assembly GCA_963783785.1). Classification (GTDB taxonomy): domain Bacteria; phylum Pseudomonadota; class Gammaproteobacteria; order Burkholderiales; family Burkholderiaceae_C; genus CADEEN01. Next base: position 204,148 of record CAWAOQ010000001.1, on the reverse strand, counting down.
ACCCGTCGGGACGGACACTCGCCGCTGGCCGTCCAGCATTCAGCAGCGAAGCCCAGCGACTCGCCTCAGCCCTTCGGCTTGTAGGCGATGACGTCGATCTCGACCTTGGCATCGACCATCAACCGCGCTTCGGTGGTCGAGCGCGCCGGGCGGCCGTTCGGGAAATAGCTCATGTAGATGCGGTTGAAGGCACCGAAGTCTCGTGCGTCCTGCAGCCAGCAGGTGCATTTGCACACGTCGTCGAAAGTCGCACCGGCGAGAGCGAGCACGTTCTTCAGGTTGTCCATCACCTGCCGCGTCTGCGCCTCGATGCCGCCGGCGACGATCTCGCCATCGGCATTGGCCGGCACCTGGCCCGAAACGTAGATGAAGTCGCCCGCACGGACCGCGGGCGAGAACGGGCGCGCTTGGCGATCGGAGGCGACGGGCGGCGTGCCCAGGTAGTCCAGAGGCATGGCAGTTCCTGTGAAGAGTGGCGGAGCTGGGCTGAGAAGAGAGTCAGCCTGAAGATGAAAGTGTATTTCAGAGAAATCGGCAATGGATCCGAGTAAACCCTGATTGAATGGCGATTTCGATCCGCGATAGTCACGATATCGATGAAAGTAATTTTCACAACCGTCCGGAGATCCGCGATGCCCGTTGCTCATCAACCTCCCCGCCGCTCGTTCCTGCTGCGACCCGCGGCACTCGGTCTGGCCGCCCTCGCCTTCGGTGGCATCCAGCCCGCCCTGGCCCAGGCCCCGCGCGCCTATGCCACGCTGGCAATGGTGGCCGAGCCGCAGACGCTGGACCCGATGGCCTCCACGGCCGACCTGGTCGGCACGATCATGCAGCACGTGTACGAGCCGCTCTACACCTTCGACGCCAAGTGGAACGTGGTGCCGATGCTGGCCGAGACGCTGCCCAAGGTCTCCGCCGACGGCAAGTCCTACAGCATCACGTTGCGCAAGGGCGTGATGCTGCACAGCGGCCGTGAGTTGAACGCCGACGATGTGGTCGCCAGCCTGCAGCGCTGGATGGACACCTCGCCGCGCGGCAAGGCCGTGGGCAAGGAACTCGACAGCATCAAGGCCAAGGGCCCGCTCGGCGTCGAGATCGTGCTGAAGAATCCGTATGCGCCGCTGGCCGCGCAATTGGCGCTGCCCAGCGGCATGGCCGCGATCATGGCCAAGGAGTCGATCGCCCAGCCGCTGAAGGACTTCGTCGGCACCGGCCCCTACAAGTTCAAGGAGCGCCGCCCCGACCAGTACGTGCTGCTGACCCGGTTCGACAAGTACAGCGCACGCAAGGAGCCCGCCAGCGGCTACGGCGGCAAGCGCGAAGCGCTGATCGAGGAACTGCGCTTCGTGCCGGTACCCAACGCCAACACCCGCGTCGAAGGCTCGCTCGCCGGCCAGTACGACTATGCCGACCTGCTGCCGGTCGAAGCCCTCAGCCGCCTCGAGAAGTCGGGCGGCAAGACGGTGCCGATCCTGACGCCGTCGTTCGGCTTCCCGTACCTCGTGCTCAACACCAAGGAAGGTGTCGCGGCGAACCAGGCGATCCGCCAGGCGATCCAGACTGCCATCGGCCCCGGCGAGATGCTTGCGGCCGGCTTCGGCGACACGCGCTTCTTCATCGCCGAGGGCAACCACTTCCCGAAGGGCTCGCCCTACTACTCGACCGCCGGCGCCGACAAGTACAACGAGCGCAATGCCGCCAAGGCCAAGGCCGCTGCCGAGAAGGCCGGCTACAAGGGCGAGCCGATCCGCGTGCTGACCAGCCGCCAGTACGACTTCCACTACAACATGGCGCTGCTGATGGCCGAGCAACTGAAGCGTGCCGGCTTCAAGCCCGAGCTGAACGTGGTCGACTGGGCCACGCTGGTGCAGCGCCGCAACGACTCGAAGCTGTGGGACATCTACATCACCCACTCCGGCCAGTTCCCCGAGCCGATGCTGTCGCCGCCGCAACTCGGCGATGGCGCGCCCGGATGGTGGGGCACGCCGACCAAGCAGGCGGCGCTGGCCGCGTTCAACCGCGAGGCCGATCCGGTCAAGCGCGGCGCGCTGTGGGGCAAGGTGCAGCAGATCGTGTACGACGAGGTGCCCTACATCAACGTCGGCAAGTTCAACGGCCTGTCGGCGAAGAGCCCGGCGCTGGACAACTACGTGCCGGCGACCTGGCCGTTCTTCTGGAACGCACGCATCAAGTAGCCGCCTGTTGACGTGACCACGTGGCGCGCGCCGGGGGCGGCGCCACGCCGGACCACGTCCTCGTCCCCACCTTCCGGAGGTGCGCCGTGTACCGCTACCTCGCTTCCCGACTGGCCGGCATGCTCGCCGTGCTGGCGATCGTCGCGGTGATCGTGTTCGTGCTGACGCGCGCCGCGTCGGGCGACCCGATCTCGGTGCTGCTGGGTGACCAGGCCACCGCCGAGGACATCGCCCGCGTGCAGAAGGACTACGGCCTGGACCAGCCGCTGCCGGTGCAGTTCGCCTACTGGGTGCGCGAGGTGCTGCAGGGCAACCTGGGCCAGTCGATCTTCCTGCAGCGCCCGGTCACGCAGGCGCTGTGGGAGCGCGCCGAGCCGACCACGCTGCTCGCGCTGATGGCGGTCGGCATCGCGGCGCTGATCGGCATCCCGTGCGGCATCGTCTCGGCGGTCTACCGCGGGCGCGCGGTCGACCAGGTATTCACCGGCGTGGCGATGCTCGGCGCCAGCATTCCGAGCTTCTGGTTCGGCATCGTGCTGATCCAGTTGTTCGCGGTCTCGCTGGGCTGGTTCCCGGCCTCGGGCTACGGCGCACCCGGCGCGCCCCTGGCCGAGCGCCTGCACGCGCTGGTGCTGCCGGCCTCGGTGCTCGGCATCCTCAACTCGGCGCTGATCATCCGCTTCACGCGCGCCTCGATGCTCGACGTGCTCGGCGAAGACTATGTGCGCACCGCGCGCTCGAAAGGCCTGCCGGAAAGCTCGGTCGTGCTCAAGCATGCGCTGCGCAACGCGCTGGTGCCGATCGTCACCGTGCTCGGCCTGACGGTGGCGCTGATGATCGGCGGCGCGGTGGTCACCGAAACCGTGTTCGGCCTGCCCGGCGTCGGCAACCTCGTCGTCAACGCCGTGCTGCGGCGGGACTATCCGGTGATCCAGGGTGCGCTGCTGGTGATCGCGGCGATCTATGTGCTGATCAACTTCTCGATCGACCTGCTGTACGTGGCGGTCGATCCGCGCGTGAAGCTCTAGCCCCTATGCAAGTGCCTCGCATCGTGCGCCAGCTGATGCACCGCCGCATCGTGATGGTCTCGGCCGTCGTGCTGTTCGTGATCGCCGTGCTCGCGCTGGGTGCACCCTGGTTCGCGTCGGCCGACCCCAACGACACCGCGGTGCTCGACCGCCTGAAGCCGCCGAGCAGCGCCCACCTGATGGGCACCGACGAGCTCGGCCGCGACATGTACGCCCGCATCGTTCACGGCGCACGCTACTCGCTGGCGATCGCGGCGCTGACCGCGCTCGGCTCGGTGCTCGCCGGCACCGTGCTCGGCCTGGTGGCCGGCTTCTTCCGCCGCCTCGACGCGCCGTTGATGCGCGTCGTCGACGCGATGATGTCCTTCCCCGACATCCTGCTGGCGATCGCGCTGGTCGCGATCCTCGGCCCGACCCTGCTGAACGTCGTGCTGGCGCTGGTGCTGGTCTACACCCCGCGCGTCGCCCGGGTGGTGCGGGCCTCGACCCTGGTGGTGCGCGAACTGCTGTTCGTCGAAGCGGTGCGCGCGCTGGGCGTGCGCACCTCGCGCATCCTGTGGCGCCACATCCTGCCCAACCTGCTGTCGCCGATCATGGTCCAGGGCTCGTTCATCTTCGCCTACGCGATCCTGGCCGAGGCCGGCCTGTCCTTCCTCGGCGTCGGCGTGCCGCCCGAGATCCCCACCTGGGGCACGATGGTCGCCGGCAGCCAGCAGTACGCCGACAAGGCCTTCTGGGTCGTGCTGTTCCCGGGCCTGGCGATCATCTTCACCGCGCTGTCGCTGCAACTGCTGGGCGACGGCGTGCGCGACCTGCTCGACCCGAAGCTGAAGAAGGCGCTGTGAGCGTGGACACGCCCGCCCCCGCCGAACAGCCTCGCCTCGTGGTGCGCAACCTGAGCACGTCCTTCCCGACCGAAGACGGCCTGGTGCGCTCGGTGGCCGACGTCAGCTTCGCGATCCTGCCCGGCAAGACGACCGCGCTGGTCGGCGAATCGGGTTCGGGCAAGTCGGTGACCAGCCTGACCCTGATGCGCCTGTTGCCCAAGACCGCCAACGCGCAAGTGAGCGGCGAGGCGCCGTTCGTCACGCGCGAGGGGCGCACGGTCGACCTGCTGGCCCTCGGCGACCAAGAGATCCGCCGCCTGCGCGGCAACCAGCTGGCGATGATCTTCCAGGAGCCGATGACCAGCCTGAACCCGGTCATCACGATCGGCGAACAGATCGCCGAGAGCGTTCGCCTGCACAAGGGCCTGGACCGCGCCGCGGCACTGGCGCAGGCCAAGCGCATGCTCGACCTGGTCGAGATCCCGGCGTCGGCGCAGCGCCTGCACGAGTACCCGCACCAGCTGTCGGGCGGCATGCGCCAGCGCGTGATGATCGCGCTGGCGATGGCCTGCGACCCGACGCTGCTGATCGCCGACGAGCCGACCACCGCGCTCGACGTCACGATCCAGGCCCAGATCCTGGTGCTGATGCGCCGCCTGCAGGCCGAGACCGGGATGAGCATCCTGTTCATCACCCACAACCTCGGCGTCGTCGCCCACCATGCCGACGACGTGGTCGTGCTGTACGCCGGCCGCGTGGTCGAGCGCGCTCCGGTGCGGCCACTGTTCGCCGCCCCCGAACACCCCTACACGCAGGGCCTGCTGGCCTGCCTGCCAGGCAAGGTGCGTGGCGTCGGCCCGGCGCGGCCGAAACGCCTGTTCGCGATCCGCGGCCAGGTCTCGAGCCCGCTGTCGCCGCCGCCGGGCTGCGCGTTCGAGCCGCGCTGCGACCATGCGCAGGCGCGGTGCACCCAGGCGATGCCGGCGCTGGTCGACACCGGCGTCTCGCGCCAGGCACGCTGCGTGCGCGTTGCTGCGGCGGCTGTCGCAGCGGCTGCCTAGGAGCCGCCCGTGCAAGCCGCCGCTTCACCCGAGGTCGACGTGCCGCTGATCGAGGTGCGCCACGTCAAGCGTTACTTCGGCACCAAGGACAAGCCGGTGCGCGCCGTCGACGACGTGTCGTTCGCCATCCGGCGCGGCGAGACGCTCGGCCTGGTCGGCGAATCGGGTTCCGGCAAGAGCACCATCGGCCGCACCGTGCTTCGGCTGCTCGAATGCACCGCGGGCCAGGTGCTGTACCGCGGCGAAGACATCGGCGCGCTGCCGGCCGAGCGCCTGCGCAAGCTGCGCAGCAAGCTGCAGATCATCTTCCAGGATCCGTACGCGAGCCTGAACCCGAAGATGCGCATCAGCGCCATCCTCGGCGAGGCGCTCAGCACGCACGGCCTGGCCAAGGGGCCGGGCGAACGCGAACGCCGCATCGCCGAACTGCTGCAAACTGGTCGGCCTGCCGCCCGAACACGCCAACCGCTTCCCGCACGAGTTTTCCGGCGGGCAGCGCCAGCGCATCGGCGTTGCGCGCGCGCTGGCGGTCGAACCGGAGTTCATCGTCGCCGACGAGCCCTTGTCGGCCCTGGACGTGTCGATCCAGGCGCAGGTCATCAACCTGCTGGCCGATCTGCGCGAGCGCCTGTCGCTGACCATGCTCTTCATCTCGCACGATCTCGACGTCGTCGAGTACCTGTGCGACCGTGTCGTCGTGCTCTATCTCGGCCGGGTGATGGAGGTCGCGCCGACCGCCGAGCTGTTCGAGCGGCCACTGCACCCGTACACCCAGGCCCTGCTGGCCGCCAGCCCCAAGCCCGACCCGCTGATCCAGAGCGCTGCCGTGCCGCTGAAGGGCGACATCCCGAGCCCGATGGCCCGCCCTCGGGCTGCGTGTTCCGCACGCGCTGCCCGCATGCCATCGACGCCTGCGCGCAGACGCTGCCCGCGCTGGACGAAGTCAGCCCCGGCCGCTTCTCGGCCTGCCTCCGCAAGGACTTGCTGATCACCGCCGCACCATGACCCACGACGATCTTCTCGACCCGCTGATCGGCCCCGGCTTCAAGGGCTTCCCGCACGGCCATCGTGGCCTGCGCCGCAGCGAAGTGGCGCGCGCCGGCTGGAATGCGCTGGCAGGCGACCTGCCATTGCCGTTCGCGCTGCTCAAGCGCGACGCGATCGAGCACAACCTGGCCTGGATGCAGGCAGCGGGCGCGGCACTGGGGCATCGACCTGGCGCCGCACGGCAAGACCACGATGTCGCCGCAGCTCTTCGCGCGCCAGCTCGATGCCGGCGCCTGGGGCCTCACCTTCGCCACCGTGACCCAGCTCGCGGTCGGCGTCGCGGCCGGCGCACGCCGCACGCTGATCGCCAACCAGGTGCTCGGCTGACGCCGACCTCGCCGCGATCCAGTCGCTGCTGCGCGCCCACACCGGTCTGCGCATCGTGTTCCTCGTCGACTCGCTCGCCGCAGCTGGCATTGATCGAAGCCTGGGCACGTACGGCACCCCGGCAGCGCTGCCCTTCGAAGTGCTGCTCGAGATCGGCGTTGCCGGTGGCCGCACCGGTTGCCGCACGCACGACGAGGCCGTGGCGCTGGCCGACGCGCCTGCATGCGAGCGCGGCGGTCGAGCTGGTCGGCATCGAGTGCTACGAGGGCCTGGGCGCCAAGGGCAACACCGAGGCCGATGCGCCCTACGCGCAGGCCTTGATGGACCGCGTCGAGGCCGTCGCGCGCCACTGCGACGCGCAGCACCTGTTCGACAGCCGACGAGGTGCTGCTGTCCGCCGGCGGCTCGGCGATCTTCGACCTGGTCGCGACGCGCCTGAAGCCCGCGCTCGACCGGCCGGTGCGCGGCCTGCTGCGCTCGGGCTGCTACGTCACGCACGACCATGGCAGCTACAAGCGCTATGCTCAACGTCGTCGAGTCGCGCCTGGGCTGCGCTCGCGGCGACAGCCTGCGCCCGGCGCTGGAGGTCTGGACCCTGGTGCAGTCCTGCCCCGAACCCGGCCTCGCGATCCTCGCCGTCGGCAAGCGCGACCTCTCCTTCGACATCGAGATGCCGATGCCGATCGCCCGCGCCGCGCGCGGCGCGCTGACCACCGCGCGCCGTGCCGGCGAGCTGGAAGATCACCGGCCTCAACGACCAGCACGCCTACCTGCGCTGGGAGGCGGGCGACGCGGCCGAGGCCCCCGTGCGTCGGCGATCGCGTCGGCCTCGGCATCTCGCACCCCTGCACGACCTTCGACAAGTGGCACTGGATGCCGATGGTCGACGACGACTACTGCGTGGTGGACGCGGTGGCGATGCATTTCTGAGTCTCGAGCATGAGCAACGGCCTGCTTCAGCGCGTGGCGGAGATCCGCGACAAGGCGCCGGCCGCGCGGCGTGCGATCCTCGAGCTGATCCTCGACGATCCCGACCGCGTGCTGGAAGAGAGCTTCGAGTTGCTCGCCGAACGTGCCGCCAGTTCGGTACCGACGGTGATGCGCACCTGCCGCGATCTCGGCTTCGCCGGCCTGCGCGAGTTCAAGCTCGCGCTGGCGCACGAGCTCGCACTCGGCGGCTCGCCGTTGCACCGGCGCGTGAACATTGACGACAGCACCGTCGACGTGGTGGCCAAGGTCTCGCGCAGCGCCGCAGCGTCGGTGGCCGGCGTGCGCACGCAGCTCGACATGGCCGCGCTCGACGCTGCGGTCGCGGCGATCGCCAGCGCCCGGCACATCGACCTGTTCGGCGCCGGCGCCACCTCGTGGTTCATGGCCCAGGACCTGCAGGCGCGCCTGTTCCGGCTCGGTCTTTCGGCCAATGCCTGGTCCGATTACCACCTGCAGCAGGTGGCGGCCGCGGCGCAAAGCCAGGACGGCGTGGTGATCGCGATCTCGCATGTCGGCGGCATGCCGTCGCTGCTCGACGCCGTCGACATCGCGCGCGCACAGGGCGCCAAGGCGGTGGCGCTGACGCGCCCCGGCACTGCGCTGGCCGCGCGCGCCGACATGCTGCTGGGGCTGAGCGTGCCCGACGACGCCGTGATGCACGTCGGCATCGACGCCTACCTGACCCACCTGACGGCGATCGAGATCCTGACGGTGCTGGTGGCCCAGCGCCGTGGCGAGCCGGCGGTGCAGCGCCTGCAGGCGGTGCGCGGCGCCTTGCAGCGGCACGGCATCGACGTGCGCAGCCATTCGCTGCAAAGCTGGGACGGCAGCGACAGCGGCAACCCGCGCCCCGACGGGAGCGACGGCCGATGAGCGCGATGCCGACCTTGCTCGAAGGCGGTCTCGTCGTCGACGGCAGCGGCGGGCCGTCGTGGCCCGGCGACGTGCTGCTGGTCGGCGACCGCATCGCGCGCCTCGGCGAAGGCCTGCGCCAGCGCCTGCCCGACGGCATGGCGTTGGCGGAGGTCGCCGTCGTCGACTGCCGCGGTCAGGTCATCGCACCGGGCTTCATCGACGCCCACACCCATGACGACGCGATCGTGCTGCGCGACCCGGCCTACCTGCCCAAGATCTCCCAGGGCATCACCACGCTGGTGACGGGCAACTGCGGCATCTCGCTCGCGCCGTACGTGACGGACACGGCCCGGCCGCCGCTCAACCTGCTCGGTGCCGCGTCGTTTCGCTACCCGACGATGCGCGCCTACCGCGACGCGGTGAAGGCTGCGCAGCCGGCGCTCAACGTCGCGGCGCTGGTCGGGCACACGACGTTGCGCTTCGCGACCATGGGCGACCTGACGCGGCCGGCCCGCGCCGACGAGCGTGCGCGCATGGCCGGCCTGCTCGAGGCCTGCATGGACGACGGCGCGTTCGGCCTGTCGTCGGGCCTGTTCTACGAAGAGGCCCATGCAGCGCCGGCCGACGAGGTGACCGACCTGGCACGCGTGGTGGCCCGCCATGGCGGCGTCTACGCGACGCACCTGCGCAGCGAGATGGCGCAGATCATCGAAGCGATCCATGAGGCCGGCGACACCGCCTTCGAGGCCGGCCTGCCGCTGGTGATCTCGCACCACAAGTGCGCCGGCCCGGCCAACTGGGGGCGCACTCGCGAGACCCTGCCGCTGGTCGAGGCCCTCGCCGCGCGCCAGGCCATCGCGATGGACGTCTATCCGTACGTGGCCGGTTCGACCGTGTTGCGCGAAGACCTGGTCGACGGCGTGATCGACGTGCTGCTGACCTGGAGCGACGCCTATCCCGAGGTCACCGGCCGGATGCTGGCCGACGTCGCCGAGGAATGGGGCGTCGACCAGAAGGCCGCCTGCCGCCGCCTGATGCCGGGCGGCGCCTGCTACTTCCAGATGAGCGAGGAAGACGTCGAGCGCGTGATCGCCCACCCGCTGACGATGATCGGCTCCGACGGCCTGCCGCACGACCGCCACCCGCACCCGCGCCTGTGGGGTGCGTTCCCGCGCGTGTTTGCACGCTACTGGCGCGAACGCCGGCTGTTCACGCTCGAACAGGCGGTGCACAAGATGAGCGGGATGACGGCACGCAACTTCCGCATCGCCGACCGTGGCCTGCTGAAGGTGGGCGCGATGGCCGACGTGGTGGTGTTCGATCCGCTGCGCATCACCGACACCGCGACCTACGACCACCCGGTCAGCGCCAGCCTCGGCATCACCGCGGTGTTCGTCAACGGCCGCCTCGCCTACCGCGGCGGCGAGCCCCACGTGCTGGCCTGCGCCGGTCGCATGCTGAGCCGCGGCAGCGCGCTGACCTGAACCGCCGATGCGTTGGCCAGAAAGGGCCGGCCAGGCACCGTTGACCGCTGCAGGCGCCCACGTAGGATGTGCACCATGCCCGCACCCCACCTCTGCCCCCGCGCCTGGCTCAACGCGACCAGCCGCGAACTCGAACAGCGCATCGCTGCGGCCACCGCCGCAGCCGGCACGGACGACACCGACGCCGAACTGCACCGCCTGGTGGCCGAGAACCGGCGCATCCACGACGAGGAAGGCCTGAACCTCAATCCGGCGAGCAACGTGATGAACCCGCGCGCCGAAGCGCTGATGGCTGCCGGCCTGGGCCCGCGCGCCTCGCTCGGCCATCCCGGTGACAAGTACGAAATGGGGCTGCAGGCGATCGAGCGCATCGAGGTCATCGCCGCTGAACTGGCGGCCGAGGTGTTCGGTGCGCGCTACGCCGAGGTGCGTGTCGGCTCGGGCGCTCTGGCCAACCTGTATGTGTTCATGGCCACCTGCCGCCCCGGCGACACGATCATCGCGCCGCCGGCCGAGATCGGCGGCCACGTCACGCACCACGCCGCGGGCGCCGCCGGCCTGTACGGCCTGCACACGGTGCCGGCGCCGGTGCAGGCCGACGGCTACACGGTGGACGTCGATGCGTTGCGCCGTCTGGCCCACGACGTGAAGCCGAAGCTGATCACGCTCGGTGGCAGCCTGAACCTGTGGCCGCACCCGGTGGCCGCCGTGCGCGGCATTGCCGACGAGGTCGGCGCGCCACTGATGTTCGACGCCGCGCACCTGTCGGGCATGGTGGCCGGCCGCGTCTGGCCGAATCCGCTGGCCGAAGGCGCGCAGGTCATGACGATGAGCACCTACAAGAGCCTCGGCGGCCCGCCCGGCGGCCTGGTGGTCGGCAACGATGCGGCACTGTTCGAACGCATCGACGCGATCGCCTACCCCGGCCTGACCGCCAACTTCGACGCCGGCAAGACCGCCGCGCTGGCGCTCGGCCTGCTGGACTGGAAGGACTTCGGCCACGCCTACGCACAGGCGATGCAGGCCACCGCCCGTGCGCTCGCGCGAGCACTGACCGAGCGCGAGGACCTGCCGGTGTTCGCTCGAGAACGCGGTGGCACCATCTCGCACGCACTGGCCGTCGAGGCCACGCGCTGGGGTGGCGGCCAGGCCGCCGCGAAGCGGCTCGAGGGCGCGCGGTTGCTGGCCTGTGGCATCGGGCTGCCACACGCGGCGGTGCCGCCGCTGCCGGGCGACGTCAACGGCCTGCGCCTGGGCGTGCCCGAGATCGTGCGGCTCGGCCTGGGCCCGGCCGAGATGGAAGAGCTGGCGGCGCTGATCGGGCGCGGCCTGCGCAGCGACGCCGACGCGCGCGCCGCGGCCGGCGACGTGACGGCGCTGCGGCAACGCTTTCGCGGGCTGCGCTTCGTCAGGGGCTGACGGCCCCGCGCTGCGGGCAGCACCACCGCGCGGGCGTCAGGCCCAGGTGCACTCGCAGGTGAAGTGGCGCAGGTACTTGGGTTGCTTGACGATGCGCACGCCGCGGATGCTGGCGGCGTGCGTCTTCGCATCGGCGATCACCTCGGCGGCGTAGTCGAAGTGCGATTGCGTGTACATGCGCCGCGGGAAGGCCAGACGCACCAGTTCCATCGAGTGGAAGGTTTCCCGGCCATCGTCGAGCCGCTTGCCGAACATCACCGAGCCGATCTCCACGCCGCGGATGCCGCCTTCCAGGTACAGCGCGTTGCACAGCGCCCAGCCGGGGTAATGCGCCACCGGCATGTCGGGCAGCACCGTCTTCGCATCGATGTAGACGGCGTGGCCGCCGGTCGGTCGCACGAAGCCGATGCCGGCGGCGTCCAGCCGCTCGCCCAGGTACTCGGCGGTGCGCAGCCGGTAGCGCAAGTAGTCCTCGTCCATGCCCTCCTGCAGCCCGACGGCGAGCGCCTCGAGGTCGCGCCCGGCCAGGCCCCCGTAGGTCGGGAAGCCCTCGGTCAGGATCTCGAGATTGCGCACGGCGTCCATCCATTCGTCGCTGCGCAGCACGATGAAGCCGCCGATGTTCACCATGCCGTCCTTCTTGGCGCTCATCGTGGCGCCGTCGGCATAGGAAAACATCTCCTGCGCGATGGCCTTGATCGAGGTGTTCTCGTAGCCGGGCTCGCGCATCTTGATGAACATGGCGTTCTCGCAGAAGCGGCACACGTCCATGATCAGCGGCTTGCCGTGGCGCTTGAGCAGGGCGGCGTAGGCGCGGATGTTGGCCATGCTCACCGGTTGCCCGCCGCCGGTGTTGTTGGTCACGGTGAGCATGCCGAAGGGCACCCGCTCGCCTTGCGCGTGCAGCAGCGCCTCGGCGCGCGCCAGGTCGATGTTGCCCTTGAAGGGGTGGATCAGCGCCGGCTGCAGCCCCTCGGCAATCACCAGGTCGACGGCCTCGACCCCCAGGTACTCCAGGTTGGCACGCGTGGTGTCGAAGTGGCAGTTGTTGGGCACCAGCTGCCCGGCCTTGCACACCGCGGTGAACAGCACTTTCTCCGCCGCACGCCCCTGGTGCGTCGGCACGAAATGCTTCATGCCGGTGATGTCCTGGATCACCGCTTCGAGGCGGAAGAAGCTGCGCGCCCCGGCATAGCTCTCGTCGCCCTCCATGATGGCGCCCCATTGGCGTGACGACATGGCGCCGGTGCCGGAGTCAGTGAGCCAATCGATCAGCACGTCTTCGGCGCGCAGCTTGAAGACATTCAAGTGGGCCGCCTCGAGCAGGCGCTCGCGCTCGGCGCGGCTGGTCATGCGGATGGGCTCGACGCTCTTGATGCGAAAGGGTTCGATCAGTGTTCTGGGCATGGTGTTGGCGCTCTGTGCCTCGAAGGGGCGGTCAAGTTAGCACCGGCACCGTGGCCGTGGTGTCGGTTAATGACAACGCTCGTGCCGACCTGCCGCCGGCCCGCCCCGCGGGTAAGCTCGCTGCATGCAAGGTTTGCGCGCCATCGCAGCAGCGCTGTCTGTCGCCTCTGTCGCCATCCTCACCTGCGCAGTCGCCCTGATGTCGTTGACCCCGCCCGCTCACGCCGACAGTTCCGCCCGCGAACTGGCCTCCTACTACGAGCGCCACATGGCCCTCGATGGCGATGTGGCCTACGGCTGGATCGGCAGTGGCCAACCTCGGCGGTTGCGCGCGGGCGTGGTGCAGGTGGGCGTGAGCCAGGACGCCGACTTCGCGTTGCTCGCCGATGGCACGCTGCTGACCTGGACCGACGCACCCGCCGCGGCCACGACGCTGATGCGCGACGTGGCCGCCTTCGCCGCTGGCGCCTCCGGCTGGTTCGCCATCGACCGCGCCGGCGTGCTGTGGCACGCCAGCGCCAGCAGCGCGGCGCCGCGGCGTCTGGCCGACGGCGTCGTCGCGGCCTGCATCGGTGACAGCGCCGACTACTACGTCACTCGCGATGGCACGCTGTACGTCAAAGGACTGGCGCACCGCGGCCAGTACGGCGATGGCCGGCTCGCGGCGACCGACGATTTCGTGGCCACCGCGCGCGACACGGTGGCGGTGAAGGCCCATACCGGGCACGCGATCCACCTGCGCCGCGACGGCGTGGTGATGGGCACCGGCGGCAACCGCTACGGCCCGCTGTCGACGCATGGCCTGGGCGACAAGGCCGACCGCTGGGGGCCGATCTTCGACGGCGCCGTGGCCATCGCCACCGGCTCGCGCCATTCGCTGGCGATCCGCGCCGACGGCAGCCTGTGGGCCTGGGGCGCGGGCTTCGCCGTCCAGCCGGCGCAGTTGCTCGGCAACGTCAAGGCCGTCGCCGCGGGCGACAGCGCCACGATCGCGCGCACGGCCGACGGCGCGCTGTGGCAGTGGGATGACGGCGCGCGCACGCCGCCGCGACGACTGACGCTGCGCTGAAGACGGCCAGGCGCCGCGCGCACGAAGCGCGACAGCCCGCGGCGCATTGACGCACCGCAATGCGCCAGGCGGCCCGCCGCGCGTATGGTTCGGGCGTGGTCCGTCATCGCCCCGGAGCGCACCATGTCGACCTTCCTGCTGCTGACCCGCCTGTCGCCACAATCGTTGCACCAGCCGAAGTCGTTCGAGACGCTCGAGCATCACGTGGCCGACCAGGTGCGCGCGCATTGCCCCGACGTGAAGTGGGTGGCCAGCTATGCGGTGCTCGGGCCGTGGGATTACGTCGACGTGATCGACGCGCCGGATGTCGCCGCGGCCACGCGCGTGTCGGTGCTGGTGCGCAGCTACGGTCACGCCCATACCGAAGTCTGGCCGGCGATGGCCTGGCCCGATTTCAAGGCCCTGCTGCGGCAACTGCCGGCGCAGGCTTGAGCCGATGCCATGAAGCGCAAGGCGCCGAGACGACCCGCACAGCGCACGCCGACGCTGCCGCGGTCGACTGCGCCCGATGCCCCGGCACAGGCGCTGGCCGACGCGCCTGAGCAGCCCGGGGTCGAGCAAGCACGGCAGCACGCACCGTCGGATGCCGCGGGCGCGGCCCGAACCAGCATCGAACATGCCGACGAACGGCGTCCCGGCTCGATCGAGACCGTGCCGGCGCCGGAAGACCCCATCGCCAGCTTCGTCGAGCCCGCCGGCGACGACCGTGCCGACGAGGCGCTGCCGCCGCCATTGCCGGCGCCTTGACGGCTGCGCTGGCGCAAGCACGCAGGAGAACCCCATGTCCACGATCGAACTCGACCAACTCGTTGCCGAAAGCATCGACCTGCCGCCGCCGGCACTGTCGTCGCCGGCCACGCTGGCCCAGGCCCTGGCGGGCCGGCGCAGCGGGCGCGCCTTCCGGCCCGACACGCTGCCGCTGGCCGTGCTGTCGTCGCTGCTGTGGTCCGCCTATGGCATCAACCGCCGCGCCAGTGGCGGGCGTACCGCGCCGTCGGCGCACAACTGGCAGGAGATCGATGTCTATGCCGTGCTGCCCGACGGCGCTTACCGCTACGACGCCGTGGCGCACCGGTTGCTGTTGGTCGCGGCCGAAGACCTGCGCGGCGCCACCGGTTCGCAGGACTTCGTCGCCAGTGCGCCGCTGAACCTGGTCTATGCCGCCGACTTCGCGCGCATGCAAGAGGCCTCGCCCGAGGAGCGAACCTTCCTTGCCGGCGCCGATGCCGGCTGCATCGCGCAGAACGTCTACCTGTTCTGTGCCGGCGCCGGGCTGGCGACGGTGGTGCGCGGCCTGATCGATCGCGATCGGCTGGCCCGGGCGCTCGGGCTGTCGAAGGCCCAGCGCATCGCACTGGCGCAGAGCGTCGGTTACCCGCAGTCCGCCTAGAACGCAACTCGCATCGAGCGGAGGCACGCGCATGGAACTGACTTCGACCGCTTTCGCGGCGCACGGCGAGATCCCGCGCCGCCACACCTGCGAGGGTGAAGACGTCTCGCCGCCGCTGGCCTGGAGCGGCGTGCCGCCGGGCACCCGCAGCCTGGTGCTGATCGTCGACGACCCCGATGCACCCGACCCGGCGGCGCCGCAGCGCACCTGGGTGCACTGGGTGCTCTACGACATCGGGCCCGACGTGGCGGGCCTGCCCGAGGGCGCACGGCCCTTGCCACCCGGTACGCGCGAGGGCCTCAACGATTGGCGGCGCCGCGGCTGGGGTGGGCCGTGCCCGCCGATCGGCCGGCACCGCTACTTCTTCAAGCTCTATGCGCTGGACGCGCGACTGGCCGATCTGCCGACACCGACCAAGGCGGCGGTCGAGCACGCGATGCAAGGCCACGTGCTGGCACAGGCGCAGTGCGTCGGCACCTACCGCAAGTCAACGCCCTGACCACGCGTCGTCGCGACGCTCACTCCTGCTCGAGGTGCGGTGGCGAGTGCCCTTCGGCCGGTTCGCCGGTCTCGGGGTCGATCCAGTCGGCGATGCCGATCTCGTCCTCGGCCTCCTGCAAGGACTCCGCCGGTTCCGACGCGCCCTCTTCGTCGGCGGCCATCATGTCGGCGCGGGCTTCCTCGATCGTCGCGAACGGGCCGAACTCGTTGTGGCCGTCGGGGGCCACCCAGTGGTAGCCGTCGGGTCGCGAGACGATGCGCTCGCTGCCGTCGTCTTCGACGATCGGATCGGGCGCCATCGCGGGCTTGGCCTTGGCCGGCCGACCGCGCGGGCTTGCTTTGCGTTTCATTGCACCTCCTGCAAATGCGATTGCTGTCTCGGCAGCCTCATGGCCGCCAGCCCGCCGTGCCGATCGCCGGCACCCGCAGCGGCGGCGCCGGGGCCTCGGGCGCGACATCGGTTTCGGCCACTTCGCGATCAATGCCACTGCGGATGACCTTGGCCAGGCCGTCGATCTCGGTGGCGTAGGCGGCCAGCAGGTCGTCGAGCGAGACGATGCCGATGAGCTGCGCTTCATCGTCGGTGACCAGCAGGCGGCGCACGCCGCTGGCCTGCATCGCGGCGACCGCATCGCCCAGGTCGTCGAGTTCGTTGACGCTCGCCAGGCGCTCGCTGGCCAGCGAGCCGACGGTGACGCTGGCAGCGTCCAGGCCCTCGGCCAACGCACCGACCACCAGGTCACGGTCGGTGACGACGCCGTCGACACGCGGCCCCTCGGCCGTCGACGTGGTGACCACCAGCGCGCCGACATGGCGCTCGCGCATCAGCGTGGCGGCCTGGGCGAGCGAGTTCGTGCGCTCGATGGTGACGAGGCGGCGTTGGCAGATCGAGCCGATGTTCATGGTGCTGTCCCTTTTCCCGTTGCTGCATCGATTGAGACGCGAGCGCCGCGCGGCTGTCTTGCGTTGCGTCAACTGCGCCGTGCGATGGCGGCGTCTCGATCACACCAGCTCGAAGCCCGCGCGCGACGCCCCTGCCGTGCCCGCGCCGAGGGCGGCACGTACCGCATCGTCGACCGTGTGCAGCCAGACGAAGGCGAGCGCCGCACGTGTCGATTCGGGCACGTCGCGCAAGTCCTTTTCATTGCGCGCGGGCAGCAACACCGTCGTGACGCCGGCGCGCTGCGCCGCCAGCACCTTCTCCTTGATGCCGCCGACCGGCAGCACCAGCCCGCGCAAGCTGATCTCGCCGGTCATCGCCATGTCGTGGCGCACCGCGCGATCGGTGAACAGCGAGGCCAGCGCCATGAACATCGCCACGCCGGCGCTCGGCCCGTCCTTCGGGATCGCACCGGCCGGCACGTGCACATGCACGTCGATGGCCTCGAAGCTCGCCGCGCCGATGCGCAGCGCCGCGGCATGCGACTTGACCAGCGTCAGCGCCGCCTGCGCGCTTTCCTTCATCACGTCGCCGAGCTGGCCGGTCAGGATCAGCCGGCCGCTGCCCGCCACGCGAGTGGCCTCGATGAACAGGATGTCGCCGCCGACCGGTGTCCAGGCCAGCCCGGTGGCCACGCCGGGCAGGCTGGCCCGCAGGGCCATCTCGTGCTCGAACTTCGGTGGCCCGAGGATGGCGTCGAGGTCGGCCGCGTCGACGCGCACCGCGGCCGCCGAGCCCTCGGCGACCTTCATCGCCACATGGCGCATCACGCGGCCGATCTCGCGCTCGAGCTGGCGCACGCCCGCCTCGCGCGTGTGTTCGGCGACGATCGTGCGCAGCGCCGCTTCGGTCAGCGTGCACTGCTCTTCGCGCAACCCGCACAGCTCTCGCTGGCGCCGCACCAGGTAGGTCGTCGCGATCTGCAGCTTTTCCTCCTGCGTGTAGCCCGGCAGCTCGATCACTTCCATGCGGTCGCGAACCGGTGCCGGCACGTTGTCGATGACGTTGGCGGTGGCGATGAAGACGACGCGGCTCAAGTCGAACGGCACGCCCAGGTAGTTGTCGCGGAAAGTCGAGTTCTGCTCCGGATCCAGCACCTCGAGCAGCGCCGCCGAAGGGTCGCCGTGGGCACTGGCCGAGACCTTGTCGACCTCGTCGAGCATCATCACGCAGTGGCGCGCGCCGGCCTTGCGCAGGCCCTGCACGATGTTGCCGGGCATCGCGCCGACATAGGTGCGACGGTGGCCGCGGATCTCGGCCTCGTCGTGCACGCCGCCCAGCGAGACGCGCACGAACGGCCGGCCGAGTGCGCGCGCGATGCTCTGGCCGAGCGACGTCTTGCCGACGCCGGGCGGGCCGACGAAGCACAGGATCGGCGCCCGCCCATGCGGGTTGAGCTTCTGCACCGCCAGGCTCTCGACGATGCGCTGCTTGATGCGCGCCAGGCCGTGGTGGTCGGCCTCCAGCACGCGGCGCGCCGCATCGAGGTCGATCGGCGCCTCGGGCGGAGTGGCCCACGGCAGCTCGGTCATCCACTCGAGGTAGGTGCGCAGCATCGAGGACTCGGCCGAGGCGTCGGACATGCGTTGCAGCCGCGCCAGCTCCTTCCTGGTGTGGGCCTCGACCTCGGCGGGCATGCCGGCCTTGTCGATCAGCGCACCCAGCCGCGCGATGTCTTCGTCGTGCTCGCCCTCTTCGCCGAGCTCCTTCTGGATCGTCTTCAGCTGCTCTCGCAACAGGAACTTGCGCTGGCGATCGTCGAGTTGCTCCTTGGTGCGTTCGCCGATCTCCTGCGACAGCCGCAGCACCTCGATGCGCCGCGTCAGGATCGCCAGCACCTTGTTCAGCCGCTCCTCGGTGTCCGCCGTTTCGAGCAGGCTCTGCTTCTCGACCACCTCGGCGTCGAGCAGGCTGGCCACGATGTCGGCCAGGTGCGACGGCGCGCGCGCCGCCTGCAGCGCCTGCGCCAGCTCGGCCGGCACGCCCGGCAACAGCGACAACACTTCGACCGCGCGTTCGCGCAGCCGCATCGCCAGCGCCTCGGCCGCGGTCGAGACCGTGGCCGGCTCGTCGATGCGTTGCACGCGGGCGGCCAGGAACGGGTAGCCCTCGACCAGCGCCTCGATGCGAAAACGCTGCAGGCCCTGGCACACCGCGTGGTGCAACTGGTCGCTGGCCTCGACGTGCTGCAGCACCTTGGCCAGCGTACCGACATCGCACAACGCGTCGCGGCCCGGGTCGTCGATCTGGGCGTCCTTCTGCATCACGATGCCCAACGCGCTGCCACTCCTCAGTGCGTGCTGCACGGCCGCGATCGACTTGGCTCGCCCGACGGCGATCGGCATCAGCACGTGGGGAAACAGCACGACGTTGCGCATCGGCACCAGCGCGACGACACCCTCGGGTAGCGCGGGCAAGGCTGCAACGCCCGTTGCCGCACCCAGCAATGGCTTGTCAGGGTTCATGGCCAACCTCTCGATGGGCCACCATGATCTCGCGCCGCCGGCCACGCAAGTTGCGCGGTGTCAAGCGCGATGCCGTCGGCCCGGCTTGACAGCGGACGGTGCCCGGCTCAAGCTGCCCGCGCAGCTGGCGCTGCACGAGGCGCACCGCAGCGGCCGCCTGGTGCCGGTGGTCGCAGGGCTTGCGGAACCCGACCCGCGTTTCACCGGCTCGGTGGGTGCCCAGCCACCGCACGCGACGCGGCTTCGCGCCATACCGCGCCGCCGTAGACGCGCTCCTGCTCGCGGCAGCTGTCGACGAGCTTGATGGCATGGTCGTCGTCGCTGGCGATGGCCCACGCGACGATCTCGGACCATGGTCGCGGCGCGCGCGGCGGCGCGCCTGCGCCGCCGCGCTGTCTGCGATGCCGCTCGCGGCATGGCCGGCGGCGTAGGCCAGCCAGTAGTGGCCAAGCGCCTCGGTGACGTCACCCTCGTCGAGCCAGGGCAGCAGCACACGCATCGCGTGGGCGCTGGTCACCAGGTGCAGCACCGTGAAGTTGTCGCTGGCAGCGTACAAGCGCGCCGCCAGCGTGGCCAGTTGCGCGAGCGTGCGGTCGGGGTCGATGTGCAAGCCCGAGGCCACGCGGCCGAATGCCGGGTGCTCCGGCCGCCAGCGCCATGCGCTCGGCGATCAGGGGACGGCGTGGCTTGGCGATGCCCAGCGCGGCGAGCACCACCTCCGGGTCTGGCTCACGGCCGTTGAGCGGCGCAGTGCCGAGCGAAAACCAGCGGCAGGCCCAGTACGCCAGCGCATCGGCGAGCTCATGCGAATGCCCGGCGGCGATCGCGTAGGCCGCACGGATCGGGCCGTGGAAAGCGGCGGCGCCGACGCCGCGCAGCAACGCCGGCAGCGTCTGTTCGAGCACCGCCGGCGCGCCTTCGTGATCCATCCACTCATTGAACAGGCTGCGGTACGCCGGCCACGCACGCGGGTCCCCAAAGCGGCTTTGCCAAGGGTCGCCGGCGGGCCAGGGCTCGCGACGGCGGCGCCGGGTGCAGGCGCCCGCTGTAACGCTCGGCAAACTCGGCCAGGCGCCCATCGGCCGCGCCAAGGCGCGCCAGCGCCGTCAACGCCATCGGCAGGTGACTGGCCAGGTTGTGGCCGTATTCGGCGTCGAAGCCGGCGGACTGGTCGAGCAGTTGACGCAGGGTCATCGAGGTCAGGTATGCAGGGATTGCAGGGCCCGGAAACGACAAAGGCAGGGGTCGCGCGACCCCTGCCTTCGCTATGAACATGCCAACAGGCTTACTTCTTCGCGGCGCTGGCAGCCGGCTTGGCCGAGCTGGCAGCTGCGGCAGCCGGCTTGGCGTCCTTCTTGGCTTCTTCCTTCTTCGCGTCCGGCGCCATCGGGGCGGCGCTGGCCTTGCCGGCCGGCGCAGCGGCGGCGTGCGAAGCGGCGTGCGCGGGCAGTGCGATGGCGCCGGCAGCGAACAACAGTGCGGTGAGGAGCTTGGTCATGAATTTTCTTTCAAATCAGTAGGTTAGGAGTCAACGATTGCAGCCGCCGCGGGCCTGGGCGCAGGGCGGGCGCGCGAAGATAACGCATTGCGCCGCAGGTTGACGACAGGGTCTGCCCCAAGATGAATCACCCTGCAACACGCTGCCACCCTGGCTACCATCGCCCGCCCACGCCGCTGCGCGATACACACCGAAACAATGCCCCGTCCGATCCCCTGGCTGTCGCTGCTGTTGCTGGCGCTGTGGCTGCAGCCCGCTGCCGCGGCCCCGCGCGTGCCGGCCACCGACGCCGAGGTGCTCGCGCGCGTGCCGGCGCGCGGCGGCGACGCCCGCGCCGGCAGCCTGCAGTCGCTGCGCGCCGCATGGCGCAGCGACCCGCGCGACCCGGCCAAGGCGGTGGCGCTGGCGCGGCGTTACGTCGAAGAGGCGGCCGCCGAGGGCGATCCGCGCTACATCGGTTACGCCCAGGCCGCGCTGGCACCGTGGTGGACCGAGGCCGCACCGCCGACGGCCGTGCGTGTGCAGCGCGCAGTGCTGCTGCAATATGGTCACCGCTTCGATGCCGCGCTGGCCGACCTGGACGCCGCTGCCCAGGCCGAGCCGGACAACGCCGAGGCCTGGGCGTGGCTGGCGGCGATCCGCATGGTGCAGGCCGACTATGTGGCGGCGCGACGCGGCTGCGACGGCCTGGCGCCGCACACGACGGCACTGATTGCCGTGGCCTGTGCGGCAGCGATCGACGGCCTGACCGGCCGCGCCGACACGGCCGCACGCACCCTCGATGCGGCGCTGAAGGCCGCCACCGACGCCGCGCGCCGAAGAACGGCTGTGGGCCTTGACGCGGCTGGCAGAACTCGACGAGCGCCGCGGCGACTTCGCGGCTGCCGAACGCGCCTTCCGTGCAGCGCTGGCGCTCGCTGTGCCCGATGTCTACCTGCAGGCCGCGTACGCCGATTTCCTGCTCGACCGCGGCCGCCCGGGCGAGGTCCTCGCCTTGTTGAAGGACGGCGTGCGCGCCGACGTGCTGCTGCTGCGCCTGGCGATCGCGGCCCAGGCCGCCGGCGATGCACGCGCCGCCGGCTGGGTACGCGACCTTGCGGCGCGCTTCGACGCCGCACGCGCCCGCGGCGATCGCACGCACGAAAAGGAGGAAGCCCGCTTCGCACTCGAACTGCAGGGCGACGCCCCGCGCGCGTTGGCGCTGGCACGCAGCAATTACGCGGTCCAGCGCGAGCCGGCCGACGCCCGCATCCTGATCGAGGCCGCACTCGCCGCTGGCGACCCCGCCGCGGCCGCACCGGCGCGCGAGTGGTTGACCGCCAACCGTGTCGAGAGCGTGGCGCTGCGCGCGCTGGTCGCCAGGCTGGAGGCCACGCGATGAAGCGCGCGATCGCTGCCCTGCTGCTGGGAGGGCTCGCATTGGCGCCGGCACACGCGCACAAGCCTTCGGACAGCTACCTGACGATCAACGTCGCCGACGCCAACCGCGGCGACATCAGCGGCCGCTGGGACATTGCGCTGCGTGACCTCGATTTCGCGATCGGACTGGATGCCGATGGCAACGGTGACATCACCTGGGGCGAGGTGCGGGCGCGGCATGGCGAGATCGCGGCCTATGCGTTGGCGCGGCTCGCCGTGCGCAGCGGCGACGGCAGCGACGCCGGCGCGCCATGCACCATCGAGACCGGCGCGCAGCAGATCGACGACCACACCGACGGCGCCTACACCGTGCTGCCGCTGGCGGTGCGTTGTGCAACGCCGCCGGCCGCACTGACGATCACCTATGCGCTGTTCGCCGATCTCGATCCGCAGCATCGCGGCCTGTTGAACCTGCAGGCCGGCGGCCGCACGCGCAGCGCGGTGCTCGGCCCGGAGGCCGCGACCCAGACCTTCGATTTGCAGGCGGCGAGCCACTGGCGCCAGTTCGTCGACTACGCGCGCGAAGGCGTGTGGCACATCTGGATCGGCTTCGACCACATCCTGTTCCTGCTGTCGTTGCTGCTGCCCGCGGTGCTGTCGTGGCGCGGCGGGCAGACCCGGGACTGGCAGCCGGCGGCGACGTTTGGCGAGGCCTTCGTCGACGTCTTCAAGATCGTCACCGCGTTCACGCTGGCGCACTCGATCACCTTGTCACTGGCCACGCTCGGCTTCGTGTCGTTGCCGTCGCGCTGGGTCGAGTCGGCGATCGCGGCATCGGTCGTGCTGGCGGCGCTGAACAACGTCTGGCCGCTGCTGCATCGCCGGCGCTGGACGGTGGCCTTCGGCTTTGGCCTGATCCACGGTTTCGGCTTCGCCAGCGTGCTGATCGACCTGGGCCTGCCGCGCGAAGCCCTGGCGCTGGCATTGGTGGGATTCAATCTGGGCGTCGAAGGCGGGCAGCTGGCCATCGTGGCGGCGTTCCTGCCACTCGCCTTCGCGCTGCGGCGCACCGCCTTCTACCGCCGCGCGGTGATGGTCGGCGGCTCGCTGCTGATCGCCACGCTGGCCGGCCTGTGGCTGGTCGAGCGCGCCTTCGAGGTCAAGCTGCTCGGCTTCTAGCGCGGCGCCGAGGCGGCTTCGAGAGCCGGCCTGACGAACCCACGGCCGTCGACGCGGATCGGCCAGCGGCCGGGCTGCGACGACGGCCGTTTCAGCGACGCCGGCTACGCGCGTGGGACCGCGCCGGCCGCGAGCGCCTGCTCGAGCGCATCGACGAAGCGCCGGGCCACGTCGAAGCCGGTCTGCTGCGTGATCTCCTGGAAGCAGGTCGGGCTGGTGACGTTGATCTCGGTGAGGCAGTCGCCGATCACGTCCAGCCCCACCAGCAGCAGGCCGCGGGCGGCGAGCGCGGGGCCAAGCGTTTCGGCGATCTCGCGGTCGCGCGGCGACAGCGGCTGCGCCACGCCCTTGCCGCCAACCGCGAGGTTGCCGCGGATCTCATCGCCCTGCGGGATGCGCGCCAGCGAATACGGCACCGGCTCGCCCCCGATGACCAGGATGCGCTTGTCACCTTGCGCGATCTCGGGCAGGTACTTCTGCACCATCAGCGTGACGCGGCCATCCTGGTTCAGGGTCTCGATGATGCTGCCCAGATTCAGGCCGTCGGGGCCGACGCGGAAGATGCCCATGCCGCCCATGCCGTCGAGCGGCTTCAGGATGATGTCGCGCTGCTCGGCGTGGAAGGCGCGCACCGCCTCGGCACTGCGCGTGACCAGCGTCGGGCCGATGAACTGCGGGAATTCGAGGATCGCAAGCTTTTCCGGGTGCTCGCGCAATGACGCCGGACGGTTGAACACGCGCGCACCCTCGCGCTCGGCCTGTGACAGCAGGTGGGTGGCGTAGAAATACTCGCTGTCGAACGGCGGGTCCTTGCGCATCAGCACCGCGCCGGTGTCGGCGAGCGCGAGGTCTTGCGTCTCCTCGACCTCGAACCAGTCGTGCTGGTCAGCGGTCAGCGCGATCCGGCGCGCGCCTTGCGCGACGACGCGTCCACCGCGCTGCCACGTGAGATGCTGCTGCTCGCAAGCCCACAGCGCGTGGCCGCGCCGGGAGGCCTCGCGCATCATCGCGAAGGTGGAGTCCTTGTAGGTCTTGAACGACTCGAGCGGGTCGGCAACGAACAGCAATGACATCAGCGAGAACCTCCAGGGCGCCACTGTTGCACAACCAGCGCCGTCGCGCCGGCGACCACGCCCCAGAAGGCCGAGCCGACGCCGGCCACCGACACGCCCGACAGGGTGACCAGGAAGGTCAGACCTGCGGCGTCGCGGTGGCGTTCGTCGTGCAACGCCGAGGCCAGGCCACCGGCAATGGTGCCGAGCAGCGCCAAGCCCGCCACCGCCAGCACCAGCTCGCGCGGGAAAGCCTGCAGCAGGCCGATGACGGCACCGCCGACGAGACCGACGGCAATGTAGAAGAACCCCGCTGCGATGCTCGCCGCATAGCGCCTGGCCGGATCAGGATGTGCTTCGGGGCCCATGCAGATGGCGGCGGTGATGGCTGCGAGGTTGAACGCGAAGCCACCGAACGGCGCCAGCAGCAGCGTGGCCGCGCCGGTGACCGTGACCGTCGTCGACACCGGGGTGCGATAACCCGCAGCGCGTTGCGCGGCGACACCCGGCAGGTTCTGCGAGGCCATCGTGACCACGAACAGCGGCAGTGCGACGCCGACGAACGCGCTCCAGCTGAACACCGGCGTGGTCCATACCGGTCGTGCCGCCTCCCAGGCCACGCTCGACCATTGCATGCGCGCCTCGGCCGCGGCCACCGCGAGGCCGGCGAGCAGCGCGCCCGGCACGGCGTAGCGCGGCCATCGGCGGCGACCGGCCAGGAAGGCCAAGGCCATGGCGATGATCAGCAGCGGCGCGGTCGTCACGGCAGCCACCGCATCGAGTCCGAATCGCGCCAGCACGCCCGCGAGCAGGGCCGCGGCAATGGCTTGCGGAATGCGGTCCATCACGCGCTCGAAGGTGCGCGTCACACCCGCCAGCACGATCAACATGCCACAGGCGACGAAGGCGCCGACGGCCTCGCCCATCGCAACGCCGCTGGTACCGGCGATCAGCGCCGCGCCAGGCGTCGACCAGGCGGTCAGCACCGGCTGGCGATACCACAACGACAGCGCGATCGTGGTGATACCCATGCCCAGTCCCAAAGCCCAGATCCATGACGTGGCTTGCGGCGGCGTGGCGCCGACCGCCTGTGCCGCGGCGAAGACGATAACCACCGAGCTGGTGAACCCGACCAGCACGGCAACAAAGCCGGCCACGGTGGCGACGATGGAAAAGTCACGAACCACCTGTTTCATCTGCATGCGGCGAGCGTAGCAGCGCGGGCAACGAAACGTTCGGTCGCAACTGGAAGCGCCTGGTGAAGCTCCCGCTCGCTTCTGTCGCGTTCAATGGTGACTGCAAGAACACTCGAAGGAGCTCCCCATGAATCCGACCACCCGGTCAGCGGTCGATGAACCCATCGCCGCGCAAAGCGTCTTCTCGCGCCCTGCCGCGTTGATCGGCGGCGCCGTCGCCCTCGTGGCACTGACCGCAGTCGCCACCACGCTGGCGGTGCGTTCACCACCGGCGAACGATGGTGCCGGCTCCTCGTCGACACCGCTGACGGCGATGAGCCCGCCGGCGGCCAAGGGCAACGCCGCCGCGGCAGCCGCAGCGCCGGCCGAGGTCCCCGAGAAGACGATGCCGCCCTCAGCCACCAACGCTGCGCCCGCGCCGCGTTCTGCCGCAACGCCCGCGCCGGTACACGTGCAACGCGGCGCCGTGAAGGCCGCCGACGCCGGCGGGCACGCCGCGAAGGTGTGCACGACTTGCGGCAAGGTCGAGTCGGTCAGCGCCGTGCAGCAGAAGGGCGAAGGCACCGGTCTCGGCGTGGTCGGTGGTGCGGTCGTCGGTGGTCTGGTCGGCAGCCAGATCGGCGGCGGCAACGGCAAGAACGTCGCCACCGTGCTGGGCGCCGTGGGCGGCGGCGTGGCTGGCAACGAGGTCGAGAAGCGCGCCCGCGCGACCACTGTCTACCAGGTGCGCGTGCGCATGGACGATGGCACGCTGCGCACGGTGACGCAAGACACCGCGCCGGCGGTCGGGCAGATGGTCACGCTCGAGGGGTCGACACTGCGGATGCGAACGCCGTCTTCCTGAACAGCCCCGGCGGCCACTCCCGCCGGCACGCTCGCGACCGCCCGATTCAGATCTCGACCTTGGCGCCGAGTTCGACCACGCGGTTGGCCGGCAGGTTGAGGAAGTCGGCCGCCGCAGACGCATTGCGGTGCATCGAGGCGAACAGCTTTTCGCGCCACACGGCCATGCCTTCGCCGAGCGCCGGAATCACGATGTCGCGCGACAGGAAGTAGCTGGTGGCCATGCCGTC
Organism: uncultured beta proteobacterium; assembly: GCA_963783785.1. Taxonomy (GTDB): domain Bacteria; phylum Pseudomonadota; class Gammaproteobacteria; order Burkholderiales; family Burkholderiaceae_C; genus CADEEN01. The sequence goes on along the minus strand of CAWAOQ010000001.1, from coordinate 177,786 downwards.
GAGCGGCACGCCGCGGCCCTCGAGTTGCTTCAGCGCCTCGGGCACGTCGGGGTCGTTCTTGAAGCCGAAGTTGAGCGTGACGGCCCAGCAGTCGTGGCCGAGCGGTTCCATCTGGATGCGTCCGTCGAAACCGATCCACGGCACCTCGTGGTGCCTGACTGTCACGAACAGGTTGTACTCGTGCAGCACCTTGTTGTGCTTCAGGTTGTGCATCAGCGCGTTGGGCGTCGAGCCGGCCTCGGAGGTCAGGAACACCGCGGTGCCATCGACCCGCGTCGGCGGCGTGACAAACACCGCTTCGAGGAAATCAGCGAGCGGGATCGCATCATCGCGCAGCTTGTGGCTGAGCAGGCGGCGACCCTGCGTCCAGGTGATCATCAGCACGAACATGCCGGTGCCGATGACGATCGGGAACCAGCCGCCGGCCAGCAGCTTGAGCAGGTTGGAAGCGAAGAACGCGACGTCGATGACGAAGAAGAAGCCGGTCGCCGCAAGGCACAGCGGCAGCGGGTACTTCCAGCCGTAGCGGATGACGAAGAAGGTCATCACCGTGGTGATCGTCATGTCCAGCGTGACCGCGATGCCGTAGGCCGAAGCCAGATTCGTCGAGGACTTGAACATCACCACCGCCAACACGATGAACACGTACAGGCCCCAGTTGATGAAGGGCACGTAGATCTGCCCGGTGTCACGCACGGAGGTGTGCTGGATCGCCATGCGCGGCAGGATGCCGAGCTGGATCGCCTGCTTGGTGACCGAGAACGCGGCCGAAATCAGCGCCTGCGACGCGATCACGGTGGCCGCGGTGGCCACGAACACCAGCGGCAATCGGGCCCAGGCCGGTGCCATCAGGTAGAACGGGTTCTCGATCGCGGCCGGATCGGCCAGCAGCATCGCGCCCTGCCCGAAGTAGTTGATCACCAGCGCCGGCATCACCAACGCATACCAGGCGATGCGGATCGGCCCCTTGCCGAAGTGCCCGAGATCGGCATACAGCGCCTCGCCGCCGGTGACGACGAGGACCACTGCGCCGAGTGCGATGAAGGCGACCAGCGGTTGGTGCGCGAAAAACCCGATCGCGTAGGCCGGATTCAGTGCCGCCAGCACGCCGGGTTGTTCGACGATATGCGGCAACCCGAGCGCCACCAGCACCGCAAACCAGACCAGCGTGATCGGCCCGAACAGCTTGCCGATGCCCCCGGTGCCGAAACGCTGCATCGCAAACAGCCCGGTGAGCACGACCAGCGTCAGCGGAATGACCCATTCGTGCAGTGCGGCGCAGCGACTTCCAAGCCCTCGACCGCCGACAGCACCGAGATCGCCGGCGTGATGACACCGTCGCCATAGAACACCGCGGTGCCGAACAGACCCACCGTCATCAGCCCGCTGCGCAGAGCCGGCTTGTCGCGGACGGCGGTGGTGGCCAGCGCCAGCATCGCGATCAGCCCGCCCTCGCCGTGGTTGTCGGCGCGCAGGATCAGCAGCACGTACTTCAGCGAGATGACGACCGTCAGCGTCCAGAACACCAGCGACAGCACGCCCAGGATGTTGTCGGGCGTGGTTGCGACGTGGCCGCCGTGGAAGATCTCCTTGAGCGCGTACAGCGGGCTGGTGCCGATGTCGCCGTAGACGACGCCGAGGGCAGCCAGTGTCAACGCTGCCCGTGCGGCCGCCGGGCTCTTCTTGTTGGTCGTCGCCGTGCGCACTGCGGAAGGCGCCGACGGTGGCGCCAGGAGGTCGAAAGACCGCTATTGTGCGCCGTGTGTCGCCATGCGACCCGCGGACCGGCGCAGCGGCGCCGTCAGTCGTAGATCTCGGCGTCCGGATCGGTGGCTTCGAGTTCGTAGCTGGCCGCCAGCATCGCCAGCCGCGCAATCACCCCGTACATGTAGAAGCGGTTCGGTGCGCTGGCACCGGGCGTGACGCCCACGCGCGGCAGCTGCGTGCTCTCGGCAAAGGCCAGCGGCACGAACGCCGAGCCCGGGGCGTTGAGGTTCTCGTCGACACCGCGCTCGGCGTGCACACGGTAGAAGCCGCCGACGACATAGCGGTCGAGCATGTACACCACCGGCTCGGCCACGGCATCGTTGACGCGCTCGTAGGTCGGCACGCCCTCCTGGATGATCACTTCGGTGACTTCCTGGCCGTCCTTGATGACGCTCATCTTGTTCTTGGTGCGGCGGTTCAGCGCGTCCAGCTCCTTGGCGTCACGCACCGTCATGATGCCCATGCCGTAGGTGCCGTTGTCGGCCTTGACGACGACGAACGGCTTCTCGCCGATGCCGTACTCCTTGTACTTGCGGCGGATCTTGGTGATCAGCGCATCGGCGTTGCTCTGCACGCACTCGATGCCCGTGCCTTCGGTGAAGTCGACCGCGCCGCATTGCGCGAACAGCGGGTTGATCAGCCACGGGTCCATGCCCAGCAGCTTGGCGAACTTCTTGGCCACTTCCTCGTAGCTCTGGAAGTGGTTCGGTCTTGCGCCGCACGGCCCAGCCGGCGTGCAACGGCGGCAGCAGGTACTGCTCGTGCAGGTTTTCCAGCACCTTGGGGATGCCGGCGGAGAGATCGTTGTTGAGCAGGATCGTGCAGGGATCGAAGTCCTTGGTGCCCAGGCGGCCGCGCGTGCGCAGCAGCGGCTCGACCACCAGCGTGCTGCCGTCGGCCAGCGTCAGCGGCGTCGGCGCCTTGATCTCGGGGTCGAGCGTGCCCAGGCGGACATTCAGGCCGGCCTGGTGAAAGATCTGCGTCAGGCGCTGCACGTTGGCCAGGTAGAACGTGTTGCGGGTGTGCTTCTCGGGGATCAACAGCAGGTTCTTGGCCTCGGGGCAGATCTTCTCGATCGCCGCCATCGCGGCCTGCACCGCCAGCGGCAGCATCTCGGGAGTCAGGTTGTTCCAGCCACCGGGGAACAGGTTGGTATCCACCGGCGCCAGCTTGAAGCCCGCATTGCGCAAGTCCACCGAGCTGTAGAACGGCGGGGTGTGCTCCATCCACTCGAGGCGAAACCAGCGCTCGATCGCCGGCATCGACTCGAGGATGCGCTGCTCGAGTTCGTTGATCGGGCCGGTGAGGGAAGTGATGAGGTGGGGGACCATGGTGGAGGCGTCGGTGTCTGGCGATCGATTCTAGGCACTTGGGGCGCTTCGCGCCGATCGCAAGGGTTGGCCAGCCGCTATGCTCGCGCGGCGAGGAGACGAGCGAGGAGGGTCGATGGCGGCCGATGCAGCACCCGCAATCCATGAGCATCACGACACGCTGCTGACGCAGCATCTGCGCAGCTTTCTCGGCGACATCGAGCCCGCCGCGATGGCGCTGCTGCGCGAGCGCCTGACCTGGGTCGAGATCGCCGGTGGCCAGACGCTGATGGAGCAGGGTGCGCCGGGGGACTCGATGTACCTGTCGATCAGCGGCCGGCTGCGGGCCTACGTGCGCGACGAAGAAGGCGTGCCGCGCATGGTGCGCGAGATGGGCCGGGGCCAGGTCATCGGCGAGATGAGCCTCTACACCGACGAGCCGCGATCGGCCAGCGTGGTGGCGATCCGCGACTCGGTGCTGGTGCGGTTGGCCAAGGCGCACTTCGCGGAGCTGCTGGCCAGCAGCTCGCAGGTCTCGATGGCGCTGACGCGGCAGATCATCCGTCGCCTGCAGACGCAGCACGATCGCAACCCGGTGCCGCTGCCGGTGACGATCGCGCTGCTGCCGGTCAGCGACGGCATCGGCCTGCGCGGCTTTGCCGACAAGCTGGCCGCGCAGCTGGCGAGCAAAGGGCGGGTGATCGTGATCGACTCGCAGGCGCTCGACGCAGCGCTCGGCGAACCCGGCGCCGCGAATGGCCAGGCCGGCGATGCCGCACTGAACCGGCGCATCTCGATGCATCTGGACAACATCGAGTCCGGGCACGAGTTCGTGCTGCTGGTGGGCGACGACGCACCGACCGAATGGACGCGCCGTTGCTGCCGTCACGCCGACGAGATGCTGCTGCTGGCCGACGCCACGAAGGCGCCGGTGCTGCACCCGATCGAGACCGACTGGCTCACGCACCGGCCACAGCATGCCGAGGCGGCCGAGATCCTGGTGCTGCTGCACCCGGCCGACACGCGCTGCCCGCGCGGCACGCGCGAGTGGCTCGCGCCGCCGGCCGGTGACCGAACATGTGCATATCCGGCCCGACCTGCAACGCGACATCGCAAGACTGGCGCGCATCGAAAGCCGCAGCGCGGTCGGGCTGGTGTTCGCGGGCGGCGGTGCGCGGGGTTTTGCCCACCTGGGCGTCTACCAGGCCCTTCTGGAGCGCGGCATCGAGATCGACTTCGTCGGCGGCACCAGCATCGGCGCGGTGATGGCGGCACTGGTGGCCTCCGACCAACCGTTGGCCCAGGTGATGGACATCACCCGCCGCGCCTTCCGCCTCAACCCGACCGGCGACTTCAACTGGCTGCCACTGCTGTCGCTGATCAGCGGGCGGCGGCTGCGCCGCACCGTGAACCGGGCACTGGCCGAGTTGCTGGGCTTTTCCGCCGACATCGAAGACCTGTGGAAGAACTTCTACTGCATCGCCACCAACTACTCGCAGGCCCGCGAACAGCCGCTGCGCAGCGGCTCGTTGCCCAAGGCGCTGCAGGCCAGCACCGCGATCCCCGGCGCGTTGCCGCCTGCCATCCTCGACGGCGACCTGCTGTGCGACGGCGGCACGTTCAACAACTTCCCGGTCGATGTGATGCGCAACCTGCGCGGCGTCGGCACCGTGATCGGCGTCGACCTCAACTTCAAGAAGTCGCGACGCATGACCTTCGACGAGGTGCCGGGCACCTGGGCCCTGCTGCGCGATCGCCTGCGGCCGCGCAAGCAGCGGCGCTACAGGCTGCCGTCGATGGTCTCGTACCTGCTGAACGTGACCATCCTCTACAGCATGTCGCGCCAGCGCCATGCACGAGGACTGACCGACCTGTACTTCAACCCCCCGCTCGACCGCGTGGGCCTGCTGGAGTGGAAGCGTTTCGATCACATCGTGGAGCAGGGACATGCGCACGCTGTCGAGGTCCTGACGGCCCGCGACAGCGGGCACCCATGAAAAGGGCCGCCCGAAGGCGGCCCGCTCTCCTTTCTTGCCCGCAGGGCGTTACTTGCTGTACGCCGTTTCGCCGTGCGAGGTGATGTCCAGACCCTCGCGCTCCTCGTCTTCGGGCACGCGCAGGCCGATCACCAGGTCGACGATCTTGTAGGCAATGAAGGCGACCACGCCGGACCAGACCAGGGTGAGCAGCACGCCTTGCAGCTGGATCCAGACCTGACTACCGATGCCGCCCCATTCGCCGCACTTGTCGGTGACGTAGTTGCAGATCCCGGTGCCGCCCAGGCTCGGGCTGGCGAACACGCCCGTCAGCAGCGCGCCGAGGATGCCGCCGACACCGTGCACGCCGAACACGTCGAGCGAGTCGTCGGCGCCGAGCATGCGCTTCAGGCCATTGACGCCCCACAGGCAGATGATGCCGGCCAGCAGGCCGATGACCAATGCGCCGCCGACGCCGACGAAACCGCAAGCCGGGGTGATCGCCACCAGGCCCGCGACGGCACCCGACGCCGCGCCCAGCATCGAGGCCTTGCCCTTCATCAGCGCTTCGCCGGCCGCCCATGACAGCGTGGCTGCTGCGGTGGCGACGATGGTGTTGATGAACGCCAGCGCAGCGACACCATTGGCTTCGAGGTTGGAGCCGGCGTTGAAGCCGAACCAGCCGACCCACAGCATCGAGGCACCGACCATCGTCAGCGTCAGGCTGTGTGGCGTCAGCGATTCACGTCCGTAGCCGACGCGCTTGCCGATCATGTAGGCGCCCACCAGCCCGGCGATGGCGGCGTTGATATGCACCACGGTGCCGCCGGCAAAGTCGAGTGCGCCCTTGGCCCACATGAAGCCAGCGTTTGCAGTCACCGTCGCCAGCGTCGCGTCGTTGCTGATCGCGTCCGGGCCGTCCCAGTACCAGACCATGTGCGCCATCGGCAGGTACGAGAACGTGAACCACAGCACCGAGAACAGCAGCACCGCCGAGAACTTGATGCGCTCGGCGAACGCGCCGACGATCAGCGCGGTGGTGATGGCCGCGAACGTGCCCTGAAAGGCGACGAACGTCAGCTCGGGCAGGTAGACCCCCTTGCTGAACGTGGCGGCGATCGACTCCGGTGTGATGCCCTTCAGGAACAGCTTGTCGAGCGTGCCGATGAAGGGGTTGCTGGCAGTGAAGGCCAGTGAGTACCCGTACACCACCCACAGCACCGAGATCAGCGCGAAGATCATGAACACCTGCATCAGCACCGAGAGCATGTTCTTGCTGCGCACCAGGCCGCCGTAGAACAGCGCCAGGCCGGGGATCGTCATCAGGATGACCAGCGCGGTGGCGATGGTCATGAACGCGGTGTCGCCCTTGTTGGGCACCGGGGCCGGTGCAGCAGCGGCCGAAGCGGCCTCTGCCGGCGCTGCGGCCACCGCCGCAGCGGATGCGGCCGCTTCGGGTGCCGAAGCCGCCTGCGCGAAGCTTGCGCCAGAGAAGCCGAGCACGGCCACCCCGAGCGCGATCGAAGCAATGAGTTTTTTCAACATGTTGGTTATCTCGTCTGGTGAGATCAGAGGGCGTCTTTGCCGGTTTCGCCGGTGCGGATGCGCACCACCTGCTCGAGCGCGGCGACGAAGATCTTGCCGTCGCCGATCTTGCCGGTGCGCGCCGAGGCCTCGATGGCCTCGATCACCCGGTCGACCATCGCGTCGTCGACGGCGGCATCGATGCGCACCTTCGGCAGGAAGTCGACCACGTACTCGGCCCCGCGATAGAGCTCCGTGTGGCCCTTCTGGCGGCCGAAGCCCTTGACCTCGGTCACCGTGATGCCCTGGACGCCGATGCCGCTCAAGGCCTCGCGCACTTCGTCGAGCTTGAACGGTTTGACGATTGCAGTCACCATTTTCATAGTTCCATCTCCTTGCGGCTTGCGAGTCAGAACGACTTGCTGACCGAGACGACAAACGTGTTGTCGCTGATGTTCTTGCCCTTTGCAGCGCGGTGCCGAAGCTGTAGTCGCGATTCGTCCCGACGAAGGCGGCGCCGAGCACGAAGCCGTCGACCGTGTAGGTGCCGCCGACCTTGTAGTCGGTGATCGAGTCCGGCGTCGAGCCGTTGATCTGCGGCACGATGGCGTCGCCCTTCAGCGTCTGGTAGCCGACGTGGGCATTGACGCCGAAGCCGTTGCCGACGTCATAGTTGAAGCCGAGGTCGAAGTACGAGGAGCCGTCCGAGTTCGGCGCGCCGAAGAAGTCGGTCACCGCGTACGAATACTTCGCCGTCAGCGGACCCCAGGATCCGCCGAGGTAGAGCTCGGCGTTGTCGATCTTGATGCTGCCGGCAACGCCGGTCCCGGGGTAGTAGTAGTAGATCGCGCCGACGTCGAAGCCGAATGCGTCCACCGACGTCTTGAAGCCGCCGTAGAAGTCCATCTCCAGGTTGGCGCCGTTGTAGAAATTCGCGTCGACGTTCGAGTTCCAGTTGCCGGCGTAGAAGCCCGACGCATGGGTGACGTCGAAGCCGCCCTGGAAGGCCGGCTTGCCCGCCGTCTGCGAAATGCCGCGGAAGCGGTAATCCGAAAACAGGCCGGCATTGCCGGCCAACGTCCAGCCGGTCAGCGTCAACGGTGAGGCCGGCGTGGCCGGCTGCGTGCAGCCGATGCGGGCCGTGAGGCCGGGTCCGACTGGGCGAACGCAGTCGCGGTACCCAGCGCCAAGACGGCGACCAGCGTGGAGTGACGGAAGTTCATGAGGGTGGCTCCTGCGAGTGATGAAGTGATGAAGGATCGAGTGGGGATGTGCTATGCGATTGACACTGCAGAATCCGTGCCACTGCGCCAGTTCGGGGAGCGCCGAGGCCACGCCGACCCATTCCGACGCAGCAATGCCCAGATCGATGCATTCGGCACCATTACGGTGCTTCTGCGTCTTTTGGGGGGGTGACTGCGCAGGACCGAGCCGTAGGCATGATCCGGCGCATGTCATTTGCGGTGGTCCACACACGTGCCCTCGACGGGCTGGGCGGCGCGCCAGTCACGGTCGAGGTGCATCTGGCCAACGGCTTGCCCAGTTTCACCCTCGTCGGCCTGGCCGACACCGAAGTGAAGGAAGCACGCGAACGCGTGCGCGCCGCGCTGGCACACAGCGGCCTGGGCTTTCCCACCAACAAGCGCATCACGGTCAACCTGGCGCCGGCCGATCTGCCCAAGGAGTCGGGCCGCTTCGACCTGCCGATCGCCATCGGCATCCTGGCCGCCGCTGGCCAGATCGATGCCGCCTTGCTCGACCGCTGCGAGTTCGCTGGCGAGCTGAGCCTGGCCGGCGAATTGCGGCCGATCCGCGGCGCGCTGGCGCTGGCCTTGGCCGTGCGCCACGAGGGCGGATCGCGCACGCTGGTGCTGCCCGCGGCCAGTGCCTGCGAAGCGGCGCTGGCCGAAGGCGTCGACGTGCGCGGGGCGCGCCACCTGCTGGACGTCGTGGCGGCCCTGCAGCCGGGCGACACCGCACAGCCGCTGCCGATGGGCAGGCCGCCTGCCGCGGTAGCGGCGGTGCCCTGGCCGGACCTGCGCGACGTGCGCGGCCAGGCCACCGCCAAGCGTGCGCTCGAAATCGCCGCCGCCGGCAGCCACAGCCTGTTGATGGTCGGCCCACCGGGCACCGGCAAGTCGATGCTGGCGCAGCGCCTGCCCGGCCTGCTGCCGCCGATGACCGACAACGAGGCGCTGGCCAGCGCAGCGATCGCCAGCCTGGCCGGCGCCTTCGACCCGACACGGTGGAAAGTGCGCCCGTTTCGTAGCCCCCATCACTCGGCCACCGCGGCGGCGCTGGTCGGCGGCGGCTCGCCGCCACGGCCCGGCGAGATCTCGCTGGCACATGCCGGCGTGCTCTTCCTCGACGAGATGCCCGAGCTGCCGCGCGCGGCGCTGGAGGCGCTGCGCGAGCCCCTCGAAACCGGCCGCATCACGATCTCGCGGGCGGCGCGGCAGGCCTTGTTCCCGGCCCGCTTCCAGCTGGTCGCAGCGATGAATCCCTGCCCTTGCGGCTATCTCGGCGCCTTCGCTGCCACCGGCCGCTCATGCCGCTGCACGCCCGATGCGGTGGCGCGCTACCAGGGCAAGCTGTCGGGGCCGCTGCTCGACCGCATCGACCTGCAGGTCGAGGTGCCGGCGGTCCGGCCCGATGCAACTGATGGGCGCCCCCGACGGCGAAGCCAGCGTCGTGATCGCTGCGCGCGTGCAGGCGGCGCGAGCCCGCCAGCAGCAGCGCCAGGGCCTGACCAATGCCGAGTTGCCGGTGGCCGACCTGGAACGCCACTGCGCGCTCGACGACGCGGGTCGCCGACTGCTGCAGCTCGCGGCCGAGCGGCTGGGCTGGTCGGGGCGGGGCCTGCACCGCGTGCAGAAGATCGCGCGCACGATCGCCGACCTCGCCGGCAGCGAGCCGATCGGCTCGGCACATGTCGCGGAAGCGATGCAGTGGCGCCGGGCACTGCCCCCGTTGGGCGGATGAGCGTCGCTCAGTCCATCCTCAGGCAAGCTGCGGCGCCAGCGCGCGCCGCGCCTGCGCTTCGTCGATGGCATTGCGCGCCGCCCAGTCGGACAGCTGGTCGCTGCCGATCGGGCCGACGTTGAAGTAGGTCGCTTCGGGATGCGCGAGGTAGAAGCCGCTGACGCTGGCCGCCGGTGTCATCGCCAGGCTCTCGGTCAGGCCCATGCCGATGCGCCCGGCGTCGAGCACGCGAAACAGGTCGCGCTTGGGCCGGTGGTCGGGGCAGGCCGGGTAGCCGGGCGCCGGCCGGATGCCACGGTACTTCTCGGCGATCAGGTCTTCGTTGGACAGCGACTCGTCCGCCGCGTAGCCCCACAGCTCGGTGCGCACACGCTGGTGCAACCGCTCGGCGAAGGCCTCGGCCAGGCGATCGGCGAGCGCCTTGAGCATGATCGCCGAGTAGTCGTCGTGGTCGGCGAGGAACTGCGCCTCCTTGTTCTCGACGCCCTGGATGCTGACTGCGAACATGCCGGCGTAGTCGGGCTTCACGCCGCGCGGCGCAACGAAGTCGGCGAGGCAGCGGTTGGGGCGCTTCACGCCGTCGATCACCGGCCGTTCGGTCTGCATGCGCAGGCCGTGCCAGACCATCAACGGCGGCTCGGCGCGCGATTCGTCGGCATAGAACGCGATGTCATCGTCGTGGATCGTGTTCGCCGGGTACAGGCCGAACACGCCGTGCGCCTGCAGCCAGCGGCCTTCGATCAGGCGCTGCAGCATGCGTTTGCCGTCATTGAACACGCGGGTGGCCGAGTCGCCGACGACCGGGTCGCGCAGGATCTCGGGGAAGCGCCCCGCCAGGTCCCAGGTCTGGAAGAACGGTGCCCAGTCGATGCAGGCGGCGATCTCGGCCAGGTCGACGTTGCGCAGCTCGCGCCGGCCGATGAACCTGGGCACCGGCGGCGAGTAGGCGGCCCAGTCGATCGGCGTCTTGTTGGCACGCGCTTCTGCCAGCGTCACGAGCGTGGCGGCCTTCTTGCCGGCGTGCTGTTCACGCACGCGGCTGTAGTCGGCGCTCAGGCCGGCGATGAATTTCGCCGCGCGCTCGTCGGACAGCAGTTCGCTGCACACGCCGACGCTGCGCGACGCGTCGGGCACGTAGACGACAGGCCCTTCGTAGTGCGGCGCGATCTTCACCGCGGTGTGCACGCGGCTGGTCGTCGCGCCGCCGATCAGCAGCGGGATCTTCCTGACGCGAAACCACTCGTCGCGCTGCATCTCGGCGGCCACATGCTGCATCTCCTCCAGGCTCGGCGTGATCAGGCCCGACAGACCGATGATGTCGGCGCCCTCGACGCGCGCCTTGGCCAGGATGTCCTGGCACGGCACCATCACGCCCATGTTGACGACTTCGAAGTTGTTGCACTGGAGCACGACGGTGACGATGTTCTTGCCGATGTCGTGCACGTCGCCCTTGACGGTCGCAATCACGATCTTGCCCTTGGGCCTGGCCTCGCCGCCGGCGTCGACCAGGGCCTTCTTCTCGGCCTCGATGTAGGGCAGCAGGTGCGCCACCGCCTGCTTCATCACCCGCGCGCTCTTGACCACCTGGGGCAGGAACATCTTGCCGGCGCCGAACAGGTCGCCGACCGTGTTCATGCCGGCCATCAGCGGGCCTTCGATCACGTGCAGCGGCCGGCCGCCTGTCGCCTGGACCGCCTGCCAGGCCTCTTCGGTGTCGGCGGTGATGAATTCGGTGATGCCGTGGATCAGCGCGTGCGACAGTCGCTCGCCGACGTTGCCGGCGCGCCAGGCCAGGCGCGCGCTGTCGTCGAGCGCACGGCCCTTGGCGCGGTCGGCGATCTCGACCAGGCGCTCGCCGGCGTCCTTGCGCCGGTTCAGCACCACATCCTCGACCCGCTCGCGCAGTTCGGGGTCGAGGTCGTCGTAGACGCCGACCATGCCGGCGTTGACGATGCCCATGTCCATGCCGGCCCGGATGGCGTGGTACAGGAACACGGTGTGGATCGCCTCGCGCACCGGGTCGTTGCCGCGGAACGAGAAGCTCACGTTGGAGACGCCGCCCGACACCTTCGCACCCGGCAGGTTCGCCTTGATCCAGCGCGTGGCCTCGATGAAGTCGACCGCGTAGTTGTCGTGCTCCTCGATGCCGGTGGCGATCGCGAAGATGTTGGGGTCGAAGATGATGTCTTCGGCCGGGAAGCCGACCTCGCCGACCAGGATGCGGTAGGCGCGCGCGCAGATGTCGATCTTGCGCTGGTAGGTGTCGGCCTGGCCCTGTTCGTCGAAGGCCATCACCACCGCCGCAGCGCCGTAGCGGCGCACGAGGGTCGCCTGGCGCTTGAACTCGGCCTCGCCTTCCTTCAGCGAAATCGAGTTGACGATGCCCTTGCCCTGGATGCACTGCAGGCCGGCCTCGATGACGCTCCACTTGGAACTGTCGATCATCACCGGCACGCGCGCGATCTCGGGTTCGCCGGCCATCAGTTGCAGAAAGCGCACCATCGCGGCCCGGCTGTCGAGCATCGCTTCGTCCATGTTGACGTCGATGACCTGGGCGCCGTTCTCGACCTGCTGGCGCGCCACCGCGAGGGCTTGCTCGAACTGGCCAGCCAGGATCAGCCGTGCGAAGGCCTTGGAGCCGGTGACGTTGGTGCGCTCGCCGATGTTGACGAACAACGAGCCGGGGCCGATGGTGAGCGGCTCGAGGCCCGACAGCCGCAGCGGCGGCGGAGGGGCAGAGGTGGAGGGCGCGGTCATCGTCGTTGCTTCGCAGGCAGGACGAGCGCCGTTGCCGGACGGCAGCCTTGGCCGCTGCGTCCTCGCCGAGCCTGGCAAGCCATGGTGGCCCGTCGCAACGCTCCTCGGCAGGCACGGATTCTAGACGCCGCCATTGAAACTGGCGCGCGTGGCCAAATGTGGCGGCCACGGGTAGCATCCGCCACCCGAGATTTGGAGGACGCTCACATGACCCCCTTCGCCCGACGCCTGTCCACCTGGATTGCCGCGCTCACCGCTGCGCTGGCGCTGTCCGGTTGCGGCTACAACCAGTTCCAGACCCTGGACGAGCAGGTCAAGGCGGGCTGGAGCGAGGTGCTCAACCAGTACCAGCGCCGCGCCGACCTGATCCCCAACATCGTGGCCACCGTCAAGGGTGAAGCCAACTTCGAGCAGGAAACCCTGACCAAGGTGATCGAAGCGCGTGCCAAGGCGACCTCGATCCAGGTCACGCCCGAAACGCTGAACAACCCCGAGGCGTTCAACAAGTTCCAGCAGGCGCAGGGTGAGCTGTCCAGCGCGCTGTCGCGACTGATGGTGGTGGTTGAACAGTACCCCAACCTGAAGGCCAACCAGGGCTTCCAGGACCTGCGCGTGCAACTCGAGGGCACCGAGAACCGCATCACCGTGGCGCGCAACCGCTACATCAAGGCGGTGGCCGAGTACAACGTGCTGGCGCGGCAGTTCCCGACCAACCTGACGGCGATGCTGTTCAGCTACCAGGTCAAGCCCAGCTTCACGGTCGCCAACGAAGCACAGATCTCGGCGCCACCCACGGTGAGTTTCGACAAGCCTGCCGCAGCGCCGGCGGCGGCGGCCTCGAAGTAAGGCAGCATCGCCATGCGCCTGGTGCAGCAGTTCGCACTGCTGCTCATGCTGCTGGTGGGCGGCCCGGCGCTGCACGCGCAGGACGTGCTGCCGGTGCCGCCGCTGTCCGGTCGCGTGATCGACCAGACCGGCACGCTTTCGGGCGCCGAGACCGAGCGCCTTGCCAGCCGATTGGCCGCGTTCGAAGCCGAATCGGGGCCGCAGATCGTCGTGCTGATGGTGCCGACGACGCAGCCCGAAGACATCGCGGCCTACGCGCAGCGTGTCGGCGAAGCCTGGAAGATCGGCCGCCGCGATGTCGGCGATGGCCTGCTGATCGTCGTCGCCAAGAACGACCGCCGCGTCAACATCCAGACCGCCAAGGCGCTCGAAGGTGCAGTGCCCGATCTGGCGGCGAGGCAGATCATCGACAGCGCGATCCGCCCGGCGTTTCGCGCCGGTGACTATGCCGGCGGCCTGAACGCCGCGCTGGACCAGTTGATCGCGCGCATCAAGGGCGAACACCTGCCCGAGCCGGCACGCGGGCCGCCACCGTCGAGCCCGTTCGGTGGTCTGCAGCCGCTCGAGTTGCTGATCTTCGCGTTCGTCGCGCTGCCCGTCGTGGCCAGCGTCACACGGCGCATCTTTGGCCGCGGCCTCGGTTCGCTGGCCAGCGGCGCAGCCACCGGCGCAGTGGCGTGGCTGGTCAGCAGCAGCATTGTGGTGGCGGTGGTCGGCGTGGTCATCGGCCTGCTGTTCGGGCTCTTCGCCGGCGCGTCGAACGTGCTGCGCAGTCACGGGCGCCACGGCGGCTTCGGTGGTGGCTTCGGTGGCGGCTTCGGCGGTGGGGCGGCGGCTGGAGTGGCGGTGGCGGCGGCGGCTTCTCGTCGGGCGGCGGCGGCGACTTCGGCGGCGGCGGCGCCTCCGGCGATTGGTGAACGGCAGCCAACATGAACAAGCTTCTGCGCATCCTCAAGCACCGCTGGCTCGACGAGCGCGATGCGCGCCGCCTGATCGGTGTCGACGTGCTGGAGCGCCTCGAGGCTCGCGTGGCCGCGAGCGAAAGGGCGCACAGCGGCGAAATCCGCGTCTGCGTCGAGGCCGGGCTGCCACTGTCGTACCTGTGGAAGAACCTCAGCGCGCGCGACCGTGCGATCACGATGTTCGGCAAGCTGCGGGTGTGGGACACCGAGGCCAACAACGGCGTGCTGATCTACCTGCTGCTGGCCGAGCACGCCATCGAGATCGTCGCCGACCGCGGCCTGGCGCGCCGGGTGCCGGCCGAGCGATGGCAGGCCATCGTGGCCGGCATGCGCGAGCAGTTTCGCGCCGGGCAGTACGAGGCGGGCCTCGGCGCGGCGATCGATGCGGTCGACGCGCTGCTGACGCAGCATTTCCCGCTGGCCGACGGCGCCATCGACACCGACGAACTCTCCAACGTGCCGCTCGTGATCTGACGCGGCCGTTGCCCGAGCCGCCCTCGGGCCGCGGCCAGAAACCCCCTGAAGCTCAGCCGGCCGTGCGGCAGGGGTGGCTCGAGCCGCTCCAGTCGGCCAGCGGGGCGGCCAGTCGACGCCGCGGCGCAGTGCGGTCATCTCGGCGACGATGCTGATGGCGATCTCGGGCGGCGTCAGGCCGCCGAGCCGCAGACCGACCGGGCCGCGCAGGCGCCGCGCATCTTCCCGGCTGACCTCGAACTGCAGCAAGTCGCTCGCGGCGGGCGTCGTTGTTGCGCCGCGAGCCGAGCGCACCGACGTAGAAGGCCGGCGTGCGCAGCGCCTCCATCAGCGCCAGGTCGTCGAGCTTGGGGTCGTGCGTCAGCGCGACCACGGCGCTGTTGGCATCGAGGTTCATCGACAGCACCAGATCGTCGGGCATGCTGCGCGACAGCGTCACGCCCTGCATTGCCTGCCAACCTTCGTGGTACTCCTCGCGCGGTTCGCAGACCGTGACGCGGTAGTCGAGCATCACCGCCATCGCGGCCAGGTAACGCGAGAGCTGGCCACCGCCGATGATCAGCAGGCGCAGGCGCGGCCCGTGCACGGTGGCCAGCACCGCGCCGTCGAAGCGCAGCGTGTCGCCTTCGAGGGCGTCGTCGAGCTGGACCAGGCCGGTGGTCATGTCGAGCCGGCGTGCCACGCGCCGATGGGCCTCGATCGCCGCCAGCAACTCGCGCAGCCGCGATTGCGACGACAGCGGCTCGAGCACCACCTGCACCGTGCCGCCGCAGGGCAGCCCGAAGCGCTGCGCTTCGTCGGCGCTGGCGCCGTAGGTCGTGACCTGCGGCAGCCGTGTCGCGACTTCGCCGCGCGCCACGCGCGCGATCAGGTCGTCTTCGATGCAGCCGCCCGACAGCGAGCCGGCCACCTGGCCATCGTCGCGGATGACCATCAACGAACCCGGCGGGCGCGGCGCCGAACCCCAGGTGCGCACCACTGTGCCGAGCGTGACCCGGTGGCCGCGGTCGAGCCAGTCGATCGCGCTGCGCAGCACTTCCACGTCGATGCTGTTCATGTGGGCAACTCCTTCGTCGTCACGGCGGCTGCGCCGCGCAGCGCCGCAGTCGCCCCGGGGCCATGGCTGCGCAGCCTCATGCTCAGACGCTGGCGATCGGCTTCAACGGCCCGCGAAAACTCTCCTTCAGCGGCTTGCCGGGCAGCGGCGGCATCTCGATCGCGTCGGCCTCGACCTGCGTGTCGGGCAGGTGATCGAGCAGGTGGCGGATCAGCGTCAGGCGCCCACGTCGCTGGTCATTGAAGTCGACCAGCGTCCACGGCGCGTACTTCTTGTGCGTGGCGGCCAGCATCGCGTCGCGTGCTCGGCCGTACTCGTCGTATTTCTCGCGTGCCTTCAAGTCGATCGGCGTGAGCTTCCAGCGCTTCATCGGGTCTTCGAGCCGCTCGGCGAAGCGTTCTTCCTGCTCCGCCTGGTCCACCGTGAGCCAGTACTTGAACAGCAGGATGCCGTCGTCGACCAGCTGCCGCTCGAACTGCGGCGCCTGTGCGAGGAAGGCCTCGGTCTCGGCGGGCGTGCAGAAGCCCATCACCTTCTCGACACCGGCGCGGTTGTACCAACTGCGGTCGAACAGCGTGATCTCGCCCGCAGCCGGCAGGTGCGGCACGTAACGCTGGAAATACCACTGCGTGCGTTCGCGGTCGCTCGGCTTGGCCAGTGCCACGACATGGCACTGGCGGGGGTTCAGCGTGTCGGCGATCGCGGCAATCACACCGCCCTTGCCGGCGGTGTCGCGGCCCTCGATGACCACCACCAGCCGCTTGCCCGTGGCGTGAAGCCAGCGCGCCATCTGGTTGAGTTCCAGTTGCAGCGGCGCAAGCCTCTCGAGGTAGTCGACTTTGCCGATGCGAGTGCTGCGACCGTTGCCATCGCTCCCCGACTTGCCGGACTTCTTCTTGTCACCCATGGCTGCTGCTCCTCGTTGATGGACGTCGCTCGATGGCCTTCAGCGCCTCGCGCCGAGTCAGCGGCGCCAGTTGCGTAGCGTACTCGCGGCAGAACGCCAGCACCTCGTCGGGCGCCGCGATCGAGCGCACACGCAGCGCCCAGCCGATGCCCTTGCGGATGAAGAACTCATCGGCAAATCGACCGTTGCCAATCGACGGCAGGATCGTGTCGTACAGCAGCCGGGCGTCGAAGACCTCGGGCTTCAGGCTGCGCTGGCAAAGCATGGCCGCGCGACGCAGCCACAGATCGCCACTCTTCGCCCAGCGTCGCAACAGCGGCTTCATCTCGCGCGGATGGCGTTCGAGCAGGCGCGCGAGCACGTTCCCGGAGAGGTCGTCGACGAGATCCCACCAGGCGCCGCTGATGATCATGTCCTCGACCACCGGCAGCAGCGTGAGGTTCACCAGCTTGGGATGCACGCGCCCCAGCCGTGGCAGTTCGACCGCAGCGTAGCGCTCCTCGCGAAAGCGCGCGCCGCGCCAGAGCTCGCTCATCGTGTGCGCTAGCGCAGCGGCGTCGGCCGCAGGATGCGCGGCCACCACCTCGGCGGTGAGCCGGCGCCGCAGCGGCGCGGGAATGCCGAGGAAGGGCATCGCCGACTTCATGTAGGCCTGCATCGGTGCTGCCCGCGCGGGGTCGGCATGGGCGAAGAGCGCCGCGCGCAGCGCGTCGACGAAGGCGACAGAGTCCGGTACGGGCATGCGGCATTCTGGCGCCGCTCGGGGCACCCAGCCTTGTCCGGGCCCCACGGCCCACGGGGGTCCGGCCTGCGGCCGCAGCTCACCTCGCATGTGGGGGCTCGCCGAGTTGCGCGCGCAACAAGGTCTTGAGCACCTTGCCGTAGTTGTTCTTGGGCAGGTCGCTGACCAGCAGGTAGCGCTTGGGGCGCTTGAAGCGGGCCATCCGGGCCAGGCAATGGGCGTCCAGCACCTCCGGTGTGACGTCGGCGCCGGCCTGCAGCACGACGAAGGCCACCACCACCTCGCCCCACTCGGCATCGGGTGCGCCCACCACCGCCACCTCGGCCACACCGGGCACGGTCAGCAGCACTTCCTCGACCTCGCGCGGGTAGATGTTGGAGCCGCCGCTGATGATCAGGTCCTTGCTGCGGTCCTTGAGCGTCAGGAAGCCGTCCGCATCGAGGCAGCCCACGTCTCCCGTGAACAGCCATCCGTCGCGGATGGCCGCCGCGGTCGCCTCGGGGTTGCGCCAGTAGCCGGCCATCACGCTGTCGCCCTTGATCAACACCTCGCCCACGGCGCCCAGCGGCAGGTCGAGCCCGTGCTCGTCGGCCACACGCAGCTGCACCGGCGTCTGCGCGACGCCCACCGACGCCAGACGCTGCAGGTGGCGGGGGTGGCCGGTGTCTGCCAGGTGGTGACGCGCCAGCGCGGTGCCCACCATCGGCGATTCACCCTGGCCGTAGATCTGCACGAAGCGCGGCCCCATCACCCGCAGGGCGCGTTCGATGTCGGCCACATACATCGGTGCACCGCCGTAGACGATGGTCTTGAACGCGCGCGCAGCGCCATCCACGCCGAGACCGGCCTGCTCGGCGTGATCGACCAAGCGCTTGACGATGGTCGGCGCGGCAAAGGTCGAGAGCGGCCCCAGCCGCCAGCCGAGTTCGAACAATTCCGCCGGATCGACCCCACCCGAGGCCGGCACGACGTGGCGGGCGCCTGCCATCAAGTGAGGAATCGAGTAGATGCCTGCACCGTGCGACATCGGCGCGGCGTAGACGATGGCGTCTTGCGCCGCGACGGCGTCCACGTCCACGAAGTAGCTCAACCCCATGGTCATGAGGTTGCGGTGGGTGATCATCACGCCCTTGGGGCGGCCCGTGGTGCCGCTGGTGTAGAACAGCCAGGCGACGTCGGCGGCGTCGCGTTCGGCAACGGGAACCGCCAGCGCGTCGGGCACCGGCGCCAGCAGGGCGTCGGCCAACGCCGACTCGATGTCGATCTGCCGCTCCAGTCCGGCCAGCGCGTCCGGCGCGGCATCGCGGCTGACAAAGCCCCAACGGGCCTGCGCGTTCGACACGATCCATTCGGCTTCTCGCGGATGCAGCTTGGCGTTGACGGGAACCACCACCAGACCCGGCCCACCAGGCGGCCCACATCACCTCGAGGTAGCGGGGATGGTTGCGCATGAAGAGCAGCACGCGGTCGCCTGGCGCGAGCCCGCCTGCGCGCATCCGCTGGGCCAGCCCGGCGCTGCGCGATGCCCAATCACGATGGGTGGCATGAAGATGGGTGCCGCTGTAGATGGCGGCACGCTCTGGATACTCGCGTGCGCCACGCAGCAGCAAGTGGGCAAGGCTCATCGGGCTCCTCCGGCGCCGGCTGACCGCCCGTCAAGTGCCGCAACGATGCGCACCGAGAACCGGCCTGCCTTCACGGCACGAGAGCGTATCTTGCCCACAAAGAGACAGGCCCCGCCGGCACTCGCGCGCCCCGGGGCCTGCATGCAGAGGCCGAAGCCTGCTACTTCTTGCGCAGTCTCTGGATCGCCGCCAGTTGCGCCGCCATCGTCGCGAACTCCCCTTGCGCCGCAGCGAAGTCGATGTCGCTCTTGGCGTTCTTCATCGCCTCTTCGGCGAGCTTGCGCGCTTCGAGGGCCTTGGCCTCGTCGAGGTCGTGGCCGCGGATCGCGGTGTCCGCCAGCACCGTCACGACGCCGGGTTGCACCTCGAGAATGCCGCCGGCGACGAAGACGAACTCTTCCTCGCCGTTGTCGGCGCGCTCGATGCGCACGACACCCGGCTTGATGCGCGTGATCAGCGGCGTGTGGCGCGGCAGGATGCCGAGTTCGCCACTCTCGCCCGGCAGTGCAACGAACTTGGCTTCGCCGGAGAAGATGCTCTCCCGCGCATTGACCACGTCGACGTGGATGGTTGCGGTTGCCATCAGGAACCTCGCTTACTGAATCTTCTTGGCCTTCTCGAAGGCCTCGTCGATCGTTCCGACCATGTAGAAGGCCTGCTCGGGCAGGGCGTCGCATTCGCCGGCGACGATCATCTTGAAGCCGCGGATGGTTTCCTTCAGCGGCACGTACTTGCCCGGCGACCCGGTGAAGACTTCGGCCACGTGGAACGGCTGGCTCAGGAAGCGCTGGATCTTGCGCGCACGCGACACGGCCAGCTTGTCTTCGGGGCTCAACTCGTCCATGCCCAGGATCGCGATGATGTCGCGCAGTTCCTTGTAGCGCTGCAGCGTCTGCTGCACCGCGCGGGTGGTGGTGTAGTGCTCTTCGCCGACGACGTTCGGGTCGACCTGGCGGCTGGTCGAGTCCAGCGGGTCCACCGCCGGGTAGATGCCCAGCGAGGCGATGTCGCGCGACAGCACCACGGTGGCGTCCAGGTGGGCGAAGGTGGTGGCGGGTGACGGGTCGGTCAGATCGTCCGCGGGCACGTACACCGCCTGGATCGAGGTGATCGAGCCGACCTTGGTCGAGGTGATGCGCTCCTGCAGGCGGCCCATCTCTTCGGCCAGTGTCGGCTGGTAGCCCACCGCCGACGGCATGCGGCCGAGCAGTGCCGAAACTTCGGTGCCGGCCAGCGTGAAGCGGTAGATGTTGTCGACGAAGAACAGCACGTCGCGGCCCTCGTCGCGGAAGCTCTCGGCGATGGTCAGGCCCGTCAGCGCCACGCGCAACCGGTTGCCCGGCGGCTCGTTCATCTGACCGTAGACCATCGACACCTTCGACTCGCCCAGCTTCTCGCAGGTTGACGACGCCCGACTCGGCCATCTCGTGATAGAAGTCGTTGCCCTCGCGCGTGCGCTCGCCGACGCCGGCAAACACCGACAGGCCCGAGTGCGCCTTGGCGATGTTGTTGATCAGTTCCATCATGTTCACGGTCTTGCCGACGCCGGCGCCGCCGAACAGGCCCACCTTGCCGCCCTTGGCGAACGGGCAGATCAGGTCGATCACCTTGATGCCGGTCTCGAGCAGTTCCTGCGACGGGCTCAGCTCGTCGTAGGCCGGCGCCTTGCGATGGATCGACGCAGTCAGCTCCTGGTCGACCGGACCGCGCTCGTCGATCGGGTTGCCCAGCACGTCCATGATGCGGCCCAGCGTCGCCTTGCCCACCGGCACGGTGATGGCCGCGCCGGTGTTGTTGACCATCAGGCCGCGGCGCAGGCCGTCGGACGAACCCAGCGCGATCGTGCGCACCACGCCGTCGCCAAGCTGCTGCTGCACCTCGAGCGTGAGCGCCGTGCCTTCGAGCTTCAGTGCGTCGTAGACACGCGGCATCTGGTCACGCGGAAACTCCACGTCGACCACCGCGCCGATGCACTGGACGATCTTGCCTTGTGCTTGAACATTTGCCATGGTGAATAACCTCTGTAGTTCGATTCGCTGTCAGACCGCGGCCGCGCCGCTGACGATTTCACTCAATTCCTTGGTGATCGCCGCCTGCCGCGTCTTGTTGTAGATGAGTTTGAGCTCGTTGATCAGGTTGCCGGCGTTGTCGGTCGCCGCTTTCATCGCGACCATTCGCGCCGACTGCTCCGAGGCCATGTTCTCGGCGACCGCCTGGTACACCAGCGCCTCGGCATAGCGCGTGAGCAACTCGTCGATGACGCTCGGGGCATCGGGCTCGTAGATGTAGTCCCAGCTGTAGGCCGCCTTCTCTTCCGTGGTCTGCTTCAGACGTTCGGCCGACAGCGGCAGGAATTGCTCGATCACCGGCTCCTGCTTCATCGTGTTGATGAAGCGCGTGTAGCAGAGATGAACCGAATCCACCTCGCCCGCCACAAAGGCGTCGAGCATCACCTTGACCGGGCCAATCAGTCGATCGAGCGGTGGCGCGTCGCCGACCTGGATGACGTGGCTGATGACCTTGACCCCAATCCGGTTCAGGAAACCCAGGCCCCGGTTGCCGATGGCCACCGCCAGCGTGCTCACGCCCGCGGTCTGCGACTCGCGCATGCGGGTCGTCACGGCGCGCAGGATGTTGGTGTTCAAACCACCGCACAGGCCCTTGTCGGTGGTGACGACGATCAGGCCAGCGACCTTGGCCGTGCCTGCCGTGCGCATGTAAGGCGACCTGTACTCGGGGTTGGCCTGCGACAGGTTGGCCGCGATGTTGCGCACCTTGTCGCTGTAGGGCCGCGCCCAGCGCATGCGCTCCTGCGCCTTGCGCATCTTCGACGCCGACACCATCTCCATGGCCTTGGTGATCTTCTTGGTGCCCTCGACCGACTTGATCTTGCCGCGTATTTCTTTGCCGACCGCCATGACGGTGCTCCTTCAAGCGTGGGTCAGGGACTTCAGGCGAAAGACTTCTTGAACGCAGCGACGGCGTCGTTCAGCTTGGCCTCGGTGTCCTTGTCCAGCGCCTTGTCGCTCTCCATCTTGGCCAGCAGGTCGGCGTGGCTGGACTTCAGGAACTGGTGCAGCCCGTGCTCGAACGGCAGCACCTTCTTGATGTTGAGGTCATCGGTGTAGCCCTTGTTGACCGCGAACAGCGTGGCCGCCATCAGGCTGATCGGCAGCGGCGAGTACTGCGGCTGCTTGAGCAGTTCGGTCACGCGCTCGCCGCGATCGAGCTGCTTGCGCGTGGCCGCGTCGAGGTCCGACGCGAATTGCGCGAAGGCCGCCAGTTCGCGGTACTGCGCGAGGTCGGTACGGATACCGCCCGACAGGCCCTTGATCAGCTTGGTCTGTGCCGCGCCGCCGACGCGCGAAACCGAGATGCCGGCGTTGATGGCCGGGCGGATGCCGGCGTTGAACAGCGACGACTCGAGGAAGATCTGGCCGTCGGTGATCGAGATCACGTTGGTCGGCACGAAGGCCGAGACGTCGCCGGCCTGGGTCTCGATGATCGGCAGCGCGGTCAGCGAGCCGGTCTGGCCTTTGACGTCGCCCTTGGTGAACTTCTCGACGTAGTCGGCGTTCACGCGGGCGGCGCGTTCGAGCAGGCGGCTGTGGAGGTAGAACACGTCGCCGGGGTAGGCTTCGCGGCCCGGCGGGCGGCGCAGCAGCAACGAGACCTGGCGGTAGGCGACGGCCTGCTTCGAGAGGTCGTCATAGATGATCAGCGCGTCCTGCCCGCGGTCGCGAAAGTATTCGCCCATCGTGCAGCCCGAGTAGGCCGACACGTACTGCATCGCCGCCGACTCCGACGCCGACGCGGCCACCACGATCGTGTAGCCCATCGCGCCGTGCTGCTCCAGCGCACGCACCACGTTCTTGATCGACGACGCCTTCTGGCCGATCGCGACGTAGACGCAGGTCATGTTCTGACCCTTCTGGTTGATGATCGTGTCGATCGCCACCGCGGTCTTGCCGGTCTGGCGGTCGCCGATGATCAGCTCGCGCTGGCCGCGCCCGATCGGCACCATCGAGTCGATCGCCTTCAGGCCGGTCTGCACCGGCTGGCTCACCGATTGGCGCGCGATGACCCCCGGGGCGATCTTCTCGATCACGTCGGTCAACTTGGCGTTGATCGGGCCCTTGCCGTCGATCGGCTGGCCGAGCGCGTTGACGACGCGGCCCAGCAGTTCCGGGCCGACCGGCACTTCGAGAATGCGCCCGGTGCACTTCACCGTGTCGCCCTCGGAGATGTGCTCGTACTCGCCCAGGATCACCGCGCCGACCGAGTCGCGCTCGAGGTTCAGCGCCAGGCCGTAGGTCGGCTGGCCGCTCGCCGTGGGCGGGAACTCGAGCATTTCGCCGGCCATCGCGTCCGACAGGCCGTGCACGCGCACGATGCCGTCCGTCACGGACACCACGGTGCCCTGGTTCTTGACGTCCGCCGAGGCTTGCAGGCCCTCGATCCGGCTCTTGATCAGTTCGGAAATTTCTGCGGGGTTGAGTTGCATCGTTTGCTCCTGACTCGCGCTCAAGCGGCGAGCGCCGTCTTCATTTGTTCGAGGCGGGCCTTGACCGAGGTGTCGAGCACCTCGTCGCCGACCACCACACGGATGCCGCCGATCAGCTCGGGCTGCACGACCACGCTGGCATTGAGCTTCTTCGCGAAGCGTTTTTCGAGTGCCGGGACCACGGCAGCCAGCGCCGAGGAATCGATCGCGAACGCGCTGTAGATCGTGGCGTCGGACACACCCGAGCGGGCATTGACCAGCGCCTGGAATTGCGCCGCGATCTCGGGCAACGTCGCCAGGCGGCCGTTGTCGAGCACGGTGTGCAGGAAGTTCTGCACCTTGGCCGTGAGCGGCGTCTTCACGACGGCGGTGATCAGATCGTAGACCTGGCCGGTGCTGACCTTGGGGTTGTCGGCGAACAGTCGCAATTGCGGGTCGTTGGCGATCGCGGCGAGCGCATTGACCTGCTCGGCAGCCGCGGCATCGCCGCCGGCCTTGAACAGCGCTTCGGCGTAGGGCCGCGCGATGGTGGCGAGTTCGGCCATGTCAGAGTTCCACTTTGAGGCGGCTCAGCAAGTCGGCATGCACTGCGGCGTTCACTTCCTTGCGCAGGATCTGCTCGGCGCCCTTGACGGCCAGCGCCGCCACCTGGTCGCGCAGCGCTTCGCGGGCCTTCACCGACTCCTGCGCCGCTTCAGCCTTGGCCGCGGCGACGATCTTGGCGCCTTCTTCGCTGGCGCGCGTCTTGGCCTCTTCGACCATTTGCTGCGCCAGACGCTCGGCATCGGCCAAGCGCTTGGCAGCGTCGTCGCGGGCGGCAGCCAACTGCTGCTCGATGCGCTTGTTGGCGTTGCTCAATTCGGCCTTGGCCTTGTCGGCGGCCGACAGGCCGTCGGCGATCTTCTTCGCACGCTCGTCGAGCGCAGCGGTGATCGGCGGCCACACGAAACGCATCGTGAACCAGACCAGGATCGCGAACACGATCATCTGGATGATGAGGGTAGCGTTGATGCTCACGGGGATTGCCTCGTCAGGGAGTGCCCTGGAGCGGCGCGCCTGTCAGCCCGCCGCCCCGCCACAAACCGGTGTCCGAAAATTACTTCGGCAGGTTGGCGATCTGGCCGAGGAACGGGTTCGCGGTCGCGAACCACAGCGCGATACCCGTGCCGATGATGAAGGCCGCGTCGATCAGGCCGGCCAGCAGGAACATCTTGGTCTGCAACTCGCCCATCAGCTCGGGCTGGCGCGCTGCCGATTCGAGGTACTTGCTGCCCATGATGCCGATGCCGATACAGGCACCGACGGCGCCCAGACCGATGATCAGGCCGGCGGCGAGGGCAACAAAGCTGATGACTTCCATGATGACTCCTAGGATGAGTTTGGTTTGTGAGGGAAAGGGGAGAGGGAAAGGTCAGTGGGTGTCGTGCGCCTGGCCGACGTAGACCAGCGTCAGCATCATGAACACGAAGGCCTGCAGCGTGATGATCAGGATGTGGAAGATGGCCCACACGCTGCCGGCGATGATGTGGCCGATGGCCAGGCCGATGCCGGTGGCGTTCCAGGCGAAGGCGCCGCCCATCAGCGCGATCAGCATGAAGATCAGCTCGCCGGCGTACATGTTGCCGAACAACCGCATGCCGTGGCTGACGGTCTTGGCGACGAACTCGATGATCTGCATCGCGAAGTTCACCGGGTAGAGGAACCACTTGTCGCCGAACGGTGCGGAGAACAGTTCGTGGATCCAGCCGCCGGCGCCCTTGATCTTGACGTTGTAGACCAGGCACACCAGCAGCACCGACAGCGACAAGCCCATCGTCACCGACAGGTCGGCGGTCGGCACGACACGCTGATAAGGGATGCCCATCGACTCGGTGATCTTGGGCAGCAGATCGACCGGCAGCAGGTCCATCGCGTTCATCAGGAAGATCCAGACGAAGACCGTGAGCGCGAGCGGTGCGACCAGCTTGCGGCTCGTGGCGTTGTGCACGATGCCCTTGGCCTGCGTGTCGACCATCTCGACGAGGATTTCCACCGCGGCCTGGAAACGGCCCGGGACACCTGACGTGGCCGTGCGCGCTGCGCGCCACAGCAACCAGGAGGCGATCACACCGATGGTGATGGCCCAGAAGATCGAGTCGAAATTGAAGACCGAGAAGTCGACCACCGCGGTCTGCTTCTTGTTCTGCAGGTGGTGCAGGTGGTGAACGATGTATTCACCGGCGGTGGGCGCGTGACCTTCGGCTGCCATTTTCGAGCGATCCCGTCTTGTTAGTCTGTCTTCTACCGGCGGCGCCGCCACGCGAGCGCCACCCAGTACACCTTGATGCAAACCACCAGTCCCACCAGCAATGCCGGCCAGCTCAGCGGCTGCACGATCCGCGTCGCCAGCACCATCAGGGCGACTGAAAGACCTATCTTCACAAACTCCCACAACATGAAGCTGACGGCGCTGGCGCCGGGCGACACGCTCGTGAGAGCACTGGTCATGCCGCGCGCCATCAAGGCCCCCGGCACCACGACCACGCCGGCGCCGTAAAGCGCCGACCAGAACACATCCCACCGGGCGGTGGCGAGCCCTGCGACCAAGGCCACCAACACCCCGACCGCGATCTGCACCGCGATCACCCGCCACGGCGACACCGCATGCGGGCTGTTCGCCACCAGGGCCCGCGCCTCGTCGCGCGTCAGGCTCTTGAATGGCACCCTGCCGGCATCACTTGTGTCGTCCGCCCACGGGTCCGAGCGGAACTTCCGGTCTGACGTCGTCGGGCTCACAGATGCGTCCAGCAAAGCCGCGGAATTATACGGGCAAACCCGCGCCCGTCGGGCTCGTCTGCGGGTTCGCACGACAATCACCCGGTCTGTTGCTCCGATGAACCCAAGCCCGTGCCTCGGCACGAAGCGACCATGCCGCTGCCGCAACGCCTGCTGATCCTCCTCGCTGCCGCCGTGATGCCGTGGCTGGCCCCGGCCGCCGCGGCCTCCACGGTGGTGACGACCGAACAGGTGCGCGCCGAGTTGCTGGCCCACGCGCCCGAGGGCATCGCGCCGGGCAAACCGCTGTGGCTGGCATTGCAGATCGAACACCAGCCACATTGGCACACCTACTGGAAGAATCCCGGCGACTCCGGCCTGCCGACGACGCTGCGCTGGCAACTGCCTGCCGGTGTCACGGCCGGCGAGATCGCCTGGCCGACGCCCAAGCGGCTGCCGGTCGGGCCACTGATGAACTACGGCTACGACGGCCGGCTGCTGCTGCCGGTGCCGTTGACCGTGAGCCCGGCGTTTACCGGCAACAGCCTCGAGGTGAAGGCCAGCGCGCAGTGGCTGGTGTGCAAGGACATTTGCATTCCGCAGCAGGGCGAGTTCACTCTGAGCGTACCGGCGCAGGCCGCCACCGCGCTGCACGCTGGTGCCTTCGCCGCCGCACTGGCGGCGCAGCCCCAGCCCGTGGCCACGGCGCAGGCGAGTGCCGAACTGATCGACGACGCGAAAGCCTTGCGCGTCACGGTCAGCGGCCTGCCCTCTTCGCTGCAGGGCCGCGAGCTGGACTTCTTTGCGGAAGCCGCCGGGGTCGTCGACCACGCGGCACGCTTTGATGCGCGCTGGGACGGCGGCACTTGGCAGGTGCGGGTGCCCATCTCTTCGCAACGATTCGAGAGCCCGGCCCGCATGGATGCCGTGCTGGTCCAGCGTGATGCTGTCGGCGGTGTGAGAGTCGGCTTCGCGATTGCCGGCATGTGGCCCGCGATCGCGGTACCGGCGTCGACCGGCGCCGAGACCACCCCGGCGGCAGCGGCATTGCCGCCGACGCCGGCACTCGGCTTCGGCCTGGCGCTGGCCTTCGCGCTGTTCGGCGGCGCGTTGCTGAACCTGATGCCGTGCGTGTTCCCGATCCTGTCGCTCAAGCTGCTGGGCTTTGCCGGACATGCGCACGACCGCCGCGGGCTGCTCGCCGGCGGCCTGGCCTACAGCGCCGGCGTCGTGGTCTCGTTCGTCGGGTTGGCTGCGCTGCTGCTGGTGCTGCGGGCCGGCGGCGAACAGATCGGCTGGGGCTTCCAGCTGCAGTCGCCGACCTTCGTCGCCGCGCTGGCCGTGCTGTTCACGCTGATCGCGCTGAACCTGGCCGGCCTGTTCGAGTTCGGCACGCTGCTGCCCGGCGGGCTGGCCTCGCTGCGCCTGCGCCACCCGTTGGCCGATGCCGCGCTGACCGGCGTGCTGGCGGTGGCGGTGGCCTCGCCCTGCACGGCGCCGTTCATGGGCGCAGCGTTGGGCCTGGCCTTCACGCTGCCCGGCGCGCAGGCGCTGGCCCTGTTTGCCGCGCTCGGCGTCGGCATGGCGCTGCCCTACCTGGCCGCCAGCGCCTGGCCGGGGCTGGCCCGCGCGATGCCCCGCCCCGGCGCCTGGATGGCGACCTTCAAAGCCGCGATGGCGTTCCCGATGCTGGCCACTGTCGTCTGGCTGGCCTGGGTGCTGGGCCAGCAGACCGGCATCGACGGCGTGGCCGGCTTGCTGGCCGTGCTGGTCGCGCTGGCGTTCGCGCTCTGGGCCTGGGGCCGCATCGACAGCGGCCGCGTCGCACGCGCGGCGTGGAGCGCCTGCGGCGCGCTGCTGCTGGGTGCCGTGCTGGCCTGGGCGCTGCCGACCTGGCACGAAGCCAAGGCTGCCAGCCCCGGTCCCGCAGCCGACCAGCGCTGGCAGCCGTGGAGCGCGGCGCGCGTGGCCGCCCTCAACGCCGAAGGTCGCACGGTGTTCGTCGACTTCACTGCGGCCTGGTGCGTGACCTGCCAGGTCAACAAGCGCACCACGCTCGGCGACACCGCCGTGCTGGCCGACCTGGATGCCCGGCAGGTGGCGCTGCTGCGAGCCGACTGGACGCGACGCGATGCCGCGATCAGTGCCGAGCTGGCGCGGCTGGGTCGCAACGGCGTGCCGGTGTACGCGATCTACAAACCCGGTCAGGCGGGGCCGATGCTGCTGCCCGAACTGTTGAGTCCGCAGGTGGTGCGCGACGCGCTGGCCAATCCTTAGGAGCACGCCCGATGAAGATGAGCCTCCTCGCACCGTTGTCTGTGGCCCTCGCCTGCGCCGGCGGCGCGACGTTCGCCGCGCCGGCCGCTGTGGGCCAGGCCGCGCCGGTGTTCAGCGCCACCGACGTCGACGGCAAGGCCGTTTCGCTGACCGACTTCAAGGGCAAGACCGTCGTGCTCGAATGGGTCAACCCCGAGTGCCCGTACGTGCGCAAGCATTACGGCAGCGCCAACATGCAGGCGACCCAGAAGGCGGCGACCGCCAAGGGTGTGGTCTGGCTGGCGGTGAATTCCACCGAAGCCCGGCATGTCGACTACAAGCCGCCGGCCGCGATGGCGGCGTGGATGAAGAGCCAGGGTGCCGCGGCGACCGCCACCCTGATCGATGCCGACGGCAAGCTCGGCCGCGCCTACGGCGCACGCACCACGCCGCACATGTACGTGATCGACGCCCGGGGCACGCTGGTCTATGCCGGCGGCATCGACGACAAGCCGAGCGCGAACCCGGCCGATGTCAAGACCGCGACCAATCACGTCACCGCCGCGTTGGCCGACGTGCTCGCGGGGCGACCGGTGGCGCAGCCCACCACGCGGCCCTATGGCTGCTCGGTGAAGTACGCGGATGGCTGATTGACAGCCCCAGGACGCCTGCAGCGTCGCGCCCTGAGGGGCGCTCTGGCCGGCTGGGAGCGGCCCGACAGACCGGTCAAGGCAGCGTGTGGTACTGGCGCGCCAGCGCCTCGAAGGCGCGCTGCGACGCGGCCGCATCGAAGGCCGCGCCGAGTTCATCGGCCAGGATCGCCGCCACCGCGCCGGCCTGACGCGCGGCCTCGGCGGCGTCGAGAAAGAGCAGCCGCGAGCGCCGGGCAAGCACGTCTTCGACGCTGCGCGCCATCTCGTAGCGCACCGCAAAGCGCACCATTGCTTCGCTGAGCCCGCCCTGACCCGACTCGGGATCGCGCCAGAGCCAGCGATCGGCACCGGGCAGGCTGCGCAGCAACGCGACCTCGCTGCCGTAGAGATGCTCGCCGGGGGCTTGCGTGAGCGACACGCCCGCGCGCCTGGACGCACCGAGCAGCGGCAACTGCACCGTCACGCCCTTGGCGATGCGGGGCAACAACTGGCGGTCGAAGCAGCGTTCGAGCACGTCCTCGGCCATCGCGCGGTAGGTCGTCCACTTGCCGCCGGTCACGGTGACCATGCCCGAGCGACCGACCAGCACGGTGTGCTCGCGCGAGAGTTGCTTGGTGTTGTCGCCGTCTTCGTCGCCGTGCCTGACCAGCGGGCGCAGGCCGACCCAGATCGACCGCACGTCTTCGCGCTTCGGCGCCTTGTCCAGATAGCGCCCCGCCTCGCGCAGGATGAACTGGACTTCCTCGGCAAACGGCGCGGGCTCGCGCACGACATCCTCGCGCGGCGTATCGGTGGTGCCGAGGATGGTCTTGCCCAGCCACGGCACCGCGAACAGCACTCGGCCGTCTTCGGTCTTGGGCACCAGCAGCGCGTGCGTGCCGGGCATGAAGGCGCGGTCGACGACCAGGTGCACGCCCTGGCTGGGTGCGACGATGCCGGGCTTCTCGGGCACGCCGGCGTCGCGGTCCATGTTGCGCAGATCGTCGACCCACACGCCGGTGGCGTTGACCACGCATTTGGCGGCGATCGTCAGCGTCACGCCGGTCTCGGCGTCGCGCGCGATCACGCCGCGGACCTTGCCGGCCTCGCGCCGCAATGCCGTCACCGGGCAATGGTTCAGCATCACCGCGCCGCGCGCCACCGCCGTGCGTGCGAGTGCGACCGCCAGCCGCGCATCGTCGAACTGTCCATCCCAGTACTTCACGCCGCCCATCAGACCGCGGCGGCGCACGGTCGGAAGCAACGCACGGGTCTCGGCACTCGACAGGAACTCGGTGGCGCCCAGCCCGCGCGAACCCGCCAGCGCGTCGTACATCTTCAGACCGATGCCGTAGAAGCCGCGTTCCCACCAATGGAAGCCGGGCATCACGAACGCCAGCGGCTGCGCCAGGTGCGGCGCGTTGGCCAGCAGCGTGGCGCGCTCGTGCAGCGCCTCGCGCACCAGGCTCACGTTGCCCTGCGCCAGATAGCGCACGCCGCCATGCACCAGCTTGGTGGCGCGCGAACTGGTGCCCTGCGAGAAATCCTCGGCCTCGAGCAGCACCACCGAGAAACCGCGCGCCGCGGCATCGAGCGCCACGCCCAGCCCGGTGGCGCCGCCGCCGATCACGGCCAGATCCCACTCGCGCTCAGCCTGTGCCTGCGTGAGCAGGTGCGCGCGCGACGTGTCCGGGGTGGAAGCCTTGGTCATGCGATCCGTCTTCAGTGATCAGGTCAGCACCGACTGCTGCGCAATGCCGGCATCGACCAGCACATGCTGGCCGGTCATGCCGTCGCTGTCGTCGGCCGCCAGGAACAGCGTGGCGCGCGCGACGTGGCCGCTGTCCAGGCGGATCTTCAGGCACTGCGCGTCGAGGAACTGCTGGTCGGCCACCGGGTCGCGGTGCAGAGCGGTCTGCCGCTCGGTGACGATCGCGCCCGGCACCAGCGCGTTGACACGGATGTTGCGGGCGCCCAGTTCGCGCGCCAGCGTTCGCGTCAGGCCGAGGATGCCGGCCTTGGCCGTGGTGTAGCCGACCAGATTGGGCCGCCCGCGCATCCAGCTCACCGAACCCATGTTGACGACGCTGCCGCCGCCGGCCGCGGCCATGCCCGGCGCGACGGCCTGGATCGCGAAGAAGTAGTGCTTCAGGTTCAAGGCCAGGCGGTCGTCCCAGAACTCGGGCGTCACGTCCTCCATGGCATGGCGGTCGTCGCGGCCGGCGTTGTTGACGAGCACGCGCACGGGGCCCAACTCCAGCGCGACGCGCGCCAGCAACGCCTGGTAAGCGCCCACATCGCGCACGTCGCATGCGGCGTACCAGGGCGCTGCATGGCCGGCCGCAACCACCTCGTCGATCAAGGCCTTGCCGCCGTCGGGCTTGGTGCCGCAGAACGCCACCTTCGCGCCCTGCGTCGCGAACGCGCGAACCAATTCGGCACCGATGCCCGAGCTGCCGCCCGAGATGAAGACGACGCGGCCCTTGCAGCGAGGCGTATTGCGTGTAGCGTGGGGTGGTCATGGCAATCCTCAGATCGACGCGAAATTGGCCGGCAGCCCCGGCACCGCGACGCGCAACTGCAGCACGCAGCCGGACAACGGCTCGCGCGCGAGTTCGTCGGCCGGCCGCTTCTCGCGCGCGGTGGTGATGAACAGCGTCTTCAGGTCGGTGCCGCCGAAGCACGGCATCGTCGGGCATCGCACCGGCAGCGGCACCTCGCGCGTCAGCGCACCGTCGGCAGCGAAGCGCAACAGGCGCGCACCTTCGAACATCGCAACCCAGTAGCCGCCTTCGGCATCCACCGCGGCACCGTCGGGGCGACCACCGTAGCCGTCGAGCGATTGCTCCGGCGCCTTGGCCGGGAACTGCGCAAACACGCGTCGCCGCGACACGCTGCCGTCGGCGACGTCGAAGTCCAGCGCGTAGACGGTGTGGGCCTTGGTATCGGCCCAATACAGCGTGCGTGCGTCCGGGCTCCAGGCCAGGCCGTTGCTGACGGTGATGTCGCTGGCCATCTTGTCGAGCCGGCCGCCGCTGAAGCGGTACAGCGCGGCGCGCGGCGGATCGCGCGGCTCGTAGATCGTGCCGACCCAGAAGCGCCCCTGCGGGTCGGCCTTGCCGTCGTTGAAGCGCTCGTGCGCGGTGTCGTAAGGCGCTTCGGCCAGCGGCGTCGAGGCGCCCGTCGCCGGATCGAAGCGCACCAGGCCGCGGCGCAGCGCGAGCAGCAGGCCGCCGTCCTGCAGCGGCGCGCAGCAGGCCACATCGGTGTCGAACGCCCACTCGCGATGGGTGCCCCCGGCGGGGTCGAAGCGGTTGAGCTTGTGGCCCGGGATGTCGCACCAGTACAGCACCTGCTCGGTCGGGTGCCACAGCGGCGACTCGCCGAGCAGGCTCGGCGGCACGCCCGGCAGCGCATGATCACGTCAGCTCACGCACTGCGCGCTGCCGATGCTCGAGCGCGACGTCAGCCCAGCGAACGCCGCGAGGGCCTTGCCCGGACGCTGGCTCGCAGCGGCAGCCGCTCGGGGTCCGCTCACGCCGTCGCCACCTCGATCGTCATCCAGGCGTCGAGCGTGTCGCCAGCGGCGAGCGCGACCAGACCGTGCGCAGCCGGGTCGCCCATCTGGATCGCGTTGCTGACGTGGCTGACCGGCTCGACGCAGTAGTAGTCGCGCGTCGGCGGCGTGAACACCACCAGGTACGGCAACGACGACGTCAGCTTCAGCGCCAGCTTTTCGTCGCGCAGCCGCGCCACACCCGGCCAGCCTTCGAAGCAGTTGTCGAAATCGAGGTGGCGCACTTCGCCGTCGATGCTGGTCTGCGGTTCGCGGCGGGTCGGCAGCTGGGTCGTCGGGTCGCAGGCCCAGCGCTGGCTGCACTCGATGTGCAGGCGGCTGCGCGTGCGCTTGGGGAAATACGGGTGCCAGCCCAGGCCCACCGGCTGCGTGCGCGCGTCGATGTTCGTGACCGCCAGCCGCACCGTCAGTGCGTCGTCGGTCAATTCGAAACGCTGGGTGGCGTCGAAGTTGAAGGGCCAGTGTTCGTTGGCCAGGTGCGTGACGGCCAGCTCGGCCTGCGTGGCGCTGGCGCCGACCACGCGCCAGGCGGCCTTCCACACGGTGCCGTGCAGCGAATGCGGGTTGCCTTCCTCGAAGTTCGGGGCGGTGGTGTGGTCGCGGCCGTGCCAGCGAAAGTGCCGATAACCGATGCGGTTGGAGTACGGCGCCATCGGGAAGCAGCCCGAAGGACGCGACGACGTCAGCTCGCCGGGTTCGCAGCTGCGCAGGATCGGCGTGGTGTCGTGCCAGAAGCCGGCGATCGCGCCGCCGAGATCGGGACGCAGGGCCAGGCGCAGCGCGCCGGCATGGAGTTCGAGCGCCGCTGTCGAAGGGGTTGCAGTCATGGTTCTCCGTGGCAGTAGGGGACAGGCGCCGGCCCGCGCGGCGCCCGGCCATCGTAAGCCCCGCGGCTCACCCGGCTCCTACCAGCCCGCGGGAAGCACTTCGGTCAGGGCCACCACGCGGCCCTCATCGATGCTCTTGTGCGCGGCCAGGCCGGTGGCCACCGCGCGCAGGCCCTCTTCGAGCCCGATCTCGGCCGCCAGGCCGTGACGCACCGCGTGCGCGAACCTCTGGTGCTCGACATAGCTCGCACCGAAGTGCTGACCGGGATACTTGATGTTGGTGTCTCGTACCTGTCGCACGGCCACGCCCTTGCCGGTGCCCGAGGGTTGGCCCCAGACCTGGCGCCGGCCCCAGTCCTCGCGTCGACCATGGCGCAGCACGCCTGAAGGCAGCAGGGATTCGAGCTTGCCCTGGTCGCCGACGATCACGACATGCTCGTTGTCGATCGAGTTCTCGGCAAACATGCACAGGTCCAGGCTCGCGCGGGCGCCGCTCGGGTACTCGACGATGACGTAGGCGCTGTCGAGGATGTCGGGCGTCTTGCCGTCGTACTTCTCGTCGAGGTGGTTGACGCGCTGCCCGCCCGAAGCGAACACCCGCGTCGGCTTCTCCTTCAGGATCACATCCATCAGGTTGAAGTAGTGGCAGCACTTCTCGACCAGCGTGCCGCCGGTATTGGCGTTGAAGCGGTTCCAGTCGCCGACCTTCGGATAGAACGGCTCGCGGTGCTCGCGGATCGCCACCTGGTGCAGTCGTCCCACGCCGCCCTCGTGCGCGATGCGGATCATCTCGGCCACCGGCGGCATGTAGCGGTACTCCTGCGCCACCCACACGATGCCCTGCTTCTTGGCCTTGGCGCGCTCGATCATCTCGACGCCGTCGGCCACCTTCGTCACCAGCGGCTTCTCGACCAGGATGTGCAGGTCGGTGGCCAACGCGTCGCGCATGACCTGGATGTGCGTGAGGTTCGGGCTCGCGATGACCACCGCGTCGCACAGGCCGCTCTTCGAGCAGATCGACGTGATCCTCGAAGAGTTGCACCTGGCCGTCGAGCAGCCCGACGCCTGCTCGCGGCTCGCCGCCGTCGGGTCGGCCACCGCGGTGACGACGGCGCCGCCCATCGCGCGGATGTTCTCGATGTGCTCGCGGCCCATGCTGCCGCAACCGATGATGCCGTAGCGAAGTTTCTTGTCTGTCATGTCGATCAACCTTTGAGGCCGCCCTGCGTCAGGCCGCCGACCACACGTTCCTGGAAGATCGCGATCAGCACCGCGATCGGCACGATGGCCACGATCAGTGCGGCCGAGATGATCGGCCACGGGAAGGTGAACTCGCCCTGGTACAGCGTGATGCCGACCGGCAGGGTGCGAAAGTTCGGGTTGCTGTTCAAGGACAGCGCGAGCAGGAACTCGTCCCACGAATTGACGAAGGCCAGGATGCCGGCCGTGAACACGCCCGGCGCCGCCAGCGGGATCACCACCTTGACCAGTGCGCCCATGCGCGTGCAGCCGTCGATCATCGCGGCGTTCTCGAGGTCCTTCGGGATGCTCTGGAAGAAGCTCACCAGCACCAGCGTGCACACCGGCAGATTGAGCACGATGTAGGGCAGCACCAGCGCGGTGTAGGAGTTCAGCAGGCCGAGCGTGCGCATGGTCTCGAAGATCGGCACCAGCAGCGTGACCAGCGGGAACATGCTCGAGGCGACGATGCAGGTCAGGATCAGTTGCCGGCGCTTGAGGTTCAGGCGCGCGATGGCGTAGGCCGCGAGTGCCGACACCAGCAGCGAGAACACCGTCGCGCTCAGCGCCACCGCCAGGCTGTTGCCCAGGTACTTGAGCAGCGGCTGGTCGGTGAAGGCCTGCACGTAGTTGGCCAGCGTCGGGTTGTGCGGCCAGTAGGTGATCGGCTTGCTGACCAGCTCGCTTTCCGTCTTCAGCGAGGTGAGCAGGATCCACACCGCCGGGAAGAAGCCGTTGATCACGACGATGCCGGCGGCGATCAGGCGCAGGCTCTTGGCGTCCCAGATGCTCTTCATCACGCGTTCCTCCCGATCCGCTTCAGATAGAAGGCCGTGACGAACATCGACAGCACGAACATGCACACCGCCAGCGTCGAGCCGTAGCCGACGTCGAGGTAGTCGATCGTCGTCTTGTGGATCAGCATCGCCAGCGTCTCGGTGCTGTTGCCCGGGCCGCCCTTGGTCATCGTGTACGGGATGTCGAAGGTCTGCAGCGCCGTGATGGTGCGAAAGATCAGCGCCACGATGATCGACGGCGTCAGCATCGGGATCGTGATCTGCCAGAACTGCTGCCACTTCGAGGCCCCGTCGACCTCGGCCGCTTCGTAGAGCGACTTCGGGATCATCTGCAGCCCGGCCAGCAGGATCAGCGCCATGAAGGAGCTGGTCTTCCAGATGATCGTCAGACAGATCGCCGCGAAGGCCCAGTTCGGCCGCAGCAGCCACATCGCCGGCTCGGCGGGTGCAGCCACGCGCCGCACGACGTCGTTGACGACGCCGTACTCGGTGTGGAAGAACCAGGCGAAGATCAGGCCGGCAAACGCCAGCGGCAGCGCCCACGGCAGCAGCAACGCCAGACGCACCGGCCATTTGCGCTTGAACGGCAGATTCGCCAGCATCGCCAGGCCGAGGCCGACCACCAGCGCGCCGGGCACGGTGATCAGCGTGATCAGCACCGTGTTCTTGGCCGCGTTCCAGAAGTCCGGGTCCTTGAACACCAGCACATAGTTCTCGATGCCGACGAACTTGATGCCGCCGCCGCCCGACAGGCGCAGGTCGTAGAAGCTGTTCCAGATCAGCTTGCCGATCGGGTAGACGACGATCAGCGCGAGCAGCAGGAAGGCCGGCGCGAGCAGCATGAAGCCGAGCGTCTTCTCGCTCGGGTCACGCAGTCTGTCGAAGGTACTTGCACCGGCCATCGATTTCTCCTCGTTTGCAGACACGTCGCGGGCTTCGCCCGCGGCGTGTTTCCCTCTGGCAAAGCGCTATCGCATCACGCGCGCCAGGCGCGACTCGATCTCGGTCACGCCCTCGGCCGGCGTCTTGGTGCGCGCCAGCACCGCACTGGTCGTCGTGCGGATCACGTCGCTGACCTGGCCATAGTCCTTGCTCATCGGGCGGCTCTTGCCGGCGATGACGACGTTGGCGGCATCCTTGAACCACGGCGCCGTCTTGTTGACATCGGCATCGGTGTAGACGCTCTGGTAGACCGGCAGCAGCGAGCCCTCGACGGCCAGGAACTTGCTCGACTCGGGGCTGGACAGGTGCTTCACGAGGCCGGCCGCAGCCGCCTTGTTCTTGCTGAACGCGCTGACCGCCCATTGCCAGCCGCCGACGCAGGTGGCGCTCTTGCCACCGGCCATCGCCGGCAGCGGCATCACGCCGACCTTGCCTTGCACGGTGGAGTCCTTGTCGTCCTTGAAGCGGTCCCAGGCGAAGCCCCAGTTGATGGCGAACACCACCTGGCCGGCCTTGAACTCGTTGACGGTGTCAGGCGTCTTGACCTCGGCGACGTTCTTCTTGATCACGCCGGCATCGACCATCGACAGCCACGTGGCCAGGCCCTTGGTCGCGGCATCCTTGTCCAGCGTCATCTTGCCGGCCGCGTCGTTGAACTCCTTGCCCTGGCCCCAGTAGGGCAGCAGGAAGGTGCAGACCGCGCCTTCGATCGGTGCGCCCTGGATCGACAGGCCCTGCAGGTTCGGGTTGCCTTCGGCCTTCTGGATCTTCGCGGCCGCCGCAGAGAGCTCGTCCCAGGTCTTGGGCTCCTTGACGCCATGCTTGTCGAGCAGGTCCTTGCGGTAGTACATGAACATCGCGTCGGCAAACGCCGGCATCGCGGCGATCTTGCCGTCGACGACGTTGGAACTGGCGTACACCGGCAAGTAGGGCTTCATCACGTCGGCCGGCTTGCCCAGGTAGGCGTCGAGCGGCTCGAGCCAGCCCGCGCCGTAGTACTGCGCCGGGTTGACGATGTCGATCAGGTAGATGTCGATCGCCGAGTCCTTGGCGTTCAGCACCGTGCTCAGGTACTGGCGCTGCAACTCGCTGGTGGCACCGCCGGTCTCGATCTCGACCTTGACGTTCGGGTTCTTGGCCTGGTACTGGTCGAACAGCTTGCGCATCAGGTCGGGGCGCTGGTTGGCGCCGCCGGAGAACACGCGCAGCGTGACCTGCTGCGCGTAGGCCGTGGCGCTGGCGCCCAGGCCGGCCACCAGGGCCACGGCGCTCATCAGGGCGGTGAGGGAAGTGCGACGGATCATGGTCTGTGTCTCCTGCTTGAAAGTGGCGAAAAAATCGGGGCGCCCGCCCCGGCGTGGAATGAAAAATCAGCGTTCCTGCAGGCCGTTCTCGACGACCAGCTTGTTGAAATTGGCGAACTCGGCAAGCGGGCCACGATGTCGGGCGTGCCGCCCGGGCCGAAGGCCACGTCCGACCGGGATCGCTCGCCCAGGGAAGCCCTGCGCCGCGGCCAGCGTGGCGCCACTCAACGGCAATGCGGCGAGGCCCCGCTTCACAGCGCCGCCCCGCTGTCGGCGTCGAACAGGTGCAGGTGGCGCGGGTGCATGTACACCGGCAGCTTCGTTCCGGGCCGGTCGCGGAACGCCGCGTTGCAGCGCGACGTCATCTCGGCGTTGCCGATCTTCAGCAACACCAGCGTCTCGGCGCCCAGCGGCTCGAGCAACGACACCTCGGCCGGCACTTCCAGATCGCTCTCGCTCTGGCGCGCCAGCGTGATGTTCTCGGGCCGGATGCCGAACTTGAGCTTGGCCGCGCCGTTGCCGCGTTCTGCCAGTTCGCGCGGCAGGCTGATCAGCGTGCCGCCGAGGTCGACGCGCCCGCCGGCCAGCGTGCAATCGGCCAGGTTCATCGGCGGCGCACCGGTGAAGCCGGCGACGAAGACGGCGGCCGGATGGTTGTAGATGTTGTCGGGCGTGTCGTACTGCATCTTCTTGCCGGCACTCAGCACCGCGATGCGGTCGGCCATCGTCATCGCCTCGACCTGGTCGTGGGTGACGTAGATGATCGTCGCGCCCAGCCGCTGGTGCAGCCGCTTGATCTCGCTGCGCATCTCGTGGCGCAGTTGCGCGTCGAGGTTGGACAGCGGCTCGTCGAACAGGAACACCTTGGGCTGGCGGACGATGGCCCGGCCGATGGCCACGCGCTGGCGCTGGCCGCCCGACAGCGCCGCGGGCTTGCGCTCCAGCATGTGGTCGATCTTCAGCAGCTTGGCCGCGTCCATCACGCGCTGCTTGATTTCCTCTTCGGGCGTCTTGCGCAGGCGCAGCCCGAAGGCCATGTTGTCGTACAGGTTCTTGTGCGGGTAGAGCGCGTAGTCCTGGAACACCATGGCGATGTCGCGGGCCCGCGGCGGCAGGTCGTTGACGACCTTGCCGTCGATGCAGACCTCGCCGCCGCTGATGGTTTCCAGCCCCGCGATCATGCGCAGCAGCGTGCTCTTGCCGCAACCCGAGGGCCCGACAAAGACCACGAACTCGCCATGCCTGATTTGCAGGTCGATGCCGTGGATGACGGTCAACTTGCCGTCGTAGCTCTTGACGACGCCTTTGAGATCAACCGCAGCCATCAGTAGCCTCCTGGGCGTCTGGGTGCCACCCGACAGGGTGTGCACATGGGTTTCACCATCTGGCGTGGTCAAGGCTTTCACCGCCGCTTGCGCGCCACGCATCAGCAGGCCCAGATCGCTGCCGATGGCCACATAGTTGAAGCCCATCGCGCGGTACTGCACCACCATCTCGGGCGTGCCGCCGACGGTGCCGACCGGTATGCCCACGGCATTGCAGCGGCGTGCGGCGTCGGCCATCACGCGCATCACGTCGGGGTGGCCGGTGTTGCCGGCGTGGCCGAGCGCGGCCGACAAGTCGCCGGGGCCGAGGAAGAGGGAATCGACGCCCGGCACCGCGGCAATCGCTTCGAGCTGCGCCACCGCCGCGGGTGTCTCGAGTTGCAGCACGGCGCCGACGGTCTTGTTGGCCGTCCTGGCGTAGTCGGGCACGGTGCCGAACTTGGAGCCGCGGCTCATGCCCGCCAGGCCGCGGATGCCCTCGGGCGGATAGCGCGTGGCAGCAACGGCGCGTTGGGCTTCGTCGGCGTTCTGCACAAAGGGAATCAGCAGGGTCTGGGCGCCGGCATCGAGCACGCGCTTGATCGTCACGGTGTCGTTCCATGGCACGCGCACGATCGGCACCATCTTCGTGTTGCCGACGGCCTGAAGCAGATGGATCACCTCCATCATGTCCAGCGGCGTGTGCTCCATGTCGATCACGCCCCACTGGAAGCCGGCGTGGCCCATCGCCTCGGTGACGAGCGGGCTGGCCGACATGATCCAGGTGCCGAGCGGTGCATGCGAGCCGGCGGACAGCAACAATTGTCGTAGTGGATTCATGCCCTGGTCCTTCAGTAGATGACTGGCTCGGGCGTGACAGCCGCGCCCTGCAGGAAGTCGAAGTCGCAGCCCTCGTGGGCCTGTGTCACGTGCTCGCGGTACAGGCGCGTGAAGCCGCGTTGCACCGGTGATGTCGGCGCCTGCCAGGCGGCGCGGCGGCGCGCCAGTTCGTCGTCGGCGACCTCCAGGTGCAGGCGTGCGCGCCTCGATGTCGACCTCGATCTGTCGCCGCTGCGCACCAGCGCCAGCGGCCCGCCGACCGCGCTCTCGGGGCTGACGTGGAGGATGCAGGTGCCGTAGTGGGTGCCGCTCATGCGCGCGTCGGAAATGCGCACCATGTCGCGCACGCCGAGCGCGAGCAGTTTCTTCGGGATCGGCAGGCCGCCCCACTCGGGCATGCCCGGGGCCCCGACCGGGCCGGCGTTGCGCAGCACCAGCACGGTGTTCTCGTCGCACGTCGAGGTCCGGGTCGGCGCAGGCCTGGTTCATCTCGGCCGGGCTGTCGAACACCAGCGCGCGGCCGCGGTGCTTGAAGAACTTCGGAGCTGGCGGCGCTGGCCTTCATCACCGCACCATCGGGCGCAAGGTTGCCGCGCAGCACCGCCAGCGCGCCATTCGCGCTGACGGGCCGGGCCAGCGGCCGGATGACCTCGTCGTCGAGCACCTGCACACCTTCGAGGTTTTCGGCCAGCGTGCGGCCATTGACGTTGCGCTCGGCCAGCGACAGGTGCGCGGCGATGCGCGTCATCAGCGCCGGCAGGCCGCCGGCGTAATGGAAGTCCTCCATCAGGCGGTCGCCGCTGGGGAACAGGTTGGCCAGCACCGGCACCTGGCGGCCGACCACGTCGAGGTCGTCGAGCGTGAGTTCGACACCGGCGCGGCGCGCCATCGCGATGATGTGCACCGCGGCGTTGGTCGAACCGCCCAAGGCCATCTGGACCGCAGCGGCATTCAGGAACGCGCCGCGCGTCAGGATCGCTTGCGGCGTCAGGTCCTCCCAGACCATCGCCACGATGCGCTCGCCGCAGGTGGTGGCCATGCGGGTGTGGCCGGCGTCCATCGCCGGGATCGCCGTCGAGCCGGGCAGCGCGAGGCCCAGCGCTTCGACGAGCGAGGTCATCGTGCTCGCGGTGCCCATCGTGTTGCAGGTGCCGGGGCTGCGCGTCATGTGCGCTTCGAGCTGGATCCACTCGGCCTCGCTGACCTTGCCGGCCTGGTACTCGTCCCAGAACAGTCGCGTGTGGGTGCCGGCGCCGACCTGGCGCTCGGGCTCGCCAGGCTTCAGGTAGCGGTCGTTGAGCATCGGCCCGGCCGGGCAGAAGATCGCCGGCAGGCCCATGCTGATCGCGCCCATCACGGTGCCCGGCGTGGTCTTGTCGCAGCCGGCCAGCAGCACCACGCCGTCGATCGGCAGCGAGCGCAGCAACTCCTCGACCTCCATCGCCAGGAAGTTGCGGTAGAGCATCGTGGTCGGCTTGACCATCACCTCGCCCAGGCTCATCGCGGGCAACTCGAAGGGCATGCCACCGGCCATCAGGATGCCGCGCTTGACCGCTTCGGCCCGCTCGCGCAGGTGGGCATGGCAGGGCGACAGGTCGCTCCAGGTGTTGACGATCGCGATGCACGGGCGCTCGAGCACGTCTTCGCGGCGCAGCCCCATCTGCTGCGCGCGCTGGCGGTGCGCGAAGGCGCGCATGTCGCGGGCGGCGAACCAGCGGCGGCTGCGCAGATCGGCGAGCGTCTTGGTCATCGGTGCGGCGGGGAGTACGGGATTGCGTGGATGGCGGCGTCTCGTGTTACCGCTAACATTAAGGCAGGCGTGACCCGCCCACCATCCGCGCAAACCCGAATGCGTCCGTCCGATCCACCGCCCGCCAGCCCCCCCGTGCGCCAGCCGCGACGCGGCCATGGCCGCACCACGCTCGCCGATGTGGCAGCCGCGGCCGGCGTGACCGCGATCACCGTCTCCCGCTACCTGCGCGAGCCGCACCGCGTGGCACCCGAAACCGCGTCGGCCGTCGCCGCGGCGCTGCACCAGACCGGCTACCTGCCCAACAAGCAGGCCGGCGTGCTGGCCAGTGCGGCGAGTGCAACGCCCGGCAGTGCGCGCATGGTCGCGGCGCTGATCCCGAGCATCGCCAACTCGATCTTTGCCGAGACGGTGCAGGGTCTGGCCGATGCGCTGCAAGGCTCGGGCTGCGAACTGCTGCTGGCGTCGACCGGCTACTCGGTCGAGCGCGAGGAGGAGCAGTTGCGAGCGCTGCTCGGCTGGTTCCCGAGCGCGTTGGTGGTCACCGGCCGCCGCCATACGCCCGCCGCGCTGGCGCTGCTGCGTCAGGCCCAGGCGCGCGGCACGCCGGTGATCGAGATCTGGGACCACCACCCCGAGCCTGGCGCCGAGAGCTTCACGCAGATCGGCTTCGACCACGAACAGGTCGGCCGCGCGATGGCCGAGCACTTGATCGAGCGTGGCTACCGGTCGCTGGCCTATGTCGACAGCGGTGTGGCCGAGGACTTCCGGGCCCACGAACGTGGCGACGGCTTCGTCGCGGCCGCTCGGCGCAGGCGCGTGCCCGCCCGGCGTGTGACCGCGCCTGCGGGCGAGGCCATCGGGGCCGGACGCCAGGCGCTCGCCGCGCTGCTGCGTGCCGACGGCCGACCCAAGGTGCGTGCCGCCGCATTCGCCAACGACCACCTGGCCTGCGGCGCATTGCTCGAAGCGCACTCACGGGGTCTGGCGGTCCCGCGCGACCTGGCGCTGCTGGGCTTCGGCGACTTCAGCCTCGGTCGCCAGCTCGACCCGCTGCTGTCCACCGTGCACACGCCGCGTTTCGAGATCGGACAGGCGGCAGCGCGGGCGTTGCTGCGGGCGCTGAGCAGCGGCGGCAGCGCGCCCGACGAACGGCTGCCATGGACGCTGCTGTGCCGGGGCAGCAGCTGAGGGCAGCCCCTTGCTGCACGCACGGCGTGCCGCCAGGCTCGTGCGCCGCGCGCCCGCGGCTCAGCTGGCGCTGCGCGCGCGGCTCCAGTGCAGCAGTGTGTCGTGCAAGCGCTGGGCGTCGATCGGCTTGGTCAGGAAGTCGTTCATGCCGCTGGCCAGCGCCTCTTCGCGCTCCGACGTCAGCGCCGCCGCAGTCAACGCGATGATCGGCAGCGCATCGGCAGCGTGCCGCTTGCGCAGCGTGCGGGTGGCGTCGTAGCCGCCCAGCACCGGCATCTGCACGTCCATCAGCACCAGGTCGAACGGCCTGCCGCCGTCGGCCTGCGCATCGACCGCGGCAAGGGCCTGGGCACCATTGTTGGCCTGCGCGACCTCGACGCCCCATTGCTCGAGCAGCGCCACGGCGATCAACATGTTGACCGGGTTGTCTTCGACCATCAGCACGCGCAGGCCGGCGAGCGCGCTGGGCTGGTCGGGCGGCACGACGCCGAACTGGGCTTGCGGGCCGGCTTCGGCGCTGGCCGGCAGCGGCAGGTCGACCCAGAAGCGGCTGCCACGACCGGGCTCGCTGACCACCCCGACTTCGCCGCCCATCAGCTGCGCCAGCTCGCGGCAGATCGACAGGCCCA
The DNA here is from genome assembly GCA_963783785.1 of uncultured beta proteobacterium. Lineage (GTDB taxonomy): Bacteria > Pseudomonadota > Gammaproteobacteria > Burkholderiales > Burkholderiaceae_C > CADEEN01. The sequence continues at coordinate 134,311 of CAWAOQ010000001.1, read as the reverse complement.
GCCCGGTGCCGCCGAAGCGCCGGGTGGTCGACTCGTCGGCCTGCGTGAAGGGCGTGAACAGCCGCGCCTGCACCGCCCTGTCGATGCCCGGGCCGCTGTCCTGGACCTCGAAGTGCAACCGTGTCGCGTCGAGACGCCGGACCTCGATGCGCACGCCACCGTGCTCGGTGAACTTGAGCGCGTTGCTGAGGTAGTTGGACAGCACCTGGCGCACACGAACCGGATCACCGCGCACACGCCGGGGCACCGCCGCGTCGACGCTCATCGACAGCACCAGCGTGCGCGCCTCGGCCAATGCCGCGTAGCCGTGCTCGATCGACTCGAGCAACGCATGCAGGTCGAAATCGGTCGCCTCCAGCCGCAGCTTGCCGGCCTCGATCTTGGACAGGTCGAGGATGTCGCTGATCACGCCCGACAACGCCTGGGCGCTGTCGTCGATCTGTTGCAGGTAGCGCTCGCGGCGCGCTTCGTCCAGCCCCGGCTGGCGAGCCAACCGGGCCAGCCCGACCAGGCCGTTCAGCGGGGTGCGGATCTCGTGGCTGGTATTGGCCAGGAACGTGCTCTTGGCGCGGTTGGCGGCCTCGGCGTCGTCGCGGGCCTGGGCCAGCGCCTGCTCGACCGCGCGCCGCTCGGTCACATCGTCGGCGATCCAGATCGTGGCACCCTTGCTCGGGTGCGTCGGGTCGACCGCACGCGCCAGCAAGCGGCAGACGAAGGTGCTGCCGTCGCGCCGAGCCATCACGCGCTCGACGTCGATCGGGTCGCCACGGGCCAGTGCCGCGCCAACCTCGCTGGACAGCGCGGCGTAGGCCTCGTCGCTGGGCCAGACCACCGCTGCCGGGCTGACCGACCAGGGAATGGCCGTCCCAGCCGAACATCTGCGCGAACTTCGGGTTCGCGAGCTGGAAGACGCGGTCGCGCGTCATCGCGATGCCGATCGAGGCATTCTGCAGAATCGCCTCGCGTTCGAGACGCTCGCGCTCGATCACCGTGACGTCGCGACCGTTGAGCACCAGGTAGTCGCGGCCTTCGAGCGTGAAGCACGCCGCCGACACCAGCAGCGAGAAGCTGCGCCCCTGGCGATCGGTGAATTCGACGGCGCGGTCGCGCACCTCGCCGTGCTCGCTGACCTCGCGCACGAAGCGGCTGCTCGCCTCGGCTGTCCGGCCAGACGCCGAGCTCGAGGGCGGTCTTGCCGACCGCCTCGTCGCGGCGCCAGCCGCTGACACGCACGAAGGCGTCGTTGACCATCACGTAGCGCCCGGTCGCCAGGTCGGTCAGCGTGATCAGGTCGGGGCTGGTGGCCACCAGGTGCGTCATCAGCGCCTCGGAGCGCGCCCGCGACACCTCGGCCTGCAGCCGTTCGGTCTCGTCCTGGTAGATCGACAGGATCGCCGGGCCGCCGCCGGTGTCGACCTTGACGCTGGTGACCTGGGCCACGATGCGCCGGCCGCTGGCCGCGCGCAGCACGAACTGGTGGGCCGGCATCGACTGGCCCGCAGGCAGTTGACGCAGCGCCAGCGCGCGCTCGGCGGCGCGTGCACGCGAGCCTTCGCCCTCGTCGTAGAAGTCGAGCAGGTCGCGGCCGATCAGCACCGCCGTGTCGCGCCACGCCGAACAAGCTCAGCGCCGCGGCGTTGGCGTCGACCACCCGCGTGTCGCGATGCAGCACCAGCGGCGACGGCGATCGCGTCGAACAGCTCGCGGTAACGGGCCTCGGTGGCCGCGCGCGCGAATTCGGCCTGCTTCTCCGCCGTGACGTCGCGGCCGACGCCCCAATAACCGAGAAAGACGCCGCGCTGGTCAAAGCGCGGCCGGCCGCTGACCTTGTACCAATGCGGCATGCCGCTGCGCCCGCGGCGATGCAGCAGCAGGTCGGCGAACGGCTGGTGCGACTCGAGATCGGCGCGATGCGCGTCCATCTCCTGCGCGTCCAGGCCGAAACCCTCGATCTCCCATGGCGCCCGGCCGAGCGGCCGCGTGGTGTCCATGCCCGAGCTGCCGGCGGCCTGTTCGGACAGATGGGTGAAGCGAAACTGCTCGTCGATCTCCCAGTACCAGTCGGCGGCCACGGCCAGCAAGCCGGCAAACCGCTGCTCGCGCGACCGCATCTGGGCCATGGCACGGTCAATGGCACGCGACAGGATCAGGCCGACCGCCGCGCCAGCGGTCAGCAGCAGCAAGTGGGCCACGACCCGCCACGGCAGCGCCAAGCCGCCGGGCCCGGGCACCGCACTGAGCAGGCCAGCATGCTCGGCCAGCGCCAGGCCGGCCACGAGCAGGCCGCAGCCGCCTGCCAGCCACAGCGCGCCACGCACGCTGACCAGCACCGACACGATGCAGACCAGCAGCGGCAGGACGCCCAGGCTGCTCGAATGCACCCCGAGGTTCAGGCCGACCGCACCGACTGCCACCGTGACGACGACGCCCACCGTCATCAGCAGCACCGCCGAGCGTCGCGCCAGCGCGAAGCGGTTGCGATAGAGCAACAGGCCGAGCAGCGCCAGCACCGCGCAGCAGCCACTGACGAGGCCGCCTTGCCACACCGGCGCCGCAACCCCTGGCACCACCAGCGGCGCCACGCCGGCCAGCACTGCGGCAAGTGCAGCCATCACCGTCACCGCAACGATGAACTGGCGCGACAGGTCGGCGCGAAAATCCTCGGCGTGGCTGCCCGCTCGCACCGCCGGCAAGCGCGCCGTCGGCGTCACGGCGCGCACGCGGCCCGCGCGCTGGCCAGCGCGTCGCGCGTGTCGCGCGCAGCGCCCCGCGCAGCCGTTGCGAAACTGTCGCCGCCGCCCGCGTACAAGACCGCGCGCGAAGAGCTGACGACGATCGGCCCGTCGCGGCGCCAGCCGGCCTGGACCGTGGCACGCACATCGCCGCCCTGCGCACCGATGCCCGGGATCAGCAAGGGCAAGGCCGGCGCCAACTCGCGCACGCGCGCCAGCTCGGCCGGGAACGTCGCACCCACCACCAGCCCGAGCCGGCCACTCTGGTTCCAGCGCCCCGCGGCCAGCCGCGCGATGTGCTCGAAGAGCCGCTCGCCCGAGGCCAGCGGTTGCGCCTGCAGGTCGGCGCCGCCGGCGTTGGACGTGCGACAGAGCAGGATCAGGCCGCGGCCGTCATAGGCCAGGTAGGGCTCGATGGAATCGAAGCCCATGAAGGGCGACAGCGTCACCGCGTCGGCCTGGTAGCGCACGAAGGCCTCGCGCGCGTACTGCGCGGCGGTACTGCCGATGTCGCCGCGCTTGGCGTCGAGAATCACCGGCACGTCGGGGGCGACGCGCCGGATGTGGGCCATCAGCTGCTCGAGCTGGTCCTCGGCGCGATGAGCGGCGAAATAGGCGATCTGCGGCTTGAAGGCACAGACCAGGTCCTTGGTCGCATCGACGATCGCGGCGCAGAAGTCGAAGATGCGCGCCGCGTCGCCGCGCCACGGCGCCGGAAAACGATCGGGTTCGGGGTCGAGGCCGACGCACAGCAGCGAATCCCGCCGCTGCTGAACCTGCTGCAGTTGGGCCAGGAAGGCCATCGCGCTCAGTCGCGTGGCGAAGCGCGCGGCCAGCGCTGCCGCCCGGCCGGTGTAGGTGGCCGGCGTCAACGCCTTCAGCCGCTCGCGCTCGGCGGCCGGCACGTCGTCGAGGCTGTCGATGAACGCGGCAATGGCTTCGCGCGTGATGGCCTTGCCGCGGGTCAACGCCTTCAAGCGTTCGTAGGGGTTGGCCGCGCCATAGCGGCGCATCACGGTCTGGATCGGCTCGGCCAGCACTTCCCAGGCCGCATCGAGGTCGGCAGCCAATGCCGCGTGATTGACCTCGAGCTTGGCCAGGCCGCGCGCCAGGCTGTCGCAGCCGAGCAGCGTGTAGCCGAGCGCCACCCCCATGTTGCGCAGCACCGTGGAGTCGGTCAGGTCGCGCTGCCACCGGCTCACCGGCAGCTTGTGAGACATGTGCGAGAGCATCGCATTGGCCAGGCCGAGGTTGCCTTCGGCATTCTCGAAGTCGATCGGGTTGACCTTGTGCGGCATCGTCGAGCTGCCGATTTCGCCTTCCTTGGTCCTCTGCTTGAAGTAGCCCAGCGAGACATAGCCCCAGACGTCACGCGCCCAGTCGACGAGGATGGTGTTGGCCCGTGCCACGGCATCGAACAACTCGGCGATCCAGTCGTGCGGTTCGATCTGGATCGTGTAGGGGTTGAACACCAGGCCCAGCCGTTGCTCGACGACGCGGCGCGAGAAGCCCTCCCAGTCGAAGTCGGGGTAGGCGGCCAGGTGCGCGTTGTAGTTGCCGACCGCGCCGTTCATCTTGGCCAGCGGCTGCACCGCGGCGATGCGCGTGCGTGCCGTCGCCAGCCTAGCCGCCACGTTGGCAATCTCCTTGCCCACGGTGGTCGGACTGGCCGTCTGGCCGTGGGTGCGCGCGAGCATGGGCACGGCCGCGAAGGCCCGCGCCATGCCCGTCAGCGTGGCGGTGAGCCCGTCGAGCGTGGGCAGCAGCACCTGTTCGCGTGCGGCCTTCAGCATCAGCGCATGGCTGGTGTTGTTGATGTCCTCGCTGGTGCAGGCGAAATGCACGAACTCGCCGACCGCCTGCAACTCGGGCTGGTCGTGGAAGCGCGACTTGATCCAGTACTCGACCGCCTTGACGTCGTGGTTGGTGATCTTCTCGATGTCCTTGATGGTCTGCGCATCGGCCTCCGAAAAGCGCACCACCAGGCCGTGCAACAGGGCACGGGCCGCCTCCGACAACGGCTTGAACTCGGCGAGACCGGCATCCGACAGCGCGATGAACCACTCCACCTCGACCTGCACGCGGCGGTGCATCAGGCCAAATTCGCTGAGCAGTGCGCGCAGTGGCGCGACCTTGGCCGCGTAGCGGCCGTCCAGCGGCGACAGGGCAGTGAGCGCGGACAGGTTCATGTGGCCCGGATTGTAGGTGCGCGTCGTCGTATCCTCAGGGCAAAACCCGTTCTCGGAGACCGGCATGAACCAGGGCGTCGTCCACCACCTGACCCACCCGCTGATCCAGCACAAACTGACGCTGATGCGACAGAAGGATCGCAGCACCAGCGGCTTTCGCCGCCTGCTGCACGAGATCGCGCTGCTGATGGCGTACGAGCTGACGCGCGACATGCCGACACAGGCCATCGAGATCGAAACCCCGCTTGAAAAGACCACCGGCCTGGTGATCGATGGCAAGAAGACGGTGCTGGTGCCGATCCTGCGTGCGGGGCTCGGTCTGGTCGACGGCATGCTCGAAGTGGTGCCCGGTGCGCGCGTCGGGCACATCGGCCTGTACCGCGACCCGAAGACACTGGCCGCGGTGGAGTACTACTTCAAGGTCCCCGAGCACATGGACGAGCGCGACGTGATCGTGCTCGACCCGATGCTGGCCACCGGCCACTCGGCGGCGGCGGCGGTGACGCGGCTGAAGGCGGTGCGGCCGCGCTCGATCCGCTTCGCCTGCCTGCTGGCCGCCCCGGAGGGGCTGGCGCACTTCCACAGCGTGCACCCCGAGGTGCCGATCACCACCTGCGCGATCGATCGCCAGCTCAACGACCACGGCTACATCCTCCCCGGATTGGGGGACGCGGGCGATCGCATCTTCGGCACCAAGTAGGCCTCGCTAGAATGAACCGGACAGGGACCGCACCAACACATCCATGAAACTGCTCGGCGCGCTGACCAGCCCGTACGTGCGCAAAGTGCGCATCGTGATGGCCGAAAAGAAGCTCGACTACCAGTTGCTGCTGGAAGACGTGTGGGCCAGCGACGCCATCCTGAAGGCCAACCCGCTGGGCAAGGTGCCGTGCCTGGTGATGGAAGGCGGCGAAGCGGTGTTCGACTCGCGCGTCATCGTCGAATACGTCGACACGCTGTCGCCGGTCGGCCGGCTGATCCCGGCCAGCGGCCGCGAGCGCGCCGAGGTGCGCACCTGGGAGGCGCTGGCCGACGGCGTGCTCGACGCCTGCATCCTGGCGCGTCTCGAACAGACCTGGAGCGGTCGCACCAGCAGCCAGCGCAGCGCAGCCTGGGTCGAGCGCCAGATGGTCAAGGTCGACGCCGCGATCATCGCGATGGCGCAGGGCCTGGGCGACAAGCCGTACGCCGCCGGCGTTCACTTCTCCTTGGCCGACATCGCCGTCGGATGTGCGCTCGGTTACCTGGACTTCCGTTTCCCGCTGATCGACTGGCGCACGCCACACCCGAACCTGGCCCGGCTGGCCGACAAGCTGGCGCGACGCCAGAGCTTCATCGACACGCTGCCGCCGAGCTGAGACGCGCGCTGCGCGGATTGATCGCCGGGCGGCCATCGGGCCATGCAGCGCCGCCGCTTTGCCAGCCGGTTGCCGCCGCTATACTGCGCTGCACAGCGCCGATTTGATCCCGATTGCGGGCGCTTTAACAAATGCCGCTAAAGAGGGACATCGAACCGGTGTCCGCTCGCTGCGGCACCGGTTTCTTCATGATGGCTTCCCTCGGCACCGTCACCCCGCAGCAGATGCATTTTGACCAGCCGCTGCCGCTCACCAGCGGCGCGGCGCTGGTCGACTACACGCTGGTCTACGAGACCTACGGCACGCTCAACGCCGACAAGAGCAATGCCGTGCTGGTGTGCCACGCGCTGAACGCCTCGCACCACGTCGCCGGCGTCGACGCCCAGGGCAACCTCGGCTGGTGGGACAACCTGGTCGGGCCGGGCAAGCCGCTCGATACGGACCGCTTCTTCGTCATCGGCGTCAACAACCCCGGCTCGTGCTTCGGCTCGACCGGGCCGATGCACACCAATCCGGCCACCGGCAAGGCCTACGGCGCCGCCTTTCCGGTGGTCACCGTCGAGGACTGGGTCGATGCGCAGGTGCGGCTGATCGACCGGCTGGGCATCACGCAACTGGCCGCCGTGCTCGGCGGCAGCCTGGGCGGCATGCAGGCGCTGGCCTGGACGCTGCGCTACCCGGACCGCGTGCGTCACTGCATCGGCGTGGCCACGGCACCCAACCTGTCGGCCGAGAACATCGCCTTCAACGAGATCGCACGCCGCGCCATCATCACCGACCCCGAGTTCCACGACGGCCACTACTACGAGCATGGCGTCGTGCCTCGGCGCGGCCTGCGCATCGCGCGCATGATCGGCCACGTCACGTACCTCTCCGACGACGTGATGGGCAGCAAGTTCGGCCGCAAGCTGCGCGACGGCGCGATCTCCTTCGACTACGACGTCGAGTTCGAGATCGAGAGCTACCTGCGCCACCAGGGCGACAAGTTCAGCGACTACTTCGACGCCAACACCTACCTGCTGATCACCCGCGCGCTCGACTACTTCGATCCGGCGGCGGCGCACGGCGGCGATCTGGCGAAGACCTTCGCCGCGGTGCGCGCGAAATTCCTGCTCGTCAGCTTCACCACCGATTGGCGCTTCTCGCCGGCGCGCTCGCGCGAGCTGGTCAAGGCGCTGGTCGACGGCAAGCACCACGTCAGCTACGCCGAGATCGACGCGCCGCATGGCCATGATGCCTTTCTGCTCGATGACGCGCGCTACTTCGCCGTCATGCGTACCTACTTCGAGCGCATCGCTCATGAATCCGCATGAGTGAACGGAAGGATCTCGAGCTGATCGCCGAGCTGGTGCCGCGTGGCGCCCGCGTGCTCGACCTCGGCTGCGGCAGCGGTGAGCTGCTGGCGCACCTGATCGAGCACCGCGGCTGCAGCGGCTACGGCATCGAACTGGCCGATGCCAACGTGCACGCGAGCCTCGCGCGCGGCATCGACGTGATCCAGTTCAACCTCGAGGACGGCCTGGCGCTGTTCGAAGACCGCAGCTTCGATGTCGTGCTGCAACTCGACACGCTGCAGCACCTGCGCAACACCGAGAGGATGCTGCGCGAGACGGCGCGCGTCGGCCGCATCGGCATCGTCAGCTTCCCGAACTTCGCCCATTGGCCGAACCGGCTGCGCGTGGCCGGCGGGCGCATGCCGGTGACCAAGACGCTGCCGTACCAGTGGTACGACACGCCCAACATCCGCGTCGGCACCTATGCCGATTTCGAGGTGCTGGCGCGCAAGAACGGCCTGACGATCCTCGACAGCTTCGGCCTGCAGGAGGGGCGGCCGGTGCGGCGCTGGCCCAACTTGCGCGCCAGCGTGGCGGTGTTCAAGTTCGAGCGCCAGGCCTGAGCGTCCCAGGCGTGACGGCCGGCATGCCGTTCAGTGCGCAGTCGTCACTGCGGGCGCCAGCCGCTGCAGCTTGGATGCATACAGCGACTGCTCGCGCCGTGTGGTGCTGTTCTTCATGGCCGTGGTCAGGTGCGCACGCGCCTGCTCGACTTCGCCCAGGCCGTACAGCGCCACCGCGAGCCAGAAATGGAACTCGTGGTAGTCCGGGTCGCGGCGCATTTCGCGCAGGATGTGCTCACGCGCACGGCGGAAATCACCGGCCTGCGCGGCCGCGCGGCCGAGGTCGAAGTGCTTGAACGGCGGCTCGGCTTCCAGCCGGGCCAGGCGCTGGTGCAGCGGCGCGGCTTCGGCGCTGCGGCCCTGGCCGTCGAGCAGCCGCGCCAGGTTCAGCATCGCGGGCAGGTAGCTGTCGTCGCGCTCGAGCGCATGGCGATAGGCGCGCTCGGCATGGCCGGGCAGGCCACGCCGCTGATAGACCACCCCCAGGGTGTTGTAGGCGCTGAGGAAGGCGGGTTCCTGCAGCACGGCCTCGCGGGCGTAGGCGTAGGCGTTGTCGAGCTCGCCCCGCACCATCGCCTCCGCAGCGCGGTTGTTCATGAACATCGCCACGATGGTCGATTCGCTGACTTGCCGGAGCATGGCGCCGCGGCCCGCCGGCAGCGGGCCGAAGTCGACGCGCACCGGGCTGTCGAGGTCGGTGCCGGCAACGCGATCGATCAGGCGCTTGTCGATCACGATGTTGACGTGGCCATTGACGAGCGAAAGATCGCCGCTGCGACTCCAGGATTCGTGCCCGAGCAGCGCCTGGTAATGCACCGGCAGCTCGAGGTGCTTGGCCAGTGCCGCCGTCATCACCACCAGCGACAGGCAATTGCCGGCACGCGCGTCGAACGCCTGGGCGGCGGTGCGCGTCGACTCGGTGTCGTAGTCGATGCGCAACTGGGCCTTGTTTTCGAGCGCGTCGACCAGGCCGCGTTGCCGGCCCAGGCTGCGGATCTGCGGCGCGATCTCGACCTCCAGGTACTGCCGCATCGCCGGGCTGAAGGCGAACACCTCGGCGGCGTCGACCGGGTGCGAAGGCGGCGCAAAGGCGCTGTCATCGAACAGGTGCGCCGGCGCCCGTGCGGGCGGCTGCGTCGCACAAGCGGCGAGCAGGCCGGCGCACAGCAATACCGCGAAGAAGGTCGATCGCACCATGGCGGCGTTACGCGAGACAATCGATGCACTGCATCGTATGCCTGTCGCGCGCCGACGTACAGGCATGCCAGCGCCTGATCCGACCCAACCACCACGCCCATGCTCGACACCGCCGCCCTCGCCGATTTCACCAACCGCCTGTGGGACGACGAGATCGTGCCCGCGCTGACGCACTACATCGAGATCCCGGCGAAGAGCCCGATGTTCGACGCCGACTGGGCCAAGCACGGCTACGTCGACCGCGTGGTGCGCGACGCTGCCGGCTGGGTCGAGGCCAAGAAGGTCGCCGGCCTGAAGCTCGAGGTGGTGCGCATCGAAGGCCGCACGCCGGTGATCGTGTTCGAGGTGCCAGCCACCAAGGCCGGGTCGACCGATACCGTGGTGATGTACGGCCACCTCGACAAGCAGCCCGAGTTCAACGGCTGGCGCAACGACCTCGGGCCCTGGACGCCCAAGTACGAGGACGGCAAGCTGTACGGCCGCGGCGGCGCCGACGACGGCTATGCGGTCTACGCCTCGCTGGCCGCGATCATGGCGCTCGACGCGCAAGGCGTGCCGCGCCCGCGCGTGATCGGCCTGATCGAGAGCTGCGAGGAAAGCGGCTCGTTCGACCTGCCCGCCTACCTGGACGTGCTGAAGCCGCGACTGGGCAATGTCAGCCTCGTCGTGTGCCTGGACTCCGGCGCCGGCAACTACGACCAGTTGTGGCTCACGACCAGCCTGCGCGGCATGGTCAGCGGCGTGCTGAAGGTCGAGGTGCTGACCGAAGGCATCCACTCCGGCGACGCCAGCGGCCTGGTGCCCTCGTCGTTCCGCATCCTGCGCCAGGTGCTCGACCGGCTGGAGGACAGCAAGACCGGCGAGCTGCTGCCAGAGAGCTTCCATTGCGAGGTGCCGGCCTCGCGCCTGGCGCAGGCGCGCGCGACCGCGTCGATCCTGAAGGACGAGGTCTACAAGCGCTTCCCCTGGGCCTGCGGCGCCGACGGTGCGCCCGCGCTGCCGACCACCACCGACCCGACCCAGGCGCTGATCAACCGCACCTGGCGCCCGACGCTGTCGGTGACCGGCGTCGACGGCTTTCCGGAACTGAAGAGCGCCGGCAACGTGCTGCGGCCCTACACCGCGTTCAAGCTGAGCCTGCGCCTGCCGCCGCTGGTCGACGGCAACGAGGCGTCACTCAAGCTCAAGCAACTGCTCGAAGACAACGCGCCGTACAACGCCCGCGTCACCTTCCACCCCGATGGCCGCGCCGGCGCGCTCGGCGCGAGCGGCTGGAATGCGCCCGATCTCGCGCCCTGGCTGCACAGCGCGCTCGATGCCGCCTCCAACACGCACTACGGCGCGCCGGTCGGCTTCGTCGGCCAGGGCGGCACGATCCCGCTGATGAGCATGCTGGCCAAGGGTTTCCCGAAGGCGCAGATGATGGTCTGCGGCGTGCTGGGGCCCGAAGAGCAACGCGCATGGGCCGAACGAGTTCCTGCATGTGCCCTACGGCAAGAAGCTGACGGCGAGCGTGGCGCAGGTGATGGCGGCGCATCCCTGAATTGCTTGCCGGCTTCAGGGTGACATCGAGGGGCGCATCGAGCAAGAACTGACCATCGAGCTGACGCCCGCCGGGGCAGGTGTCTCGCGCACTTGCCGGCATAGGATCCTTCCGCGGTCGGTCCCCAATCTCCGTCGAGCCTGGCGGTTGGTTCAAGCGAGAATGGATTTCAACGTCTCGGTCTCAGCGCAGATGAAGTCGAAGAACGCACCGACTCGCGGCGTATGCCGGGCGTCGGGGTGGGCGAGCACGCGCCAGATCCGGGAGAGTTCTGGGATGGGCCCAAGTACTCGGACGAGTTGATCGTCAGCCTCGCCAAGAGCGGTGGGCAGCGGCGCGACACCGACGCCCGACTTGGCGGCGTAGAGAAGCCCGAGGACGCTCGTGTTCCGGGCAACCACATTGGCGTGCGGCGCCACCCGTTCCAGCCACTTGGCAACGCGATGCTTGGTCATCGACTCGTCGAACCCCACAAGCGGGTGCAGTTCGAGATCCTCGATCCGCTCGGGTCTGCCCGCCCGGGCGATGTATTCCCGGCTCGCGTAGACCGCCCAGACGGAGTCGGCGATCTTGCGACCGACGAGCACTTCATCGTCCGTATCGCCTGACCTCAGCGCGATGTCGGCTTCACCCTTCGCGATGTCGAGGTACTTGTCGCTCATCACGAATTGCACGGTCAGGCCCGGGTGCAGCGCGTTGAATCGATCCAGCAGACCGGATTGCCTGATCAGGTAGACCAGCGGCTCCGGGCAAGTCACGCGCACGACACCGACCGCATCGCGCTTGGACTTCTCGAGCTGTTGCTCGAACAACTCCACGGCAGCCTGCACCTGCCGCGCATGGGGGACCATCTCGCGCCCCTGCTCGGTGAGCTTGTAGCCGGTGGGGTGACGCTCCACCAGCCGCGCGCCGCATGCACGCTCCAGTTCGGTCAGGCGGCGATTGACTGTCGACTGGTTGATCTTGAGCGATCGGCCGGCCGCAATCGTGCTTCCCTCCCGTGCCACCGCGAGGAAGACGCGAAGGTCATCCCAGTCAAACGACGGCGCCTTATGCATTCACGCGGCCCCCCTTGGCATTTTTGCGGCTCCCGCAGAGAGCGATGGAAGTATAGATTTGCCGCCATCGATCCAACACAGAGGACTCAACATGACGGCTCACGGACAGGCGCGGCACGACTTCCACACGAACGACATGGCGGCGAAGCAGTGGGCGCACGCGGCAGCCGGATGGAATGAGCAAGGGCCCGTGATACGAGCCTGGCTTCGTTCAGCCACGGACGCAATGCTCAACATGGCGAACATCCGGCCTGGCATGCGCGTACTCGACGTCGCTGCCGGAGCAGGCGACCAGACGCTCGACATCGCCGAGAGAGTGGGCGGTGGCGGCTCCGTGATGGCGGTCGACCTTTCGCCCGAAATCCTGCGCTTTGCGCGGGACAACGCAATGCAGGCCAACCACCCCAACGTGGAGGCGCGTGTCGCCGACGGCGAGGCGCTTCCGTTCGAGGACGCTTCGTTCGATGCGGTTGTCTGCCGTCTTGGACTCATGTTCTTCCAACATCCGCAGAAGGGGTTGAGCGAGATGCGCCGTGTCCTGAGGCCGGAAGGCTGGGTGTGCACGATGGTCTTCTCCCGTCCGGAGCGCAATCCTTGCATCACGACGCTCATGGGAGCAGCGCTTGGGCATGCCGGTCTGCCGCCGCGTGATCCGTACCAGCCCGGTGGACTGCTCAGCCTTGGCAAGCCAGGGCTTGTCGACGAGCTTTTCCTCAAGGCGGGATTCAGGGACGTGGCCACCACGGCGCTCGACGCCCCCTTCACGCTGCGTTCCGTCTCGGCCTATGTCGACTTTGTGAAGTCGTCTGCTGGGCCCGTTCGGGACATTCTGAGTTCGCTCGACCCGGCTGCGGCTGAGGACGCCTGGGAGGACATTGCTGATCGGCTACGGGTGTTCGACAACAAGCAAGGCTGGAGTGGCCCCAATGAGCTGCTGCTCACCGCCGCCAGGCGCTGAATGCACATGGACATTGCGGTCCGACCCGCGCTCCGAGTGAAGTTCCCCCGTGTGTCATGGACTGCCCGTCAGTGCGTGTGCCTGGCAGTGAAGGCACTTGTCTTCATCGGCCTGATCGCTCTGGCGGTTCGCGGCGGCGACTGGGCCGTCGGCGCGCTCGAGTTGTTGGACCCGGCCGGCAGGGGTGTGGATCCTTTTGCAGATTGGCGACTCTGGGCAGCGATCGCTGTCTACATCGCGCTGATGGCGATCCCCTTCTGCCCCGGGATTGAGTTGGGTCTCGCGCTGATGGCGATCGTCGGCACCAAGGTCGTCCCATTGGTGTACTTGGCGACCGTGTTTGCGCTGCTCATCGCCTTCGCGGTGGGACGCTTCGTGCCGCAGCTTGCGCTCATCGCGATCTTCGATTCCCTCGGTATGCATCAGACCCGCGACATGCTGGCGCGGATTGAAGCGCTGAATGCAGAAGAGCGCCTTGCGTTGCTGCAGGGGGCAGGGAAGAAGGTGCAGTTGTTGGTGCGCCATCGCCATCTTGCCGTTGCCGTCGCGCTGAATCTGCCGGGGAACATCGCCCTTGGCGATGGCGGTGGCATCGCACTGGCCGCCGGGTTCAGCCGCCTTTTCTCGCTGCCCGCTTTCGCACTCACGGCCGACAGCGCGAGCCCCTGAGGACGCCCCGGTGGGGCATCGCGGAGTCTCAGCGGGCCGCTTCAACGTCCGAGGCTGTCAACGCCTCTCACGAGCCGCAACTGGCGGCCGAATGATCGAGCCGCCGCGGGCAGCGCGGCATCCCGCCGAGGCCCGGGTGGCCGGCAATTCAGTCCACCTTCGCGCCCGCGGCCTTGACGACCTTGGCCCACTTGGCGGTCTCGGCCGCGATGTGGCGCGTGAACTCGGCGCTGGTCATGCCGCTCGGGATCGCACCCTGCGCCTGCAGCCGCTCCTTCAGCGCCGGCGAGGCCAGCGCCTTGGCCGTTTCCTGCTGGATGCGGTTGACGATGTCCATGCGTGTGCCGGCCGGTGCCAGCAGGCCGAACCATGAGCTGGCTTCGAAGCCCTTCAGCGCCGGGCCACCGGCCTCTTCGATCGTCGGCAGGTCGGGCAGCGCGGACGAGCGCGTGGCGCTGGTCACGGCCAGCGCCTTCAGCTTGCCGCTCTTGATGTGCGGCAGCGACGACGGCAGGTTGTCGAACATCAGGTCGGTGTTGCCGCCCATCAGGTCGATCAGCGCCGGCCCCGAACCGCCGTAGGGCAGGTGCAGCATGAAGGTGCCGGTCATCGACTTGAACAGCTCGCCGGCCAGGTGGATCGAGGTGCCGTTGCCCGAACTGGCCATGTTCAGCTTGCCGGGGTTGGCCTTGGCGTAGCGGATCAGCGCCGGCACGCTGTCGATGCCGTATTTCTGCGCGTTGGCCGGGTTCAGCACCAGCACGTTGGGCACGCCGGCGACCAGCGTGATCGGCACGAAGTCCTTGACGTGGTCGAACGGCATCTTCGCGTACAGCGACGCGTTGATCGCGTGGGTGCCGACCGTGCCCATCAGCAAGGTGTGGCCGTCCGGCGCGGCCTTGGCCACCTCGGCAGCACCGCTGTTGCCGCCGGCGCCCGGCTTGTTCTCGATCACGAAAGGCTGGCCGAACGCCTTCTGCAGCTCCGGTGCGAGGGCCCGCGCCAGGATGTCGGTGGTGCCGCCGGCAGCGAAGGGCACGACGATGCGCACGGGCTTGCTGGGCCAGGCGGCCTGCGCCGACGCCAGCAGCGGCAGGGCCAGGCCGAGCAGCGCAACGAGAAGAGGGCGGCGTGAGGTCATCGAGGGGTCTCCGGTGAGAGTCGCTCAGCGTCGACGGCCAAGCAGGGCATACAGCAGGATCGCACCGAACGTCGCCGTGCCGATGCCGCCAAGCGCGAAGCCACCGAACTTCAGCGTGAAGTCACCGGTGCCCAGCACCAGCGTGATGGCGACGACGATCAGGTTGGCGTTGTCGGAGAAATCGACGCGGTTGTCGACCCAGATCTTCGCCCCTGCCACGGTGATCAGGCCGAACACGACGATCGACACGCCGCCCATCACCGCCAGCGGGATGGCCTGGATCAACGCGCCGAACTTCGGCGAAAAGCCGAGCACGATGGCGATCAGCGCGGCGACGACGAACATCGCCGTCGAGTAGATCTTGGTGGCGGCCATCACGCCGATGTTCTCGGCATAGGTCGTCACCCCGGTGCCGCCGGCGCTGCCCGAGACCATCGTCGCCAGGCCATCGCCGACGAAGGCGCGCCCCATGAAGCGGTCGAGGTCGCGACCGGTCATCGCGCTGACGGCCTTGATGTGGCCGAGGTTTTCGGCGACCAGGATCACCGCCACCGGCGCGATCAGCAGCATCGCCCTGGCATCGAACACCGGCGCGGCGAATCTCGGCGCGCCGATCCAGGCCGCGTTGACGATGCCCGCGACGTCGATCGGCTTGCCCAGGCCCAGCCCGTTGGTCAGCACCGCATACGCCACGCTGGCCACGATGAGTCCGACCAGGATCAGCAGCCGCTGCGTCATGCCACGGGTGAACACCGCAACTGCGCCGACACTGACGAATGTGAGCGCCTGCATCCAGGCATCGAACGGCGTTGGTGCCATGTTCTTGACCGGGATCCCCGCGAGGTTCAGGCCGATCACGGCGACCACCGCACCGGTCACCACCGGGGGCATCAGGCGTTCGATCCAGCCCGTGCCGGTGGCTGTCACCACCAGCCCGATCAGCGTGTAGAGCGCGCCGCAGGCGATGATGCCGCCGAGCGCGACGCCGATGTTGGCGTTGGCTGCGCCGCCGCCGGCATAGCCGGTGGCGCCGATCACGACGCCGATGAAGGCGAAGCTCGAGCCCAGGTAGCTCGGCACCTGACCGGCGACGAGGACGAAGAAGATCAGCGTGCCGATGCCGCTCATCAGGATCGCGACATTGGCGTCGAACCCCATCAGGATCGGCGCCAGCACCGTGGCACCGAACATCGCGATCACGTGCTGCGCACCGAGCGCGGCGGTTTGCGGCCACGGCAGGCGCTCATCCGGAGCGACGACGACCCCCGGTCGTGCGCTCACCTCACGCCAGGCGGGTATCAGGCTCATCGCAGCTCCTCGTTGTTGGTCTTGCGCGGTCGGGCTGCCGCAGTCTAGTGAGCGCGACACCGATTCGCCCGTCGGGGAACCCCGATGTCGGACGAAAAGTTGCGGGAGGTCAGTGGCCGTGCACGTGCCGAGGGGCGGCGCGATCGCGACGTGCGGGACCGATTCGACGCTGCGCTGACGGATTCAAGCCGGGTGGACCACCGGCAGGAAAAAAGGACGGGGAGCGGGACGTTGGCAGCGGGGGCTCGCTCTCATCGCCCCTGCATCGCCCGCTCCCCTTGGACGTCAACCGGTCTGACTGCGGGCTGGCCAGCTCAGCCGCGCTTGAAGAAGAAGCTCAGTTGCGCCGGCGTTCGCGCCGACTGCAGCACGCGCGGTGGTGTCACTGCCGCCGGACGGGCCGGCGGGCGACTCGTTTCACGACGGACGGAGGCATTGGGGGCAAGCTGGATCGACATCTGTGATCTCCGGTGCTGCGCATCAGGCCGCGAGGCGGCTGTCTTCACTGGCGTTCGACGTACCGCTCGGCCACAGGCGGGTGAACAGCGGCGACGTCGCGTCGGGCGACGGCGCCGCCATCGGTGCCGGGGCAGGCTCGGCGGGAAGTGCCAGCCGAGCCGCCCAGTCGGTCAGCTTCGTCACCGAAGGCCAGTGTCCCGTGGCGCCCGACGACAGCCGCAGCAGCGACGACGCACCGCCGTGGCAATGCGGCGCGAAAGGGCGGTTGGCAATCGGATGGCGGTTCATCGGGGGCTCCGGATCGGCGCAGCGTGTGGCGCGCGGATGCGCAGGCGTTTGCATCTTCCGTGCCGGCCCAGGCCCGCGCACGCCTCGTGCGCTATGTCACGCCGGCGAGGCGCCCCGGCTGGCGCAGTGCGGCAGTCGCTGGAACCCGGCGTTACAAGGCTGCCCAACGCTGTCGGCCGCCGCCAGCGTCAAGGCGCCGAAACGTAACCTCGCGGGATCGCCGCCAGCAAGCGCCGCGTGTAGTCCTCGCGGGGCGCAGCGAGGATCTGCTCGGTGCCGGCCTGCTCGACGACCACGCCGTCCTTCATCACCAGCACCTCGTCGCTGATGAAGCGCACGACCGCCAGGTCGTGGCTGATGAAGACATAGGCCAGACCGAGTTCGTCCTGCAGGTCCTTCAGCAGGTTGAGCACCTGGGCCTGCACCGAAACGTCGAGCGCGCTGACCGCCTCGTCGAGCACCAGCACCTCGGGGCTGAGCGTCAGCGCCCGCGCGATCGCGATGCGCTGGCGCTGGCCGCCGGAGAACTCGTGCGGGTACTTGCCGAACGCGCCGCCGTCGAGGCCGACCTTCTCCAGCAGCGAGCGCGCCCGCTGCTCGCGCTCGGCCGTCGACGCTCCGATCTGGTGGATCGCCATCGGCTCGACCAGTGTCTGGCCGATCGTGAAGCGTGGGTTCAGGCTCGCATACGGGTTCTGGAACACGATCTGCATGCGCCGGCGCATCAGCTGGCGCTCGCGGTCGGACAGCGTCAGCAGGTTGCGGCCGTCGAAGATCACCTCGCCGCCGGTCGGCTCGTGCAGGCGCAGCAGTGTCAGGCCCATCGTCGTCTTGCCCGAGCCCGATTCGCCGACGACACCGAGCGTGTGGCCGCGCTTCAACTTGAAGTTCACGCCCTGCACCGCCTTGAACTCGCGCCTGCCGAACAACCCCTGCTTGAGCCAGAAGCTCTTGGCCAGCGCCCTCACCTCGAGCACCACCGGCGCGTCGGGATCCTTCGCCGCGGCCGGCGCGCGGGCGGCCTGGCCTGCGATGTGGTCGTCGATCACCATCAAGCGCGCGGGGTTGCGCGTGAGGCTCGGGCGGCAGGCCAGCAGCGCCTTGGTGTAGGCGTCCTGCGGCGCCGCAAAGATCGTCGCCACCGGCCCCTGCTCGCGGATCACGCCGTTGCGCATCACCAGCACCTCGTCGGCAATCTCGCCGACGACGCCGAGGTCGTGGCTGATGAACAGCACGCTCATGCGGTGCTTGCGCTGCAGCCCAGCGATCAGCTCGAGGATCTGGCGCTGTATGGTGACGTCGAGCGCGGTCGTCGGCTCGTCGGCAATCAGCAGCTTGGGCTCGCAAGCCAGCGCCATCGCGATCATCACCCGCTGCTGCTGGCCGCCGGACAGTTCGTGCGGGTAGGCCGCCAGGCGGCGCCTGGGCTCGGGCATGCCGACTTCGACCAGCAGCTGCTCGGCGCGTTCGAGCGCGGCCCTGCCGGCCAAGCCGCAGGTGCTTGACCAGCGGCTCGATCAGCTGATCGCCGACGGTGAACACCGGGTTCAGCGAGGTCATCGGGTCCTGGAACACACACGCGATCTCGCGCCCCCGCAGCGTCTGCAGCTCGGCCATCGGCGTGTGCAGCAGGTCCCGGCCCTGCCAGAGGATCCTGCCGCTGCGCTCGGCGTTGTCGGGCAGCAGGTTCAGGATCGACATCGCGGTGACGCTCTTGCCCGAACCCGATTCGCCGACCAGCGCCACGGTGCGGTTCTCGGCGATGTCGAAGGACACGCCCTGGACAGCTTCGGCGCGCTGCACCACGCCGCCGACCTTGCCCATGCGAAAGGCGACACGCAGGTCCTTAAGGCTCAGGAGCATCACTCGAGCCCTCGGAGTTTCGGGTCCAGCGCATCGCGCAGCGCATCGGCCATCAGCGAGAACGCGGTCACGAAGACGGCCATGAACAGCGTGGCGGCGGCCAGTTGCCACCAGTGGCCGAGGATCAGCTCGCTCTGCGCCTCGGCCAGCATCGTGCCCCACGAGACATCCTCGATGCCGACGCCCAGGCCCAGATACGACAGGATCACCTCGGCCTTGATGAAGCCCACCACCAGCAGGCTCATGCGCACCAGGATCACGTGGCTGACGTTGGGCAGGATGTGGCTGAAGATGCGGCTCCACACCGACGCGCCGATGGCCTCGGCCGCGCGCACGTATTCGCGGCCGCGATGCTTCATGAACTCGGCACGCACCTGGCGGTACAGGCCGGTCCAGCCCGTCAGCCCCAGGATCAGCACCACCGTGCCGATGCCGCGGCCGAACACGGCCGCGAAGGCGAAGATCAGCAGGATGCCCGGGATGGCTTCGAAGACGTTGTAGAGCCACTCGAGAAAGTCGCCGACCTTGGCGCCGAAGAAGCCGGCGAAGGCGCCGAGCAGGGTGCCGATGGCAGTGGCCACCAGCGCCGCCATGACACCGACGAAGACCGAGATCTGCGAACCCTTGACGGCCTTGGACAGCACGTCGCGGCCGAGCCGGTCGGCGCCCATCGGCAGCGTCTCGGCCTTGACCGTTTCCTCGGTCTTGAACATCGCCGCGCGCTCGTCCCACTCCTTGTAGCGCGGCGCCAGCGGATCGACCGCCGACAAGTCGACGTTCGGGCCCTTGGGGATCTCGATCGTGCCGGTGGCCTCGGGCGGCCGCGGGCCGAGAAAGGTGGGCGGCGCGTTGGCGACGCCGACTTCCCTCTGCCAATTGCCGGCCACGCCGCCGAGCGCCGCGACCGTGATCAACAGCAGGAAGGCGATCACGATCACCGCGCACACCAGGCCGATGCGATCGCTCCTGAAGCGTCGCCACGCGGCGTGCCAGACGCCTTCGGAACGCCCCGCCTTCGGCGCCGCCATGGGTGCACCACCGATGACGGCGGTCATTTGAGGACGACCCGCGGATCGACCACTTTGAACAGCACGTCGACGAGCAGGTTGATCAGCATCGTGATCGCGGCCAGGTACACCGTGACCGCCTGGATCACCGGGTAGTCGCTGCGGTTCACCGCCAGCAGCACTTCACGCCCCAGGCCCGGAATCGAGAAGAAGACCTCGATCAGGAACGAGCCGACGAACACCCCCGGCAGCGCCAGGCCGATGTTGGTGAGGATCGGGATCATCGCGTTGCGCAGCACATGCTTGAACATCACGGTGTTCTCGGTCAGGCCTTTGGCGCGCGCGGTGCGCACGTAGTCCTGGCCCATCTCGTCGAGGAAGAAGCTGCGGTACAGCCGTGTCTGCGGCGCCAGGCCGACCATCACCGCCAGCAGCACCGGCAACGGCACGTAGGTGGCCAGGTTGGTCCAGACGCTGTCGCTCCAGCCCTGCACCGGGAACCAGCCGAGCTGGAAGCCGAACAGGTACTGGCCGACGATGATGTAGACGAGGAAGCTGATCGACAGCGCGACCGTGGTGATGACCATGATCGCGCGGTCGGCCAGCGAGCCGCGGCGGTACGCGACCCACATCGCGATCGGCAGTGCCAGCACCACGTCGAGGATCAGGATCGGCAGCATCACCGTCAGCGTGGCCGGCAGCCGGCTGGCGAACAGCGACGACACGGCCTCGTTGGTGGCCCAGCTCTTGCCCCAGTCGAACGCCAGGATGCTCTTGAAGTAGATGCCGAGCTGGACCCAGACCGAACGGTCGAGCCCCAGTTGCTGGCGGATCGCAGCGATCTGCTCGGGCGTGGCGTTGAGGCCGCCGAGGATCTCGGCCGGATCGCCGCCGAAATACTTGAAGAGAAAGAACACCAGCAGCACGACACCGATCAAGGTCGGCACCATTTGCCACAAGCGCCGGATCAGGTAGGCCGCCATGACTCTCACCACTCGCTGGGACGCGCGAGTGTAGGGCGGAGGGTGCGAGCCTCGCCCCCGCATTTGCCCCGTCTGCGCCGGGCAGGGGGAACTCTCGCCGTGCACCGCCACGGCGCCCGCCGCTAGACTGCCGCGCCATGACCCGACCCCTTCTGCTGGCGCTGGCCACAAGCCTGATGCTGGCCTGTGGCGCGCCCTCGGCGCAGCAGCCGCTCAAGGTGCTGCGTTACGCCTTCCCGATTGCCGAGACCGGCTTCGACCCGGCGCAGATCTCGGACCTGTATTCACGCACGGTGGCCGCCAACATCTTCGAGGCGCCGTTGACCTATGACTTCCTGGCGCGGCCGGCGGTGATCAAGCCGCAGACGGCAGCGGCACTGCCGGAGATCAGCGAAGACAGCAAGCGCTTCGTCTTTCGGATCCGACCGGGCATCTACTTCGCCGACGATCCGGCCTTCAAGGGTGCGAAGCGCGAGCTGACCGCCGCCGACTACGTGTACGCGGTCAAACGCCACTACGACCCGCAGTGGAAGAGTCCGAACCTGTTCCAGTTCGAAACCGCCAAGGTGCTCGGCCTGTCGGCGCTGCGCAAGCAGGCCCTTGCCGACAAGCGGCCGTTTCCCTACGACACCGAGGTCGAGGGCCTGCGCGTGCTCGACCGCTACCGCTTCGAGGTGCGATTGGCCGAGCCGTCGCCGCGCTTTCACTACGTGTTCGCCGACAACGCCTTGACCGGTGCGGTGGCACGCGAAGTCATCGAGGCCTATCCGGGCAAGGCGATGGAACATCCCGTCGGCACCGGGCCGTTCGTGCTCGCGCATTGGCAGCGCAGCGCCAAGATGGTGCTCGAACGCAATCCGAACTACCGCGCGCAGCGCTACGACGAACAGCCCGCGGCGGGCGACGCGTCGGCGCAGGCCATCGCCGCCAAGCTGCGCGGCCGCACGCTGCCGATGGTCGACCGCGTCGAGGTCAGCATCGTCGAGGAGGTGCAGCCGCGCTGGCTGGCCTTCCTGAACGGCGAGCACGACCTGCTCGAGCGCCTGCCCGCCGAGTTCGCCACCACGGCGATCCCGAACAACCGGCTCGCGCCGCACCTGGCCCGGCGCGGCGTGCGGATGGAGCGGGTGCCGCTGGTCGACGCCACGCTGGCCTACTTCGGCATGGAGCACCCGGTGGTCGGTGGCTACACGCCCGACCGCGTGGCGCTGCGCCGGGCGCTGGCGCTGGCCTACGACGTCGACAAGGAGATCACGCTGTTGCGACGCGGCCAGGCGATTCCGGCGCAGAGCATCATCCCGCCGCTGCTGTCGGGCTACGACCCGCAGTTGAAGAGCGAGATGAGCGACCACGACGTGCCTCGCGCCAAGGCCCTGCTCGATCTGTATGGCTACGTCGACCGCGACGGCGACGGCTGGCGCGACCAGCCCGACGGCTCGCCGCTGGTGCTGGAATACGCGGCCCAGCCCGATCAGCAGAACCGCCAGCAGCAGGAGCTGTGGAAGAAGGCGATGGACCGCATCAACGTGAGGATCGAATTCAAGATCGGCAAGTGGCCCGAGCAGCTGAAGGCCAGCCGCGCCGGCAAGCTGATGATGTGGGGCGTGGCCTGGAGCGCGACCAGCCCCGATGGCCTGTACCTGCTCGACCTGCTGTACGGACCGAACAAGGGCCAGGCCAACCACGCGCGCTTCGACCTGCCGGCCTTCAATGCGCTGTACGAGCGTGCCGCGGTGCTGCCCGACGGCCCGGAGCGCGAAGCGGTGATGCGCGAAGCCAAACAGATCGCCATCGCCTACATGCCCTACAAGGTCACCAGCCACCGCATCGCCACCGACCTGCTGCACCCGCAGGTCGCTGGGCTACAAGCGGCACCCGTTCATGCGCAACTGGTGGCACTTCGTGGATGTCGACACGAAGGAAACGGCCCGATGAAGAGGCGATGGATTCTGGCTGCCGCCGTGACGCTGCTGGGCGCGTTGCTGGCGCTGCCCGCGGCCGCAGCCGCGGCCCAGGGCTCCGAGCCGAAGAAGGTGCTGAAGGTGGCGTTTCGCGTCGCCGAGACCAGCTTCGACCCGGCCAAGATCGTCGACCTCTATTCACGCACGGTCACGCCGCACATCTTCGAAGCGCTGTACCAGTACGACGCGCTGGCGCGGCCGGCCAAGATCAAGCCGCTGCTGGCGGCCGGGATGCCCGAGATGGCCGACGAGTTCCGCACCTGGACCGTCAAGATGCGGCCTGGCATCTACTTCCAGGACGACCCGGCATTCAAGGGCCAGCGACGCGAAGTCACGGCGCAGGACTTCATCTACGCCTATCAGCGCATCGCCGACCCGGCCAACAAGAGCCCGGGCTGGGGCTTCCTGGACGCCGACGTGGGCTTCGTCGGGCTGGCCGAGGTGCGCCAGGCCGCGCTCGACGGCAGGAAGGCTTTCGACTACGACGCACCGATCGCCGGCTTGCGCGCGCTCGACCGCTACACCGTGCAGTTCAAGTTGAAAGCCTCGCGGCCGCGCTTTCTCGAGTCGCTGGCGTCGTCGGATCTGTACGGCGCGCAGGCGCGCGAGGTGGTCGAGTTCTATGGTGAGGCCATCGACGCCCATCCGGTCGGCACCGGGCCGTTCCGCCTGAAGCAGTGGCGGCGCTCGTCGCTGATCGTGCTCGAGAAGAGCCCCGACTACCGCGGCGACACCTACGACGCCGAGCCGGCCGCCGACGACCTGCAAGGCCAGGCCTTGCTGGCGCACTTCAAGGGGCGCAAGCTGCCGATGATCGACGAGGTGCGCATCTCCATCATCGAGGAGACGCAGCCGTTCTGGCTGGCCTTCCTCAACGCCGAAGTCGACGCCATCGCCGGTCAGACCGGGTCGGTGCCGGGCGAATTCGTCAACCAGGCCGTGCCCAACGGCAAGCTCGCGCCGAACCTGGCCAAGCGCGGCATCCAGATGCAGCAGCAGGTCAACTCCGACAGCGCGTTCGTCTACTTCAACATGGAAGATCCGGTCGTCGGCGGCTACACGCCCGACAAGGTGGCGCTGCGCCGCGCCATCGGGCTGGCGATCAACGTCGACAAGCTGATCCGCATCGGCTACCGCGGCCAGGCCATCCCGGCGCAGGCCCCCGCCAACCCGCACACCACCGGCTACGACCCGGCCTTCAAGAGCGAGATGAGCGAGCACAGCCCGGCGCGAGCCAAGGCGTTGCTCGATCTGTACGGCTATGTCGATCGCGACGGCGACGGTTGGCGCGAGCGCCCCGACGGCCGGCCGCTGATCATCGAGCGGGCGTCGCAGCCCGACCAGTTGAGTCGCGAGTTCGAGACGCTGTGGAAGAAGGACCTCGACGCGGTGGGCATCAAGACCACACGCAACGTTGCGAAGTGGCCCGAGCAGTTGAAGCAGGCGCGCGCCGGCAAGCTGCAGGTCTGGGCGTTGGGCGGGTCGTCGGCGCAACTCGATGGCCTGGGCGCACTGGCGCGCTACGACAGCACGCAGTGGGGCGGCCAGAACCTGGCGCGCTTCAAGAACGCCGAGTTCGACGCGATCTACAACCGGATGACCGCGATGCCCGACGGGCCGGAGCGCCAGGCGCTGTTCCACCGCGCCAAGCTGATCGCCGCGGCCTACCTGCCGTACAAGTTCAACGTGCACCGCATCTCCACCGACATGTGGTACCCGTGGCTGATCGGCTACCGCCGCCCGCTGTTCTGGTCGGAGTGGTGGCACCTGGTCGACATCGACGTCACGAAGAGGCCGGCGAAGTGATGCGATCGGAAGAAAGCCTCCGATCCGGACGTAAACCGTTGCAGTGAGCGCCCCGCCCGCCTTCCGCCAGCAATTGCTCGCCGCGATCCCGCGGCTGCGGCGCTATGCGCGTTCGCTGGTGTTCGACGTGCATGCGGCCGACGACCTGGTCCAGAGCGTGCTCGAGCGCGCGCTGGGCCATTGGCGCCAGTTCGACCCGCGGCGCGACATCGTGCTCTGGCTGCTGTCGATCGCGCACAACGCGCATCTCGACGGACTGCGCCGCGACCGCCGCCTGGACGTGCTGCCGCCCGAGCGCATCAGCGAAGCGATGGATGCCGCGCAGCCGCCGGGCACCGACGTCGGCCTGCGGCTGGACCTGCTGGCCGCGCTGGAACGCCTGCCGCACGACCAGCGCAGCGCGCTGCTGCTGGTGCTGGTCGAGCAACTGAGCTACGCCGAAGCCGCCGAGGTGCTGCAGGTGCCTGCCGGCACCGTGATGTCGCGCGTCAGCCGCGCGCGGGTGGTGATGCGTGCCTGGCTCGACGGCAGCGCCCCTGCCAGTTCCCCGGCGCGCAGCGCCGCCCGACCCGACTTGCGCCGCGTCATCTGACGACGCCCGAGCCCCGCCATGTCCCGCCCCGACGACTTCAGCGACACCGACCTCAGCGCCTGGCTCGATGGCGAACTCGACGCCGATGCGCGCCACCGCATCGAGGCCTGGCTGCACGAACACCCCGAGGCGGCGGCGCGGACACGGCTGTGGGCCGCCGACCGCGACGCACTGCGCGCGCGGCTCGACCCGGTGCTCGACGAACCGGTGCCGCTGGTGCTGCAGCACACCGCACAGCGAGTGGCGCCACCGACGCGCTGGGCCCAGGCCGCTGTGGCCGCCGGGCTGCTGGTGGCCGGCGGCCTGATCGGCGCCGCAGCCACCTGGCAGTGGCAGGGCCAGCAGGTGCTCGCAGCGCAAACTGCCGCGCAGGCCGGCACGCCGGCCGGTTGGGTGCAGCGTGCAGCGCTGGCGCACAGCGTCTACGTGCCCGAGCCGCGCCATGCCGATCGAAGTCAAGGCGCAGGAAGAACACCTGGCGCGCTGGCTGACGCGGCGCATCGACATCCCGGTCAAGCTGTTCGACCTGCGCGACGAAGGCTTCGAGCTGATCGGCGGGCGCCTGCTGCCCGACGCCGCCGGCAAGAGTGCGCAACTGATGTACGAGAGCATCGACACCGGTGCGCCGAAGCAGCGCGTCACCGTCTACCTGCGCAAGCCCGACGCCAATGCACCGACCGCCTTCCGCTATCAGCAGCAGGGTGAGCTGGGCCTGTTCTACTGGGTCGAGGCCGGTGCCGGCTACGCGCTGGTCGGCGCGCTGCCCAAGGAGCGGCTGCTGGCGCTGGCGCAGGCGATCTACAAGCAGCAGCCGGCGCCGATGCCCGCCAGCGCGGCGGCGCGCTGAGGCGAGTGCCCCGGCCTGCTGCTGGCAGGCTGGGTCGGCTGCCTAGAATGGCCCCGATGCCGCCCGCCACGACTGCTGCCGACGCGATCCCTCGCACGCCCGCGCAGCGCCTGGCCGCGCTGCACCGGCTGCTCGTCGTCACGCTGCTCGGCTTCGCGTCGGGCCTGCCGTTGGCGCTGACCGGGCAGGCGATGCAGGCCTGGCTGTCGGTCGAGGGCCTGGATGTCGCGACGATCGGCTTCCTGAGCCTGGTCGGCCTGCCCTACACCTTCAAGTTCCTGTGGGCGCCGCTGATGGACCGCTTCGACCTGCCGTGGCTGGGTCGGCGGCGCGGCTGGCTGGTCGCGACGCAGCTGGCGCTGGCGCTGGGGCTCTTCGTGCTCGCCGGCACCTCGCCCAAGGGCGCGACGCAGGCATTCGCGCTGCTGGCGGTCGCGGTCGCGTTCATGTCGGCGTCGCAGGACGTGGTGATCGACGCCTACCGCACCGACCTGCTGCCGGCACACGAACGCGGCCTGGGTGCGTCGATGGCGGTGGCGGGCTACCGTCTGGCGATGATCCTGTCGGGCGGCATCGCGCTGATCTGGACCGACAGCCAGCAAGGCGGCGGCTGGAGCTGGCCCGAGGTCTACCGCCTGATGGCCTGGCTGATGGTCGGCACCGCCGCGGTCTCGGCCACGTTGCTGCCCAGGCTGGTGGCGCCGGCGATGGCGCCGGCCAACAGCGTCGCGATCCGCCACGACCTGCTCGGCTTCGTGGCGGTGGTGATCGCGGTCGCGGTCGGCTACGCGGTCACCGACCGGCTCGTCGCGCCGGCGGTGCGCTCACTGATGGCGCCGCTGTGGCAAGGCAGTGCGCTCGGCACCGCGCTGCAGGGGCGCTGGGCCGACCTGGTCTCGCTGCTGGTCGGCATCGCGCATCACGTTGCCGCTGGCGGCCTGGGCGGCGCACCGCGCCCGCTTCGAAACGCTGCTGTCGGGCCTGGCCAACTACTTCAGCCAACCTGGCGCGGTCGCATTCCTGCTGTTCATCGTGCTGTACAAGCTCGGCGACGCCTTCGCCGGCTCGCTGATGACGCCGTTCCTGCTGCAGAGCATGGCCTTCAGTCCGGCCGAGGTCGGCGTCGTCAACAAGGTCATCGGGCTGTGGCTGACGATCGCCGGTGCGGTGGTCGGCGGCGCGCTGATGTTCAAGCTCGGCCTGTGGCGCGCATTGCTGCTGTTCGGCGTGCTGCAGATGGCCAGCAACCTCGGCTTCTGGTGGCTGGCCGTCAGCGGCAAGGGCCTGATGCCAGGGCTGGTGATCCCGGCCTTCGACTGGGCCGTCGTCAAGATCGCGGCACCCACGCCGGTGGACGGCGGCCTGCTGATGGTGATCGCGTTCGAGAACCTGTCCGGCGGCATGGGCACGGCAGCCTTCCTGGCCTTCCTGATGGGCCTGTGCAACCAGCGTTTCACCGCGACCCAGTTTGCGCTGCTGTCGGCGTTTGCCTCGGTCGGCCGGGTCTGGGTCGGGCCGCTGGCCGGCGTGCTGGCCGAGAGCATCGGCTGGCCGGCGTTCTTCGTCGTGTCCACCGTCGCGGCCGTCCCGGCGTTGGCTGATGCTTTGGTGGCTGCGCGACAGCGTGCGCGCGTTGGAGGGCTGACATTGAACGAGGAACCGCGCCGATGAGCCTGCCTGAATTCCGCACCGATGCCCGGTTCGCCCTGCCTCACGGCAGCGGCTGTGGCTGTGCATGGCACTCGCGGCGGCTGTTCAGCGCAGCACTGCTCGCCGGCGGTGCGGGGTTGGTCGTGCCAGCGCTGGCGCAACAGGCGGCCAATGCCGATGCCGGCGTGCGTGCGGACGTCGGCAAGGAGAGCACGTTCACCAGGCTGGTGCCTGCCGAGCAGGTCGAGCAGGCCGCCGTCGCAGCAGTACGCCCAGATGATGCGCAAAGCGGCCGACCAGCGTGCGCTCGGCCCCGACAACCACCCGCAGGTGCAGCGGCTGCGCGCGATCGCGCAGCGCATCATCCCGTTCACCGAGGCCTGGAACCCGCGCGCGCGGCAATGGCGCTGGGAAGTCAACCTGCTCGGCAGCCAGGACCTCAACGCGTTCTGCATGCCCGGCGGCAAGATCGCGTTCTTCTACGGCATCCTGGCGCAACTGCAGCTGAGCGACGACGAGGTGGCCGCGATCATGGGGCACGAGGTCGCGCATGCGCTGCGCGAGCACGCCCGCGAGCGCATGGGCAAGACGGCCGCCACGCGCATCGGTGCATCGGTGCTGTCGGCCTTCCTCGGCCTGGGCGGCACCGGTGATGCGCTGCTCAACATGGGCAGCCAGCTGTTGACGCTGAAGTTCAGCCGCGAAGACGAGAGCGAGGCCGATATCGTCGGCATGGAACTCGCCGCCCGCGCCGGCTACGACCCGCAGGCCGGCGTCACGCTGTGGCAGAAGATGCTCGCCGCCAACAAGGGCGCGCCGCCGCAGTTCCTGTCGACGCACCCGAGCGGTGCGACCCGCATCCAGGACATCGAGGCGAAGTTGCCGAAGGTGGCGCCACTCTTCGCCGCCGCAGACAAGCCGACGCGGCGCTTCGGTCCGCCGGCCAAGCCTGCGGCCGCCGGCTAGAGGGTGAAGGCGTAGTCGATCACCAGCGGTGCGTGATCCGAAAACCGCTGCTCGAGGTAGATCTGCTCGCGCTTGGCCTTGGCCGCGATGGCCGGGGTGGCCAGGTGGTAGTCGAGCCGCCAACCGACGTTCTTGGCCCAGGCTTGACCGCGGTTGCTCCACCAGGTGTATTGCTCCGGCCGGGGATTGAGGGTGCGGAACACGTCGACCAGGCCGGCCTGCTCGATCAGCCTGGTCAGCCAGGCACGCTCTTCAGGCAGGAAGCCGCTGTTCTTCTGGTTGCTCTTCCAGTTCTTCAGGTCGATTTCCTGGTGAGCGATGTTGATGTCGCCGACCAGGACGAAGTCGCGCTCGGCCCTGAGGCGCACCAGGTGCGGGTAGATCCGGGCGAGAAAGCGGTACTTGGCGGCCTGGCGCTCCTCGCCGGAGGAACCGCTGGGGAAATAGCAGCTGATGACGCTGAACTTGCGTTTGCCGGTGTCGTAGCGCGCTTCGACGTAGCGGCCTTCGGCGTCGAACTCCTTCGCGCCGAAACCGACGATCACGTCGCTCGGCGCCTTGCGCGAATACAGGCCGACCCCGGAGTAGCCCTTCTTCTGCGCGAAGTGGAAGTGCCCCTGCAGCCCGGCGATCTGCTCGAAGCGGCCGGCCACGTCGTCGGCCTGCGCCTTGACCTCCTGCACCCCCATACAATCAGCGCCGGCCTGTTCGGCCCACTGCACGAACCCCTTGTTCGACGCCGAGCGGATGCCGTTCAGGTTCAAGGTCACGAGGCGGAACATGAAGGTGCTCTCTCGAAGGATCGGATGAAGATGACGCAGGTCCCCGCCGCAGACGCACTGGCGCTTGAATTCGTCCAGTTCGCGGTTGATGCCGGCGTGTTGCGCTTCGGGGAATTCAAGACCAAGGCGGGCCGTTTGTCGCCGTACTTCTTCAATGCCGGCGGCTTCGACGACGGCGCCAAGCTCGGGCGCGTGGCTCAATTCTATGCACGCCGCCTGCTCGCCTCGGGCCTGCAGTTCGACATGCTGTTCGGCCCGGCCTACAAGGGCATCACGCTGGCCGCCGCAGTTGCCATCGAGTTGGCGCGCCTGGGCCGCAACGTGCCGTTCGCCTACAACCGCAAGGAAGCCAAGGACCACGGCGAGGGCGGCACTTTGGTCGGTGCGCCGGTGCGCGGGCGTGTCGTCATCGTCGATGACGTGGTCTCCGCCGGCACCTCGGTGCGCGAGTCCATCGCGATGATCACGGGCGCCGGTGCCACCCCGGTCGGCGTGGCCATCGCGCTCGACCGGCAGGAGAAGAGCGCCGAGAACGGTGTCGATCAGCCGTGGTCGGCAGTGCAGTACATCACGGCGCAACTTGGTCTGCGCGTGGTATCGATTGCGTCGCTGGCCGACCTGCTGCAGTATCTTCAAGCTTCCAGCGACGCCACCTTGGCGGAATGCCGACAGGCCGTGTCGGCCTATCGCAACCGTTACGGCGTTGAGCCCATGTCGTCTGCCACCCACCCATCCCCATGACCGTCGCCACCGCAACACCCGAGCACCGACTGCTGGCCGCGGCGCTGCTGTGGGCCTGCGCGGTCACGAGCGTCAACGCGGCGCCGACCGCATCGCAAGTCTTCACCTGCGTGGACGCCACCGGCCGCACGCTGACGTCCGACCGTCTGATCGGCGCGTGCATGGACCGCGAGCAGCGTGTGCTGGCGCGCGATGGCACGCTGGTGCGCATCGTGCCACCGTCGATGACCGCCGACGAGCGCGCCGAGAAGGAAGCGCGCGACCGGCGTCTGGCCGCCGAGAAGGAAGCCAAGGCCGATGCCGTGCGGCGCGACCGCGCACTGATGCAGCGCTACCCGAACCAGGACGCGCACCAGAAGGCCCGGGAGGCCGCCCTCGAAGATGTGCGCGCCGCGATGCGGACCTCCGAACGGCGCCAGCGCGAACTGGCGCTCGAGCGCAAGCCGTTGCTCGACGAAGCCGAGTTCTACAAGGGCCGGCCGCTGCCCGCCAAGTTGCAGCAGCAACTCGACGCCAACGATGCCGCGCTCGCCGCCCAGCGCGACGCGCAAGCCAACCAGAAGGCCGAGCTCGATCGCGTCGGCAAGCTGTTCGACACCGAACTGGCGCGGCTGAAGCGCCTGTGGGCCGGCGCCGCACCGGGGTCCGTCGGCCCGGCCACGGCCGAGGCGGCGAGCGCCGCCGCAATCACGACGGCGGCCAAGCCGGTGGCGGCGCAAAAGGGCAAGTAAGCAGGCGCAGCCGGGCGTGCTCAGCCGGCGAGCTTCTTCTTCAGCAACTCGCCGGCCTGCGCCGGGTTGGCCTTGCCCTGGCTGGCCTTCATCACTTGACCGACCAGCGCGTTGAAAGCCTTGTCCTTGCCGGCACGGTACTCGTCGACCGACTTGGCGTTGGCAGCGATCACGGCGACGACGATGGCCTCGAGGGCCCCGGCATCGCTCATCTGCCTCAGGCCC
Source organism: uncultured beta proteobacterium (assembly GCA_963783785.1). Lineage (GTDB taxonomy): Bacteria > Pseudomonadota > Gammaproteobacteria > Burkholderiales > Burkholderiaceae_C > CADEEN01. Next base: position 103,360 of record CAWAOQ010000001.1, on the reverse strand, counting down.
TTGGCCTCGATCACGGCATCGACGTCGCTGCGGCCTTCGCTCCACAGCAACTCGAATACCTGGCGCGCGCCGTTGTTGGACAGCGTGCCGTCGCCGATGCGCCCGATCAGGGCCGCCAGCGTGGCCGGCGCGACCCGACTGGCATCGATCGCGGCCCCTTCTGCATTGAGGCGCTTGGCCACCTCGCCCATCAGCCAGTTGGCCACCTGCTTGGGCTGGCCGCAAGCATCGCGCGCGGCTTCGTAATAGCGGGCGAAGGCCAGGCTCTGCGTCATCATCGCCGCGTCGTAGGCCGGCAGGCCGTCGTTGCGCTCGAAACGCGCGGCCATCGCACCAGGCAACTCGGGCATCGTCGCCCGGACGCGCTCGACCCACTCCGGCGCGATCACCAGCGGCGGCAGGTCGGGGTCGGGAAAGTAGCGGTAGTCGTGCGCGTCTTCCTTGCTGCGCATGGCCCGCGTCTCGCCGGTGTCGGGGTTGAACAGCACCGTGGCCTGCTCGATGGCCAAGCCGTCTTCGATGCGGTCGATCTGCCACTGCACTTCGAAGTCGATCGCCTGCTGCAGGAACTTGAAGCTGTTCAGGTTCTTGATCTCGCGCCGGGTGCCGAACGGCGCGCCGGGCCGACGCACCGACACGTTGGCATCGCAGCGGAAGCTGCCCTCCTGCATGTTGCCGTCGCAGATGCCCAGCCACACCACCAGCGTGTGCAGCGCGCGCGCGTATTCAACCGCCTCGGCCGACGAGCGCATGTCGGGCTCGGTGACGATTTCGAGCAACGGCGTGCCGGCGCGGTTCAGATCGATGCCGGTCTGGCCGTGGTAATCCTCGTGCAGGCTCTTGCCGGCATCCTCCTCGAGGTGGGCGCGCGTCAGGTGCACCGTCTTCCTGGCGTTGCCGACGACGATCTCGAGGTGGCCGCCTTGCACGACAGGCGTTTCGTACTGGCTGATCTGGTAGCCCTTGGGCAGGTCGGGATAGAAGTAGTTCTTGCGCGCGAAGATCGACTGCGGCGCCACCTTGGCCCCCACCGCAAGGCCAAAGCGGATCGCCCGCTCGACCGCACCGCGGTTCATCACCGGCAGCGTGCCGGGCAGCGCCAGGTCGACGGCACAGGCCTGCGTGTTCGGCGCCGCGCCGAAGGCCGTCGAGGCGCCGCTGAAGATCTTGCTCGCGGTCGACAACTGGGCGTGCGTTTCGAGGCCGATCACGACCTCGAAGCCACGGATCAATGCCGGTGTCGTCATGTCAGGCCTCCCGCCGGGCCGCTCCCTAGGGAGGCCTGCGCCCCCTCGGGGGGCCGCGAGCGCAGCGAGCTTGGGGGCTCCATGCCCGTCCCGGGCGACCGCAAGTGGAAGTCGGTGGCCTGCTGGAACGCGTGCGCCGCGTGCAGCAGCGCACCCTCGCCGAAGTAGTTGCCGATCAACTGCAGGCCGACCGGCATGTGGGCCTCGCCAAAGCCGGCCGGAATGCTCATGCCGGGCAGCCCGGCCAGGCTGGCCGGCAGCGTGAAGATGTCGGCGAGGTACGCCGCCACCGGGTCGTCGCTCTGCGCCCCGAGCTTCCACGCCACCGTCGGTGCCACCGGGCCGGCGATCACGTCGCACTGCGTGAAGCACTGCTGGAAGTCATCGGCAATCATGCGCCGCAACTTCTGCGCCTGCAGGTAGTAGGCGTCGTAATAGCCGTGCGAGAGCACGTAGGTGCCGATCATGATGCGACGCTTGACCTCGGCGCCGAAGCCTTCGGCGCGGGTCTTCATGTACATGTCGGCCAGGTCGGTGAACTGCGCGGCGCGGTGACCGAACTTGACGCCGTCGAAGCGCGACAGGTTCGAGCTCGCCTCGGCCGGCGCGATGATGTAGTAGACGGGGATCGACAGTTCAGTGCGCGGCAGGCTGACGTCGACCAGCGTTGCGCCCAGCCGCTCGAATTCGGCCAGCGCGGCGCGCAATGCGCCGTTCACGTCGGCAGCCAGCGCAGGCGGGAAGAACTCTCGCGGCAGGCCGATGCGCAACCCGCCCAGTGGGCGCGACGCCGTCGTGCCCGCTCTCGTCTCCAGCATCTGCGCATGGAAGTCCTGCGGCGGCCGCTCGGCGCTGGTCGAGTCGCGCTCGTCGAATCCGCTCATCGTCGACAGCAGCAGCGCGCAATCCTCGGCCGAGCGCGCCAGCGGCCCGGCCTGGTCCAGGCTCGACGCGAAGGCCACCATGCCCCAGCGCGAGCACACGCCGTAGGTCGGCTTGATGCCGGTGACGCCGGAGAAACTGGCGGGCTGGCGGATCGAGCCCCCGGTGTCGGTGCCGGTGGCTGCCGGCAACAGCCGTGCCGCCACCGCTGCCGCCGAACCGCCCGACGAGCCACCCGGCACGCGCGTGGGATCCCACGGATTGCGCACCGGGCCCCAGGCCGAGTTCTCGTTGGCCGAGCCCATCGCGAATTCGTCGCAGTTGAGCTTGCCCAGGCTGACGGTGCCCGCTGCCGCGAGCCTCGCCACCACGGTGGCGTCGAACGGGCTGGCGTAGCCGGCCAGGATCTTCGAGCCGGCAGTGGTCGGCGCGCCGGCGGTGGCAAAGATGTCCTTGTGGGCGATCGGAACGCCGGCCAGCGGGCCCAACGCCTCACCGCGTGCGCGACGGGCGTCGATGGCCTGCGCCTGCGCCCGTGCCGACTCCCCGTCGACGTGCAGGAAGGCGCCCAATGCCTGCCGGTCATGAATCCGGCCCAGCAGATGTTCGACCAGCTCGGCGCTCGAAACCTGCCGAGCCGCCAGCGCGCGGCCGAGCGCGGCCACGCCCATCTCGTGCAGAGCACCGCTCATTCGATGACCTTCGGCACCAGGAACAACCCGTCCTCGACCACCGGCGCGCTCCGTTGATTGCGCTCGCGGTCATTGCGCTCGGTGACGACATCGTCGCGCAAGCGCAGCGCCACCGCGTGCACGGCCGACAGCGGCGTGTACAAGGGCTCGACGCCACGGGTGTCGACGACGCTCATCTGCTCGACGATGCGAAAGAAGCCGTTCAACTGGCCCAGCATCGCAGCCTGTTCGTCGGTGGTCAGCTCGAGCCGCGCCAGGTGGGCGATGCGGCTGACGTCTTGCGGGCTCAGGGCCATGGCGAAGGGCAAAGAGAAAGCGTATGCAAAAGAGGCTCTGACAGCGACTTCCTGCGTCATGAACCGCGGGTGATCGGGTATTATCGCCGGCCATCTGGGACCCTCTGGCGCCGCGCGGCGCGGGGGGTTTTATTGCAAGAGCGGCCGCGCCCATCACTCACGCAAAGCCCCAATCCATCCCATCATGTTCGGATCCCTGCGCCGCTACTTCTCCACCGATCTGGCCATCGACCTCGGCACCGCCAACACCCTGATCTACGTGCGCGGCAAGGGCATCGTTCTCGACGAGCCGTCGGTCGTCGCAATTCGTCACGAAGGCGGGCCCAACGGCAAGAAGACCATCCAGGCCGTCGGCGCCGAAGCCAAGGCGATGCTCGGCAAGGTGCCCGGCAACATCGAGGCCATCCGGCCGATGAAGGACGGCGTGATCGCCGACTTCACCGTCACCGAGCAGATGCTCAAGCAGTTCATCAAGATGGTCCACCCGCGGTCGATGATGAAGCCGAGCCCGCGGATCATCATCTGCGTGCCCTGCGGCTCGACCCAGGTCGAGCGCCGCGCCATCCGCGAGTCGGCGCTCGGCGCCGGCGCCAGCGAGGTCTACCTGATCGAGGAGCCGATGGCCGCCGCGATCGGCGCCGGGCTGCCCGTGAGCGAGGCCAGCGGCTCGATGGTCGTCGACATCGGCGGCGGCACGACCGAGGTCGGCGTCATCAGCCTCGGCGGCATGGTCTACAAGGGCAGCGTGCGCGTCGGCGGCGACAAGTTCGACGAAGCCGTCATCAACTACATCCGCCGTAACTACGGCATGCTGATCGGCGAACCGACGGCCGAGGCGATCAAGAAGGAGATCGGCAGCGCCTTCCCGGGCAGCGAGGTGCGCGAAATGGAAGTCAAGGGCCGCAACCTCAGCGAAGGCGTGCCGCGCAGCTTCACGATCTCTTCCAACGAAATCCTCGAAGCGCTGACCGACCCGCTGAACCAGATCGTCTCCAGCGTCAAGAATGCGCTCGAGCAGACCCCGCCCGAGCTCGGTGCCGACATCGCCGAGCGCGGCATGATGCTCACCGGCGGCGGCGCGCTGCTGCGCGACCTCGACCGGCTGCTGGCCGAAGAGACCGGGCTGCCCGTGCTGGTGGCCGAAGACCCGTTGACCTGTGTCGTGCGCGGCTGCGGCATGGCGCTCGAGCGCATGGAGCGGCTCGGTTCGATCTTCACCAGCGAGTAAGCCACGATGTCGCACGCGGAGCCGGCGCGTTGCGAACGTGGCCGGCTTCGTCGCTTCTAGAACCATCCTCCGATGCCTCTCGGCACCCTCGATCGCAGTCCACCGCCGTTCTTCCGTCAGGGCTATTCGGCGCTGACCAAGCTCGTCTTCTTCTCGGCGCTGGCGCTGTTCCTGATGGTGGCCGATACCCGCCTGGCGGTCGTGACGCCCGTGCGCGCCACCATTGCCAGCGTGCTGGCTCCGGTGCAGCGCGCGCTGCAGGTGCCGGTCGAGTTGGTGGTTGGCGGCGGCGAGTACCTGCGCGGCCTCAGCAATGCGCTGGGCGCCGAGAATGCCGCTCGCAAGCAACTGGCAATGCAGGCCGAGCGCGTGGCGCAGGCCGAGCGATTGGCCACCGAGAACGTCCGCCTGCGCGCCCTGCTGGCGCTGCAGCCGGCGCTGGCGGTACGCACACTGGCCGCCGAGGTGCTCTACGAAGCCGCGGATCCCTACTCGCGCAAGCTGTTCATCAACCGCGGCCTGACCCAGGGCGTGGTGGCAGGCGCGCCGGTGGTCAACGAGGCCGGGGTGCTGGGCCAGGTGACGCGGGCCTACCCGCTGACCGCCGAGGTCACGCTCGTGACCGACAAGGACGCCGCGATACCCGTCCTCAATACCCGCACGCCAGCAGCGCGGCGCCGCCTACGGCGGGCTGGCCAAAGGCAGCGCGATGGAGCTGCGCTTCACCGCCGCCAATGCCGATGTACGGGTCGGCGACCTGCTCCACACCTCGGGCGTCGACGGTGTCTACCCGGCCGGGCTGGCGGTGGCCACGGTGACCGAGGTCGAGCGCCAAGCCGAGGGGGGGTTCGCCCGCGTCACGCTGGCCCCCGCCGCGCTGGCCGACGGTGTCCGTCACGTGCTGGTGATCGAGCCGTTGGCTGCGCAGCTGCCGCCGCGGCCGGAGCCCGAGGCTCGAGCCTTTGCCAAGGCAGACCACGAAGGGCCGCAAGCCATGATCATGCCGCGCGGCTCAGACCAGCTGCTGCTGCCGGTCAGCCCGGTCTTCATCGTGTCGTCCCTGCTGGTGGCGCTGGCCTTCAACCTGTTGCCGCTCGGCCGTCATCCGGGTCTGCCCGACCTGCTGGCGCTCACGCTGGCCTTCTGGGCCGTGCACCAGCCGCGCCGCGTCGGCGTCGGCTTGTCGTTCCTGTGCGGATTGCTGATGGACGTGCACCAGGGGGCGCTGCTGGGGCAACACGCGCTGGCCTATACGCTGCTGGCGTTCTTCGCCATTGCGCTGTCGCGGCGGCTGCTGTGGTTCACGCTGACGCAGCAGGCGATGCAGGTGCTGCCGCTGTTCGTGGCCACCCACGCGGTGTCGCTCGTCGTGCGGCTGGTGGCCGGCGATCTTTTCCCCGGCTGGAGCCTGGCCCTGGCCCCACTGGTCGAGGCTGCGCTGTGGCCGGTGGCCTCGCTGGTCCTGCTGGCGCCGCAGCGCCGCGCGCCCGATCCGGACGAGAATCGGCCACTGTGAGAACGCCGGGCCGCCCCAACAGCGAACTCCGGCGTGCGCAGCACGAAGGTGCCGTCAATAGAAGCCCATGATCGAGCTGAAGAATCTCGAGCGCGAACTCGACAATTTTCGCGGCCGGCTGCTGGCTGCTGCGCTGTTCGTGCTGTGCTGCTTCGGCCTGCTGGCTGCGCGGCTGGTGTATCTGCAAGTGGTCCGCCACGACGATCTGGCGACACAGGCCGAGGCCAACCGCATCGCAGTGCTGCCGGTGGTCCCCAACCGCGGCCTGATCGTCGATCGCAATGGCGTCGTGTTGGCCACCAACTATTCGGCCTACACGCTGGAGATCACGCCGTCGCAGCTGGCGGCGCCGCTGGACGCCACGATCGACGCCCTGGCCGAGCTGGTGGAGATCACGCCACGTGACCGGCGCCGCTTCAAGCGGCTGCAGGAAGACGGCAAGAGCTTCGATTCGCTGCCGATCCGCACCAAGCTCTCCGACGAGGAAGTTGCCCGCTTCGTGGCGCAGCGCTTTCGATTTCGCGGGGTCGATGTGCGCGCGCGGCTGTTCCGCCAATACCCGCTCGGCGACGTCGGCAGCCACCTGATCGGCTACATCGGACGCATCAACCAGGCCGAGAAGAAGGCGATGGAAGACTGGGACGAGGAGGTGCAGGGCAACTACCGCGGTACCGAGTACATCGGCAAGCTCGGCGTCGAGCAGAGCTACGAGAGCGAGCTGCACGGCACCACCGGCTTCGAGGAAGTCGAAACCAGTGCCGGCGGGCGTGCCGTGAGACGCCTGAACAACCGGCCGGCAACGCCGGGCAACACGCTTGTCGCTCTCGATCGACATCAAGCTGCAGGCGCTGGTGGAACAGATGTTCGGCGAGCGGCGCGGCGCGCTGGTGGCGCTCGACCCACGCTCGGGCGAGGTGCTGGCCTTTGTCTCCAAGCCGACCTTCGACCCCAACCTCTTCGTCGACGGCATCGACGCCGACAACTGGCGCGAGTTGAACGAAAGCATCGACAAGCCGCTGCTGAATCGTGCGCTGCGCGGCACCTACCCGCCGGGCTCGACCTTCAAGCCGTTCATGGCCATCGCTGCCCTCAACAGCGGCAAGCGCAGCCCCACCACCATCATCAACGACGGCGGCAGCTTCCAGTTTGGCAACCACACCTTTCGCAGCCACGGCGACCACGGCCTGGGCCCGGTCGACATGGTTCGCTCGATCGTCAAGTCCAGCAATGTCTACTACTACTCGCTGGCCAACGAGATGGGCGTGGACCTGATGCACGAGCAGCTGTCGCCGTTCCTGTTCGGGAGCAAGACCGGCATCGATGTCGAAGGCGAAGTCACCGGCGTGCTGCCGTCGACCGAGTGGAAGCGCCGCTACTACAAGAAGCCCGAGCAACAGAAGTGGTACGCCGGCGAAACGATTTCGCTGGGCATCGGCCAGGGCTACAACAACTTCACGATGCTGCAGATGGCCAGCGCGACGGCCACGCTGGTATCGGGCGGCCAGCGCTTCGAGCCGCGGCTGGCGCGCGAGATCGAGAACGTGGTCACGCGCGAAAAGACCCGCGTTGCCGGCCAGGCCCTGCCGCCGTTGCCGCTCAACCCCGAGCACGTGGCGCTGATCACGCGTGCGCTGCACGGCGTGACGCAGGAGGGCACCTCGGTACGCTCTTTTGCCGGCGCGGCGTACAAGACGGGCGGCAAGACCGGCACCGCCCAGGCGGTCGGCATCAAGGCCAACGAGAAGTACAACGCCGCCAAGATGGACGAGTACCAGCGCGACCATTCGCTCTACATCGCCTTCGCGCCGCTGGAAGAGCCGACGATCGCGCTGGCCGTGGTGGTCGAGAACGCCGGTTTCGGTTCCGAGGCTGCCGCGCCGATCACCCGGCGCGTGTTCGATTACTGGCTGCTCGGCTTGTGGCCCAGCGACGAGGACATGGCCGCCACGCAGCAGGGCAAGTCGGGCGCGCCCATCGGCACCCAGCGCCGTGCGGCCGAAGTGCCGCTGCCGGGCGCAGCGGCCAGCGCCGCGGCGTCAGCCGCATTGCCGGCCGGCCAGGCGCTGGCGGCCGTGACGCGATGAACACGACCTTCGAGCAGCCGACCGCCTGGCAGCGCCTGCGCCCGGTGGTGTTCGGTTTCGACGGCCCCTTGGCGCTGGCGATCGGCATCCTGGCAGCGTTCGGCCTCGTGACGATGTACTCGGCCGGCTTCGACCATGGCACGCGCTTCGTCGACCACGGCCGCAACATGCTGATCGCTCTGGCGCTGCTGGTCGTCGTGGCCCAGGTGCCCCCGCACCGGCTGATGGCATTGGCCGTGCCGCTGTACACGGTCGGCGTGGCGCTGCTGGTGGCGACTGCCCTGTTCGGCATCAGCAAGAAGGGCGCAACACGCTGGCTCAACATCGGCATCGTGATCCAGCCCAGCGAACTGCTGAAGCTGGCGACGCCGCTGATGCTGGCCTGGTGGTTCCAGAAGTGCGAGGGCCGGATGTCACCGGCGGCGTGGGTCGTCGCCGTGCTGCTGTTGCTGGTGCCGGTGGGGCTGGTGGTCAAGCAGCCCGACCTCGGCACGTCGATCCTGATCCTGTCGGCCGGCCTGTACGTGCTCTTCTTCGCCGGCCTGTCGTGGAAATTGATCGTGCCGGTGCTGGCGCTCGGGGTCATCGGCATCGTTGCGCTGATCGTGTCCGAGCCGACGATCTGCCAGCCCGATGTCGATTGGCCGCTGCTCAAGGCCTACCAGCAGCACCGCGTGTGCACGCTGCTCGACCCCGGCAAGGACCCGCTGGGCAAGGGCTTCCACATCATCCAGGGCATGATCGCCATCGGCTCGGGCGGCCTCGCCGGCAAGGGCTTCATGCAGGGCACGCAGACGCACCTGGAGTTCATCCCCGAGCGCACCACCGATTTCATCTTCGCGGCATTCGCCGAGGAGTTCGGCCTGGCCGGCACGCTGGGGCTGCTGCTGGCCTTCACCTTCCTGATCTTTCGCGGCCTGATGATCGCCGCCGAAGCACCGACCCTGTTCGCGCGCCTGCTGGCCGGAGCGATCACGCTGTCGTTCTTCACCTATGCCTTCGTCAACATGGGCATGGTCAGCGGCATCCTGCCGGTCGTCGGCGTGCCGTTGCCCTTCGTCAGCTACGGTGGCACGGCGATGATCACGCTCGGCGTCGCGATCGGCATCCTGATGTCGATCGCCAGGAGCCGGCGCCTGATGCAAAGCTGACATGGACGCCGGCCGGGTCGCCGTCATCGGCATCGGCAACATGGGCTGGGCCATCGCCGAGCGCATTGCCGACTGCGGATTCACGCCGATCGTGCGGGACATCGACCCGGCACGCGAGAGGCTGGCGGTCGAGCGCGGGTTCGCCGTCGCAGCCAGTGCGGCCGAGGCTGCGCGCGGCGCCGCCAATCTGATCGTCACCGTGGTCGACGCGACGCAGACCGAGGCCGTGCTGTTCGGTGCTGCTGGTGCCGTCGAAACGCTGCCCCGCGGCGCCTGCGTGCTGCTCTGTCCAACCATCGCACCGGCCGACGTCGAGCACTGCGCCGCACGCCTTGCCGCGCAGGGGCTGTCTTGCCTGGATGCGCCGATGTCGGGCGGCCCGGCCCGGGCCCGGGCGGGCACGATGAGCCTGATGGTGGCCGGCGACGGGGCCGTGGTCGACAGCCGGCGCGGCCTGCTCGACGCGATGGCGTCGCCGGTGTTTCGCATCGGTGAGCGCGTCGGCGACGGCGCTCGCACCAAACTCGTCAACAACCTGCTGGCCGCCATCAACCTGGCCGGCGCCGCCGAGGCGCTGGCGCTGGCCGCGCGGACCGGGCTCGACCCGACCGCCACGCTGGCGGTGATCGAACGGTCGAGCGGCCAGAGTTGGATCGGCAGCGAGCGACTGCACCGTGCATTGAGCGGTGACCTGGCACCGCGCGCGCACATGACGCTGCTGGCCAAGGACTCGCGGCTGGCGGTCGAACTGGCTCGCCAGGTGGATGCCGAAGTCTCGCTGGGCGCCGCGGCCATGGCTCGCTTCGCCGCGGCCTGCGCCGACGGCCTGGCCGGCGCCGACGACGCCAGCCTCTACGCTTGGCTGAGCGGGCGCTGACGCAGGAGCCCCACGGGGCTCACGATGCGATCGTGCTGCGAACCGGCAGGCGCAGCGTGAAGCGTGTGCCCGGCGGCTGGCTGCGCGGGTGGGCGGCTTCGATGCTGACACTGCCGCCATGCCGTTCGGCAATTTCCCGCACGATCGCCAGGCCGAGCCCCGAGCCGTCGACCTCGGTGCCGAGCGCGCGGTAGAAGGGCTGGAACACCAGTTCGCGCTCGGCCTCGGGGATGCCCGGGCCGTTGTCCTCGACCTGCAGCACCGCGACCTGGCCGAACGGGTCGGCCAGCAGGCGCACGGTGACGGTGCCACCGGCCGGCGTGTACTGCAGCGCGTTGTCGACCAGGTTGCGGATCGCCTCGCGCAGCAGCACGGGCTGCCCGGTCAGCCGCAGCGCCGCGGCAGCGCCGGCGTCGGGGCCCTCGTAGCCGAGGTCGATGCCTTTTTCGAGCGCACGCGGCACGAAGTCGCGCACCGTCTCGGTTGCCAGCGCGACCAGGTTGAACGGCTGCAGACGGCGCGCCTGCTCGCTGTCCTCCGCACGCGCCATCGACAGCAACTGGTTGACCATGTGCGCGGCGCGCTGCGACGAGCGGGCGATGTGGTTCAACGAGCGCTTGGCCGCCTGGGCGTCGCCGCCCGCGTCGACCTCGCGCTGCGCCAGTTCGGCCTGTGTGCGCAGGCCGGCCAGCGGCGTCTTGAGCTGGTGCGCGGCATCGGCAAGGAAGTGCTTCTGCGCGGCCATCGAGCGGTCCAGCCGAGCCAGCAGATCGTTGATCGCCGCCACCAGCGGGCTGACCTCTTCGGGAGCCAGGCGCTCGTCGATCGGCGACAGATCATCGGCAGCGCGCTGGCGGATGCGGCGCTGCAGGTCGTTCAAAGGACGAAAGCCGCGCAACAGCGCAAACCACACCAGCAACACCGCCAGCGGCAGGATCGCGAACTGGCTCAACATCACGCCACGGGCGATCTCGGTGGTCAGCTGCGACCGCTTGTCCAGCGTTTCGGCCACCTGCACCAGAGGCGGCGTGCCCTGGGCCGGCGTGCCAGCCACCTGCAGCCACAGATAGGCCACGCGCACCGGCTGCCCGTGCACCTCGTCGTCGCGAAAGCGCAGCTCGCCGGTCGGGGCAATCGACTCGTCGGGTACCGGCAACTCGCGGTCGCCGGCGACCCACTCGCCGCGCGTACCGAGGATCTGGAAATAGACCGTATCGGACGGGTCGCTGCGCAGGATCGCCGTCGACGCCTCGTTGAGGCTGACGCGGACTTCGGCGCGCCGCGAAGCCGGCGCGGGCACGATCGCCACCCGCCGCGACAGCGTCTGAGCGAGTTCACCCAGGTCGCGGTCGAACGGCCGGTTGGCGATGCCCTGCGCGACCACCCAGATGGTCAGCACCGACAGTGGCCACAGCAGCAGCAGCGGCACCAGCATCCAGTCGAGGATGTCGCCGAACAGCGAACGCTGGGTGGGCGGCGCGCGCGTCGGGTGCAGGCGGCGTGTCGCGCAAGGGCTTGTCGGTGGAAGGCACGGGCGCAGCGGGCCTCGGTGCTCAGCCCGGGATCTTCTCCAGGCAATAGCCCAGGCCACGCACCGTGGCGATGCGGATCGGTCCTTGCTCGATCTTCTTGCGCAAGCGATGCACGTAGACCTCGATGGCGTTGTTGCTGACCTCTTCGCCCCACTCGCACAGGCGCTCGACCAGCTGATCCTTGCTGACCAGCCGGCCGGCGCGCTGCAGCAGCACCTCCAGCAGGGACAACTCGCGGGCGGACAACTCGATCATCTGTTCATTGATGTAGCAGACACGGCCCGTCGCGTCGAAGCTGAGCGGGCCGTGCTTGATGACCGTGCTGGCCGTGCCCAGGCCACGCCGTGTCAGCGCGCGCACGCGGGCCTCCAGTTCCTGCAGCGAGAACGGCTTGGCCATGTAGTCGTCGGCGCCCAGGTCCAGCCCCTTGACGCGTTGCTCGACACTGTCGGCGGCGGTCAGGATCAGCACCGGCACCGACGAGCCGCGCCCGCGCAGCTTGCGCAGCACCTCCAGCCCATGCAGCTTGGGCAGGCCAAGGTCGAGGATCACCAGATCGAACTCGTGCGAGGCCAGTGCCGCGTCGGCCTCGGTGCCGCTGGCCACGTGGTCGGTGGCGAACCCGGACGCACGCAGCGAGCGCAACAGCCCGTCGGCCAATACCTGGTCGTCTTCGGCGATCAGCACACGCATGGCTTGTCTCCTGGGCCGGTTGGTTGCGCCTGGCCGGCGTCTTTGCGCCCGATTCTAGGGAATGCGTGCCGGCACCCCTTGACGCCCACAAACAACTGTACGAATATCCAGTTGTCGCAGATAATCCTGCCTCAATCACCACCCCACACCGGAGATCCGCATGGACGCCCCCGTCAAAGCCCTCAACACCGAAAAAGCCAAGGCCCTGCAGGCGGCGTTGCAGCAAATCGAGAAGCAGTTCGGCAAGGGCTCGATCATGCGCCTGGGCGAAGGCGAGGTGATCGAAGACATCCAGGTCGTCTCGACCGGCTCGCTGGGTCTGGACATCGCGCTGGGCGTCGGCGGCCTGCCGCGCGGGCGGGTGATCGAGATCTACGGCCCCGAGTCGAGCGGCAAGACCACGCTGACGCTGCAGGTCATCGCCGAGATGCAGAAGGTGGGCGGCACCTGCGCCTTCATCGACGCCGAGCACGCCCTGGACATCCAGTACGCGCAAAAACTCGGCGTCAACCTGCAGGAGCTTCTGATTTCGCAGCCCGACACCGGTGAGCAGGCGCTCGAGATCGTCGACGCGCTGGTGCGCTCGGGGTCGATCGATCTGATCGTGGTCGATTCCGTGGCGGCGCTGACGCCCAAGGCCGAGCTCGAAGGCGAAATGGGCGACAGCCTGCCCGGCCTGCAGGCCCGCTTGATGAGCCAGGCCCTGCGCAAGCTCACCGCCAACATCAAGAAGACCAACACCATGGTCATCTTCATCAACCAGATCCGCATGAAGATCGGCGTGATGTTCGGCAACCCCGAAACCACGACCGGCGGCAATGCGCTGAAGTTCTACGCCTCGGTGCGGCTGGACATCCGCCGCACCGGCAGCATCAAGAGGGCCGAAGAGGTGATCGGCAGCGAAACCAAGGTCAAGGTGGTCAAGAACAAGGTCGCGCCGCCTTTCAAGACCGCCGAGTTCGACATCCTCTACGGCGAGGGCATCAGCCGCGAGGGCGAGATCATCGACATGGGCGTCAATGCCCGCATCCTCGAGAAGAGCGGTGCCTGGTACGCCTACAACGGCGAGAAGATCGGCCAGGGCAAGGACAACGCCCGCGAGTTCCTGCGCGAGAACCCCGACATCGCCTTCGAGATCGAGAACAAGGTGCGTGAGTCGGTGGGCATCCCGCTGCTGCCGGCGGCCGAAGCCGGCTGAATCGCCGCACGCGGCGCTGCAACCTGTGGCGACGCCTCCGCCATCGCTGAAGGCTCGCGCGCTGCAGTGGCTGGCCCAGCGGGAGCAAAGCCGCACCGAGTTGCGGCGCAAGCTGCTGGCGCTGGCGCGGCGGCGCGCCGCCATCGCGGGCGAGGCCGTTGCGCATGAAGGCCCAGGCGAAACCGGTCCAACGCAGGCAGCCGCCGATCCCGCGGCCGAAGTCGACGCACTGCTCGACTGGCTGGCTGCCCACCGCCACCTGAGCGACGAACGGTTCGTCGAATCGCGCGTTCACGCGCGCGCGGCGCGCTACGGCAACCTGCGCATCCGCCAGGAACTGGCGCAGCACGGTGCGGCGATCGATGCGGCGACGGCCGAGCAGCTCAAGAGCAGCGAGCTGGCGCGCGCCCATGCCGTCTGGGCCCGCAAGTTCGGTGGCGAACCGGCCTCCGATGCGGCGGGTCGTTTGCGCCAGATGCGGTTCCTGGCCGGGCGCGGCTTCTCTGCCGACGTGATCCGACGCGTGATCAAGGGCGACGACGACGAGGCCGACGAGCTTTCCTGACAGCTCGCAGATGCGGCGCGGGCTCGGCAGGATTTGGTGCAACGCACCATGCTAAAGTTTGCGCGCCTGAACCCGGGCGAGACTGCCGGCTGTCCGCGTCAGGCTCACGCAAACCGGACAGCGACACAATTCGCCCTGCGCGCCGCGCCCCCGGAACTTGCCGGTTCCGGCCCACGATCCGCCACGCCCAACCCCCCATGAAAATCCACGAATACCAAGGCAAGGAAATCCTGCGCCAGTTCGGCGTGCCCGTGCCGCGCGGCTACCCGGCGTTTTCCGTGCGCGAGGCCACCGAAGCGGCACAGAAGCTCGGCGGCAGCGTGTGGGTCGTGAAGGCCCAGATCCATGCCGGCGGCCGGGGCAAGGGCGGCGGTGTCAAGCTCGCGCGCTCGCTCGACGAGTTGCAGTCGCTGGCCGGCCAGATCCTGGGCATGCAGCTGAAGACGCACCAGACCGGGCCGGAGGGACAGAAGGTGCGACGCCTGCTGATCGAAGAGGGCGCCGACATCAAGAAGGAGTACTACGTCGCCGCGCTGACCGATCGCGCGACGCAGAGCGTGGCGATGATGGCCAGCAGCGAAGGCGGCATGGACATCGAGGAGGTCGCCCACCGCACGCCCGAGAAGATCATCAAGGTCTTCGTCAACCCGCTGGTCGGTCTCACCGACGCGCAGGCGCAGCAACTGGCGACGGGCATCGGCGTGCCGCCAGCCAGCCAGCCACAGGCCGTGGACGTGCTGAAGAAGCTCTACCGCTGCTACATGGACACCGACGCCAGCCTGGCCGAGATCAATCCGCTGATCCTCGAAGGCAACGGCCACATCAAGGCCCTCGACGCCAAGTTCAACTTCGACGCCAACGCCTTGTTCCGCCACCCCGAGATCGTCGCCTACCGCGACCTCGACGAAGAAGACGCGGCCGAGATCGAAGCCAGCAAGTTCGATCTCAGCTACATCTCGCTGGACGGCAACATCGGCTGCCTGGTCAACGGCGCCGGACTGGCGATGGCGACGATGGACACCATCAAGCTGTTCGGCGGCGAGCCGGCCAACTTCCTCGACGTCGGTGGCGGCGCCACCGCCGAGAAGGTCACCGAGGCCTTCAAGATCATGCTCGCCAACAAGAACGTCAAGGGCATCCTGGTCAACATCTTCGGCGGGATCATGCGCTGCGACACCATCGCCGAGGGCGTGATCGCCGCCTGCAAGGCGGTCCACCTGTCGGTGCCGCTGGTCGTGCGCATGAAGGGCACGAACGAGGACATCGGCAAGAAGCTGCTGGCCGAGAGCGGCCTGCCCATCATCAGCGCCAACACGATGGCCGAGGCGGCCACCGCGATCGTTGCAGCCGTCAAGTGAGACCGAAGGAATCAGCATGAGCATCCTCATCAACAAGAACACCAAGGTCATCACGCAGGGCATCACCGGCAAGACAGGGCAGTTCCATACCCGCATGTGCCGGGACTATGCGAACGGCAAGAACTGCTTCGTCGCCGGCGTGAACCCGAAGAAGGCCGGCGAGGACTTCGAGGGCATCCCGATCTACGCCAGCGTCAAGGACGCCAAGCAGGCCACCGGCGCGACCGTCAGCGTGATCTATGTCCCGCCCGCCGGCGCGGCTGCAGCGATCTGGGAAGCCGTGGAGGCCGAACTCGACCTCGCGGTCTGCATCACCGAAGGCATCCCGATCCGCGACATGCTCGAGGTGCGCAACAAGATGAAGGCCCGGGAGGCCGCGGGCGGCAAGAAGACGCTGCTGCTGGGCCCGAACTGCCCGGGCGTGATCACGCCCGAGGAAATCAAGATCGGCATCATGCCGGGCCACATCCACCGCAAGGGCCGCATCGGCGTCGTCTCGCGCTCGGGCACCCTGACCTATGAGGCGGTGGCGCAGCTCACCGAGATCGGCCTCGGCCAGAGCAGCGCCGTCGGCATCGGCGGCGACCCGATCAACGGCCTGAAGCACATCGACATCATGCAGGCCTTCAACGACGATCCGGACACCGACGCGGTGATCATGATCGGCGAGATCGGCGGCCCCGATGAAGCCGAAGCGGCGCGCTGGTGCAAGGCCAACATGAAGAAGCCGATCGTCGGCTTCATCGCCGGCGTGACCGCCCCCCCGGGCAAGCGCATGGGCCATGCCGGCGCGCTGATCTCCGGCGGCGCCGACACCGCCGATGCCAAGCTGGCGATCATGGAGGAATGCGGCTTCACGGTCACCCGCAATCCGTCGGAAATGGGGCGCCTGCTGAAGGCGCTGCTCTAGGCGCCCGTCAAGGCCCTGGCAGCGCGGCCGGCGCCGGCGTCCGACCCTGCGATGCTGCACTCGTCCTTGTCCGCGCTGCTGCGCCGCCTGCGCGGCCGCGCCCTGCCGTCCAGCCCGGCTCGTCGACCAGCGGTGAGCTGGCGCGCGGCACCCGCGTCGGTGGCCTGCGCATCGAACGCCTGCTGGCGCGCGGTGCGGCCGGGGCCTTGTACCTGGCCATCGACGAGGCCAGCGCCACACCGCTGGCGGTCAAGACCGTGCCGCGGGCTGCCGGCGGCGACGACGCCGTGCTCCGCGAGGCGCGCAATGCCGCCCGGTTGCGCCACCCCGGCATCGTCACCGTCCACGGCGTGGCCGAGTTGCCGGGCCTCGGTTGCATCGTGATGGAACTGCTGCCGGGCACCGACCTCACCCGCTACACCCGCACCGGGCACCTGCTGCCCGAACCGCTGGCACTGGACATCGCGGCGCGCGTCGCCGATGCACTCGCCTACGCGCACCAGCAGGGCTTCGTGCACCGCGACGTCAAGCCGGCCAACGTGATGTTCGATCCAGCCAGCGACACGGTGAAGCTCACCGACTTCGGCCTCGCCCGCGCGCCCGACGCCGAGGCCACCCGCAGCGGCCTCTTGCTCGGCTCGCCGGCCTACATGGCGCCCGAGTTGCTGGCCGGGGCGCGCGCCGACGCCCGCAGCGACCTCTACGCCCTGGGCGTGCTGCTGTTCGAGTTGCTGACCGGGCACCTGCCCTTCGAAGGCGCCTCGTTGGGCGCACTGCTGCGGGCGATGGCGACCGAGGTGCCGCGCACGGTGCAAGGCCTGCGACCGGACCTCGGCCCGGACCAGGCTGCCGCATTCGACGCCGTGCTGGCGCCGGCACTCGCGCGTGCCCCGCAGGACCGCATCGCCGACGGGGCGGCCTGGGGTCGGGCCCTGCGTGAGCTTCGCGGGCGCTGGCCGGGCTGAGTGCTTTCCGACCGCGGCAAATCACACACTCGCGATGGCGGCAGCGCAGGGCGCCGCGGCAGGGCCGGGCACTCGTTGCACAATCGCGGAGCTTCTTCCCTGCGCCGCGACGGCCGAGCCTCACGCTGTTCATGAACCTCGAATACTTCAGCGCCACCGACACCGGCCGAGCCCGATCCAACAACGAGGATTCAGTCTCGCTCGACGTGGACAACGCCCTGGCGGTGCTGGCCGACGGCATGGGCGGCTACAACGCCGGCGAAGTCGCCAGCGGCATGGCCACCGGCTTCATCAAGAGCGAACTCGGCCGCTGGCTGCAGGAGGCCGGCGCCGCCGCCACCGACAGCGAAGTGCGGCGCGCGATGGACATCTGCGTCGACAACGCCAACCGCGCGATCTTCAACGCCGCCAACGCCAACCCGCAGTACGCCGGCATGGGCACCACCCTGGTGGTCATCGTGTTCCGCGGCACCCGCGTGCTGATCGGCCACGTCGGCGACTCACGGGCCTATCGCCTGCGCGGCGGGCGCCTGATGCAGATGACGCGCGACCACTCGCTGCTGCAGGAGCAGATCGACGCCGGCCTGATCACGCCCGAGCAGGCTTCGTTCTCGGCCAACAAGAACCTGGTGACGCGCGCGGTCGGCGTCGAGGACACCGTGCTGCTGGAGATCCACCAGCACGAAGTCCACCCGGGCGACGTCTACCTGATGTGCTCCGACGGTCTGTCGGACATGCTCGACGACGAAACGCTGGCGCAGTTGCTGCAGGGCTACGAATCGCTCGACAAGGCCGGCCATGCATTGATCGCGGCGGCCAACGATGCTGGCGGAAAGGATAATATCGCCGTCATCCTGGTGCGCGCGCCGGGCTCTCCGGCGGCAGCCTCACGATCGTGGTGGGCGCCGTTCCGACGCTGAAAGCACAAGAAAGGCAAAGCATGGGCAAGCTGGTGGTGTCGCTCGATGGCGTGGTGATCAAGGAAGTGCAGATCACCAAGGACAAGACCACGCTCGGTCGCCGGCCCTACAACGACATCGTGATCGACAACCTGGCCGTCAGCGGCGAGCACGCGGTGCTGCAGATGGTGGGCTCGGACGTCTTCATCGAAGACTTGAACAGCACCAACGGCACCTACATCAACGGCAAGGCCGTCAAGAAGCAGCTGCTCGCGCACAACGACACCGTCGAGATCGGCAAGTACAAGATCAAGTACCTGGTCGAGGACGGCGTCGACTACGAAAAGACGATGATCATGAAGCCGGGCTCGGCGGCGCCCACCGCCATGCCGGGCGACCGCACCGCCACCTTCGCGCACACCGCGCCCGCGGGCACCAACTCCGGCTTCGGCAGCCTGGGCGGTGCGCCCGGTGGCGCCGCCATCAAGGTGCTCAACGGCGCCGCGGCCGGCCGCGAGGTGACGCTGACCAAGGTGGTCACCACCGTCGGCAAGCCCGGCGTGCAGGTCGCCTCGATCACCAAGCGCCCGGCGGGCTATGTGCTGGCGCATGTGGAGGGCGTTTCGCGGCCGACCATCAACGGCTCGCCGCTTTCAGGCGACTCGGCCCAACTGCGCAACGGCGACGTGATCGAACTCGCCGGCACGCAGATGCAGTTCATTCAGCTCTGAACAAGTTGAAGGGCCGAGGGCCGGCCCGCCGATGACCGCCGCCACCATTCGCGTCCTCGGCTGCTCGGGCTCGATCGCCGCCGGCAGCCGCACCACCTCGTTCCTGCTCGACGGCGACGTGCTGATCGATGCCGGCACCGGCGTCGGCGACCTCACGCTCGACGAACTGGCGGCCATCGACCACATCTTCGTCAGCCACTCGCACCTCGACCACGTGCTCTCGATCGGCCTGCTGGCCGACAGCGTGGCGCGACGCCGCGTCGATCGCCCACCGATCCGCGTGCATGCGCTGCCGGCCACGCTCGATGCGCTGCGCCAACACATCTTCAACGGCGTCATCTGGCCCGACTTCACGCGCCTGCCGAGTGCCGAGCAGCCGATGCTGGCGTTCGAACCGTTCAGCGTCGGCGACGTGCTGACGCTGGGCGACCGGCGCATCGAAGTGCTGCCGGCCAGGCACACCGTGCCCGCCGTCGGCTTTGCCGTGCTGGGCCCCACCGACGACCGCGGTGCCTGGGTCTTCACCGGCGACACCGGCCCCAACCCGGCGCTGTGGCAGCGCCTGCGCAGCCTGAAGGTCGCCCACCTGGTGATCGAAACCGCGTTCAGCGACGAGGAGCGCGCCCTGGCCAAGATCTCGAGCCACCTGTGCCCAGCGACGCTCGGCAAGGAACTGGCGCAGCTCGACGGCAGCGTGGCCGTGCACATCACCCACATCAAGCCCGGCGAAGTGGCCGCGGTGATGGCGCAGATCGAGGCGCTGGGCAGCCCGCATCGGATCGCGGCGCTGCTCGCGGGACACACCATCGCGCTATAAGAAGTTACACGCGGGTGACCAATCGCGTCACGTCGGCCCCGGCGAGTGACCGGGATGGTCGGCCAGGCCGGCACAAATGCACAGATCGACCCCCCGAAGGCGGGTAGATCGCCTGGCACGACCCCTGCAACCGGTTGACCCGCGAGTTCCCCACGTCCCCTCAAGGAGAGTTTTCAAATGAAGCGAGTTCAACAAGGTTTCACCCTGATCGAACTGATGATCGTCGTCGCGATCATCGGTATCCTGGCCGCCGTCGCCCTGCCGGCGTACCAGACCTACACCATCAAGGCCAAGGTGTCGGAAGCGATTCTGGCGACCAGCCAGTCATGAAGCGTGTTCAACAAGGTTTCACCCTCATCGAACTGATGATCGTCGTCGCGATCATCGGCATCCTGGCGGCCGTCGCCCTGCCGGCGTACAGACCTACACGATCAAGGCCAAGGTGTCGGAAGGCATCCTGGCGACCAGCCAGTGCCGTACGGCGGTCGCTGAGGTGTACCAGACCGGCAGCCACTCGTCGCGCCCAGCGCCAATAGTTGGGGCTGCGAGACTACGGCCGGTCGCGTCGAAGTACGTGGAGACCGTGCTGACGGATGTCAACGGCCTGATCACCGTCACGCTGTCCGCCCTTGCCGACCTGAAGGATGCCCGCAACACGACGATCAGCTGGTGCCGGCCGACGAGCGGCATGCCGCTTGACCTCGGCGCACCTCGGTGCCACACGTCGGTACCTTCCTCTGCGGCCCGGGCCCGCCGGCACCGCCATCGACAAGAAGTACCTGCCAGGATCCTGCAAGAACTGATCTCACAGATGCCTGAAGAATGGGGCGCTCTTGAGCCGCCCTTTCTTCTTCTGATCAATCATACGCGCAGATGAATCGGCCATGCTCTACACATTGGGACTGATCGGCATGGCCTGCCTGGCTACTCCCGGGACACTACTACCCGTGGACTATCGTTCCAGCAGGAAGTTCGCTGCGGCGCTCGGCGCATCGCTGTCGGCTTGGCAGTGGTCGTCCACCGAGCTGCGGCGACTTGCCGTGGCCCTTCCTCGCCTGGTCGATCCCTGCGCGCGATGGTGCCAATGATGCAATGGGCGGCAGGGCTGGTCCCTTTCTTTTCCGACGCAGCTGCTCGTCTGCTGCTCCTGTGCGGCTTCGGTTTGATGCGTCATGGCAGGCGCGACGCTTGCGCCGCTGACGACCATGTTCATGGGCTGCGTATTGGCCACATTTGGATCTGCCGCGGTCGCGTCGCAGTCGGCGTCGGCCTTACGCAATGGCTGCCACTCGGCGACTTTCGAGTTGGTCGAGTAGCTCAATCGGCGGGCGCATCTACGCCAACTTGGCCCAGCCCAACCACCTGGCCAGCCTGCTGGCACTGGGCACTGCGGCCTGCTCTGGTTGCTACGAGACGCGCCGCATCGGCGGCCGTGACGGCTCCTCAGCCGTTGCGCTTTCTTGGGCTTCGGGCTGGTGATGACGCAGTCGCGCACCGGCTGGCTCTTTGTCGCCTTGCTTGCCGTGGGTACTGGGCCTATGCGGAGACGGCTGCGCTTCGCACATCCGCTGCGGCGCTCGCGTCATTGCAGCTGCGTTTCGCCGTGCTCGTTGGCATGTGGCCATCGCTGAACGACCTGCTCTGACCTCAGCGTGGGCACAGTCACGTGCGCAGCGGTCTGCAGCGACGGCATCCGGCTCGATCACTGGTAAGTGATCTGCTCGACGCGATCTGCGGCACCATGGTTTGGCTACGGTTGGGGGCAAGTTTCGCTCGCGCAGCAGGCCGCCGCCCTTGACCATCCCGGCGACACGCGAGCGGCTGACCAGTACAGCCACAACATGTCCTTGATTTGCTGGTCTGGAACGGCCTTCCGCTCGGCCTGTTGGTCTTCGGCGGCCGCCATTGGTGGTTCGTTGAGCCGTCACGCGCGCTTGCGTGACGACGGACGCTGGGCGTCGCTCATTGCGTGCGCCGGTGCGTGTTGTTCACGCGATGGTGGAGTTCCCGCTCGAGTACCTTACTTCCTGCTGCCGCTGGCTTGCTGATCGGCAGTCGAATGCGCAATTCCACACGGCAGCCTGATCGGCGCATCTGGACCTCCCGCGCCCCGTGTTCGGTGCGGCGCTCGCTGGCAGTTCGCGCGTCTGCTCGTCTGGATCGGCAGCGAGTACCTGGATCTGGAGGAGTCGGCACGCCGCGTTCGCCTGATGGAGGCGGGCTACGTCGCAACGGGAGGTGTCCGACGGTGCCCGAACCGATGTGCTGCTCGATCGGCCACGCGAGTTCATTCGCATGCGCGTGACCGAGGCAAGCCAGGCATGACGCCCGCCCAACTCGACTGGATGCGCGACTGTGACCCAGCGCTTTGCCCCGCCACCGGCCCGATGCTGCGTTACGCGCTCGCCGCCGGGCTTGAATCACCGCGAGGCCGAGTCCGAGAGCGTCGCTGCGACTGCTCGTGCAAGATCTGGCGGAGAGCCACTGCGATCAGGGCCGCGCCTCAGCGCTCAGCGCAGCAGAAGTTCGAGGCACTGCGCAGCATCCCGTTCCCCGCCACCGAGGGCATCGCTCGCCCAGCCGGCGCCACAGAGTCGCTGAATCATCCGCTGCGGCGGTGTAGGCTCTCGCGCATGTTATTTGCGGCCTGCACGCGTTGCGGTTTCGGCGTTCGCTGCCACCAACGCTGCGGCATTGCCACGTGATCGCGGTGCGGGTCCGCCCTCACTTCAGTGCGAGCGCTCGTGACGGCTGCGCTGCTGTGGGCCGCGGCGCTGCTGCCCGGCCTGATCGCATACAACCTCCCGCCGTCGCCGACGCTGTTCAACCAGGCCGCGGCGCTGGGCTTGTGGGGCCTGGCGATGGCCGCCCTGGCGCCGGCCTGCACCGGCAGCCTGCGCGGCGCGGCGTCGCGTTCGGCCGCTCTCGTGGCAGCGCTGCTGCTGGTCGCCGCCGCCGCGCTGCTGTCCAGCGCGGTCGGCGTGCTGCCCTGGGCCATGAGCCTCTCCGCGGCGGGCCTGCTGGTGGCGACCGCCGGGCTCGCGCTCGGCGGCGCGGCGCTGCGGCCGACGCCGGCGCTGATGTCGGCCTTCTTCGCTGCCTGGGTCGCGGCCGGCGTGTGCAGCAGCGCCATCGCGGTGGTGCAGGTGTTCGCGCCGGCGCTGGCCGACGGCGACTGGATCGCGCGCTCCGGGCTGGCCGGCCGCGCCGTGGGCAACATGCGCCAACCCAACCACCTGGCCACGCTGCTGCTCTGGTCGGCGGTGGCGGTGGTGCCTTTGGTCGAGCTCGGCGCGCTCGCGGCGCACGCCGGCGCGGCGTGCGGCCGCGGTGGGGCTGTTCGCGTTGATGGTGCTGGGCGTCACGCTGTCGGGCTCGCGCACCGGGCTGGTCGGCATCGCGGTGCTGGCGCTGTGGGGCGCGCTCGACGGCCGCCTGTCGCGCTTTTCGCGCGGCCTGCTGCTGGCGGCGCCGCTGCTGTGCGCGGCCAGCTGGGGGCTCGCGGCCTGGTGGGCGTCGCTGCATTCGGTGCATGCCATCGGTGCCGCGGCGCGCATCGGCGAGGGCGACCTCTCCGCATCGCGCTTTGCGATCTGGCGCGACACGCTGGGCCTGATCCGCGCCCACCCGTGGCTGGGCGTGGGCTTCGGCGAGTTCAACTTCGCCTGGTCGCTGACGCCGTTCCCGCAGCGGCCCGTCGCCTTCTTCGACCACACCCACAACCTGCCGCTGCAACTGGCGGCCGAACTGGGCCTGCCGCTGGCGCTGGCGGTGCTGGCGCTGCTGGCGCTGGCGCTGTGGCAGGCCTGGCGGCGCAGCCTGGCGGTTGCCGGCGAGCGCGGTGCCGCGCTGCGCGCCGCCTTCGTGATGGTGCTGCTGATGGCCTTGCACAGCCAGCTCGAGTACCCGCTCTGGTACGCGCACTTCCTGCTGCCGACGGCGCTGGTCTGGGGGCTGTGCCTGGGCGCGGCGCCAGAGGTGCCCGGTTCGCGAGCCGGTGCCGGATGGCCGCGCTGGCCGGTGGCGGCCGGCGTCGCCATGGCCGTCGCGGCCCTGGTCGTCGTGGTCGACTTCTACCGCGTGGTGGTGATCTTCTCGCCGCCGGCCGCGGCCGCGCCGCTCGAAGAGCGCATCGCCGCCGGCCAGCGCAGCTGGTTCTTCGCCCACCACGCCGACTACGCGGCCGCCACCACCGCCGAGCGCCCGGCCGATGCGATGCCGGCATTCGCCCGCGCTTCGCACTACCTGCTCGACACGCGGCTGATGATCGCCTGGGCCGAGGCGCTGGCCCAGAGTGGCGACATCGAGCGCGCGCGCCACCTGGCCGCACGCCTGCGCGAATTCCGCAACCCGGCTGCCGACGAATTCTTCGCCCCGTGCGCCGATGCCACGCTGCAGCCGCGCCCGTTCCAGTGCGACCCGCCATCGCGGGCGCTCGATTGGCGCGATTTCAGGTAGCGGGCGAGGCCGGCGCCGCGCCGACCCACTCCCCCGACTTGCCGCCGCGCTTCTCGAGCAGGCGCACGCCGTCGATGACCATGCCGCGGTCGGCGGCTTTGCACATGTCGTAGATCGTCAGCAGGCCGATCTGCACGGCGGTCAGCGCTTCCATCTCGACGCCGGTGGCGCCGACCGTCTCGGCGGTGACGGTGCAATGCACGCCGGGCAGCTGCGCATCGAGCCTGAACTCGGCGGCCACGCGGGTGAGCGCGATCGGGTGGCACAGCGGGATCAGCTCGGCGGTGCGCTTGGCGGCCTGGATCGCGGCGATCCGCGCGATGCCGATCACGTCGCCCTTCTTGGCGTTGCCGCGCGGCGATCAGCTCGAACGTGGCCGGCTGCATGCGGATCGAACCCTGCGCCACCGCCACGCGGTGGCTCGCGGGCTTGGCCCCCACGTCGACCATGTGGGCCTGGCCGTGGGGGTCGAAGTGCGTCAGCGGGGAGGTCGGCTCGGTCATGATCGGAAACGTTGCAGCAATGTGGCCGGTGCATGATAGCCACGCCCTGATGAACAAAGCTCCCGCCTCCCTGTTGCTGGTTGCCGCGCTGGCGGCCGCATTCTCCGCGTCGCTCGTCGCGCAGACCAGCACCCCCGCACCGACGCCGGCCCCGTCGGCGATCCGGCTGCCCGCGCTCGGCGACTCCGCCGGAGAAGACTTCACCGTCGGCACCGAGCGCCGGCTGGGTGACCAGATCATGGGCGAGTTGCGTCGCGACCCGGACTATCTCGACGATCCGCTGCTGCTCGACTACCTCTATTCGCTGTGGTCGCCGCTGGTGGCCGCGGCGCGCCAGCGCGGCGACATCACGGCCGAGACCGATGCGCTGCTCGCCTGGGAGACCTTCCTGGTGCGCGACCGTGCGGTCAACGCGTTCGCGCTGCCGGGCGGCTTCGTCGGCGTGCACCTGGGCCTGATTTCGATGACCGCCAGCCGCGACGAGCTGGCTTCGGTGCTGGCCCACGAGCTGTCGCACGTGACGCAGCGCCACATCGCGCGCGGCATCGCCAGCGCCAGCCGGCAATCACTGGTTGGCCTGGCCGCGATGGTGCTGGGGGTGCTGGCCGCCAGCCGCGCCGGCAGCGGCGATGCCGCGCAGGCCGTGATCGTGGGCAGCCAGGCGGCGATGGTGCAGGGCCAGCTCAACTTCTCGCGCGACATGGAGCGCGAGGCCGACCGCATCGGCTGGGGTGTCTTCAGCGGCGCCGGCTTTGCGCCGGCCGGCATGGCCGCGATGTTCGAGAAGCTCGACAACGCTTCGCGGTTGAACGACAGCGGTGCCTACCCGTACCTGCGCACGCACCCGCTGACGGTCGAGCGGATCGGCGAGGCGCGCACCCGCGTCGAGGCCGCAACCGGCCCGCGCAGCGCCGCCCAGGCGCCGCTGGACCATCTGCTGATGCGCGCCCGCGCCCGGGTGTTGATGGACGGCAGCGTGCAATCGCTGCGCCGCCAGCAGGAGCTGGACGCACCGCCGGCCGCCAAAGCCGTCACGCCGATCGAGCAGACCGTGTCGCTGTACGCCAGTGCGCTGGCGTCGCTGCAACTGCGCGACGCCGCACGCGCGCAGGCCGCTGCCGACGCCGCGCTGGCCTTGGCGCGCAGCGTCGCGCCGGGCGATGCGCGGGCTGCCCGCGCGCTGACGCTGCTGCAGGCGCAGGCGCTGCTGGCCAACGGGCAGGCGCAGCGCGCACTGGCGCTGCTCGAGGCCCCCGCGCTTGCAGCCACGTCGGACACGGCCGGCGCTGGAGCGCGGCCGCTGCTGCTGGCGCGGGCGCAGGCGGCCCTGGAGGCGGCGCGCGGCGGCAACAACGCCGCACTGCGGGCGAGCACCGAAGCGCTGCAGACCTGGGTCGCAGAGCGGCGCCAGGATGCCGCCGCGTGGTCCATGCTGGCCCAGTGCGCCGAGGCCCTCGGATTGCACCTGCGCGCGCTGCGCGCCGAGGCCGAGGCGCGCGCCGCGCTCGGGGACCTCGGCGGCGCGATCGATCGCCTGCGCGCCGCCCAGCGCCTGGCGCGCAACGCCACTGGCGCCCCGGATTTCATCGAGGTTTCGATCATCGACGCGCGGCTGCGCGACATCAGTGCCCAGCGTCGCGCGCAACTGGCCGCCGCGCGCGGAGAGCGCGAAGAGCGCCCGCCGCAGTAGCGCAGAGGTCCGCTCAGGCGCTGTTGAAGAGGCGCTCGATGGCCACGTCGATGACCATCCCGCACAGGCTGTAGATCAGCGAGCCGATCAGCGCCGCGGCAAAACCGTTGACGTTGAGCCCTTCGAGCAGGTAGGCCGCGGCCCAGAACATCAGCGCGTTGATGACGAACAGGAACAGCCCGAGCGTCAGCAGCGTCACCGGCAGTGTCAGCAGCACCAGCAACGGCCGCACCACGGTGTTGAGCAGGCCGAGCACGAAGGCCGCGACCATCGCCGCACCGAAACTGGTGACGGTGACGCCAGGGTAGAGGTAGGCCACCAGCAACAGGGCGGCGGCCAGCAACAGCCAACGGGCGATGAGCTTCATAGGTTCGCGAGATGGTAAGCCAAGGTGGGGCCGCTTGGCCTCAGCCTGGCGAGGGCTATTGCCGCGACGGGATAATCGCGCCCGTCGAAAGGGGAGTAGCTCGCAGCGCCACGCGCTGCCGCGGCCCCGTCAGTACGGAGCCTGGCGCTCGCCAGGCTCTCGGGCTCGCAGGATGCTTCCCGCCTCCCATGCCAGACCTTTCGGCGCTTCGTCATTGCCAACTTCATTGGGAGTCCCATGGACACGATTGCGCCTGCCTGGCTGTGGATCTTCTTCGTCTGTTCTGTTCTCGTCGCCTTGTTCGTCGACTTCGCCGTGCTGAAGAAGCAGGGCGCACAGAGTGTCTCCGTCAAGGAGGCACTGAACTGGTCGCTGGTGTGGGTCGGACTGAGCCTGGCCTTCAACGCGCTGTTCTGGTGGGCGGTGGCGCAGGACCACGGCAGCGCCGTCGCCAACGCCAAGTCGATGGAGTTCCTGACCGGCTACCTGATCGAGAAGAGCCTGGCGGTCGACAACATCTTCGTCTTCCTGATGATCTTCACCTACTTCGCGGTGCCGCCGGCCTTCCAGAAGCGGGTGCTGATGATCGGCATCATCGGCGCGATCGTGCTGCGCACGGTGATGATCCTGCTCGGCGCCTGGCTGATCGCGCACTTCCACTGGGTGCTGTACCTGTTCGGCGCCTTCCTGCTGGCCACCGGGATCAAGATGTGGTGGGCGGCCGGCAAGGAGCCCGACCTCGAGAGCAACCCGGCGCTCAAGCTGCTGCGGCGGCTGATGCCGGTGAGCCGCGGTTTCGACGGCGAGAAGTTCTTCACCCGCGAAAACGGCAAGCGCATCGCCACGCCGCTGCTGCTGGTGATCGCGATGGTCGGGCTGACCGACGTGATCTTCGCGGTCGACTCGATCCCGGCGATCTTCGCCATCACCAGCGATCCGTTCATCGTGCTGACCTCCAACATCTTCGCCATCCTCGGCCTGCGCGCGATGTACTTCCTGCTCGCTGCGGCAGCCGCCAGGTTCCACCTGCTGAGCTATGGCCTGGCGCTGGTGCTGGTGTTCATCGGCAGCAAGATGCTGCTGATCGACGTGGTGAAGATTCCGGTCGCGCTGTCGCTCGGCGTGGTGGTGGCGATCCTCTCGGCGACGATGCTGTGGAGCGTGCACACAGCGCCGAAGATCGAAGACCCGCACGCGCAGTGATGCCGCCGTGCGACAAAACAGCCGCTGCAGAGGGAAAAAAGCGCGTTCTCAGAGGGAAAACCGCTTTGCGCGGCGTGTTTCACGCAGTACCATTCGCGCCGCAGGGTGCCTGCTGAGAAAAGAGAGTTCATGCGACTCTCACCCACACCCGGCACATCAACAACATCCTTGATGGAGAAAATTGACATGGCAACTGCGAAGAAGGCTCCGGCCAAGAAGGCCGCCGCGAAGAAGGCCCCGGCCAAGAAGGCGGCCGCCAAGCCGCCGGTGAAGGCTCCGGCCAAGAAGGCTCCCGCCAAGAAGGCGCCTGCGAAGAAGGCCCCGGCCAAGAAGGCCAAGGCGCCGGCGAAGAAGCGCACCCCCAACGCGGCGTTCATGAAGGCGATGACGCCGAGCGACGCGCTGGCCGCCATCATCGGCAAGGGCCCGTACCCCCGCACCGAAGTGACCAAGAAGGTCTGGGAGTACATCAAGAAGAACAAGCTGCAGGACGCAGTCAACCGCCGAATGATCAACGCCGATGCCAAGCTGAAGGAAATCTTCAAGAAGGCGCAAGCGTCGATGTTCGAGATGACCAAGATGATCAACGCCC
The DNA here is from genome assembly GCA_963783785.1 of uncultured beta proteobacterium. Classification (GTDB taxonomy): domain Bacteria; phylum Pseudomonadota; class Gammaproteobacteria; order Burkholderiales; family Burkholderiaceae_C; genus CADEEN01. Next base: position 74,906 of record CAWAOQ010000001.1, on the reverse strand, counting down.
ATCTGAAGTGATCTTGCGCAGAGGGTGGCCTGCGGGCTGCCCGTGCGGAAAAGCCGGTGCCTTGCACCGGCTTTTTTCATGGCGCGTCAGCTGCGCAAGGGCGCCGGGCCAGCCAGCCCGAACAGCGCCGCGCCGTTGCCCCAGCCGATGCGCTGAGCCAGCGTCGGCGGCAGTTCGCCGAGCCAGGCGCGGGCCTCGTCCATCAGCGCTTCGTAGTGCTGCCAGCGGGCATTGATCCAGGTATCGGAGCCGATCAGAAAACGTGCGGGCCAGTCGGTGAGCAGCGCGCGCCACGCCGACGACAGCCGGCCGTCGTCGATCAGCCCGGGCCGGTACGACAACTCGCCGAGCAGGCTCGGGTGGCGCCGCATCAACTCGCGCACGCGCTCGGGCGGTGTGCCGCCGATGCCGGTGTGGGCCCAGATCAGCTTGGCGTCGGGCGCATGGCCCATCAGCTTGTCGATGGCGACGTCGTCGACATGTGCCAGCACCGCCAGGCCGCGCTGCTGCGCCAGGCGCATCAGCCGCACGGCCACCGGGCCGTCGGCGTTGGCGCTGTCGTAGAGGTGGAACTCGCCGAGCCCCCGGTACGGTCCGGCCGGCGTGCCGGCGGCCAGTTCGGCCAGCACCATCTGGTAGATCGTCTCGTCGCCGAACCAACCGCTGTAGTCGGCGCGGTTGCGGTACAGGCGCACGAAGGGCACGACGACCACGCCGGCGGCGCGGGTGGCCTCGGTGGCGCTGGCCAGCGTGCGCGTGCCGTCATTCGGCCGGCTGTTGGCCACGATGGCGCGCACGCCGCTGCGCCGCATGCGGCCCAGCACATCGTCCAGCGGATGAGGCGCCGCTGCGTCGTCGTTGTAGTGCAGGTGGGCGTCGAACAGCGGGCCGTCGTAGCGCGCGGCGGCGCGGGCGATGCCGCCGGTGCCGAGGACCGCGGCCGCGCCGATCAACAGCGTGCGCCGGCGCATCGCGAAGAAGCTCACGCCGGCACCAGGCTGCTCCCCGGCGGCCGGAGATCCCCTCAGGGGGCGCGAGTGCAGCGAGCTTCGGGGCCATCATTTGCCGAGCTTTCGCGCGACGAAATCCAGGCGGTCCTGGCCCCAGAAGATCTCGCCGTCGATCACGTAGCTCGGTGCCCCGAACACCCCGGCCTCGATCGCCCGCTGCGTGTTGGCTTCGTAGCGCTCCTGCACGGCCTGCGAATGCGCGTCCTCGAGGCGCCGTGCCGGCAGTTCGCGCTCCCGCAACAGCACGGCCAGCGTGGCTTCGTCGGCGATGTTGCGCTCCTCGACCCAGACCGCACGGAGCACGGCGTCGGCGATGTGCATCGCGGCATCGGCGCCGTCGTGCAGATCGACCGCGATGATGAGCCGCGCTGCGTCGTCGCCGGCCACCGGAAAGTACTTCGGCTGCAGCTTCAGCGGCGCGTGCAGGTAGTCGGCAAAACGCTGCAATTCGACCAGCCGGTAGGCCTGCCGCTGCGGCGCCCGCTTGCCCAGCGGCTGCCCGCCCGAGACCGGGAAGACCTTGCCGCCGAGGTCGACCGGCAGGACCTCGATGCGTGCGCCATGCCGGCGCGCGATGTCCCAGAAGCGCAGGTGGCCGAGATAGGTCCAGGGCGATTGGGGCGCGAAGTAGTACTGGATCTCTGCCATGACGAGAGCCTCCCGCGAAAGCCCGCACGGTAGCCGATTTCACCATCTGCCGTCAGAACAGCCCCACGACCACGCATTTGCAGGCGCTGGGTTCGGGGCCGCCCGACCACGGGTGTCGCTGCGCCACGACGCTCGCGCGTGCCGAGAATTCACGCATCGAGTTCTTGCACTGCAATGTCCACCCCGCCAAGGAGAAGATCATGCGCCTCGCAGCCACCCTTGCCGCAACGATCACCTTGCTGTTGAGCGCAAGCGGCGACGCAGTCGCCGCAGCGCCGTTGGTGCCGCGCATGGAGCGGGTGGACCACTGCAGCTGGGATCGCCCTGGCCACAACCCGTTCATGGGCGACGTGGTCGCAGCGATCGACCGCTACACCGAGATCCCGACGCCGGTGCGCATGCGACTGAAACAGCGCATGCAGGCGCGCCAGTACGACGACCTCGTCGATATCCGCCGCGACGAGATCCGCGGTCGCGCGCGCTACGAGCCCGCCATCCGCGACATGCACTTCGGCATCGACCGGGTGTGCCGGCAAGTCTCGCGCGCGGGCTGGACGGCGCAGATGCACGAGCGTGGGCTGGTCTACTGCGAGGCCGGTCACTGCATCCTGGTGCCTACCGTGTGCCGCAACGTCAGCCGGATCGAGCGGTTGCCCAGCGCCGCTGGCCGCCGCACAGGACGACACGATGGCGGGCGCGACGCAGGGTCTCGCAACGGCGTCGCCATCGGCAGACCTGCTCTCGGGCAGCAAGGTCGCCGATGCGTCGTCGACGGTGCCCGCCACCCCAGCGGCAGGTGTCTACACGGGCACAGTGCCGGGCACGGCGTCGTTCTCCGAAGTCGTGAACGGCACCGCGCCGCCGCTGTGGCCGACAGGCGGTGGAGGCGTGTCGACGTCACCGGGCGCTGCCCCGCCGTCGGGCACCAGCAGAAGCGATGTGCAAGCTGAACCCGCACGCGGTTTTTCGTGGCCGCATCGCGCCCGGCGGTGGCGGCCCGGTCCTCTACGTCCCAGGAGGTACTGCCGCATTCGGAAGCACGGCCGGCGGCAATGCCGGCGGAAGGCACAGTGGTGAACTGGGCGGCGATCCGATCCTTGGCGGCCCCCCCGCCGATGGCGACGGTGGCAACGGCGGCAGTGGCGTCGGCAGCAGCCTGGCTCTGGCCCCTGCCATCGGCGGCGCGCCGACTTTCAGCGACTCGATCGGGGGCATCGGCGACCCGATCGGGGGCAGCGGTAGTCCCCTCGGGCACGGAGCGGTCACGCCGGTGCCCGAGCCGAGCACCTGGCTCAGCCTGTTGATCGGCCTGGCGGCAGTGGCGGGTGCCACCGCGCGACGGCGCCGCAACAGTGCGATGGCTCAGGGCAGCGCCGGCGCACCCAGGCGCGCAGTCCAGGAACGCTCGTAGCGGGAACCTCGCCGCCGCAGACAGTCCGGCCCGTCATCGCGCACCTCGCGCGACGGCCACCGTCGCCAGCGGTTGCTCGCACGGCTCACGCCGCTTGGCGCGCCAGTTGCGGCGCCAGGAAGCGCCCGGTGTGGCTGTCCGGGTGCGCCGCCACGGCTTCCGGCGTGCCCGCGACCACGATGCGGCCGCCACCGCCGCCGCCCTCGGGGCCCATGTCGATGATCCAGTCGGCGGTCTTGATGACGTCCAGGTTGTGCTCGATCACGACGATGGTGTTGCCCGCATCGCGCAGCTGGTGCAGCACCCTGAGCAGCAGTTCGATGTCGGCGAAGTGAAGGCCGGTCGTCGGCTCGTCCAGGATGTACAGCGTGCGCCCGGTGTCGCGCTTGGACAGTTCCAGCGCCAGCTTGACGCGCTGCGCCTCGCCGCCCGACAGCGTGGTCGCACTCTGGCCGAGCGTGATGTAGCCGAGGCCGACGTCGAGCAGCGTCTGCAGCTTGCGCGCGATGGCCGGCACCGCCGCGAAGAACGCATGGGCGTCCTCCACCGTCATGCCGAGCACCTGCGTGATGTGCTTGCCCTTGTAGAGGATCTCCAGCGTCTCGCGGTTGTAGCGCGCACCGTGGCAGGTGTCGCACGGCACGTAGACGTCGGGCAGGAAATGCATCTCGACCTTGATCACGCCGTCGCCCTGGCAGGCTTCGCAGCGGCCTCCCGCCACGTTGAAACTGAACCGGCCGGGGCCGTAGCCGCGTTCGCGTGCGGCCGGCACTTCGGCGAACAGTTCGCGGATCGGCGTGAACAGCCCGGTGTAGGTGGCCGGGTTGCTGCGCGGCGTGCGGCCGATCGGGCTCTGGTCGACGTTGATGACCTTGTCCAGCGCATCGAGGCCTTCGATCGCGTCGTGCGGCGCCGGCTCGGCGTGGCTCTGGTAGAGCTTCCTGGCCACTGCCGCATACAACGTGTCGTTGACCAGCGTGCTCTTGCCCGAGCCCGAGACGCCGGTGACGCAGGTGAACAGGCCGACCGGGATCTCGACGCTGATGCCCTGCAGGTTGTTGCCGCGGGCGTTGACGATGGCCAGCCGCTGCGGGTCGGTGCTGCCGGCCAGCGAATTGCGCTGGCGCGGCACCGGGATGCGCAGCACGCCGCCGAGGTAGCGCCCGGTCAGCGATTCGGGGTTGGCCGCGACCTCGTCGGGCGTGCCCTGCGCGATCACGCGGCCGCCGTGAACACCGGCGCCCGGCCCCAGGTCGACCACATGGTCGGCACTGCGGATCATGTCTTCGTCGTGTTCGACCACCAGCACGCTGTTGCCGAGGTCGCGCAGGTGGCGCAGGGTGGCGATCAGACGCTCGTTGTCGCGCTGGTGCAGACCGATGCTCGGCTCGTCGAGCACGTACATCACGCCGGTCAGGCCCGAGCCGATCTGCGACGCCAGCCGGATGCGCTGGGCCTCCCCGCCCGACAGCGTGTCGGCGCTGCGGTCCAGGCTCAGGTAGTTCAGCCCGACATCGTTGAGGAATTTCAGCCGCGAGCGGATCTCGCGCATCACCTTCTCGGCGATGTCGGCCTTGTTGCCGACCAGATGCAGGGACTCGAAGTGCGCCAGGCAGTCGGCCAGCGTGGCGTGCTCGACTTCGTAGATCGGCAGGCCGCGCACCGATGGGTCCTCGCCCTGCAGGAACACATGGCGGGCCTCGCGCTTCAGGCGCGTGCCCCGGCACTCCGGGCAGGGCTTGGCGGCCTGGTAGCGCGCCAGGTCCTCGCGCACCGCGGCCGAATCGGTCTCGCGCCAGCGGCGTTCGAAATTCGGGATCACGCCCTCGAACGGATGCCAGCGCTTGACCGAGCGCTTGCGGCCCGCCGCGCCTTCGGCCTGGTAGACGAAGGCGATCTCGGTCGCGCCCGAGCCGTGCAGCAGGACTTGCTGGTGTTCGGGGGCCAGTTGCTCGAACGGCGTCTCGGTATCGAAGCCGTAATGCTTGGCCACGCTTTCGAGCATCGAATGGGTGTAGGCGTTGCGCCGGTCCCAGCCCTTGACGGCGCCGCTGGCCAGGCTGAGCGACGGGAAGGCGACCACGCGCTCGGGGTCGAAGACCGTCACCTGGCCCAGGCCGTCGCAGCTCGGACAGGCACCGACGGGTGAGTTGAACGAGAACAGGCGGGGCTCGAGTTCGGGCAACGAGTAGCTGCACACCGGGCAGCCGAACTTGCTCGAGAACAGGTGTTCGGTGCCGTTGTCGAGTTCGAGCGCCAACGCGCGGCCATCGGCGATGCGCAGCGCGGCCTCGAAACTCTCGGCCAATCGTTGTTGCAGGCCGGCGCGTGTCTTCACGCGGTCGATCACGACATCGATGTCGTGCTTCTCGGCCTTCTTCAGCTTTGGCAGCTCGGCCGCCTCGACCACCGCGCCGTCGACGCGAAAGCGCACATAGCCTTGTGCCTGCATGTCGGCAAACAGGTCGGCGAACTCGCCCTTGCGGTCGCGCACGACCGGCGCCAGCACCGCCAGCCGCGTCTGCTCGGGCAGCGCGAGCGCCGCGTCGACCATCTGCGCCACGCTCTGCGCCTGCAGCGGCAGGTCGTGGTCGGGGCAGAACGGCGTGCCCGCGCGGGCATAGAGCAGGCGCAGGTAGTCGTGGATCTCGGTGATCGTGCCGACGGTCGAGCGCGGGTTGTGCGAGGTGGCCTTCTGCTCGATGCTGATCGCCGGGCTCAAGCCCTCGATGACATCGACGTCGGGCTTGTCCATCAACTGCAGAAACTGTCGCGCGTAGGCCGACAGGCTCTCGACATAGCGGCGCTGGCCTTCGGCATACAAGGTGTCGAACGCCAGGCTCGACTTGCCAGACCCCGACAGCCCGGTGATCACCACCAGCGCATCGCGTGGGATGTCCAGGTCGATGTTCTTCAGGTTGTGCGTTCGCGCGCCGCGGATGCGGAGCTGGGTGCGGTCAGGCGGCATGTCGGTCCGGCAGTCGAATCGAGCATTATCGACAGTGCCGCGACCCAGGCGCAATTCGACCTCGGGCCAGCGCCGAGCCGCTCCAAAGGGGCTGGCCTCCTCCGGGGGAGGCGCGCGCGACGCGCTTGCCGTCGTCAACTCACCAACCGGCAGTCGCCTCCTGCAAGCCACGCAGTGCCTCGGCCGCCATCGGCGCCCGCCAGGCCGTGCCATTGGCATCGCGCCAGACCACCGCCTGCGGCTCGAAGCTGATCTGGCCCCGCGTCGCGCCGTCGATCAGCAGCGTCAGCGGCGGGGCCTCGGCACCAGTGGCCGATCCCAGCGCGGCCGGCTGCCAGCGCTCTTGGGTCGAGCGCACCAGGGTCGACCACCAATCGCGCTGCGCGGCGTCGTGCGCGACGAGACGCTGCGCGGCAACGCGCCAGCGCACGCGTGCGGGCTCGCTGTTCGCGACGGCGTCGATCTCGGCGCTGACGCTCGCCAACGGCGCGGCTGCCGCCCGAGTGGCGGCACCGATCGCGGGCGGGGCGGCCTCACTGCGCGCGCGCGCTGCCGCAGGCATCGCATCGGCAGGCGATTTGCCGAGTGCCTCGCGTGGCGGCGGCACTTCTTCGGCCGCGGCCGTGGCCGTGGCGCGGGCGCGGGCGTCGCCGGGACGGGCGGCGCCGCCACGGTCGCCTTCGATGTCGGTGCCGCCGTCACCCCCTTCGCGTCGGTTCGCGCCGCCTCTGGCAGGACCGGTGTCACCGCGATGCTGGCCGCGGCACTGGCCGGCGGCGGCGCTGCAGCGGCCGGTACCGAGCGCAGGCTCGGTGTGGCGTCGGGTGCGTCCTGTCCACCCCACAGCACGCCGATCAGCGTGGCCATGGCCAGCGTGCCGAAGGCGGCCATCGGCGCTGGCTGCCACAGGCGGTCGAAGACGGCGCGCAGCGAGCCTGGCCAGGCCGGCGGGTGCGCCTTCGGCGCCTGCCGCACCGCCTGCCGCGCATGGCCGAGGATCGCGGCGGACACGTGCGCGGGCGGCGTCACGTCGCGGTCCGGCGCGTGGCGCAGCGCGGCGAGCAGGTGCGCGTCGCGCAGGTCGTCGTCGGCAGGCGGTTGGCTCATGGTTGCTGGCCCTGCGGCAAGTACGCGCCCATGCAGGTGCGCAGCTTGCTCATCGCGTAGCGCAAGCGACTCTTCGCGGTCTCGAAGCCGACTTCCAGCGCGCGCGCCAGTTCGTCGAGTGCGAGGCCGTCTTCATGGTGCAGCAGGAAGGCACTGCGCTGCACGGCAGGCAGTGCGTCGAGGCAACCAAGCAGGCGCTGGCCGGCGGCACGCCAGAAGGCCTGGTCTTCGACCGCTGCGCTCGCCGCCGGCCAGGCCTGCCACGCCGGCAGATCGGCCGCAGGTTGCCACGGTGCGCGCTCGTCGCCATCGCCCGCGTCGCTGTCGAGCGCGACCTCGCGGCCGCTCTTGCGCAGCAGGTCGATTGCCCGGTGATGCGCCAGCGTGAACAGCCAGGTGCGGAACACGGCGCCCTGCGGCGACCAGCGCTCGCGCGCGCCCACCACGCGCAGCCAGGTGTCCTGAAACACCTCGTCCGCCTGCGTCGCCGCCTCGCGCCCGAGTACGCGGCGCACGAAGCGGTACAGCGCCGCCTGATGGCGCTCGTAGAGGCGCTCGAACGCCCGCGCATCCCCCTGCGCAAAGGCGCGCATCAGGGCGTCGTCGTCCGGGTCGCGGTCGTCGGTCATCGGCAGCAGCGATTGTGGATGGTGGGTCGCGAGTGGCGCGAGGTCTTCGGGCCTTGTACGGGCGACGGCGGCCAGCGGGGTCGACGTGCCGGAACAAATCGGCGCGCAACCCCGTCTGCCCGGCCCGGCCGTATCAGCCCTTGTCCCAACACCCCGAGGAGCTCCCGATGACCCGCCCCCTGAACGTTCGCCGCGCCGCACTGGCCTCCGCCCTGGCGCTGTCGCTGGCCACGCTGCTGGCCTGCAGCACCGACTCGCTGCACGCACACGAATGGCCCTCGCCCGCACCCGGTGGTGACGGGGCATCCCGTTGGCCGTCGCCACCCTCGCAGCCTGGCATGTGGAGCGGCACGGTCTGGCCTGGGCCTGCGGCCGGCGCGCCCGCAGCACCCAATGCGCGCCACTGTGCGCGTGCGCCGCGGCCGTTCGAGCTCGGCGCCGGCGCGGCCTGGGACGCGCAGCAGCCCACCTGGCGCCGCGGTGACCGCGAGTTGCGTGAACGTGCGACCGAGCCGTCGTCGTCGCTCGGCAAGTCCGCCGCACCGGCCGCGCCCGCCGCGGTGGCCGATGCCGCGCAGCCGTCCGCCGCACCTGCAGCACGGCAGGAGGAGGCCGCGGGGCTGTCGCGCCGGCCTCCGCAGCGCCCCGCCGACGAACCGGTGGCAGCCGGCGTCGTCGACGACAACGCCGACTTCGGCGAATACCTGGCCTACCGCGAGCGACGCGCCCAGCTGCCGGTGCGCGCACGCGATGTGCACGAGCGCTACGCACTGGTCGTGCATGACGCGCAGGGCCGCCCGGTGCCCGACGCCGAGGTCGCTGTCTTCGCCGGCTCGCACCCGCTGCCGTTGTGGGCACGCACCGACGCTGCCGGCCGCGCCTGGTTGCACCCGCTGGCGGCGGTGCCGGGCCTCGGCGCATCGCTGCTCGAAGTGCAGGTGCGCGACGGCCGCAGCGGCGCCCAAGGCGCGGCGCTGCTGCAGCGCGGCCAGAAGCACCAGCTGCAGGTGGTGTTGGCCGACGCCTGGCGCACACCGCCGCGGCCACAGCTCGACATCGCCTTCCTCGTCGATGCCACCGGCTCGATGGGCGACGAGATCGACAAGCTGAAGCGCTCGATGCGTGCCGTGGCCGACCAGATCGCGCGACTGCCGAGCCAGCCCGATGTCTGCTACGGCCTGGTCGCCTACCGCGACCGTGGCGATGCCTTCTTCGTGCGTGGCGCAGACTTCACCAACGACCTCGGTGCCTTCCAGCAGCAGTTGGCGCAACTGCAGGCCGCCGCCGGCGGCGACATGCCCGAGGCGCTCAATGAGGCGCTGCATACCGCCGTGCACCGCCTGTCGTGGCGCGGCGACGGCACCGCCCGGATGGTGTTGCTGGTGGCCGACGCACCGCCGCACCTGGACTACGGCGCGCCGTACTACGACCAGGACGCGATCGCGGCGCTGGCCAAGGGCATCAAGCTGTTCGCGGTCGGTGCCAGCGGGCTCGATCCGGTCGGCGAATACGTCTTTCGCCAAGCCGCGCAGTACACCGGTGGCCGCTTCGTGTTCCTGACCTACGCCCGCGCGCACGACCCGTCGAGCGGGCCGGGGCGCGAGACGTCGCACGAGGTGCGCAACTACTCGGTCGAGACGCTCGACAAGTTGATCGTGCGCCTGGTGCGCGAGGAAATGGCCGCCTGGCCGCGCGGCTGACGCTCGGCAGCCGGCTTCGATGGCGCCCGATGCTGGCAATGGCGCCGGGGTGAGCGCGCACACAGGGATCGCTCAGCCCACGCCGTCCAGCACCCGCAGGATCTGGCGCCCGTAGGCCTCGAGCTTCTTCGTGCCGACACCGCTGATCCCGGCCAGGTGATCGAGCGTCGCCGGCCGATCGCGCGCCATCGCGGCCAGCGTGGCGTCGTGGAAGACGACATAGGCCGGCAGGTTGTGCTCGCGCGCGATGTCGGCGCGCCAGGCCTTCAGCGCGGCATAGCGCTGCTGTGCAGCGGGATCGAGATCGGCTGCGACGGTGGGCGCTCGGCTCGACGCCATGCTGCCGGCCTTGCGAGCCCGGCTGCGCGGCGGCGCCGCACGCGGCAGGCGCAACACGATCGGCACCTCTCCCTTCAGCACCGCGCGCGCGCTGTCGGTCAACGCCAGCGTGTTGTACTCGCCCTCGGGGACGACATGGCCGAGCGCGACGAGCTGGCGCAGCACGCCGCGCCAGCGCGCCTCGTCGAGGTCGGCGCCGATGCCGAACGTCGACAGGCGCTGGTGGCCGTGCTGGGTGACCTTGTCGGTGACCTTGCCGCGCAACACGTCGATCAGGTGGCCGGCGCCGAAGCTGATGCCGCTGCCGTGCTGGAAGCGGTAGAGGCACGACAGCAGCTTGCGGGCGGCTTCGGTGCCGTCCCAGGTGTCGGGGTGCGTCAGGCAGTTATCGCAATTGCCACAAGGGGTGCTGGCCTCGCCGAAGTAAGCCAGCAACCGCACGCGGCGGCAATCGTGCGCTTCGGCGAGTGCCAAGAGCGCGTCGAGCTTGCCGCGCTGCACGCGCTTGAATTCTTCTTCCGCCGGGCTCTCGTCGATCATCCGACGCTGGTTGACCACGTCCTGCAGGCCATAGACCATCCAGGCGTCGGCGGGGGCCCCGTCGCGGCCGGCGCGGCCGGTCTCCTGGTAGTAGGCCTCGATGTTCTTCGGCAGATCGAGGTGGGCCACGAAGCGGACGTCGGGCTTGTCGATGCCCATGCCGAAGGCGATCGTCGCCACCATCACGATCGCCTCCTCGCGCAGGAAGCGGTCCTGGTGGCGCTGGCGCAGTCCAGCGTCCAGACCGGCGTGGTACGGCAGCGCCGTGATGCCTTCGTCGTTGAGCCAGGCCGCCGTCTCCTCGACCTTCTTGCGCGTGCCGCAATAGACGATGCCGGCTTCGCCGTCGTGCTCGTCACGGATGAAGCGCAGCAACTGGCGTTTCGGTTCGTCCTTCTCGACGATGCTGTAACGGATGTTCGGCCGGTCGAAACTGGCCACGAAGGTCCTGGCGTCTTCGAGCGCCAGGCGCTTGACGATGTCGGCCCGCGTGATGTGGTCGGCGGTGGCCGTCAGTGCAATGCGCGGCACGCCGGCAAAGCGCTCGTGCAGGACCGACAGGCCGAGGTATTCCTCGCGGAAGTCGTGGCCCCACTGGCTGACGCAATGCGCCTCGTCGATCGCGAACAGGCTCAGCAGGCCGCGTTCGTGCAACGAGTCGAGCATGCCGAGAAAGCGCGGCGTCAACAGGCGCTCCGGCGCGGCATAGAGCAGCACCAGGCGGCCCGAACGCAGCTCACGCTCGATGCGCTGGGCCTCGTCGCTGGTCAGCGTGGAATTGAGGAAGGCGGCATGCACGCCGGCCTCTTCGAGCGCGCCGACCTGGTCGTGCATCAACGCGATCAGCGGGCTCACCACCACCGCCACGCCGTGGCCGCCGCGGTGCCGCACGATCGCCGGCACCTGGTAGCACAGGCTCTTGCCGCCGCCGGTGGGCATCAGCACCAGCGCGTCGCCGCCGCTGACGACGTGATCGACGACCGCGGCCTGCAGGCCACGAAACGCGCTGTAGCCGAAGACTTCGTGCAGCACCTGCTGGGCAGTGGCGGCGGGAGCGGCAGCGACAGTCTCGATCATGGGCGTTGGCGATGGTAAGCGAGCGCCCCGCGTGCGACGCCGTCGTGCGACGATGCGGCGACCTCGGCCGGAGAAGACCATGACCGATCACGCCACCGTGCTGCGCCAGCAACTGATCCGCAACGTCGACGAAGTCAAGCTCGAACGTCAGCAGCGTGCGCCGTTGTACGACACGCAGTGCGGTGGGGTCTCCGACCGGCACCGCAGCCGCCAAGCTCGGCGCCGGCTTCGACATCCTGGCGCCGGGCATGCGCTCGCTGTCCGTACCACTACCACCTGGCGCAGGAGGAGATGTTCGTGATCCTCGAAGGTCAAGGCGCGCTGCGGGTGGCCGGCGAGATGCTGCCGGTGCGCGCGGGTGACGTGGTCTTCATTCCACCCGGGCCCGCCCATCCGCACCAGTTCATCAATACCTCTGGCGCGCCGATGAAGTACCTGAGCATCAGCACCCAGGAGCGGCCCGAGCTGTGCGTCTATCCCGACTCCGACAAGATCGGCACCTTCGCCAAGGATCACAGCGTGATGCTGCGCCGCGGCACGTCGCTCGATTACTGGGACGGCGAGCCCTAGGAAACCGGCGCCTGAAGCTTGCTGCGCTCTCGCGCCCTCGGCGCTCGGTATCATCGTCGCTTCGGTCTCCTTCCTTCCACCGTCCGCTCAAGGAGCGCCCCATGGCCTCGGTCAACAAAGTCATCCTCATCGGCAACCTCGGCAAGGACCCGGAGGTGCGCTACGCGCCCAGCGGCGCGGCCATCTGCAACGTCACGATCGCCACCAGCCGGCAGTGGAAAGACAAGACCAGCGGCGAGAAGCAGGAAGAGACCGAGTGGCACCGCGTGGTCTTCTACGACCGCCTGGCCGAGATCGCCGGCGAGTACCTGAAGAAGGGCCGGCCGGTCTACGTCGAAGGCCGGCTGAAGACGCGCAAATGGACCGACAAGGAAGGCGTCGAGAAGTACACCACCGAGATCGTCGCCGACCAGATGCAGTTGCTCGGCAGCCGCGAGGGCGCCGGCGGAGGCGACGAGATGGGCGGCGGCCAGCGCAGCGCGCCGGCGCCGCGCCCGGCCGCAGGCCGGCCGGCGGCCGCAGCGCCGAAATCGTCGACCGGCTTCGACGACATGGACGACGACATCCCGTTCTGAATCGCGCCGCGCGCGGCCCGAGGCCCGGCAGGACGCCCCGCACCGCGGGGCGTTTTCATTGGTGTCGACAACGGAACCTCCCGATGCCTGCGGGCAGTTGCGTCGCGGCCTCTTTGGCCCTCATCGCAATTCCGTGGGCGCTTGCCTTCGCCGGTGCGCGGGGATGGTTCTCGCGAAATTACCCTCCATCGTTTACGGATAATACCGATTGGTTGCGTTCGTGAACTCTACAGTCTATATTCCGTCCCAAGCAGTTCTTCGTGCCGCCAGAGCGGGGCCCATCACAAGGACTGCTCCGACAGCAACCCCTAACGGAGTACCGATCCATGAAACACTGGTTGATGAAGTTTGCAGCTTTGGTAGCGACAGTATCGCTAGTGAGTGCTTGCGGCGGTGGCGACGATGACCCAGGCACGCTGGCACAGGAAGCCCAGGCGCGAGGGTTCTCGGCGCTGGTCGCCGCGGCCGACAAAGCCGGCCTCGTGCCCGCGCTCAGTTCCGACGCGTCCAACCTGACCGTGTTCGCACCCACCGACGCGGCGTTCACCTCGCTGGCCACGACGCTCGGCTTTGCCAGTGCCGATGCCATGGTCAAAGCGCTCGACGGCCCGACGCTGGCGAAGATCCTGCAGTACCACGTGCTGCCGACGAAGAAGCTCGCGGCCGACCTGGTGGCGGCAGGGGCCACATCCGCACAGTCGACGCTGTACGAACTTCGAGGGCGCAGCGACGACACTGGCTCTGAACACCTCGGCAGGCGTCAAGATCACCGACGAGGTGCTGACGGAGGCCACGGTGACGGCCGCCAACGTGGCCGCCAGCAACGGCGTGATCCACGTCATCGACAAGGTGCTGGTGCCGCCCGGCGTGCTCAACCTGGTGCAGATGGCGCAACTCAACCCGGCGGCGTTCTCGACCCTGGTCGGGCGCGGTGGTGACGGCCGATCTGGCTGGCGCCCTCAGTAGCGCAGGCCCGTTCACGGTATTCGCGCCGACCAACGATGCCTTCGCCGCTATCTCGTCGACGGTGGCTGGCCTGACGATCCCGCAGCTGACCACCGTCTTGACCTATCACGTGGTTGGCGCTCAGGTGCTGTCTTCGGGTATTCCGTTCGGCACTCCGGTGACCACGTTGTCAGGACAGTCGATCACGATCAACGCCGGGTCCGCTCCGACGATCGCGACGATCACCGACAGCACAACCGCGCCCAAGAGCATCGTTGCAGTCGACGTGCGCGCCAGCAATGGCGTAATCCATGTCATCGACGGCGTGCTGATCCCGAACCTGTGACCAGCATCAACTGAGGTCATCAGACCGGCAGCTTTGCGGCGGCCCTGGCCTCGAATGGCAGGGCCGCCGCAATCACGCCGCCGCCCAGGCACACGTCGCCGTCGTAGAGCACGGCGCTCTGGCCCGGCGTCACGGCCCATTGCGGCGTGTCGAAGGCCAACGCGAAGCCGCCGCCGGCTTCTGGCGCGAACCGACAGGGTGCGTCGCTCTGCCGATAGCGCGTCTTGGCGGCGTAGGTACCGGCAGCGGGTGCCGCGCCTGCCACCCAGCTCACATCCTCAGCGCGCAACGCGCTCGACAGCAGCGCCGGGTGCTCATGGCCCTGCACGACGACGAGCACGTTGCGCTCGAGATCCTTGCGGGCCACGAACCACGGCGCGTGCTCGCCACCGGCATCCGCGCGGCCCTTGACGCCACCGATGCCCAGGCCCTGGCGCTGGCCCAGCGTGTAGAACGACAAGCCCGACATGCCGCCCCAGACGCCGCCCACGCTCGTCTTCGATCGCGCCGGGTTCGTGGCTCAGGTAGCGGTTCAAGAACTCGCGGAACGGCCGCTCGCCGATGAAGCAGATGCCGGTCGAATCCTTCTTCGTCGCATTCGGCAGACCGATCTCGGCCGCAATGCGGCGCACCTCGGTCTTCTTCAGCTCGCCGACCGGGAACAGGGTGCGTGACAGCTGTGCCTGGTTCAGCCGGTGCAGGAAGTAGCTCTGGTCCTTGGCGGGATCGAGGCCCTTCAGCAGTTCGAAGCGGCCGCCGCGGTCACGGACCCGGGCGTAGTGACCGGTCGCGATGTGGTCGGCGCCGAGCCGCAACGCATGGTCGAGGAAGGCCTTGAACTTGATCTCGGCGTTGCACAGCACATCGGGATTGGGGGTGCGACCGGCCCGGTACTCGCGCAGGAACTCGGCGAACACGCGGTCCTTGTACTCGGCGGCGAAGTTGACATGCTCGATCTCGATGCCGAGCACGTCGGCCACCGCGGCGGCATCGACGAAATCGATGTTCGACGAGCAGTACTCGGGAGCGTCGTCGCTCGACCCTGCGGGTCGATCGTCATCTTCCCAGTTCTTCATGAACAGGCCGACGACCTCGAAGCCCTGTTGCTTGAGCAGGTACGCGCTGACCGCGGAGTCGACCCCGCCGGACAGGCCGACCACGACGCGACGCTGCTTGCTGTTGCTCACCACCCGGCGATTATCCCGGCCGCCGCGCAGGCACCGAGCAGCGGCATCACGCCGACCCTGAAGCGGAACAGCGCGATCATCGCGGCCGCGGCGATGACGGCCGACAGCGTGTCGAAGCCCGCGCCGAAGCCCTTGGGCCACAGCACGTGGTAGGCGAAGAACAACGCCAGGTTGACGATCACGCCGACCACCGCGGCGGTGATCGCCGACAGCGGCGCGGTGAAGCCCAGCTTGCCGTGGGTCGATTCGACCAGCGGGCCGCCGGCCAGGATGAAGACGAACGAGGGCAGGAAGGTGAAGAACGTGGCCACGCCGGCCGCCAGCGCCGCACCGGCGAACAGCGCATCGGGGCCGAGCACCTGTCGGGCCCAGCCGCCGACGAAGCCGACGAACGCCACCACCATGATCAGCGGCCCCGGCGTGGTCTCACCGAGCGCCAGGCCGTCGATCATCTGCGCGCCACTGAGCCACTGGTGCTGTTCGACCGCGCCCTGGTAGACATAGGGCAGCACCGCGTAGGCCCCGCCGAAGGTCAGCAGCGCGGCCTTGGTGAAGAACCATCCCATCGCGGCGAGCGTGCCGTGCAGCCCCTGCGTGGCGACCAGTGCAGCCATCGCCAGCGCCCACAGTCCCAGACCGACCGCAAGCACGCGCACCAGATGCCGGCGCGAGAAGCGCGCATGCGCCGGCGCCGGCGTGTCGTCGTCGATCAGCGCCGGGCCGTAACTGGCCTTCGCGCTGCCATGGCCGCCACCGAGCGCAAACACCGCGGGCCAACGGCGCGCGCCGAAGTGCCCGATCAACGCCGCACCGATCACGATCGCCGGGAACGGCGTGTCGAAGGCGAAGATGGCAACGAACGACAGCGCGGCGATGCCCCACATCCAGCGATTCTTCAGTGCCCGCGTGCCGATGCGGTGCGCGGCATGCAGCACCAGCGCGGTGACGGCGGGCTTCAGGCCGTAGAAGACGCCCGCCACCAGCGGCACGTCGCCGAAGCGCAGGTAGATCCACGACAGCGTGATCAGGATCGACCAGCGACGGCAGCACGAACAGCGCACCGGCGACGATGCCGCCCCAACTGCGGTGCATCAGCCAGCCGATGTAGGTGGCCAGCTGCTGCGCCTCGGGGCCCGGCAGCACCATGCAGTAGTTCAGCGCGTGCAGGAAGCGCTGCTCGCTGAGCCAGCGGCGGCGCTCGACCAGCTCGGTGTGCATGATCGCGATCTGCCCCGCAGGGCCGCCGAAGCTGATGAAGCCGAGCTTGAGCCAGAAGGCAAAGGCGGTCCAGAACGGCACCCGGCGCAGGCGCCTCGTCGCGGTTCATGGGGCGGGACCGGCGTGAGGCGACGCAAGGACAGCGGGGCGTGTTCGGCATGGGGGGATTCTGCTTGCGGCGGGCGCACGGTCTTCGACCACAATGCGCGCAGCACGCCATGACTCGATCCGCCGACACCATGGGCAGCAGCGACAGCCCACTCCGCGCCTGGATCGGCCGCAGCGAAACCGTGCACGACACCATCGGTGCGACGCCGGTGAAGGCGCTGGCCGCCACGCTCGACCATCCTGCCGCAGCCGTGCCCATCGGCACGCCGCTGCCGCCGCTGTGGCACTGGCTGTACTTCCTGCCGCTGCACCGGCAGAGCGAGATCGGCCCCGACGGTCACGCCAGGCGCGGTGGCTTCCTGCCGCCGGTGCCGCTGCCACGTCGCATGTGGGCCGGCAGCCAGTTCGAGTTCCGCTCGCCGGTGCGGGTGGGCGATGCGGTGGCGCGCACCTCGACGATCGACGACGTGACGAGCAAGGAAGGGCGCACCGGCCAGCTGGTGTTCGTCAAGGTGCGGCACGAACTGCGCTGCAATGGCGCTTCCGATGCCGCGATCGTCGAGTTCCACGACATCGTCTACCGCGAGGCGAAGAAGCCGGGCGACATCGAGCCGCCACCGCAGCCTGCCCCCACCGGCGCGGCCTGGCAACGAGAGATCGTGCCCGACGACGTGCTGCTGTTCCGCTACTCGGCGCTGACTTTCAACGGCCACCGCATCCACTACGACCGCAAGTACGTCACCGAGGTCGAGGGCTACCCCGGCCTGGTCGTGCACGGCCCGCTGATCGCCACGCTGCTGATGGACTTGCTGCGCCACCATGCGCCCGAGGCCGAGGTGGCGACGTTCCGCTTCAAGGCGGTGAGACCCACCTTCGACCTGCATCCGTTCCGCATCAACGGCCGGCGCGAGGGCAACGCCGTCAAGCTGTGGGCCCAGGACCACGAGGGCTGGCTGACGATGGATGCGGCCGCGACGCTGCGCAGCTGAGCCGTGCCGCGGCGCTGGCTACCGCGCGGTGTCCGGGCGCACCGACCCGTCCGTGGTCAGCAGTTCGAGCGGATAGCGCCGCCCGGCCAGGTGGTCCTGCACGCAGCGCCACAACAGCGGGCTGCGATGGCGCTCGCGGCTGGCTTCGATCTCGGCCGGCGTCAGCCACAGCGTGCGCACGATGCCGTCGTCGAGCGCGCGGCCGGGCTCGGGCGCGCCGACCGCGCCGGTGAAGGCAAAGCGCAGGTAGGTGATGTCTTCGCCGGTGCGGTCGCGCTGCAGCCTGGCCAGGTAGGTGCCGATCAGGTGCGTCGGCGTGAAGGCGCGGGCGGTCTCCTCGAGCACCTCGCGCACCACCGCCTGCAGCAGCGACTCACCCGGATCGAGATGGCCGGCCGGATTGTTCAGGCGCAGCCCGTCGGCCGTGTGTTCCTCGACCAGCAGGAAGCGGCCTTCGTGTTCGATCACCGCCGCGACGGTGACGCTCGGTTTCCAGCGGGTGTCGGAAGCCATCGTGTGCGCATCGTAGCCGCCTGGGCACAAGCCCGGAGGCCGGTGCCGCGCCCGGTGCATTAAGCTCGCGACAAAGCACGTGCCGAGGCCCATCGGCCCGACATATCCCTGCCCGAGGAGAACCGCACCATGCTGATCGGCGTTCCGCTCGAAACGGCTGCCGGCGAGACACGCGTCGCCGTCACGCCCGAGACGGCGAAGAAACTCAAGGCCCAGGGCCACACCGTGCGGGTGCAGTCGGGTGCCGGCGTGGCTGCCAGCGCCCCCGACGAGGCCTATGTGGCCGCCGGCGCCGAGATCACCGACCGCACCGGCGCCTTTGCCTGCGACCTGATCCTGAAGGTGCGCAGCCCGTCGCTCGACGAGCTGGTGCTGGTGAAGACCGGCGCGGCGCTGGTCGGCATGCTCAATCCGTTCGACAAGGACAACCTCAATCGCCTGGCCGGCGCCGGGCTGACGAGCTTTGCGCTCGAGGCCGCGCCGCGCACGACGCGGGCGCAGAGCATGGACGTGCTGTCGAGCCAGGCCAACATCGCCGGCTACAAGGCGGTGATGATCGCCGCCGACAAGTACCAGCGCCTGTTCCCGATGCTGATGACCGCGGCCGGCACGATCAAGGCCGCGCGGGTGGTGATCCTGGGCGTCGGCGTCGCCGGCCTGCAGGCGATCGCCACCGCCAAGCGCCTCGGCGCGGTGATCGAGGCCAGCGACGTGCGGCCGAGCGTGAAGGAGCAGGTCGAGTCGCTCGGCGCCAAGTTCATCGACGTGCCCTACGAGACCGCCGAAGAGAAGGAGGCCGCCGAGGGCGTCGGCGGCTACGCCAAGCCGATGCCGCCGGCGTGGCTCGAGCGGCAGAAGGTCGAGGTCGCCAAGCGCGTGGCGCAGGCCGACATCGTGATCTCGACCGCGCTGATCCCGGGCCGCGCGGCGCCGGTGCTGGTGACCGAAGAGATGGTCAAGTCGATGAAGCCCGGCAGCGTGATCGTCGACATGGCCGCGCCGGCCGGCGGCAACTGCCCGCTCACCGAGGCCGGCAAGACCGTCGTCAAGCACGGCGTGACGATCGTCGGCGAGACCAACCTGCCGGCGCTGGTGGCGGCCGATTCGTCGAGCCTGTACGCCCGCAACGTGCTCGACTTCCTGAAGCTCGTCATCACCAAGGAAGGCACCTTCAACGTGCCGATGGACGACGACATCGTGGTCGCCTGCCTGATGACCCAGGGCGGCGAAGTGAAGAGGAAATAGCCATGGACATCGTTTCTCCGACAGTCACCAACCTGATCATCTTCGTGCTGGCGATCTACGTCGGCTACCACGTGGTCTGGACCGTGACGCCGGCGCTGCACACGCCGCTGATGGCGGTCACCAACGCGATCTCGGCGATCGTCATCGTCGGCGCGATGCTGGCCGCGGCGCTGACCGAAGGCGGCCTGGCCAAGACGATGGGCGTGCTCGCGGTGGCACTGGCTTCGGTGAACATCTTCGGCGGCTTCCTGGTCACGCGGCGGATGCTCGAGATGTTCAAGAAGAAGGAACGCCCGGCCAAACCCGCTGAAGGGAGCAAGTGATGAGCCTGAACCTCGTCACGCTGCTGTACCTGGTCGCCAGCGTCTGCTTCATCCAGGCGCTGAAGGGCCTGTCGCACCCGACGACATCGATTCGCGGCAACCTGTTCGGCATGGTCGGCATGGCCATCGCCGTGCTGACGACTGCGGCGCTGATCGTTGAACTGGCCGGGCGCATGGGCCAGGGCGGCGCAGTCGGCATGGCCTGGGTGCTGCTCGGGCTGGTCGCTGGCGGCGTCTACGGCGCCTGGCGCGCCAAGACGGTCGAGATGACCAAGATGCCCGAGCTGGTGGCGTTCTTCCACAGCATGATCGGTCTGTCGGCGGTGTTCATCGCCATCGCCGCGGCGGTCGAGCCGTCGGCCTTCAGCATCACGGCCAAGGGCGGCGAGATCCCCACCGGCAACCGGCTCGAACTGGCGCTCGGTGCGGCCATCGGCGCGATCACCTTCAGCGGCTCGGTGATCGCGTTCGGCAAGCTGTCGGGCACCTACAAGTTCCGCCTATTCAGAGGGCGCGCCGGTCGTGTTTGCCGGCCAGCACCTGATCAATGCCGTGCTCGGATTGGCGATGCTGGCGCTGATCGTCGGCTACACGCTGACGCAGTCGAACCTGTACTTCGGGCTGATGCTGGTGCTGGCCTTCGTGATCGGCGTGACGCTGATCATCCCGATCGGCGGCGCCGACATGCCGGTGGTGGTGAGCATGCTCAACAGCTACTCGGGCTGGGCGGCGGCGGGCATCGGCTTCTCGCTGAACAACGCGATGCTGATCGTCGCCGGCTCGCTGGTCGGCAGTTCGGGCGCGATCCTCTCGTACATCATGTGCAAGGCGATGAACCGCTCGTTCTTCAACGTCATCCTCGGCGGCTTCGGCGGCGAGGGCGCGACGGTGGCGGCGACGGGCGGGGCGCAGCGCAGCGTCAAGAGCGGCAGCGCCGACGACGCGGCCTTCATCATGAGCAATGCCGAGACCGTGATCATCGTGCCCGGCTATGGCCTGGCCGTGGCCCGCGCGCAGCACGCGGTCAAGGAACTGGCCGAGAAGCTGACCCACAAGGGCGTGACCGTGAAGTACGCGATCCACCCGGTGGCCGGCCGCATGCCGGGCCACATGAACGTGCTGCTGGCCGAGGCCGAGGTGCCGTACGACCAGGTGTTCGAGATGGAGGACATCAACGGCGAGTTCGGCCAGGCCGACGTGGCCATCATCCTCGGCGCCAACGACGTCGTGAACCCGGCCGCGCTGACCAAGGGCAGCCCGATCTACGGCATGCCGATCCTCGAGGCCTACAAGGCCAAGACCGTGATCGTCAACAAGCGCTCGATGGCCGCGGGCTATGCGGGCCTCGACAACGAGCTGTTCTACATGGACAAGACCATGATGGTCTTCGGCGACGCCAAGAAGGTGGTCGAGGAGATGGTCAAGGCGGTGGAGTGAGACTCGAATAGTGCGGCTGGGACGACGACCCTGAGCCGCTGCAGACACCGAAAAGGGGCTGCCCGCGGGCAGCCCCTTCTTCATTTCGCTATCGAATCCCCTGATGCTGGCGCGCCGCTTGCGCCGCCAGAATCGGCGCACGACCCTGGGAGTGCGCGATGGAGAAGATCTGGCTCAAGCATTACCCCGCTGGCGTGCCGGCCGAGGTGAAGACCGACCTCTACCCGTCGCTGGTGGCGCTGCTCGAAGAGAGCTTCCGCAGGTACCGCAACCTGCCGGCGTACAAGTTCATGGGCAAGACGATCACGTTCGGCCAGGTCGACGACCTGTCGCGCGCGTTCGCGGCCTGGCTGCAGGCACAAGGGCTGGCGCGTGGCGACCGGGTGGCGATCATGATGCCCAACGTGCCGCAGTACCCGGTCGCGGTGGCGGCGATCCTGCGCGCCGGGTTCGTGGTGGTCAACGTCAACCCGCTGTACACGCCGCGCGAGCTCGAGCACCAGTTGAAGGATTCGGGCGCCAAGGCCATCGTCATCGTCGAGAACTTTGCCGCCACGCTGCAGCAGGTGATCGACGCGGTGCCGACCAAGAAGGTGGTGCTGGCCGCGATGGGCGACATGCTCGGCCTGCTCAAGGGCGCGCTCGTCAACCACGTGGTGCGCAACGTCAAGAAGATGGTGCCGCCGTTCTCGCTGCCCGACGCGGTGCGTTTCAACGATGCGGTCGCGCAGGGCCGTGGCAAGCCCTTCACCGCGCCCGCCGTCGGGCCCGACGACATCGCGGTGCTGCAGTACACCGGCGGCACCACCGGCGTCTCGAAGGGCGCGGTGCTGCTGCACCGCAACCTGGTGGCCAACCTGCTGCAGGCCGAGGCCTGGTACCAGCCGGCACTGAAGAAGATCCCGGCCGGCGAGCAGATCGTCACCGTCTGCGCCTTGCCGCTGTATCACATCTTCGGTTTCAACACGAACATGATGCTGGGCATGCGCATGGGCGGCTGCAACATCCTGATCGCCAACCCGCGCGACATCCCCGGCATGCTGAAGGAGCTGTCGAAGCAGCGATTCCACAGCTTCCCGGCGGTCAACACGCTGTTCAACGCGATCGCCCACCACGCCGATTTCGCCAAGGTCGACTGGAGCTCGCTGGCGATCAGCGTCGGCGGCGGCATGGCCGTTCAGAGCGCCACCGCCAAGCTGTGGCTGGAGAAGACCGGCTGCCCGATCGTCGAGGGCTACGGCCTGTCGGAGACCTCGCCGTCGGCGACCTGCAACCCCGTCGACAGCGAGGCCTACAGCGGCACCATCGGCCTGCCGATGCCCAGCACCGAACTGGCGCTGCTCGACGACAACGGCCGCGAGGTGCCGATGGGCCAGCCGGGCGAGATCGCGATCCGCGGCCCTCAGGTGATGGCCGGCTACTGGCAGCGCCCCGACGAGACCGCCAAGGTGATGACCGCCGACGGCTTCTTCCGCACCGGCGACATCGGCACCGTCGACGAGCGCGGCTACTTCAGAATCGTCGACCGCAAGAAGGACATGATCCTGGTCTCGGGCTTCAACGTCTATCCCAACGAGGTCGAGGACGTGATCACGCAGATGCCGGGCGTGCTCGAATGCGCGGCGGTCGGCATCCCGGACGAGAAGGCCGGCGAGGCGGTGAAGGTGGTGATCGTGAAGAAGGACGACCACGTCAGCGCCGCCGACGTGAGGGCCTACTGCGAGGCCAACCTCACCGGCTACAAGCGCCCGAAGGTGATCGAGTTCCGCACCGACCTGCCGAAGACGCCGGTCGGCAAGGTGCTGCGCCGCGAACTGCGCGACGCGCCGAAGTAGCGCCACGCGATGGCGGGCCGCATTGCGGTCGTGAGCGCGATGCACGAGGAGTTGCACGCGCTGCATGCCGACCTGAACCAGCCGCGCATCGAACGCGCCGCGGGGCGCGAGTTCCACCTCGGCGCGCTGCACGACCAGCCGGTGCTGCTGGTGCTGTCGGGCATCGGCAAGGTGGCCGCGGCGACCACGACCGCGCTGCTGCTCGATCGCTTTGCGGTCGACGCGATCCTGTTCACCGGCGTGGCGGGCGGGCTCGGTGAGGGCGTTCGCGTCGGCGACGTGGTGATCGGCGACCTGCTGCTGCAGCACGACCTCGATGCCTCGCCGATCTTCCCGCGCTGGGAGGTGCCGCTGACCGGCAAGTCGCGTTTCGCGGCCGACAGTGCCTGGAGCGACACGCTGGCCGCAGCCGCGCGGGCCAGCGGCCACGCGGTGCACCGCGGACTCATCGTCAGCGGTGACCGCTTTGTGTCCACCTCGGCCGAGAGCACCGCATTGCGCAGCGAGTTGCCCGACGCGCTGGCGGTGGAGATGGAAGGCGCCGCCGTGGCGCAGGTGTGCCACGACTTCGGCCGCCCGTTTGCCGTGATGCGCACCGTCTCCGACCGCGCCGACGACAGCGCCCACGTCGACTTCAGCCGCTTCGTCGCCGATGTCGCCAGCGCGCTCACGCGCAGCATCGTCGGCCGCGCCCTGGCCAGCCGCAGCCGGACCTGACCTGCACATGCCGCCGCGCCTGTACGTCGATGCCGCGCTGGCCGAGAGCCCGGCGTTCGCGCTGCCGCCCGACGCCGTGCGCCACGCACAGGTGCTGCGCCTGCAGCCCGGCGACGAAATCACGCTCTTCGATGGTCGCGGCGGCGAGTGGTCGGCGCGCATCGAAGCGATGGCCAGGCGCGACGTTCGCGTCAGCGTGCTCGTTCACCGCGCGATCGAGCGCGAGCTGCCGAGCGCCGTGACACTGGCGCTGGCCATGCCGGCCGGCGACCGCATGGACTTGGTGGTCGAGAAGGCCACCGAGCTCGGTGTCTCGGCCATCGTGCCGCTGATCGCCGAGCGCTCGGTGCTGCGGCTGGCCGGCGAGCGCGCCGAAAAGCGACAAGCGCACTGGCAGGCGATCGCCATCGCCGCCTGCGAACAATGCGGCCGCAATCGCGTGCCCTCGATCGTCGAGGTGCAGCCGCTGACGACCTGGCTCGCCGGATTGGCGCCGGCGGCGACCGGCGAAGCCCGCCTGCTGCTCGGCTGGCGCGACGCCACACCGTGGCCGCAGGCCGTCGCCGGCGTCGGCTCAACGCTGACGCTGCTCAGCGGACCCGAAGGCGGCTTCACGGACGTCGAGGAAGACAGCGCGCGTCTGCGCGGTTTCGTCTCTGTGCAACTCGGCCCGCGCGTGCTGCGTGCCGACACCGCACCGCTGGCCTGCCTGGCCGCCATCGCCTTGCGGCCGGCGTAGGCGCCCGGCCGCGACGGGCACCGCGAGCCCGCTAACGCCGCGCCGAGCCGGCCACCATGTCGAAGCGGAACAGCCGGCATTCGATCGGGCCGTTCCACATCGGCACGCGCTGGCTTTCCTTCAGGCGCATCAGCGACGGCAGCTTCATCTCCGGGCTCAGCACCCAGGCGGTCCAGCCGGCGTAGTGGCGCTTCCAGTGCGACGCGAGTTCGGCGAAGAAGGCCGCCGGCGTGCCGCCGCCCTCGAAGTCTTCGCGCGCCGCGCCATGCCCCTTCGCGGCCAGGCGCTCGCCGTACGGCGGGTTGAGCACCAGCGTGCCGCGCTCGGCCGGCGGCGGCCGCTGCAGCGCATCGGCGGTCTTGAATTCGATGGCATGCCCGACGCGCGCCCGCGCGGCGTTGCGTGACGAGAAGTCGGTCATGCGAAAGCTCACATCGCCCGCGAACACCGGCGCGGCCGGCGCGTGGATGCGCGCGCGCGCGGCCTCGCGCAACTCGCGCCAGGCGCCCTGCTGCTCGCGCCACGGCGCGAGGCGCTCGAACGCAAACCGCCGCTCGAGCCCGGGCGCGATCCCGCAGGCCAGTTGCGCGGCCTCGATCGCGATCGTGCCGGCGCCGCAGCAGGGGTCGAGCAGCGGGCCGTCCTCGGCGCGGCCGCGCCAGCCGGCGGCAGCCAGCATCGCCGCGGCCAGCGTCTCCTTCAGCGGCGCTTCGCCCTTGCTCGCCCCGGCATCGCGCCAGCCGCGCTTGAACAGCGCCTCGCCGGAGGTGTCGACATACAGCGTCGCGTGCGTTGCCGTCAGGTGCAGCGCCAGCGGCAGGTCGGGCGCGCGGGTGTCGACGCTCGGCCGCTCGCCGCTGGCCTCGCGCAGCGCATCGCAGACCGCGTCCTTCACGCGCAGCGTGGCGAAATTCAGGCTGCGCAGCGGTGAACGCTGGGCGGTCGTGTCGACGCGCAGCGTCTGCTGCGGCGTGAGCCAGTCGGTCCAGCGCACGCCGCGGGCGATGTCGTAGAGGTCTTGTTCATGGCGGTAGGAGGCATGCACCAACGGCCACAGCACGCGCTGCGCGAGACGGCTCTCGAGGTTGAGCGCCATCGCGGCGCGTTCGTCGCCTTCCACGACCACGCCGCCACGGGCGACGATCAAGCGCGTCTTTGCGCCGAGCACCTGCCGGCATTCATCGGCCAGCAGCGCCTCGGCGCCCCCGGCGCAGGGCAGGAAGAGGTCCACCGACATCACATCGCCCTGCGCAGGTTCGCCGGCGCGATCTTCAATGCTTCGCGGTACTTGGCCACCGTGCGCCGCGCGACCTGGATGCCCTGCTCGGCCAGCATCTCGGCGAGCTGGCTGTCCGACAGCGGCTTGGTCGGCGCTTCGGCGGCAACCAGTTGCTTGATCAATGCACGCACCGCGGTGCTCGACGCGTTGCCACCGGCCTCGGTGGCCAGCCCGCTGCCGAAGAAGTACTTCAGCTCGAACGTGCCCATCGGCGTGGCCATGTACTTGGCGGTCGTGACGCGCGAGATCGTGCTCTCGTGCAGGCCGAGCTCGTCGGCGATCTCGCGCAGCACCAGCGGCTTCATCGCGATCGCGCCGTGCGTGAAGAAGGACTTCTGGCGTTCCACGATCGCCTGCGACACGCGGGCGATGGTGTCGAAGCGCTGCTGGATGTTCTTCATGAACCAGCGCGCCTCCTGCAGCCGTGCCGACAACGGCGCGCTGCTGCCGTTGCGCTGGCCCTTGATCGCCTGCGCATAGAGGTCGTTGATGCGCAGCTTGGGCATCACGTCGGGGTTGAGCACCACCTTCCAGCCCCGACCGGCCTTCTGCACGATCACGTCGGGCACCACGATGTTGGCCTCGGCACGCGTGAACGGGCGTCCGGGCTTGGGCTCGCAGGCGACGATCAGGGCCTGGGCTTCCTTGAGCAGTGCTTCGTCGGCGCCGGTGACGGCCATCAGCTTCTTCAGGTCGCGACGCGCCAGCAGATCCAGGTACTGCTTGCAGACGATGATGGCAACCGCCTGGGCCTCGCAACGGGGTCGCGCGCGCAACTGCAGCGTCAGGCACTCGGGCAGGTCGCGCGCGCCGACGCCCAGCGGCTCCAGGCTCTGCAGCCACTTCAGCGCGCATTGCAGGCGCTCGCGCAGCGCCTCGCGGCTGTCTTCGCTGTCGGCCAGCTGCGCGGCGATCTCTTCCAGGCTGTCGGCGAGGTAGCCGTCCTCGTCGAGCGACTCGATCAGCACATTCAGCGCTGCGTGATCCTCGGCGCCGAGCCGCATGCCGGCGAGTTGGGCGCGCAGATGGTCCTGCAGCGTCGGGGCCGCGACATTGCGCTCCTGCGGGTCGAAGTCGTCGTCGGCAACGGCGGCCGAGCCACTGTTGGAGGGCAGCTCGCGGATGCCGTCGAAGTCGTCGCGCTCGGTGCCGTTTTCCCAGTCGTCGCGTTCGGGGGTACCGAACTCGGCCGCATCGACACCTGCCGGTTCATCGCCAGCCGCGCCGCCGCTGGCCTCGGCGTCATCGCGTTCGGCCGCGGCGGTGGCGCTGGCCGACGGCCGTTCCAGTGATTGCTCGAATGCCGGCACCGCCTCCTCGTCGGTCTCGAGAAACGGGTTCTGCTCGAGCATCTGATCGACTTCCTGCTGCAGCTCGAGCGTCGAGAGCTGCAGCAACCGGATCGACTGCTGCAGCTGCGGCGTCAGCGCCAGGTGCTGCGACAGGCGGACCTGCAGGGAGGGCTTCAACTCACCCTCACATTCGGAAGTGTTCGCCGAGGTAGACCTTGCGCACGTCCCGGTTCTCGACGATCTCGTGCGGCGTGCCTTCGGCCAGCACGCGTCCTTCGCTGATGATGTAGGCGCGGTCGCAGATGCCCAGCGTCTCGCGCACGTTGTGGTCGGTGATCAGCACCCCGATGCCGCGCGCCTTGAGGAAGGCGATGATGCGCTGGATCTCGATCACCGCGATCGGGTCGACGCCGGCGAACGGTTCATCGAGCAGGATGAAGCGTGGCTGCGTCGCCAGGGCGCGCGCGATCTCGACGCGGCGTCGCTCACCGCCCGACAGCGCCGGCGCCGGGCTGTCGCGCAGCTTCTCGATGCTCAGATCGACCAGCAGGCCATCGAGCAGGCCGTCGATGACGACCTTCGGCAAGGCCTTGCCGTTGGCGCCGAATTGCAGCTCGAGCACCGCGCGGATGTTTTCCTCCACCGTCAGCTTGCGGAAGATCGATGCCTCTTGCGGCAGGTACGACAGGCCCAGGCGCGAGCGCTGGTGGATCGGTCGGTGTTCGACCGACGCGCCGTCGATCGTGATCTCGCCGGCGTCGGCGCGCAGCAGCCCGACCACCATGTAGAAGGTGGTCGTCTTGCCGGCGCCGTTGGGGCCGAGCAACCCGACGACCTCGCCGGCAGCCACCGCCAGGTGCACGTCCTTGACCACCGTGCGCGCGCCGTAGCGCTTTTCCAGCCCGCGCGCCTCGAGGCGGCTGGCCACGGTGGCTGTGGCCGGCGGCTGCGACGGCAGCGCCGCGCTCAACGCGGTGGCTCCGCCGCCGGCGCACTGGCCGGCTCGGGCTTGGGCGTGATGACCACGCGCACGCGGCCGCTGCTGGCGCCGGCCGACGGCGATGCGGCGCCACTGCTGGCGGCACCCTGCACGCTGAAGATCTCGTTGCCGCTGTCGTAGGTGATCAGGCTGCCGCTGATCTCGTCGGCCGGCGTGGTGCCGCGCAGCCGGCGCACCTGGGCATTGCCGGAAAATCGCACCACCTCGCCGCGGCTGTCGTATTCGACGCGCTCGGCACTGCCTTCGATGGTCTCGTCGACGCCGTCGCGCTTCTGGCGAAAGCTGGCGGGCTTGCCGATCGCCGTCGCACTGCGATAACCGTCGGGTCGCTCACGCACCTCGACGCGCTCGGCGCGAATCACCATCGTGCCCTGCGCGACGACGACGTTGCCGTTGAATACGACGACCTGCTTGAGCAGGTCGACCGTGCTCGGCTGATCCGCCTCGATGGTCAGCGGCTTGCTGCGGTCGGCCTTTTCGGCCTGCGCCGGCGCCAGCGCAGCAGCGCACAACAGCAGGGCGAGGAGTCGGTAAGACGTCATGACGGCACAGAACTTGCAGGCCATTCTAGCCACAAGGCTGTGCCGCAAGGCGGCCGGCGAGTGAATTCGTGCGCGTGTGCCGCCGATGTCTCTGGCGCGGCCGGCTATGCCGGCTTGCGGGCGCGCTGGATCAGGAGATCGGCGACCGCCAGGGCTCGCTCGGCGCTGCCGGTGAGCGAGCCCGAGGTGAACCAGCGGCCGTGGATGCCGAGCGTGGGCACGCCGTCGATCTTGTAGGCGTCGAAGGCTTGCTTGGCCTGGCGCACCTTGGTGGCGACCCCGAACGACTTGTAGGCGTCGACGAACTTGGCGCCATCACCGCCGTTGGCGCTGACGAACGCGGCCAGGTCAGCCTCCTTGTCCAGGCGCTGGCGCTGCACATGGATCGCGGCGAACACGCGGTTGTGCAGGGCGCCCAACTGGCCGGTCGCTTCGAGCGCATAGAACAGCTTGGCGTAGCCCTCGAACGGCGCATTGAAGGTGGCCGGGACGCGCCGGAACGCCACGTCGGCCGGCAAGCGCTTGACCCATTGCTCGAGCATCGGCTCGAACGTGTAGCAATGCGGGCAACCGTAGGAGAAGAACTCGATGACGTCGATCTTGCCGCCCGCCGGCACCGGCACCGGCGTGTTCAAGCGCACGAAGTCGCGGCCTTCGACCGGCGCCGCGGCCTGCGCCCATGCAGTGGTGCCAGGCAAGAGTGCGGCTGCCGCCGCGGTCAGAGAAAAGTCGCGTCGCGTGATCATCGTCGTGTTGCCCTTCATGGATTGCACTCGTACCAGGATTCGTTTCAACGTTCGACCCGCACCAACGCGGCTTCGACGCCATTGCCCGCCAGCCTTTGCTGCGCGGCATCGGCCTCGTCCTTGCGCTCGAACGGACCCAGGCGCACGCGGTACACCGTGCGGCCGGACTGCTCGCGCTCGCTGATCTTGGCGCTCATGCCCATCAGCCCGAGATTGGCACGCTGCTGTTCGGCGTCCTCGGGCCGCGCATAGGCGCCGACCTGGACGAAGTAGGTGAACGGATCAGCCCCCGGTTTGGTGGACTTGGCCGTTGCCGCGCTCGCCGGCGCGGCGGCGGGCGGCGTTGCCGACGGCTTGGCCACCACCGTCGCCGGCGCCCGCGCCGGGGCGGGCGCGGAGGCCGGCGCCGCCGGCATGTCGGCCGTCGGTGCCGCCTTGACCGGCGGCCTGTTGGCCAGCGGCGCGTTCGGATCCCAGCGCTTGTTGCGCTCGATCTCCGCCGCGTCCTGCTCGCCCGAGCGCTGCGGCACCTTGTTGAGGAAGGGCACCGGGACCTTCGTCACGTACAACGCCACGCCGAGTGCCAGCGCCAGGCCGAGCAGCAGGCCGACGATCAATCCGAGGGCGAAGCCGCCGCGTTGCGAAGTCATGGTTGAGGTTCCGATGCGGAGGAGGGGGACTCGCGATCCATGCGCGCCGGCGCCGAGACGCCGAGCACCGCCAGCCCGTTGCGCAGCACCTGCGCGGTGGCCGCCAGCAACGCCAGACGCGCACGCGCCAAGGCAGCGTCGTCGACGAGGAAGCGCTCGGCGGCGTAGTAGCTGTGAAACGCCGCCGCGAGCTGGCGCAGGTAGAACGCGACGTCGTGCGGTGCGAGGCTGGCTGCGGCGCGCTGCAGCATCAGCGGGTAGGCCGCCAGCTCGAGCATCAGCGCCGCTTCGGTCGGCGCGGTCAACAAGGCCAGGTCGGCATGCGACAGGGCCTCGATGTCGCCACCCTCGTGACCTGCCGTCTCGCGATACTGCGCCAGCACCGAGCAGATGCGCGCGTGCGCGTACTGCACGTAGAACACCGGGTTCTCGTCGTTGCGCGCCAGCGCCAGGTCGACGTCGAAGGTGTACTCGGTGTCGGCCTTGCGGCTGATCAGGAAGAAGCGCACCGCGTCGCGACTGGTCCAGTCGATCAGGTCGCGCAGCGTCACGTAGCTGCCGGCACGCTTGGACAGCTTGACTTCCTGGCCGCCACGCATCACCGTGACCATCTTGTTCAGCACGTAGTCCGGGAAGCCCGCCGGGATGCCCAGGCCGGCGGCCTGCAGGCCGGCGCGCACGCGCGCGATGGTGCCGTGGTGGTCGGTGCCCTGGCAGTTGATGCACTTGCGGAACCCGCGTTGCCACTTGTCGATGTGGTACGCGACATCCGGCACGAAGTAGGTGTAGGTGCCATCGGACTTGCGCATCACGCGGTCCTTGTCGTCACCGTAATCCGTCGTGCGCAACCACAGCGCGCCATCGAGTTCGAAGGTCTTGCCCGAAGCGACGAGCCGGGCCACGGTGGCCTCGACCTTGCCGCTGCTGTACAAGCTCGACTCGAGGAAGTAGCTGTCGAACTTCAGGCCGAAGGCCTGCAGGTCGAGATCCTGCTCGTGGCGCAAGTACGCCACCGCGAACTGCCGGATGCCCTCGAGATCGCTCGGGTCACCGGAAGCCGTGAACGCACGGTCGTCGGCCTGGACCGTCTTGCGGGCGGCGAAGTCGGCGGCGATGTCGGCGATGTAGTCGCCGTTGTAGGCCGCCTCGGGCCAGCCGGCATCGCCGGGCTTCAGGCCGTCGAGCCGCGCCTTGACCGACGCTGCGAGCGTGGCGATCTGCACGCCGGCATCGTTGTAATAGAACTCGCGCGTGACCGCCCAGCCCTGGGTCTGGAACAGGCTGCACAGCACGTCGCCGAGTGCGGCCTGGCGCGCATGGCCCAGGTGCAATGGCCCGGTCGGGTTCGCGGAAACGAACTCGACCAGCACGCGCTCACCGTTGACAGGCGCGCATGCCAAAGCGCTCCCGCCCGTGCAGCACCTCGGCCACCACCGCTTGCTTGGCCGCCGGGGCCAGGCGCAGATTGATGAAGCCGGGGCCGGCGATCTCGATCGCGGTGACCCAGCGCTGGACCGCCGGCTGACGCTGCAACGCGGCGACCAGTTGCTCGGCCAGCGCGCGCGGATTGCTGCGGGCAGCGCGGGCCAGCGGCATCGCCGCGGTGATGGCCAGGTCGCCGTGCGCAGCTTGCTTGGGCGATTCGAAAGCCAGCGTCAGGCCGTGCCCCGGCACTGTCTCGGCCACTGCCTTCTGCAGGGCATCGAGCAGCTCTTGCTGGGCTTGAATCATGGCGGCGATTCTACGTACGCGCCGTCGAAAGCCCGCGCGGCTGACGCTGGCTCCGCCATGACGGGTGCCGGCCGGCCCGCGAAGGGTGTGATGGCGTCGATCGATGACTCTTGTTCGGCCCACCGACGCGCCCAGGCCGTGGACAAAGTCACGGCGCTCGCACCGCGACGCAGACAACAATGGCCAGCACCCGCCGCCCTCTCGCCATGCGCACCGCCAAGCCGTCGAAACTGCCCAGCCACATCGGACCCTACCGCGTGCTGGGCCAACTCGGCGAGGGCGCCACGAGCATCGTGTTCCGCGCCCGCGACGAGTTCCGCGGTCGTGACGTCGCGATCAAGTGCGTCAGCGCGCCGGCGGCCGCCAGCGCCGGCGACAGCACCAGCGCCCACTACTACGGGCGCTTCTTCGCCGCCGAGGCCGCGCTCGTCGGCCGCCTGTCACACCCGAATGTGGTGCAGATCTTCGATGCCGTCGCCGACCCGGAGCAGCCGTACCTGGTGATGGAGTACGTGCCTGGCACGACCTTGCGCACCCACTGCAGCCCGGATGCGCTGTTGTCGCTGGAACAGATCGTCGAGATCGGTTTCAAGTGCGCGATGGCACTGGGCTATGTCGCGCGCCAGGGCCTGATCCACCGCGACGTCAAGCCGGCCAACCTGCTGGCCGTGACCGACCGGGGCCAGGTGGTCGACGTCAAGGTCACCGATTTCGGCAGCGTGCTGCAGCTCGATGCCGAGCGCACGCAGGTCCAGCGCGTCGGCTCGCTGGCCTACATCTCGCCCGAGCAACTCGATGGCGATGCGCTCGACTGCCGCGCCGACATGTATTCGCTGGCCGCCGTGCTGTACCACCTGATCGCTGGCCGACCGCCGTTCGAAGGACAGACGCAGGGTGCGCTGCTGCACCAGATCGTCAACGAGCAGCCGGCCGCGCTCACCGGGTTGCGGGAAGGTGTCCCTGCCAACCTGGACGCGCTGATCCGCGGTGCGCTGGCCAAGCGGCCGGCCGATCGGCCGGCCGACTGGGAGGCCTTTGCGCAGGGCCTGTCCGGGCTGATCGCACGCCGAGAGATTCCCCGCGGTCGCGTGCAAGGCGTGCTCGATTCGGAGCGCTTCAACCTGTTGCGCTCGCTCGAGTTCTTCGCCGACTTCGGCGACGTCGAGCTTTGGGAGGTGGTTCACCGCGCCAGGTGGCAGCGCCTCGCGTTCGGCCACGCGCTGTACAAGCGTGGTCAGCAAGGCGCGACCTTTCACGTCCTTGCCCAAGGCGAGGTCGAGGTCTTTCGCGAAGGTCGCAAGGTGGCCCAGCTCGGCCGTGGCAACACGGTCGGCGAAATGGCCTACCTGGCGCCGAGCGACGAACTGCGCACCCATCGTGCCGACGTGATCGTGTCGACGCCGTGCACGACGGTGTCGTTCACCCCCGAGACACTCGGCCAACTGTCGCCCGGTACGCGCCACCTGTTCGACGGCGCCTTCATCAAGGTGCTGGTGCGCCGGCTGCATGCCGCGCACGAGCAGCTCGACCACCCGCGCCGGATCCTGTGACCTCTCGACGCGACGCCTGAAACGGCCGTTCCCGGCTCACGCCGGGCCTCTTCATGGCCTCACGGACGCGTGGCCGATCCGCCTTGCCAGTAGGCCTCGTCGCCCCAGCTGTGCTTGAGGAAGTCGATCCACAGCCGCACGCGCAGCGGCAGGTGCTTGCGCTGCGGGAACACTGCATAGATGCCGTTCGGCGGGGCGGCGAATTCATCGAGCAGGCTCACCAGGCGCCCGGCCGCGATGTCGTCATCGACTTCCCAGGTGCTGCGCCATGCGATCCCCAACCCCTGCACGCACCAGTCGTGCAGAACCTGGCCGTCGCTGCAATCGACGCGGCCGCTGGGCCGCAGGTGGGTCACGGTGCCGTCGACGCTGAACGCCCAGCCGCGCGTCTGGCTGGCATCGGAGCTGAGGGTCAGGCACTCGTGCCGCTGCAAGTCGGCCGGCGACTTGGGCGTGCCGGCACGCTTGAGATAGGCCGGCGTCGCCACGCAAAGCCGGCGGTTGTCGGCCAGACGCACGCTGACCAGGCTCGAGTCAGGCAGGTCGCCGACCCGCACGGCGCAGTCGAAACCCTCGTTGACGATGTCGACGACACGATCGGACAGGTTCAACGAGATGTGCACGTCGGGGTGCTGGGCCAGGTAACGCGGCACCATCGGCGCCACGTGCCGGCGGCCGAAGCCGGCTGGCGCGGTGATACGCAAGTAACCACTGGCTTTCACGCCGCCGGCGCTGACGCTGGCTTCCGCATTGGCAAGATCGGCCAGGAGCCGTTGGCAGTCGTCGAGAAAGGCGCTGCCTTCGTGGGTCAGCGTGATGCGGCGGGTGGTGCGCACCATCAGCTTCACGCCCAGCCGCTCTTCCAGCGCGTCGATGCGCCGGCCGATCACCGCCGGCGCCACACCCTCGGCGTTGGCGGCCGCCGTCAGACTGCCCTTGGTGGCCACCGCGGCGAAGGACTCGATCTGCTTCAGCTTGTCCATTTCGATCGGATTTTGCAACGAAGTCATTAATCCATGCTGTTTTGGACACTTAATGCGCGCGCGAGTAGCGAATAGATTGGCGTCATGGACGCCCACGCTGTTGCGCCGCGCGCGGTGCTCTTCGACGCCTACGGCACGCTGTTCGACGTGTACAGCGTCGGCCTGCTCGCCGAGCAGCTGTTCCCCGGCCAGGGCGAGCGGCTGGCGCTGCTGTGGCGCGACAAGCAGATCGACTACACGCGCCTGCTGACCCTGAGCGGTCGCTACCAGCCGTTCTGGGCCGTCACGCGTGCCGGCTTGCGCTACGCGGCCGAGCGCCTGGGACTGGCGCTGGACGGCGCCACGGAAGAGCGGCTGATGAACCAGTATCGGCACCTGAGCGCGTTCCCCGAGAACCGCGAGGTGCTGGCGGCGCTGAAGCAGCGCGGCATCCCTGCAGGCATCCTGAGCAACGGCGACCCCGAGATGCTGGCCGTGGCGGTGAAGAGCGCCGGCCTGGTCGAATTGCTGGCACCGGTGCTGTCGGTTCACGAGGTCAAGCGCTTCAAGACCGATCCCGCTGCCTATGCATTGGGCCCGCAGTCGCTGAAGCTGCCGGCGCGCGAGATCCTGTTCGTCTCGAGCAATGGCTGGGATGCGATCGGTGCGACCTGGTTTGGCTACACCACGCTGTGGGTCAACCGCGCCGGCCTGCCGCTCGAACAACTCGATACCCCGCCGTCGCGCATCGGCAGCAGCCTGCGCGACGTGCTCGACTTCTTCCCCTCCTGAGAACCCATGCCTACCGAGAGCCCCGCCATGAGCGATCGCACCCCTGTCCACGGCCTGAAGGTCGCGACGACCCTGAAGCAATTCATCGACTACGAGGTGCTGCCCGGCACCGGCATCGACAGCGCCGCCTTCTGGAAGGGCTTCGACGAGATCGTGCACGACCTCGCGCCGAAGAACGCCGCGCTGCTGGCCGAGCGCGACCGCCTGCAGGCCGAGCTCGACCAGTGGCACAAGGCCAACCCGGGCCCGATCCGGAACATGCGCGCGTACCGCACCTTCCTCGAGAAGATCGGCTACCTGGTGCCGGTGCCGGCCAAGGCCAGGGCGACGACGAAGAACGTCGACGCCGAACTGGCGTTGCAGGCCGGCCCGCAACTCGTCGTGCCGATCACCAACGCGCGCTACGCGCTGAACGCGGCCAACGCGCGTTGGGGTTCGCTCTACGACGCGCTGTACGGCACCGACGCGATCTCCGAACAAGGCGGCGCCGAGAAGGGCAGCGGCTACAACCCGGTGCGCGGCGCCAAGGTCATCGAGTACGCACGCCATGTGCTCGACCGCACGGCGCCGCTTCGGCGCGGCTCGCACATCGATGCCACGGGCTACCGAGTCGACGCCGGCAAGCTGGTCGTGACGCTGAAGGACGGCACCGCCACGGGCCTGGCCAAGCCGGCGCAGTTCGCGGGCTTCCAGGGCGAAGTCGATGCGCCGTCGTCGGTGCTGCTGGCCCACCACGGCCTGCACCTGGACATCCGCATCGACCGCAGCACCCCGATCGGCAAGACCGACCCCGCCGGCGTATCCGACCTGGTGCTCGAAGCGGCGCTGTCGACGATCCTCGACCTCGAGGACTCGGTGGCCGTGGTCGATGCCGAAGACAAGGTGCTGGCCTACCGCAACTGGCTCGGCATCCTGAAGGGCACGCTGACCGAGCAAGTGAGCAAGGGCGGCAAGACCTTCACGCGCGGCCTCAACCCCGATCGGCAATACACCGGGCCGAGCGGCGAAGACGTCGCGCTGCACGGCCGTTCGCTGCTGTTCGTGCGCAATGTCGGCCACCTGATGAACCATCCGGCGGTGCTCTGGGGCCCGGGCGACGCCCTGCAGGAGATTCCCGAGGGCATTCTCGACGCCGTCGTGACGACTGCGATCGCCGTCCACGATCTGAAGGGCCTGACCGCCAACGGCATCCGCAACACGCGCCACGGCTCGGTCTACATCGTCAAGCCCAAGATGCACGGGCCGGCTGAAGTGGCCTTCGCTGGCGAGCTGTTCGGCCGCGTCGAGAAGCTGCTGGGCCTGCCCGACAGCACGGTCAAGCTCGGCATCATGGACGAGGAGCGCCGCACCAGCGTCAACCTCAAGGCCTGCATCGCCGCCGCCGCCAGCCGCGTGGCCTTCATCAACACCGGCTTCCTCGACCGCACCGGCGACGAGATGCACACCGCGATGCATGCCGGTCCGATGGTGCGCAAGGGCGACATGAGGAAGAGCGCCTGGATCCAGGCCTACGAACGCAACAACGTGCTGGTGGGACTGCAATGCGGCCTGCGCGGCAAGGCGCAGATCGGCAAGGGCATGTGGGCGATGCCCGACCTGATGGCGGCGATGCTGCAGCAGAAGATCGCCCACCCGCAGGCCGGTGCCAACACGGCGTGGGTGCCGAGCCCGACGGCAGCGACCTTGCATGCCCTGCACTACCATCAGGTCGACGTGTTCGCGGTGCAGAAGCAGTTGGAACAGATCGACGCCGAGGCAGAGCGCGAACCGCTGCTGACCGGCCTGCTGACTGTTCCGGTGGTCAAGACACCGAAGTGGTCGGCCGCAGAGATCCAGCAGGAGCTCGACAACAACGCGCAGGGCATCCTGGGCTACGTGGTGCGCTGGATCGACCAGGGCGTCGGCTGTTCGAAGGTGCCCGACATCCACGACGTCGGCCTGATGGAAGACCGCGCGACGCTGCGCATTTCGTCGCAACACATCGCCAACTGGCTGCACCACGGCATCGTCAGCGAAGCCCAGGTGCGCGCCACCTTCGAGCGCATGGCGGTGGTGGTCGATGGGCAGAACGCGGGGGATCCGATGTACCGCCCGATGGCCGGGCACTTCGACACCTCGGCGGCCTACCAGGCGGCCTGCGATCTGGTGTTCAAGGGCCAGTCACAGCCCAGTGGCTACACCGAGCCGCTGCTGCATGCGTGGCGGCTGAAGGTCAAGGCGGCAGCACGGTCCTGAGCCTGCGGGTCAAAGTTTGCGGCCGCGGCGCCAGCGCGGCACGCTCGCGCCGGGCCGTGCAGCCGACGCAGCGCATGGTCCACGGCTCGAGCTTGAGGCGCTCGAACGGAATTGCTTCGCCGCAATCCGTGCAACGGCCGAAGTCGGCGTCGTGCAGGCGCGCCAGCGCGTTGCTCACGGCGCCCAGCTCCGCCATGTCGCGATCGGCGCGCGCGAGATCGACCTCGCGGTCGGCGGCGCGCTGCGGGGCGTCGTCGCCGTCCTGCTGCAGCACCTCGCGGGCATGCTCGGCGCGGCTGACGCCTTGGTGCATCGCCACACGGCGGTCGAGCTCGTGCTGACGCATCTGCAGCAGTTGCTGCAACAGCGCGCGTTGGGCGGTACTGAGGGTCGGACATCATGGCTGGTTCTCTGTGGGTCGCTCGGTGGGCATCGTCTCGCTCACGCCGAACATTGGTCTTGATGGCGATCAAACGCCGCGACGCGCTGCCGGTTCCACATACCTGCCTAGAATCGCCCGCACGATGACCGCACCTGCTCCCTGCGCAATCCTGTGACGTGCTGGTTATCGGCGCCGGGCCGGCCGGGAGCGCCTGCGCCCAGCAACTGGCGCGTGCCGGCTTCAAGGTGGTGTTGGCCGATCAGCATGAGTTCCCGCGTGACAAGGTCTGCGGCGATGGCCTGATTCCCGACGCGCACACCGCGTTCGGCAGGCTCGGCGTGCACCAGGAAGTGATGCGCGCGGCCCAGCGCGCCACGCACGTGGCGTGCATCGCGCCGCGCGGCGGGCGCGTCGATGTGCCTGGCCGGCTGGCCGTGCTGCCGCGCGCGGAGCTCGACGACATCCTGCGCCGTGCCGCCGTCGCCGCCGGCGCCACGCTGGCTGGCACCGGCGCGCTTCGAAGCGCCGCTGCTCGATGAGCAGCGTGTCTACGGCGCGCAGCTGAAGATCGGCGAAACGCTGCATGAGATTCGCACCCAGTGGCTGGTTCTGGCCACCGGCGCCGTGCCGCAGGCATTGATCGCCGCGGGCATGTGCGAGCGCCGCACGCCCAGCGGCGTGGCCCTGCGCGGCTACGTGCGCAATGCGGCCATGGTCGGCCGCATCAGCGCGCTCGAAGTGCTCTGGCACAAGCGGCTGTCGAAGGGTTACGGCTGGATCTTTCCGTGCCCGAACGGCGTCTTCAACATCGGTGTCGGCCTGGCCCACAGCCACTCGACCGACCGCAGCGGCCACGACACGATGGCCGATGTCAACCTGCGCGAGATGTTCGACCGCTTCTGCGAGGTCTACGCGCCCGCAGCCGAACTGGTCAAGGGTGGCGAGAAGCTCGGGCCGCTGAAGGGGGCGCCGCTGCGCTGCTCGCTCGAAGGGGCGCGTTACTCGCGGCCCGGACTGCTGGTCACCGGTGAGGCGGCCGGCAGCACCTACGCCTTCACCGGCGAGGGCATCGGCAAGGCCATGGAGACCGGCATCCTGGCCGCCGAGACCATCGCCGAAGGGCGCGACACGCTGCTCACCGATGCCCAGGTGCGCGCGCGCTACGAAGCGGCGCTGCTGGCGCTGAAGCCGCGCTTCGACCTGTACGAGCGCGCCAACCGCGTCAACGCGCACCCCTGGATCGCCGACCTGCTGATCTGGCGTGCGCGCAACAACCCGCGCATCCTGCGCCGCATGAGCGCGGTGCTCGAGGAACAGGGCAACCCGGGCAACCTGGTCACGCTGCGCGGGATCACGCGGTTGTTCCTGCCGATCAAGTAGTCGCAGGCGGCGCGCCATGTGCCAGTTGCTCGGCATGAACGCCAACACGCCGACCGACGTGATGTTCAGCTTTGCCGGCCTGGCCCAGCGCGCCGACGAGCACAAGGACGGTTTCGGAATCGCCTTCTTCGAAGATCGCGGTCTGCGCACCTTCGTCGACCACCACAGCGCGCGTGCCTCGCCGGTGGCCGAACTGGTCAAGCGCTACCCGATCCGCAGCGACAACGTCATCGCCCATATCCGCAAGGCGACGCAGGGGCGCGTGGCGCTGGAGAACACCCACCCCTTCGTGCGCGAGCTGTGGGGCCGCTACTGGGTGTTCGCCCACAACGGCGACCTGAAGGGCTACCAGCCGCGCCTGCATGCCGCCTTCCGCCCGGTCGGCGACACCGACAGCGAGCGCGCGTTCTGCTGGCTGATGCAGGAATTGGCCAAGGCCCATGCCAGCGTCCCCAGCGTCACCGAGCTGAGCGCGACGCTGCGCGAACTGTTGCCCCGCATCGCCGCGCACGGCACCTTCAACCTGCTGCTGTCCAACGGCCAGGCGCTGTGGGCCCACTGCAGCGACGAAGCTGTACTCGGTTGCAGCGCCGCCACCCGTTCGGTGCCGCAACCCTGGCCGACGAGGACCTGCGCGTGGACTTCGGCGCGCTGACCACACCGAGCGACCGGGTGGCCGTGGTTGCCACCGAGCCGCTGACGGCCGACGAGTCCTGGTCGGCGCTCGCTGCCGGTGAGCTGGCCGTGTTCGTGGCTGGCCAGCACGTGGCGTGACCTTCGTCAACGGACATTGCAAACGGAGACAGTTCCCCCGCGGATGCGGGGCCGAGCGTGGCTGTGGCTGTAGCAAACTCGGCAGATCGTTCTCTCACCCGGGCATTGCCATGATCAAACGTCTACTCCATCGTGCCGGCTTGGCCGGCCTGCTCGCCTTCGCCACCTTGCTGGCCGCCTGCGGCGGCGGTGGGGACGCCACCTCCACCGCAAACGGGCAGCTGCGGATTCGCCTGACCGATTCGCAGAGCTGCAATTACGAGTCCGTCTTCGTCACGGTGACCGAGGTC
Organism: uncultured beta proteobacterium; assembly: GCA_963783785.1. Taxonomy (GTDB): domain Bacteria; phylum Pseudomonadota; class Gammaproteobacteria; order Burkholderiales; family Burkholderiaceae_C; genus CADEEN01. Next base: position 35,125 of record CAWAOQ010000001.1, on the reverse strand, counting down.
CGCGTGAGCCAGAGCAGCACTGCCAGCGACAGCGACTCGGGCTGGGAAACCCTGACGCTGAACCCGGCGCGTCAGGTCGACCTGATGACGCTGCGCAACGGCGTGTTCGAGGAACTGGGCACGCTGCCGCTGCCCGCCGGAACGTACCAGCAAGTGCGCCTGGTGCTAGCCAGCAATGGCGCATCGGCCCCGTACGCCAACTACCTGACCCTGTCCGGCGCCGCCGGTGCGCCAATCAGCGTTGAAGACCCCCAGCGCCCAGCAGAGCGGGCTCAAGCTCAATGTCCATGCGACGGTCGATCCCGGCCAACTGGCCGAGTTGACGCTGGACTTCGATCCCTGCAAGTCGGTCCACCCGGATGGCAAGTCAGGCAAGTACACCCTGAAGCCGGTGGTCACCGCCCACACGAACGCGGTGAACGACATCGAGGGCTACACCGTGGCCGGCGCGCTCGTCAGCGCCCAGCAGGCGGGCGTGAGCCTCAAGTCGACCACCGCCGACGCCCAGGGCCGCTTCGTGCTGTGGCCGGTCAGCACCGGCAAATACGATGTCGTGATCACTGCCCCGCCTACGCCACCGCGGTGCTCGAGGACGTGGTCGTCGGCAGCGGGGTCAACGCGATCAGTGCACAGGCCACGCCGCTCGCCCCGGCGCTTGCCGCCTCGGCCCCTGCCAGCCTCAGCGGCACGGTGACGGTGACCGGCGTCACCGACGTCTACGCCACCACGCGCGCGCTGCAGTACCTGGGCGCGAAGCCGATCGAGGTGGCAGCCACGCCGACCGCCCTCGGCGGTACCTACGCCTTCACGCTGCCGACGGCCGCGCCCGGGCGCGCGACCTGGGTCTTCGGCACGACGAGCTACGCGTTCACGGCGTTCGACCCGGCCGCAGGCCTGTACCGCGTGGAGGCGCTTGCCGACGGCTTCGCGCTGCCGAAACTCAATCCGGTGCTGGCCAACCCTGCGATCGACCTGAAGACCGGCAACGCGACGGGCGTGAACTTCGTGTTCCCCTGACCGGCGCACTCGGCAGACGCACAATGGCGGCCCCGAGCCGCCATCGTTTGCTGCCATGCCCGCCCTGCCCATCCCGCGCTTCGACACCTTCTACCGCTACGGCGAGCTGACGCGGCTGCTGTTCGATTACGCGGATGCCTTGCCGCAGCTGATCAGCGTGCGCTCGCTCGGCAAGAGCCACGAGGGCCGCGACATCTGGGCGGTGGCGCTGACCAACAGCGCCACCGGCATCGATACCGACAAGCCGGCGTTCTGGGTCGACGGCAACATCCACGCCGCCGAGCTGACCGCCAGCACGGCCTGCCTCTACTACCTGCACCAGCTCGCCAGCCGCTATGGCGAGGACCGCCAAATCACCCATCTGCTCGACACGCGCTGCGTGTACCTGTGCCCGCGCCTGAACCCCGACGGCGCCGAGCTCGCCTTGGCCGACCGGCCGCGTCACATCCGCTCGTCGACCCGGCGCTACCCGTTCGACGAGGCGCCCGTCGAAGGGCTGACGGTCGAAGACGTCGATGGCGACGGCCGCATGTTGACGATGCGTATCCGCGACCCGCACGGCACCTACAAGAAGCACGCCACCGAGCCGCGGCTGATGGTCGCGCGCGAGCCGGGCGAGTTCGGCGGTGACTACTACCGGCTGATGCCCGAGGGCACGCTGACCCACTGGGACGGCCTGACGGTCAAGGTCAACAAGGATCCCGAGGGGCTCGACCTGAACCGCAATTTCCCGACCCACTGGCGCCAGGAGTTCGAGCAGGTCGGCGCCGGCCCGTACCCGACCAGCGAACCCGAGGTGCGGGCGATGGTCGAGTTCATCACCGCGCACCGCAACATCGGCGCGGCGGTGAGCTTTCACACCCACAGCGGCGTGATCCTGCGCCCGATGGGCACGCAGAGCGATGAAGACATGGTCCCCGAGGACTTGTGGACCTACAAGCGTTTCTCGGAAATCGGCGAGAAGCTCACCGGCTACCCGGCGATCAGCATCTTCCACGACTTCAAGTACCACCCGAAGGAGATCGTCACCGGCACCCAGGACTGGGTCTATGAACACCTCGGTGCGCTGTTCTGGACGGTCGAGATCTGGGCCCCGAACAAAGAGGCCGGCATCGCCGACTACGACTGGATCCACTGGTACCGCGAACACCCGGTCGAGGACGACCTGAAGCTGCTGAAGTGGAGCGACGAGCAGTGCGCCGGACTGGCCTATGCCGACTGGCGGCCGTTCATGCATCCGCAGCTCGGCCCGGTCGAGATCGGCGGCTGGGACAAGATGAACTTCTGGCGCAACCCGCCGCCGGCGCTGCGCGAACGCGAAGTGGCGCGCTTTCCGGCGTGGCTGACGCAGATTGCGCTGTCGCTGCCCAAGCTCGAGCCGCTGCGCACCGAGGTCCGCGCGCTGGGGCCGGACACCTGGCGCGTCCGCTTCGCGGTCGCCAACAGCGGCTGGCTGCCGGCCTATGTCAGCCGGCGTGCCCTCGAGCGCAAGACCGTGCGCGGGCTGATGTTCGAGATCCACCTGCCCGATTCGCCCGAGGTCTCGCTGGTCAATGGCAAGCACCGCCACGAAGGCCCGCAGCTCGAAGGCCATGCGCCGAAGAACAGCCAGCTCGCCTTCCTGCCGAGCCGCGAGATCACGGCCGACCGCGCCTTTGCCGAATGGGTGGTGCGCGCCCCGAAGGGCACGCGCGTGGGCTTGAGCGCGCAGGCCGACCGCGCCGGCACGGTGCGCAGCGAGGTCACGCTCGACTGAGCCTCCGCCGACCGCGCTGCGACAGCGCTGACCTTCGCGCGGCTCAGGCGCCTTCCCAGACGATCTTCTTGCGCGCGCCGACCCAGCGCGCATAGTTCGCGCCGTAGATGTCTTCGATGTGGTTGCGCTTGATCTTGAAGGTCGGCGTGATGAAGCCGTTTTCGACGGTCCACGGCGTCGTCACCAGCACCAGGCAATCCAACTGCTCGTGCGGGTCGAGCTTTTCGTTGATCGCCTTCAGGTGTTCGGCCAGTGACGCTTCGAGCGCCTTGCGGCCCTCGGCAGTCGCAGCCTGCGCAATGCCCTCGGCATTGAGCATCACGATGCCCAGTGGCTGACCGAGGTTGGCGCCGGTGACGGCACAGGCTTCGACGGCCTCGTGCATCACCAGCCGGTCTTCGATCGGCGCCGGCGCGACGTACTTGCCCTTGCTTGTCTTGAACAGGTCTTTGACGCGACCGGTGATCTTCAGGTTGCCTTCGGCGTCGAGCGAGCCCTTGTCGCCGGTGTGCAGCCAGCCGTCGGCGGTGAACGCATCCTTCGTCAGCCCCGGCTCCTTGTAGTAGCCCATCATCATGCCCGGGCTCTTCATCTGGATCTCGCCGTTGGCCGGGTCGATCCGGCTCTGCACGCCGTCGTAGGGCAGGCCGACCGTGCCCGGGCGCGGCTTGCCCGGCAGCGTGATGTGCGAGACGGCGAAGTTCTCGGTCATGCCATAGCCCTCGCCAAGGTCCAGACCGAGCTTGTGGTACCAGCGCAGCAGGTCGGGCGGCATCGGCGCCGCGCCGCCGGCGGCGAACTTGCATTTGTCGAGGCCCAGCGCCTTCAGGATCTTCTTGCGCACCAGGCCGCCGATGATCGGCAGCTTCAGCAGCTTGTCGAGCTTGGCCGGCGGCATCTTGTGGTTGATGCCCTGCTGGAACTTGACCCACAGCCGCGGCACCGAGAAGAACACCGTCGGCCGCGCGCGCTGCAGATCGATCGTGAACGTCTCGAGCGACTCGGCGAACCACAACTGCATGCCGGTGGCCAGCAAGCCGTGCTCGACCAGCATGCGCTCGACGATGTGCGACAGCGGCAGGTACGACAACATGCGCGCGCTGCTGTCGAGCGGCACGCGCTTCAAGCCCGCCGCAATGCTCCAGGCGAAGCCGCCGAAGCTGTGCATCACGCCCTTGGGCATGCCGGTGGTGCCCGAGGTGTACATGATCGTGCACATCTCGTCGGCGGGGCGCACCGGGCTGTCGGCGAGCGGTGCCGTCTTGGCGACGATGTCGTCCCAGGTCGGGTAGTCGTTCTTCGGCGACAGCGGGAAGCTGATGCACGGCAGGCCGGCGGGCACGCCCGCCTTCATGCCGTCCCAGCCGTCGAGCTTGCCGACGAACAGCAACTTCGACTCGCTGTGCTCGAGGATCTGGCGGATCGTCTCGGCGGCCAGCGTCGGGTACAGCGGCACCGAGACATGGCCGGCCATCCAGATCGCCCAGTCGGTCATCAGCCAATGGGCACAGTTCTTGGAAATCAGCGCGATGTTGCTCCGGGGCGGCAGGTTCAGGCTCTTCAGGTGGGCGGCCATGCGCCGCGTCTCGTCGAGCGCCTGCTTCCAGGTCCAGGTACGGACCGGGCCAGCGCCCTTCGCGGCGCCGTCGTAAGGCTGCGTGAACACCACCCGATCGGCAGCAGCCTTCTCCCAGTGGTACAGGCGCTGCAGGGCCAGGGTTTCGGGGGCAACGTCGATCATCGGTTCGTCTCCGCTAGCTGGGCCAAAAGGCACAGGCTAGCGTGGCGACAGGCCGAGGCACAGCGGACTTTCCCATCCTCGAAATGGAGCGCAACCTCTAGCGCAGGTAGGCGTCGAACCCGGTCTTCATGATCAGTGCAGCGACCACCACGATGAACATGCCGCGCACGAAGCCGGCGCCATGCCTGAGCGCCAGCCGGGTGCCGAGCAGGCTGCCGCCGACATTGGCCACGGCAATCGGCAGCGCCAGGTGCCACCAGACATGGCCCTTCCACGTGAACAGCAGCAGCGCCGCGCCGTTGGTGGCCGTGTTCAGCAGCTTGGCACTGGCACTGGCGTTGAGAAAGTCATAGCCCATCAGGCGCACGAACATGAACACGAACAGGCTGCCCGTGCCCGGGCCGAAGAAACCATCGTAGAAGCCGAGCACGCCCGCCAGCACGGAGGCCGCCACTGCCTCGCGACGGCCTTGCCAACGGGGTGCGTGATGGCGCCCGAGTTCCTTTCGCGCCACCGTATAGACCAGGATTGCCGCGAGCAGCAACGGCAACGCACGCTTGAGGCTGTCGGCGCTGACCTGGGTCACCGCCCAGGCGCCGACGAAGCTGCCGGCCAGCGCCGCCGCCATGGCTGGCGCCAGGGCATGCCATGGCAACACGACGCGCCGCGCGTATTGCACGCTGGCCCACGCGGTGCCCCAGACCGCGCCGCCCTTGTTGGTGCCGAGCAGTGTGGCCGGCAGCGCCGTCGGATAGACCGCGAACAGCGCCGGCACCAACACCAGGCCACCGCCGCCGACGATCGCATCGACAAATCCCGCCAACGCGGCGGCCAGCGCAATCGCCATCAGTTCAGGGGCCAACTCAGGCATCGCGGCGATTGTCGCCGCCGCCGCGGTGGCGTCGGCCTCAGGCGGCCACGCCGCTGGGATCGAGCAGGCTGTCGTGCGCGCTCGCTGGCGCAACCCGCACGGGACCGAAACGGAAGCTGAAGCGCGCGCCGCGACCCGGCTCGCCGCTGGCCGCGATGGCGCCGCCGTGGCGCTCGAGGATGCGGCGAACGATCGACAGGCCCAGCCCGGTGCCCTGGAACTGATCGCTGCGATGCAGGCGCACGAAGGGCTGGAACAGCGTCGCTGCACGACCGGCATCGAAACCCGCGCCGTTGTCCTGCACCACGAGAACCCCCTCGTCGGCCGCACCATCGTGGCCGAACTCGATGCGCGGCCGCGCCACGTCACGGGTGAACTTGGCGGCGTTGCCGAGCAGGTTGGTCAGCACCACGCGCGCCAGCGCAGCGCTGCAGTGCGCCGTCAGGCCCGGTTCGATGACCCACTGTGGTGCGGCCCGGCGCTCGACGAAGGGCAGGTCTTCGATCACCGCGCGTGCCAGCGCCGTCAGGTCCACCGGCTCGAGCAGCAGCGCAGCCGATGTCGACCGCGCCAGTTCGAGCAGCGCGGTGACGGTCTCCGACATGTCGCGCGCAGCCTGCCCCTGCAGCCGCAGCCACTCGCGCTCGTCCTCGGTCAGGCGCTCCGAGGCGCGGCTCTTCAGCAGGTCGGCCAGGCCGGCAACCTGGCCGATCGGCGTGCGCAACTCGTGTGCCAGTTGGCGCGAGAAGGCTTCGAGGTCGCGGTTGCCCTGTTCCAGCTCCGCCGTGCGTTCGGCCACCAGCCGCTCGAGGGCCTGGTTGCGGTTGAGCAGCACGCGTTCGGCGCGCTTTCTGAGCGTGATGTCACGGCCGACGCCGTGGTAGCCGATGAATTCGCCGCGGGCGTCCAAGCGCGGTTGGCCGCCGATGGCAATCCAGCGCACGCCGCGGCCGGCCTGGCGGATCGCGTACTCGAAGCCGCGGAACGGCCGCCGCGCATCGAGATCGGCGCGGTGTGCGGCCCATTCGCCCTCGCTGGCGCCGTCGGGGTGCAGCGCCCAGCGCGTCTGGCCAATGGCCTCGATGGCGCGCGTGCCGAGCAGTTCCTGCGCCACCGGACCGAACTGCTCGATGCGGTGTTCGGCATCGGTCTGCCAGTACCAGTCGACCGAGAGCTCGGCCATCATCGCGTGGCGGCGCTCGCTTTCGGCCAGTCGCAGGTAGGCCAAGCGCTGTTCGGTGATGTCACGACCGACCCCTTCGTAGCCGGCAAAGCCGCCCTGCTTGTCGCGGTAGGCGCGGCCATTGAGGGCCACCCACAGCGGCAGTCGGCCGGGGCGCCGCACTTCGAGCATCAAGTCCCGCAGCGGCTGGTGTTGCTGCATGCGCTCGATCAGCGCCGACCAGCCCTCTTCCGGCGGCTGGAACAACGTCACCGCGTCGACGCGGTGACCGACCAGATCGGCCGGCTGCACGCCGAGCTTGACCAGCGACGCGAGGTCACGCGAAACCCAGCTGAAGCGCAACTCGGCATCGGTCTCCCAGTGCCAGTCGGCCGACAGCCGCATGCGTGCCTGCCAGCGCCGCTCGCGCTCGCCGAGCGCGCGCTCCACGTCGTGAGCGGCGCGATCGAAGCGCGAAGCGGGCTCGTCCGGCGGCAGACCGCTGGTCGCAGCCTCCGTGTCGGCATGGACCGCGCGCAGCGCACCGCCGACGTCGCCGTCCTGGAGGTGCTGCGAAAAGTCGGCCAGGGCCCGCACGCTGGCCTCCGATTCGAGGCTCAAGCGGTGCACCAGCAGCAGCACCGTGCCGCCCAGCGCCGCTGCCGCGGCAGCCGATAGCCAGCCCGCGATCCCTGCGCCCCACCACATCGACGAGAAGGCCAACAACACCATCGCCGCCACGCCCAGCAGCGCAAGCTGCGTGCGGCGGCGCTGCCGCACCTCCGCGCGCGCAGGCGCTGCACCCGAAACTGCTGACGCAGCATCGTGCGGGCGGCGGGGGGCCGTGGTCTGAGGCATCCGTCCGAGTCTATCGACGGGCCCCGTCACCGGCACCTGTCAAGTCTTACGGAATGCGGCGCTCACGCAACCATTTCACAGCTCGTTCGGCCAGCATCAGCGTCGGCGCGTTGGTGTTGCCGCTGGTGATCGTCGGCATCGCGCTGGCATCGGCCACGCTCAACCCGGCAATGCCCCGCACCGCCAGGCGGGAATCGAGCACCGCCAACGGGTCGCTGGCGGCGCCCATGCGGCAGGTGCCGACGGGATGGAAGATCGTCGTGCCGATGTCCCCGGCCAGCTTGGCGAGTTCGTCGTCGGTTTCGAATTGCGCGCCGGGCTTGATCTCCACCGGCGCATAACGCGAGAGTGCCGGCTGCGCCACGATGCGCCGCGTCAGGCGCAACGACGCCGCGGCGACACGCCGATCGCCATCGGTCGACAGGTAGTGCGGCTCGATCAGCGGCGCGTCCTCCATCCGCGGCGAACGGATGCGCACACGGCCGCGGCTTTGCGGGTTGAGGTTGCAGACACTGGCCGTGAAGGCCGGGAAGGTGTGCAACGGCTGGCCGAAGGCGTCGAGCGACAGCGGCTGCACGTGGTATTCGAGGTCGGGCCAGGGTTGATCGGGCGACGAGCGGGTGAAAGCGCCGAGCTGCGACGGCGCCATGCTCATCGGGCCGCTTCGCCTCAGCAGGTACTCGAGGCCGATGCGCGCCTTGCCGAGCAGCGAGTGGGCCATCGTGTTGAGCGTCTTGACGCCGCGCACGCCGAACACGGCGCGGATCTGCAGGTGGTCCTGCAGGTTCTCGCCGACGCCGGGCAAGTCGTGCGCCACGGCGATGCCATGACTTGCCAGCAGCGGCGCCGGACCGACACCCGAGAGCTGCAGCAGTTGCGGCGAGCCGATTGCGCCGGCCGCCAGCACCACCGCGCGAGCTGCGCGCAGCGATTGCGTGCCGCCGTCGTCGCTGCGGCACTCGACGCCGGCCGCCGCCAGCGTGCCGTCACCGCGTCGCTCGAGCAGCACGCGCTGCACCATCGCGCCGGTGCGCACCTCCAGGTTGCGCCGGCCCTGCACCGGCCGCAGGAAGGCCTTGCTGGCATTCCAGCGCACGCCGCGCTTCTGGTTGACCTCGAAGTAGCCGACGCCTTCGTTGTCGCCGCGGTTGAAGTCATCGGTGGCCGGGATGCCGGCCTGCTGCGCGGCGAGCGCAAAGGCGTCGAGCAATTCCCACGACAGGCGCTGGCGCTCGACCCGCCACTCACCGGCGTTGCCATGCCACGCGTCGCCACCGCGCCAATGCGCCTCGTGACTGATGAAATGCGGCAGGCACGCCTGCCAGCGCCAGGCGTCATCGCCGAGCGCCGCGGCCCAGCCGTCGTAGTCGCGCGCCTGGCCGCGCATGTAGATCATGCCGTTGATGCTCGACGAGCCGCCGAGCACCTTGCCGCGCGGGTAGCGCAGCACGCGGCCGTTGAGCCCGGCATCGGGCTCGGTCTGGTACAGCCAGTCGGTGCGCGGATTGCCGATGCAATAGAGGTAGCCCACCGGGATGTGGATCCAGGCATAGTTGTCGCGGCCGCCGGCCTCCAGCAGCAGCACCCGTGCCTGCGGGTCGGCTGACAGCCGGTTGGCAAGCAGGCAGCCGGCAGTGCCCGCGCCGACGACGATGTAGTCCCAAGTGGGCATCACTGAGTCCATGGCCGTCCCCAGGGGCGACACCGCAGGCGCCTTGTCGGGGCTGTCATTTCAGCGCGCGATGTGCGAGGCCAGCACCGGGAACAGCTTGACCAGCCCATCGGCCAGCAGCTCGACCGCCATCGCGGCGAGGATCAGGCCCATCAGCCGGGTCATGATGTTGATGCCGGTGCGCCCGAGCGCCTTGGCGATCCGCGCCGATGCGGAAAACGTCACGTAGGTGACCAGCCCGATGACCACGCCATAGCCGACCAGCACCGCGTGCTCCCACAAGTGGCGCGTCTTCTCGGCGTAGATCACCATCGTCGATATCGTCGCCGGGCCCGTCAGCAGCGGGATCGTCAGCGGCACGATGGCGATGCTTGCGCCCGCGTCGGCCTTCTGGTTGCCCGCGTCGAGGTCGCCCGGCTTGGCCTCGGCCGGCTGGGCATTGAGCATCTGCAGTGAGCTGATCAGCAGCAGCGTGCCGCCACCGACCTGGAACGACGCGATGCTGATGCCGAAGAACTCGATGATCTTCAAGCCAGCGACGGCACTGACGGCGATGACGACGAAGGCACTGAAACTGGCCACCGAGATCGTGTGCTTGCGCTGCTCGCGAGTCAGGCTCTGCGTGAAGGCGATGAAGAACGGGATCACGCCGATCGGGTTGACGATCGCCAGCAGAGCGATCAACGGCTTGAACAAGTCCATTGGTCGATGTTAGGGCCTGGCCTTCGTCAGGGCTGTTCGGCGAGTGCACGCAGGTAACGCAGCCCGGCCGCGGTGCGCGGGCCGTACCAGCTCAGGCGCTCGCCATCGACCAGCCGCACACGGGCGCTCGGCGCGAGCGCTTGCGCCAGCGGCAAATGCGCGGGCCCGAAGGCGTAAGGCTCGCTGGACAGCAGCACCTCGCGCACGGCGGTCAACCAGGGCTCGTCGCCGGTCAGCACCGGGTACCGTGCCGCGCCGCTCTCTCCGCCGTCGAGCGCCGGCAGCGTGCGCCAGTTCACCCGTGCCAGCAGGCGCGCGATGTAGGTGTCGCGCGCCACCGTCATCCACGGCTCACGCCATATCAGGTACAGCACCGGCACCTCGGCGCGGCCTTCGGGGCGCGTCGCCAGCATTTCGGCCTGCAACTCGGCATCGAGCGCGGCCGCGCGATCGGCCACGCCGGGCACGGCAGCAAAGGCCGCTGCGATCTGCGCGATCAGGGCGCCGACATCTTCGGGTGCACAAGGGTGGGTGACGAGGACGTCGGGCACGACACCGCGCAGCGCCGCGACCGTCTCGCGCCGGTTCTCGTCGACGTTGACGATCACATGCGTCGGCGCCAGCCGCAACAGCTTGGCCAGATTGACGTTCTTGGTGCCGCCAACCTTGGGTACCCTTGCGACCGCCTCGGCCGGGTGCACGCAATAGCCGGTGCGCGCCACGAGGTATGGCCCGAGGCCCAACGCGACGAGCAACTCGGTGACGCTGGGCACCAGGCTGGCGATGCGCGGCGCCCCGTTCACGGCATCGGCGCTTCGTCGCTGCCCAGCATCCGGTTCAACGCCTCGAAAGGGCGCTGGGCGGGTCGAGGCTGGGTCATGGCGGCGGCGATCCTAGCAATAGCCTCGGGAGAACCCGTATGGCGCGCCGATTCGCGGAGCCAGAAAACAACACTTTCTGGGGGGGCGATGCCGCTTTTGGGCCCAGTTCTTCGATAATCCGCCCTCTGTGTCTGGATGCGGCGCCTTCGCTTGAATGGTTCACGACGGGTTGAAGCTCCACATGGTTTACTGCGATTGAAAGGGGCTCCCCGATGGGAAACAAGCTTTATGTGGGCAACCTCGCCTACAGCGTTCGTGACGATTCACTGCAAGCAGCATTTGCACAGTTCGGCACGGTGACTTCCGCCAAGGTCATGATGGACCGCGAAACCGGCCGCTCGAAGGGCTTCGGCTTCGTCGAGATGGGTTCGGACGCCGAGGCCCAGGCCGCCATCAACGGCATGAATGGCCAGGCACTCGACGGCCGGCCTCTGGTGGTCAACGAGGCACGTCCGCGCGAAGAGCGTCCGGGCGGCTTTGGCGGCGGCGGCGGTAGCCGCAGCGGCGGCGGTGGCGGCGGCTACGGCGGTGGCGGCGGCTACGGTGGCGGCGGCGGTGGTGGCCGCAGCGGCGGTGGCGGCGGCTACGGTGGCGGCGGCGGTGGCCGCAGCGGCGGTGGCGGCGGCTACGGTGGCGGCGGCGGTGGCCGCGGCGGCTACTGACCCGCACAAGTCTGCACAGAAAGCAAAGGGCGCCGGTGGCAACACCGGCGCCTTTTCTCGTTGGCCGGGTCAGAAGCGGTCGTGCCGCGGCACACGCACCTTGCTGCCGGCAGCGTCGATGCGCCTGCCCCGCGCCGGGCGACGCATCACGGAGGCGAACGTTGATCGACGTCCACACCAGCGGCAGGCCGCGACAGCCTACTGGCCGCGTCGTTTCTTGCGTCCGCGCCCGGCGAACAGCCGGTCGAACAACGGATTGGGCAGCAGCCGCAGCAGCTTGGCCACGACGCCCATCTGCCAGGGAATCACGCGGTAGCTGTCGCCGCGCTCGATCGCGTGGAACGCGCGCTCGGCGAAGCTGGCCGGCTGCATCAGGAACGGCATCGCATAGCGGTTACCTGCGGTCAGCGGTGTGTCGATGTAGCCGGGCACCAGCGTGACGACGCGCACCCCGCTGCCGCGGCACTCGCCGCGCAGGCTTTCGCAGTAGGCCACCACAGCGGCCTTGCTGGCGCAATAGGCGCCATGGCCGGGGAGGCCACGGATCGCGGCGACACTGGCGATGCCGACCAGCGCGCCACTGCGACGCGAGCGCATCGCAGCCAGGAACGGGTGGAAGGTGGCCGCCATGCCGATGCTGTTGATGGCAAAACTCTCGCGCATGACGTCGAGGTCGCCGCGGTCGGCGGTGTCCATGCCGACACTGATGCCGGCATTGGCGATCACCACGTCGGGCAGCCCCTGCCTCTCGATGCAGCGCTGGCCGGCGGCAACGATGCTGTCGATGTCCTGCACGTCTGCGGCGTAGACCGCCCAACGCTCGGGGGCCAGTCCTTGCGCACGGGCCCAGGCCTCGACCTCGCTGGTGCGCCGCGCCGCCAGGGCCAGCCGCCAGCCGGCCTGGGCGTAGCGCGCCGCCAGCGCCTGGCCGATGCCGCCCGATGCGCCGGTGATGAACATCAGCGGGGCGCTCATCGGGCCGCGCCCGCAATCGACTGCAGGGGCAAGCGTCATCGCTTCGGCACCTCGAAGTGCGCGCGCACCGGCGGGCCGAGGCGGGCGAACTGCGTCAGGTGGTCGTAGTCGATCGAGCCGACACGCAGCTCGCTGGTGCCCTGGCGCAGTTGCACGGGCAGGTGCGAGCGCACGCGTTCGGTCGTCAGGAAGGCATGCAGGAACTCGCTCTGCGAACTCGATCTTCTGTCCGTCGCCGTGATTCTCGCGCACCACCTGCGCACCGCCGAGCAATTGCACTTCGCTGGCATCGCCGTTGGCGACAGCGCGGCGGGCGGAGGCATGCGTCACGCTGCCATCGGGCGACAGCGCACGGATGGTCACGCCGTCGATCTCCAGCGTGTCGGTGTCGGGGTAGTGGCGCATCTGCGCGCCCTGCACCTGCACGCGCAGGCGGCCGTCGGCCGCGAAACGCTGCAGCGTGAAGCCCTGCATCGTGTAGTCGGGCTCATGTCTTGGCTGCGCGGTGTCGCGCGGCACCGGGTCGCGCGGCGTGTTGCGCACCAACCACCACGTGCCCAATGCCAGTGCAGCCATCAGCAACACCGGCAGGTAGGCCGACAGCAACTGCCCGACCCGCCAATGCCAGGGCTGGCGCGGACGCACGGGCGTCGCGCGCGGCGGCGCCGGGTCCAGCGGTTGCAGCAGGCTGTCGATGTCCATCGCCTTGCGCCCCCTTCAGCGCCCGTCGAGCGTCGTCAGGTGCCCCTGCAGCAATGCGGCGTAGCGGCCGGCAGCCATCAGCAGCAGGTCGCAGCACTCGCGCGCCGCACCGTCGCCACCGCGCGCCGCAGTCACGTGGTGGGCCATCGCTCGCACCTCGGCGTGGGCGTTGGCCGGCGCGCAGGCGAAGGCCGCGCGCGTCATCAGCGGCAGGTCGGGCCAGTCGTCGCCCATCACGGCGACGTCTTCCCAGTCCAGAGCCAGCGACTGCAGCAAAGCCGTGGCCGCGGCGAGCTTGTCCTGCACGCCGTACATCGCATGCGGCAAGCCGAGGTCGGCGATGCGGCGGCGCACCGCCGGCGAATCGCGGCCGGTGATCACCAGCGGCACGATGCCCCCCTGCGCCAGCAGCTTCAAGCCGTGGCCGTCGAGACTCGAAAAGGCCTTGAACGATTCACCGCTTTCGCCGATGAACAGACGGCCGTCGGTGAGCACGCCGTCGACGTCGAAGATCGCGGCCTTCAAGCCCATCGCGCGGCCTTGCGCCTTGAGCAACAGTTCGGGCGCGAAGCGCAGCGCCGGCTCGGCCGTCGACATCAGATGACCTTCGCGCGCATCAGGTCGTTGGTGTTCAGGGTGCCGACCAGACGCTCGCCGGCGTCGTCGTCGACCACCAGCACGCTGGTGATGCGATGTTGCTCCATCAGGTCGGCCGCCTCGACCGCCAACGCATCGGCGCGGATGCGGCGCGGATTCGGGTGCATGACGTCGCGCGCAGTCAGTGCGCGAAGGTCGGCGCCGCGCTCGATCAGGCGCCGCAGATCCCCGTCGGTGAAGATGCCAAGAATCCGGTCGCTGTCGCCGACGATCGCCGTCAGGCCCAGGCCCTTGCCGGTCATCTCGCGCAGCATCGCCGTGAAGCTGGATTCGGGGCCGACGCGCGGCAGGGCGTCCCCGCTGCGCATCAGGTCGCGCACATGCATCAGCAGCTTGCGGCCGAGCGCGCCACCCGGGTGCGAGCGGGCGAAGTCGTCTTCCTTGAAGCCCCGGGCGTCGAGCAGCGCGACCGCCAGTGCATCGCCGAGCGCCATCTGCGTGGTGGTACTGGCGGTCGGCGCGAGGTTGAGCGGGCAGGCCTCCTGCTCGACGGTGCACTCGATGACCATTTCGGCGTGAGCCGCCAGCGTGGACTGCGGCTTGCCGGTCAGCGCGATGACCGGCACGCGCAGGCGTTTCAACACCGGCAGGATGACGTTGAGCTCATCGCTCTCGCCCGAATTGGAGATCGCCATCACGACGTCGTGCACGGTGACCATGCCCAGGTCGCCATGGCTGGCTTCGGCCGGATGCACGAACATCGCCGGCGTCCCGGTCGAGGCCAGCGTGGCCGCGATCTTGCGGCCGACGTGACCGCTCTTGCCCATGCCCATCACGACGACGCGGCCACGGCAGGCCAACACCGTCTCGACCGCACGAATGAAGTCGGCACCGAGCCGGGCCTTGGCGCCGGCCAGCGCGGCGGCTTCGATGTCCAGCGTCTGCGCCGCCAAGCGCAGTGCGCGTTGGGCGTCGAACGTCGACACGGAAGGGGCATTGGAAGTCACGGCACTCGTGGTTTACTTGGCGATCGATTCTAGGCCGCAGGCGTGGGCCTGGCGGCAGCTTGCAACAGATGGCCTCGACCCTCGAACTCGTCTTGCTCTATCTGGTGGCCGCGGTGCTCGGCGTGGTGATCTGCCGTTCGCTGAAGCTGCCGCCGATCCTGGGCTATCTGGCGGTGGGTGTGCTGATCGGCCCCAATGCGCTGGCGCTGGCCAAGGACTCGGCCACCGTCAAGTACCTGGCCGAGTTCGGCGTGGTCTTCCTGATGTTCGTCATCGGGCTCGAGTTCAACCTGCCCAAGCTGCGTGCGATGCGCTCGCTGGTGTTCGGGCTGGGCCTGTCGCAGGTGGTGCTGACGATCATCGGCACGCTGGCGGGCAATCTGCTTCTGGCCTGGCTGTTCTCGTTCACCACCACGCCGTGGGAGCTGGGCTGGGGCGGGGCGCTGGTGCTGGGCAGCGCGATGGCGATGTCGTCGACAGCCATCGTCGTCAAGCTGATGGCCGACCGGCTCGAGCTTGAAAGCGAACATGGCAAGCGCGTCATCGGCGTGCTGCTGTTCCAGGACTTGGCGGTGGTGCCGCTGCTGGTGCTGATTCCTGCGATCGGCTCGCCGGGCGGCGACATGGCGGTCACGCTGGGCTGGGCGCTGTTGAAGGCGACGGCGCTGCTGGCGGTTCTGCTGACCGGCGGCCAGCAGGTGATGCGGTGGTGGCTGACACTGGTGGCGCGGCGCAAGAGCGAGGAGTTGTTCGTCCTCAACCTGCTGCTGGTTACGCTGGGCCTGGCCTGGCTCACCGAAAATGCCGGTCTGTCGCTGGCGCTCGGCGCGTTCGTGGCCGGCATGCTGGTGGCCGAAACCGAGTTCAAGCACCAGGTCGAGACCGACATCCGGCCGTTCCACGACGTGCTGCTCGGCCTGTTCTTCATCACCATCGGCATGAAGCTCGATGGGCGACCGCTCCTCGACCAGTGGCCGCTGGTGATCATCCTGACGCTCGGGCCGGTCTTCGCCAAGTTCGCGCTGGTGGCGCTGCTTGCGCGCGCCTTCGGTACCGCCCCGGGGACAGCGCTTCGCACCGGCCTGTACCTCGCGCAGGCCGGCGAGTTCGGTTTCGTGCTGCTGACGCTCGGCGCCGCTGGGGGCCTGGTGGCACCGCAGTGGGTCAGCCCGGTGCTGGCCAGCATGGTGCTTTCGATGCTGGCCACGCCCTTCATCGTGTTGTTCAGCAACCGAATCGTCGCCCGGCTTTCGACCAGCGACTGGATGATGCAATCGGTGGCGCTGACCACGATCGCCAAGAAGTCGATCGCCACCGAGGCCCACGTGATCATCTGCGGCTACGGCCGCAGCGGCCAGAACCTGGCACGGCTGCTCGACGGCGAGCGGATTCCCTACATGGCGCTCGACCTCGACCCCGATCGCGTGCGGCAGGCCGCCGCGGCAGGCCAGAGCGTGGTTTTCGGCGACGCGGCACGGCTGCGCAGCCTGATGGCGGCGGGCCTGGCGCGCGCCAGTGCGGTCGTCGTGACGTACCACGACACGCCCTCGGCGCTGAAGATCCTGCAGGTGGTGCGCTCGCATGCGCCACAGGTGCCGGTGGTGGTGCGCACCGTCGACGATGCCGACATCGACCGTCTGAAGGCCGCTGGCGCCACCGAAGTGGTGCCCGAAGCCATCGAAGGGTCGTTGATGCTGGCCAGCCACGCGCTGGCGCTGGTGGGCGTGCCGATGCGGCGCGTGATCCGCATCACCCGCGACGCGCGGGATGCGCGCTACGGCCTGCTGCGCGGCTACTTTCACGGCGCCGATGACGACACGGTGGAAGAGCTGCAGCAGGCGCGATTGCACAGCGTGACGTTGCCCGCTGCCGTGCCGAGTCTGGGCCGGCCGCTGGCTGATCACGCGCTGCATGCACTGGGCGTGCAGGTGGTGTCGGTGCGCCGGGCCACCGGTCAGGTGCAGGTCCCCGACGACCAGATGACGCTGGCCGCGGGCGATACGCTGGTGCTGTCCGGCTTGCCCGAACCCCTTGCACTGGCCGAGGAAAAGCTGCTGCGGCGATGATGCCTGCATGAGCGATCCTTCAAGACGCGCGCTGCTGCGCACCGGCCTGACGCTGCCGCTGTGGGCGCTGTCAGACGCCAAGGCGGCCGACGATGAAGCTGCCCGGACATTGCGCGGCGGTGGTGTGGTCGTGGCCTTCCGCCATGCGCAGGCGCCCGGAACGTTCGACCCGCCGAACTTCCGGCTCGGCGACTGCGGCACGCAGCGCAACCTCAGCGACGAGGGCCGCGCGCAGGCGCGGCGGCTGGGCCAGTGGTTCCAGCGCCAGGACCTGCGCCCGTCACGCGTGCGCTCGAGCCCCTGGTGTCGCTGCATGGACACCGCGACGCTGGCATTCGGCAACGCCGAGGGCTGGCCGGCACTGGGCTCGCCGCGCGGCGGCACGGAGCAGACCGGCGCCCAGCATCTGCAGCAACTGCGCGCGGCGCTGATCGACGCCACTGGCCAGCCGCGGCGCTTCGAGGTCTGGGTCACGCACATGTTTGTTCTGGCCGATCTGGCGCAGCAGAACACCGCTCCGGGTGAAGGGCTGGTGCTGCGCGCCGACGCCCATGGCGCGGTGCAAGTGGTGGCGCGCGTGGCCGCGGCCTGAACGATTCGCGCCGCCTCTCGCGCCCTGGCCGCGCCTATGATCCGGCGCATGGCCGTCGACCTCATCACCTCGCCATCGGAGTACATCCGCTCGCACATCCGCACCGTGCCGGACTGGCCGGCAGCGGGCGTGCAGTTCCGCGACATCACGCCGCTGCTGGCCACGCCGAAAGTGTTCCGCGTGCTGATCGACCAGTTCGTGCACCGTTACTTCGACACCCGCCCGCAAGCCATCGCCGGCCTCGATGCACGCGGCTTCATCATCGGCTCGGTGCTGGCCTACGAACTCAACGTCGGCTTCGTGCCGATCCGCAAGAAAGGCAAGCTACCGTTCACGACGGTGGCCGAAACCTACGAGCTCGAGTACGGCTCGGCGACGGTCGAGATCCACACCGATGCGGTAGGTCCAGGCACGCGCGTGGTGCTGATCGACGATCTGATCGCCACCGGCGGCACGATGATGGCCGGCATGCGGCTGCTCGAACGCCTGGGCGCGACGGTGATCGAGGGCGCTGCGATCGTCGATCTGCCTGAGCTCGGCGGCTCTGCGCGCTTGCGCGCGGCCGGCCTGCCGCTGTTCACGCTGGTCGACTTCGCCGGGCACTGAACGGCGCGCAATCAGCGCTGACCCGGCGAGGCCGCGTCAGCTGACCGCCTGCCCGAGCTCGATGTTGGCGCGCATGCGCACCCCCATCACTGCCGCCGCGGCCCTGACCAGCTCGAGCGCCAGTGCCGGATTGCGCGCCGCCAGTTCCTCCAGCCGCGGCCCGCGCAGGGCCCAGACCGTGCAGGCGGTCATCGCTTCGACATTGGCCATGCGCGGCTGATCGCTGAACAGCCCGGCTTCGCCGACGACAGCACCCGGGCGCAGGATCGACAGCCGCGACGTACCGGGCTTGGGACTGCTGACAAAGACCTGCAGCGTGCCTCGCTCGAGCAGGTACATCGTGCGGTCGCGCTCACCTTGCTTGACCAGCAGGTCGCCAGCGCGGATCTCGTGGCGCGACAGGAATGTCTGGAACACACGCCACTGCTCGAGCGACAGGCGCGGCTTGAACGCGTCCTCGGCATTGAGCGAGTTCACGGCGTCGAACAGTTCCTGGATGTCCATGGTCGGATTGGCGTCGGGCTGGATGGTCTATGGCAGGGGATTATCGAAACACGCGCCCCCGAACACAACCGCTTGAGCCCGGGGGTGCATCGCCCGGCAGCCGCGGTCCACGGCTCGCCGCCAGCCAATCGGCGTTTTGCAATGCAGAGACCGTGTCATTTTCCGATGCAGAAGCGGCCGAATATTTCTCCCAGCAGGTCGTCAGCGCTGAAAACGCCGGTGATCTCGCCGAGGGCGTTGTGCGCCAGGCGCAACTCCTCGGCCAGCAGGTCGAGTGCAGCATCGGCGCGAGCAGCCAATGCACGGGCCTGGGCCACGTGCTCACCCGTGCGCTGCAAGGCCAGAACATGGCGCGTGCGGGCGATGAAGACGCCCTCGGGGCTGGCGTGCCAGCCGGCGCGTTCGAGCAATGCGCGGCGCAGCGCCTGCAGGCCCTCGCCGCTGCGGGCGGAGAGTCGCAAGCCCTCAGGAACATTGCTGCCGGCGGGCACGGCATCGCACTTGTTGAAGACATGCAGCACGCGCGCGCTGTCACCCAGATGCAGGCGCGCCGAGATGGCGTTCTCGCCGGCCTGGTAGCCCGCGTCGGCATACCGCGTCAGGTCGTGCAGGAAGACCACCGCGTCGGCTTGCTCGATCTCGGCCCAGCTGCGCGCGATGCCGATGCGCTCGACTTCATCATTCGATGAAGTGGCGTCGCGCAGGCCGGCGGTGTCGATCACGTGCACCGGCACGCCTTCGATCTGGATCGTCTGTCCGATCTTGTCGCGCGTGGTGCCGGCGATCGGTGTCACGATCGCCAGCTCCGCGCCGGCCAGCGCGTTGAGCAGCGAGCTCTTGCCGACGTTGGGCTGGCCGGCCAGCACCACCGTCATGCCCTCGCGCAGCAACGCGCCCTGGCGCGTGCGGTCGAGCACGCGGCCCAGCGCAGCGGCGATCGCATCGAGGCGGCCACGCGCGTCGGCACGCTCGAGAAAGTCGATCTCTTCCTCGGGAAAGTCGAGCGTGGCCTCGACCAGCGTGCGCAAATCGACGAGGCGCTCGGCGAGTGCATCGATTTCACGCGAGAACGCGCCGCCAAGCGAGCGGCTGGCCGAGCGCGCCGCGGCTTCGGTGCCGGCGTCGATCAGGTCGGCCACGGCCTCGGCCTGCGCCAGGTCGAGCTTGCCGTTGAGAAAGGCGCGTTGCGTGAACTCGCCGGGCTGCGCCAGGCGCAGGCGGGCCAGGCGCGGGCTCTGCGTGGCAGGGGCGACCTCGGCGGCAGCTTCGAGGCAGCGGGCCAGCAGCAGTTGCAGCACCACCGGGCCGCCATGGGCCTGCAGCTCGAGCACGTCCTCGCCGGTGTACGACTGCGGCGCCGGGAAGTGGATCGCCAACCCGTGGTCGATGGCCTCGCCGCGGGCATCGCGCAGCGCGACGTAATGCGCCTGGCGCGCTGCGAGCGCCCGGCCGGTCAGGCCTTCGATCAAGGCCTCTAGGCCACGCCCCGACACGCGCAAGATGCCCACTGCGCCGCGGCCAGGCGCGGTGGCGATGGCGACGATCGGATCCTGCGACAGTGCAAAGGAAGAAGGCACCGCGCGATTGTCGCTGCGGTGCCTTGCTGGTGTTGGCGCGGGGGGAGTGGCGTGAGACGCTCCAGAGCCGGCCGGAGGTTCGTGAGAACTGAGCCGGGTCAACCCCGCATGCCTGCATCGTCGCCGCAAGCAACCGCCGGCTCAACCCCCCGAATGCGGCATCAGCCCCTCGACCGTGTGGTCTGCACGCTGGCTTACTTGTTGACGCCCAGCTGGCGGTTGATGAACCACTGCTGAGCGATCGACAGGATGTTGTTGGTCAGCCAGTACAGCACCAGGCCGGCCGGGAAGAAGAAGAACATCACGCCGAAGATCAGCGGCATCATCCACATCATCTTGGCCTGCATCGGATCGGCCGGGGTCGGGTTGAGCCAGACCTGGAACAGCGAGGACGCGGTCATCAGCACGGGCAGGATGAACCACGGATCCTTGGCCGACAGGTCGGTTATCCAGCCGATCCACGGCGCGTTGCGCATCTCGACCGACGACAGCAGGACCCAGTACAGCGCGATGAAGAACGGCATCTGCACCAGGATCGGCAGGCAGCCCCCGAGCGGATTGACCTTCTCCTCGCGGTAGATGCGCATCATCTCCTGCTGCATCAGCTGCGGCTTGTCCTTGTAGCGCTCCCGCAGGTCGGCCACGCGCGGTCCGACGGCCTTCATCTTGGCCATCGATCGGTAGGCGCTGGCGTTGAGCCAGTAGAAGCCGATCTTCAGCAGCACCACCAGCGCCACGATCGACCAGCCCCAGTTGCCGAACACCTTGTTGAGCTGGTCGAGCAGCCAGAACAGCGGCTTGGCCAGCACGGTGAACCAGCCATAGTCCTTGACCAGGTCCAGCCCCGGCGCCAGTGCAGCGAGCTTGTTCTCCTCCTGCGGGCCGGCAAACAGCGTCGCGTCGTGCGCCTTGCTCGCGCCCGGAGCAATCTCGCCCAGCGGCAGCACCATCGCCACCGAGTACAGGTTGGTCGACACCTTGGCAGTGCGGAACTCGCGGGGTGCGCCGGCCGGCACCAGCCAGGCCGATGAGAAGTAATGCTGCACCATCGCCACCCAGCCGTCGCTGGCGCTGGTGGCGTGGCCTGTCTTGCCCTTTTCGATGTCCTTGAAATCGATCTTCTCGAACTTCTTGGCCTCGGTGTAGATCGCCGGCCCGGTGAAGGTGAAGTAGAAGGAAGATTCACCACGTGGCGGATTGCCGTCGCGCGCCAACTGCAGGTACAGCTGCGGCGAGACCGGCGCTGCGCTGGCGTTGACCACGTCATGGCGCACGCCGATGGTGTAGTCGCCTCGCTTGAATGTGAAGGTCTTGGCCAGCTTGACGCCGCCGTCATCGGCCGACTCGAAGCGCACTTGCAGTTCGTTGGCCCCGGCGGCCAGCGTGGTCGGACCGGGCACGCTGCGCATCGGGGTCAGGTGGTTCGGCAAGTTCACGCCGGGTTGTGCCGTGATCAGTCCCGTCTGCGCGGCGTAGACACGCTCGGCACTCTGGTCGAACAGCAGCACGTGCCGCTGGCGGTCTTCGACATCGGCATGACGCAGCAACTCCAGCCGAACCAGGCTGCCCCCGCGACTGTCGAAGGTCGCCTTGACAAGATCGGTGGTGATCACGACCGCGTCGCTGGCGGCACCTGCTGGCGTCGCCGTGGCTGGAACCGCTGCCGCAGCACCGGCGGGCTGGTTCGTCGGCGTCACCGCCGAAGGCACGCCGGTTGGTGCCGTCGAGGCCGTCGGTACCCCCGCCGCGGACGCGGCCCCGCCCGATGGCGTCGCCGGCGGGGCCGACGCCGCTGGCCGGGCTGCCCCCCCGAAGATGGAAGGTTGGCCAGTGTGTTTGTTCCACGCGTCCCACAACAGGACGAGCGACATCGTGAATACCACCCATAGCAGGGTGCGACGGATATCGGTCATGAAGGATTCTTGGTCAAGGGATTCGACGGCGGTGCAGCAGGCGGCACCGGGTCCAGCCCGCCATCGCACCAGGGGTGGCATCGCAACACTCGCCGCGCGGCCAGGTAACTGCCACCCAGTGCACCGTGGCGCTCAAGCGCCTCCAGGGCATAGCGGGAACAGGTCGGCTCGAAGCGACAGGCGCTACCGAGCCACGGACTGAGGAAGAAACGATAAGCCCGCACGGGCAGTGCCAACAGACGCCGCGGCCACAGTGCGAAGGTCTGGCTCGCGTTCACGCGGGCACCGCGCGGATGAACAACTGTTCCAGTTCACTGCTGGCGGCCTGGCGCAGTGCCATCGATGCCGCGCTCGGGAACAGTCGCACATCGAAGGGTGCGCGCAACCGGATCACCCACTGGCCGGGCAACATCTGCGGTTCATGGCGATCAACTGCGGCTCTCATCTGCCGCTTCAGCAGATTGCGAGTGACTGCGCGCCTCGCGTGCCGCTTTGGAACCACCAACCCGAGCCAGGATGCGGCCTTGCCTGAAGTGTTATCCACAGAATCAGCCTGTGTTGGTGCGCCTGCTGTTGACAACTCTGGAACAACCGCCTTGCCATCATCTCGGATGACCGATGCCGGACGCCCTGGCAGGTGTTGCAGCATGAAGTGTGGGCTCTTGGCCATAGGGACAGTTGCCAGCACGGCCGCGAAATCACCGCTCTTGAGACTGCCCCAGACGCGCCGCTGGGTCGCCACACCCTGCGTCCTGCGGGCCATCGGCTGCCGGTTCCCCGGGCAAGCGACCCGATTGGCCTCTGTCAGACGGCCAGGCGTTTGCGGCCCTTGGCGCGGCGTGCGGCAATCACCGCACGGCCACCGCGGCTCTTCATGCGAACCAGAAAGCCGTGGGTGCGGGCGCGGCGGGTCTTCGAAGCTTGGTAGGTGCGTTTCATGGCTGGGCCCGAAAGTGAGTTGAAGCTGAATCAGGGAAACCGGCGATTACAGCAAGAAAGCTGTTTGCGGTCAACGAGTTGGCACACAAACACTGGTATCTCGCGGGCCTTGACGGCGCTGCCCGGACTGTGGATAACCGCACCTTGTTGGCCCGGAGTGGCCTACAATCCGACCGCTCCAGAATAACTTGTCCACAATGAGCGATGACCTTTGGCAGCGCGGCTGCACCCAGCTCGCTGCCGAGCTGCCCGAACAGCAGTTCAACACCTGGATTCGCCCGCTGGCGCCGGCCGAGGTGAGCGATGCGGCCGACGCACCGGGCACGGCCGTCGTGTCGTTGCGCGTGCCCAACCGCTTCAAGCTCGACTGGATCCGATCGCAGTACGCCGCGCGTATGGAAGGCGTTCTGACGGCGATCGCCGGCAGGCCGGTGCGGCTGGAACTGGTGCTGGCCCCGCGCGAGCCAGTGTCGCGGACGGTGTCGACGGCGCCGACAGCGATGCCTGGTTCGCTACCCAACGGCCAGGCCCAGTCTGTGGCACCCCTGCGCATGCTGCACCCACCACTGCCGCAGCATCGGCTGAACGCTGCACTGACATTCGACACGCTGGTCGCAGGCCGGGCCAATCAGATGGCGCGAACCGCGGCCTTGCACGTGGCCGGCGCGCCGGGGCAGATGTACAACCCTTTGTTCATTTATGGTGGCGTCGGCCTGGGCAAGACGCACCTGATCCATGCCGTTGGCAATGCGCTGTTGAAGGACCGCCCCGACGCGCGCATCCTGTACCTGCATGCCGAACAGTTCATCAGCGACGTCGTCAAGAACTATCAGCGCAAGACTTTCGACGAGTTGAAGGCCAAGTACCACTCGCTGGACCTGCTGCTGATCGATGACGTGCAGTTCTTCGCCGGCAAGGACCGCACGCAGGAAGAATTCTTCAACGCCTTCGAGGCACTGGTGGCCAAGCGCGCACACATCATCATGACCAGCGACACCTATCCCAAGGGCCTGGTCGACATCGATGAGCGCCTGACGAGCCGCTTCGACGCCGGCCTGACGGTGGCCATCGAACCCCCCGAGCTCGAGATGCGCGTCGCGATCCTGATACGCAAGTCGGAGGCCGAGGGCTCACCGATGCCCGAGGATGTGGCGTTCTTCGTTGCCAAGAACGTGCGTGCCAACGTTCGCGAGCTCGAGGGTGCTCTGCGCAAGGTCCTGGCCTATTCGCGCTTCTCACAAAAGGAAATCAACATCGCACTGGCGCGCGAGGCGCTGAAGGATCTGCTCTCGATCCAGAACCGCCAGGTCTCGGTCGAGAACATCCAGAAGACGGTGGCCGACTTCTACAAGATCAAGGTCGCCGACATGTACAGCAAGAAGCGCCCGGCCAGCATTGCACGGCCACGCCAGATCGCGATGTACCTGGCCAAGGAGATGACGCAGAAGAGCCTGCCCGAGATCGGCGACAACTTCGGCGGGCGTGATCACACCACGGTGCTGCACGCAGTGCGCAAGATCGGCGGCGAGCGGCAGAAGAACACCGAACTCAATCAGCAACTGCACGTGCTGGAGCAGACGCTCAAGGGCTGATGGTTGCGCCAATGTCAAGTGACAACGCTGGGGACAACTTTCTAGCAAGCACCCTCTCATCCACAGGCAGGCAGTCGATCGAGAAGTTGTTGTACTTGGGCCAGCCCACAACCAAGGGCCCGGCCCACAGGGTTCATCGGGACCTAAGCCCTTGATGGATCAGGCGAAAATAGCCTTCTCCACAGTTTGGGACCGGCTCTACCAGCACTACCAACAAGATATTGAACCCATAAGGAAGACAACATGATCGTGCTGAAAGCTGCGCAGGAAAGACTGTTGGGTGCTCTGCAGGCGGTGGCGGGTATCGTCGAGCGTCGGCATACCTTGCCGATCCTGGCCAACGTGCTGTTGCGCAAGAACGCTGGCGACATCGAGTTCACCACCAGCGACCTGGAGATCCAGGTGCGCACCCGGGTCGACCTTGGCGGTGATGCCGGCAGCTTTGCCACCACCGTGGGTGCACGCAAGCTGATCGACATCCTGCGCGCATTGCCTGCCGATCAGGTGGTGACACTCAGTTCGAGCCAGAACAAGCTGACCCTGCAGGGCGGCAAGAGCCGCTTCACGCTGCAGACGCTGCCGGCCGAAGATTTTCCGCTGGTCAATGAGGCAGTTGACTTCGGCCCGGCGTTCAGCGTGCCGCAGAAGACGTTGCGCGGGCTGATCAACCAGGTGCACTTTGCGATGGCGGTGCACGACATCCGCTACTACCTGAACGGCATCCTGTTCGTCGCCGAGGGCAAGCTGTTGACGCTGGTGGCCACCGACGGCCACCGACTGGCGCTGGCCCAGGCCACGCTCGAGGTCGACATGCCCAAGCAGGAGGTGATCCTGCCTCGCAAGACCGTCCTCGAACTGCAACGTCTGCTGAAGGACGAAGACACGCCGATCGAGATGCGATTCGCCGGCAACCAGGCCAAGTTCGCTTTCTCAGGCATGGAGTTCGTGACCAAGCTGGTCGAGGGCAAGTTCCCCGACTACAACCGCGTCGTCCCCAAGAACCACAAGAATGCGGTGGTGCTGGGTCGTGCCCCGTTGTTGTCGAGCTTGCAGCGCGCCGCGATCCTGACCAGCGAGAAGTTCAAGGCGGTGCGTGTGAACATCGAACCCGGCACGCTGCGAATCTCGTCTTCCAACGCCGAGCAGGAAGAGGCCAAGGAAGAACTCGAGATCGACTACGCCGGCGACACCATCGAGATCGGCTTCAACGTCACCTACCTGATCGATGCGCTGGCCAACAGCAACGCCGAGATGGTCAAGCTCGAGTTGCAGGACACCAGTTCGAGCGCCCTGTTCACGCTGCCGGAACAGCCCGGGTTCAAGTACGTGGTGATGCCGATGCGCATCTAGCGCGGCCTGCGGCAGGCCACAGATGCCAATATCCGAGCGGGCCAGTTTGACGATTGGCCCGCTTCGGTCTTTTTGAGAAGCAACGCAAAGAGCGATGAGCGAAACCCAACCGACCCCGCAACAACACTCCGACGCCTACGGCGAAGGCGCGATCCAGATCCTCGAGGGGCTGGAGGCGGTGCGCAAGCGCCCCGGCATGTACATCGGCGACACGTCCGATGGCACCGGCCTGCACCACCTGGTGTTCGAGGTCGTCGACAACTCGATCGACGAGTCGCTGGCTGGGCACTGCGACGACATCGTCGTCACGATCCATACCGACAACTCGATCAGCGTCACTGACAACGGCCGAGGCATTCCCACCGGCGTGAAGATGGACGACAAGCACGAGCCCAAGCGCAGTGCTGCCGAGATCGCGCTGACCGAACTGCATGCCGGTGGCAAGTTCAACCAGAACAGCTACAAGGTCTCCGGCGGATTGCATGGAGTGGGCGTGAGTTGCGTCAACGGTCTGTCGAAATGGCTGCGCCTGACGGTGCGGCGCGACGGCAAGGTGCACCAGATGGAGTTCAGGCAGGGGGTGCCGCAAGACCGCCTGATCGAACGGCGCGACGGTGTGTTGGTGAGCCCGATGCGGGTCACCGGCGAGACCGAGAAGCGCGGCACCGAGGTGCACTTCCTGCCCGACCTGGAGATCTTCTCGAACATCGATTTCCACTACGACATCATCGCCAAGAAGCTGCGCGAGCTGAGCTTCCTGAACAACGGCGTGAAGATCCGTCTGGTCGACGAACGCAACAACAAGGAAGACACCTTCGCCTTCGCCGGTGGCGTGAAGGGCTTCGTCGAGTTCATCAACACCGGCAAGAAGGTGTTGCACCCGACGATCTTCGGCGCCATCGGCGAGAAAGTCAGCGAGCAGGGCACGACCATCACCACCGACGTGGCGATGCAGTGGAACGACGGCTACAGCGAGAACGTGCTGTGCTTCACCAACAACATCCCGCAGCGAGACGGTGGTACTCACCTGACCGGACTGCGCGCGGCGATGACGCGGGTGATCAACAAGTACATCGACGACAACGAACTGGCCAAGAAGGCCAAGGTCGAGGTTACCGGCGACGACATGCGCGAGGGCCTGTGCTGCGTGCTGAGCGTGAAGGTGCCCGAGCCCAAGTTCAGCAGCCAGACCAAGGACAAGCTGGTTTCCAGCGAAGTGCGTGGCCCGGTGGAAGATGTCGTCAGCAAGGCCCTGACCGACTATCTGCTCGAGAACCCGACCGACGCCAAGATCATCTGCGGCAAGATCGTCGATGCGGCCCGTGCCCGCGAGGCTGCACGCAAGGCGCGCGAGATGACGCGTCGCAAGGGTGTCCTCGACGGCATGGGCCTGCCGGGCAAGCTCGCCGACTGCCAGGAGAAGGATCCGGCACTGTGCGAGATCTACATCGTCGAGGGCGACTCGGCTGGAGGCTCGGCCAAGCAGGGCCGCGACCGCAAGTTCCAGGCGATCCTGCCGCTGCGCGGCAAGATCCTGAACGTCGAGCGGGCGCGTTACGAGAAGCTGCTTACCAGCAACGAGATCCTGACCCTGATCACCGCATTGGGCACCGGCATCGGCAAGGGCATGGGGGGCGACGACTTCAATGCCGACAAGCTGCGCTACCACCGCATCATCATCATGACCGACGCCGACGTCGACGGCGCGCACATCCGGACCCTGCTGCTGACCTTCTTCTATCGCCAGATGCCCGATCTGGTCGAGCGCGGCCACATCTACATCGCGCAGCCGCCGTTGTACAAGGTCAAGCACGGCAAGGCCGAGCAATACCTGAAGGACGGCCACGAACTCGATGCCTACCTGATGCGCGTGGCGCTTGATGGCGCTGCGGTGCTTCCCGGCATCGACAGGCCGCCGATCAGCGGCAGCGCGCTCGAGGAGTTGGCGCGGCAGTATGTGCTGGCCACCAACGTGATCGATCGCCTGTCCAACTGGATGGACATCGAGGCGTTGCGCGCCATTGCCGATGGGCTGGTGCTCGACCTCGATAGCCTGGCCAGCGCCGAAATCAGCGCCGCCGCGTTGAAGGCAGCGCTGCACGATGCGGAGGTCGACGCAGCCTACGATGCCCGCACCGACAAGCATGTGCTGCGCATTGGCCGCCGCCACCACGGCAACGTCAAGACCAGTGTGGTCACGCCCGATTTCGTGCACGGCGCCGACTACGAGGCGCTGTCGCGTGCGGGCCTGACGTTCAAGGGCCTGCTCGGCGAAGACGCGATCGTGCGCCGGGGCGAGGGCGAGCGGCAGAAGGAACTCAAGGTGGGTGACTTTCGTGCCGCGATGGCTTGGTTGATGGCCCAGGCCGAAGCCAGTGTCGGCCGCCAGCGCTACAAGGGCCTGGGCGAGATGAACCCTCAGCAGCTTTGGGAAACGACGATGGATCCGACCGTGCGTCGCCTTCTCAGGGTGCAGATCGACGACGCGATCGAAGCCGACCGCGTGTTCACGATGCTGATGGGTGACGAAGTCGAGCCCCGGCGCGATTTCATCGAGAGCAACGCTCTGCGGGCGGCGAACATCGACGTCTAAAGACCGTGTGAGCGCGCTCGACGCTCAGGTGGGACGTTGAACTCGGCGCGCAGCGGCGCGTCGAATGAGGGTTGGAGGGCATTGCATGAAAGTGCTTGCGTTGGGTGTTGTTGCCGCGCTTGCCGTGGCACTTGCCGGCGATGCCGCGCTGGCACAGGCGCGCGATGGCGGCCGAGTCGGTGGCCAAGGCAGTTATGCGGATGTTCGTGGAGGACCGGGTACTGGCGGTGAGTATCGCGGCGTGCCCAGCGGTGGTTATCACCGCGGCGGATATCCCGTCGGATCGCATGCCGGATACTCGGCCCGATGGTACGGTGGCTACGGGGGTTGGTATGGCCCCGGCGTGGGTATCTATTTTGGCGGTCCGGCCTATTGGGGCGGTTGGTCTTATCCAGTCTATGGTGCTTATCCCAGGTATTACCCATACTCCTACGCTTACCCATACCCGCTGTACGCTCCCTCCGAACCGACGGTCTACGTCGAGCAGTCGCCACAGGCGGCGCCGGCCACGAATTACTGGTACTACTGCCCGGAGCCCGCAGGTTACTTCCCCTATGTCCAGAACTGCTCGAAGGCGTGGATGACCGTCGTGCCGACGCGTGGGCCGAATCCGCCGAGCATCGCAGCGCCAGCACAGTGACGACAGAACGAAGAGCCAATGAATGAGTAAGCGCCCACTGGTTGTTCTTCTATTCACCTGCGTCGTCTTGGCTGGGTGCGTGACTGTCCCGACCGGGCCTTCGGTGTTTGTGCTCCCCGGGTCGCAGAAGAGCCTCGATCAGTTCCGGGTCGACGATGCCGCGTGCCGCCAATATGCAATCGCGGTATTGGGCGGTCCGGCGGCCGCGCAGCCGGCCAACGACGCGGCAGCCGCGAATGCGGCGGCGGGCGCGTTGATTGGCGCGACGGCCGGCGCGATCATCGGCAGCGCGTCCGGCCACGCGGGCCAGGGAGCAGCCATCGGCGCGGGCACGGGTTTGCTCATCGGCGGCACGTCCGGCAGCAATATGTATGGCTACTCGACGTACGGGCTGCAAATGAACTACGACGCCGCGTACGTCCAATGCATGTATACGCGAGGCAACCAGGTGCCGGCGCGAGGCGTGTACCCGGGCCGACGGTACTACTACCCGCCGCCCGCGGCCAGTTACCCACCGCCCAACTACCCAGTCCCGAGCGGTCCGACCGGCAGTTACCCGCCGCCCAACTACCCCCCGCCCAACTATCCGCCACCGAACACTCCGCCGCCCAAGTGAGCGGCGAGGGCTCGCTGCCGACTGCACTGGATGCCCATGGGGTCCCGGACAGAGCGCCCGAATCGCGCGCCGGAGGTGGCGGGCATATATTGATACCGCTCAAGCCGTCGGCTGAGCAGGAGTGAATGATGATTGCGGTTGTTTCTCCCACCTGAACTGACAGGAGCCTCCGATGACTGACACCACCGTTGCCAAGGAAAAGCTGGCAGCCGACTTTCGTTCGGTGATGGACGATATCGATGCATTGATGAGTGCAACGACGAACAAGGCCGAAGGCGAGGCCGCAGCGCTGCGGTCGCGAATCCGTGACCGGCTCGACAGCGCCAAGGAGCGTGTCATCGACGCGCAGCACGAAGCCGTCGAACGCGCCAAAAGGGCGGCCGGGGCTACCGACGATTACGTGCACAGCCATCCGTGGCAGGCGGTTGGTGCCGCGGCGGCTGTCGGCCTGGCGATCGGCGTACTGATCGGCCGGCGTTGAGCGCGCGTCGTGTGGCGCGATTGCGGCGGTAGGCCACTGTGGCGCAGACAGGCGGCAGTGTTTCCGGGCCGGTGCGCCGGCTCGCGGCATCGCTGATCGCACTCGGTCGCATCCGGCTCGAGTTGCTGGCGATCGAGGTTCAGGAAGAAAAGGACCGCGTCGCGTCGCTGCTGTTGTGGGCCGTACTGACGGCACTGATGGCGGGCTTCGGTGCGGTGTTCGTCGCCCTGTTCGTCACCGTGGTGCTGTGGGACACGCATCGGCTGGCCGGGCTGGGAATCGCCGCAGCGCTGTTCGTCGGGCTCGCGGTGGTTGGCGCATTGCGGTTGCGTCGGCTGGTCGCCAGCGGCTCGACGCTGTTCCAGGCGAGCATCGCCGAGCTCCGCAGAGACAGCGACGCATTGCGCCCCGGCCCTCCACCATGACCGTGCGTGCTGTGGGCACGATGCTGCCGCGCAGCCAGCGCAAGCAGGATCTGCTGCTGGCCTCGCAGCTGGCACGCGGCCAGGTGATTGGCGCATTCGGTGAACTCGCCGATCGGGCCGACTTGGCCGTGTACCGTGTCGTGCGGATCCGCGTTTGGCTGTCGAGCCCGCTGGTGTGGACAGTTGCCAGCGCTGTCGGAGCACTGGTGGTGGGTGCCAGGCTGCGCCGGGTGCCGGCGCTGCGCCTGCTGCGCTGGGGCTGGTTGGCCTGGCGCCTGTGGCGCAGCGCAGCGCCGGCTCTGGCGCGGTACCGAGCCGCAAGCCAGACGCCATTGCACTCGGTCGCGCGGCCTGCCCCTTGAGGCTGCGCGCCGCCGGCTTTTTGCATGGCACGCGAACGAGTTGTTCGAGCGTCAGCCTGGGTTCGACCTGCCGCACCCAGCGACCGTGTCCAAACTCCCCGGAGCGAAGGATCGGTGGCAAGATGAAACTATTCCGCAACCTCTCGGATGTCTCGCATGTTGCCAATGGTCCCGGCTCAGGCCTTTCATCGGCCGTTCGTCCGTCTTGCGATCGCGGCGCTGCTGGCGCTTGCGGCTTCGGCTGCGGCTGCCCAAGGCGTGCTGACGCTGTATGGCGGTGCACGCGCCGGCGGCGAGTTCATCGACGAGAACGCGGGCGACGCGGTGATCAAACTCGACAGCGGCGCCGCCGCGTCGCTGAGCTTTGACTGGATCCTGTCCGATGGCCGGCAGGCCCAGGTCTTCTACTCGTTCCAGCGCAGCGCACTGCCGGGTTCGGCGTTGAACCAGACGGGCGACGTCTCGGTCAACATCAGCTACCTGCATCTTGGCGGGCGCGTGTTCTTCGAAGGCACGCACGCCACCAATGGCGGCTACGTGGTCGGCGGTCTGGGGATCACGCACCTGTCGCCAGGACTCGACGGGCTGTCGTCCGAGGTGAGGCCGTCGGCCAATCTCGGCCTTGGCTACCAATGGATGCTCTCCAGGCAGGTCGCACTGCGCAGTGAGTTGCGCGGCTACCTGACGTTGCTCAACAGCAGTGGCGGATTCTTCTGTTCCGGCGGCTGCGCGGTCGCGATCCGAGGCGACACGATGTCGCAGGTCGAGGGCATGCTCGGGTTGTCGTTCGGTTTCTGAGTGAACGCCCGCGAAGTCAGGTCCGGGAGAATAGAGTGTGTGCACACACCCACTTGATCTTGGCGGGCGCTCTCCCTAGTTCGAAGTAATTACCCCCGAATGCGGTGGGTCGACTTGGTTCCGAGCGGGCTCATAGTTGCGGGATGCTCATCCGACGCCGACCAATTGCTTTCGCGCGCATGCCGTCAATGCGGCTGCATGGCTTGAACCCGCGTGCGCCGGCTGTGCCAGCGAAGGCCGCTGCTGCTGCCGCGGCGCCCGCCGCCCCGCCGTTGCGGCAGCACGCGACGCCCCCGACGGCGGCATCACCCGGCGATTCCGAGACACCGGCAGAGATGGCGGCTCGAGCCGGTGGTTTTCACGAGTCGAGCTACGAACTCCAGCACGGCCTGCTGATCAGCGAATCCGAGTGGCCTGACGATGTGACCATCCCAGGCGCGCTCGACGACCATTGAGGGTGGCGACGAGCATCGCCTAAAGCGTCGCGGCCAGTCGGGTGCCCTGGTCGATGGCGCGCTTGGCGTCGAGTTCGCCGGCTTCGAAAGCTCCGCCGATCAGATGCGCCCGGATGCCCGCTGCGACCAACGGCGCGTGCAGTTCCCGCAGCGGTTCCTGGCCGGCGCACAGCACGATGCTGTCGCAGGCGATCACGTTGCCATCGCGCCGCGCCTCGCCGAAGGTCACGAACAAACCCAATGCCCCTTCGTGCGGACCGATGCGTTCGTAGTGGGCACCCGCCACCATTTCGACACCTTTCATCTTCAGTGCGCTGCGGTGGATCCACCCAGTGGTCTTGCCCAGACCGGCGCCAAGCTTGCCCGGCTTGCGCTGCAGCAGCGTCACCTGCCGAGCCGGCGCTGCCGGCTGCGCGCGCACCACGCCGCCACGCACCGTGCCGGGATCGGCGACGCCCCATTCGCGCTGCCACGCTGCCAAGTCGAGCGCAGGCGATGGATGCGCGGCGTCGTGAACCAGGCACTCGGCCACGTCGAAACCGATGCCGCCGGCGCCGATGACGGCCACACGCTGGCCGACGGGCTGCCTCTGCAGGATCGCGTCGACATAACCCATCACGCCCGGCAGATCCTGGCCGGGGATGTGCGGGTTGCGCGGCGTCACGCCGGTCGCCAGCAGCACCTCGTCGAAGCCCCCGGCCACCAGGTGGTCGCTGCGCGCCCGCGTGTTCAGGTGCAGTGCCACGCCGGTGCGCTCGATGCGGCGCGCGAAGTAGCGCAGCGTTTCGTGGAACTCCTCCTTGCCCGGAATGCGTTTGGCGAGGTTGAACTGGCCGCCGATCTCGGCGGCCGATTCGAACAGGTGCACCTCGTGGCCACGCTCTGCCAGCGTGGTGGCCGCGGCCAAGCCGGCGGGCCCGGCACCGACCACCGCAATCCGCTTGCGCGGCGCCGCCGGACGGATCACCAGCGTAGTCTCATGGCCCGCACGCGGGTTGACCAGGCAACTCGCGAGCTGATTCTTGAAGGTGTGATCGAGGCAGGCCTGGTTGCAGGCAATGCAGGTGTTGATTTCGTCGGCACGGCCGGCGGCGGCCTTGGCAACGAACGCCGGATCGGCCAGGAAAGGCCGCGCCAGGCTCACCATGTCGGCCGCGCCATCGGCGAGCACCTGTTCGGCGACTTCCGGCGTATTGATGCGGTTGCTCGTGACCAGCGGGATCGCCAGGCCATCGGCGCGCAGCTGCTCGCGCAACTTCTTCGTGACCCAGGCAAACGCCGCGCGTGGCACCGAAGTGGCGATGGTCGGTACCCGTGCCTCGTGCCAGCCGATGCCGGTGTTCAGGATCGTCGCGCCGGCTGCGGTCACGGCCTTGGCCAGTTGCACCACTTCGGGCCAACTGCTGCCGTCGGGGATCAGATCGATCAGGCTGATGCGGTAGATCAGGATGAAGTCCGCGCCGATCGCCTCGCGCACGCGCCGCACGATCTCGACGGCCAAGCGCATGCGGTTGTCGTATGAGCCGCCCCAGCGGTCGCTGCGGTGGTTGGTGTGGGCCACCAGGAACTGGTTGATGAAGTAGCCCTCGCTGCCCATCACCTCGACACCGTCGTAGCCGGCCTCGCGCGCCAGCACCGCGCAGCGGACGAAGGCGCGGATCTGCCGCTCGATGCCGCGTTCGCCGAGTTCGCGCGGCGTGAACGGCGAGATCGGACTCTGGATCCGGCTCGGCGCCACGCACAGCGGCGAGTAGCCGTAGCGCCCGGTATGCAGGATCTGCAGCGCGATCTTGCCGCCCTCGGCATGCACCGCATCGGTCACTTCGCGGTGCCGCCGCGCTGCCGCGTGCGTGGCCAGCGTGCCGGCGAAGGGCTTGGCCCAGCCTTCGATGTTGGGCGCGAAGCCGCCGGTCACGATCAGGCCGACGCCGCCGCGCGCGCGCTCGGCATAGAAGGCGGCCATCGCCGCGAAGTGTTTGCGGCCGTCTTCGAGGCCGGTGTGCATCGAACCCATCAGCACGCGGTTGGCCAGCGTGGTGAAACCGAGGTCGAGCGGGGCAAGCAGTTGCGGGTAGGCAGGCGTCAAGACGGATCCTTCTGCGTCGGAGGTTGGTCACCGCAGGCGCGAGTCTAGGGCGGTGGCGTGGCATCGATTCCCCCTTTGGGGTGATTGAGGCATTGGCCAGCGGCGCCGACGATGTCTCTCATGCCCCCGCGAGAGTTCACCACCATGATCAATCACCTGCTGACCCGTTTGTCCCGTTGGTTGCCCGATGATCCGCCGCGCGACGACGTTCACCCTTCGGTCCACGATGACGACAGCAACTGGCACGGCTCGAGTTTCGAATTGGCGCGCGGCCTCGAGGTGATCGAGCACCGCGGCATGCCCTTGGCCGCGTTTGCCGATGCGCGGCCCGCCCGTCATCCGCCCGAGGCATCATCGGCCCTCTGATCGACACGAAGGCGAGGCAAGCATGGTCAAGGCAGTATGGAACGGCGTCGTGATCGCCGAGAGCGACGACACCGTGGTGGTCGATGGCGACCACTACTTTCCCGAGGCGAGCCTGGATCGCCAGTACGTGACCTTCAGCAACCACCGCAGCGGCTCGACGTGGAAGGGCCAGGCGCATTACTACAGCCTGCTGGTCAACGGCGAGATGAACCCCGACGCGGTCTGGTACTACCCCGAGCCGAGCGAAGCGGCGGCCGCCGTCAAGGGCCGCGTGGCTTTCTGGAAAGGGGTGACGGTGTCCTGATCACTCTATGCCAACCGCCCGGCACTGAAGTCTTCGACGGCCTGGAGGATTTCCTGCCTCGTGTTCATCACGAACGGACCGTACTGCACGATCGGCTCGTTGAGCGGCCGGCCGGCGATCAGCAGAAGGCGGGTTCCTTGCGCGCTGGCCTGCAAGTGCACACCGTCGCCGCGGTTGGCGAGGATCGCCATGTGCTGTTGCGTCACGGCCTGCGCGCCGATCGTGACGGCGCCACGATAGACATACACGAAAGCGTT